>CAWJAO010000010.1:0-614820 GCA_963840905.1 uncultured Acidobacteriaceae bacterium
GAACGATAAAGGACGTTCTCGGCGCCAAATATCGTAGCTCGCGCCGTTGAATCTGGGGACAATAAGGGGGCGATAAGCCCTACCAAATCACCCCTTAGAGCATCAAACTGTGTCCGCCAACACCGTTCAATTTCAATGGTTTACAATGAGTTGTTGCCCTGTCACGGCAGAGGCCGCGGGTTCGAGTCCCGTCGACCCCGCCATCATTCCAAAGGGCTTACCGGAATGATGGTCAAGAAAGTCAATCCACAATCTATTGGATTGCGTGGCTTTTCATTCCCAACGGCGCTAGAAATTTGTCGGGACAACTTTTTGCCCGCTCCGGAGTTCCTATTGACGGTGGAGTGTCACAAAGGATGGAAGAGGGCCACAAGACGTATCCTTTTCGAAACATCGCGATCGTGCTCGCTATTGGCACTGTCGTTGTGTTCCTGTTTCCACTATCAGGTGGTCCTTTCACCGCAACCAATGGTCCTGTCACGGCCTTCAGGGCCGCCGCTGCTGCTCTGGCGCTCTTGGTCTCAATAACAATTAGTGCCCGCTCTTCCCTCTTGCTGATGACTGCTCGAGTAACGCCGGCGGTCGCACCTCGCTCCTCGGCAGGAGAGGTTCTCGTGCTACCTGCCCTCCGCTGCTAAAAGCTTCCTTGCCGGTCGATTTTCCCTTGCAACTAATTTCCGAAGAGCGTTTCCGGCCACCCGAATAGAGAGGCCTGAGAATGAAACACATGTCAGATCTTGAGCAGAGGTCAGGCCCTTCCCGGTTGCTGATTACTCTTAGCAGGGAAGTTCTTGCCCATCTCATATTGATTGTTGCGATGGTAGTAGCTCTGGGCGCTGGCCTACTCACTGTGCGAGGAGTTGAATTGCTCTTCCCTCATACTTCCAGTCGAGTTCTGAGGGTTCTTCACTGGCAATCTCCAGCAGAGCCAGCTCACAAGCAGGTCTCGAAGACGGACAGGCAAGGCACTCGCTAAGCCAGGAAGGAAGATATGCATACAACGCACAAAACGACTTCCCGACGGCCCTTCCGGCACTGGTCGCAGGTACAGATCTTGCGAGCTGCCATCATTCTTTGCTGTTTCGCAGCACTGGGACTGGTGCTCTTTGGTCGTCACATGATGCCCATAATTCTGGCTATCGGTATTGGATGTGCGTGGCTGCTTTCCGATGTCCGGCTTTTGCAGTAACGGTCGTCTACGCCGTTATCCGAGGCCGGCCGCTAGGTCATGATATGGGGAGTCCATCGTCGAGCCTAAGCCCGTTCGGTGAGGCTGACCCCATATGCATCCAAGACGTCACGCAACGTCACGATGCCTTCCAGTTTGTGCACGTCGGCGCGGCTTACCACCGGAAGAATTTCAATTTGGTTTGCGCCCATGCGTTCGAGCGCCAAGTCAAGCCCTTGGTCGGGATGGAGGTGTGGAAAAACGATCGCATCCGTAATCTCGCCGAGCAGCTTGTCGGGGCCTTCCTCTGCCTCCCTTTCTAATGTGGGCAGGTTGACAACGCCGATCACACCTCGTCGATCGGTCACCAGGCAGCTTCGAAACCTGCCTGAGCGGACCCGGTCGCGAGCCTCGCGAACCGTAAGGTCCGCTGGAAGCGTATCGGCCGGTGCGCGCATGACACGGGCGACCTGCCGCTGATCATGCCGGTGTCGCGTCTCCACCGTCGGTAAGTGTATGCCGTCCTGTACAGCCAGGGCCTCGTAGATGGGCTGCCGCTGCAGTCGAGACGAAATGAACAGACTCACCAGGTTTGCAATCATCAAAGGCACAATGACGGCGTAGTCCTGAGTCATCTCGAAGATCATTAGCACCGAAGTCATCGGAGCGCGCACGATACCCGCGAACACCGCGCCCATCCCGACCAGAGCGTAGGCACCAGCCGTGGCAGTATAGGCGGGCAACAAACGATGTGCCACGTTCCCCACCGTGCCTCCTAACATGGCACCGATGAACAGTGCGGGGCCGAAGATGCCTCCCGCGTTGCCCGAAGCGTAACTCGTGGTGACGGCTAGAAGCTTCAAAACCAGCAACAGAACGATCAGGCTCAGTGCCATCCGTCCATTCAGAACATCGCCGACGTACCCGTAGCCCACGCCAAGAACTTGCGGCACAAAAAATCCCATCAACCCTACCAGCAAACCGCCGGCTATTGGTTGGAACCACACCGTCTTTTGGGGCAAGCGCAGGAACCGCTCCCGCATGCCCAGCAGTAATTTGGTAAAGCTTACGGAAACCAGGCCGCCTGCCACGCCCAGCACCGCGTAAATGGCAAATTCCAAAGGATTGACTAGCTGGTATTGCGGAACTTTGAAGAGAGGGTTATTGCCGAGCAGGAGCCGAAGCACCATCCATGCGGTCGCGGAGGCCAATACGACTGAGCCCAGTACCGGCGCGTGGAGATCCCCCACAATCTCCTCCAGCGCAAACATGACGGCCGCCAGTGGCGTATTAAACGCTGCCGCGATGGCTGCTGCCGCGCCGACCGGCAGGAGCGCCTTCACTTTTTCGGGCCGCAATCCCAAACGGCGGCCGAGCACGGACGCGATGCCGGCGCCAACCTGCACCGAAGGTCCTTCGCGCCCCAGCGGGATTCCGCTGGCCAGAGTAGCCGAGGTGCAAAAGAACTTTCCAACCACGGTGCGCAGGGTGATGCGACCTCCGCGGGCAAATAGGGCCGCTTTGGTCTGCGGCACCCCGCTGCCGCGAGCATTGGGGAAATACCGGAACAGCAGGTAGCCGATGCTCAGTGACCCTGCGACCGGGAACAGCACACGCCGCCAGGACGCACTGCCAGCCGGAAACAGCCGTATCCCCACTCTTTCGGTCAACAGGATAAATGCGACCACGGCCAGACCCGTCAGCCCGCCAATCACCAGCGCCAGAACCAGAAATACCTGGTCCTCACGCCGTTGCAGCCTGGCCACCAAACGCAGCAGCGGGGCTCGCCACCAACTGCCGCTCGCCATCTCGCCGATGTCGCTCATCTTCGGGGAAACGCCCTACCAAGAGCATACCTCACCGGATCACCTGGAGGCCGTATCTGATGCCTCCCCAATCCACTCGGCGGTCACGCAAAACGAGCCGCACAGAAATCCTCTGCGGTCCCCGCTTCTCCGGCATACCCAGTTAGGCATATAGATCGAGCGAGGTCCCTCTATTGGCTTGTCACAACAGCCCCCGCACCACTATACGAACAAAAGACGGACGCGGTCTCGAGATTGGGAGGGCGACAAGGCCAAGGCGCACAACGTGAATCGTGTGGACAAAGATGTCGTACACTTCATTCACAAGCTCTGGCGGGGGCGCTCCCGGTTGGCATTACGGATAATTGCCTCGGCCCGTGGCCAGGTTTCGGTCGGCACAAGATGAAAACTGCTCAAAGTGGAATCTTCGCTCTCGGAAACCCATCCCACGCCTATCTGGAATTTGATGTGTTGCACGGGCAAAGCCATCGCGACCTGGTGGCGGCATTTTCATCGTTTCGTGAGCCCAGAACAACCATGGGCGGGGTCAATCTGGTAGTAGGGTTTCGGCCCGAGCTTTGGAGCGAAGTGGTGCCTGAAGACGCGCCCGCCGGCATCGAGGGCTTCAATGAAGACATGGCCGGTCTCGACGGCTTTGTGATGCCCGCCACCCAGCACGACGCAGTGCTATGGCTCTCAGGCGCTGCCTATGACGTAATCTTTGATGTCTCACACCGGGCAATCGCTGACGTAAGAGGACTGGCTTCCGTCGCAGAAGAGACCTCGAGTTGGCCATACCGCCGCGATCGTGACCTTACCGGCTTCATCGACGGCAGCGAAAATCCCAACCTGATCGATGCGCCGGAAGTAGCGCTCTTGCCGGAAGGAAGTCCCGGCGCCGCCGGCGCTATCCTGTTATTGCAAAAGTGGGCGCATGACACCTCTTTGTGGGAGTCCCTGACCGACGCCCGCCAGGAGCAAGTGATCGGGCGAAAGAAACTCGACAGCGTCGAGCTTGAGGACAAGCCAGCTGACTCGCACGTGGCGAGTACCGATCAGGATAAGTTCGGCAAGATATTCCGGCGGAACATGCCGTATGGCACGGTGACAAATCACGGCACCATGTTCGTGGGATTCAGCGCCGACCAACGACGTCTTTCCAGCATGCTGGAGAGCATGGCGGGGCGAACGACGGGCGTGCGAGACGCTCTCACGCGCTATACCCGCCCGATCACTGGGGCCTACTACTTCGTTCCCTCCGCAGAGAGCCTGCGCGATCGGTCGGACAATACTGGGACATAGATGTTGGACCAAACGGCCAATAATTCTTGCTTTACCGTTTTGTTGGATGGCTACTCGTGAGCCGGCTCTCCGTCAAGGCATCGCGAAGAGCTCCCGCACGGATTCACCGGGTAAATCTGTTCTCCGCTTTGCCGATGCGCAACAGGTCTCCAAGACTGCCCACGCCCATGGTCTCCAAGCGTGAGAGTTGCTTCTGCCACAGGCGCGCGGTGACGAAGGCATCGTCAAGCGCATGGTGGGCTTCGCGGAAATCGAGGTTGTAAGCCTTCGCCAGGGTCGCCAGGTCGATGTTCTCCAGTTGGTATACGAGGTCCTCCTGACACGGACCGTTCTGCAAAATCCAGCGCTCTACGCGAGCCGTATCGAGTGCCGGGTTGTTGAACTCGCTCTTCTCGTCGGCCAATTCCTTGCGTAGGACCTTCAGATCAATTTGCAGGAAGTGCCCCACCAGTACCCTGCCCTCGATAAATTCCAGAAGCTCCTTAAGAGCCAGCACAGGAGGACTGCCCTGCTCCACATCGTTAGGCCGCAGCCTATGCACCAGAACGCCTTCCACCGGCAACTCCACGCCCGGATTGACCACGCGGTAGAACTGATCTCCGACGCGAATCTTACCTTCGTCCATCGCTATGGCGCCGATCGAGAGCAGGCGGTTTCTCCGGGTATCGAGCGAGGTCAGCTCCGTATCGATGACCGCGTAACGCATATCATGCAGAGGCGTATCTTTCGAGAAACGAGACCCTTCTTCCGCGGGTTGCTGCCCGAAGTTGAGCCAGCGCGGCATCCTATCTCCCTAGTTGCGACCAGACCGCGGTCCGGAACTTGTCGTCAATCGTCGATTGCACACGCGCCACCGTGTGAAAGACTTCCTTCAGCAGGCTTTTTTGCAGATGGGTCAGTTTCCGGGGCAGGATGTAGTTGGTCAAAGGCTGCCCCTCACGCGCCTGTTGTAGCTGGTTTTCCAGCCGCAGCAGAGTCAGAAATTCGAAGGCCTCCTGCAGTTCTGTGAGGAGGATCGAATCCATATAGGCTGACGCTTGCAGAGCCGACAAACGGTCCACGGTGTTGGTATGAGTCACACCCGCATCGAGAGCAAACAAGCGCGCTGCCTCGACGATGGGGCTGGTGCCAAACTGCTTAATATCGAGTTCTTCCTTGTGTTCTCCACTTCGCTCGACCACCAACGTGCGGAAGAAACCCAGAGGCGGTTTGCGGCCAATTGAGATGAAAGCGAGGACCGACTTGAAGAAGCCTGCGGTCTTAAGTTGCTCGACGATAGGAGTGAACAGCCGCTCATACAAGCTGAAGTCGCCTGCGACCGGACGCATATCCAACAAGATAAGCGCGTCCTCGGTGGCATGATATTCAGCTTCGTCAATCCACCGGCTAAACAGTTCCTGCCATGACGAAAGAGGCAGCCGCCAGCGGGGATTGCTGGCCATCCAGCCACCGGGACAAGGCGGGTACCCACAGCGCTCCAGCGCATCTTGCACAAAGGCGGCCAGCGCAGCGAAGTACCCGCTCGCTTTCGCTCGATCCTCCTCGGCGGGATCGGAGTAGATGAGGGCATTGTCCTGGTCCGTCTTGAAGGTCTGCTCGCGTCGTCCCTCACTGCCCATGACAACCCAGCAGTAGGGCACGGGTGGCGGACCCAGCGCGGCCTCGGCGAGTGCCAAAATCTTCGACGTCAGGCGATCGTTTAATTCCGCGACAACTCGAGTGATGTGGGTGGCCCGCGCTCCTTCCCGCATCAAGAGCGGAAGCAGATCGCCAATGCGCTTCTGTGCGTTAGCCAGGTCTTCCACCGTCTGTTGCTGCTCCAGGTGGCGTGCCAGGCTCAAAGGCGACTTGCCCTGCAGGAGCATCAGGTCGTGGCTGGTCAACACGCCCTGGGGGAGGCCGCTCTCCGTCACCAGAATGTGGTGAATGTCCTTGGCCAGCATGGCGAGGAGCGCCTGAAAGAGGCGCTGTCCGCTCTCCACGGCAATCACCGGGGCGCTCATGATCGCCGTAACGGGAAGATCGACTGAGACTCCTCCGGCGACAACTTTCTGCGCAAAGTCCCGGTCAGTCACCGCTCCAACGGCGCGGCCATCGGCTCCAACTACGAACAGACATCCCGTGTGTCCGGATGACACCAGCTGCGCGGCATCTCGAATCGTCATCGATTGAGCACACACTATCGCGCGATGGCGGATGACATCCCCAACCGAGAGCGAATAGAGCACCTGCTCCGCATTGCCCATCAGGTTGACCTGCGTGCGGAGCTCGTTCAGGCTTCGGTCCATGTAGCGGGTGACGGAGGTACGAAAGAGATAATCGGCAAAATCGCGATGGCGGGAAATTAACTCCTGCACGTCGGCAGCGGGAATGCTGTAGCACAGAGTATCTTCGAGAGCCACCACGTCCAGGCGGGTGACTTCGCGCCCCATCAGCGAGAGCACACCGAAAACCTCACCTTCACTCCGCATGTCGAGGACCAACTCTTTTCCGACATTGGTTCGGATACAGAGCTTCACCGCTCCTTTCTGGACAACGTAAAGGGATTCGGCAGCTGGGTGTCCGGCAGCGAGAATGACGGTGTCCCTGGGAAAATACTCCAGGGTCATGACCCTGGTAAGCGAGCGAAGCTCAGGAGATGAAAGAAACTGGAATGGAGGGACCTTCTCCAGGAAAGTGACAACGGACTCAGTGACGCTGGAGTTCGACGAAGAGTGGGAGGACACCACGGAACCTAACTCGCGTGCATTCTAGCACGGGCTGCTCCAGCCCCAAGGTAAGGCCAGTCGATCACGCTGGCGCGGCATCATCGTTCAAAGGTAGTCGCGACGATTCACCGGCGGAACTCCGGCGAATGACGAAGGGCTCCTCCAGCTCACAGGTTGCTCATCCCGCCATCGATCAGCAGTTCACTGCCAATTGAGAATGCCGACTCGTCGGAAGCGAAGAACAAGATCGCCTTGGCGATTTCGCTGGGCTTTGCGAAGCGTCCGGCCGGCACCTGGGCTTGGATGGAGGACTTGAGATCAGCTTCGTTAAAACCGAGTTTGCTATAGAGCGGCGTCGATGTCGGACCGGGGCTGACGGCATTCACGCGAACACCCCGCGAAAGCAGCTCTCCGGAGAATGTACGGATAAGCGAAATGAGCGCAGCTTTTGTAGCCGAATAGACTGTTGTGTTCGGCATGCCAATGTGCGCGTTAACCGATCCGTTGAGCACGATGGAGGCGGGGTTGGCGAAGATTGGCAGCAGCGCCTGGACCAGAAAAAACGGCCCTTTCAGATTGCTCGCAACTGAACGGTCGAAGGCAGCTTCGTCCCACTGTTCGAACGGTCGCATATCGACGATTCCGGCATTGACGACAAGGATGTCCAGCTCCCCAAACGCCTGGCGGATGGCTTGTGCAAGCGTTTTTTGTGCCGCAACTTCACTGGCGTCGGAGGGGACCGCAAGCACATCGCTCCCCAGTTCCTTGCGAGCGGCGTCGAGCGTCTTCGGATTCAGCCCCGTTATCGCAACCCGTGCGCCTTCTGCCAGAAACTCCCGCGCTGTTTCGAGGCCGATGCCGCTGGAGCCGCCCGTAATGAGTGCACGCTTGCCTTTGAGCCTGTCCACAATAAATAGGCCTTTCCTGAAGTTCGAACGGTCGTTACTTTTCCCGGTCTTCCGTATTCCCGGCTATTCGAAAAGATTCTCCTTCCAGATCTTCTGTCCCGCAAGGGATGTGTAAGCTCCCCAAACGGCCAAGCCGGTCACGGTCAGAAGCACAAATAGCGAGCCGCCCAGATACCAGCTCGAGAGGTTGGTGGTGATGGGAATATTCAACAGCAGGTCAACCGTAAACATGCCAGTCGCGAGCGCGATGAATCCGAAACGCAAGACCATGAAAGCGGCGATTGCGTAAATGGCGACGAAGGTGGAGACGTCGATCAGTACATGATGACTCCCGGCAGTCTTGAGTCGCCGCGAATAACGCAACGAAAGGCGAGAGCAGCCAGCCAGGGTTTGCGCAAAATGACCCGCAATACGAACATCACAAAAAAGAAAACCAGAGACCCCTGCACCGAAGTTGCCAGCTGCCACAGCCATGAACCGATTACATGGCGCGCCCCCAGCAGATAATCCGTGGCACCGAAAGCTGGCGCATCGCCCGCTCGCAGGCGCAGCAGGTAGAAGACGGAGAAGATGAGCGCCCAGATCACTCCCAGGAGTACGCCGTAGAGCATATCTCTGCCGACCAGCGGGTCGCGGACCTGCCCCGCCAATAAGCCGGCTCCAGGAGATGATGGCATGCGGCCAGCGCCGCCGGACGATAAGGTTCAATGGCCAGGTACAGCGCACAAGTCACCGGCTGATGAACAGACCTCCGCTGGCGGCCAGCACGAAGAGTCCAAGTGACGAGATACGGAGCAACAAAATGCGCTTGAAAGAGCCAGAGCAACATCTGGATGTGAAAAATGACGATGCCCAGCCGCCACGCTCCCTGGACATCCGCCTTCTCCCGCACATAATTGCGCCACGCAATCAGGACCGCGGCCAATAGCAAGAGCAGGAGCGCGCCAACGGACAGCAGAATGTTCATCACCTTCTTGCTGAAGGACTGATCCGAGTTCTCCATGCGGTGCGGTTCGGTCCAGTCCCCAATCAGCGCAAAATAAACCGGCTTGCCTCGATAGGAAGCAGCTTCGACGCGCAAGGGATAGGTCGTACCCGGCCATGTACCTGTCCAGGCGGCGCGAGCGTCGGATGCGGCCAGCGAATTCCAGGTCGAGGTCGCCGGCTGGAACTGCGCCTGGTCCAGACCGGCCAGACGGAACAGCACATTCCAATCGAACGGCGCGAAATGGAGCGGAGCTGGCTCTCCTTCTCGGGCGGAATCACTTCCAGGTGGTACGAGCCTGCCCTGGGAGTCGAGGGAAATCTGGACCATGCCCGAGAGCGTGGCGGCGGGTCGTAAGGGTCCACGATACCGGGAGTCAAGCGAGTTGTCTTTCACCTCGGTGGCCACCATCTCCGACGGACTTTCGCGCAGCCAGTAGATCAGGGCCGGCGGCCGGCCTTGAAGGGCAGCATCCCAACTCGATACGCAGTTTCGGATTGTCATGCAGATATTCGAGGTAGGCATCGTTGTAGCGAGAATCCATCGGCGCTGTCGGCTGGAGGCGTAGTGTATCCCAACTGTTGCGCGATGTCGCGGGCTTTCTGGTTGAGGATCTCCGCCGAATAGGGGACATTCATCCTCGCGATGCCGCTAGTCCTTGCCGCCAAGCAGGTAGAACGCAAGCAGCCCAAGAATGGCGACGCTCAGCCATCCCAGCGCGATCGGAAGCTTCAGTCCGGTAGTCTCTCCCGCGGCAGCCACCATCTGAGGGGATGGGGTCTCGCCGGCGGCCAGCGCGGCCGCCAGCGGATCTCCGCCAGGCAACGCCGCGGCCACCGCCAGCGCGGAAGCCGGCCTGGACTCGGGATCGGCTTCCAGGCAATGCAGAATCACATGCTCGACGGCCGGGTCGAGGTCCTTCACCAGCGCGGACGGCCGGCTCGGGAGTGCTGTCGCGACGCACGACGAACAATCTCTTCCAGCGTTCGCCCATCGAACGCAGCCTTGCCGGTGAACACTTCGTACAGAAGAAGACCGAGAGAGTAGATGTCGCTCTTGACGGTGACTTCTTCTCCAGCCAACTGTTCGGGAGCCATGTACGCTGGCGTACCGCTGCGTACATCGTCGATTTCGTGCGCGACGCCCGCCAGGCCGAAGTCGGTGATCAAGACTTCACCGCGGCCATCGAGCATTACGTTGGCGGGCTTCAAGGTCGCGGTGAAGCACTCCCTTGTCATGCGCGGCGGCAACTCCGGCGCAAATCTTGCGCGCAATTTCGGCGGCCTTGTCGCCGGGCAAACGTCCGATGCGGCGAAGCAGCGAAGCCAGGTCCTCGCCATCGATGTACTCCATGGTGAAGAAGATCAGGTCGTCGGTCTCGACCGATGTCGAAGACGCGGCAAACATTGGGATGCGAGATGCGGCGCGCGATGCGGACTTCGTTGCGGAATCGCTCCAGGGTCTCCTCGCTCCGGGCAAACTCCGGCAGGAACTTGAGCGCGACCTGCTGGCCCAGGCTGAGATCGTCAGCACGGTACACCTCGCCCATGCCGCCTCTGCCCAGCAGCGCGATGATCCGTAGCGACTTCGCAACTGAGAACACCCGGGGCGAAGCGGCCTTCGTTGCGCGTACGAATGAGACGACGGCCGCGAAGGCGGCTTTCCTGGGACTGGGCGGTTTCGGCAGCGACGAAATGTCGGAGTGTCGGCGCCGTCAGTCCTGCGGCCGTTTCGTAAGCGGTCGGTTTTCCGCAAGCAGCGCAGAACGGAGTTGCCTGCGTCGTCTCCGCGCCACAGGATTGGCACTTCTGCATGACAGGGTCCCCGGGAACAAGTACGTGCAAATATCTTACAGCGTGATTGCGGGAAAGTGGAAGGGTTGCGGTCCGACGAAGGTCATGCACCGCGGCGACTCCGGTGACGACAGGGGTTCTGTCTGTCTACCTTCGCTGAGATCTCCGTCGCCTCCGCTCAGGATGACAGACTGTCAAAGCCTGCTGGGTCCTCCCTCACTTCATCGGCGGAAGGTACGGGAGATAGCGCGCAAACAACCAGCACAGGAAAAATACGATGGGGACGTGCACGATCATTTGCAGCACGCTATAGCCGACCAGATCGCGCGCCTTTAGCTTGAGAATACCCAGCAGCGGCAGCATCCAAAACGGATTGACGAGGTTCGGCAGAGCTTCCGCCGCGTTGTAAATCTGCACCACCCAGCCGAGATGCACGTGGTGCAGGTTCGCCGCCTGCAGAATGTAAGGCGCTTCAATGACCCACTTGCTGCCGCCGGAAGGAACGAAGGTCCCGAGAATTGCCGAGTACAGCGCCACCAGCAGCGGATAGGTCGCCTGCGTCGTGATGCGCGCAAACAGGTCGGCCAGCCAAGTGGAGATGCCGGTGCCGACGATCATGCCAAAAATAACCGCGTAAAACGGAAACTGGATCAGCACTCCACCGGTGGCCGGAACCGATTCGGCAACCGCCCGCACAAACCGCTTCGGTCTCCAATGCAGAAGCAGTCCCGCGGTGATGAACATCAGGTTGTAGGTGTTCAGGTCCAAGGCGGCGAGCGCGCCCTGCGGCGAGGTGCGGAAGAAGTCGATCAGATACCAGATGATCAGCGCTGACACGAAGACGGTCAGCAACGGACTGTACTCCAGCCATTCTCCAGGCTTGGTCCTTTTCTCCAGCGGACGATCGACCGATTCATACTCGATGCCGAAGTCGGCAGCGGTCTTCGCATTCTCCGGCGAAGGCGCGGAGAAGTAGGCGACCGCCACCGAAACCACGATCAGCACGACTGCCATCGCGATGCTCTGCCACAGAAAAAGTGACTGCCTGAGCGGGATGAGGCCGGAAATCGCGAACAGGGCTGGAGGAATGGAGCCTTTGGTGGCCATCATCATGGCCGCCGAGGAAGAGAGTCCGAGCGCCCACACTGCGCCGAGTCCGAGGTAGGCAGCGGCTCCGGCGGCACGATAGTCCATGCCTTTCACACGGCGAGCCAGTTCGCGAGCGAGCAGCCCGCTGAAGATCAGGCTGAGCCCCCACGAGATCAACGAGGTCACCATGGAAAACAGCGCGATCATCGCGATCGCGCCGCGCCCGCTCTTCGGGATTCCCGCCAACGCACGAATGAAGCGGTTCACCACCGGAGTTGTGGCGACGACGTATCCGCCAATGATGATCATCACCATCTGCATGGTGAAGGGCACCAGCGTCCAGAAATTCTTGGCGCCTTGAATGGCGAGCTTGCTCGCGGACTCGTGGAGGCACAAGCCGAAGATGAAAACGATGACGATTCCGGCCAGCGCAAAGACCAGAGGATCGGGAAACCAGCGCTCGCTCCAAGTTGCCAAAGCCAGCCCAAAGCGCGCTAGACCACTGTCACGTCCGGCCTGAGTTGAGTCTCCCTGACGTCCGGATGACACCGAGTGAGACGGCATGAGATCCTCCTCTGCGCCGACTTGCGATCGGGGCCAGTCCACTCCGTGGCGGTTTTCACGCGATCGGACTACACCGCGCTGCAGGTTAGCATCTATCACCTGGTCCGGGACAGTCGGCGACAGTTTGAACTTGCGGAAGAGGCTGACTGTCATTTTCAGCGCGCAACCGCCTCACTCATGGACGAGCATGGTTACCTTCCGCTAAGGTACATGTCCTTTAGTAACTTCCAGCACATTCTGAATTTCGGAGGGATATTCCAAAAATAATACATCTGACACTGCCGCCTGATCTATAATTTGGGAAGCTATTCATAACTGAGGGTTAACGTACAGTCAGTGGGTGCAAGCGTGGCATCGAAGTTGCACAGTAATGATGCACCTGTGGGTGTCGATCCCACAGGTGCGTCGTACCAATCAGCCACCTGCCCCGATGGCCCGAGATCTACAAACGCGCTTTTTTGCCGTCATCCTGGCGCTACTGAGCGTCGCGGCGGTCGTGTTCGCGTGGATCAACTTCCAGAAGGAACGTGAGTTTTCCGCCCCCTACGATGGCGTTTGGTGGGTGGAAGACGGCGGCCACCTGCGGGCCGCCCGGGTGGACATCGACGGTCCCGGCCAGAAGGCCGGCATCAAGCTGGGCGACCGTCTGATCGCCGTTGAGCGGACGCGACGTTACCAACGTCGGCAGCCTGGAGCGGCAACTCTATCGCGCTGGAGTCTGGTCCAAAGCCACCTACTCGCTGGTGCGCCAGGGCGTGAACCTGGAAGCGCCGCTGATTCTGGCCCCCGCCGACCGCTCCCTGTATGGCGGACTGCGGCTGATCGCGCTGGTCTACCTCGGCATCGGCATCTACGTTCTGCTGCGGCGTTGGACTGCGCCCAAGAGCACTCATTTCTACGTGTTCTGCCTGGTTTCGTTCATCTTTTACTCGTTCCACTACACCGGTAAGCTCAACGATTTCGACTGGATCATTTACTGGTCGAACGTGGTGGCGTGGCTGTTGCAGCCGGCGTTGTTCCTGCATTTTTCGCTCACGTTCCCGGAACGCAAACGCCTGGTGAACCGCCGTCCCTGGCTGATTCCGGCGGTGTATGTCCCGGGCGCGATTCTGCTGGCCGCACACATTTGTGCCTTCTACCTACTGCAACCGAGCGAGGTACTGCGCTGGAACCTGGACCGGCTGCAGATGTCGTATCTCGCCGCTTATTTCGTGTTAGCGGCAGCGGTGCTGTGGCACAGCTATCGTCATGCCGAGTCGGCGATTCTGCGGCAGCAGATGAAGTGGGTGACGCGCGGAACCATTCTTGCCGTCGCGCCGTTCACGCTGTTCTATGTCATTCCCTACCTGGCAGGAAGTCCGCCGACTCTGGGGATGAAGATTTCGGTGTTGTCGCTGGTGTTTCTGCCGCTCACCTTCGGCTATGCCATCTTCCGCTACCGCTTGATGGACGTGGACCTCATCTTCAAGCGCGGCATGGCCTACACCATCGCGGCGGGTGCGATCACGGGAGCCTACTTCGCGGCTGTGGGCATCGCTTCGGAGCTCTTCCATCAGAGCTTCCCCAGCGTCGGGCCCATCGGATTGGTAGCGGCCATCGCCGTGACCGCGTTGCTGTTCGATCCGTTCAAGAACTGGGTGCAGGATTACCTGGACAAGTTCTTCTACCGCAAACGCTACGATTACCGGAAAACGTCTGACCGAGTTCGGCCGCGACCTGAACTCGGAAACCGATCTCGACAAGATGCTCACCTCGATTGTCGACCGGTTGTCGCGCACTTTGCTGGTCGATCGGCTGGCCATCTTCCTCTCCGATCCGGAGCAGCCGGATCAGTTCTCGCTGGCCAAGTCGTACGGCATTTCGAACACCAGCGGCCTCGACTTCGACTTCCTGCACGTCGAGCGGCCGGAGTGGCAGTTGGGCCACCTGTTCTTCGACAACACCAACCAGGCAGTACGCGAGACCCGCAGCGCGCGCGACACCATCCGCCGGCTGGAGCTGAACTACTACATTCCCTGCACCGTGATGAATCGCATGATCGCGGTGCTCGGCCTGGGCAAGACCTCGGAAGGCGATTTCCTCTCCAGCGAAGATGTGCAGCTGCTGGAGACGCTTGCCGGATACATCGGCATCGCGGTGCAGAACGCGCGTCTGTACAAGTCTCTGGAGCAGAAGGCCGGACAGTACGAGCGCCTGAAGGAGTTCAACGAGAACATTGTCGAATCCATCAGCGTGGGCGTGCTCGCGGTCGACCTGGAAGATCGCATCGAGTCGTGGAACTCGCAGATGGAAGTGATGTACGCCTTGCCGCGCCTGGAAGCGCTGGGACGTCCGCTGGGCGAAGTGCTGGCCCCCGCGTTTCTGGAAGAGTATTACCGGGTGCGCCAGACTCCGGGCATTCACAACCTGTACAAGTTCCGGCTGGGCACGACGGCCGGCGACGCTCGCATCGCCAATATCGCAATCGCGCCGCTGGTCACCAAAGACTTCAGCGTCATCGGCCGACTGATCATCGTGGACGACATTACGGAGCGGATCGAGTTGGAATCGCAGCTCTCGCAGGCGGAGAAGCTCTCGTCCATCGGATTGCTGGCGGCCGGGGTCGCGCACGAGGTCAACACTCCTCTGGCGGTTATCTCGTCCTATGCGCAGATGCTGGCCAAGCAGGTCCACGGGGACGAGAAGCAGTCCGGCTTGCTGGACAAGATCACGCGCCAGACCTTCCGCGCTTCGGAGATCGTCAACAGCCTGCTGAACTTCTCGCGCACCTCGAGTACCGAGTTCAGCAACGTGGACCTGAATCGCGTGATTCAGGACACGTTGACCCTGCTCGATCATCAGTTCAAGACCGCGCGCATCAAGGTGCAACCGGAATTGCAGCCGGAGTTGCCGCCGATCTACGGAAACACCGGAAAGTTGCAGCAGGTCTTTCTCAACCTGTTCCTGAACGCCAAGGACGCGATGCCCGCAGGTGGCACGCTGATGATCAGCACCTCCAACGGCCATCACGTGCAGGTGAAGGTGTCCGATACGGGCACCGGAATCGCGCAGGAGCATATCCATCGCATCTACGATCCGTTCTTCACCACCAAGAACAAACCCAAGACGGGACACAGCGGTGGCACCGGGTTGGGATTGTCGGTGACCTACGGCATCATCCAGGAACATGCCGGCAAGATTCGTGTCGCCAGCACGCCGGGTCAAGGCACGACATTCATCATGGAGTTCCCCATGGTGAGAAAGGTGGTCAATGCCTGAAGTAGCAGTCGGTCGCATGGCCACGGGACGCGAGGACTTCGCTTCCGCCGGCTCCGTGCTGATCGTCGATGACGAAGCCGCCATCCGTGAGTCGCTGCAAACTCTGCTGGAGTTTGAAGGCTACACGGTGGAGATCGCGAACGATGGCCATGGAGGGACTGGCCCGCATTGCGGAGCATCCCTTCGACCTGGTGCTGCTGGATTTCGCCTTGCCCGAACGCAATGGCATTGACATTCTGCACGATATCCGGGAGCGCGACTCCGAGCTGCCCGTCATCATGATCACCGCCTACGGCACGGTGGAGAATGCCGTGAATGCCATGCAGGCCGGCGCCACCAACTTCATCCAGAAGCCGTGGGACAACGAGAAGTTGCTGGCCGACGTGCGCACGGCGGTAGGCCGGCGGCGCGCCGAAGAAGAAGTCATCCAACTGAAGCGCGCCCTCAAGCAGCGCTACAACTTCGAGCACATCATCGGCAAGAGCGAGCCGATGCTGCGCATCTTCGACCTGGTGGCGCAGGTGGCGCCCAGCCGTTCCACGGTGTTGCTGCAAGGCGAAAGCGGTACCGGCAAAGAGCTGATCGCCAAAGCCATCCACATGAACTCCACGCGGCGCGACCGCGCGTTCGTCCCGGTGAACACCGGTTCGATGCCGGCCGACCTGCTGGAGTCCACGCTCTTCGGCCACGTCAAGGGCGCCTTCACCAGCGCCATCGCCAGCAAGAAAGGCCTGTTCGAGGTGGCCGATCGCGGGACGCTGTTCCTCGACGAGATCGGCACCATGAACCTGGAGACGCAGGCCAAGATCCTGCGCGTGCTGCAGGACCGCAAGTTCATGCACCTGGGCGGCGTCAGCGAGATACAGGTGGACGTGCGCATTATCGCCGCCACCAACGTCAATCTGCAGCAGCAGGTGAAGGAAGGCAAGTTTCGCGATGACCTGTTCTACCGGCTCAACGTAATCACCATTGACCTGCCTCCGTTGCGCCAGCGCAAGAACGACATTCCAATGCTGGTGGAGTACTTCATCGCCAAGTTTGCCGAGGAGAATGAGCGGCTACCGCTGCGCATGACTCCCGAAGCGATGCGTCCGCTGCTGGAGTACGACTGGCCGGGCAACGTGCGTGAATTGGAAAACGTGATCGAGCGCGCCGTGGTGCTGGCGACCGGGCCGAACCTCACCGTGGATCTGCTGCCGGAAAATGTCATCGGCCGCGGCAGCAAGTTCGCCATGATGGAACACCGCCCTGACGCGTCGCTGTTCGAAATCATCGAAGACTGCGAGCGCCGCGTCATCACCGATATGCTGGAAAAATGCGGCTGGAACCAGACCGAAGCCGCCGACCGCTTCCGCATTCCGCTGTCCACGCTGAACCAGAAGATCAAGCGGCTGAATATTGAGATCAAGAAGAAGAACCGGGAGAACGGGAACAGCTAGGACAGAGTTCAGTATGGAGATTTTAGCGCCTACCCCTGCGCGACCGGGCCAACCTCGCGACCGAACACGGCCGAAGTGACGGGTTCGAACGGAGTAGGGGGACCCGCAGTTTCCCCTTGCCACACAGATCATCGAGATTCCTTACTCGGACCCGAATCCACACTCCCAGTTTCACCCTCCCCTAAATCGACGGTACGACAGTGTTGTAGTGTAACTCTAATCATGCACTCCAAGGCAGTGGACATCTACTGACTGGGGAGGATCCTCGTTGGCATTCACTTCCAAAACAAAAGAGTCGGCAGCGAGAGATGTAATTGCGAGAAGCGGACAGTCCCCTAAACATGCCCCTGTATGTATTTGTGATGTACAGGTGACTGTATAGTTGGTGTCCGAAAAAGGAAAAGCCCAGTAAAGCGTATAGGAGTGAGTTCCCCCACCGACAGACAAGCGCGCATGGTTTACCGGAAGCGACACGGTGACTGGGCTTGTGGTCCCGATGGTTACGCTCACGTTGCCTGAGGTGTCCACGCTGAACCGTGAAGTTCCCTCGGAGTCTCCGGCTATCAGGATCTTGGCTCCTGTCTGCGAGCTGGTATTAACGAAAACCCCTCCTGCCCCGTTTGCATTTCCAGCTACCCCCGTTACGCCGATCATAGGTCCCTCTCCCGAGACTCCCGTACCATCGGGGCTGGCGGCGACACCCAAGACGCCTGTGGTGAGACCTCCAATCGCCGTCGCTTTGCCGTAGACGCCGGTCCCTCCGTTAGCCGAATTTGTCCCCAGCACACCTACCCCACTGGGACTATCATCCGCACCCTTTACGCCGTACGTAGACCCACTTGTAGAGCTATTTATCCCGTACACGCCCACGCCGCTGTTGCTGGCGCTTTCGCCGCGCACCCCGACAGCTGCGCCGGTGGTTGCCAGCGACTGGCCCCACACTCCCGTGCCTCCGTTAGTCGCCGTCGCCTGCCCCCACATGGCTGTACCGGTTGCACTCGAGACTGCCCCGCTTACGCCGTAGGTGACGCCGGTGGTGGCCGTGGATAGGCCGCGCACGCCCGTACCGCCGGTGCTACTCGAGTAGCCCTTCAACCCGTAGGTCGATCCCGTCGCTGCCCTGGCAAAGCCCAGCAGTCCGACGCCGATCGTGCTCTCGGAAACGCCCTCTATGCCATAGCCCTGCGCCGAACTCGTCGAAGCATGGCCGAAGATGGCTACGCCCGCCCCGGGTATGGTGCCCACCACCGCATTCGTGTAGTTTGCGCTGGAAGTGGTAGCGTTGATTCCGTATCCGGCTCCAGTTTGCGTAACCTTCACGATCTGGTCGGCAGTCGCGCCGCTGAAGTTGGTCGGGCCCGCGCTGGCAGCTGCGGTTTTTATCCCTGGCTTGGTCGCTGATGAGCTGACGGAGGACGCAGCTTGGCTGGAACCTGCGCCAACCGCGGTCGGGGATGCGTTTAAGTCCTTCGCGAGTACGAAGTCCGAAATATTCTTGCCCGCGAGCGTTTCTGCCTCATGTGCTTTGAATGCATACGGGACACTCACCAGCAGCACGCGCGGCTGCTCAGCTTGGCCTTGCACCTGCACACCTAGCCAGCGCTGCTCTTCTTCCGAGAACAGCTCGCTCGGTAATCCTGTGGCTGTGGTGCTGCCCAGTAGCACGCTGTAGTTGCCGCCGGCATCGGTGGTGACGTTCTGCGTCTCCATCCACACGGGCGCCCCGCCATCCTGTTGCTTGTAGATAGCGAAGGTGACGCCTGCGGTGGCTGCGACCGGCGCTCCGTTCGCCTCCTTCAGCGTTCCGCCATAACGGATGAGATTGGGAACGGACGTGGTGGACGCTTGTTGAGCTGAGATGATTCCGGCTAAAAGCAGACCTGAGAGGAGAAGAAAGGTATCCAAGAATCTGCGCATGGGACGCTCCTTTCGTGCGGAGAAGCTCGGGAGCTGATGCGGCTTGGCCGAGTTATTTGGGTTCTCTTCCTCGCGCGAACGCGAAAGGAGTAGACGGAAGAAAAGGGCGGGAAGAGATAGCCCAACAGGATTAGACGCTTACGACATGTCGCTTGTCGGTGACATACGCCGCCGTAGGAAGTGATGCCCCCTGCCTAGAGCGTCTCGAAGTCGTATCTCCGGGGAAGCCGCGTCATGGACGCCGCAATGGCGAAAACGACAGTCCGCTGATAGCTGCTTATACCGTCACCGCCTCTGCTGGTTGCGGTTGCGCCTGCTGCCGCTTTGGCTCATACACGCAGCAAGGCTCCTCGGCGAACATGTCGCCGGTCATGGCGTACGCGCGGGCGCGCGAGCCGCCGCAGATTTCGCGAAACTCGCAACGGCCGCACTTCCCTTGCAGATTCTTGCTGTCGCGCAAAGAGCGGAACAGCGGCGAGTCGCGATAGATGTCGGACAGCGACTGCTTGCGAACGTTTCCGCCGGAGACCGGCAGGAAGCCGCTGGGATAGACCTCTCCCAGGTGCGAGATAAACACGAAACCTTTGCCGTCGTTGATCCCGCTGGGCGCGACCAATACCGTCATGCGTTTGCATTCCAATGGGCATTTGGGCGCAACTGAGGCATGCGTTATTTGAAGTGAAGGGGTGTTCTCCCCGGCGGCGGACCTCGGTGCGACGCTGCAGCAGGAATCGCCGGTAGTGCTGCGCTTCGGTGCTCTTGATGTCGAACATGACCCGCTGTGAGGTCTCATACAGCTTTTCGAAGACCTGTTCGAATTCTTCGGCCGAAATCAGGTCGATGCTTTGCCCACGGCCGGTGGGAACCAGGAAGAAGACGCTCCACAACGCGATGTCGAGCTTCTCCAGCAAGGCGATGGTGTCGTCGAGCTGGGTCAGGTTGTGCCGGGTGATGGTGGTGTTGATCTGCACCGGCAGATCGATTTCGCGCGCCCAGCGCACCGCGTCGATCGTCCACTCATAGGAGCCGGGCACGCGGCGAAACGCGTCGTGAATCTCCGCGGTCGGGCCGTCCAGCGATACGGCCAGCCGCACCAGCCCGCACTGCTGCAGCCGCACGATGTTCTCGCGGGTCAGCAGCGGAGTCGCGCTTGGCGTCAGCGAGATGCGCACCCCACGCTCGGTGGCGTATTGCACCAGGTCGAAGATGTCGGGACGCTTGAGCGGATCGCCGCCGGTCAACACGAAAACCGGCACCTCCATCGCGGCGATGTCATCGATCAGCTGCTTAGCGTCGTCGGTGTTCAGTTCCAGCGGATTGCGCGCCGGCTGCGCGCAGGCACGGCAGTGCACGCAGGCCAAGTCGCAGGCCTGGGTAGTTTCCCAAATTGCAATAAACGGCCGCTGGTCAAAGTTGATGCTTCGCAGATCCATTGCGTCCCCCGGCGCTGGCAACCCAGCCACATCCACCATGCCAGACGATGTCACAGGCAGGCTGTGACCTAGGTCACGCCGGCAAAGAAATTGATTCGTTGCAACGCATTTGCGAAGCGTGCGGACATCCATCACACCAAGACGTGAGATAGATCACAGCAGGGTTGTGCGCCCAGAGACCACAATCGCAGCAGAGTCGAGGCGCAGCAACGCGCCGCCGTTGGAGGGAGCCATGTCGGACGATAAACGCGATGTTCTGGAGGTTTTGCGGTACGAACTCAACTTCCTTGAACAAGGGGGCTATGGAAATTGGTACAGCACGCCGTGGGGGCCTGCTTCCATCTTCCAGGACTCGCTCACCTGTCCCAATCACGGGGATCCCACCCGTCCGCACGCCTGCCATGAGTGCCTGCTCTATGACTTCGTGCCCGAGGAATACCGCACGGAAGATGTTCCGTGCCACCACATCCCGCTGAATCGTCAGGGAGTTACGGTCGCAACTCCGGATCAGACGGAAGAGGAGCTGCGGGAGAACGTCAAGCACTGGCTGAAACGCACGATCGCCCGGATCGAAGCGGATCGCGCCAAGCAGAAAGCCAGAGCTGGCGACCGCAGAAGGCGGGATAGCGGCCGTCGACTGGAACTGCAGGATCCCTCGACTCCGCTGCGCTTCGCTCGGGATTACAGAGATGAAGGGCCGTCCGGCTCTAAGAAGTTTCCGTGCTTGCCGTATCTCCGCGGTTATTGGCATCTAGTCTGTCCCATTTCGGAACCGAACCACGAAAGAATTTGTTCGTGTGGAATTCTCCGGCTGGTTTGCGGATAGAATGCGGCAACGGGCCAGTGCCTGCCGGAGCACCCATGAGACGGAGTTTCTCTTCCCTCGATCCTCAGGAAGCCTTGCACGTCGCCATCTTCATCGAAGAGCGCAATGCCGAGTTGTACCACCGCTTTGCGGAAATGTTTGTCGAGTTTCGCGATAGCGAGTCGCTGGAGATCGCCAGCGTCTTCTGGGAGATGGCGGCAGAAGAAAAGCAGCACAGCTCGCTGTTGCAAGGCAAGTACATGGAGGAGTACGGCAGCTCGCGTTGCGCCCTGACCGAAGAAGATCTGGTCGAGTGGATCGAGGTGCCGAAGCTGGAGGACGGGGACGTCTTCGCTGCAACTCGCTGAAGGCGGCACAACCAATGTGCGGGAGCGCGCCTTGCAGGTGGCGCTCCAGGCAGAGTTAGCGGCCCAGAGTTATTATTCCGGCCTGGTGCAGAACACCAAGGAAGGACCGCTGCGCCGGCTCTATCGTGAACTCGCCGAAATGGAAGACGGACACGTGGCTTACATTCAACGCAAGCTGGTTCCGCATCCCACCAACGACAAGAAGACGAACTAGGACTCTGCCAGCATGTGGCCGTTCGACTCGTGTCCCACTCCAGCAGCACTACTGGAGTCCTTGCTCGAAGGCCTCGATCAGCTAACGTTCCTCGCTAGATGCAGTACGACTGAATGCTGAGTGCTGACCACTCTACGGCTTGCTCAAGTCCTGCGGAAACGATTTGAATTCCACCTGCCGCTGGCTGGCTTTGTCGTTGTTGCCGGCATCAGCGGCGTGCTGCACCAGCGTGCCCTTGATCACGCGATAGTCTTCCTGACCGGGCTGCTTGCCCGGCGTTATCGTGATCACGCCGGTGAAGTCGTACCAGACTCCGTGCACCGTCTTGGTATTGAACGACAGATGATCGCCCGCAAGGGTGGCCTTGTCGAAGAACTGGTCGATGAACTGACCCTTGTCGCTGTCCGTGTCCCCGAATCGCGAGATGTAACCGGAGACCTTGCCATCTTCCACGGTGAGCTGCACGAACTCGCCTTCGCGCAAGAAGGAATACATCCCGGATGGATCGTCGGCGGGAGCGGGCTTTGCGGTCTGCTGGGTCGGCGATGCAGTCGGACAGCGGCGCGCCAGCGCCAAAGGTCACAAGCGACGCGACCACCGCCGCCAACACCAGACATCTGCGGATCATGTTTGCTCTCCGTGACATCCATCATTGCACGTCGCCGCAGGTTGGCGAAAGAGCAACTTTCGCAGTCGCTGAACCGCCGCCGCGGAGGCGCACGTTTTCCGCTATAATCCGAGTACTTGCTCCACGGTCGAGGATGATGTCGGACAGTACTGCAGCCAGGCCCCAGCGCGATCCCTCAGCGCGCGATTCCGCCACCCCAGAGGGCGCAAACTCGGCGCTCGCCGGGGACTCCGGACCTCCGCTTGCTGTTCGAACTGGAACCGTGGCATCGCGTCTTTCTTCCGCAACCTCGGCGACCTTCTTCTGCACCGCCAGCCGCCTCCGGTCGAGATCACGGCACAGCCTGTTGCCCTTGCGGCCGGGATATTTCATCCGCACCGGCATCGACGCCTACCGCTTCGCCGAGTCGTACGCCGGCCACATCGCCTTCGTCATCGTGGTTTATCTGGTCTGCACGCTGCCGTTTTTCAACCGCTCGCCCAAACTTCAGTCGCCGTTTGAGAACACCAAGGTCGAGTACTACCCGGTAAGCGACTATCTGCCGCCGATCAACACCGCCAGCAAGGCGCCCGTGAAGCCGCGCAAAGGCGCACCTAAACTGGCCAAGCAGGAGATTCTCTCGGTTCCGCCGGAGCCCGACAACAATCACCAGACCATCGTCACGCCGCCCAAGGTCAAGCTGAATCACGACGTAGCGCTGCCCAACATCGTCGCCTGGACGCCGGTGCCCGCTGCCCAGCCGATTGCCGCCTCGGCGCGTTCGGTTTCGCAGTTGAAGGTGCCGCAGTTTGAAACGCAGGTGGTGGCGCCCACCGCCGACATCTCGCAGCTGAAGTCGAAGTTGCAACTGCCCACGCTGCCGCAGCCTTCGGTGGTCGAGCCTCCGCTGTCTCCTGACCAGTTAAAGTTGCAAAAGCGGACAGCTCAACATGGCGCAAATGCAGCCGCAGGTGGCGGCTCCCAAGCTGCCGGTGCCGGTGCAGCGGGCCAGCGGCGTCGGTGACAATGGCGCGAAGAACGTTCCGCCGCGCCCAACGTGCAGAACCTTCCGCCGACGCAGGGCCAGGGGCAGTTGATCGCGCTGGGACTGAGTCCGGCTGACGTGCGCGGACCCATCAGCGTGCCCAGCGGCAATCGCAGCGGAGAGTTTCACGCTTCGCCCGGCGGCAAGCCTGATGCTCCGGGCACGCCGAACGTGGTCGGCACCGGCAACAATGCCAGTGGTGGCACCGGCCGAGGTGCTGGAAACGGCTTGCCTCCCGGCATCACAGTTGGAGCTCCTCCGCCGGGAGCTACCACTTCCGCTATCGCCGGAACGCCGGCCAAGCCGCCTGCTTCGAATCCCGACATGGAGGCCCGCAAGCGCATGATCGCCGAGGCCATGAAGCCCTCGCTGCCCAGCATCCGCGACCGGCAGCCTCCCTCGGCGCCTTCGACATTGTCAGATGATCCTGACGCCAGCATCGAGAAGCGGGTCTTTCGGCGCGCAAGCCCTATTACTCGCTCACCATGAACATGCCCAACCTGACCTCGGCCAACGGGAAGCTGGATCATTCGCTTTGCCGAGCTGAAGGAAACCACAGACAAGGGTTTGATCACCGCGCCGGTGGCCACGACGAAAGTTGATCCTGCCTATCCGCCTGAGGTGCTGCGCGACCACGTGGAAGGCACGGTAACGCTGTATGCTGTGATCCGCGCCGACGGAACTGTTGACGATATCAAGGTACTGGACAGCCTCGACTCACGGCTCGACGCGACCGCGGTGCGCGCGTTGGCACGCTGGCACTTCCGTCCCGGCACCAAGAACGGCGAGCCGGTTGCGCTGGAAGCGGTGGTGCAGATTCCCTTCCGCATGCAGCATCTGCAGTGAGAGCAGTTAGCAATTAGCAGTTAGCACTTAGCAGTTGGCAATTAGCAGTTGGCACTTAGCCTTTAGCTTTTGGCAATCCTCCCTCATTCTCAATCCGCGCGGAGCCGGAGAATTCGAGTTGCTCGGGCAGCTTGCCGGTGCGGGCGAACCGCAGATCCCTCCGTTCGGACTGAAGTCCTCAGTCGGGATGACAACTGAGGAGCTGATGGCTAAGTGCTAAAGGCTAAGTGCTAAGTGCTAAAGGCTAAGGGCTAAGTGCTAAAGGCTAAGTGCTAAACGCTAAGTGCTAAACGCTAAGGCTAAGTGCTAAAGCGCTAAGTGCTAATTGCTAGTTGCCCCCCACTTCCCTACCGCTTTCGCTTACGGATGAGAATGTCGAAGCTGACCACACCGTTTTCATCACGTATGGCTTCAAACGTGTATTCGCTGTTGATGTTGTATTCGAACTGGATGACCTGCTGCGCCGACCGCGTCAGGTTGGTGATGTAGGTGAGCGTTACATTATTCGAGACCTGCTGCTCGACCGTGATGCGCGCGTTGGGGTTATTGTCAGGCCCGCCCACGGAGGGATTAATACGAATGGAACTCACGCCGAACAATCGGGAGACCCGGTTGGAAACCGCCTGATTGATCGCCTGGCCAAGGATGGCGCCAGAGGCGCTCTCGGCGAAGCCGGAGGAGGGAGTGCTGTTCAACGCACTCTCCTGCTGGGTGCGCCCGAAGGCCAGCAGCGCAATGATGTCCTCGCTCGACAGCGGCGGGTCCGAGCGATAGGTAGTATTCAGGCGCTCCAATGTGCCGTGCAAGCCGATGGTGATGTCATAATCGCGAACCCGGGTGGTGGCCTCCACATCCAATACTGGATCAATGCGCACGGGATCAGTGAAGGTGATGTCACCACGTTCCAAGTGATACTTGGCCCCGCCCAGCTTGATGTCTCCCTCAGCAATATTGACGCGGCCCAGCAATACCGGCCGTGCCGCCGTGCCCCGCAGCCGTAGATCCACGTCCCCAGCGAGCTTCGCCAGGCTCGTCTGGACCGTCAGCTCCGGAGTGGAGAGAATGCGGACATCGAGCCGCAGATTATTGAGCGGTGAGTTTGCCACCGGCATACGTGCCGGTTGGCCAGCCTGCGCCAGGGCCAACGTGAAGTCGCTGGAGGGAATCTGCGCGAACCGCGTAACGGTAACGTCTCCGCTGAGGACGGAACTCTGCAGCGTGCCGACGAGGCGCAGCGTTTCGTCGGCGGTGACGCTGATTCCGGAATAGCGAAATCGAATTTCGTTGCCGTTGGCAGTCAGGTTGAAACCGACTGTCTTCCCGTAGGTGATGAAGCCGCCAAAGGTCACCAGCCCGCCACCGGTACGCGCCGTCAGGTTCTCCACTTCCAGCCGGTCCTGGTTGAACACCAATCTTCCGTTGATGTCTCCGAGTCCGGCGGGCAGGTCAATCATGGAGAGACCGCCGTGTTCAATGTTGATATTGCCCGAGATCGCGGGCTGCGCCATGGGCCCACTTACCGTGAGGTCGAGATTTGAAGCGCCGTACGACGTGATCTCCGGGTCGAGCGTGTGCACCAGGTTCAGGTCTACGTGGCCATTGGCCCGCAGAGCGAGCCGGCGATCGTCCTTAAGGCTGGCACTGCCCGTCAGGGTAAAGTGCGAGTCCCCGCTTACCAGCGTGCACCGCTGCACCGTGACCACTTGGTTCGCCATCACAAGCTCCACGGGACCGTCGCTGGTGATCGCAATCTTGTCCACTTCCACTGTAAGTTGATTCAGGCTGAACTTGCCGTTCAGAAGCCTGGGTTCCTTCAAAGGACCTGTCAGGTCTGCATGTCCAGCCAGGGAGGCCTGGCGAGTAATTCGCTGGCGCACCTGCGCCGGCAGAAAGGGATCGATGTCGAGGCCGGAAAACTCCACCTTCAGGTTGGACTGCATGTCGCCACGCAGCTCGATTCCTCCATCTACCGCCAGGCTTGCCGTGGGAAAGTTGGATCGCGCCGTGAGTTGCAGATGACTACCGTGGGTCACCGCGTCGGCCGTAAGCCCACCGATACGGTCGCCGTTCAGAACGAGATCCCTCAATTGCACGTGAGCATTGATCAGGGGCTGCTCGATTGTGCCTGTTCCCTTTGCGCTGAACCTTCCGGCCCCCCTCACTTCGAGGTGGGGCCCCTGCAGTTCGGGAATACTCGCCAAATCGATGTTTTCGCCCGCCAAGTCGAAATGCACATCCTCGTTGCTGAAGTTGTAGGCCGCCGAACCTGCAACTCTGCCGTGCATGGCCTGCAACTGGATGTCATCCAGTTGCGCCTCATGATTCGCAAAGACAAGGTTCGCCGTGAGTGACTTGATGGGACGGCCGTAGGCTTGCGCCGAGGCCACGGACAGATGCCCGGTGGCGCGGGGATTCGCCTGGGTTCCATCGGCATGCAATGCAACATTCAGCGTGCCGGTCACTGGATAATTCCACCCGGCCGCGCGTTGTAACTCGGCGATGTCCGCATCATGGATAGTGGCCTGCACCTGGAAGGGCGAATTCGGGGTGAAGTTTCCCTTCTCGAGGTTCGCCGAACCATCTACCTCCAAACGTGCGTTGCCTTCCCGAACAATGCCATGATGCACAGCCACATTGGCGGACGAGTACTGCACCTCCCCGGAGAACTCATCGACGTGAATCCGGCGTGGTTGAGCCGGAGGTGGCGGCGGCGGCGCAGACGCAAAATGGAAGAGCGATTTCTTCTTTGCAGGAGGTGGCGGGGGCGAACTCGGCACACTCGGGGTGTAGAGATAGGTGAAGTCGGACGCCTCAACCTGCCCGGCGATCTGCGGGTCCTTCAGTCTGCCGCTGAGGGTACCGTTGAAGCTGGCGACACCCGACAGCTCCACCGGCGGCTGCGAGCTACCCATGGCGGTAAGCAGCGGCTGGAATTCGGTCAGACTGGTGGTCTTCAACACCAGATGCAGAGCGGCTGAGGTCGAACCCAAGGTACCCACAGCGTCCACATGGGAATGCGGCGTGGTCAGCGAGAGCACGGAAAAGTCCATGACTTGCCCTTTGGGGTTGTAGCGGGCACGTACGGTAGCGGTAAGCGGCAGCTGACCAGGCGAGGGATGCGTGGGCGGCGTGACATCAAGTGCCAGGTCGGCACTGGCGTCTCCGATGGACCCGGTCCACGCCAGGTTGACTGTCCCGGCGACGCTGCCGGACGGATTGAGCTTGTCGTATGGCGCAGCCTTGGTGGAGAACATGTGCGCCAGATCGATCAGCGATATGGAGCTTAGACGTAAGCGCGCTGTGCCTTGTTGCGGACCGGGGCCGGTGATGGCTGGCAAGTTCGGCGTCGAGCTTTGCTTCGAGGTCGGCTTCGAAGCCCTGGCGATTCGTCCGTCTTGGCGGCGGGACGGAGGTTGATCCCGAGAAGAGGTTCTTGACCTCTGCGTCGCCGGTCACTACTCCCCCAACAAGCGCCCCGCGATGCGAGTAAGGGAGAGCTGATCGCCGGCGAGCGCAAACTCCGCGTTTACGTTCGCGTTGCGCACGGCGATTCCGCTATCCAGATATGTGACGCCGCGGACTGCGGTAGACCCTCGCGTGGCGAGGCCCGCGGGAGTGGAATACGTGCCCGATCCATTGACTGTCACCGTGCCGCCACGAAGCGCATACATGCGGGCGACCGATCCCAACTGAGCAACGTCGACCACGCTGTTGTAGGTGAACTGGATCTTGGGGCTGTCGAAATTGGTGACCTCGCCCGTCCCCTGCACAGAGGATTTCTCAGACGCCACATTCAGCGACTTGACTTGCAGCCGGTTGGACCACAGGCTGAATGCCATCTCGCCCTGCGCCGCCACATCGCGGAAATCCTGGTACTTCGCATCCATCTTGCCGGCCCGCACGGTGCCGTCGTAGCGGCGTTCGTAGCGATCGTAGGTCATGATGGCGGTAACGTCATCGGCTGCAAAATCGAGCGGCAGGGTCCGGTCGTTTATTAACAGCAAGCCGTCATGCAGATCGAGACGAGCAATCGCCAGGTCAAATAATTGCTGTACAGCGGTCGTGTCACTGTGCACCTTCGGTTCCGGGGCGTTCGTCGTGCCATCGGGATTCACCACGATGTGCACGACCGGACGGTCGAGCGTCAGTTCCTTCAGGCTGATTCGCTTCTCCAGGAACGAGATGATGTGCACGCGGACGTGGATCTGGTCGGCGTGGGCGTACGGCGGTTGGTCGGGAGCTTCAAGGCCGTGAATTGTCAGGTTGTCCGCGTCGAACTCAAGCCTGGAAAGGTTCCAGCGAAAAGCATGCAACTCGACTCGGCCGCCGGTGGCGTCTTCCAGGGTGGCGATCGTCTTGCGACGAACCAGGTCCGCGAATTGCGGGCTGCGAACGTACCGCACCAGTGCGACAGCCAGCGCCAGCAACACCACGCCAATTGCGGCCTCAATCCACAAGCGGGTGTGCGAACGTCGAATTTGAGTGTCGCCGGTCATTCCTAGTTCGAGCCGGAAGCCCTGTTCTCATCGGCCGGAGCGCTTCCGGCGGGAAGCGGCACGGTGCTTCGTATTTCCGCCTGCTGTCGCAAGTTGTGCAGCCAGGCGTCCAGTAGTTCATCCATGTGCTGCTGAACAAGCAGCTCGCGAATTCGCGGTCCTGCATCACTTAGCGTAACCACCACGCCGCCAGTCTTCTGCATATCCGGTAGCAACTGCTTCTGGTAGTACGACTCAACTTCCTCGGGCTGAACATGCACGTTGGGCCGCAGACGGACCTCTATGAAGTTCATGACTCGCACTTCGGCCCGCAGATGGTTCTTCAGGCTGCTCTCAGTGAGTCCATAGCCGGCAAGAAGCTTCTGCCAACTGTGGTCGGCGGCGCCGCTCGGAAGCTGCGCACGGAGTTTGGCGACATCCTTGTCGAGGTCCGCTTCCGATGGCTGCAGGAAGGTCTCGTCGCCCATTTGGGCCTCCAGCAACTGACGGTCAATGAGACGTTGGAGGGCCTTCCCCCGGTCTGCCTGGCTCACCTGGGCAACCGGCTGCTGTCGCATGAAGGCCTCGAAGCAGATGGCCTCCTCCCAATCGCTCTGGAACAGCGGCTGGCGGTTCACGGTCGCGACGATTCCGTCAATTACCTCACCCGCGAGGGCCGTAGACGCCAACAAGGGTAGTAGGAGAAACAAGGCGATCGTTGAGTGCAATATTCGTTTCATCAGAATGTCTGTCCGATACTGAAATAGAAATTAATGTGCCGCAAAGTCTGCGTCGTGTCCTGTTCCTGGATGGGATACCGCGTTGGGTTGAAGTTATACCCGACGTCCAGGCGTACTGGGCCGACCGGTGTTTTGTAGCGTACGCCCATTCCTATCGCTTGTGGGTTGTAGCTGAAGTTGCAAGGCTGGGTGCTGCTTGGAGAGGAACAATTCGCAATCGACGGCTGATGGATGCGCAACATCCCACTAATGATATGGTTCGCGGTATCGAAGACGTTGCCCATATCGTGAAAGAGAACAAAGCTGAGGTTCTCGCCCACGTAGGGCAATCCCACCGGAGGCGTGCGTAGTTCCAGGTTGTTAATGAAAAGCCCCTGGCCGCCGATGGCATACCCGGTTTGCAAGTCGCGTGGACCGGCCTGGTTGATGGAAAAGCCACGCAGCGAATTGCCGCCGCCCGAGAAGAACAACTCAGGGAGCGGAACGGAAGTTGCCTCCGTCGGCAGCGGGGTTCCCGATGGCGGCAGGCTGAGGAAATTATTGGTGCCGTAGGGATGCAGTATTCCAATCTGGGTATTGCGCGCGAAGACCCATTTCTTCTTAAACCTGTAGTAGCTGGAATTCTGTAAGAGCACCTTCCCAAAGTTCGCCTCCGAGCCTAGGGCGCTGGTTGCCAGACCGAGATCCACTATGTTGTAGGTTCCTTTCGTCGAATCAATCGGGTTGTCGCGGGTGTCCCGCACATAGGTAAAGCTCGGAATCGCCAGTCGAACCGGCTTGGAGTACAACGGAATCAAGGTCGGATCAATTACCAGGCTATTCGGGTCGACGGCCACACGTTGATAACTCATCCGGTAAAACAGGGTCGTTCTCCGGCTGTACTTTTCCTCGGCCTGGAGGGTCCCATCGAGACGTTCCGAAGTGAATGTGTTCACGTCGGCCGTGTTGTCGTAGAAAGCGGTAGCGTTGAACCGCCACTTCTCCCGGTGAAACAAGCGGGGCGCGTCATAGCCGATCAAGCCACGGCGGGTCAACAAACCGACGCGGGCACGCATGGTAAGGGTCTGGTCGCGCCCGAACATGTTGAGGCGGGTGATTTCCAGAACTCCGTTCGGGCTGACGCCGGTGCTGCCTTGCGGGTTGTTCGTGGTCGGGATGTTGCCGGTCGCAAACTCGATGCCGCCTCCGTAGCGGAAGGTCCAACGCTTGGCTTCCTGGAGGTTGAAGAGCACGTCTTTGGAAGGCTCCCGGCCATCGGGGTTCTGGACCGCCACGTCCACCTGGTTGAACAGACCCAAGTCGTAAAGACGACGCTGTGAATCCACCATGCGCGCCTGACTCAAGGGATCGCCCCCGCTGATGCGCATCTCGCGATCCACTACGTAAGGACGCGTATACTCCCGGCCGCTGATGAGTACTCGATGGACGAATACCTGCTCGCCCTCGGTTATGGTGTACGCCACCTGGATACGCTCCGGCTGGCCCGGCACCGGTTCAGCCGCCGCCTCGAACTGCACATCGGGGAATCCGTGGTTGTAATAGAAATAGGTGATGGCATCGCGGTCGCTGGCGACGTTGGCATCGCTATAGGGCTGTCCCTCGGTGCAGGTCAGCAATGGGGTCAGCCGATCTTCAGGGAAAGTGTGGTTGCCCGCCAGCCGCAGCGACTCCACCAGCGTCTGCGGCCCTTCTTCAATCTTGATCACCACCGCCATCTGACCTTCACGGCCTTCATAATCATCCCGAAGCTCGGCCGCAACCTTCACATTGAGAAACCCGTTCGCCTGGTACAGATTCTTGATAGCGCTCAGGTCATCGGTCAGCAGTCTCTGGCTGAAACGGCCGTTCGACAGGATGATGCTCGACGGCTGAACTGACATTCGCTCGCGAATGGTGTCGTTGTCGAAATACTTGTTACCCTCCAGCTTCACAGCGGCCAGCTTATGCCGTACCCCGGAATCGACCTTGTACACGATGTCGAGATGGTTCTTCTCCGGTGACGGCTGGCGCTCCACCTCCACTGTGGCGTCGAAGTAGCCCTTGGTCTGCAGGTAGTCGCGCATGTTGCGACGCCCTTCGTTCAGCAGGTCGTCGTCAACGGCGTTCTCCTGGTAGACCGGAACCAACTTTTTCAATTGCCGGTTGCTGATCTTCGCGCCGTCGGCTTTGATTGCTACCGTCGGCCCTTCCTGCGCTCGAAACACATAGTCGAGACGGTTAGTCTCAGGATGGTAGATCCGGTCGATGAGCGAAACCTGGGCCTCGAGGTGATCGTTCTTCTGATATTTCTCGCGCAGCCGCTCCAACGCGCGGGTCACGTGCTCCTGCTTCACCTTGTCCCCGGTTTTCAGCTTGGTCAGGCTGCGGACCTTGTCCGGTGGAATCCCGGTGTCGCCCTCGATGGTGACCTCTCCTACCCGCGCTAAGTCGCCCGGCGTCACGTGAAAATTGATGTTGATCTGCCGGGTGTCCTCGTGGCGATTCAGATCGTAGGTAATTTTGGCCTTGTAGTACCCGTTGTCGGCCATCACCTTCAGCATGCGATCGACGGAGCGATCCACGCTTTCCTGTGAAAACGTGGCCCCCAGATCAAGCTTGCTGGATTCCACCAGTTGATGGGCTTTGGGATTCGTTTTGGCCGGGGCGCCATCTACGTTGACGTCGCCGTTGAAATAGTTTTCGGTGGCAACAAAGACCAGGGTCAACCCGTTCTGCCGGCTCGGCTCGGTCTCAACCTGCAGGGTGGAAAAGCGTCCAGTGGCGTAGAGCACCCGCAGGCTGGCCCGGATCTTCTCGCGATCGAGGGGCTCGCCCACTTTCTGGACCACGAGCTGCCGCATCATCTCCGGGTTAGTGCCCTTAATATTGCGGAACTGGATGGCCCGAACCGTGACGCCTTCGTACTTGCTCAATTCCGCGAGCGCTGGAGGAAGACTACTCTGGGCCGTGGGGTCGGGATTTTGGCCAGTGAACAACGGGCTGAGCTGCGGCCACGCCAACGGCGCGCTCAACACCAGCAAGGCGAAGAACGACGCAAGCTTGTGAAACGATGGCGTGATCGGCTCCGTCAAACTCTGAACTCCAGCACATCCGCTGTCCGGAGGACCTCGTCTGACGGGACCAGTCCGGTTTGCCCTGCCGGCGAAGGTGCGTCCCCCAGCGCTGTGCAACTGCGGCGACCTTTCTTCAACCCGGTCCTCACGGCGAAGTTAATGTCGAATCCCTATAATAAACAAGGAAGCCTTCCCCCGAGCAGGTGCCGTCGTTGGAATTCGCGGAACGTTATTCTCGCCAAATCCTGTTTCCTCCTGTCGGGATCGAAGGGCAAAAGAAGCTTTCGGCGGCACGGATAACGATTGTTGGATGTGGGGCCACCGGTTCTGCGTTGGCTTCCCTACTCTCCCGGAGCGGTGCAGGTTCCCTTTGCATTATCGATCGCGATTACGTCGAGCCCAGCAATCTGCAACGGCAGGTGCTGTTCGACGAGGCCGACGCCGCCGAGTCGCTGCCCAAGGCCATCGCCGCAGCCCGCAAGATCAAAGGCTTTAACTCGGAGATAGCGGTTAAGCCGAAGGTGGCCGACCTCACGCCTGCCAATGCGGAGGATTTGCTCAGCGACGCTGACCTGATCCTCGACGGTACCGACAACTTCGAGACGCGCTACCTGATCAACGATTTCGCCGTCAGCAAGAAGTTGCCCTGGATCTACGCCGCCGCTGTGGCCAGCTATGCGGTCACCATGACGATTCTGCCCGGCGAGACGGCGTGTCTGGCCTGTGTCTTTCCGGATTCCCCCCGTGGCATGGTCGAGACCTGCGACACCTCGGGAATCCTGAATTCGGCCGTGAACTTTGTGGCGTCCATCGCCGCAACCGAAGCCTTGAAGGTGGTAGTTGGGGCGCGAGACAAGATTCGCCGCACGCTTTTGTCCTTCGACGTGTGGACCAACGACTTCGCTGAGATCAAGACAGCCAGACCGCATCCAGGCTGCCGAGCGTGCGACCAGCGCGATTTCGTCCATCTGGCTGGCGAGGGACGGCCTCACATTACGCTTTGCGGACGGAATTCGGTCCAAATTCACGAACGGCAGCGGCCCATTGACTTCATCGAGCTCTCGCGCCGCCTGACCCCCCACGGCACCGTTCGCCACAGCGAGTTCCTGCTTAAGTTCTGGCGCGATCCCTACGAGCTAACCCTTTTCCCCGACGGCCGGGCCATTATCAAAGGGACCACCGACACCGCGATTGCGCGGAGTCTATACGCGCGGTATATCGGATCGTAGCGGCAGCATTCAGCATTCAGCGCTCAGCATTCAGCGTTCGACATCAGGCTGCCGAGCGTTGTTTGGGCAATACATCATCGAAGCCGGCTGGAAATGACTCGGCTGAATGCTGATTGCTGACTGCTGATCGGCCTCTTCTGTTATCTTTTCCTTCACGTCTCCCGAGGCCAACTGAATGTCGGTTTCTCAAACGCTGGTCGATACCCGTCCGCAGCCGAGTAAGTCGTATCGCTGGCTAGTGCTGATTTTTGTCAGCCTGGCCATGTTCGGTAACTATTACGTTTACGACAGCATCAACCCGCTGGAGCGAATTTTTCTCCAGCAGCTGAATTTCTCCGCCTCCATGTTCGGCTGGCTGAATGCCAGCTATAGCGTGGCCGCGGTGGCCACTTTGTTGATCGGTGGCATCCTGATCGATCGCTTCGGGATCAAGAAGTCGCTATTACTCTTCTCTGCCCTCATCCTTTTGGGCGCTCTACTGACGTCCCTCAGAGGCAGCTTCGCCCTGATGGTGGCTGGCCGCGCGGTTGTGGGACTGGGCGCGGAGTCGCAGATTGTAGCGGTGACCACCGCCCTGGCACGATGGTTCAAAGGCAAGGAACTCAGCTTCGCTTTCGGCATCAATCTCACGATCGCCCGACTGGCCTCTATCGCGGCGGACAACTCTCCGACGTGGGCCAAGTTCGCGTTCTTTCCGAACGGCGTCAATGCCGAGCCTAGCTGGCATCGCCCCCTGGTACTTGCCGTGGTCGTCGGCTCGACGGCTGTAATCGGAGCGCTGATCTACTGGGCGCAGGAGAGCTATGCCGAGACCCGCTACCATCTGGGAAAATCGGGCGAACCCGATAAGTTGAGCTTCCGTGAAGGTCTGAAATTCAATCCGTCGTACTGGTATGTCGTCGCCCTGTGCTTCACCTTCTATTCTGGAATCTTTCCATTCCGCACGTTCGCCATCGATCTGTTCACCAGCAAGTTCCTCTCCCAAATGGGGGCGGCCGCGACCTCGACAGCTGCCTTCGCGTCGGCCCAGCAACAGGCTGGCTGGCTGAATAGTTTGCTTCCTTTTTCCGCCATGATCGCCACTCCACTCTTCGGCCTGCTCGCCGACCGCATCGGCAAGCGCGCCACCCTCATGGTGGTGGGCTCGTTCCTGATGATGCCGGTGTACCTGATGATCGCCTACAGCAGCATTTCTCTGCTGGTGCCGGTAAGCTTGATGGGAATCGCGTTCTCGTTGATTCCGGCGGTGATGTGGCCATCCGTTGCCTACATCGTGGATGAGAGACGCCTGGGAACGGCCTATGCGCTGATGAGCCTACTGCAGCAGATCGGTTTCTTTATCTTCAACCTGGCAATCGGGACAGCTAACGACTTCAGCCATGCCGGGCCGACCAACTTCCACGGCTATGCCCTGGGAATGTGGATTTTCTCGATCCTGGGATTCCTGGCGCTGTTCTTCGCGATCCTGTTGCGACAGCGCGAGACCGGCCCCAACGCGCATGGACTGGAGACCATCACCACGCATTCGCAAGCGTGACATCCAGCGAGTGATTCGAAGCTAAACGAGAGCGGTTCTTGACCCGTCCCGCCGCTCGCGGGCTATACTTTCGCTTTTAGCAGGTGCGCCCAATGGCATCGTTCCCTATAGAGCCGAAGCGTCCCATCATCCTGTGCGTAGACGACGACAGTGTGACGCTTCGCGTCCGTGAGTTGCTCCTGGGTGGCGCTGGGTATGACGTCATCACGGCCACCTCGTGCGAGGCTGCGTTGGCCGCGTTCAAGCAGAATCCCGTCGACCTGGTCATCGCCGACCATTTTCTAAGCGACACGACTGGCACGGAAATCGCCCGGGCGATGAAAGATCTAAAACCTCAGGTCCCAATTCTCATCGTCTCGAGGCCCGGAGGAGCCAGACGGACTTGAATTTGCCGACAGCTTTCTCGCGAAAAGCGAGTCTCCTGAAGTGCTGCTCACGACCATGGCCCGCCTGCTGAAGGCCTAAGCCGCTGCCTTACCGGCAACCCGAAACATCCGGCCTCTCCGGCGTCGTATGCGACAATATGCCCCACGCATTCTCTTTACGGTTGACGCAGGGGGCGTCGCCTCAATGTCCAGCTCGAGCAATATCCTCCCGGCTTCTGATTTTCGGGGCCTGTTCGAGTCCGTGCCCGGGCTGTATCTGGTATTAACCCCTGAGCTTAGGATTGTGGCCGTGAGTGACGAGTACCTTCGCGTGACCATGACCCACCGCGAACAGATTCTTGGTCGCGGACTGTTTGACGTTTTCCCCGACAATCCAGACGATCCCTCCGCATCCGGAGTACGAAACCTGACCGCCTCGCTCGAGCGCGTATTGAAGCATCGCACAGCGGATGCAATGCCTGTCCAGAAGTACGATATTCGCCGACCAGAATCCGAAGGCGGCGGCTTTGAGGAGCGCTACTGGAGCCCACTGAACGCACCCGTGTTTGGAACAGACGGGCAGATTGCCTACATCATCCATCGGGTTGAAGACGTGACGGAATTCGTCCGGCTCAAGCACGTAGAAACCGAACAACAAAAGTTGACGGAAGAGCTCCTCGCCCGTGCGGCAAAGATGGAGTCGGAAATCTATCTGCGGGCGCGCCAGTTGGACGAAGCTAACCGGCAATTGCGTGAGGCCAACGCCGAATTGGCGACAGTGTCCCGCAGCAAAGACCAGCAGCTGTGGGAGAGCCAGACCCGGTTGGCAGCAATTGTCGATTCCTCCCAGGACGCCATCATCGGCAAGAACCTGGACGGCATCATTACCAACTGGAACAAAGGGGCCGAGCGGCTCTACGGATATCGGGCCGAAGAGATGATCGGCCAATCAATCACGCTACTGGCTCCGGCTGACCGCAAAGAGGAGATTCCCAGGATCCTCGAAAACATCCGTGACGGCGGGCACATTGAGCACTTCGAAACCGGCCGGGTCACGAAAGACGGAAAGCGCCTCGACATCTCGATCTCGGTCTCACCCATCCGCGACGCCAGCGGCGAAATCGTAGGCGCCTCTACAATCGCCCGGGACGTCACCGCGCAAAAGAGGGCCGAAGACCAGCTTCGCCAAGCCCAGAGGATGGAAGCGATGGGACGGCTGGCCGGCGGCGTCGCCCATGACTTCAACAACATCTTGAGCATTATCATCTCTTGCACCGAACTCCTGCGCCCCCATATCAGCAAGGAGCCGCTGCCCACAGAGCTCATCGGCTACATTCGCGACGCCTCCAAGCGGGGCGCATCGCTTACCGGACAGCTGCTTTCCTTCAGCCGCAGACAACCTGTCCAATCGCGGGTGCTGGACCTGAACCAGCGCTTGCAAGACGTCTGCAAACTCCTGCGGCCTCTGATGGGTGACGACATCAACATTGCGCTCCTTGCACGATCGGAAGTGGCCTTTGTGGAGGCTGATCCCGGGCAACTTGATCAGATTGTCCTTAACCTGGCAGTGAACGCTCGCGATGCCATGCCACAGGGAGGCAAGTTCGTCATCGAGAGTGCAACTGTGGACTTCGACGAGGCTTTCGCCCGTCAACATCCCCCCATGAAGCCCGGCCGTTACGTGATGCTTGCCGTAAGCGACAACGGATGCGGCATGGACGAGGCAACAGCCTCCCGCATCTTTGAGCCTTTCTTCACTACCAAAGAAGTAGGCAAGGGTACGGGATTAGGCCTCGCCACCGTGTACGCCATTGTGCAACAGAGTGGAGGGTACATTTGGGTCTATAGCGAGCCGGGACACGGAACCACGTTCAAGGTCTATCTGCCTTGTGCAAATGATAAGGCCGGAATGGCCTTTGAAGGCGAAGAGGAGAGAGTATTCCCGCGAGGTGGAGGAGCCACCATCCTGCTGGTCGAGGACAATGCGGTGATCCGCCGTCTCACCAGGCAAATGCTGGAAGAGCAAGGTTACGCCGTGATCGAGGCTGGGGATGGAGGCTCAGCATTGCAGGAAGTGGCCGCGCGACAAGTAACGGTTGATCTGGTACTGACTGATGTGGTCATGCCTGGCGTAAGCGGGCCAGAGTTGGTTTCCCGGCTCATCGACTCACATCCTAAGACGAAGTTCCTTTACATGTCAGGTTATACGGGCGAGCTCATCCTTGACCGCGGATTGAGCGAAGATATCGCCCTGTTGGGGAAGCCCTTCACTCGTGCTGCGCTGCTAAAGGCAGTCCAAACGGCGCTACGTGAGAGCTAGGACGGACCGCTCGCGCTTCTTGCAAGGCCGGGTCACTGATTGCTGGGCATTGGATGTGGCTGATCGCTGGCGTTGGAAACCAGCTGGAAGTAGATCTGCTTCGGCAGATGTGTGTCCCAGTGTCGACTGAGCCTGGCGTATCCCACGAGTCCGAAGAACACGATGGCGATCCCCGCCGCCATGCTCCAAGCCGAAATAGGCCGCCGGAACTTCGGGACCGTCGCGACAACCACCAGCGCGTCCTTGGCTGGGCACACCGCCACGCACTCCAGGCACCCGGTGCATTCCGCCGAGCGAATCTGGATCAACTTGTCGACTGGAAGGGCTGAAGGGCAGGCTTTAGCGCACTTTGCGCAATCGATGCAGGCTGCCTGGCTGCGTGTTATCCGCAGCGGACTGAACAATGCGCCCAGCCCCATGAGTGCACCGTACGGGCACAGATAGCGACACCAGAAATTCTGAATGAAGATCGAGGCCACGACCAGCCCCAGTATCACAAACGCTGCGGTGGTTCCGAGGTAGCGGAAGAAGTTCAGCATCCGCACATCCACGACGAGGGCATAGGGACTGGCGAGGAACTCGGCGATGGCCGCCGCAGACATGTTGGCCACGGCGTAAACGAAAAAGGCCAGCAACAGGTACTTTACCGCCCGTAAGGGTATGTCGACGGCACGCGGCAAACGGAAGTTGCGGCGAAAGGTATACCGCCCCAGCTTCCATAAGTACTCGGAGACAGTCCCCACCGGGCAAAGCCAGCCGCAGAACGACTTTCGGAAGAGAACCGAGATTAGCGCAAAAGCCAGAAAGAGGAAAAACCCTGCAGCATGAAGGCGCGGGAGCTGCCCCGTGGTGAGCGCGTACTTGAATTGCATCAAGCCCTGGATCGGCAGCCAGCCTTCGACGCCCGCGGGACGTTCCACCACTTTGGTCTGGCCCGCACTCTCGGCCCAGCGAACCCATAAATAGAATTGGGCTCCGATCCAGACGTTCAGGGCTAGAAACACCAACTGCACCCCCAAGCGGAGGGGCTGGGAGTACTCTCGATCATCACGGCGGATCAGTTTCTTGCGTGTCGGGTGCAAAACTGCGTCGGATCGGACCAAAGAGAGCTTAGTGGCAGGGGTAGCGGTGTCCGGGCCCGAAGCCCGCCGGTCAGCACGTTTTGCTTGAGTCGCACCCACGGCGCCATCCCTTCTATTTCGAGGCTACGAAAAGACGCGCAGGCAAACTATGACTTAGGTCACAAAATGTGATTTGAGTTAGGATTCTGGGAGCCTACCGGAGCAGTTGGTCCGCACCCTCCTTCTCGGCGGCGGGCCTGCCACTGTGCTCAATCACTGATCGAGCATCCCGCGGGCAACGAATTGCTACTGTCTCTGCATCGAACGGGTTAGCAGATCGAGCACATTAATTTGACGACCGCTAAGAAAATTCTGGCTAACGGCATCTCCGAGCAGGAGGCGATCGATCGCGCCAAGCTGGGCGATGCTGAGTGCTTCGAGGCCTTGTACGGTCTGCACAAGCGGCGGGTGTATTCGCTTTGCCTGCGCATGGTCGGGAATACTGCGGAAGCCGAAGACCTGACACAAGAGGCCTTCCTGCAGCTTTATCGCAAAATTGCGACCTTCCGCGGTGAGTCGGCGTTCTCGACCTGGCTGCATCGTCTGTCTGTGAATGTGGTGCTTATGCACTTGCGCAAGAAGGGACTGCCGGAAGTTTCGCTGGAGGAAACCATGGAACCGCAGCAGGAAGACGGGCCCAAGCGAGACTTTGGGGCTCGGGACAACGTGCTGGCCGGGTCCATCGACCGCGTTAACCTGGAGCGGTCGATCGAGAGTTTGCCACCTGGGTACCGCCTCATCTTTGTCTTGCATGACGTCGAGGGCTACGAACACAATGAGATTGCGGAGATGATGGGTTGCTCTATCGGTAACAGCAAGTCCCAGCTTCACAAAGCCCGCATGAAACTGCGGGACCTTCTGAAGCTGAGCCAGGCGGAGAGGAATGCCAAACGCTAGATGACCGGAGGAAGAGGGCATCTCGCCGGGAGATGCGGGAATCCTAGAGCAGAAAGACCCTTGCCCGGATTTCCTGGGAGAATACGAATGACGTGCGCCGAGTTTCAAAAGGTGTTGCCTTATATCATTGACGGGGGCGGCAGTGCAGAGGAGGAGCAGCACCTGGCGACTTGCCACGTTTGCTCTGACCTGGTTGCAGATCTGCGCTACATCGCGGAAGCGGCGAAGTTACTGGTTCCCATGGAAGACCCCAGCCCGCGGGTGTGGAGCGGCATACAGGAATCCCTGGAACGCGAGGGCATGATAAAGCCCGGTCGTAAGCATATCTAGGTTTTGGCTCCTACTGCCCTTCGGCCGGCGCAATTCCGGCTTGGCAGACCCAGCTGGCAAATTCTGTCTGAACCCTTCCCTGGATTCCCATCACTTATCTGGAAGATCCGGGCACAGCATGACGCAACCACCAGACAGATGTGCAGCACTGGGCTTCCGGGTGCATTCCGGATGGGCTTGGCTGGTAGTTCTCGCGGGGCCACTCGTATTGCCAACGATTGCGGACCGCAGGCGCATCGAGATTGCCGATCCCGGCAATGCAGGTTCCAGACAGCCCTACCACTCCGCCGGGGGAATGAACCTAATAGAAGCCGAGCGACATGTGGCCGCGTGCGTCGAGCGATCGACGCGGCTTGCGGAAGAAGCCGTCCAGATGGCGATTATCCACGCCCAACAAGAGGGCTATAAGATCTCCACGAGCGGAGTTTTGACCGGCTCCGGCAAACCCATTCCGGTTCTGGAGAAGATCCTCGCCTCCCATCCCTTGCTCCACACTGCCGAAGGAGAACTTTTCCGTAACGTGATCATCGCGGCGTGCAACAGTCGTGGTCTTCCGGTACTTGGCGTGAAGGAGAAGGAATTGCCGGCCCGCAGCACAGACGAACTGGGCATGACGGAGGCGGTCATCCAGCAAAATCTGGCACGCATGGGAAAGACGATTAGCCCGCCGTGGCAGCAGGATCAGAAGTCTGCGAGCCTGGTGGCATGGATGGCGCTGGCTGCCCAAACGCGAACCACGCCGGTTGTATGACGCCGGGGTAGTTGTGGAGCACAAAAGTTCGATCAAACTTTGGTGCTGGTGCGTTGCTGCAGTCCCAGATTTTTTCAGTGACGGAGAACGATGCAGCGGATATAGTATTGCACCACGTTAGCTTACTGCGATGAGTCTTGTTGCTCGAGGCAGAACCATGTCAACAGTAACCCCGTCGCTCGGCGACCGCTTCGTTATTCATTCTTATCGTCCGGCTGTTCGGCGCCATCGCGGCTGGTTCCCCTCGCTACGATTTCGCTCACCTGCATGTTGCAGCCACCATAGCAAGTGGCCGCCTCTGCTGACGTCGGCTAGAACGAATAAAATAGAACTTGGATGTCCCCGGTGCGCGTCGGGCGCATCCGATGGCTATATTCAACCCTCGGACAGTTACGGTATGAATGGAGGATACTGTGACGCTGAATAACGCCTCCTGGATCGACCGTTCCCTGTTGAAGGCCGTTCGTAGAGCCTTGGGTACGGCTCCTATTTCTCTCGCTCTTCCCAACCTCGAAAACCGGCCCACTTCGCCACCAATTGGAACCGTCCGAATAGCCGACCGAGCCACCCTGGCCGGGCTTGTGATGAACCCCGAAGTCGTGTTTGGGGACGCCTATTCTGACGGCCGGATTGCAGTGGAAGGAGACCTGGTTCCTGTTCTGGAGTCTATCTACCAGTCATCCAATGTCCTGCGGAACTGGTCCTGGCGACTGATGTCGAAGTGGCTAGCCTGGGCGCAAGCCAATACCCGCTATGGTTCTACGCGGAACATTCGTCATCATTACGACCTTCCGACCGAGTTCTATCGACTCTGGCTGGACGAGCAAATGCTGTACACCTGCGCGTACTTCCCTAACGAAGACGTCTCCCTGGAAGAGGCCCAGGAAGCCAAGATGGACCTGGTATGCCGCAAGTTGTGGCTCAGACCCGGGGAGACGGTGGTGGAAGCGGGATGCGGTTGGGGCGCGCTGGCCATGTATATGGCCGAGCACTACGGCGTAAAAGTCAGGGCTTTCAACATCTCCCATGAACAGATTCGCGTGGCCCGCGAGGTGGCGGAGCGGAGAGGCCTCTCCTCCATGGTCGAATTTGTGGAGGACGATTACCGCAGTATCACCGGCCGCTACGACGCGTTTGTCTCCGTTGGCATGTTGGAGCACGTAGGACTGAAGCACTACCCCGAGTTCGGCCGGGTGATTCAACGCACGATTGGAGATCAGGGCCGGGGACTGCTCCATTTCATCGGCCGCTGCCGCAGCCTGCCCCTTAGTGTCTGGATCCGCAAGCGCATCTTTCCCGGCGGCTATGCCCCGACCCTCCGCGAATCCATGAATGTCCTGGAGCCCCAGTCCTATTACGTTCTGGATGTCGAGGACCTTCGGCCGCACTACGCCCAAACCATCGAACACTGGCTCAGCCGCTTCGAGAACGCCTATGAGACGGTCGTGCGTCTGCAAGGGAAAGACTTTGCGCGCATGTGGCGGCTCTACCTTGCCGGATCTATCGCTTCCTTTCGGGTGGGCACGATGCAGTTGTTCCAGGTCGTATTTGCAGGAGCCAAGTGTCCGTCCGTGCCCGAGACGCGAAGCCGGTTGTACACCAGCATCAACCAAGACCAGGACAAGGCAGACGACGAACTATGGACTCCTGCGATGTCCTGATTGTCGGAGGCGGGCCGGCGGGGTCGTCCTGCGCCTGGGGACTGCGGGACTCGGGACTCGACATCCTGGTGATCGACCGCAGCGCCTTTCCTCGCAACAAACTTTGCGGTGGCTGGATCACGCCGCTGGTCCTCGACGCGCTGGAAATCGATCCCGCGGATTACGCCCCGGGGCGCGTGCTGCAACCCATCAGCGGCTTTCGCATGAGCTGCATCGAAGAGCCGCAAGTCGACGTCTCCTACGGACGAACCATCAGCTACGGCATCCTGCGCAGCGAGTTTGACGAATACCTGTTGCGCCGCTGTGAAGCTCGCATTCGTGAAGGCGTCCCGTTTGACTCGATAGAGCGGGCCCGGGACGGCTGGATCGTCAATGGCGAGATCAAGGCGCGACTTGTGGTTGGCGCCGGTGGACACTTTTGTCCGGTGTCGCGCTTCCTGGGAAACAGAGCTTCCGCGCCGTCGGTGGTTGCGCGCGAGATCGAATTCGAGATGCCCGCCGCACAGGCGGCCAGCTGCAGCATCGCGGGCGAGCTGCCCGAGCTTTATTTTTGCCGCGACATGCGCGGTTACGGCTGGGTCTTTCGCAAGCAAAACATACTAACCGTGGGAATCGGCCGCACGGAAAATCGCGGCCTCTCGCAACAGTGCGACGAGCTCCTGCGCTTTCTCAAGCGAAGCCGGGATGTCGAGGTACCGGGCAAAGGGATTTTGGGACACGCTTACTGGCTTTTCGGACATTCGGAGCGAACGATTCTCGACGACTCCATTCTGCTGATTGGCGATGCAGCTGGTCTCGCGTATCCCGAGAGCGGCGAAGGGATACGCCCGGCCATCGAATCAGGATTGATCGCTGCGCATTGCATCCTCGCCGCAGAGGGCGATTACAGCGCCAGCCGATTAGAACTCTACCGCGAGCTTCTGACCGCCAGGTTGGAACGTAAGCAGAGTGGCCTGGAGTCTCTCGCGCAGCACATCCCGCAATCCCTCCGCGAGATTTGCGCGCGAGCTCTGCTGAAGAACCGCTCTTTCTGCCGCAAGATAGTCATGGATCGTTGGTTTCTGCGGGTGGATGAGCGGCCGCTGGCCTTGGCGCCGGAAACATTCACGGAAGCTGTCAGCACGTCGGTATGAATAGCAGGCCATGTTGACAGAGCGGCGTAGCGACTTAAGTGCTCATGCACTAAAAGGAAATTGCGTTTAGAAGCAATGGAAATACTTCTCAGGCACCCAGAGCGGAATCATCTTGCCGTTGATGATTTGCCAGTGGTTGTCGCGCAGAACCGCGGCGGCCTGCGCGAGTTCGAATGAGAATGTCTTCCGTTCTCCTGCTCGTTCGATGATGAGCGCCATGGTGCCGGGTTTCGGACTGGCGAGCAGCGATTCCACTTCGGTTAGAGATTTGCCGCGCGGGTCCACACCGTTGACCGCAACAATTCGGTCGCCCCAGCGAACGCCGGCACGGGATGCCGGGCCGTCTTCCATGCCACCTACCGTCACCTGATTTCCCTTGTCCCAAAGAAACGCCTCAAAGCCGGCATAGTAGAGCTGTTTGTTCTCAGGATAGTGACCGGGAAATGCGATTAGACGATCATGATCGTCTTCCTCGGCTTTCGCCACAGCAAGAAGGTATTTTATTTCGGCATCGGTGGCATCCGAACTCACCAGATATCCGCCTTCCACCTCTTTCCAACCGTCTTTTCCCAACACGGCCGCAAGCTCTTCACGTTGCACCGTCACCCTGTAAGGCTTCTCCTTCCTTATCAATTGCAGGGTCACAGGTTTAGCATTGGTAGAAACGAGACTACTTGCTGCATCTTGCACGTCAGTGACTGTATGCCCATCTACCGCGACAAGAAGATCGCCTACCTTTATACCGGCTTTGGCAGCCGGGGAGTTTTTGTGCACGCCACGGACGAAGACCGGGCAAGGTGCGCCGGATCCGATGATGGTAATTCCAGTTGAGTACCGCGGCTTTGTCTCTTTCGAACCAGCGTTCAGGCAAATAGCGCAAACCAGAGCGGCGAGGAAGAGCGTCCTCACGTCATCGCTTCTCTGGTAGGTCGCTGCGCGATTGGCCATCTTTAGTCAGACGTGTTGGAAAGCACTTGCACTCTTGATAGCAATAGTCAGGCAGCATTCGGCCATACGGTTGACGGGATGATTGCCGTGCGCGACAACACTTTTCTGAGATAGGGTTTCTGGATCAAGTCCGTTCAGCATAGCCGTGTTCATCAGACTTATAGGTGCCCGTCGCATGCGAGTCGACGGCCTCCCTTAGCCGCATACAAATCTTCCCGCAATTGACTCCTTACGCCTCTGGTGGATACGGGCCCCGATATCCGATCTGGTGCGAGATGCGGCGGGCCGCGTCTTTTACCATTTCAGCCAGTTTTGGCACAGCATCACGCGGCACGGCGTTGATCGTTCCGGTAGAGGCGACGCTGGCTTCAACCATCGCCTGGCTGTTGAAGATAGGCGCTCCCACGCAACGCGCGCCCAGGCTGTTCTCTTCGTCATCCACGGCATATCCCAGCTGGCGGACGCGCTCGAATTCCTTCATCAGCTTGGATATGTTGACAATGGTATGCGGTGTCAGCTTCTTCAGTCCACGCTGCCGGAGAATGGCCTCCCGTTCCTCGGAATCCAAATAGGCGAGCAGCGCCTTCCCTACCGCGGTGGAATGCACTTCCATACGCCGGCCAATCCAGGTGTCCATCTTGATAAAGCTGGGCGCTTCCACCTTCTCTACGTAGACCGCCTCGCCATGGTCGAGGATCGCCAGATGGGTCGTGATGTGGATCTGGTCGACGAGGTGCTTCATGATGGGGAGCGCCGCCTCGCGCACATCCACGCCGCTGAGGGCGGCGCGCGACAGGCTCAGAACCTTCATGCCAAGCCGGTACTTGCCATCTTCCGGGTCCCGGCGCAGGTAACCGCGTTGTTCCAGAGTGCGGAGAATGTAACTGGCTGAACTCTTGGGGATTTTGAGCTTGCGGCTGAAATCGGCGTTCGACATGCCGCCCTCGCGCTGGCCGGCAGCTTCTAGGATCAGCAGCGTACGCTCCACCGCGGTCGAGGGACTCTCAATTTGACGCGCCATACCATGAGTCTAGCAGTGGACGATTGTGCAACATAGTGAATTCTTGTTCATAATACCGGACATTCCCGACTCAGGCGTGATGCTGCCTCTCTTTCAGCGTTGTCCGTCAAGCAAACGCTGCTATGGGCCCTAGGTCACAGACAAAGCACAAGGACTGAGCCTAACGTAGAGGATGCCCAGCGGCCGAAGGCAACGTGCTTCCCACTATGGGAACCGCAAATGACATGGTGCAGGATAGTGAATTTGTGTTCAATAGGCTGAACGATAATCTTGCCTTCGCAGCGGAGGGCCGATATTGTTTGTACATCCTGCGGAATGACTGTTCGGCTAATTGAACAGTCTGCACTCAACTGTGGTCGGCTAGACCCTACTTATTTCCGAACCCGAGAGGAGATCGCGAATGGCGACGCATCAAACTGCTGCTCAACTTGCAAAATCCTGGAAGACCGACAAGCGGTGGAAGGGCGTCACCCGGCCCTATTCCCCGGAGGATGTTGTCCGCCTGCGCGGCACCCTTCCCATCGAATACACCCTGGCCCGCGTGGGCGCCGAACGCCTGTGGGAGATGCTGAATAGTGAGAAGTACGTCAATGCGCTGGGCGCCATGAGCGGCAATCAGGCGGTGCAGATGGTTGCGGCCGGGCTGAAGGCCATCTACGTGAGCGGCTGGCAGGTCGCCGCCGACGCCAACAATGCCGGACAGATGTATCCCGACCAGAGCCTCTACCCTGCCGACTCCGTGCCCAACCTTTGCCGGCGCCTGAACAACGCGCTGATTCGCGCCGATCAGATCCATCACTCTGAAGGCAAGAACGGCATGAACTGGTTTGCGCCGCTTATCGCCGATGCCGAAGCCGGTTTCGGTGGAACCCTGAACGCCTTCGAGCTGATGAAGTCGATGATCGAAGCCGGTGCGGCCTGCGTTCACTTCGAAGATCAGCTCTCGTCCGCCAAGAAGTGCGGACACCTCGGTGGGAAAGTGCTGGTCCCGACCAGTGAGGCCGTGCAGAAACTCGTAGCTGCCCGCCTGGCCGCGGACGTGCTGGGCGTTCCGACGTCTGGTTCTAGCCCGCACCGATGCCAATAGCGCTCATCTGCTCACCAGCGACATTGATCCTTACGATCGAATCTTCCTGACCGGCGAACGTACTCCGGAGGGCTTCTTCTGCATCCATGGCGGTCTCGATTCGGCCATCGCGCGCGGCTTGGCGTATGCGCCGTACTCCGACCTGATCTGGTGCGAAACCTCGGAGCCCAACCTGAAGGAAGCCGAGCGCTTCGCCAGCGAGATCCACGCCAAGTTCCCCGGCAAGATGCTGGCCTACAATTGCTCGCCTTCGTTCAACTGGAAGAAGAAGCTGGACGACGCCACCATCGCGCGCTTCCAGCCCGCGCTGGCCGAGATGGGCTACAAGTTCCAGTTCATCACGCTGGCTGGCTTCCACGTGCTGAACCTTGCCATGTTCGAGCTGGCTCGCGCCTACAAAGACACGGGCATGACCGCCTACTCGCGCGTGCAGGAAAAGGAATTCGCCCGCGAATACAGCCACGGATATTCGGCTGTGAAGCACCAGCGCTTCGTCGGGACCGGGTACTTCGACGAGGTCACGCAGGTCATCGCCAGCGGTAAGTCGTCGCTGTCGGCCCTGAAGCACTCGACCGAAGAGGAGCAGTTTGCCGAGGTGAAGGTGCCGTCGCAGTTGATCGAGGTGGGCCAGGATCCGTCCTGCCGCCCGATCCTTGGCGAATGTCCGTTGACATGCGAGCACGACCACGAGCACGTGCGTAGCGGCAACGCCTCAGCCAACGATTAGAAGTTTCTCCTTGCAGCCAGCGTCGCAACCCCACCAGGCACGGGATTAACCGATCCCGTGCCTGATTTTTGCTCGGGCGACGCATACCCTCGCCAAATGTCAGATGCAAACAGACAGGTGCAGCCGTGGCACCAGATCGAATCGGGGCAGCCGGCCAAGTGTGTTCCGACCACGCCGCACAACTAACTGCCGAACATCTGGTTCAGCTTGGTAATTTGCAGGAGCTCTTTCACTCGGGGAGAGAAGTTGATGAAATCCAGCCGGCAATAGGCAGCAGAACCAGCGGACACCTTCAGCCCCACCAGTGTTCCCAGGCCGAAGCTGTCCACGTACTCGACGTCGGTCAGATCGACCACGATTCGCCGGCACTTGGGAATCATCGGCTTCACCAGCTGCTTCAAATCTCCCGCGGTCTCGTTGTTCACCTTGCCATGGCACTTCACCATAGTGGTATCGCCGGAGAGTTCGATCTCATAGCTGAAGGGACTGCCAGATGGGTTCGCCATACGCTCCTCACCTTAGGCCGAATTCCTCACATTGTACTGCCAGCCTGCGAATGCGCAAGGAGAAAGCTGCACATGCGGCGCGCTGTGGAGATCGACCGGCAGCACATAGCATTTCATCCCGCTTCGCTACCCAAATTTCCCTTTCTATGTCAGCATCTTTGACGGCCCGATTTGCCCGCCAGGAGGACCCTTTGATTCGCACAGTGCTCTGCCTGTTCTTAGCTGCCGCCTTCAGCCTGCCAGCCTTTGCGCAAGCCCAACCCGCCGATCGCAGTTGGATCGCCACCAGCAATCGCTACGCGAACATGCTCATCGAAGTGGTCTTCAAGTACCACCCCGAGGCGGGCACGCAGCAGGGGTTAAGCCAGTTCGACACCAAAGTCTCACAGCCCACGCTGGCCAACGAAGACCTGGAGCGCAAAGAAACCGAGGGGGTGCTGGCCAAGCTGGAGAGCGCGTCGGCGGAAAAGCAGCAGCAGGACGTAGCCGAAGACCTGCAGATCATGGTCCGCAGGGTGAAGCTCAACTTCAAGCGCCAGGACTTCCAGCGAGCGAACGAGGTGCCGTTCTACAACGCCAGTCAGGCGGTCTTTGGCGGGCTGCAGGTTTTGCTGGACGAGCAGACTCCGGCCGACCGGCGGCCCGCAGCCGTGGTGCGCATCCGGGAATACGCCGGCCTCGAGCCCGGTTACACGGCGCTTACGGAAATCCTGAAGCAGCGCATTATCGAGCAGATGGTCAAGCCGGGCGTGATCTATCCCGCGCGGGTCGAGATCGAGACCGAGATGGCGCGCAATTCCAATTATGTGGATGGCATCGCCGCGCTCATGCAGAAATACAAGCTGACTGGATGGGAAGAGCCTTTTGGCAAGCTGAAGACGCAGCTCACTGACTACGACGCGTGGATACGAGCCACCGTGCTACCCAAGGCGCGCGATGACTTTCGCCTTCCGTCGCAGCACTATGCCCTTGACATGGAGAACTACGGCATCGATATTCCGCCGGACCAGCTTGCCGCCATGGCGCACCAGGCTTTCATCGAGATCCAGGGCGAGATGAAGGCCGTCGCGTTGAAGATTGCCCGGCAGCGTCACCTGCCGTCCAGCGATTACCGCGACATCATCCGCGGGTTGAAGAAGGAGCAACTCGTGGGCGACGCCATTCTTCCCTTCTACCAGGAGCGGCTGAAGCAGATCGAAAAGATCATCGTCGACGAGAAAATCGTGACTCTACCGGACCGGCCGGCGCGCATTCGCATCGCGACCGCCGCTGAGACCGCGCAGCAGCCTGCCCCGCACATGGTGCCTCCACCGTTCATCCACAACACCGGGCAGAAGGGTGAGTTCGTTCTTCCGCTGAATATTCCTGCCGGTCCGGGACAGGTTTCGACCGAGAAGTACGATGATTTCACCTACGACGCGGCCGGCTGGACGCTCACCGCGCACGAAGCGCGGCCTGGACATGAGCTGCAATTCGACTCCATGCTGGAGCATGGGGTCTCGCTGGCCCGCGTTCGCTACGCCTTCAACAGCACCAACGTCGAAGGGTGGGGATTGTACGCCGAGTATCTGATCAAGCCGTACATGCCCCTCGAAGGCCAGTTGGTCTCGTTGGACCTGCGGCTACAGCGTGCGGCGCGCGCGTTTCTCGACCCTGAGTTGCAGTCCGGCAAAATCAAGCCCGAGGATGCCTTCCGCGTGCTGCAGGACGATGTGGTGCTGTCGCATGCCTTCGCTCAGGAGGAGGTCGAACGCTTCACCTATCGTGCGCCCGGGCAGGCCAACAGCTACTTCTACGGCTATACCAAGTTGATCGCGCTGCGCGAAGACACCGAGAAGGCGTTGGGGCCGAAGTTCGACCAGAAGAAGTTCCACGACTTCATCCTGGCACAAGGACTGCTGCCGCCCGACCTGATGCGCACGGCGGTGATGGAGAACTTCATTCCCGCGCAGAAGGCAAGCGCGAAGCAATAATGACCGAAGGGAGGTTGCGGTAGAGTTGATCTTCAGAGCGTGCGAGCAAAATCCTTGCCTTTAGCTGGTTCCTTCGGGCCGAATGGCTTGCCAGCCAAGGGCACAGGCTTATCCGTCAAGGGACATCAGGAATTGGCCAACCCTGTGATGCAAGGTATTCTTGTCCGAATGTTCTAATGAAGCCTTCAACGTCTACCTCGCGCATAGAAACTTCCCTAAACAGCAGTCCCCACATTCACCAGGCGAGTCTCCAGGAGCACGTCCTTGCGGTCGGGATCGTCTCCGGTGAAGAAGCCATCTGAAGCGCTCACCCCGGGCTTCAGCACGCAGATATCCATTAGCGCCTTGACCTCGTTGGACGCCAGCACAGGGACGGCTCCACTGATCGCGAACGGATTCGGCAGCAGGGACGCCGCGAATGTTTCCGGGCCGTTGGTCACCAGGCACGTTTGCAGGAACACCAGCGTACCGAGCGGTCGAATCGCTGCGCTGCCATAAATTGAGGCCACGTTGTCGTTAAAGGCTTTCGTGATTTCAGCGCTAAATTGGGCCAGCCGTTGTATCGCCTGCGCGCGATTCGTGGCGATCGTGGACTTGAATTGCAGCAACTCCTTCCTTGCGTTGGCCGCGCTGGTAATCATATTGGACTCGGTGGTCAGCAACGACACCAAGTTATTCTCACCAATTCCGTTGGTGACGTCACCGTTGATACGGCCCAAGTTCGTGCCGTTTGGGACAAACCCAGACGCCGTTCCTCCCATTCCTGGCGTTGCCGCCAGGAGGTTGGCGATGGCCTGCATGTTGGCACTAAGCGCCGCTTGAGATACCTGGATCAACTTCGCTCGGGCCGACGGATTTTGGAAATCAAAAAATAGTGGGTTGTTCGCTATCGGTGGCAGAGATGCATACATCACCAGAGCAGAAATCGCAGCCTGGAGGTTGTACTTGGTTGGATCTTGCAAGTAGAAGTACGGAACCACTTTCCGCATCGCTGACTGGATAGCTCGCGAGATGTCTTTCAGATGTGCCTTCTCTTCCGCCGCGCTCGCCGGCGAACGGAACCACCCGGAAGAGACATCGGGCGCCACGCTCAAATCAAGAGACAGCAAGGTATCGCCGACGACCGTGACACCGATGCCAGCGAGGTCGTTGGTGGCGAGGTTGATGCCGTTGATCATCGTGTCAAAACTTCCCCGCTGGCTTCCGTCGCCGAACTGGTTGGCGAAGTAGGCTTGGGCATACGGGCGGGTCTCGAGCGCCAAGGCGGTTGGAGTTATTTTCTTCGCCGCCTGGCGGAACTGGTAGGTCAGGCTCATTCCATCTGTGTCATGCACAGTGATTGAGCCGGCGGTGTCCGCCGGGAAGTTCACCGCGACTCCGAGCGCGCTATCGCGACGATCGCGGTTATTGTTGAATTCAGAAGTATCTGAAGTAACGTCCTCGCCCTGCGCCGAAACGAACACTCTGCCGGCATCATGACCAGCCACGAATGAGGCATTGCCGGTATTCAGATGGTCAGAGACGCTAAGGAAGTACGGCATGTGGAATTCCTGGTGGCTGTGGCGCTGGATGCCGTGCGTCAGTACCGCCTTGTTCAGAGAGACGCCGGGAATCGTGTCCACCAGCAAGTCACGGCTCGCGCCATTGACCGAGACACTGTCAAAATTGCCGTTGATTGCACTCTGCAGGGCTGCCGAAAAGTCCGCTTGAGCAAAGTCGAACTCGACATCGATCATCGCGGTTTTGGTGGTCGAGGATTCGTAGGTGGCCGAGAATTCGAACTTATATTGCTGGTTCAAAGCCTTCAGCACTTCTTCATAAAAGCCCTGCCGCTTGGCGAGAAAAAGCCCGATAGCTTTCCGCAGATTCTCAACATCCACCGGCACGATGTCTTTGATCTCCTTGTCCAGGAAAGCAGCTAGCTTGGCTTGCAACAGCTTGTCCAGGCTGTTGAAGTCAGCCATCGAAAAACTGGTGGCTTTCTGGATCAGGAGATCCAGACCCAGTGTCTTCGCAATGCGGTCCTGCAGGTTCTTAACCATGGTTTCAATGGTGCTACCGTCCAGTACGCTAAGGGTCGCGGTCGCCACTTTCTTGGCATCTGCAAGGGCTGGACCCTGATCAAGCAAAGCAAGAATACTGCCGGCCGCAGCAGTCTCCAGATACTGTCCCAACGGAGTCTGTGAGAATCCGGCCAAAGGGAGTTTGTCAGCCAGGAAATTCGCCAGGCCGGCAGCATCAAGACCCGCGATGAAAGTCGCTGCCTGCTTCACCGGGCCGAGATCCACTTTATCTCCGACGAATTTCAAGATCAGCGACGACGTGCGGCTGTCGAGAGTACTCCAGGCGTTCAAGAGACTCGAGAGTTTGCCCTTGGCTGCGGCGAACGCCGTCGCCGGATCGACACCGGTAATGTCCTTGACCAATCCCAGCACGTAAGTATTTCCGGTTTGCGCTAGCAGTCCGCCCAGGGTCGTGTCAGACCCTGTCCACTGATCAAGGTCGTGCAACGTGTTGACGATCTGGACGCCATGCACGCCAAAGATGGATTTCAGAAAATCGTCGGCTTGCGCGGGAAGAAGTTGGCTGAAGTCGGCCTGCACCGTAACGCCGGCATCGAACGCAAAGTCAAAGCCGTGCTTGGCAAGTTTGAACAGCCGCAGACGGACCTTTTTGTCGGTCGCATTGAGCGACTCACGCGACACCACGACGGCGTATTTACCCGCCACATTGAACCCTAGCGAAGCGGTAGCCCCCAGTTGCACCTTCAGTCCGATATCGCCACTCAGACCCGCTACTTTCGCGGCCTTCACCCAGTTGTAATTGAGACCGTACTGCACGCCCAGGGACAACGCCAGAGCACCTTCAACTTCGGCCACAATCCAAGTACCGGGGGCGAGGCTGGATAGGCCTTTCACCTCGCTGGGAAGCATCCAGCTATCGGCAGTCTGCACCAACTCGGCGCCTCCCGGAAGCACACCATCGGTATAGCGCCTAAGTACGGCCGAAATCGCATCCGCACTGCCGTCGGCTCCGAAGGTCACCGACCCAGCCGTCCCGAGGGCCACACTACCGTTCACGGATGCCTTTACGTCAATACCCCAACGGAGTAACACGTAGTGCGTTGATGCGTCGCCCGGCAAGTCCAGCGCCAGCGGCACCTCCTCATCGAGTCCGACGGCGGTCGCAGCGTCGTCAGCATTCGGGATGACCGACACGCCTGCGGAAGCATTTCCGCTGCCCGTGAACCCAACATCACCGCGACCGGTGAGGAACTTGAGATCGGTTCCACCGGCGGCGCTGGCGTTGACTTCCAGAAACGTGATCGCCTGGTGTGGGAAGGGAGTGGTCGGCAGCGAAGCGGCAAGTACCGCATCCGGTGCAGTAATGTCGATGCCGGCGTTATCACTGCCCGCAATGTTCTTGTTCCCAAGTAAGGGAATGTGAAAAACGGATCCCATGGATGCCACCTCAATCAAGTTTGTGGAGCACAAGTTCCGGCTGTGCAATCGTACTGTTTAGCCCGCGCGAATATCCTTCGCACAGGCCGTGAGAAAAGAGCGGGTCGAATAGCTCGCCGCCATCAACAAGAGGAATGAGGGTTGTGAGACCTTACCGCTATTGCCAGCTAAAATCTATAGCTTTTTAGTGGCGTGAGCAGTTAATCATGTTTGTGGGCCGACAATTAACCCATGAATAAACCACACCGACTCGTCACAGGAGTTCTGAAGACCGGACGCTAAACGCGAGAGGAAGATCCCTTACCTCCGGCTCTGCCACCTGAAACCAACCCTCGCCAGGATCGGTTGGCCCAGCGTCGCCACCGGTGTGCGTCCAATATCATACTGGTCGTTGGTCAGGTTCTCGCCCTGGAAGAAGACGTCGAAGCCCTTGGGTAGCGGACGCGAAACGGTCGCGCTGAGCACGAAATAGGAGCCCAGGGGCAAGAGGTTCTGGTCGTCATCGAACTCGTTGCTTGCGGTACGCCCTTGGATAGCGACGAAAATCTTCTGTGGGGCCGCCCAAGTTCCCTGGAAGACAAACTCATTTTTTGGCACAAGCGGAACCTGGTTCCCCACCAAGGCCGGGTTCGCGGGAAACGACGAGACCGTGGAATTGATGAATTGATAAGCGCAGCTAAAGAATATGCGGTTGGTGATCGTGTAGTTGATGCCCGCCTGCAGACCGGGCGCCTGGATGCGACCCAGGTTCTCGCGCATACGCACGATAAGTTGCGGCGTCGAACTGAGGGTGACGTTGGAAACCGGATCGGTGACAAACCCCCAGAAGCCAACGCCGTATAGGGTCATGCGGTCTTGCAGAAGCGTGAAGCGCACTCCGCCTTCGCCTCCGGTAAAGTGCTCGGCGCGCAGGTAGGCGTTGGAAAGCGTCTGGACGTTGCCCACGCGAAAGCTGCGATAGAGCTCGTTCAGCGTGGGAGCGCGAAACGAGCGATAGGCCGACGCGTAAAGGACAGTATGTTCACCAGCGTGATAAGACGTCGTCAGTCGCGGACTAAAAGCGTTCTGTCCGCGGTCGGGGTAGGCAATGAACGTCGGCTTGCCTTTGGTTGGAATTCGCGACGAGCTGGCGTCGAGATTGCTCCACAAATCTTCGCGTCCAGAGAAGGTCACCGACCATCTCGGCGTAATTTGCAGGATTCCTTCAGCAAACGCGCCCAGCGATTGCTGCGTGCCGCCGTTCGACAATTTCGCCGTAGGCTGTCCACGCGAGTAGCTCGTCTCGTTGCTGAACCCCTGCACGTACAGTCCATCAAGGCCCGCCAGCAAGGTCAGGCGGCTCGCAATCTGTTTCGACCACTGCGCCAGCAAGCCCATCTGCTGCGAAGGCACGTACTGAATGTTGGTCAGGGATTCGCTGTTGCGGTTGGCCGCGATCGAAGAAAAGGTCTGATGATAGTTTTCGGTGCCGCCATAAAGCCGAAGCGTAAACAATCCCGCCGAATGGCTATCGTAATCTGTGCCAAATGACAGCTGCCGTATGGTGGTGTCGTTGATCTGAAGCGGCGTGCCATTCTGCCGGTCTTCGCCGTAGAGCGAGCCGTTCAGAAATATGCGGCCGCGATTGCCGAACAGGCGCTCCACCCGCAGGTTTCCGCTGCCATACTGCGATGCCACCGGCGTGTCGACCGTGCCCCGCACATTATCGGGCACGGCGGTGTACCCGTCGGTGCGGAAGCCTTCCCCGCTGGCTACCACGGCCCACTCTCCAGAACGAACGGCTCCCCAGCCCGAGCCAAACGGGGAGTTCTCATTTCCGTAGGACCCTTGGACGGACGCATCCGTCTGCACCGCATGACGCGTCTCCAGATTGATCACGCCACCCAAGGCGTCGTTGCCGTAAAGCGCAGAGACGCCACCTGGGACAAGCTGCACCTCGTCCAACGACGTCTGCGGAATGCGCGCCCAATAGATCCAGCCGCCGAAGGGATCGTTGAGCGGAATGCCATCGGCCAAAACCAACGCGCGGCTCGCGCCACTTGCACCTAGTCCACGCAACGACACCCCTTGCGATGTGGGATTGGCCGTCTGGCTACCCGAGCGCCGTAGCAGCGAAAAGCCGGCGACGTTGCGCAATTTGTCGTCGGTGGCGAGCGCGCCCCATTGTTGCAATTGTGTGGAGCTGACCGTGACAGCGTCGGGTTGCGCTTCCACGTCGTCCACTCCGGTCGGCAGAATGGAGGTGCGGGTCGCGGTCACATCGAGGCTCTGCTGCACCGCCGCCGGAACGAGGGTGATGGAGAGCTGATTCGCTCCCGCCTGCCAGGCGGTCGTACTGGTCGCGAATCCGGAGGCATCCACCACCAGAGTCCCGCTCGCGGCCGTGATTCCCGTGAATGCGAAAGTGCCGTCGGCCTGGGTGGTGCGGGTGACTTCTTGTCCATCCACGCGCAGCAGAACCTGGGCTCCGGCGATCACCGCTCCGCTGCGGTCTTTGACGACCCCGCGGACGTCTTGTGTTTGTTCCCCCCATGCTCCCAGCGGAGCCAACAGGAGGGTGATGATTGTGGCTACAAGAAAGCTACGCACTATGTAGGAATACATTCCGGCCGTGGTTTGTACAGTGTAGATCATCCAGGCGGGGAGAGCCGACGGTCGCATTGGCAGGCTATTTCGCGCGCGACAATTCGGAATAAAAGCCGTCGACTTGCTCCTCAGTGAAAGTCAGGTGCCAGCCGAGATCGTCTGTCTTGAGTTGGGCCATCAATTGATCTTTGGAGACGCCTTTACTTACCAGCCCCGCCGCACGAGATACCAGGATATCGATTTTGGTCTTGAACGCTTCCAAATCGGCCCTGGTAACTGCCGGCCCCTTACTGGGCACGACCACGTCGAAATCCAGCTTCAGGACCTGCGCCAGTACCGGGCCCCAGCCTAGCAGGCTTCCTCCTGCCGAGAAGTCAGCATTAGGAGTGGGGGCGAAGAGGTTTCCGATCACAACGGTTTTGAGGTTAGGGAAGTACACCACCGTATCGATCTTGCTGTAGGCATTGCCGAAGTGCATCAGCTGCGTTTCTATTCCACCGAAACGGATCTGATAGTCACGCCCATAGGTAACCAGTGCCGGAGCGATTTTATCGGCGGCGAGATTACAGGAGTCGAGATTCTGTTTGGCGTTTTCTTGTGCGACAATCCGCGTGCCGTCTCCTACGAATTTCGTATTAGTTCCGGTGACGGACTCATCGCAGCTGGTCAGAATGAGGGCCCGTATGGGTTGGTCCGAAATCTTCTTGGCACGCGCGCGAAGGCCGGCGTAACTATCGGCAGACTTGCCATCGACCAGGATTAATCCATTGGCGCTCAGGCGCAGTACAGAGTTACCGCCATTTCCTGAGATCAGGTACAGACCCGTCTTTACAAGCTGATACGTCATGCCATCGTTGGCAGGGATCGGGGTCTTCGCCTGGTTGAACTGTGCTGAAGCCGCGATCGTCCCAGCCGCCACGACCAGAACAGTTGCCCATACTCCAAAGGCCGACGGCGCTCTCATGAACTGACCTCTCCGAAACCGAATTTCAATGTCCGGTTGCGCTTGATGAGGGTAGGTCCGCGGCCTTGAACAGCCGCGGACCTACCCCAGGTGGGTCTACTTATAGTTAGCGTCCGTTCTTCGTGAACGCGAAGAACTTGTTATTCCCGGTGAAACCGGGGATCCCCAAGTGTGCGTACCCGGAGCCCCAATAAACGGTATCGCCTGAGATGGTAGCTCCAGCGTTTACCGACGAACCGGCTGCGTAGCTCCAGAGCGTGCTGCCGCTGGATGCATCCAAGGCCAGCATGGTCGGCGCCGTAGTGGCGCTTGCCATCGAGGACGCGTACACTACGCCCTTCGCGACAGCCAGGGGGCCGAGATCGATCGAGCCGTTAGGATCGGCTACCTGCCACAAGATGGCGCCCGTCGCCGGATCCAACGCCGCGAAGGAACCCGCACTTCCCGCCGAGTACGGAATGCCGTAGAGGTTGGCGATGGCTACGTAGATGCGGTTCCCATCTGACGCAGAACCCCATTCCATGCCTCCCAGCGACGAACCCGGTCCGACCTGGGTCTGCCAGAGCAGCGCACCGGTATCCGGATCGAACGCATAGTAGACGCCGCTCTTCTGTCCCGCGCCAATGATTGTCTTCCAACCATGCCGGCCGTTGTAAGTGATTTCGTTCGGCGCCGAGCCGAAATCGTAGTCGGGTCCGGTGGGCTGATTCGCAAGGTTAGCCGGACAGTTGGGACCACCGAAAGCGCAGGCAACGTTCCAATCGTCACTTCCGTTGGACACGCCCGGCTGATTCCAGGTCACCATCTTTTGGGCCCACTTCACATGGCCGGTCCACATATCGAGGGCAAGAATTGAATCCACGTGGTCGTTGGCGGAAAGGCAATTTGCCTCAACGCCTCCGGCGCCGATACAGGCGAGATATGTGGGGTCAGTGGGATGGCTGTAGTTGTCACCGGTACCGACATAGACGGTGCCGCGCAGGAAGTCCACAACCGGGTTGCTGCCCCAAACTGCGCCACCGCTGTAGCCTCTCGGGACAGTGAAAGTCTGCCACAGCTTGGCGCCATTATAGGCACTGACAGCTACCACGCTGCCTCTTGCCGAGCAGCAAGTGTAGTAGGGATTAGCCGCCGCGAACTCCTCATTGGAGGTCATGCCGACGTACACGATGCCAAAGGCTACGACCGGCGAGGTGGTGATCACCGGAAACCCGTTCGACGTATCCGGCTGTGTTTTCCAGATCAGGTGGCCTGTCCGGGTGTTAATGGCCATCAACCACCCGGTCGGCCCGGAAGCAACGTACTGGGTTCCGATGTACAGCACCCCATCCACGACAGTTGGTGTGGTTCGGGATACCGTGCCCGCGGCTACGCCGTAATCCGAAAGTTGATGAGACCAGATAACTCGTCCGGTATCGGCATTCAGGGCGTAGAGATTCCCTTGCCAGTCGGGGAAGTAAACCACCCCGTCCACAACGGAGGCCCTGGCAGAAACGTCTCCACCGGTCGTGAATATCCATTTCGGCGCCAGGCGGCCTACGTTGCCGGTGGTGATGCTGGTTTGCGACGCATTGGCGGTATTGGTAAAGCCTTGCCCGAACATTGGCCAATCCTGCGCCATCATCGGGGCGGCCAGTATTGCAAGGACGACGCCGAGAACGAGTGTAGATACACCAAGAGAGGTGAGGACTTTCTTCATAGTGTTGTGGTCCCCTCCCACGAGGACAATTTCTGGTTGCACACGCAGCACGAACCGTCGCGGACATGCGGCAGAGTTCCGTAAAGGTTGCACGAGTGTGGATAGCAGCTTGTCCTAAACTACTGACGTAGTAAATAGAGGCGATGTGAAGTCGATGTGAAGTTAGTGTGAAGTAAGTAGTGATGAAGTGTGACTACTATGTGAAGAACGTGACTCCTGGGGGCCCGATCCCTTAACTAAGCCTTTTACAACCATTGCCTTTGTGTGTAGATTAATGCTCATCAGAATCAAGACACCTCAGAGTGGTCAATAGCCTTTCGGGACGCGAACGCCACCTCCGCGTACCCGGCCTGGCAACGACCATCTGGGTTCTATTGCGTCACTGTTCCTTAGGAAACATGGAGTTGATGGAAAGCAAAGACAGGTTTTGGCTCGCGTGTGATCTTTGTAGGAGCCGATCCACGATAGCCAGTTGATGCTTTCCACTAGAACCCCGTCGCTCAGCCAATCTGGCACAGGCTGGGTAATCAAGGAAGGGTTCGTAAGGCGAGAAAGGTTCCGCCCCTTGGATATCTGCCGCTTCGCTCGATTCCAGGCGGATCGAGAGCGTTACCAGTTGTGGCGAGAAGGCCGCACGATCAAACTCGAACGCATTCCCTTAGAGCTTCTTTTTCTCTTGCTCGAGAATACCGGGAGACTTGTTTCGCGCGCCCAAATCGTCGCCCGTATCTGGGGCGACGACGTGTTTGTGGACACCGAGCGCAGCATCAACACTGCCGTTCGCAAGCTGCGGAAGGCACTTGAAGACGACCCGCACCACCCGCAACTGATCGAAACGGTTGTCGGTAAGGGTTATCGTTTCATTGGAGCGCTCATTCCCGAGAGGCGGCTTAACGATTCATCCTTTGCAACCGGATCGAATGAAGCCCAGCCAGGGAACAATGAGATCCGGCTACGGGACTTTTCTATCGAAACTACGAGTGCCGGCGCCCGTCCTGACCTGCGAAGTCGTGGCGAGCAACGTCCCATTGGGCCGGTTGCCAGTGTTGGAGATAGAACTCCCGGACAAGGTGACTTTCCCGGTGAAGCCAGAAGACAGGTTATTGCTGAACTTGCACGGAGTGCGCATCACCTTGACCGCCAAAGCTGCCCAAGCGCTTCACTCTTTCTCCCTTTCCGTTCTCCAGAGCGGGTTGCGAACACGGGCCGAAGACTCTTCCCTCTTGAATGAAGAGTCGGGCGAACGCCAACCCCTGCAGATGGCATGGGCAGCCGCCGTCGAACCGCAGGGCTGATTCCGCCGGGTGACGCGATGTGGTCTGGTTCGGAGGTGCGTCCATTGCAGCCCCACCCGCGGAGGCTGGACTCAGGCGAGCTTCCCCTGCCGATCCTGCAGTGTCCGGAATAACTCCTGCGTCGAGATTGGTGGAAGGTCTTATTCCTGATTACCGATTTCAGACAAATGGGACTTGTCGTCCCTCAGCACTCGGGCGGCCATTGACCGATCCGATCTCATGTCCCCATCAAATATCTTTTCGTAATGTAGCGCCAGACTCGGATCGTACTCGGCAAAATCGTTGTGGGACCAATTGCTGACCGAGTTGACCGATGAGTCGAAGCTGCCCGCCCGGGACTGGAACTCCTATTCGCAAAAGGCAGGCTGGTCGCTGCGCGTGAAACGTGGCGACCGGTGGCTAGGAGTGCGGTCTACGTAATGCAACAACATGAAGTCCGGCGGCAACACGGCCCATGGGCTATGGGCAGCCGGGCGTGATGTCTTTGGGCGGATAGGGAAACTTGGAGGGTTCGGCCGGAAGGCGGCGTAGTTTTCCCAGGGCTTTCCGTGTGAATGAATCCAGGATATCGCCCACACCATCACCACTGGTGTTGCCCAAGGCCACGATGCCCACCTCGCGCACCGGATCGAACGCCATATAGGAGTCGTAACCGCCAATTCCGCCGTTCTTGTCGTAATAACGGTCGCTCCACGACTCATTTTGGCTGCCGATCTGCCAACCCAGTCCCATCGACAAGTCGTTCAACAAATCCGGTGCGGAGCACGGCTGCTGGGTCAGCCGGATGGCTTGGGTGAGGTTCCCACTGGCGGAACTGAACTGTGCTTCCAGGAAGGTGAGCATGTCCTCGGCTGTCGATGAGATGGCGCCTGCCGGAAGCCCGGCAGATTGCAGGTCCCAAGTGGGCGGCGCTTTCGGACTAAAGCTCCCGTCTTTTTGCAGGACGTAGCCCTGCGCAATTCGCTCCGTGACCGCACTGTAATCGACTTGGGTCGAGCTCATGCCCAGCGGGGAGGCGATCAGACTTACCACTTGGTTCCACCATTGCTGATAGGTTTCGTCCCACGAAGTGCTGATCTGGGTGCTGTTGCTGAAACCGTGCGATAGCAACACACCCAGCAAGCCAAAGGCCTGATCGCTATAGAGCCAGTAGATCCCGGGCGGATAGTTCGGGGAGAATTTCTGCAGAAACGTCTCCTCGAAAGTAAATGGATAAGCGCCAAACGTGTAGCGTCCATAGGGGCACTGACCGGCAGGAAATGCAGAGCTGTGAGTAGCCAGGTGCCACAACAAGATCTGGCTGTAGGTGTTGTCCTGGATCGTCACCCCCTCGGGAAGCAGGGATTGTACGGGAGTGTTGAGGTTGACCGACGTTCCGTTGACGGAAGTACCTTCCACCTGGGCCAGGGCGAGCATGGTCGCAGTGAATACTTTGCTGTTCGATCCGATGAAGAGCACGATGTCTTTGGTCGCCACTTGCGAAGCCTGCTCCTGGTTCAATGGCACACTTCCGAATTTGTAGTAGTGTCGAGTTCCTTGTAACGTCACCCCCACTACGAGGCCCTTTGGTTTGACCAATTTTGCACCACTCGGTGCATTCATGAGACCGTCGAAAGATTCATCGATGATCGCGTTCACGCTTTGTTCGTTCATCTCAGTGGTCATGATTCAGTGGCCCTCATTGATGCGAGAGAGATTGCCCTCATACGCTCGAGGAAGTAGTCCAGACTTCCTTGTTTCGAGCCCTCAAAATCGCACAACCGGGAAATTCCGTTTTAGCTCTCAGCCGGAATTTCCGTTTTAGCTTCCAACAGCACGACACTATATACCGATCGAGGGACTCCCAGCGCATAAATATTTTCTTTGGCCGGGCCCAGGGCGCGGGACAGGGGTCCGACTGCCAACGCGAGTTCCGAAACTGCTGACCACGGCCTTCCCATCCGATTTTGTCAGATACTCCTCCGTCCCCCCTTGGCTTTGCTTATACTGGAGGTGCTGTAGGTCAGGAGAATTCCAATGCTTTCTACTGCAGAAAGAACTGCCCTCATAGAAGAAACCTCCATTCATCCTCCCAAGCGGCTGTTGTTCGGTCCGGGGCCGAGCCAAGTCCATCCCCGGGTTTACAGTGCGCTCTCGCAACCTGTCGTCGGCCACCTCGATGCCTACTTCTTCGAGATTTCCAGCAACATTCAGCGGCTCCTCCGGACCGTGTTTGGGACGAAGAATGAGTTGACCTTCGTCATCTCCGCCACCGGCAGCGGCGGCATGGAAACCGCCATCTCCAACTTTGTTTTGCCGGGGATGAAGGTCGTGTCGTTTGCCAATGGGTTCTTCTGTGACCGCATGTCGGAGATGGCTCGCCGTCAGGGCGCGGAACTGGTCCGCTTTGAGAAGCCCTGGGGAGAAGTCTTCGGCGACGAAGAAGCGGCCAAGTTCATCCACCTCGAGAAACCCAAAGTCGTGATGTACGTCCAGGCCGAGACCTCCGCCGGAGCCTTCCAGCGCGGCGAGGCCATCTGCAAGGCCGCGCACGACGTGGGTGCGCTGGTCATAACAGACTGCGTAACTTCGCTGGGAGCCATGCCTGTCGAAGTGGATAAGACCGGCATCGATGTCGCTTACAGTTGCACGCAAAAAGGCCTGAGCTGCCCTCCGGGTTTGTCGCCCATCACGGTCTCACCGCGCGCGGCCGAATGGCTGAAGGCCCGCGAGACTCCCAATCGGTCGTGGTATTTCGATCTGAAGCTGATTGCCGACTACTTGACCGTCTCGCATCGTTACCATCACACCGCGTCGGCCACCATGTTCTACGGTTTACACGAGGGGTTAACGCTCATCGAAGAAGAGGGCCTGAAGACTCGCTGGGAGCGCCATCACCAGGCGCACTTGGAGTTCGTCAAGGCCATCGAAGCCATGGGGCTGGAGATGCTGGTGGCGCCTGAGCATCGCATCTGGAATTTGAACACGCCGAAGGTACCGCAAGGAGTCGACGAGGCCAAGGTGCGCGCCACGCTGCTCAAAGAGCACGGTATTGAAATCGCCGGTGGCTTCGGGCCGCTGGCCGGAAAGATATTCCGCATTGGCGTGATGGGACCGCTTGCGACCAAGGAGCACGTTCACGATTTCGTCGAGCGGTTCGGATCGGCGTTGCGCGGGGCAGGCTATAAGCAGTAAGTGTCAGCCGAGTGCGCGGCATAGGAAGGAACCTCCTCGGGCCACACGATGCGAACTCTGAAGGTTCTGAGCGGTATCGCCGTACTATTTGCCACCCTGGCCTTTGGACACATAATTCATCATCACCTGATGCACGCAGACCATCGCGACCTCGCGTTCTGGGTGCTGGTCGGCCTCGCCGGGGTGGTATTTGTCTTTTCCTTTATCGGAGGCTGTCTATTGCTGAAGCGGAGCACATAATCCGCTATCCGCAAAGCAAAATAGAAACCTGACCAATTTTCCTGCGCCCACTGGGGAACACATGTCAGCCACAGAGAAATTCATCGCTGCTCGCCAGTTTCTACTCGACAACCGGACCAACTATGAGAAGGCCTACCGCGAGTTTCGCTGGCCTGATTTGTCGGAATTTAATTGGGCACGCGACTGGTTTGACGTCTACGCGCAGAGAAACAGCAAGACGGCCTTGTGGCTGCGGCGCGAGGGCAAGGACGAAGTCAAGTTCAGTTACCAGGAACTAGCTGAGCGCTCCGATCGCGTGGCTCACTTTCTGCAGCGCCGGGGCGTCGAGCCTGGCGATCGGATGGTCCTCTGTCTTTCCAACGTCACTGCCATTTGGGAGTTGATGCTGGCAGCCATGAAGATCGGAGCGGTGGTGGTCCCGACAACCACTCTGGCCACCGAAAGCGACATCCGCGACCGGCTCGCACGCAGTGGCGCGTGCATGGTAGTGACGGAGGAAAGCGCGATGGAGCGCATTCCCGCTGACGCCGAGATCAAGAGAATTCTGGTTGGCGGCCAGGCCACTGGATGGATACCCTACGAGACTGCCTTGGAAGAAGACCGAAGTTATCGCACCGTTCCCACGAAGGCGACCGATCCCTTTCTGCTCTATTTCACATCCGGAACAACTGCCAAGGCCAAACTCGTACTTCACACTCACCAGAGCTATCCGGTAGGTCACCTCTCAACCATGTACTGGATCGGCATTCGCGAGAGCGATATCCACCAGAACATCAGTTCGCCTGGCTGGGCCAAGCATGCCTGGAGCAGTTTCTTCGCTCCCTGGAATGCCGGCGCCACGAACTTCGTCTACGAAGCCCCTCGGTTTAAGGCTGCCAATACGCTGCGGGTCCTCGAAGAAGCCGGAGTCACCACGCTGTGTGCTCCTCCAACGGTGTGGCGCATGATCATTCTGGAGAACCTGGGAGCGAAGCCGCGTGCTTTGTGCGAATTGGCCAGCGCAGGCGAACCTCTGAATCCGGAAGTAATTGAGCAGGTTGAAAAGGCCTGGGGCCTCATCATCCGCGATGGCTACGGCCAGACCGAGACGACCGCCCTGATCGGCAATTCGCCGGGGCAAGCCGTAAAAGCCGGCAGCATGGGCCGCCCACTTCCCGGATATCAGATTGCGGTAGTCGATCTGCAAGACAAGGAGTGTGAGGAAGGCGAGGTGGCGGTGAAATTGAATCCCCCACCGACAGGCCTGATGACCGCCTACCTGGACGATCCCGAAAAGACTCAGGCCGTAATGCAAAACGGCTTCTACCACACCGGCGATCTGGCCTTGGCGGACGAAGACGGCTACTTCTTCTTCGTGGGCCGCGGCGACGACGTTTTCAAGTGCTCCGACTACCGCATCAGCCCGTTTGAACTGGAGAGCGTTCTGATGGAGCATCCCCTGGTGGCCGAAGTCGCCATCGTTCCCAGTCCCGACCCCGTGCGTACCACCATTCCCAAAGCGTTTATAACGATCGTGGCGGACGCGCGCCCGTCCGAAGACATTGCGCGTGAGATTCTGCTGTTCGCGAAAGAGAAGCTGGCCGCGTACAAGCGCGTTAGGAAGCTCGAATTCCATGAACTTCCCAAGACGATCTCCGGCAAGATACGCCGGGCCGAATTGCGCAAGATGGAGGCCCAGCGGGTGAAGGACGAGCAACGCGGGCCGCTGGAGTTCTGGCTCAAGGATTTTGAGTAATCGCGGGTTCCAGGCAAACCGGCTGGTGATCAGTCTTTCTGCAGCATGACCTCAGTCGATTTGATCACTACTTTCACGGTGTCGCCCTTCTTGAGCGCCATCTCCTCGGCGCTCCGGCGCGTGATAACGCTTTCAATGAGGTTGTCGCCGACGCGCACCCCGATGTGGGCCATAACGCCGCCAAGTTGAATCTCCTCGACGGTCCCTTTGAGCTGATTGCGGGCAGAGAGTGTCATGTCACAAGACTAATCCACGGGTCGCGATTGTGGATAGTACCGGCGGCCGCTCTCGGTCGGGCCGCCGGAATCCGTTTTCCTGATCAAAGCTGCTCCTAGCGAGCAGTCGCGGGCGTCATGCCGTACTTCTGGGTGGCGTATCCCACGATCATTCCCACGATGCTTCCGGGAAGGATGATCTCGAGGTAATAGCCATGCTGCATATATGCGACCAGGAACGCGAGCACGAAACCCACCGCCAGACCAAACAGAATTCCCAGCGGCACGGAGTTCACCTTGCGCGCAAAGATGCCCGGCGGCAACTCCGGCAATCAGCCCCTTGACTGTCGATCCCACGATGATTCCTGCCAGTTGAGTGCGCACCGCCGGTGTGAACCACGCCGTACCTCCATCGATGGCGCCAAGCAGTGCTCCCAAGAGTAAACCGAGTACGACCTTGTTCATTGCTACCCTCCATTTTTCTGCGTCTGGAGTTCTTTACAACGGAATCTGAAATTCCTTTAGCCCCTAATGCTTAACCACGAGCAGCAGAATCATCCGCATCAGCAAGTACGCAGCTATCAGCAAGATGAAGAACCGGTACCGCCGGTAAAAGCGTCCCAGCCTCTCGAAAATGCTTTCACGATGCGCTCCAACCGGCAGGCCGTCGAGGTATCGAGAAACGTCCAATGCCAACTCTTGCACCGCAGCGTAGCGCCCTTCACGTTCTTGCGCGCAGGCCTTCGTGCAAATGGCTTCGAGCGAGCGCCCCATCCGGGCGGAGGATCGCACCGGTAGTTTTTCGCTAAGCAGAAATCGCAAGAGTGCCCCGAGAGAAAAAATGTCGCTGCGCGCATCCAGCAATTCAACTTCCCCGCGCGCTTGCTCAGGAGACATGTACCCCGGCGTGCCCATCACCCTCCCATGTCCCGTAATTACCGAAACCGTGGTGTCATTGTTGCCATTCGCAGAGCTGTGGGGGACCGCAACGTCCCGCTCCCCGGCCTCGGTCTCGGGAGCGTCCGCCAGGATTTTCGCCAGCCCCCAATCCATGACCAGGACCTCGCCGAACGGGCCAACCATCACGTTGGCGGGCTTCAGGTCGCGATGGAGCACCCCGCGCGCGTGTGCGAAGGCCACCGCGTCACATATCCGCAAGAAGATGCGCAAGCGATCTGGAGTAGTGGTCACCGACTCGATGTATCTATCGAGCTGCTGGCCCTGAACAAATTTCATGGTGTAAAACACGCGCCCATCGCGCAGCATGCCAACGTCATGCACCGGAACGATTCCCGGATGCTCTAACCGCGCCAGCACGCGCGCCTCGCGCATCAGGCGATTTGCCAGCTCGTCCGCCGAGCCCGGCACTTCGAGCACCTTCAGTGCGACCCGGCGTTGCAGGTCCTCGTCTTCCGCCGTGTAGACAACGCCCATACCGCCGCGCGCCACCTGCTCGAGCAAGCGGTAGCGCGTGCCGCTGAGGTCCGGGAGCTCCGGGCCGCTGCGGAGCCGTGTGAGTGCTTTGTCAGAAAGATGCTTCATGGGGCGTTAGGTAACGCTCTCACTGTTCCTGAAGCTTCGCAAACAATTTCCGTCGTGGTTCGTAGCAGATTTAGAGACCGCCCAACCCGAATACCGCCTTGGTCTCACGTTGGAACTCGTCATCGTTGCCGCAAATTTCGCGCAAGCGTTCCAGCGCGATCCTGCGAAATTCGCGGCGTGCCCACGCCAAGGCATTGGTTACGTCGGTGACCGCAATCCCGTATTGCCGAGCGAGCTGTTCGTACGAGATATTGTCATCGCCATCGAGATCGTACGCCTCAAAAAGCTGAAACGCTCGCTCGCGCCCCCGCTCGATGCAAAGCGCGCGCAAGTCTTCAACCGCCAGCGTGAAGAGACTGCGGACGTATTCCTTCTCGAAGAATTCCTCGAGCGACCCAGGCGAGGCAATTGTGGCCGCATCGATGCTGCTGCCAACGAGTTCCTCTTCGGCTCCGGCGAAATCAAGCGCAAGGTGGTGCGCCTCCCCACCACGCTTCTGACGCCGTGCCGCTTTATCTGCATTCATCACGAAGCTATCCACGCACAATCGGAGATACGTCCGCAGCCGGCTCTTGCCGGGATCGAAGCGATCGAGCAATTCGCGCTCCAGCATTTCGGCGAAAAATCCCTGCGTCAGATCCTGAGCGTCTTCGGCGGTGCGACTCCAGCGCAAACGCACATACTTGTAAACCGGCCTCCAGTACGCCTCGCAAAGCGTTTCCAGAGCTCGCTCCCGCTCTGCCGCATCCTCGCTGCGAGCTCCTTCTATTACCGACCAGCGCGTGGCCGGGAAGCGCTCGTGTCCGCCGGTGAATTCGTCTTGCACCATGCAATAGTATTCAAACTCAACGCCGATAGAAGCCCTCGCCGAATCCCGTACGCGCCGCCACCGTGAGCGAGGCCGCAAACTTCACTTCCGCGGATGCGGGTTCGCTTTGTGCCACTCCCAGGCGCTTCCGACGATGCTTTCGATATCTGAGTGTTGAGGGTTCCAACCGAGTACGCTGCGGATCTTCTCCGAACTGGCCACCAACACCGCCGGGTCGCCCGCGCGTCTTGGCGATTCCACCACGGGAATCTCGTGCTTGGTTATCTTCCGCGCCACCTCGATGATCTCCCGCACGGTGAAGCCGCTGCCGCTGCCCAGGTTGCAGATCAAGCGCGAGTGTTGTTCCAGTCCGTCCAGCGCCAGCAAGTGGGCCGTGGCCAGGTCGTCAATGTGGATGTAGTCGCGGACGCAGGTCCCATCCTTGGTCGGGTAGTCGGTCCCGTAGATCGAAATCGACGGCCGCTGCCCCAGCGCCACCTGTAGCACCAGCGGAATCAGATGGGTCTCGGGATTGTGCGCCTCGCCGCGCTCCGGTGTTCCTCCCGCCGCATTGAAATAGCGCAGGCTGGCATAGCGCAAGCCGTGCGCAGTGTGAAACCACGACAACATGCGCTCCACCATCAGCTTCGACTCGCCATAGGCGTTCGTGGGATCGAGCGGATCGTCTTCCATGATCGGAATGCGGCGCGGCTCTCCGTAGACCGCCGCGGTGGACGAGAAAACAAACCGGGGAACCTGGTACATCAGCACGGCGCGCAGCAGGCCGAGCGTCTTGGCCGAGTTGTTGTCGAAATACTTCTCCGGCTGCGACATCGACTCGCCGGCTTCGATGAACGCCGCGAAGTGCATCACCGCATTGAAGCGTCCCGTCTTGAACACATGCTCGACGCTCTCCTGGTCGCCCGTGTCCGCCTGAACGAATTCGGCCTTCGCCGGAACCGCCTGCCTCCGGCCTTTGCTCAGATTGTCCAGCACGGTTACGGCATGCCCGACCCGCAAAAGGCGGTCAGCCACCACGCTTCCGATGTAGCCCGCCCCGCCAGTAACCAGAACGCGCATCCGCTGCGCCTCCTCTAGAGTAGATCGTCAAATCCAGCGTCGATTGTAATGCCTTCACTGCCTTCAGCTTCCGTCTAGGCCGCGAAGGCATCTCACTCAGGGCATTCGGATCTTTTTGGGGCTTCCTGGTCGCGCGGTACGAAGGGAGGTGCTCAATTCAATTCAATTCACGATTCAACGGCGCAGATTTTAGCCTCGACATGCCGACGCAGATGGTCAGCAGGCTGATGCAACGTCGAATCGGGATCCATAGTCCAGATCTTGGACATCGACTGTTCATTTCTTGGACGTGACCTTTGCTGGCTACGGCAGAGCCGTTCATCAAGACATTGAACCCTCTGGCCTTAGCGTTTGGTCCCGAGACGCAGAACTGTGGCCCGCGAATTGCACGTAAAAAGTAGCACGTTAGCACCACGATACATAGCACTATCATGGTGCCATTCTGATCCAACTCCGATGCGGGGTATACCGGTGCAACCACCCCGCGTCTTCACCGCACGACCCCGCGCATGGGACTCAAAATGGCGGAGCCTTGCGTTTCTCCTTACCGTGTAACGCGAAGCGAACGTAACTCCATGGAACACACACGATGCTGGCTGGCCGCCTACACCCGTTCTCGTCACGAGAGCCATGTGGCCAGCCAGTTGTCGTGCAAGGGCGTTGAGGCCCTGCTTCCAACCTACGCCAAGCTGAGCCACTGGTCCGACAGAATCCGGCGTTCACAAGCTCCTCTATTCCCCGGCTATGTCTTCGTTCATGTCTCCGACGCGGAACGTGTTCCCGTGTTGCAGACCGCAGGCGTCGTGAACCTCGTCTCGGTCGGAGGAAAGGCTGCTCGCTTACAGGATGACGAAATTGACAGGCTGCGGGCCTGTATCGCCCGTCCCAACGAAATCGAGCCGCACCCGTATCTAAAACTTGGACACCGCGTGCGCGTCAAGCATGGTCCCTTCGCCGGATGGGAAGGCATTCTGGTGCAGAAGCAGAACTCCACGCCGGCTGGTCATCACGCGTAGACCAGATCATGAAGTCTGTGGCCATCAATCTCAACGGCGCCGATGTCGAATCGGTCGGCTAGCCCGTTCGCGCGCAGACTTGTCGCTCCCTTGCCATCTCGCACACTCTCTACACCCAATTCCTGGCGAGCCAAACCCCATGATTCCCCTTGCAAGGTTTCCCAGCCAGCTCCATCCTGGACGACAGGATTTCTTCCGTCCGACGCCTCAAGTTAGCGTCTGCCAGCGCGGACGCCAGTCGACTCCGGCATCCGGCTCGAACCCTTTCTGAACGCTGCTGAAAGAGCATTCGACTTCCTGGCCGTCACGCTGGCGGTATGTTCCGCTTACGCTTTGTACCGGATATCGGGCGCCGGTCAGCAGGCACGTTACTCCAGCGTCTGCGGTATTGCTTGGCGCCGCAGCATTCGCCGTCTTGTTCGTGATTCTGCTCGAGCGGCACGGCGGTTACCGCACCTACCACAGCCTGCTTGCCGTCCGTGAAACCGAACGGATCCTGCGGGTCACGCTGGAGAGCTTTCTGCTTACGCTCTTGCTGGCCTACTTTTCTGCCTTGCCTTTGTCTCGCCTCGTCATCGCCTTTGCCGCGATCGCGGTTCCTATCTTCGTGACCTGGAGAAATGGGAAACGTACCACGGCATGCGCGTCCTGCGCAGAAAAGGCTTATGGGGCAAGACGAGCGGTCATCCTGGGGGCCGGAACGCTGGGACGACGTGTCTATTCGGCCCTCGTCCGCTCTCCTAAGTTCGGACTCGATCCGGTCGCCTTCGTCGACGACGATCCGCAAAAGCAAGGCCTGGAAATCTACGAATCGTCCTATCAGCACAAGCGCTCCGCCAAGGTGCTGGCCGGACCGGTATGTCCGGAACTGTTACGCCAACTGAACGCTTCGGTCCTGGTCATTGCCACGGGTGACGCGGATCGCGATTCCATGATGTCGGTATTGGCCCAACTTTCTTCAGCCGGCGTGAGCACCTACTTCGTTCCCAACGATTTCTCCGAACCCGGCTACTGGATCGACTATGCCGAACTCGACGGAGTCATGCTGGCCCACCTGTCGAAAGCCCGGACCGGCTTCATTTACGAACCGCAAAGCGATTTCTCGACGTCGCAGGCGCCGCGATGGGCCTGGTGTTACTTTCCCTGCCTCTGCTGTCGTCGCTGCACTTGTGAAAATCACCTCGCCAGGACCGGTTCTGTTCCGGCAGAATCGGGTTGGAAAAGATGGCCGGCTGTTTCCGATGTACAAGTTCCGCACGATGTTCCGCGATGCGCCAGCTTACGCCTACTCCCCGAAGCACGGCAATGATCCGCACATAACCCCGCTTGGCCGCTTTCTTCGCAAGACCAGTCTCGATGAGTTCCCGCAGCTCCTGAACGTGCTTCTTGGCGACATGTCGCTGGTCGGACCGCGACCGGAGATGCCTTTCATCGTCGAGCGAATACACTCCGCTGCAGCGTCAACGCTTGTCGGTCAAGCCCGGAATCACCGGATTGTGGCAACTGAGCGCGGACCGCGCTTCTCTGATTCACGAAAATATCGAATACGACCTGTATTACGTTCGCAATCGCAGTGTATTTATTGACGTCGCCATTCTGCTCCACACTTTACTCTTCGCCGCACGAGGAGTCTAAGCCCCTTCTTCCCAACTTTCTGTTTCCTGGAGAAACTCATGCGCATTGCCGTGGTTGGGTCGGGCTACGTCGGTCTCGTGTCCGCTGTCTGTTTGGCTGAGATCGGACACGATGTCATCTCGGTTGACTCCGACGCCAAGAAGATTGCCGCTCTGAAGAGAGGCGAAGTTCCAATCCACGAGTATCTTTTGCCCGAACTCTTGCAGCGGCACAAGGGTGGTCGGCTTGCGTTTTCCGCGTCGCTCGGTTCTTCCGTGCGGGAGGCGGAAGCCGTGTTTATCACGGTCGGAACGCCACAGGCCGAGAGTGGCGAGCCCGATCTTTCCTACGTCGAGTCGGTGGCCGCGGAGATCGCTTCCGCCATCAACGAACCCAAGCTGATCGTGGAGAAGAGCACGGTTCCCGTCTGTACCTGCGAGTCGATTCGCAAAGTATTGGCCATGAATGGCGCACTCGCAGGCCAGTTCTACGTAGCTTCGAACCCAGAATTCCTTCGCGAAGGAACGGCGGTGACCGATTTCCTCTATCCCGACCGCATCGTCATGGGCGTGGACGACGACTTCAGCGCGGCCATGCTCTACAGCATTTACCGCCCCTTGGCGGAAGGCACGTACTATCAGCACGAAGACGCTATTCCCTGCCCGGGCTTAGAGAGAATCGGGCCCGCATCATCGTGACCAACGCCAAGAGCGCCGAGTTGATCAAGCACGCCTCAAACGCTTTCTTGGCCATGAAAATTTCCTTCGTCAACATGGTCGCCAACATTTCCGAGGCCGTCGGAGCCGACATCGATCAGGTGTGCGCCGGAGTCGGTTCTCGACCCACGTATCGGTCCAGTTTTTGCAAGCCGGGATCGGCTATGGCGGCTCCTGTTTCCCCAAGGATGTTTCCGCCTTTCATTCTGTCGCCGCGCAATGCGGAACCGACTCTTCCCTGCTCGGCGAGGTTGTGCGCATCAACAGCGACCAGCGCCTGCGCTTCGTAAAGAAAGTCCGCACCGCTTTGTGGACCTTGCGCGGTAAACGGATCGGCGTCCTTGGCCTGGCTTTCAAAGGAGGCACCGACGACATTCGCGAATCTCCGGCCATCGCGATCATTCAGGAATTGCTAAAGGAGGGCGCCAATATCTGTGCGTACGATCCCGCAGCCATGCCGAAGACGCAGGAGGTTCTGCCTCCCGGAACCATCGAGTACGCTGAGAACGAGTACCTGGCAGCCTCACGGCGCGACGCGCTCCTCGTCCTGACCGAATGGGAGCAATTCGCCAAACTGGACTTGCAGAAGTCCGCGCCGTGATGAAACAACCGATCGTTATCGACGGCCGGAATCTCTTCCAGCCCAGCCAGATGGCGGCCGCTGGTTTCCTGTATTACAGCGTGGGACGTCCGCTCCAGATCACCGAGAGCATGCCGTACCTCTGGCACGGAATTCATCTCGCGCCCCAGCCTGCTCGCCATGCCGCCCCATCGCAACCCTGTCTTCGCCTAACCGACCGCTTAGCCTGTCGGGACCAGAAACTTCTTACAATGCTTTTTACTCCTTCTGTCGAGCCTTCCCCAGCTTCTTGTCTCGAGCCGCCTGCCAACGGCACTTTGCTGTTTGCTCCGCACGATGAACAGGTCCTGTCCGAGGTATGGACCATGTTGCGCCGTCGCAAGTTCCTCATTCTGGGATGTTGCGTCGCGTGCTTGCTTCTCGCCAGCCTTTACATTCTGCTGAAAAGCCCTCGCTACGAAGCCACCGCCCGAATTGAAGTTAGTCCGGCAGGAACGAACTCGCTGGGGCTCGATCAGATGGCGTCCAGGGTATTGAGTCCTTCGGATCCAACGATCCAACTGCAGAGTGCCGTCACCATCCTTCAGAGCAGCACCATTGCTTTTGCGGTCATGAAGCAGTTGAACATGGCGGAGCGGAAGGACTTCGCCGGTCCATGGGTGCAACGTGCGGGTCTATCGTTCGCCGATCTGCCTCCCGACGTGCGCGATGGCTTGCTGTTGCGGTTCCGCAAGAGCCTCATCGTCGAGGTTGTCCCCAAAACTGACATCATTGCGGTGCAGTTCCGCGCGAAGGACGCGGCCCTCGCCGCCGACGTAGTGAACTCGATGGTCGGGCGTTACACCGAACGAAATTTTCGCAGCAGCTACGAGTCGGCCACTCTGGTATCAACCTGGCTGTCGAAGCAAATGGACGACCTCAAGATCAAGGCCGGCGAGTCGCAGCAGAAGTTGGCCAATCTCCAGAAGGAACGAGGCCTCATCGGCGTCGACGAGACCGACAACATCGTAACCGAGAAACTCAAGCAGGTGGACGAGCAGCTCACCGTGGCCGAGTCGGACCGCATCGTCAAAGAAGCGCGTTACCGTATCGCCGCTTCCGGAAATCCCGAGCTGATTACCTCTACCGTTCCCGAGCCCACTCTCGAAGTTCTACGTTCGCAACAGGCGCAGTTGCGGGTTGACTACGCTCGCTTGAGCACCAAGTTTGGCGAAGGCTATCCCAAGCTCGCCGAGCTCGGCAACGAAATCGCCCAGGTCGATAGCGCAATCCAGGCCGAACTGACCAATCTTTCGCAGCGCTACAAGAACGAATATCTCGCGGCCGCCAACACCGAGGGTATGTTGCGCGCCAACTTCGAAAAACAGAAGCAGAAAGCCTTCGACCTGAACCAGGGCGCTGCCCAGTACGCCATCCTGAAACATGAAGTCGAGGCCACCCAGGATCTTTACGAGACTCTGCAATTGAAGCTGAAGCAAGCTGGCATCGTCGCGGGCTTGGCCTCCGCCAACATTGCCGTGGTTGAACCCGGGCAGCTTCCGTCGCGCCCAGTTGATCCCCGGCCCGGCCTTGATCTTATGCTGGGTCTCGGGGTTGGACTCGGCCTGGGAGTTGTAACAGCCATCGGTCTCGAAGCCTTGGACACTACCATCCGAACCAGCGAGGAGGCCGAGAGTGTGAGCGCCCTTCCGTCGTTGGCGGTCATTCCCCAGATTCGCCAGCAGTGACGTCGACCAGCGGACTTAAGAAGCTCTCTTCCGCCGACCGCGCCGGGCGTCTCCGCCTGATTGCTTTTACAAGTCCGCACTCCCAAGCCGCCGAGTCTTATCGCAGCTTGCGCACTTCGCTGCTTGCTGTCCTGCGCCGGCAATCCTCCCCAAGTGCTGGCCATCACCAGCTCGCTGCCGTCGGAAGGCAAAACTCTGACAGCAATCAATTGTGCAACGGTGTTGGCGCAGCAAGGGGCGAGGGTCCTGCTGGTGGATGCCGATCTTCGCCAACCCTCGTTGCATCAGGCCTTCAATATTCCGCCCAGCCCGGGACTCAGCGCTATCCTCGCCGGCACCTGCCCGGAAGAGCAGGCCATCGCGCGAGTAGAAGAGATGCCTTCCCTGGCGATTCTGCCTTCCGGAACTCCGCCGGCCTATCCCGCGGAGACGCTTGCCTCGAAAAGGATGGCCGGAGCTGCTTGAGCACTGGCGCAGCCGAGTACGACCACGTCGTCCTGGATACGCCACCCGTATCGATGTTCACCGACGCGGTGGTGCTCGGATCTGCGCGCCGACGCAGTCCTCTTGGTCGTTCGCTCGTGCGCAACCACCAGGTATGCGCTTCGCCATACCCGCGACTTGTTGCACCGCGCGAAGGCAAACATTGCCGGCATTGTGCTCAACGGAGTCGATCTACGCTACGAGCCAGACTACTATCGTTCCTACCGTTCTCGCAGAAGGCCCAATCATTGACAGCCGGGCATCCTGCATCTCGGCGGTGAGATGACAATTCTGAAGTGGTTAGTGCTGTTTGCCGTTTCATTCGGAGCTTTCACTCCATTGCACGCCCAGAGTCGTCCCGAGACGCCGCAAGCCGCCAGCCAATCTCCGGTGCGCAGTCAGCAGACAACTCAATCCTCCCGTAGCTGCTCCCCCGCAGAATCCAGCGAGTCCGCAGCCAGCCGCTTGGCCCGCGGACTAGCGTTGCTCCTTGGGTCGCGGGCGACCTCCTCGACGTTCGCGTCTTCGACACGCCGGAGCTGTCGGGCAAGTTTCGCGTGGATAATCTCGGCGAAATCATCTTCCGGTGGGCGGAACGGTCAAGGTGTGAGGGGCTTACCGCTGAGCAAGTGCAGGTCTGCCATCGAAGATCGACTTCGTCAGCGAGACATTCTGCACCACCCTCACGTCGAAGTATTCGTCCTCGAGTACGCGACCCAGGGTGTGACCGTGATGGGCGAAGTGAAACTCCCGGGAGTCTATCCCTTGCTGGGCAGCCACACCGTGCTCGACTTCATATCCGTTGCCGGAGGGCTCACGCCGTCGGCCTCCAAAACCGTGATCATCACGCATAAGAGTTCGCCTGAGCAAGTCATCAGCCTCGATCTGGGTGTCGCTTGCTACGACTCCGACGCACCAGGACTTCGAGGTCGAACCGGGCGATCGCATCGTGGTCACACGCGCGGGCGTCGTCTATGTAATCGGCGACGTGGGCCGTCCCGGCGGCTACCTGATAGAGAACAAGGACACCGTAACCGTCCTGCAAGCTCTCGCGCTCGCTCAGGGCTTGAATAAGACCGCCAAATTGGATGCGCGCCTCATTCGTACTTCGGCCGCCGGACGAACCGAAACGGATTTGCCGTTGAAGAAAATCCTGGCCAACCAGGCGACTGACCCCGGCCTTCAGGATGGCGACATTCTGTTTGTGCCCATCAGCGGCACCAAGGAATGGGCCGACAAGGGTATGACCTCCATCCTGCAAATGGCAGTTGGCGTCGTGATCTACGGAAGGCTCTGAACATGGATCGACGCGAACCGTTGCAAACCGGCAAGGCCTCTGGGTCGCAGTCCTCGGCCCCGATGGCGCCGGTAAATCCGCCGCCATCCAACAGCTGAACGCAAGACCTCTCGTCCCGTTTTGCGCGAGATCCAGCGCTTCCATTTCCGCCCCATGTTTAAGCGGCGAGAGCGGCATTCACCTCCCGTCACCGACCCGCACGGAAAACTGCCGCGCGGTTTGCCTGTTTCTATCCTCAAGCTTCTCTATTGGTTCGTAGACTACTGGTATCGGGTATCTGCCGCCATTCGTCCCGCGCTGCTTAACTCAACCTTGGTCGTGTTCGACCGTTACTATGACGACCTTCTGGTCGATCCGAAACGCTACCGTTTGCCTGTCTCCTCGCTCTCCTTCGCCAGCTCCCCTGGCCCGGTTGGTCCCGCGACCAGATCTCTACATTCTGCTCGATGTTCCCGCCGAGCTCCTGCAGCAGAGAAAGCCGGAGGTAAGTTGCGAGGAGTCACGTCGCCAAAGGATTGCGTACCTGCAGATGTTTCATCGATTGCCCAACGCTTTCATCGTTGACGCCGCCGGCCCTCTCGACGAAGTCGCCCGGCAGATGAAGTCTGTCATCCTCCACACGCTCACAAATCGCGCAAGATGGCCGAAGCGGAGTGTCTCTGATTGCTCGCGCCTGACTTGGCTCAGCGGGTGTTCGCCGTCTATCTTGCCGTCCGTCGTATCGGACAACGCGCATAGCGATTTCTCGCCATACCCAGCGCCGGCACACCGCGCTGGCTGCTGCCTGACTGGGGAACCGCAACCTCGATACCGTGCTGGCGGGCTGGTCACCTTATCGCGTGGATTCGCGACTGAAATGGATTGCCGTGCGCGCGGCCAACGGAATCGGATGCCTATCTTCACTCCCCGGCGTGACATCCTTCGACCGCCCTCGGATTGGATGGCATCGATTGGAAATCCTTGGGGTCGGAATAGCGCCACCCCGCCCGTGACCGCAGTCTACCTGGGGACTCCCGGGCCGTCGCGCAAGGCCGTGATTCACCTGCTGGACTCCCACTCAGGCGAGTGCCACATGGTTGTGAAAATCCCGCTCGGTCAGGCTGCCCGCACGCGCCATTCTCAAGGAGGCGGAGGTCTTGAGCAGCCTGGCGGTGGATCGCTGCACGATTGCCCCACGTCTACTCTCGGTCGATTGTGATCGCGGCATCTCCAGTCAAACGTTTATTCCAGGAAGGTCTGGGTGTCGCCGGCTGCTGCCGGAATATCTACAGTTGCTGCGTTCTCTCAGACTGACCCGGCATGACTACCTCGATCGTCGAACATGCAGCGTCCATCCAGGAGCAACTCCTATGGTCCTCTACTTCTGACCGCGATCTTGACACCATCACCGCTGTTCTCTCATGCCTGTGTGACGCCGATCCGCTGCCCGCCTTTTGGGTCCATGGCGACTTTGCCCCCTGGAATATCAGGCGACGGTCCGGGTGCCCTGCCGTTTTGTTGGATTGGGAGGACGCACGCTGCGACGGCTTGCCGATGCAAGATGGGTTTCACTTCCTGCACATCCAGGATTACCTCTTTGGCAAGCGCCCAGCGTCCCACGCTGAAAGGCTGAGACATTTCGCCGCTGAAGTAGGCGTCAACGCCTCCCAGTGCCGCAAACTCGAAATCGCGTACCTCGCTCACGCCTATTTACGACAAGTAACGCAGCAGCAGTCCAAGCATTCCGATTTCTTGCTCGACACGCTCAGAATCGTCCTGCAAGCTGGCCGGAGCCACCACGCGCCGCAGCGTGCGCACAACCCGTATCGCCGGGAAAAATGGCTGCCTCGTCGGCCTCTTTGCACATGCGATCAGACTTGTTTTCCGCGGTGATCGACGGAGTTCAACTCGGTGAAATTGCCCTACTGCATTCTCAGCGGCTACGAAGCAGTATCCCGACCGGATACCGTCTGACGTGGACTTCATGGTCCTTCCGGCGGACATGCCGCGAGTGTCCACCCTGCTGGCGAAGGCAGCCAACCAGTGCGGCGCTCGAGTGCTTCAGGCGATCCAGCATGAGACCACCGCCTGCTATTTCGTGCTCGCCAAAGATGACGGCCGCACCATCGGGTTTCTCAACCCCGACTGCTGTAGTGATTACCGCAGGCGGGGACGTCTTTGGTTATGGGCGGACGCAATATTGGCAGCGCGCCGGCCTTTCAGGAATTTCTACGTCCCGTCCGCCCCCGACGAATTCATTTACTACCTGATCAAGAAAGCCTTGAAGCAATCCATCGACGCCAGTCAACTGCGCCGATTGCGCAGCCTCTACCAACGCTGCCCCGCGGGACTGCGCCGAGCGTCTGCATGAATTCTGGCCGGAGCGCACGGTTCATGCCATCGAACGAGCACTGGTCGGGCAAGACCTCGTCTTGGTTCGCATCGAACCAGCAGCGCCTGGCTTCGGAGCTCGAAGCTTCGTGTCCGGTGGAGCGCCCCCTTGGTCGCTTCGCCTCCACGTTGCGCAGAATTAGCGGCTCGTTGCGGCGGGTCCTGCAGCCAACGGGGATTTGCGTGGTCGTTAGGGCGAACGACAAGACGACGCTCTCGGACATCGCTACAGCACTTCAACAGTCTCTGGAGCCGGCCTTTCGATGGACGACCGCCTGGCAGGTCACTTCGCAGCCGTCTTGCCTGGCTCTGAGCGAACCGAGTGCTCACGCCACGCCTGCCCGCAGAGCTCTGAAACTTCTTCCGGCTCGCCGTCACAGGTCCGCTGTCGCTCGCCTGCGATCAACTTTGGCAATCTGCACCGTCGATCGACAGCGAGTTTGCCGGCAAGGAGCATCGTCGGCTCTGTCAGTATTCATGCGCGTAATGCTTCGACCGGACTTAATCCTCGTTCTTGAGCCACCGACAGCCCAGCATCCCCTCAGATGCCGCCACTGGCCGGCGCCACCTTACCGGCGTGCGCTTCCGGGCGACTGTCCAGAGACGTTTATCAACGAGAACCTATCAATCGGCGAGACTGTTCAGGAAGCCAGCAGGATCGATTCTCCAATGGCTGTCCAATCGCCAGGTGACGACGGCTAAGCCCTGCATACGGAGCCTTCTACTTCTCGCAAGGCCCCTTTCAACCAGGACAGCGCTAGAGCTCGCCGATCTTCCGTGCGTGGAGGCCGACTAGTTGGCCCGAATCCTGCTGTCCGCCTATGCGTGCGAGCCCGGTCGAGGGTCAGAGCCCGCCCTGGGCTGGGGTTGGGCGACCGAGTTGGCTCGTTCCGGCCACCAAGTTTGGGTGTTGACTCGCGCGGACAATCGGCCGGCCATCGAACGCGACCCGCTCGCAGCCAATCCCAACCTCCACTTCGTGTACTTTGACCTGTCGCCTTTTGCGCAGAGGTGGCGCAAAGGTTTCGGCAAGATCTTGTATTACGTGTTGTGGCAATGGTTTGCCGTTCGTCACATTCGAGAGCTCTTCCCAACTTTGCCGTTCGACGTGGTTCAGCACGTCACTTACGCCGGCGGACGGTATCCCAGCTTCATGGCATCACTGGGCATTCCCTTTTATTTCGGCCCGGTTTCGGGCGGCGAAACCGTTCCCGCGCATACGTTCAAGCTTCTCCCTCGCCCAGCGATGCCGTGAGTGGCTTCGCGACTTGTCGAATTTCGTGGTGCCGTTCGATCCGGTGATGCGCTGGGTTTTCCGGTGCGCCGACAAGCTCCTTCTCACGCGCGACACCCTCCCACTGGTCCCCCGATGCTGGCGTCACAAATGCCACGACGCAGTCTGGCCATTGGCCTCACCAGCGAGTACTTGAGCCACGTGAATGCACGACACCACAGTCCCACGGACGACCGTTTATCGCCTTCTCTATGTCGGTCGCTTGCTGGAGTGGAAAGGCATTGACCTCGCGCTCCACGCGGTCAGCCAGCTCAGACAATCGCACCCCGACATTCACTTCACCGTCGTAGGCGATGGTCCAGCGAGCACACGATTGCAAGATTGGCGGAAGAACTGGGACTCTCCGATGTGGTGGAATGGGTCCTCTGGGTCCCTCACACACAGGTGCGGGAATACTATCGCGCCGCCGACGTGTTCTTGTTTCCCAGCTTGCGCGATTCCGGAGGCATGGCAGTTTTGGAGGCCATGGCGCACGGGCTACCAGTGGTATGCACCGACCTCGGCGGTCCGGGCGTTATCGTCAATGAACGCTGCGGGCGCGTCGTGTCCACCCGGCGCAAGCAGCCGAGAACAAGTTGTGTAGCGGCCTCGTCGAGGCGTTGCGGGAGATTGCCACCACACCAACGCTGCACGATTCCCTCGCCGCAGGCGCAAGCGCCCGAGCGCGCCAATTCAAATTTGAGAGCTCTGTCGCTTCCCTCTATCCACCTGTTCCATCACCGAGCGCCACTCCTCACATGAGCACAGCTTCTCTGTCCTGCGTTTCGCCATATCGCGAATCGAAACCTTCTCCCGGCGCTCCTGTCTTACCGCCTCGACAGTGGGCCGTGAGCTGTTGGCGTGGATTGGTCTTCTGCCTGTTGTTTTCCGTCGTCCTCCTGCCTGAATTCGGTCGCGACGGAAATACAACCGCCGGCTCAATGTTGTACGCCAAGGCTGCTCGGCGGTTTGCGCTTCATTGATCTGGGAATCATCGGCCTGGTCGTCAGCCACGTCGCCGCTCTCGCCTGCTCCCGCAGGAAGAGCGATCTATTTCCCGCGGGCCCTGGCGCTTCCGGGTCTGCCTTTCTGGCGTGCATTGTCAGCGGCATCTGGTACGGCAGATTGCACGGCGGGACCAACTTCTTCTTCGATTGGCGGGCGCTTGCCCTTGGTATTGGCTTGTACTTCGTGTGGGCAGTCTGGATCCAAACCGCATCCGAACTCAACAGAGCAGTCCACATCTTCGCCGTCTACATGGCGGTACGTATTGTCGTCTTGTATGCCTTGCACCTGGCCGGCTTTCGCGAAACCCTCGCCGGCGTGCCCATTCCAACATTCGACGGACCTGCTGTCTCGTCCATCGTGTTCACTGCTCTGCTCGCCTTACGTTACGCGGCGATTTCCGCGACCGCCCTCGCCAACTTCTCTGGGCTGGGCTTGGCCGCTGCCTCTTGCCTGATCGTGCTGCTCTGTTTCCGCCGCACCTATTGGGGCAGAACTGGTCCATCGGCGCCCTTCTACTGCTGCTCCTTCAGCGGCGTCACCGAATACGCAGCGCTATCGTAGTTTGCGCCATGGTCGGCCTCGCGGCAGACCATGCTGGGACCGGCTTTCTTCGGTCGCTTGCAAAGCTTCGACTTAACCGGATGGATTCGGAGTTCAGCGCCGACAATGCCGATCACCTGGGCGACCTGCTGGATGGATGGGACCAAGTCCGGCAATCGCCGACTCATGGGCATCGGCGTGGGCACCTCCTACCCGACCTGGCGAATCAGAAACTGGAAATCTGAGTCGGTGATGGTGCACAACGCGCCGCTTCACGTCTGGCTCAAGTATGGGATCGCCGGCCTGATTTGCTATCTGTGGTTTCACGTCCTTCTTGTTTGTCTGGCTGTACAAACACTCGAAGCGCGCGTCACCCGCACAGGCCGCCTTCTTGCCTGCCGCATTCGCGTACCTGCTGGCGCAATTCGTGATGACACTCGGCTTCGCCCCCTGGCCCTATTCGGAACTCCAACTGACCACGTTGATCTCCTTCATTCTGGCGGCAGCCTTCATGGGTGCCCAAGTTCATCGGCCAGCTTCAAAGTCCGCTGCAAAACGGCAACGCTCGCATAGTGCCCACCTTCAGGGTCGAGTAGGCGGCCCTTCGCGTAGTGCGGGTGTCGTACGAGCGTTCGGGTGCTGCGGTTCGGGTAGTGCGGGCCTTCAGGCCCGCGTCAAAGCAACTTATTTTGTCGGCGGAGTCGGCTTCACAGGCTGCTGAAGAACTCGATTGCGCTCTTTGAAGGGCGACTTCGGTGCGCCGTCGACGCTTTAGTCATCACGAGCGCAGCAACCCCGAGGACTGCGGTTCTTTCGTCGCGACGACTTTTCAGCAACCTCTCAGCCACGGCACTTTTCTTTGGCACCTACACAATGCCACTCCACTCTCTCTGTCATCACGCCGTCTTTCAACAGCGCTGAGTTCCTCGAGGATGCGCTCCTCAGCGTCGCTCGCCAGCAGGGACCACGCGTGGAGCACATCGTCATGGACGGCGCTTCCACCGACAACACCGTCGAGATCCTGAACCGCTTTCCCCAGTGTGCAATGGACTTCGGAGCCGGACAACGGACAGTCCGACGCCATCAACAAAGGCTTTCTCCGCGCTACCGGCGACTTGATGGGCTGGCTCAACGCCGACGACTACTATCTTCCCGGCGGACTGCAGGCCATCGCACGACGCGGCCGAGAAACATCCCGAGGCCGATGTCATCTACGGCGACTGCGTATTTGTCGATAGCGCCGGAAAGATCGTCCGCTCGAAGGTCGAGCATGACTTTGATCCCGCCATCCTCATGTATTTCGGCTGCTACATTCCATCGACCTCGACCTTCATTCGCCGTCGCGTCATCGACTCAGGTTTACTGCTCGACTGCGATTACCGAGTCTGCATGGACTTTGAATATTTTGCTCGCCTGGCCCATGCGGGATGCAAGTTCCACTATGTACCGCGGTTCATCGCAGCCTTTCGCTGGCACGGCTGCAACGTCAGCCTCAAGCAAGCGGACAGGCGTGCGCAGGAACGCCGCCAGGTGCAACGCAGCTTCGGCGAGCACCAGTATTCGCCTTCCATTTTGAAGGTTCTCGCTGACGTACATCGGGCCAAGCGTGTGTTGCGAAAGATAGTCAGCGGAAACATCGCTCGTGAATTTCGAGTACGCCAGATGCTTGGTCGCGATACCCGTTGGCAACGTGGAGCAGAGGGCTCCGCAACATGCGCAAGCTTAGCGTGCTTGTGATCCACAACCAGTACCAGCAACCGGGCGGCGAAGACGTCGTGGTGCAGGCCGAGGTGGAGCTCTTGCGACGGGCGGGCATCGCGTTCTTGCAATTCACCCAGAACAACGCGACGCTCGCAAACTGTACGCCTCTCGAGAAAGCTGCTCTGTTTGTGACCACGACCTGGAATCGGAAGGCGTACTCGACCATCCGTGATCTCATCGCTAAGGAACGTCCCGACGTGGTCCACTGCCACAACCTTCTGCCGCAAGTAAGCCCGGCCGCGTACTACGCGTGCCAATCGACGGGCGTACCGGTCGTGCAGACGCTGCACAACTACCGGTTGTTCTGTCCGGCGGGCACCTTCTTTCACAACGGACGAATTTGCGATGACTGCACTCGCAGCCTGGCTTATGCGGTGAAGCAGGGATGCTATCGAAGCTCGCGACTCCAAACCGCTACCGTCGCCATGATGCTCGCATTTCATCGCCTTCGCGAAACCTGGACCTCGCTCCGTCGATGCTTATATCGCCCTGACTCAATTCAGTCGCAACTTCTTCGTCGCCCTTGGCCTACCCGATAAAAAGATCCACGTGAAACCCAACTTCCTGGCCCATGATCCCGGACAGCGTCACCTACCCCGGAAGCTATGCTCTCTTTGTTGGCAGGCTCAGTCCCGGAAAAGGGCGTTCTCGAAATGCTGCGCACATGGCTACACCTCCCGCACATCCCGCTGGTCGTGGTCGGCGACGGTCCTTTGTATGAACGACGCCATCGCAGATGCTTCGCCGCTCGGGCAGCACGCACATCAGGCTACTGGGTCGCATGAGCGCGGAAGATACTCAGGCAGCAAATGAAGGGCGCGCGCTTTCTGGTTTTTCCCAGCCGCTGGTATGAGCCCTTCGGCATGGCCCTGATCGAGGCGGCCGCGTCGGGCGTGCCGGCGATCGCGGCGCGCATCGCCGGAGTCCCGGAGCTCGTGATCGACAACAAGACAGGTTTGCTCTTCGATCTCCAGAAAGCCGGACGACTTAGCCGACAAAGCGAATTGGGCGTGGACCCATCCCGCCGAAATGGAGGCCATGGGCTGGCGGCGCGCGCAACTGTATCGAGCAGAACTTCACCGCCGAGAAAAACTACGAGTCGTTGATGAATGTCTACCGCTCGGTCGTGATCCAACTGATGCCTCGACAGATACAGTCCCGATGAAACTTCGTCCGAAGCATGTCAGCAGTGCGAATCGTTGGCTGGACTCTTCTCAGCCTGCTGATCGACCTGCTCAATGGCTGAGTTTTCCGCAGCCCAGACAACCTCAGCCTCTGCAAACCGCCGTCGGAGCGCAGCTTACGCAGAACTCCGCTCGCCTCCACCGACCAACCTTCCTGATCCTTCCAACCTGGGAGCTATATCCGCCTACGGTCGACGCAGCGGTCGACCGGCGAGTCAACGCTGACAGGCGGAGAGCAACCTCATCGATCCGAGCCTATCGCCGCTACGCATCGTCGCTCCGAATGTGAACGGCGAGGACGAGCGCATCTCGTTCAGCCTGAAACACCGAACGCCATCCCACGGCGGCCGGGTCCAAGTATTCCAGCTTCACCGCCGTCCCATCTTTCCACTTCCAGTTGGAGTCCCGGTCGCATGGGCCACAGCACAGGACTGCACCCTGCGGGTCAGGCCAATCGGCCGTGACATCTAGCGAGAGAGCACCGTCAGTCAACTCACAGCTTCGGTCGAAGCGGCCGTACGGCACTCGTCGAATCCAATACCAATTTCGGCGCGAAAGAGACCAACGACGGACGCCAGTTCACGGCAGCAACCTCAAAGCTGCACAACACGCGTCACAGAAACGCGTCGGTAGCAGGCCTTCAGCTGGCTCGAACGCAGCGAACCGCAACGCAGGTCCTTTCCACAATCATCGGCGGCGACCGATTCCCAGCAAACGCCGGCCTCGCGGCCATAGGTGAAGCCAGCCCGATCTGCAGTCGCCTTCCGCAACTCGCAGCAGCGCTGCATCAACTGCTCAGAGATCCCAAGCAGTCACATTCTCCGCAAGCGATCGATTCCCTCATTCCTATCTCACCATTACTACAAGAAGGGGCGTCTCACATGAAATCAGCAACTCGCGTATTGGTTACCGGAGCGGGTGGCTTCATCGGTCATCATCTGGTCAAGCGGCTCAAGGCAGACGGCTACTGGGTTCGCGGCGTCGACATCAAAGAGCCGGAGTTCGAGCCCAGCGCGGCCGATGAATTCGAACTGCTCGATCTCCGCTTCTGGAACAACGCTCTCCAGGCCACCAGTCACATGACTCAGGTCTACAATCTCGCTGCCGACATGGGCGGCATCGGCTACATCACCGCCAAGCTCGCCGAAATCGCCCGCAACAACATCCTCATCAACGCTCACATGTTGGAGGCGTCCCGTCTGAACGGCATCAAGCGCTTTCTGTTTTCTTCCTCGGCTTGCGTCTACGCCGGGTACAAGCAGAACGACGCAGACGTGACCCCGCTGAAGGAGGAGGACGCTCATCCCGCCGATCCCGAGGAAGGCTACGGATGGGAGAAACTCTTCACCGAGAAGCTCTGCCGCTACTACCTGCACGACTTTGGATTTGAGACACGGGTCGTTCGCTTCCACAACGTCTACGGTCCGCTGGGCACATACGAGGGCGGCAAAGAGAAGGCGCCCGCTGCCATCTCCCGCAAAGTGGCGCTCGCCAAACAGGACGGCTATATCGACGTTTGGGGCGATGGCGAGCAGACTCGCTCCTTCATGTATATCTCAGACTGCGTCGAGGGCCTGTTGCGCCTGATGGCCAGCGACCATCGCGAACCGCTGAATCTCGGCACCGAGGAACTGGTCAGCGTCGATGAGTTGGTCGATCTGGTGTGTGCAATTGCCGGCAAGCGTCTGGCCAAGCGCCACGATCTCAGCCAGCCGCAGGGCGTTCGCGGCCGCAACAGCGACAACTCACGCCTTCGTACCGTGCTCGGCTGGGAGCCTCAAACGCGGCTCCTCGATGGTCTTGATGTCACCTATCACTGGATCGAAAAGGAATTGCAAGAAGCCGGTCGCCTGGATGAAGTGCTGGCGTATGCATCCGACTGACCAAGTCCGCCCGCCCCGCGCCAACGTGCTCGGGGTCGGCGTCAGCGCCATCAATATGGCGGACGCACTCCACTTGTCGGAGCGCTTGCTGCGGGAGCGCAGCAAGGGCTACGTCTGCCTGACCGGCGTTCACGGAATCATGGAAGCGCAACGCGACGACGCGCTGCGAGCGATACTCAATCGCTGCGTTCCTCTGTGCCCCCGACGGCATGCCGACGGTCTGGGTTGGGCCGTCTGCAGGGGCATCAAAACATGGGACGCGTTTACGGACCCGACTACATGCTCGAAATGTGCAAGCTGTCGGCACGGGCCGGCTTTCGCCACTTTCTGTACGGAGGCAAGCCGGGAGTCGCCAGCACAGCTTAAACAACAGCTTGAACGTAATGGTTCCTGCTATCGATATTGTAGGGACTTACACGCCGCCATTCCGGCCACTCACCACTCATCGGAAGAGGGCCGGATGATCGATACCATCAACCACGCAAGTCCCGACATCATCTGGGTCGGCTTGAGCACTCCGAAGCAGGAACGCTTCATGGCCCAATATGCCGACCGTCTCAATGCTTCCCTGATGGTCGGCGTCGGAGCTGCATTCGACATCCACGCGGGCCTCCTCGCCGACGCTCCCTGGCTGGGTGAAGCGCTGTGGCTTGCAGTGGCTGGATCGTTTGGTCAAAGAGCCACGCCGGCTCTGGCGGCGCTATCTCACCAACAATCCAAGATTCCTGTGGGACATCGGCCTTCAGCTCTCGGGCCTCAGGAGGTTTGACATTAACGACTGCTGAGCCGATCTGCGCGTTGTAGAGAATTAAGAAGACGATCTCCAAACTGAAGTACTTTGAGCGGACCCACTGTGTGGGTCCGCTTTTCTTTGCGTATGCCCTTTCATGTGTGACCGCGGTCACTGCCAGCCTCGATTTTCGGCAGAGCATTGCATCGTGTGACGCCGATCAGGTTTCGCCCGGACTACTGGCTTGCCGGTCGAGACCATCTAGGCCGTGGTAGGCGTTTCACTCCCGCGAAATACCTGAGCACTTTGTATTCCAGACCCTCGAGCACCTATACGTGTCAACCAGGCAGGTGAGTGCTTGAGCAGAAACAAGATTCTCGTCATCGACGTTGATCCCGTCATCCGCTCAGGAGTCTGCGACTTTCTTTCGGCGCAAGGCCACATCGTCGCCGAAGCGGCAAACAGTCACGACGCACAAGTACAGTTTGAGAAGTTTCGTCCTGACGCGGCCATCCTCGACTTCTCCTTCCCCAACGGCGATGCTCTTCAATTGTTACAACGGATCAAGAGCGCGGACCTCCAATATTCCCGTCATCGTTCTTACCGGCCAGAGTTCTCTGGAATTGGCGGTGCGGGCCATCCAGGAAGGGGCCGAGCAGTTCCTCATCAAACCAGTGGACTTGTCAGCCCTGCATGCCGTGCTTGCTGCGGACCCTGACGAACCAGCGATATCGCCAACAATCGCTGGCCTCCATTTCCCGGACGAAACGTGAATGCGTCGATCCATTCCTGGGAAGCAGCCCGGCCATTCGCCGGCTGGAAACCTATGCCAAGCGAGTGCTGAACAGCGAGAGTCCGATCCTGCTGCAAGGCGAAACCGGGTCAGGCAAAGGCGTGCTCGCCAACTGGATGCATCGCAATGGGCCACGCGCCGAGGAAGCCTTCCTCGACCTGAATTGCGCCGGACTCTCTCGCGAGCTGCTCGAATCTGAACTCTTCGGGCATGCCAAAGGTGCATTCACCAGCGCGGTAAATGCCAAGCAGGGTCTGCTGGAAGTGGCGGACCGCGGAACCGTGTTCCTCGACGAGATTGGAGACATCGATCTTCAGGTCCAGCCCAAGCTGCTGAAGGTGCTGGAAGACCGCGTATTTCGCCGCGTGGGAGATGTTCGTGACAAGGCGGTCGACATTCGTTTGATCTCCGCCACCCATCGCGAACTGCTGGATCTTGTCCAGCAGCAGAGATTTCGCGAGGACCTCTATTACCGGGTGAACACCGTCCCTCTCCGCGTGCCCCCGCTTCGCGAGCGCACGGAAGATATCCCGATGCTGGTGCAACACTTTCTCAACCGCTTGTCGCAGGACTGCGGCCGGGGAGAGGTGGTGGCCGACAAGTCCGCCATGGATGCCTTGCAGCAGTACTCCTGGCCGGGCAATATTCGCGAACTGCGCAATGTGCTCGAACGTGCGGTACTGATTGCAGAGCACAATCACCTGACTGCGCACCACCTGCAATTCCAGAACTCCACTCACACCGGACAATCGCCGCTGCGCAGCGTCTACCGGAACCTTGAAGCAGATGGAGCGCGCCTACATAAATCTTGTCTTGCAGGATGAGGGTGGTTCCATCGACCGGTCCGCTCGCACGTCTTGGAATTCCTCGCAGTTCGCTCTACAACAAAATGAAACGATTCGACATTCCCCCGGGACACGGGCGCATCAAGATCGGATTGAGCGGCGCCGTCGCCACGAATCGCTCATCGGCCAGTCAGGCCAACCCGCGCCCCCATCGAGACCATCTTTTACGGTATAGTAACTGCTTCGTATGTGGGCGCTAACCCGGCTTGAACAATTCGATCAGAGCGTACCGCTCCCCGGACCTGACTTGGGACCCGACGGATTCGGCCATCAGCTTGCAGTTCCCTGAGGGTCTGCTTTTCGCGCTACTGTTGGTCACGCCCTTCTGGATTCTGGTTGGATTTCTGCTTCATCTCCTGACCAAATAGACCCGAGTCGCCTTGGGTCGAACCGGCGCGTCGTCGAAACGCGTGTGCCTCTCTTCCCTCGTCGGCAAGTCCCTCCAGCGCCTTCATCCAAGTTATTATTGTTTGAACACACAGGTTCCAACGAATGTCGAATGCCTTCATCTGTGACGCAATCCGCACGCCCTTCGGCCGTTACGGCGGGGCGCTATCTTCCGTCCGCGCCGACGATCTCGCAGCGATTCCGATCAAAGCTCTGATTCAGCGCAACTCCTCCGTCGATTGGAATGCGGTTGACGATGTGATTCTGGGATGCGCGAATCAGGCGGGCGAAGACAACCGAAACGTCGCCCGAATGGCTCTGTTGCTTGCCGGCCTTTCGCAAACCGTTCCTGGCGCTACCGTGAATCGATTGTGTGGCTCCAGCCTGGACGCTATTTCCGTCGGCTGCCAGGGCGATCAAGACCGGAGAGAATTCTCTGGTGATTGCCGGCGGTGTGGAGAGCATGTCGCGCGCGCCGTTCGTCATGGCGAAGTCCGATAGCGCTTTCTCCCGCGCAACCAAACTGGAAGACACCACGATCGGCTGGCGCTTCGTCAATCCGCTGATGAAAGCCCAGTACGGCGTGGATTCCATGCCGGAAACGGCCGAGAATGTCGCGGAAGATTTTCATATCTCGCGCGAGGATCAGGATGCGTTCGCCTATCGCAGCCAACAGCGCACCGCGGCCGCAATCAAGAGTGGCGTTTTCGCGGAAGAGATCGTCCCGGTCCCGATCGCTGGACGCAAAGGTGCAATCGTCATCGTAAGCCAGGATGAGCATCCGCGTCCGGATACAACTCTCGAAGCGCTGGCTGCTCTGAAGCCGATCGTGAAGCCCGAGGGCACCATCACCGCCGGAAATGCAGCAGGTATTAATGACGGCGCCTGCGCTGTGCTGCTGGCTTCGGAGGAGGCCGTGAACCGTTACGGCCTATCGCCCAAAGCGCGAGTGGTCGCCGCTGCAGTCGCGGGCGTCGCCCCGCGCATTATGGGGATGGGTCCGGCTCCGGCGACACGTAAGGTCCTGGCTCTAGCAAAACTCAGCATCGCAGACATGGATGTGATCGAATTGAACGAAGCCTTTGCGTCGCAGGCTGTCGCGGTGCTTCGAGATCTGCAAATTCCGGAGGATGCTCCGCACGTGAATCCGAATGGCGGCGCGATTTCGATTGGCCATCCTCTCGGTGCCAGTGGTGCAAGGCTGGTTACGACTGCAGTACTGCAGCTGCAGCGCACCAGCGGGCGCTACGCCCTATGCACAATGTGTATCGGTGTCGGCCAGGGTATCGCGATGGTCCTGGAACGCGTCTAGCCCGCCGCTACGCCTTCCAGTTGTAAGCCCTGGCATGGTGGCGCAGCCGGAAATCGGTCGGCATGTGCCGCATGTTTCGCTCGTAAGTAACCTCTACCTTCAGGACCCACAGGGCGGACGCAACCACTGCGGCCAGCAGCAGCCACAGCAAACGCTTCGGGTAACGCACTCTGCGATTCAATAGCATCATTTCTACTTCAAGTTCTTTGCCAGAAAGTCCACGGTGAGCTTCCAGGCTTGTGCGGTGTCGTCCGCTCGATAACCCTGCTTGTTATTTGGATTCTCGAATCCGTGTCCAGCGTCGGGAAAGATATGGATGTCGACCGTCTTGCCCAATGCCTTCAGCTGTGCCTCGAACTTGTTCACATCAGCCACGGGAATCCCGCGATCCTGTCCACCGAAGATGCCGAGCAGCGCGGCATTGATCTTCTTGAGTGCGGCCTCATCGGTCGCAAGATGACCATAGTTAATGACGGCGGCTTTGAGCTTGGGGTCATTCAGGGCGAGGTTGAGGGAGTAGCCTCCTCCCATGCACCATCCGATTGATCCCACCCGCTTCGGATCGACGTTCTTCTGCGAGCGGAGAAAGCTGCTGGCCGCCAGCAGATCGCGACTGGCGCGGTCCTCCGGCACTCCGCGCATGATCTCGTGCGCCTCGTCAGGAGTCGTCGCGACTTTTCCGCGATACAGGTCGATGGCCAGCGTTACGTAGCCCTGGTCGGCCAGCTTCGATGCCTCCTCCTTCACCCAGTCATTCAGCCCCCACCATTCGTGGATCACAACCAGAGCTGGAAACGGCCCTTTGCCTTGTGGCGTGTACATCACCGCATTTACCGTTTCATCCCCGCTCTTGTACGACACGTTGCGGGAGTCGGCGGCAAATGCCGTTAGCGTAAACAGGCACATCGAGCTCAATATCAACCAGAGTTTCATGCGCTCTCCTCGGCGAACGATAATTATTTCTTGCCCGGTCCGGCTAGTCCCTCCAGCAACTGCCGGCCTAGCTCCTGCAGTTCGCCAAAGCCCTTCTGATATTCCACGAACAGACGGTTGTACTCCAGCGAATGATCGGCATCGAGATGGGCTCTCAGCATCATATCGCGGACGCGAACCGGGTTGGGCAGCACCGCATCCTCGTTCAGTTCTTCCAGCGCAGTCTTGGGGTCGTAGTGATACATGCCTGGTCCCTCAATGGATGACACACCTGCTAGCAGATGCCGGAATGCGCCGCAACGTCGCAGGAATCCCGGTTCCCTTTGCTATTCCAGCGTGCTAGACTGTTGATTCCCAGATAGATATCAAGGTTCAGGATGATGTTGTCTTTGCCACCCAAGCTACTTGGAACTCTCCGTTTTTCGCTGCTCCCGCCGGCCATTTTGCTCTGCGCTTTGGCGCTCAATCTCAGCGCTCAGAATGCTCCCGCTTCCCAGCCCGCCGGCAACGACAGCAGTAGGAATACCGACAGTACCGGCCCTAACAATAATGATAGGAAGATAGCTCCGTCGGTGCCTCTGCACCTCGGCGTCGGGGACCTCATTGAAATGACCGTTTACAATGTCCCCGAACTTGCGACCAAGACTCGTGTCTCGAGCAGCGGCGACATGTACTGCCCGCTCATCGGATACATGCACGTCGCTGGCCTCACCGCCGAAGAAGCTCAAGAGGCGATCGAGAAACGCCTTGGGGAGTTTGTGAAGAACCCGCACGTCTCTCTGTTCGTGTCCGAGTATGCGTCGCAGGGGGCGAGCCTGTTGGGAGAAGTCGCCAAGCCCGGCATCTATCCAGTGCTGGGGCAGCAACATCTCTTTACTTTGATATCCGCCGCCGGCGGCCTGACAGAAAAAGCCGGCCGTAGCCTCACCGTCACCCATCGCAGCGACCCTGACAAACCTGTCACCGTTCCGTTGACCCGAAATCTTGACGACACTTCTGAGACCAACATAGCGGTATTTCCCGGGGACACGATTATCGTGCGCAAGGCCGATATCATCTATGTAGTTGGAGATGTGAACAGGCCAAGCGGACTGCTGATGGAGGGCGGCGGTATGACCGTCTTGCAGGCGGTCGCTTTGGCGGGAGGCACGGCGCGAACCGCCAAGCTGAACGGCGCGAAGATCCTCCGCAAGGGAGCCGAAGGGATGACGGAGACTCCCGTCGAGCTTAAGAAGATCCTTCAGGCAAAGGCTCCGGATCTGTCGCTGCAGCCGAATGACATCCTGGTTGTTCCTTCAAGTACCGGCAAGGTCATTGCAGGAGCTTCCCTGCAAGCCGCGCTCCAGGCTGCGACCCTCCTCAGTGTCGCCGCGGTTCCCTAGGCGAACTGGCCAAATGTGCTTCTGGTGGGCCTACGACCTGCTGATCTTGGCCCCTCACGCTCAACCTCAGTCAAGCATGTGATGGTTCATTTATCCGCAGGACTGAGAGTCCAGCTTCCCCGCCGAAGCAAGGGCTCCCATTAGCGTTTTTTAGCAGCCGCCTTCAAGCCGGCGATACCTTACTGCAAGCGCGGTTACATCAACCAAACTGCTCCAGCCATCGACTTGCCGTTAGCACGCAATGCTGACACATGAAGAGGGCACGGACCAAAGTCCGTGCCCTCTTGGAACGTACACCAGCCGTGCCGTCCTTACGGGCCCGACGTGTAGGTGTAGGCGTTGCTGAGCCAGTTGCCTCCCACCAGCGAGTACAGCGTCACGTAGATCGTGCTGCCGTCCGCCGGCAGGCTGTACACCGTCGTGCTCAGCGCCATGCCCAGGTTCCCCGACTGGTAGTACTGGTTGCCACCCGGATTGCTCCCGATGTCGAGCCAGTACGCCGTGGCGCCTGCCGCCGGTTTAGTTACATGCCGGATAGCCAGATGATCCATACCCGCAGTAGCCGACCTCGGGGCTGGCCACCCAAGTTCCTCCGATCAAATTCCACAGAGTCATTTGGACCTGATTGTTGGGCGGCGGTTGTCCCCCACCGTAGCCTGGTGGCAGATTGTTCGCCGTCCCACTGAGTACCAGTCCGAGCGGTCCGGATTGATAGAAGAAGTTCTCGCTCGTCGTCGTGCCCGCGTCCAGCCAGTAATTGGTAACCGCGCCTGTGCAGTTGGGGTTACTGCTTGCCGTCCAGCCGAAAGTATCGGAGTAGGCGGTCAGCGTCGTTCCCGCAGCCGGCGAGGTTATGGTGGACACGCAACTGGCTCGCACTAAACGCCGTGTAGGTGTACTGGTTGTTGAGCCACTGTCCATTAACCAGCGACCACAGCGTGATGTACACCGTGCTGCCGTCGGTAGGCAGACCGGTCACGTTCTTGCTGGTAACGTTGCCCAGGTTGCCCGACTGGAAGTACTGGTTGCCGCCCGGCGAGCTGCCGGCATCGATCCAGTACGCGGTCGAGAGCGTACCAGCGGTCCAGGTGAAGAGCTGGCTGCTGCCGCTCAGGGTTGAGTTGGGAGCCGGTGAAGTAATCACGCCTATCTGGCTGCCCCCGCCGAAGGCCGTGTATGTGTACTCGGTGTTCGACCACGAGCCGCCCACGAAGTACCACAAGGTTACATACATGGTGCTGCCGTCAGTGGGAAGCCGCGAATTGACCGTCAGCGAGCATGCGTTAGCACCGAGCGGGCCGGATTGCGTGTAGGTGTTGCCAAAAGGAGTGGAACCTACGTCCACCCAGTAGTTGGTAGCGCCGGATTCGGGCCCCACTGGAAGACAGCGCTGCTCCCACCCAGTGTCGAGTTCGCAACCGGGCTAAAGATTCCCGCCGTTGCGGACGGGTACCACACGCACGCACTCACCAAGTTCGTCGCGTTGGGAGTGCCGAGTCCGGTCGCCAAGTCGTAGCCAGGCGCTGCTCCGTAGGCCGGCTGATAGATTGAGGAGGCGGTTCGCGGGAGTGGTGTTGGCTACGGCGATTGCGCCGGTGCCTCCGCCGCCGGTCAGCGTGATCGGAGTCTCCGGCTGGTAGCCCGTGCCGGCGGTGCCGATCGTGATGCCGCTGACGTAATTCGGACCCTGACCCTTGGTGGTGTTGGTGATGGTGACGTAGAAGGCGTTGAACAGGTCGCCGTTGTTGCCGAAGTTCACGTTGAAGTTGCCGGCATAGCCCGCATTTCTTGCGGTAATCGTGACGGTGCTGGTGGAACGAGTTGCCGTTGCCAGAGAGCAACCGCTGCCGATCGATGTCACCAGGTTCGTTGCCATGGCTGTCGTGGTCGTTCCGGTCAGCGTGTAGGGCCCGCAGGTGGTCGTGCCGCTAGTTGTTCGACAGAACAATCTGCAGTCCCGCCGCCTGTGGTGCTCACCATCGCAACCGTCCATACGGCGGTGGTTGTGCTGGCAGTTGACCGCTGCCGTGCAAGTCGCCTGCGTGCCGCCCGCGTAGAGGGTGGCGCCGGTCGGCGACTTGTAGGGCTGGTTGTTGGTCGGCCCCGCGATGGTGCAGGTCGGCGCCGTGGTGTAACCAGTGCCGCCATTGATGACTGTGGCGCCGGTGATGTTGTCGGTGCTGTCCACGCCATTGGTGCTTGGCAGGTAGCAGTGGTGCTCTGTCGGTCGTGCCGTTGTACCGGCACGCCATGTCGATGTCGCCCTGGGTTACGTCGTTGAAGACGCATCCGCTGCCCGGGCCGCCGCTGCCGCTGGCATTGCAGGAGGTTCCCTGGAAGCTGCCGCCAGCCGTGCCGTACTCGTTTTGGCCGATCTGGTAGTAGTAGGGATTGGGATTGCCCCAGGTCTGGCCAGTCTTCTGATTGACCAGCGCCTGGATGGCCGCCATGGTGGGAGTGGCAACCGAGGTCCCGCCGAATCCTGACCAGGTGCTCGGCGCACCGGCGCAGGAAGCCGCCCCGCCCGAGGTGTGGCTCGGGTCGGACCAGCAAACCGACTTCGAAGTGTCCCCAAACGCCGTTAGCGGCAAACATGGAGACGTCAGGAATATCGCGCACGCCGTCAGAGGGCACGCCGTAAACAGCTTGACCTCCGCTCAGCGCCGCTCCCGTTTGGAAGGAGGGTTTGCGCATAGCCCTGGCATCCGGGCTGGATACGCCGTTAGCTGCCTTGGCTCGCGCCGCCCTGTCCGGTCGCGCAGTTGCTCGCGCCTCCGCTGCCGGCGCCGGCAATCAGGTAGCCAGTGGTGCTGTTGTCCGGGACTCATGTTGCACATAGCCGGTCGCTGCGCCATAGGTCTTGAAGCTGCTCGTTGACATAGTTGGCGATCAGGGCGCTGGCGCAGGCATCGTTCCAGGGAATCTCCGGAACATACTGCTTGGCCGAGCCATAGCCCGAGCGTATTCGTCGGATTCCAGTAGGTGCTGAGCGGGATCGAGTTGAACTTGGCGAAATACACGTCCTCGAAATCGGTTCCACCCACGGATACGTCATAGGGAGTTCCGCCCCATCCGCTGACGCCCAGACTGGTAACGTCATACTGGCTGCCGACGCGAGAAGTTTCTGGAGCAAGAGGACGGGCCTTCATCGCCCGAGGAGGTGAATACCGAGATGCCCTGCGCGGCCGCCTGCTGATAGGTGTTGTAGAAGGCCGCGTTGCCGCCGTTGCCGTTGAAGGCTTCGCATACGCCGTAGCTGACGCTCACGACGCCCGGATACGGTCCGGCTGCGTTAATCAGGTTCTGCAGGGCGATCAGGCCGCCGAAGGTGAGTGTGCCCGACGGGCACGAGATCAGCTCGATGGCGGCGCTGGGCGCAATGCCGGTGGCCATTTCCACGTCAATGGCCGCTTCGCCGTCGTCCGCGTTGGTGCCGGGATCGGTGCAGCCGGGATGCAACTGGGTGTAAGTGCCCGCCGGGAAGGCGCTGGCCAAGCCAAAGGCCGTGCGGTAGGTGTTCCAGTCGGCCGGCGCCGCCATAGGTGTCGGTGTCCTCAACCACGGCGATGGTCTGCCCCTGTCCCGAGTAGCCGGCGCCGTAGAGCGGATTCAGGTTGTAGATGGTCTGGTTGTCCTGCGGCGTCACTGCGTAGCAGGTGCCGGGCTCGGTTGGATGGGCCGTGCTGGTGGTGCAACCGGCAAAGGTATACTGCGAGACCGGCACGTGCATGGCGTTGGGCTGGAAGTTATTCAGGGAGGCAAAGCCCTTGATGACGGGCGCCAGCGCCGCCGGAATCTGCGGATCGCTGATGTTGGCGATGTGCGTCTCGCCGTTGACCTCGAGCTGCGCAATCTGGGTGCGGAAGGCGATTCGCGATCTGCCCTGCGGTGCCGGAGAAGTCAATCACCATCCGGTTGGGGTAGACCTGGTTGATCTGGAAGCCATGCGACTGCAGCCAGTTGGTGACCTGCTGTATGTCCTCTCGGCCACACCGAACTTCTCGCCATACTCTTCCGGAGTAAGCCACTTGTGGAAGTTGGGCGAGTTCCGGTCGTTGAGCTGCGTTGATGTACTTGTCCACCGCCTGTTCTTGCTCGGGAGAGCGCTGCAGGAAGAGGAGCATGTGGTCGATCGGGAAGACGGCCGCGAACCGGGCCGCGATAGGTGATGGACGTCTTCGCCTCCGGGCGCGTGTTGCCGTGCAAGCGTCACATACGCGCGTTCGTCAATCTGCTGCGTAATCCGAGGCCCGGCGGATGCGTTATTTCGTCCAGTTGTCTGAGCGAAGGAATAGAGACCAGAAGTTGTGATGAAGACGCAAGCAAGAGCACGCACGCACAATCCAAGCAGGGTTTTTCTTGTCATGGAGTGGCACCTTTAGCACCTCTATGGAGGTGCGAGTTTGGTATCTTGAGTTCCGGGATCAAGCGTTGCTACCAAAAAATTCAGGTAGCGAGTACCTCCAGTACCAGGGCAGCAGAGCTACAACCAGTATCGGTCGGCGGGAACGAAGTGACGCCGAACCATGTCGCGCAGTTTGAAAACTCTTGCTGCGCGTGCAATCATCAGCAAACTTCGGACAGGAAGTCGTGAACAACTAAGAATCTAAGGGAACCGTGTCACAAAGAGCGAGATCAACCGAATTTCGGCCTGCGAAGAGGTAACTAAACCCAAACCGCAAATTGAGTCACGATTTTTTCGGCTTAGTCGAACACTCCGTCTTACAGTGTCAAACTCCACTTCAAAAGAGGGCCAATTGAACCACTACCTAGGTGACGGAATGCACGATAGTCTTACGTTGTCCGCTGCAATACAACTTTGGTTGTAGCCAAATGCAATAGCATTTAGGTGGGGTTAAGGGTTGCAAAATCCCACTCACCGGAACTGAATCCTAGTGAAACCAACAAGGGATTCTCAGGGACAACGCCGTTGGCCGTCTGGCGGGAACAGGATCAGGCAGGCGTGTCGTCGAGCTGATTTAGAATGGGTGGGACATGAGCCGCGCCAAGGCTTCCTCGAAAACCCGCATCCGTAGCCCAAAGGGGCCGGACCCAAACGAACCCCTTCGGGAGGCAGGTCATTCCTCTCCGGAAAAAAGCTAAATGCCGCACTCTGCGTTCTGCTGGCGGCGGGACCATCGCGCTCTACAGCCCGCAATTGGCCACTCGTTTGTCGTCTTGGACGACCGTGAGTACGTCACTGCAAATACCCACATACGTGGCCTGGGATGGGGCACCTTCCGGTGGGCGTTTACGTCAACGGATGCGGCGAATTGGCATCCTCTGACCTGGCTTTCGCATGCTCTCGACTAGCACTCTTTGGACTGAACCCGGCTGGCCATCATTTGGACAGTGTCCTGATTCACGCGCTGAACGTGGTGCTGCTGTTTCTGCTCCTGGCATTGGGTTACGAAGCGCACTGGACCGAGCCTGCTGGTGGCGGCGCTGTTCGCCGTGCATCCGATCAATGTTGAGTCGGTGGCGTGGATCGCGGAACGAAAGAACGTGCTGAGCACATTTTTCTTGTTCGCTGGCGCTGGGCGCTTACGCCTGGTACGCCCAGAAGCCGGGCTGGCGCCGTTATCTGCTGCGATGGCCGCGCTGTTTGCCGCGGCGCTGATGGCCAAGCCGATGGCCGTCACGTTTCCGTTTGTCTTGCTGCTGCTGGACTATTGGCCGCTGGAGAGGATGTCGGTTTGGTAAAACCCAGGGCAATCCCGCCGGGGCGAGCGGCGCCCAACCAGCAAGGTTGTCCAGGCTGGTGCTGGAGAAAGTACCGCTGCTCGTTCTCTCGGCCGCGAGTTCCTGGATGACGCTGAAGGCGCAGCGAGCCGTTGTGCAAAGCTTGGAGGAGTTTCCGTTCGCCAATCGAATCGGGAACGCGGTCGTGGCCTACGGCCTGTACCTTTGGAAGATGGTCTGGCCGGCGCAGCTGGCGTTCTATCCCCATTCCATAGGGGCACTGCCGGCGTGGCAGTGGATGTTGTCCGGCTTGATTTTGCTAAGTATCACAGCCTTCGTAATTGCCTTCCGCAGCAAGCGTTATCTGCCGGTTGGTTGGTTTTGGTTTCTGGGTACTTTGGTTCCGGTCCTGGGACTGGTGCAGGTGGGAGAGTATGCGATGGCCGATCGCTATGCCTACGTCCCGCTGATCGGAATCTTCGTGATGATTGCCTGGGGTCTCGCCGATTTGGCGGAGGCGAAACATGTGCGCCCCCTATGGTGCGTAATTCCAGCATTGTGCGCTTTGACAGCGCTGGGCAGCGCCACCGTTCACCAGATCGGTTATTGGGAGAGCGATTACGACTTGTATTCGCACACGCTGGCTGTAGCCGAAACTTCGTTTGCGCATAACGCTGTCGCCATGACGCTGCTGAATCCGGCGGCGGCACTAACACGACAGGACCTGGACAACTTTGCATCCGAGCCGATGCGCGTGGAGGAAGCCCGCCGGCACTTCGAGCGCGCACTGGAACTACGCCAGTCGCAGCAAGAGCCGGAGGGCTCTCTTTGGGACAAGGCCGGAACCTTAAATAATCTGGGAAATCTGGATCGCATGCAAAACCGGCTGGACGATGCCCGCAAGCACGACGAGGGCGCGCTTAAGATTTACCGGCAGCTGGCGCAGCGGAATCCGGATGTGTACCTGCCCTACCTGGCCGTGACTCTGAACAATCTGGCGGCTGTGGATCGACTTCAGAACCGTCTAGACGAAGCGCGGAAAGACTATGAGGAGTCTTTGCAGATTAACCGGAAATTGGCAGAGCAGAATCCGGCCAAGTACTTGCCAAACGTGGCCATGGTACTGAACGAGTATGGATTGGTGGACGCGAGCCAGAATCGGATGGACGCAGCGCGAGGCCACTACGACGGAGGCGTTGCAGATCGACCGGCAACTGGCCGAACAGAGTCCTGCGCGTACCTTCCTCACCTGGCGATGACGTTGAGTAACTTTGCGCTTTTCGACGCATTCCAGCAGCGGATGGACGACGCCCGGCAGCACTATCGAGGAGGCATTGAAGATTCACCGGCAACTGGCCGACGCAGGATTCCGCCGTGTACCTGCCGGACCTGGCAATGACGCTGAGCAACCTCGCACGGGTGGACCGGTTGCAGGGACGGATCGAAGAATCCCGCGCCCACTACCTAGAGGCATACAACCTGCTGCAGGAATTGGTCCAACGGAACCGCGCGTACGCGAGTCAGATGGCCCAAGTTGAGGCTAGCCTGGAAGACTTGGAGCGCGCATCGCCCTCCAAATCTAGTCCACCGGGAACGGCACACCCTTAGTCACAGCACCGCCGCCTTCGTCCGGCTACTCTTCCAGGAATGCTTGCCTACACGAATAGCCCATCTGTTCAACCGCGGCACCTGATTATTCGCCAGAAAAAAAAGAGGACACAGGCCGAAGCCTGTGTCCTCTTGCAAGTTACAGCACTTAATTAGTTGTCTCCTACGGACCGGAGACGTACGTGTATTGGTTGCTGAGCCACTGACCTCCCACATAGGAGTACAGGGTCGCGTAGATGGTGCTGCCATCCGCCGGCAGGCTATACACCGTCGTGGTCAGCGCCATGCCCAGGTTTCCGGACTGATAGTACTGATTGCCGCCCGGAACGCTGCCGATGTCCAGCCAGTAAGCCGACGCGCCCGTGCCCGCCGTCCAGGTGAACGTCGCCACGTTGCCACTCAGGGTTGATCCCGGAGTGGGCGTCTGCATGACCGCCAAGGCACCGGCCTGGTTAAACGCCGTGTAGGTGTAGGAGTTGCTCAGCCACTGTCCACCCACGAACGAGTACAGGGTCGACGTAGACGGTACTGCCGTCCGTCGGCAGACCGCTCACCGTGGTCGTCGTTACGTTGCCCAGATTCCCGGACTGATAGTACTGGTTGCCGCCAGGACTGCTTCCGGCGTCCAGCCAGTAGGCCGACGCACCTGCGCCCGCCGTCCAGGTGAAGGTCACCGTGCTGCCCGTGAGGGTCGAGTTCGGAACTGGCGATGTGATTACGCCCAGCGATCCGCCCAAGTTAAATGCAGTGTAGGTATAGGCATTGCTGAGCCACTGCCCGCCCACAAAGGAATACAGGGTCACATAGACCGTGCTGCCATCGGTCGGCAGCCCGCTTACGTTGGCGGTGGTCACATTGCCCAGAGCTCCGGACTGGAAGTACTGGTTGCCGCCAGGAGTGCTTCCGGCATCGATCCAGTAGTTGGTAGCGCCGACGCCCGGCGTCCACGTGAAGGCGACGCAGCTGCCGGTGGCAGGGTCGAGTTCGGAACCGGGTTGGTGATGACACCCTTGTTGGAGTTGGGGTTGTACGCGGTGTAGGTGTTGTCTACGAAGCTCCAACTGCCGTTAATCAAATACCACAGCCGGGCCCACACTGTGCTGCCATCGCTGGGCAGACCGACAACGGCCTTGGAAAGCACCGTCCCCAGATTGCCAGATTGGTAGTAGGTGTTGGCGCCTGGGTCGCACCAATATCCAGCCAGTACTGTGCACCGGCAACCGGGAACCAACGGAAGGTCGCCGAGGTGGCGGTCAGCGTGGAGCCGTTCACCGGAGAGTGTCCTGACCGGCATTAATGAAAATCGGGTCATTGACCGGAAGATTGAACAGTTGACGATACGTTTGAACGTCGCTCATCAGAATATCGGAGCGACCGACAACGGCGATGGTCACACCGGTTCCGTTGATCCCCGCCTGGAGCAGAGGAGTGGTGTTGTAGATGGTTGCGAAGTCGGCGGGTCCAACGTAATGAACTCCCGAGCCGCTGGTAAACTTCGGGCCCTTCTTAAGCTCACTTATCTTCTTCCACGTCCCCCATGTGGCCCTTGCGGAAGAAATTGTGTAGACCATTTACGCCCGCAATCGCCGGGGCCAGCGCTTCGGGAACCGAAATCTCGCGGCTGGCGGAAACGTGGTTCTCGCCGTTTACCTGGAAGCCGCGCATTTCCGTCTGGAAAGCCTGCTCAACCTGGCCGGAGGTTCCACTGAACTGGATGACTCTCTTGCCCTTGGTAACGTTTTCTACCTTGAAACCCTGCTTGGCGAGCCATTGCGACACTTGCTTGATGTCATTCTCGTCCGCGCCGAAGGCATTGCCGAACTCTTCGGGCGTCATCCACTGATGATAGTTGGCCGTTCGTTTGTCTTGCTGCTCGTCAAGAACGCGCCGGAGCTCGCGCGACTGCTCCGGACTGGAGCGCAGCACGATGCGCATACCTTGCATGGGCGTCTTGGGATTGAGGCGACCTAAATCCCTCACTCCTCCCGCCGATGGCGAGGCATGCTTCACCACCTGCGGCACATGGCCGTACAGGGTGGCGCGCTTGGCATCGTTAACTGGCTTGGTTATGCGTGCTTGTGGATGTGCAACAGTAAATACTGTAGTGGCAAACATCGCCGGTGAAAACAGAGACACTGCCACAAGAAACATGGCAGCAGACAGAACACTGCGGAAGTGGCGGACACTTTTCATCAATTCTCCTCGGAATTTCGCGCGGAAGTGCTTTTCTGGGGAAAAGGGCCAGATTCTCAACTAACCTTTATGGAGTTTTGAGGGTCTAGAGGTGGCAGGTGCGTGGATACCAGCTCGAGATTTGAAACATGATGATTTCAGACCCCAAACAATAAACTGTCAACAGAAAAAGACGATAATTTCGCAGTTCATCTACCACATTTGTAGTACGACCTCGCATACTATGGCGGTAGTATGCGAGCAACACGGACTCTGGTTACTCTTGTTCAGCCAGCGGGCTGTCTTAACCTTCATGTGACCTGGTTAGTCGCTAGACATCAAAAAAAGGCACGGACTATTAGCCGTGCCTTTGAGGAAAGCGCTAGCGAAAAAGCCCGTTCAAACCTACGGACCTGACGTGTAAGTGTAGGCGTTGCTTAGCCACTTGCCTCCTACAAAGGAGTACAGCGTCACGTAGATTGGCTGCCGTCCGCCGGCAGACTATACACCGTCGTGCTCAGCGCAGTACCCAGATTTCCAGACTGATAGTACTGGTTACCACCGGGAACGCTTCCGATGTCGAGCCAGTACGCGGTCGCGCCGGAGCCCGCGCTCCAGGTGAACGTTGCCACGTTGCCGCTCAGCGTCGATCCGGGCGTCGGCGTCTGCATAACGGCCAACACGCCGCTACCACTGAACGCCGTGTAGGTGTAGGCGTTGGCCAGCCATTGTCCCCCTACGAAGGAGTACAGCGTCACGTACACCGTACTTCCATCCGTCGGAAGCCCGTTAACGGTAACCGTTAGCACGGTACCCAAGTTCCCCGACTGATAGTACTGATTACCGCCCGGAACATTCCCGATGTCCAACCAGTAGCCCGACGATCCGCTGCCCGCCGTCCAGTTGAAGGTCACCGTACCGCCGGGAAGCGTCGAGCCCGGAGTTGGACTGGTGATTACTCCCTGAGAGCCGCTCGCGCTGTAAGCCGTGTAGGTGTAGCTGTTGCTCAGCCATTGTCCACCCACAAAGGAGTACAAGGTTACATAGACCGTGCTGCCATCAATCGGCAGTCCGTTTACAACGGTGCTGGTCACATTGCCCAGATTTCCGGACTGAAAGTACTGGTTACCTCCCGGAACGTTACCGGCATCGATCCAATAAGCCGTCGAACCAGTGCCTGCGGTCCAGGAAAAACTCACACTGCTGCCGCTCAGGGTTGAGCCCGGAGTAGGAGTCGTAATGACTCCTTTGGTCGAACCACTGTTGTAGGCAGTGTAAGTGTAAGCTCGGCTCAACCAGTTACCACTAATCAGGCTATAAAGGGTCACGTAAACGGTGCTGCCGTCGCTGGGCAGCGAGTTCACCGTCGTAGTCAGGACGGTACCGAGGTTCCCTGACTGATAGTACTGATTGCCGCCCGGAACGTTGCCGATATCAAGCCAATATCCGGTAGCGCCCGTGCCCGCCGTCCAGTTGAAGGTGACCGTCGTGCCGCTCAGGGTAGAGCCTGGAGCAGGTGTCACCATCGATCCCGGATTGGGGAAGTACGAATACGCACCCATTTCCCAGCCAGTTCCCTGCTGGGTCTGGTCTACGCCGTCCATGTCGATATTGCAGGACAAGCCGGTAGGACAAACGGAAGTGAGCGAAGCGCCGCTATCAATCGCCGGCGATGAAGGAAGCAGGTGAAAATCGCCGGTATCGGCCAGCGTCTTGGTGCATACGTAGCCAGCCGAGGAGTTCGCGCACGTATGGCCGTCGTTGCGCATCGTATTAATGTAGGTGGAAAATGGGACGACGTTCACACCTTGTTTCACCAACTCGTTCATTGCCACGACGATCGTGTGAAACGGAAGGTCGCAACCGCTGATGCAGTTGGTGTGCCAATACGAGTTGAAAAAGTTGCTGCCACCCAGTACAAAACCAGCCATGTGATCAGCTGAGGCGATGATGGTAGCGTCATCGGTATGACCGCCGGGGTTGAACGTAAACCATGCTGCCAGGGTGCCCGCCTGCATGACGTCGAAATTGTAGATGGTCGTGTTGCCCGCAGAAACAAACGCTTTGTCACCTACATATGGCTCCCCGGAAACGTTGGTTAAGGTATCGCGAGTGTAAATCTGAACAACTGGAACACTATTCCCGGCAGGGTTGACATCCACATTCATATGGTTGGCGTTACCACCCGAGTTGGCGGCAATCCACGTATCGGCATCCTTTAGCTCAGCTTCCAGCCAGTTCTGGACATTCATGGCCGCGTGGTACGGTGTGGTCAAGGTGACCGGGCCGTGGGTGTCCGTGAGGACGTTCCTCCTTCCCGCTGTTGGTCATGAACTTTGCCTGGACATTCACTTGAATGGAAATATTGTTGTAGTCCTGAGAAGGAGACCAACCGTGTCCGGTGCAGGCCGCAAAGCCTGGCAGGTTATTGGAAAAGAAGTTGCAGGTACCACCCATGGCCGCAAAGAAATCGCCATTCATGCAGGTACCGTAGGTACAGCTTCCCGCATAGTTAAATACGATTGTATTGCCCGGCGTTGTGGTGCCCAGGGTGATCTGATGCAGCGTGGTGTCAATATTAATGGTCGGATTGGCGTTGGTCGTCGACAGGATCTCGAACATGCTGGTGCTGGACAATCCGCCGTGTGACCAGGTGTGGTCTTCAGCAACGCCCACTCCGTCACTGAACAAGACGGGCAGCGCAGCCTTCAAGGTAGAAGCATTGCTGGCGGTCACGATACGCCCAGCCACAGTGGGATAGCTTATTTTCAGGTTCTCGATGTTGGGATAAGTTCCGGCAGGTACCTGGGAATCTTGCGTAACTCCATTATAGGTATAGCTGCCACCTCCCTGCTTAACGATTTGGTCCTCCGCGACCATATCGAGCTGGTTATAAGAGTCGCCGTCATGAGAGAACGAGTACGCGTTCTCAGCATGGGGCCAGGCGACAAACCTGGGGAAGTAGCTCGTCATCAGGTTGCCCCCGCCGTTGGTGATCGTCCCAGTAAAACCGCTCTCTCCGATGAGGTCACAGGACGGGTAGGGCTGACCAGCACCGCATATCCCCGAGTTCAGCACGATCCGCCCATTGCCTGAGATCAGATTGTGGTCGTACTCGAGGTTGGTCCCCGTGAAAAGATCGACGCCCGTATAAGTAGGAGTGTTCAGTCCGCCCGCACCGGTCCCGATGATGATGTTATTGGAAAGCGTCAGGGTGGGCGACGGTCCATTGATGTCGCGACCTCGAACGCCATCGAAATCCACCGCCATGATGTCGTTGTTAAACAGGCTTACAGTGGAAGCCGCGGCGGCAAACACACCATGATCGGCGTGTACGTCGCGAATGATGTTGTACATCAGGACGACGTTTGTAGAGTTCTGTATCAGGCACTCATTCGTGCGCAGATCCAGGTGCTGAATGGCAATATAGGCACGATTGACGACATTGCAGCTATGGGTTCCATCGCCCGTCACCTTGGTCGGGGGTACGCTGCTGCTCATGCCATAGGAATCGTATTGCATGAAGTGGCCGGCGGTGCCACTACATGAGGGAGTAATCACTTCCGGAAATGTATCGCCGCGATGGAGCAAAATCCGGTTGCCTGGCCCGCAGTGGTTTGTCTGAGCGTACGTAATGGTTAGCAACGGTGCAGCGGAACTCAATCCATTATTTGCGTTCGAACCCGCATTGGCGACGTAGTAGTCCGTCGCTCCCAGGAGAGACGCGGTGCACGACATGGCCACGAGCAGAAGTAGCGTCCATAGTTTCATCGTGGTACTCCTTTATTCAGGCGCAACAAGGGCCCCGAAGGCGTAAACGCCTCCGTCCCCGAGCGCGTCATGCTCAAGTTGTCATCCGCTGCAGACCAAAGCGGCCGCTTATATGTTCGGCTCACCGTGGAAATCTGTCAGATCCGCAGTTATTCAACGCCGCGGAATACTTAGTTAGTAATGCACAAACCACAACAAGTTCGGGGAAGAGTACCAAGCCACCGGGAGTGGGGGATCTATCACGACCCACGAAGCGGCAGGTGGCATTGAGTGTTTGGCCAAGTGTGGCAAGTTTATCCTCATCTTGCCGAATGTCAATGGACAGGAGGTGTGCAAAGCTCTACAGCTTAGGTGGAGCACTACCTATCCTAGATCTGGGACTTTATGGGTAGGACAAACTAGCGGCTAACCTACTAGGCTATTACAGAGGGCGTGCCTTAGCGAGGTACTATCACTGCGTGGCATAGTAGTATTGTTAGGGTTGCGACTGGAGAATTTTCACCCACAAGTATGGCGACTGAAATATTCGGGATGCGTGCAGGGTCCTACTGAGTACGCGGATAATGACCGTGTGATCGACTAGTCTGCAAGCAAGGGTCAGTACACTTCGTTGACCAGCGGCTCCGATTCGTCGATCGCTTCCACGCTCCGGTAGGATTCGCTCAGCGTTTCCTGGTAAACCTGCAGCATGGCTTCAGCCATCTTCATGGAAGTGAACTGCTGCTCGACCCGAGCGCGGCCCGCTTCGCCCATTTCCTGACGAAGCTCCCGGCTGGCCAGCACGCACCGGATGGCCTGCGCCAGCTCCTCGGAATTCCCAGGCGAGACCGTGTAGCCCGTCTTTCCGTGCTGATTGACCCATGGCACGCCGGTAGGCAGGTTGGTCGAAATCACCGGTTTGCGGCACGCCATAGCTTCCAGTTGCACCAGCCCAAACATCTCCTGGGTTGTGATGGATGGCAGAACGAACGCATCACATGCGTGATAGTAAGCAACCAGATCGTCGTCAGACACTTGTCCGAGAAAGTTGATCCGGTCGGCTATTCCCTTCTCCCGGACCAGATTTCGAAGCGAATCTTCAAGCGGTCCCGAGCCGACTATCCAAAGTCGCGCCTTGATGTTTGCCAACGCGCGAATCAGGAATTCGACTCCCTTGTAGGGGACCAGACGCCCAACAAAGAGAACGGAGGGAGGGCCATCTCGAAGTTGATCAACTTGCTTATGACCGGCCTCATCCAGCTCGAAGCGCGCTATTGGAATGCCAAAAGGAACTACGCGACATTTGTGACGATATTCCGGGACAAACTTGGAGATTTCAATGTGTCTCGGCGTCGGTACCACAATGCAATTCACGCGCCGGTAGAACGCATGAAGAAATCGTCCATAAATACCACGCACGGCCGCGGGCAGAGGCCGCACAACGTCGCTGTGAAAGTGAGCCACGATGGGCATGTCGCGGGGAGCGAGCAGCGCGGACAACTCCGCCAGGGGGTTGGCCAGATGGACGTGCATCAGATCGGCGTCGAACCTCGTCGCCCACAGCGGGAACGACGGCGCTACCGGGCAGGACAATAACTTCCCCAGGGTAGCGACCCGGGTGACTTGGGCCTTCCCGTTCTCGTGCTCGGTGCGGCAACGAGTGTTCGCCACAAGTATCCGGAACTCCACTTGGTCAAAGAGGCTCTCGCAGATGTCCTTGAGGACCGTTTCCATTCCGCCGACAACGGGGTCATAGAATTTTCCGAGCTGTAGAACTTTCATAGTGTGGCCTTTTGCGGTGCGGAAGCAATTACGTTGGCCAGAATCCCATCGAATTGCCCCGCCAACTTCTTTGAAATAAGGTTCTGCTGAATCCAATCCCGGCCGTGATTGCCCATGGCCTTCCGTAACGACTTGCTTCCCGCCAGCGTAAGCATGTGCGTGGCTAGCTTCTCTGCGTCCAGTGGCGGGAACAGCAGACCGCTCCGGCCGTCCTCGATCAACTCGGCCGGTCCCCACTTATCTACCGTGATGACGGGCACGCCGCAGGCCATCGCTTCCAGCACAGAACGCCCCAGACCCTCGGGGCCGCGATTCGGCTGCACCAGGACATCCAGTTGCGAGATGACGCTGGGCACGTCGTCCCGGAAGCCAACAAACTTCACCCGGCCACTGCAGCGACGAAGTCGTCACCCTGCGTCGCAGCAGATCTTCATACTGAAAACCGGCCTGCGTGACATAGGGATTGCTTCCGACGATCAGGAATACTGCCTGTGGCAACTGGCGCAGCACCCTCTCCGCTGTGTCGAGGAAAATGTCGTGCCCCTTCAGCGGGGTGATGGCGCCGATCATGCCGAACCAGATTTCATCCGGCCCCTTGCGCAAATCTGTTGGTGGCACGGCCCCTGGATGAAAGCGGTTCAAATCGACGATGTTGTAGACCACATGCGCGGGCACCGACTTGGAAACGTATTCCTTGAACTGCGAAGCAACGTACTCAGAAATGCAAATGGCCAGATCGCAGCGTCGTGACAGAACGGCCAGCAGCTTGCGCGAAAGCACTCGGCCTTCCAGTCCATCACGCATGTACCAGATCAAGGGAACGTCTTTCTGTCTGCGGGCCAACGCGCCGATGATGTGCGCCTTAACCGCATTGGTGACAAAGACCGCCGGGCCGATCTCATCGAGCAACTCGGACAAGCGCCGCGTGAACGACCTCAAGTAGGTTGCCGATCGAAACATCTTGAGCGGTACGGGAAGCGCGGCGGTTTCACCAACGCTGGTAATGGCTTCCGGCCAGGGCAAGATCCACACCTTCGCACCCGCCAACTCAGCTCTTTGCTTCAGCGGCCCGTCGCCGGGAACCATCAGATGGAACTCGTAGGAATCGCGCAGCCGTGCAACCAGCTCCAGCAGGCTGAGCTCGGCACCGCCCAGTCCGGCTATCGCGCACAGCACTGCGACCCTAGGCAACGGCACATTCCACCTCAGTCCTGCGCTGCCAGTTCAGCAACACGAAGAGTGACCACACCTCGGACCACGACTGCATCCGGTCTCCGCTTTCCAAGCCGTCCAGCAGCCGCCCGCCGTAAGCCGGGTCGAGCGACAGCGACTCATGAAGCTGCGCGTCCCGCAGCGTCGTCTTGAGCTTCCCTTTCAACTCGCCGCGGAGCCACTGCTGCCAGGGGAAGGTGAACCCCATCTTGCGTCGCTGCGGAATTTGTTCAGCCGCGAGGTCACAAAGAATCCGGCGGGTGATGCGCTTTCCACGTCCGCCTTCGAAGTGATATTCCGGCGGCAAAGCCAGCGCCGCCTTGGTTAGCCGCTCATCCAGGAAGGGCACGCGCAATTCCACGGAGTTGGCCATGCTGAATACGTCGGCGTCTCGCAGCAGTTGATTGCGCGCGTAGAATTGCAACTCCAGCGCTGCTAGCTTCTGAAAGTCGTTGGCGAGAGGTTCGACATTCTTCTGCACACGATCCGACAGGTCGCTGGAACCTTCCTGCCCCCATCGAATGCTGCGCTGGAGCAGATAAGCCTCAGCCATCCTGTTCAGCGGGCCCGCATCGGCCACCTTCTTCCACTGGATTGGGTTCTTGGTTCTTAGCTTTGCCAGCACTCGCGCCGCCGGGCGCAATGCTGCTCCGTACTTCAGCAGTCGTGGAACCTTGCTGAAGGTGGTGTAGCCTCCGAACAGTTCGTCACCGCCAATTCCGCTCAACAGCACCTTCAATCCCAGCGAGGCGCCTACCCGCGAGATAACGTAGGTGTTGATCCCATCGACAGTGGGCTGGTCCATTGCCATCAGCGCGGCGGGAAGCAAGTCGCGGAGTTGCCCGGCGGAGAGCGTTACCACCTCATGGTGATGAGGGAGGCCGCGAGCGATCTCCCGCGCGTAGGGCAGCTCGGAGAACTCCTGCTCACCAAACGCAACCGTCAGCAGCGTGATGGGACTCTTCGCATAGCGCGAGGCAAGCAGCGCCAGAAGGCTCGAGTCCACACCGCCGGATAGAAACACTCCCACCGGAACATCGCTGACCAGTTGGGAATCGACCGCGTACCCGAGACGCTCCCATATCTGGGAGACCGCCCGCTCAAAACTCTGATTGCCGGCAGAGCGCTCAGACAAACTGCGGCTCAGCGACCAATATTCGGAGTCGGTCACTTCCCCGCCCGCATGGATTCGCAGCAGATGTCCGGGCTCGAGCTCGCGGATTTCCTTGAAGATCGTCTTCGGCCCAATGACTGCGCCGTACGCCAGGAACGAGTCAATCGCATCGCGGTCGAGCGTGAGCGGGCAAATGTTCGCCCGCTCAAGCACCTTCACCTCCGAGGCAAACCCAAATCCTCGCGGCGCGCGACAGTAGTAGAGCGGCTTGATGCCCATGCGATCACGGGCCAGCAGAAGACTCTGGCTACGGCCGTCCCAGAAGGCGAATGCGAACATGCCTTCGACCTTGTTGAGCGCCGCTTCTCCCCATTGCACCAGCGCCTTCAGCAAGACTTCGGAGTCGCCGGAGGTCGCGAACTTCGTTCCCAACGCTTCAAGTTCGGCCCGCAACTGGCGGAAGTTGTAGATTTCGCCGTTGAACGCCAGCCACGAGCCTGATTCGGCGTCGTGCATCGGCTGCCGCGAGCCATCGCTGAGGTCGATGATGGAAAGCCGGGTGTGCCCCAGCAGCAGGCTGCCCGTGGCCAGAGGAATCTCAACGCTGCCCATGCCGTCGGGACCGCGATGCCGGGATGCGGCAACCATGTCGCGCACCGCGGCCCGCGTCTGCTCAGGCCGGCCGTCGCTCAAGATTCCTACGATTCCGCACATAGGTCGCTAGCCCGCCTCTTTGACGAGAGTTGAAACTAGGAATGATCCCCATCGACATTTGTTGGTCAGAAAACGACTGAAAGAGTTCGGCACTAATCCGACGAGCCGATCTTTGATCTTCCCTGCCGGCAGTGGAACAAGTTCGGTCTTCTTTCCGTAGATTCGGATTTTCTTGACCGAGAAAAGGTCGGACACCAACTCTCGCCACTCTGAGCACTTGTAATATCGCGCCATGGCGCCGTCGGTTCTTCTCTGGATACTGTTATGAAGCGCCGCCGGTTTGAATGCCTGACCTGATAGGACCGCCAGCAACGCGCCTTGCACGTAGTATTCCCAGAACGTGCGGTGATAGACCATGACGATCGCCTCGCCACCTGGCTTCAGAACGCGGTGTATCTCCTCGAGAATCTTCCGCGTGTTTGCCGAGTGGTGAATAACACCCCAACTCCAAACGAAATCGAAACTGTTGTCCGGGAAGAGCATCTGCTCGGCATCCATTTGTTGCACTTTCCCGGCGAGACCAAAGACTCGCATTCTCTCGGAGGTGCTCTTCACCGCATATTCTGTGAGGTCGATACCCGTGAAAGACTTGGCGTGTTCTGCAAGCAATTGGGCATGACTGCCGTTTCCGACGCCAATCTCCAGTACGTCCTTTGTTCGGAGAGAATCGAAGTCGATGAGCCAGTCGAAGGGAATCTTCTTGCAAGGTGCATAGAGCGCAACCGCCGTAAAAAAGCGATCATCGATTTCGGCGTAGAACTCTTTGCTGAACTCTTCGTGGGGAATACCGTCCTTCCAGTCGTAACGCATGGGATGGCTTTCCCACCAATCGCGATTTGCGTTCTGCCAGCCCTGCTGCTCGTCTGTGCTCGCTGGAAGAGCAGTGGGCTGGCTGAAACCCTTGGGTAGCTCAGCGAGCTCTTTCATGAGCTTCGTCATGGCTGCCCACCTGCGTGCGCCAGCTTCGGAAGCCTTCTGCGCTCGACGCCGTAGGGTAGCAACAACTCCTCCAGCGACTTGGAGAGTGCTTCTTCGGAGAACGTCTCTAGCGCCCACTTCCTGCCGGCAGAGCCCATGCGGCGGCCAGCCGAGGATCGTCTAGAATCGCGAGTACCGCATCCGCGACATCGTCATTCGAAGCTGGATTTACGAGGAAACCTGTTTTCCCGTGGAGTACGGCTTCCGACGCACCGCCAGCAAGACTACCCACCACTGGCTTCCCAGCCAGAGCCGCTTCCACGTAGACACGACCAAATCCCTCGCCGCCCACTTCCCCACGCTGCTCCTGTCCTCGACTCGGCAGCACGAACACATCACAGCAGCGATAAAGGTCGGCCAACTCGGAATCGGGAATCTCTCCAAGAAAGGTGACTTTCTCAGCTACGCCCGTTTCGACCGCGATACCTTCGAGGCCCGCTCTTATCTCGCCTTCACCCACGACCACGTATTGCAAGTCAGGATGCTTCTTCAGGATCTTCGGCAACGTACGTATCACCGTGTCCACGCCTTTGAATTCGTTGCCTCGAACCAGAGTGCACACTGACAGGAGAATCGGACCGCTTGGTTTGGTTGAATCGCCTGGCGGGCCTTCGGAGAGCACCGACTTCGCGAAGGAATCAGGAATCGCGTTGTACACAACCTTCACGCGCGAACCCTCGATTCCATCCAGCTTCTTAACCACATCGGCGGTATATCGGCTGACGGGGAGAATAAGATCGGCGTTTTTCAACGCGGCATGTCTCAACCGCGATGTGCCCCACCAAATTTCCACGCTGTGGCAGGCCACCCAATAGGGCGTCCGGAAAACTAGTTTCATCAGCGCAGCCACCGGTGCGAGGGCTACGTGGTTCGCTATGACAAGGTCGTATCCCTTAGTTCCCGCGCCCGCAGCCTTGAACAGGAACTGCAATCTCGACAGCATTCCGGCCCGTCCGCGATTACTGACCATCCCGGCGACGCGGAATTCGGTTGGCGTCTCGCCCGAGTGTCCCCAATCGAAGAAACACAGCACATCAACATTTTCTGCACCGAGCATTCTTCCCAGGCATGAAGCGAGCGCGGAGGTATACCTCGCGATTCCACCGCGCGTGAATACATCGGTCGCCAGGACGAGAACTCTCACGGGCGGGTGTCCTCCCCTCGACGCAGCTCTCCCTCGCGGTTCGTCACCTTGCGGCAACTGGATTGGGCGGCCAGAGTGGTGGTCATGGGTTCTCTAGGAGCGCTCCAGACTGGGATTGAACCCAAGCGAATAATCGCTACTGCCGCGGCGGGCCAGGGCGACCACGCCGGCAACCAGAACAAAGACCAGCAATGTTTGAATCAGCGTGGCGATGGAATTATCGAAGTCGCGCTCCACCGACATGGCGCACTGCGTGGCCACCAGCACGGTGATGGCGGCCGCGGAAAACGCGGGCAGATGGCCCTTCCATCCATCCACCAGGCCCAGCAGCGTCCCAAAGATGAGCGCCCCCAGCGCAATGTAGAGCACGCCGCCCGCATCGTAGAGATCGCCGGGCATCGAGGGCGCAATCGAGGCGCCGGAATTCTCGCGCGCCGCGGGATCGTCAAATGCCCAGATGCGCGAGCCGAAATTGATGCCTGCATCGGCGCCGCTCTTGCCACTGTAAAGGAAGCGCGGTATGACGCCGCGGACCAGCGGCGACAGCAGCACATTGCGCCCCGAGTAGGGCTCCAGCGACGGCACCAGCGCCACCGTCAGGAGCAGCGAGTCGAAGCCGTGGAAGCGGTGCGTCGGTTCGTCCGAAGCTACGGTGAGCCAGCCGCTGAGGCCGCCTTCGCCAACCTCACGCGCTACTTCTTCCGCGCGAACGTTCTGCCACTTGATGAGCCGGTAGGAATGCACCACGGTGCTGAGCAGCAGCAGACACGCCAACGCGGTGGGCACCGCCTTCACCAGCGACGGCCGCCTGCCCGCGAACAGGGCCGCAATCAGTGGGATCAGGAGAATGGGCGCCAGGTTCTCGCGATAGGGACTGCACACCCCGCGCACCAACGCCGGCAGCAGCACCACCACATGAACGCTCCCGATGCGCCACTTGGGACCGGGACGGCGGAAGTGGTCCCACCAGACGATGGCCGCCGGCACCATATAGAAGTTCGCCAGCAGGGACAGCGGAGTGATCAGCACCAGGGGAACCTGACTCCGCCCCTCGATCAGGTAGAAGATGACGGAAGCCAGCAGCGCAAACGGAATGGCCGCTGCGTAAGCAACGTCAGGAGTAAGCGCGCGCGCAACTCCCAGTGGCCCCGCTCCACGGCGACGCACCGCGACCGCATAGGCCGCCGCAACCAGCCCCCAGAACATCCAGCAGTAGGTCAGGGTCGTGTTGACGGTATCAACCGGCAGCGCTACCAGACGAAGGCCGCCGTTGCCCCACGCCACCGCGTTGTACGCCAGCATGGAGAAGCGCAGGACGATGTCGAGGCCGAAGTCGAGCCAGACAATTCCATAGAGCGATCGCAGACAGCGATGGCCAGCCGTCGCGCTTCCAGCCTGGGACAAGCCGGACCGAAGCTAGCCAGAAGGCAGTCATCCCTGCCATCAGGATCCAGGTGCGGAGGTCGGTGCGTAGGCCGGCAAAACCAGGCATAGTGTTTACTCGCCGAACACAACTGTCGCACGGCGACGGAGAGTCACCAACGTTAGTGCTACCCCCGTTCGCCCCCGAGCTTTCGCAGGCGACAAAGGTTTAGTTTGGGAATTCAACTCGGGGCCAGAGCCGAATCCGGAAGGTAGACGAAGTAATGGCGACGGCTAAGTCTACCCATGCGGTTCCATTGGGTCAATTGGATATTTGAGGTTTGGATTTCGCGAGGTGCGAAAAATCCCAAGTGAAATCAGGGTTTTCGTTAGATATCCCCTGAAAGTGGTAGAGGCAAGAGCAACCTGGCTCTGTTTCAGCCTGAGATCAACCTTTGTAGGCCATCGTCATGTGGGGGAACAGTTGGAGTCGCTTCATCGTCGCAAACATGATGGCGGAGGCCGCCGACCAGCGTGCTGCGGTGCGCACTCCCGGTGTGATCGTCAGAGACTCCACGCCTTTGAACATTCCCGCGAATCGCTTGGCCGGCGTAAAGCCAGCCCTGATCATCAGCGTGTCGAGAGTGGATGGGACGAAGTGATTGATGTGTTCGCCCAGGTCAAGCTCGGGCCACTTGCCAAGCGAGCGTCCGCGCAGTGAGACAACCGCGTTGTTGGGAACATCGATCAGCAGCAGGCCGCCGGGCTTCAGGATTCGCTTCAGCTGGCAAAGCAATTCAAAGGGAGCGCTCACGTGCTCCAGCACATTCATCAGGGTGACCACGTCGGCCCAGCCGGCCCACGTCGTCGCAGCCTCATCGGGAAAGACAACAGGGCATCCGACATTTCGCTCAGTCTCGCTCCGTTCGCGAGGATCGATGCTGATACCGCGCACATTGAAACGCGGAGCGACTCCGCAATGGTAGCCGTCGATTGACTGAGCGGCGAGCAGGAACAGGCCGCCCGCACAGCCTACGTCCACGAAATTGATGTTGCCCTGAGGGATTTCCTTGACGATATATTGCAAGACACGCTCGTAAAGGCCCACCGACTTGATTTGATTGGCGAGGCCATAATGTGCGGGCGACAAAATGGAAGTAGTGTCAGTTCGCTCTAGCGCCAGCTTGTTATAGTGCAGGATTTTTCCTTCAATCGTCTGCACTGTGTGCGTGAAGAGCATCCGGCAATCCCGGCAGCGAACGAGTTCATACTCATTTTCGCGGGAGAGCGGTTCGGTGTGAGATGAGCTCCCACATGCGGGGCAATCGCGCTGCTGCAATTGCGGCACCGGAGTCGGGACCAGCCCCATGCTTGATTGGCCTAGCATTCAGCTTCGCTCTGGGATCTCCGAGCCTGCGTTCAATTCACTGCGGTTTTCGAGCGCAGCAGATCAAGTTCTTTGTCCATAGCCGTTGTGTCTCGCCACTTTCAATTATGCGGGCGCAGTTGGCGATCAGCTTGATAATTCGCCATAGGATGCCGCGGACTCGCCCTTTCAGATCCTTTGGCGCCGGCCCTGTTTCATAGAATTCCATTCTTTCAAATCCGGTGAGCCTCAGAAGTTGCGATAGAGACCCCTCCGAAAATATGGTTAGATGGGTGAGGTCGCCGTAAATCACTTGACTGGCAAACAAGCCTTCCCCGTTTGGGGTTTCGAGAATCAATCTTCCGCCGGGACGCAGAGCCGCGAAAATAACCTCGAAAAGGGGGATCTGTTCAGCCTTCTCGAAATGCTCCACAAAATCCAGCGCGATAATTGCATCAAAGCTCGATTGCGCCTCCCGCAAATGCTGAAACACATCACCCACCGTGGCGTTCAGGCCGCGTGCCGTCGCTAGAGAAGTCTGTTCGGGCGAAACATCGACACCAGATGCATTACTGAAGCCGTTATCTTTCAAGAACTGTAGCATTTGTCCCGCTCCACAGCCGGAGATCGAAGAATCTCGGCGTCGAGCCGAAGTTCGCGAAACAACGGAAGGAGCTTATACTGCGACCACTGGTACCAACGCAAATCCGACACTTCATCTCGAGTACCAGTAAAGGTCGAGACGTAATGGTCATAGAACCGGTCGCGAAATGCGGGCGTCTTGGTTGAAGTATCCATATCGGACGGTTAGGTAGCAGGCATTGTATACCGGGCACTTTCGCGCGATACCAACCAGATTCAAGCCCCGTTCCCGTGACTTGCATTAGCGTATTCGCGGCGGCTACGGCGACATGTCGGGCCACACGGCGTGCGGTGAATCCGTCGCGGACAATTCCCTGCTGAAAACTTTGCGCCGGACGGATGGTGATCGGCTAAGTCCGCCCTTCCGGAAAGCCAGCGACAAGGTTTTGGGAGTGAACTGGTTCAGGTGTCCAACTCCAGCCACATAGCCGTCACCGCGCTTCAGCATTTTCTTCAGACGTTCTTTGCGCAGTTGCATCGCACCATTGGGAGATTTGACCACCAACAGGCCACCCGGTTTCAGCAAACGGGCGCATTGCATGACTGATCCCATGGGGTCATACATGTGCTCCAGAACGTCGAGCATGGCGATGGCGTCGAAGCTGCCCTCAGCAAACGGCGGATCGGAGATCACCCCGCATTTCACATCTTCGATGCCAAGCTCTTTGCGGCAGAACTCCGGGAACTCGGCGTTGATTTCAAGGCCGCTCACCTTCCATCCGGCGTCGCGGGCGTCGGCGAGAAAGGTCCCGATACCGCAGCCCACTTCCAACATCGTTCTGGAATTTGCCGGACCCAGCAGCGACAGAATGTGACGATTGGAATACTTCGTGGCCTCGTGCCACCAGAAGAAATTCTCCTTGCTGAGGCCGTATCCGCCACCCGCTCTCTCTTCGTAGTAACCGTTGACGTAGCTTTCGGGAAAGTCGCGCTCGACGTAGACGAAGGAGCAATCCGCGCACGCTACAACGCTGATCTCCCGTTGCGTATAGGCGGCCGACCGGGTCGGATCGGGGCTGGCTGGCTCTTTCTGCACCAGGGACGATCGCGAGCTCTGACAAATCGGGCACGACATGAGGCAGGATTCTACCACTGGATCATCCGACCGCTACCACAGCCAGCTACTCTCATGCAGGGCGCCGGAACACTGATTCCGGACGATGCAGAACCAACGCGAACTCGGGGAACATTTCCGGGCAGATCGTCTCACCACCGGAGAAATCAAGGATGGTCGCCTCCAGGCTGGAGGGAATGCGGCTAATGAGCCGCTCTTGCAGCGTCGCGGCGTCGTAACATCGTGCATGCTCCTGGTTCGCGAAGCCGCGCACCGGCATCAGCTCTGCTTCTTTGTCGTAGGTTCGCAGCAGTGTTGGCGTGACCGCTACCGGGTCGAAATATATCCGCGGTGTGGCCGCAACATAGAGCGGCAAGATAAGGCATGCCCCGTTCGGACTCAGAACGCGATCGACCTCGCCCATGAACTCGCTATCGGCGTTCCCCATGAAGTGCTCAAAGGAGTTGTGCAGGGTGAGTGCATCGAAATAGCCGTCTGGTATGGCGGTCATGTTCTGCGCAAATCCGCCGAGTTGAAAATGCGGTAGGTCGTCCTGATAAGTCAGGTCTTGCGCCCAAAATTCGACCTGTGGATAAAGCTTGGCGAACGTCTTCTGAATTGGACTGGCGCACGAAGCCACATCGCAATATCGCTTGACCTGGCTGAAATCGAGCAGTTCCAGCCCGAGAGCGTGTTCCAGTGCTTTAGCTCGTCCCTTGTCGATGTTGTAGAACTCTCGGTAGCGCGCGAAATAGGCTTCCAGATTGTCGCGGATTGGTGCGGAACCAAGATTGACCTGCCTCCAGTGAACCCGAGGCGAGATTGCCTGTTTCATGCGCGCCGCCTGCTCCTGATGTGAGCAGTCCATCGAGATGGATCGCGGCGCTGAAACGTTGAGCCCGGCAGAGCGCACCCTCAAAAGCTGGTAATAATAGCGGGCAGGATGGTATACGGGCCGAAGCGCCGGGTATATCAACCTTCGGAGGAGACTGCGACGCGGCTCAAGGGTGGTCATGACTGAGACTCTTATACATCCTTCGCCGAAGCGCTGCTTTCGCGAAAGCACCAGATTGACGGAATCGTCTCCGCTCGTTTGCAAAATCTCCTCCCGCGAGTAAGGCAGCAGCCTTTCCCCGGCGATCCGGAACGGAAGGAAACCCAGGCCGATTAATTTCTCGAGAAGCGCGGAGGGCTCGACCCCGGCCTCGCGCAATCCATGCGGCCAGAACTCGAGGAGAAGGACGACACTCTCATTGTCGCGCAGAACTCGTTCCATTCCCTGCAGCGCAAAATATTCTGCACCCTGCACGTCCATCTTGATGAAATCGATGCGGCTGCCGGGAGGGAAATAGCTGTCGAGGGTAACGCCATTCGCCTGTTCACTGGGACGCTCCCGGCCTCGGTTATAACCCTCGTCGTCGTGGGACTGGAAGATGCGGTGGTCGCCATAGTTGAAGCTGGAGAGATACAGCTTGATCGGCTGATTCGCGTTGGTGACGGCCTTCTGCTCGCAAATCACATTTGTGCAACGGTTCACCTTGGCATTCTTGCGAAGTAGCGAAAAATTGTTCGGCTCCGGCTCGAATGCGAAGACCTTGCCGCCGCTGCCGACCGCTTCGGAAGCGAGCAAAGTGAAATAGCCGACGTTCGCACCCACATCCACGAAAACGTCTCCCTCAGTCAACATACTGGAGACCAGCTTGGTCTCGTCCGGCTCCCATGTCTTCGAGACAAAGAGGTGGGTTGACACTGCGCTGTCGCGAAGATCCACAAACATTCGCTTTCCGTTGACGGTTACTTCTTTCTCGCTGCCCACCGCGTGCAAGAGGAAATTGGACAGGCGGAAGTCGGGCCACACCTTGCGGATGAGCTTCCCGGCATGGGCGCGGCGCAGTCCCGCCACGCAGATTCATTTCCCACGAAATCAATTTCTCAAACAACGATTAGAAATCCTCTCTCGTTCCAGAAACGGTTTTTCGGAGCTCGCCCTGGACAGCCATGAAGGTAGCAGAAAGTGGAGACGAGAAGAAGGCGCGGGAGTCGGCTGGCTTGGGTTGGCGCTGCTACGCAATCGCGGTCTGCCATTTTGGGAATCGCCGTTACCTTCGTTCCCGCGACGGCGTTTTGTGCTTCGGCGGAGCCCGCTCCGCACCATAGATTAGTAGTGTCGGAGCGAGTGTCCGACACCGCCCGTGCGCGCGGTCGCGCCGGCGAGGAGGATCGATCTTTGAAACTGGAGAGTCGGTTATAGCGGTGCGATCTTAGCGATAAGCCATTTGTATGTAATACTTTACATTTAAGTCAAATGGAGAGAATACTTTGCGGCCAGATATGCAAGGTATTCAAAACATTGGAGTTACATGTTGTGTTAAGCGTAATGTAATCAATACTTTGCGGGGATCCTCCTAAAGTATTAAAAACATTTGAGTTGCGTCGCGACGTAAGTGCAAGGAGCTCAATACTTTGGAGGCAAAGTATTGACATTAAATACTTTACATGAGGGGGGAGGGGGTGCAGGGTGCGGAAGCGAGCCCCCACATTGTCGCGGTATAGAGATCCTTCGACTCGCTGCGCTCGCTCAGGATGACAGAGTCAAAGCAGGTCGCTCGGCTCAGCTTGGGCGAGGGAAACAGCAGATCCCTCGCGGGCTGGAAGCCCACTCGTGATGACAAGCAGATGTGGCGTGTCAGATGCGCGAATTGGAGGAAGCGAGATCGGAGGCGAGAATCTGGCGGAGGCGGGCCTGGTTTGCCGGGAAGTCTCCAATGTCGGCAGCGACGGCAGGCGAAGGCAGGAGGCGCGCGTCGGTGGTGCCATTGGCCAGCCCAAACAACATGGCGCGCAGCAGCTCGCGCAGTCGCACGGTGTCAAACATGGCGACCGTGGAACCGGGGTAGAGGCGCTGGTTGAGCTGACTGTTGTCGCTGAAAATTCCGGGACGGCCGAGCGCCGCCGCGAGAAACGTGACCCGGCCGAGAATGCTGCCGGCGGTCAAATTGATGATGCCGTCGCACTCGGCGAGAAAACGAACGAAGGAACGATACCCGCGCTTGCCTTCGAGCACGAAGGGCAGACCGTCGGCAAAGCCGGACGACTTGTATCGCTCAAGGTCGGTGGAGTTGTACACGAAGGTATGCAGGGTGAGCTGCTCGCGCAGCGCGGCGGGCAACTCCTGCCAGAGGTCGAGCAGAATGCTCTTCAGCACGAACGGATGGTTCTGCACGATGTCGTGGAAGCTCATGGGAACCTGCACGATGATCTTGCGGGCGCGCGGGTTGCGCTCGGGGTGTTGCCCCAACTTCTGCGTGGCCGCCAGATCGTATGGCCAGGGAATGACGGTGGCGCGCTCGCGGCCGGCGAGTCCATCGCAGAACGTCTTGAGCTCGGGAGAATATGCCCACACGTATCGCGCCGTGCTCAGGATACGCTTCACGCTGCGCAGCTTCTGGTCGGTGAGGTCGCGCGAAAGAATGGCCGGCGGCCCCGGAATGACCGCCACCGGCGGGTCTCCGGCATCGACCAGCGACTCGAGGTAGCGAAGTTGACTCTCAGAACTCTGCAGCTCGGCCACCACCAGGTCATATTTGCCGCGCGGAATTTTTTCGTCTTCGAGGAGAAAGTCGAACTTGTCGGAGAGCATCAGCGCCAGGCAATAAACGTCGGGATAGATGAGGCCTTCGAGGCGCATCTTGAAATACTTCGCCACCAGCCGCTGCTTGCGCCACAGTCGGCTGTGACCGCTGACGAACGCAATCCGCATTGCGGCGCTCAAGTTGTCGAGCTCCAGCGACGCGGCGGGCTGGAGAATGGCAGTCCGCAGGCCCGCAAGACGGTTGCAGCGCGCACGTCGTAGGTTTGCGCTGCGGCCAGCTGTACCGCGTTGCGCCGGATGCGCTCACGAAGGTCGCGATCGCGCAACAGCTCGTCGATCTTGGCGTCGATCTGATCGGGCGAGCGATAGTAGAGCGCGGCGTCGCCCTCGGGAAAAAACGCATGCTGCTCCCGCGAGTAGCGCGCGAGCATGACGCCTCCGCTACCTGGAATTTCAAAAGTGCGCATGTTGGGACCGCCGAGATTTTCCGCGTTCAACACGTTGAGCGACACTGCAGCCTTCGCCATGATGTTGCCGACAGCACTTCCCCAGACTGGCGGATGAACGCGATGCTGACCCGAGAGTCTTCGCCACTTGGCTGGCCAGTTGCTGCCCCAGATCGCGACCTTGTGTCTGCGGATTGCAGCGACCTCAGCGCAGCGCGAGCGAGAGTAAGTCGCGACGAAGGCGACATCGTGCGTGACCTTGCAGACGTCGCAATGCAGCCCTTCATCGTTGAGCTGGGATTGCGGCCGGAACAATTCCGGATCGACCGCGAAGGGAAGATACTTCGCCTCGACGCCATCGCTTCGCAGCCGATCCATCAGGTTGCGCTCCCACATCCAGACAATGCTGTATTCGCGGAACACTTCGATGAGATCGCGGCGCAGCGCCGAAGCTTCGCGCGGGTTCCAGCGAATGCCGATGTAAGGATGATCGGGATAATGATTGACGAACGGCGAACCAGTGGACTTGCGGATCTCGCGAATCGTCTCGGGATGAAAGAACGAACACTTCACAGCGAAGATCAGCGCGGGCTGAACGCGCTGCGCGACTTCGCTAGCCTCGCGATTCACCGCGTTCCACAGATACGAGCGCATGGCACGACGCAGAATGCGATTGCCGGCAAAACGACTCGCCTGACGCAGCGCGACCTCGGAGTCGAAGCGAACCACTTCCATGCCGAGACGCTCGAAGGCACGTGCGTAGCTCTCGGCAAGCGCTCCTGTGTTCAGCGGTCCGATGACGAGTACTTTACGGTTCATCGGGGAAAGTGGGTATCGGCAGGTCAGACGGTTCCGAGCAATCCGCCTCAGAGTACTCGAAGGCGCATCGCAGTGGATAACGCGACATGAGAGTTAATGGGTCAGGCAAGTCTGCCAGTGGTCGGATCTTTAGTTCACGCCAATCTGGGACACACAGCTCGACCTGTTCCGATTGTCGAAGCGCGTTGATTTCCGTCATTGCCCGCGTCCGCAAATATCGCGCGTAGATTCGCTGATTCAGTTCCTTCGGCAGAAATGCAAGCAGAAACATCAGGCGTTCACGGACCGATTGATTCTGCTTGAGATACGACAGCCATCGGCTGACCCCTCCTCCAAAGCTTAATCGTGAGTGGTTTATACGCCCTACATCCGCTAACTTCAGCTGGAGGCCAAGCTGCTTGGCATAATAGTCATACACCTGCAGCCAAGTCCACTGTGGGGACGTAACGAGGTCGTAGGTTCCCGGACGTTGGTCGCCGCGAGCTGCGCGCACGATAGCTTCGACGATTGATGCTGCGAATACCGTGTTGGAAGCAGTGAGTCCCCGATTTGGCAACGCAACCTTCCAGTCACGAACTTCGCTACAGATCTTGCGCGAGATGTTTTGCAGCTCTCCCAGGACATGACCGAGACGAAAGACAAAAACAGGATGCCCTAGACGCTCTGCAGAGCCGTCTAAGCATTTTCTCTACGATCAGTTTCTCCAGCCCATAGGCATCCGGGAATCTGAGTTTCATCGCTGGCGCGTAGACCATGATGGTACTGGCAAATACAATCGTAGCGCCCGGTCTCGCGCCCATCAGAATTCCTCGCACAATCTTGCGATTGACGTCGCGATCGACTCGCGGAATTGCCGTGGTACTCAACGCAAAATTCACCAACAAGTCGCAGTCTCCTATGAGGCGCTGGGCATCCGCCGGAACCAGCGATACGCCCGTGTCTGCACGCCATTCCATTGAATCGCAGGAACGCGGAGCCCGATACGTTGCGGACAACAGGCACGACATCGATTCCTTTCGCTGCACGCAGGCGTAGACACACTTCGGCGCCCACCTGCCCATTGGCGCCGACAATTGCGATTCGCGTCATACAGACTGTTTCCCTGCCTCGGTACAACGCTTCCACGGCACCGACGGTCGCAAGTGCCGTACTCGCGCGTCAAACTTCGAGGGTCGGCGATTTCGCACGCCGTCAAGGAAGTCCATCCATTCCAGATAGAACGCTTGGTATACGGTACTGGCTCCGTGTCCGCCAGACAAGCAACGCCACCTCGCCGCTCGCTTCGGAGACCGCGAACTTCAATCTTTTCAGCGGGGCGGCACGAAAGGAAGCAACGCAGTTGTCGAATCGCAACTCGATGACATTCTCCGCAGGCCGCAACCAGGTAACCAAATAATCCAGTTGGCAGGGTCCGCATGGCGGTGCAGTGCCATACGCGCCTCAACCTCGCGGTCGACTCCTTCATCGAAAATGAAGCGTTGATTGATGATTAGCAACGTCTGTGGCTCCGCTAATGTAGATGGCCAAGTCGAGCGAGTGACATCCTAGGTCCATCAGCACGCCGCCGCTACCGCTATTGGGCTCATCATAGAAGCGGGAATCAACACCAGTTTTCGTGGTCTGCGCGCCTTCGGAAACGGAAATCGAGCGCAGTGCGCCAAACCACTGTTCCGACACGATCCATCAGGAAGGCTATCACGACGCATAGCTTCGCCGCTGGAATCCGCAGCCAGGAGAATCGGGAGAAAGTCACATACTCGCTGAGCGTCGCGAAGGCAGTTCGCAAGCGGCTTTCTCGGCCAGCACATAGGTCCCACGTTTGGCGAACATCTTCGTAGTACGGCATCCTGGCACGTAACTGGCACAGCAAGCAGCACCACATCCGTCTGCGGCAGTTCGTCACGTTGCCCAGTCACGGTCACCGGTGTAGTTCCGAAACTGTTCGCCGCAACCCTTGCGGTCTCCGAATCTCTATCCGCGACGTAGGCGAGGCGAATCCTTCGCAGGCGCTCAGAACGGGAGATGCACCGGCTGACGATCTCGCCAGCGCCTACGACACCGACCGAAAGCACATTCTCAGAAAGCTGAGCTCGAGCGCACGCAGCTCGTGGTTTCAACCACGGACTGCCTCGGCAGACAGACGTAGCAACTCGATCGCCGCAATATTCTTCAGATGCGAACGCGACCAGTTCCATGAAGTATCGGCCGTTCTTTGCCAAGCCTGACAAGCGCGTATCCGAAAGAAGCAACGAAATCGCCTGCAAATGCTGACGTTCCCGCACAAGTAGGTCATCCGTCCTAACAGCCACCCCGCAGCCAGTTCCGAGCACGCAACGATCGCCTTTTCCCGAGCCATGGCCTCGACGATCTTCAACGGCACACCACCCCGCACGAATACGGGCAAGTGCAATGCACAGCGGCACTGCGTCGTGAAGCGGCCCGAATCCGCAACTGGCTCCAAGCATCTCAACCCACGGCAAGACGCTGCAGCCTCGCTCGTCCGCAGACTCAGGCAGTTTGCTCCGGCCAATTCGCAAGAGGGCATCTGGACACGCGGCAAGCACATGCGGGAAGACTTGCTCGGCCAGGAATATAGCCGACTGCAAAGTTCGGGAGCGTACGAATACGTGCCGATGAATCCGACAGATCGGCTCGTTGCGATACGTGCAGGCCGAAAGACATTTTCGTCGAGAGCTATTCGGGACTACCAGCACTACGAACGCCATCTGCGACGAGCACGGAACTCTTCGGCTTCGACCGCCGAGGTGGCCCAAAGCTCGCAAGCCTTCCGCGAAGAAAGACACGCTCCTGTGTTCGGCTCGCGAGATAGATTCGCATAGAGTCCAAATCGACCTACCGCGTGCGTCGCATAGATCCATAAGGAAGCGCTGAGCTCCGTCAGTACATCAATCGCGTCAGCGATCACTCTGAATCCTTGCTGGCTGAGCGCGGCGGTGTAATGACCATGAACATGGATGGCAGAACCACAAACTCGGCTTGACTCTCTGCGCCTCGGCCAGAATAATTTCCGCAGCGCCGATGCGGTCGTATGACATGGAGAACGGGTAATACTTTCCCGGAATGCCCAGCGCGCCGCGCAGCAGAAAATCGGCCTTGTGGAGGACTAGCGAGGCGGTCGAGAAGTTGGCATGCGGAAATCTGCGTCCCCCGTGCCGGACTTCATCGCAGATTCGCGCCAGTGGAGTGGACTCCACCGGCAAAGGCTCGCGCTCCTCAGTGGAAAAGTACAGCAGCGCGCTAAAACAGCCAAGTCGGCGTATGAGTTCCAAGTTGCCTAGATGCCTGAGGTGCAGACCCGTCGTGGCGGGGAACGGAAAATCCGGCAGCACGGTGAGCACCCGCACTCCGCTGGCGGGCCGCGACAAGCCCGACTCTTTTTCCGTGATAGGCATTGCGTTATGAGTCAAGGTCACGACGCCGGGCCAGCAGAATCCCGCAACCCTCCATTTTTGATGGACGAACCGTAATCTCGTGACTTGAGCTTAGAACATCCCGCAAGAGAGCCAACGTACCCGGCGCAATTTGATCGTGATACTCCATCGCGATGCGCTTGAAACCCCTGAGCAGTTCCGGTGAAGCGGCCGCAAAAACATCATGCTCGGAACCCTCAATATCAACCTTCAGAAAGTCGATTTCTTGAGCGCGAACCAGATCAAACAATCCTGACAGAGGTATGACCGGAATTCCGTCCGCGCCTTTCGCATCCGCGCGTAACACATGGTCGAGCGAGCGGTTCCCTACTGCCTCCATCTGCCCCTTGCCGAACCCAGCGCCCAACGCCACTTCGCAGCAAGTCACATTCTCCCGGCGCGATTGGGCGACGTTGGCCTGCAGATACTTGAAGTTCTCGGCGAACGGTTCGAGAGCGGTCACTCTGCACTTGGGATTTTGCCGTGCGACGTAAATGGCAAACAAGCCAATATTCGCACCAGCATCGACGATGACGTCTCCGTCGGCGGGCCGATAGAACCCGTCCGTGTAAATGCGCTCGAGCCATATCTCCTGCACCGCTTCCAGCAACCCACGTCCGTTGCGGAGGGTGCGCAATGCGCGTGCCGTCCCAAAGCACAACTCCATCACACGGCTGGGCCGTGCGCATCCGCTGCACCAAGGTCGGGCCATTGCGGAAATGCAGCATCAACGAACCCATCTGGAGAACACTTTTCAGATACATAAGGAAGCGCGGGCCGGTGCTTTGGAGGATGCGATCAACTCCTGATAGACCGAGATCATCTTATCAACCACAGGGCCGGGCGAGTAACGTTCCTCGATCAAAGTCCGCGCCGCATCGCGCATCTGCCGCCGCTCGACGGCGTTCTCCAGCAAGCGGCACACCTTGCTGGCCAGTTCATCGTCGGTCTCGGCGACCCAGCAATCCCGTCCATTCTCGTAGTCGATGCCCTCGACGCCTTCCCATGTAGTGACCACAGGAACGCCGTAGGCCATCGATTCCATCACTTTCACTTTCATGCCGCTGCCTTGCGAAGGTGCGTAAACCATGACGGCAGCTTGAGAGAAAAACTCGGACGGGTGCGACAGATCATTCGCCAACGTAAGGTCCGGCTGCGACGAATATTGCTCCAGATACTTAGTAGTATTCCAGCCCGCGATGAGCAACTTCGCTCTTGGAACCTTGTTCTTCACCAGCGGCCAGATACGTGTGATCAGGCGCTCGGCGGCAGATCGTGAAGGCTCCCAGTGCATGGAACCGATCAATCCCACCACCGGTTCCTCTACTGGCGGCTGCATGTCATACAGCGCAGGATCCAAGGCGAGCGGTACCACCCAATAGTGGCCCACAGGGTTGATCGATTCCGCGATCTCCCTCAGCCGCGGCGTGAGCAACCTCACGTTGCCAATCCCGTGAAGGAGGCGCCTGGTGGCGCGCTGCGCTTGCCACAGCGCCTTACGCTCTTGGAAGCTCATGTCTTCGCGGCCAGCCCGATCGATGACGTCGAAGTAGTGCACGTTGAGCAGCGCGCGCGGTACATTCAAGCCGAGCCAACCGGTGGACATCTGTTCGAGGTGTAGGACGTCGTAACCTTGCGCCAGTTCTCGCCGAAGGAGTGCGGTCAATTCCGTGTCCTGAAGCAGCTCGCTGCGCGGCCTCACCAGGTTCTGCCACTTGCGCCGCAGCGCAGCCGAATCTACTTTGAGCCGATGGCAATGCAGCAGTCAGCCTTCCCTCGTGCTTCGCACAGCCACTGCTTCGCTTCCAATATCCGTTCGTCGGGTTCCTCCGTCGCGACAACTGCCACCACGTCATGACCGCGGGCCACTAACTCGGTGATCAAGACGTAGAACCAGCGCGCAGCGGTGTCGCCGAATGGATGAGGCATGGCAGGAGTGACGACGATGATTCTCACGGCTGCTGCTCCGGGGCTTCCTGATCGCGGATCTTCAGAACATCATCGCGGCGGCCCAGCAATTCGAGATACAAACCGAGGGTCTGCTCCGCCGCCTTACGCCAGGAGAAAAATCGGGCCCGCTGGCGGCCCTTCTCGGCCATGGCAGTCCGCAAATCCGGGTCGCGACATGATTCGTTCCATCTGATGCGCGATGGAAGCCGGATCTTCGGATCGAAGAGCAAACCGCAGCCTCCGAGCACCTCCGGCAGGCTCGTTGTTTCCGAAGCAAGTACCGGCACTCCCGACGCCATCGCCTCGACCAGTTGCAGACCGAAGCCTTCGTAGCGCGATGGATGCACTAACGCAATCGCTCCCTGATAGATCGCAGGCAGGTCCTGGTCAGCGATACCGTCGGGACACAGCACTCGTTCTGCGAGTGCCAGCGTGGCGATTCTCTCTGCGACGGCTGCGAACTCCCATTTGTGCTCGCCCGCCAGCACCAGAGGCGGAGCATCGCCCGGCAGTTGAGCGAACGCCTCCACCAGCGTACCTACGTTCTTCCGCTTGTCGAAGCCGCCGAGAAACAGGAAGTAATGCTGCGGTAGACGATACCTGTCCCGGACCAACGCAATTTGTTCCGCCGTGAGCTTCTCATGAAAGCGCGGACTGGCGGCATTGTGAATCACCACCACGCGGCTTGAGGGACAGACCATAGAAGCGGCAGATGTCCTGCTTGGAGAAATCAGAAACGGTGATGTACTTGTCTGCGCTGTGGCGCGAAACAAAATCCGCATATTTTTTACGCCAGCGTCCGCGCCAGTGCTCGACCCCGCAATGTTCCGGCAGGCGATCGATGATGTCATGACAGGTGAGCACGTACTTGCAGACGCGCCGGTACGGCAGTCCACGGTTCGCAGTGGCATGGAAAACATCGATGCGGTTTCGCTGTAATTGCTTCGGCAACTCCACCTGTTCCCACAGAATCTCTCGTGGCGCCTGGAAAGACCACCGGCGTGATATCCAGGACGGCCAGGAATTCGGCAGCGATCGGACCCGGCGAGAACGAAATCAGCTCAACATTGTCGACCCGCTATCTCCTTCATCGCGCGGAACAGTTCGACGGTGTATCGTGCAAAGCCGCGCATCTCGTAGTGCATCAAGATGCGGCCGTCGATGCCGATGCGCAACGGTGGCGTCCTCGCTGTAGCGCCGCTTGTCACGACGCCTGTTCCGCGGATGGTGAACAACCGTAGCTGCCACCCAACACCGCTCCGAACCGGTCTGTAGCACCCATGAAGTTCCGAGTTTCCGAGTGAATCGAAGTGTTAGTTGCTGAACTCGAGCATCGGTTCGACCTCAGCCTGCCTGAGCCGCCGCTGGCTCGATGCCAGCGGAGTCGGCTCCCGTTCGCCAGCTCAAGAGCATGCGTATCAAGAACGCTCCACACACTACAGCCTCAACCGCGAGCACAGCGCCCAATCGATAGATGGAAGACAGGGCCATTGAACGTACCAGCAGCACGTTCACGAGTACCAGCCCCGCGCCTAATAGCAGCGGCTCTCGCAAGGGTGCAAAGACGCGCAGGCCCTCGGTGCGCCGGGCATGCAAGAACGCCAGCAACCACGTACTTTGAAGCGCTGCCTGAAAGACAGCGAATCCGAACAGTCCGTAGTGATAAACCGCATAGGTACCGAAAGTCCAAGTTGGGTATTGTCCACCACAAACAGAGGCGCAGGTTGAACCAGGCATCATTTTGCGAGAAAAACAGCTCCGTCAAAGGCACGCCCACCGAGGTCATCACCGCGTTCACGCAATAAGCGTAGAGCAACGGCTGCGCGGGCAACCACTTGGGAGTGAATACATGGAGGATGATGGGCGTGCTCAGGCTGGCAAGTACGGCACACGCCGGCCACGCGATGCTGGCATTGATGCGCAAGGATTTCTCAACCCGAGACCGGAGAAGGGTAGGTTCCGCCGCGGCGCGGCTGAACGCAGGCAGATAGATGCGGGCCATTGCATTGCAAATCACCAGCGGGTAGAGCGAAAGCGTAGAAGCCCACGCTACATAACCGACGGCGTTCTTACCCAGCAGACGGGCAATCATGATGGGCGGAAACGCCAGCGTAATCATGTTCAACAGCGAGCCACCCTGATACACCAGGCTGAAGCCTACGTGGGGACGGAGAGACGCCCACGAAAATCTTCGCAAGGGAGGGTGGGTGATGAGGTTGAAGGCCACACTGCCGAACAAGTCGCGGCACCCCATGGCGACCACGTAGCACCAGATGCCCTTATGGAGAAACGCCAGCGTGGCCAGCAGAACGGTGTAGATAAGGCTCTCACCCGCTTCTACTGCGCTGACCACTTTGAATCGCATGGCCCGCTCAAGCATGGCGAGGGGCACGGTACGCTGGTTGCGCACAACCAGCAGCAGCAAGAAAATCGCGGCGGGGAGGTAATTCTCCGGCCCCAGTTTCACCAGGCGCAGCGCAACAGGCAAAAGGGCGCCGATGACAACCGCGAAGGTCACCGATATTCCAAGAATTACCTTCTGGGCGGTGGCCAACTCAGTTGGCTCCAGCTCGCCGCGCTTGCGGATCAGTGCGGCTTTCAGGCCCAGGTCGCCGAAATAACCTAGGATTCCCTGGGTCACAAAGATCAGAATGGCAAAGCGCCCGACGACCTCCGGACCCAGCCAGCGCGACACCGCCACGCTGCTTCCGACACCAAGGCCCATGACTACGATTTGGCGGATTACCAGTGCGATGGCCGCGCCCGTCAGTCTGCCGCGAAACAGCGCCTGCAGCATGGCGCGGTAGCCGGAAGGCGATGGGACTGCCGCACACGCCTCAGCGACGTCGCCGGCTTCGGGTGACAAACTTTGATCGAGAACCAGCGGCTCTTTCATCACTTATCGATTGGCAGTGGGAGTACGAACCGGAGATTGACGTCCGCAGACAAACCTGCAACGGCCGGAGTCTTGGCGCCGATGCAACGCGAGTAAAGGGTCAGGGCGGAAGTAGGCATACGTGGCACAGGCACGGCAACGAAACAGTCTCATCATACTTGGATTCATTGCTATCTCGTGCGCCAATCCCACTAAAGTCACAGGTTACGCTTGGCTAAGGTCGCCGTCGCTGGGGTGGCCAATGCTGTACAATCAGTTGCATTCCAAGTACATTCTTGGGCTGTTAGCTTATGAAACGGAGTTGCAGCCACGGCTGCATCGTCGCGCGAATCCATCAATGCGGGCGGCCTTGTAATGGACCCTGAACACACCCACCGGACGCTGATGCCTCACGGGATACCCTGCAGATACTGCGTCCTCAGGGCGACACTTTTCATCCCGCCTATCACCCAGGTGCCAGCCATGTTCCGAGTCTATGGGACTACTGGCGGATCCTGCTCCGGCACAAATGGACGATATTGTCCGCCGTACTGGTGGCGTTGATCATGGGCACGGTGGTTGCTTTTTCCACGACTCCCGTTTACGAGGCGGTTGGGCGCATCGTGATCAATCGCGAGGGCGCTGACACCGCAGGTCTGAAGAGCGCCGATGCCACCGCGGGTGATTCCTACGATGATTACATGGTCTCCATGGACACCCAGACCCATGTTCTGCAAAGCGATGCCATCGCCAAACTGGTCATCCGGAAGTTGAACCTGGATTCCGATCCCGCATTTGCGGGCAAGGGCGCGACCCCCGCCACCAGCGGGTTGGACTCTTCACCGGCGGAAAACCGGGACATCGAACCTCATCGTGAGGCAGCACTGGTCGGGAAGTTTCACCACTCGCTCCAGATCAACTCGATTCCCCGGACCCGCCTGCTGGAAATCCGGTTCTCCAGCACCGACCCAAATCTCGCCGCGAAGGCCGTCAATAACGTAATCGACACCTATATCGAGCAGAATTATAAGACCCACCTGGATGCCACCACGCGCACGTCCACATGGCTCACGCAGCAATTGTCCGAGTTCCAGTTGAAGGTGCAGGAGTCCCAGGAAAAGCTGGTCCGCTACCAGGAGGAGCACGGAATCCTTGGCATCGACGAAAAGGAAAACATCATTACGTCGAAGCTCGACGAACTCAACAAGGAGCTCACGGTCGCGGAAGCCGACCGCATGCAAAAGGAATCTGTCTATCGATTGGCTGGTTCCGGCGATCCGGATCTTCTGTCCAACCTCGATCCCTCCAGTCCCTTGGTCAAGCTGAGAAATCAGGAAGTGGACCTGCATCGCCAGCTGGCGCAGGCAAGCGTGAACTTTCAACCTACCTATCCGAAGGTGGAGGAGTTGAATAACGAGCTGAAGGCGGTTCAGGCCGACATCAAGATCGAAGTCTCGCGCCTGGCTGCCAAGTTCCAGAAAGACTACATGGCGGCGCTGGAGCGTGAAAAGCTGCTTCGGGCCTCGCTGGAAAATCAGAAGACAGCCGAGAATCAGCTCAACGAAAGCGCCATCGAATATAGCTTGCTGAAGCGTGATTTAGAGACCAATCGCCAGCTCTATGAAGGACTCCTGCAGAAACTAAAGGAAGCCGGAGTGATGACCGGGCTGCGGTCGAGTAACGTGCGCATTGTAGATCCCGCGTCTGCCCCAACCGCACCTTCGACGCCAAATATCCCTCGCAATCTCATGATCTCCCTGTTGGTGGGGCTCGCCGGCGGGGTGTCGCTTGCTTTCATCCTTGAGTCACGCGACAACACCGTCCACTCATTGGAACAGGCGCAGATGATCACATCTCTGCCGTCGCTCGCGGTCATTCCGCTCGGGTCCCGCGCAAACCGCACTCTTCCTCGCGACAAACTGCTTGGGCAGCCGGCGGCTGCAGCATCGGTGGCGCGGCCGAAGTCGCAAATGGCTGAGGCGTATCGCGCGTTGCGGACCTCCATCCTGCTCTCCGAGACCGGTAAGTCGGCGAAGGTGCTGATGGTCACCAGCGCCCTGCCTCAAGAGGGCAAGACCACGACCAGTGTTAACCTGGCCATCGTCCTGGCGCAGCACGGCTCCCGCGTACTTCTCATCGAAGCAGACATGCGGCGCTCCGGCATCTCTGAGGTCTTCACCTTCAAGTCGGATCTTGGTCTCAGCACGGTGTTGGGTCAAAACACCAGTTTCGAGGGGGCAGTCCAGTCGATTCCGGGAGTGCAAAATCTCTCTGTGCTGCCCGCCGGACCGGTCCCCATCAACCCGTCCGAAATGCTCGCATCGGCCCGCATGAGAGAGCTATTAAAGAACGTGGGCCCGAAGTTCGACCACATCATCATCGATACGCCACCGGTGCTGAATGTCACCGATGCCGTCCTGCTTTCCGCCTTGGCCGACTCCACCGTCCTGGTCATACGTTCGGGCGTGACTGGAAAAGCGGCACTGCGACGGGTTCACGAAGTACTGACGCATGTGGGAGCCCGCATGACCGGGGTGGTTCTGAATGCGGCGGATTCTACGGAGCCAGACCGGTATTACTATGGCAACCGATATCGCGATTACTATGACGATGCCGCACAGGCCAAGACCGAGGCTCCGAAATAATCAGGCAGTCGCGATAACTCGTTGACTTGACGACAACTTTGAACTAGCATCGCTTGGACGTACAGCACCAACTTGCACTCTGGCCGGAGAACGAAAATGCATAAGAGCAAGATGTCAGGCGCCCTTCTTCTGTTTGTTGCTTCTTTCGCGGCGATGCTGACCGCTCAGACAAATAGCGCAATGCTCTATGCCACTGGCAATGTGACGCTCAATGGCGCCTCCGTGCAAAAGGCGAGCAGCATTTTCAGTGGCGATCGTCTCGTCACGTCAAGTTCGTCCATGGTTTCCGTCAATCGCAGCGGTTCGTCGGTGGTGGTAAAGCCAAACTCCGCCATTCAGTACAAGAAATCTGCAATCGAGTTGATTGACGGCACTGCGCAGATCAGCACAGTAAACGGCATGTACGCGGAAGTGGGCAACATCACCATTGCGCCCAAAGACGGATCGGCAGAATTCAATGTCGCGCGCGTAAATAATCAGGTGGTGGTAACCAGCCTCCAAGGGAATGTCGCCGTGAATGACGGCGGGCACACGACCATGCTGCAACCGGGCAATCACACCACCGTGGCTTTAGCTTCAGCCGCCGGAGCCGGTTCTGCGCATTCCGTGGATGGGCCTTTCATTCACCAATCTACGATTCTTGCGAGTGGGCCGTTCTATAGTTTAGTGGCAAATCCTGACGATCTTCCATGGTGTCCCAGCGTGGGAGCCTGCAGGCCCGGCATGTCTACCCACATCACCTGCAAATGTCCTCACCCATAATTGCTTTGATACTTGCATGACGTTCTTGCCCTTGCGGCTCAATGGCGCGAGGGAGGATTTGCTTTTCTGCAAAGCGAGAACGTGATTGGGACTGGAGTCATGCTTCGCGGTCCGTCACCGCCGACACTCTTAACGCGGCCAGTGCAGCGCACGTCGAAAACCATGCCGCATTCGCTGGAATGTGCAGATTGAAATCCACCAGGCTGTGCACGAGGATTCCGCAGCAACCCAGCGAGGCCCCGAGTTGAAGCCATGATCTGCTGCCGGTGAGATTGGAGCGAAGCCGGATCCAGAACGCCTCGTGAATGAAGATGATTAGCCCAAGCAAAGCCATCAATCCGCCAGGCAGACCCGTTTCAGCCAAAAGCTGAGCATAGTCGTTATGGGCATAGGTCCATGTCTTGTCGCTCACAAAGCTCTGGTATTGGGGGTAGACCGCCTCAAACGTCCCCAAGCCTGTACCCGCCGCAAGGTTATCGCGAAACATGCGCAGAGTGTCACGCGCGACCTTCGGCCGGTTACCGGTGACCTCGGTGTCGCGGAAGCGAGTCACTGTGGCGAGTCGCGCCGGCAGTTCACTGGGCGCAAGAAAAAGCAGGAAGGCCACGGCCGCGAGGAAGAGTCCTGCCGCTCCGCAGAGCAGGCCAACACGTTTTCGATCGCGGGTACGTGCGATGATGATGACGATGAGCACCAGCAGTTCGGTGACCAGCGCGACCAGGCCGCCGCGTGAACCGGCAAACAGCAGCGAGGCCACTGCAATCAGCAACGCGAATCCCCACAGCAGTGAAAAACGCGACTTGCGGCCAATTGCGATGTAGTACGCTCCTGCGATGGGAACGAGCATCTCGAACAATCCGGCAAAGTGATCGCGGTTGATGTAGGGACCGAAGTTAACATTCGGTGAAGGCCGAAACCAATAGATCGATCCTGGCGCCGAGAGGAATTGCACGATCGCAAATAGTCCTAACAGTGAAGAATAGAGCAATATGGCCAGCCCCAACCGCTCCCAGGCTCTCTCGGGCGCAATGGAGTAAAGCTGTGTTGTTAAGAAAAATATGAGCAGGCATCCCGCCAATTTGAGAAGGGCTTCGCTCGAGCTAGCGGGATCGAGCGATAAACGGGCTTGCAGTTGGATCAGGGCTAATCCAAACAATGCAATGCCGGGAACGTAGAGCCAAGACCACGCAACGACTAACAGACGGTTCCTTATGCTTCCGGCCGCCCAACACAAAAGAGTGATCGCAGTCAGTATGACCATCGGGCCCCAAGCCCACGGCTCTACAGACCCGAAGGCAAGCGGGCGCGCAAAATAGCAGGCTAATCAGCAGTACCCGCGACAGCCCGAAAGAGCGCTCCGTCGACACTCCCGGCAAGATGAGTACAGTCGATTGCGGCGAAGGTGCGCATCACTGACCGCCCCCTGCGTGGAGAGTTGTGGGTTCTTGTCTCAGCTGGACATCGTCCAACCAGAAGATGCCCGTAATGTCCTTGGGGAAGAATCGACCGGGTGAACGAAATAGCTCGAGGCGCCCGATCTGCGTACCAGGACCAGTCGAGAATGCGACCGATATCTGGTGCCAAGGCGTGGTGCCGACCGTGCCCTCGCTTGTCGCGTCAAGACAGGTCCGGCACGAAGGGTCGTAGATACGCAGGCGGGGACCGCTGTCCGAGGTGATGCTCTCCGAACGCACATAGGCCGATAGAAGGTAATGCGAGTTAGGTTGCAACGGTAGAAATTGGTAAGCGAGCAGGTACTCGTCGTTGAGGCCCACGGTAAAGTTCACCCGTAGGCAGCGGCTTCCGCTATAGGCTCCGCCGACTGCGAAGTCCACGATAGGATACGGCGCGCCCGAGCTACGCCAATCGAAGCCATCGTTTGAAGTCCGATGTTCAAAGTTTCCATTGAACACCAGGTTGCCCTCGGCAACTTGGTCGCTGTCAAACACCTTCAGCTTCGCAAGATCCGAGCGAGCAGTTTGGGCATCCTGACCAAGTCCCGACCCCAACAAGAAGTTGACGTACGGCGCAACCGCAGCAGGGGAGAAAGAAAACTCGCCATTACCCGCCTTTCTGACTAGTTCGCTCCAAAGCTCGCGGGCCGAACCTGACTGGCCGTGCCCGGTAAGGTACGACAGGTAGTCGAGCATCACCGTTGGTCCAGCCCCCATGAACATTTGCGCCAGCTGTGACGGCGGATAGCCTGCAGAAGTGCATATACGAAAAACATCGTGATCATAGTTGGGTGCAATTCTCAGAAGATGGCCGAACTGCTCCAATGCGAGGTCGGGCCTCTCCGAGGCAAGGTAGTAGTTTGCTGCCAGCGAAAGGGCTTCCGGATCCATGGGCGCTAACTTTTGTATTCTGCCGATAGCGTCGTCTGCGCACTGGCGGTCTCCCGGCGGATTCGCATGTCCACGCAAGCAGGCCCCAGTAACGCACCCACAAAGGCCCTAATTCTGCAGCCCGGTGTAACTGCCAAAGCACTTCCCTACTATTCCGGTCACCTGAATTAAGCTCGAGCATACCCAGACGGTAGTGGGTCTCCGGGTTGCCCGGCCAAAGAGATGTCGCGCGGGTAAGGCTCGATAAATTCATCGATGCCCCCAAGGTTTCACTCCCGGCAATCACTACAGCTTGAAATATGAGCAAGGTGGCAAAGAGTAACGCGACCGCAGCAAACGCGGCAATCGACCAACCCGCGGTAAGCCGTACACAGATGAAGCCGTTCCATTCGCGCGGGGCCGGATTGGCCCGTTCCCTGCCGGCGCGCAGGTTCTGCTGCGCCGTAGCCGTCGGAATCGTGACCTGGATTGGGCATCGGAGGGTGCCACTGACGTGACTTCCCGAAGGAGCCGCAGTCAGCAACTTGGCGTATACACGATTGTACTGGCCAGCCCTTTCAACTTCATCAATTTCGAAGGAAACTGACTAATCCACGCCGACAGTTCCAACTCCAGTCGCTTGTGAGTCGAGACATTCAGGTAGCTCTAGCCCTCCAGAGTCCGACCTGAAGACAGAATCGAGACTATGGCAGTTCTATCTAGACATCCAGAAGTTCGTTCACGTTCGGTGCTCGCGGCGTTTGGACCCGGAACGCTGCGCGCCCAAAGTCGAGTGCCCGGAGTATCTTCAGCTTCTCTCGCTGGGTCTTCTATCACAACAAGGACTGAACGCCTGGCCGCTCGCTAGGATGTTACCGCAAGAATTGTTGGTGTTACTTGCACTCAAGCGATCTCTGCAGCGATCTTCTGTCGGCTAGGGTAACCAATCGAGTTACGTTACCTTAGTTTAAGCAGACCTACTTAGCTCCTAGTAATCATGGGCAAATCACAAGATCATGGTGCTAGTTCTGGCCAACAATTAGTGCCTGAATTATGACTCGGTCATGAGCCAAAAGCGCCACTCTGCTGGCTTCCCACCGGAGGTAACGCCCCATGCAACTCAACTCCCTGAAAGGGTGCAAGTCTGCCCTTTTGTCCCTGTTGACTCTGACGCTCTCCCTGACGAGTTCGGGGTTCGCAACCACAAAAGGTCTGGCCAACGCAAATTTCATGCAGCCGTACTCTGCAACGCTGCAGTCTGACTTCGGTACTCCACCTTACACCTACCAACTGACTTCCGGCTCGCTGCCGTCTGGTCTCAGCATGGATCAATATGGCAATGTTACCGGAACGCCGGCGAACGTTTGCACTTGCCAGTTCCAGGTACTGAGCACCGACTCTTCCCAGCCACCGCAGCAGCGAACCTATAGCTATTCGCTCTCCGTGGTAGTAGGAGTAGACTCCTACGGTGGTCTGACTGCATTGCCGGCTACGGGAGGGGCGTCCGGATTCTTTCGAACCCAGAAGGTGGGTGGCCGCTGGAACTTGGTCAGCCCTTCAGGCAATATGTTTTATCTCATGTCAGTATTCGCGGCCGATCCCGGATTTATTGAGCCCGCTGTCATGCAGTCCCGCTACAACAACAACACCGATCTATGGGCAGTCCATCGCGGTGAGCGAATGCTCAGCTGGGGCTTTAATACCCTCGGCGAGTACACGGCGCAGACCGGACTACCGGTGGGAACCTGGGGCAGTACCGGCGGAAACGCAGTCAAATTGCCGTTTGTCTTGTTGTTCTCCGCGGCGTCTGACTTGTACCTAAACCCACAGCGCATCCCGGGCCAGGTAGATCCGATCAAGGACATTACTGTGGGCGTGCCGCAATCCACCTACGACGGTTACCAAGGGCGATTGCTCGACCTGTTTTCTCCGCAGTGGCAGGCCGGATATAGCTTTGAGTTGAGCCAGAACAACCAGGCAATCACTGGAGGCTTCGGCCAAGTGCCATGGGTCGTCGGAATCACCCTGGAAGATGCTGACTACTTTTGGGCGCTCAAGGGTATCGGAACTTGTCCGGCGGGGGCGCCGTATCCGCACCCGTCGTTCTTGATTGCCACCACCATGTTCACTTATACGGCGGCGCAGAATCCCAACGGACAGCCGTACCAGGACACAAAGCTGTATTCCAAGTATGCCTGGGTCGACTACCTGCAGAACAAGTATGGAACTATCGACGCACTAAATGCCGCATGGGGCAGCAATTACACCGCATTTGGCGATGCCGGAGGATACGGTACAGGAACCGGCGTGCTGGACGAAGATGGACGCCATACTACCTGGATGGGCACCGATGCCTACAATCTCAGTGGAGAAAGTGCTGCTCTACAAGGCGACATGAATGCGTTCCTTTACAAGTACACCTATCAAGGATGGAGCGTAGCTGCGAATACGATCCGCGGCTATGATCAAAACCATCTTTTGTTTGGACCTTCATCGCTCGGGGGCGTGGGCAATTGCGGGGTAAGACCGCCAGTGTCACAGGCTCTCAAGGATGCTGGTATCCAAGCGCTGTCCCTGGACTATGATCCACGTTACCCAAGTAACATTCAGGTTACCAACTCTGTCTACGATCAGAGCGGACTGCCGGCGTTACTCTGGTACACCGTAACGGCAAACCCCGACTCCTACTGGCATGGCGATGGTGGGGACTGGAACAATGCCGACTTCTCAACCCAGGAGATTCGCGGACAGCACTACGCCAGCGATCAGCAGCTCTTCTATTACGCGGCGGGCTCCAACGGCGACAAATACATTCTCGGCATCGACTGGTGGGCGCTAACCGACAGCGGCACCGGCGAGACCAGCGACTTCGGCCTGATATCCGACAAAGACAACGCCTACGATGGCAAGTGCGCGGTGATGGCAACAGGTACCGATCAGTTCGGCTTTCCCTGCGGTGGCGAGACGGCCAATTATGGGGACTTCCTTGACACCGTGACCCAAGCCAACTCAACCATTCTGCAACAACTGGTCGATGAAAAGCTGGGTTTCAATAAAGGCGTGATCACGACGCCGACTCCAGGCTCGACCCTGAGCAGCAGTAACGCAACCTTCGTCTGGACCGTGGGCAGCGGCGCTACGGCCTACTGGCTTGATGCCGGAAACGTCCCGGGTGGCAACCAGTACTACCAGTCGGGAAACCTGGGCAACGTGACCACGACCACGGTGAATGGGCTGCCTACCGATGGCAGCACGATCTACGTAACCCTGTACTCGCTGGTCGGTGGACAGTGGCTCAGTAACGCATACAGCTACACGGCTTACAACTATTCCTCGACCAAGGGTGTGATCACAACGCCGACTCCGGGCTCCTCTTTGAGCGGCAGCAGCGTGCTCTTCAGCTGGACGCCGGGCACGCAATCGACCGCGTACTGGATCGATGCCGGCAGCACGCTGGGCGGCAACCAGTACTTCCAATCGGGAAACCTGGGCAACGTGACCAGCGCCACGGTGAACGGGCTGCCTTCGGATGGCAGCACGGTGTACATCACGCTGTGGTCGCTGGTGGGCGGCAACTGGCTCAACAACCAGTACACCTACACGGCCTACAGCGCGAGCGGGGCGACGGGGCAGATCACGAGTCCAACTCCAGGCTCGACGTTGACCGGCAGCATGGTGGTCTTCAACTGGACGGCGGGCACGGGCTCGTCGGCGTACTGGCTGGATGCGGGGAGCGTTCCCGGCGGCAACCAGTACTACCAGTCGGGAAACCTGGGCAACGTGACCACCACCACGGTGACCGGACTGCCGACGGACGGCAGCACGGTGTATGTGACGCTGTACTCGCTGGTGGGCGGAAACTGGATAGCCAACTCCTACACCTACACGGCGTTCACCTTGACCGGAGCCTTGGGGGTGATGCAGACGCCGACTCCGGGCTCGACGCTGAGCGGCAACCAGGCGACGTTCACCTGGAGCGCGGGCACAGGTGCCACGGCGTACTGGCTCGACATCGGGAGCGATCCGGGTGGCAACCAGTACTACCAGTCGGGGAACCTGGGCATGGCGCTGAGCACGACGGTGTACAGCCTGCCGGCGGACGGCAGCACGATCTACGTGACGCTGTACTCGCTGGTGGGAGGCAACTGGCTCAGCAACGCCTACACCTACACGTCGGGCCCGTAAGGACGGCACGGCTGGTGTACGTTCCAAGAGGGCACGGACTTTGGTCCGTGCCCTCTTCATGTGTCAGCATTGCGTGCTAACGGCAAGTCGATGGCTGGAGCAGTTTGGTTGATGTAGCCGCGCTTGCGGGACGCGCCCTCGCCGCCACACGAGATCGAAAACTGGCTTAGCGGCCTACTTCAACTACGCGGTTCTCCACAGGCTGTACCAGCTGATCGGGGTTTTCGGTCGCTGCCTGGGCTATGCGGATCTGCCGCTTGAAGTCGTCCATCATGTTTTCATGCAGGCGAACTTCGGTGGGCTTCTTGGCAATGGTCATTTTGTCGATCTTGTCCTGCAGGCGCAGCAATCCGTAGAAGAGATTCTCCGGCCGCGGCGGGCAGCCCACGACGTACACATCGACCGGCACGATGCGGTCTACTCCCTGCAGCACGGCGTAGGTATTGAACGGGCCTCCGACCGACGAACAGGCGCCCATCGAGATGCACCACTTGGGATCGGGCATCTGGTCGTAGATACGCTTTACCACCGGAGCCATCTTCAAGGTGACCGTTCCGGCCACGATCATGAGGTCGCTCTGGCGCGGGCTGGGACGAAACACCTCCGACCCGAAGCGCGCGATATCGAAACGCGAAGTCGAAGCCGCGATCATCTCGATCGCGCAGCAGGCCAGACCAAACGTCATGGGCCAGATCGCGGACTTGCGCGCCCAGTTGAAGACGTAGTCGACGGTTGTGACCAGAAAATTCTTCTCGAACCGGTTATCAATCCAACCCATGAATGCCTTCTCTCGATCCCGGCGCATCCTGACAAAGTCTATCTGCAGACCGAGCTGCAGTCTGGAGCAGCCTGCTTCTCGACCCACTATCTTCGCCGATGATTGTACACCCAAGCTGTGATGAGCATCACAGTTGCCGACAGAATCAGTCTAGGCGGGTTGGAAGCGTATTCAAGCAGATTGCTGGCGTACCTGTGCAGGAGCCACATGCAGCCGCCGCCCGCATACGGTACAATTTGCGTTGTTTCCATGCATTTGAAGACCCAGCCGGCGCGGACGGCGCCTACCGCAGGCCCATCAGAATCTGCGTCCCGATCACGTTGGCAGAGCTTCGTGCACTCCGTTGGCTGGATGGTGCTGGTCGCGTTTCTGGTGCGCGTCTTGTGGATCATTCTGGCGCACACCTATCGCATCCGCACCTCGGAAGACAACTGGGGATTTGGCTGGGAGATCGGTCGCCTCGGATATTCACTCGCCAACGGCCACGGCTTCAGCTCTCCTTTTGGCGGAGACACCGGCCCCTCGGCCTGGACCGCGCCCATCTATCCCTGGTTCGTCTCCGTGGCCTTCCGTCTTTTCGGCAACTACTCTCGCGTCGCTGCTTTTTCGCTGCTGATGTTCAACAGCATCTTCGGCGCGCTCACCTGCTGGACGATCTATCGCACTGCCCGGCGCGTCTTCGGCGAGAACAGTCGCCGTCTGGTCAGGGTGGATCTGGGCGTTGCTTCCCTACACCATCTTTTGGTCGGTGCGCGAGATATGGGAAACCAGCCTGTCGGCCTTCCTGCTGAGCCTGCTGTTCATGCTGACGGTGGAGATGGAAGGCGACGAGCGGCTCTCCTCATGGATTGGCTACGGTTTGCTGTGGGGCGTTGCGGCGCTGACCAATCCGTCCGCGCTTTCATTCCTGCCGTTCGCAGGATGCTGGCTCGCCTATCAGTTGCACCGTCGCGGGAAGCGATGGATCGTGCCCAGCCCTGCTGAGCGCTGTTGTCTTCTGGATGACGATCATGCCGTGGCTGGTACGCAATTACGAGGTATTCGGCAAACCCGTATTCGTCCGCGACAACTTCGGAGTCGAGTTGCGCATAGGCAATAACCCTCTGGCCGAGGGGATCTACGTGCTCGCATACCATCCCGCGCAGCAGCGTCAATCAATTCGCGAAGTACAAGCAGATGGGCGAGCCCGCGTTTGCGGCGGAACAGGGACGGTTGGCCCGGGAATGGATCGAGCAGCATCCCGCACGTTTCCTGCTGTTGACCTTCCGGCGCTTCATCTTTTTCTGGGACGGCATGCCGCGAGTCTCCGACGTCGCGGGATTGATTGCAGCCAAGAATCTGCTCTTCCTGGCGACTTCGGTGCTGGCCATCTGGGGATTGCTGCTGGCGTGGAAGCGACGCATTCACGGAGTGTTCCTGTTTGCGGCTCTGCTGATTTTCTATCCCCTGGTTTACTATGTATGCTTTCCTGAGCTGCGCTATCGGCATCCCATCGATCCGGAGCTTCTGATTCTTGGAGTTTATCTGGTTTCCGAAAGTCGATCCGCCCGGATCAACGCGCAGCAATACCGAAGAGTTTCCCGAACTCTCTCCAGGCGAGCGCACTGCCAGCAATTCCACACGCTCTCCGTCATTGTTCCGGTTTACAACGAACGAAAGACCGTAATGACGCTCTTGCAGCAGGTGGCGCGGCAACCGCTCAGCCTGCACAAAGAGCTGATCATCGTTGACGATTGCTCGACCGACGGCACTCGGGAATTCTTGCGGGAAGCCGATTTGCAAAAGCTCTTGGGCGGCAACGGTGCCAACACCGTAAAGCTGGTGCTGCACCAGAAGAACCAGGGCAAAGGCGCCGGAGTCCGAAGCGGTCTAGAGCAGGCCAGCGGCGAGTTGGTACTGATCCAGGATGCAGACCTGGAATACGATCCACGCGATTATCCTGCGCTCATCGCTCCCATCCTCGAGGGCCACGCCGACGCGGTCTTTGGCAACCGCTTCCATGATGGGCCGCACCGCGTCCCGCGCTATTGGCGATATGTTCTCAATCGCGCTGTTCTCCATGTTATGCAACATGCTCACCGACCTGAGCATTCATGACGTGACCGCCTGCTACAAAGTCTTTCGTCGCGAGATCTTCTCGCAGATCACTTTGCGCTCCGACCGCTTCAGCGTCGAAACCGAGATGACGGTGAAGTTGGCGAAGCTGGGAGTTCGCATCTACGAAGTGCCGATCGTCTATCACGGCCGCACCTACGCCGAGGGCAAGAAGATCAGTCTGGACCGACGGCGTTGTCGCGGTATACCACCTCGTGCGCTATCGCTTTAAGGACTAGGGTCGCCCGACCGGCACCATGTTCTGCCGGTTCGGCCGGTTGGTCTTCGTGATTGCGCCCGTGATATGGCTTATCGTGACTAACCACGGAACGATCAACGAGAAGAAAAACCTTGCGCTCAACCTTCGGATGGAAGCTTTCCCAGGAAAGCTGTTCCAGTCGAGCCGAAACGCGAAATAGACTTCCAAAGTCAACACACACGACCAGTGGTAGGAAGGTGCGCGGCACAAGCACAATCGCCAGCTACTTCTGCCAGGCAGCGGGCCAGATTGCGAAACAAACGCCCACGCCTGATACCCATGACCCCGTCAAGCGTTGCGTACCGGCCAAGGTCCCTGAGCGCTGTCTTCAACGTATGACGAGGCCTATAGTGGGCCTTTGCCCGATCCGGAAATGCCGGCTGTACGATCTCGCGGACACGTTGATCGAAGAGGCTATCTTCCGTGAGACTGGTCTTCAGGAAAGCCGCCAACCCGCTGCCATAGGCTTCTCCGAAACGCCATGGAACGAGCAGTGCACGACTTGGTCTTTTGGTTCGGGTCCAGCTTGATGCCAAAAAACGGCGCCGACGCGATGTCCCACGTGGTCTGCTCATCCGCATCCAGGCAAGATCCTCCAAGCGCATACTCAGCCTGGCCGCTCACGAATGGGCTCGGTCAGCCTCTCCAGCCAGTCGGCTTCGTAAACGCAACCGGCGTCCGCACAGGCGATTACCTCGGAGGAAGCGGCTGCGATCGCAACATTTCTCCCTCGGCGCAATCGGCCCCGGCGATTGCTTTCAAGCTGCAACTCTCGTCGCGGATCGGCTTTCAGTCTTGGGTACGTTGCGGCATCAGCCTGCAGGCGTTCCCACGTGCCATCCGTGGAACCGCCGTCGACGATGATGATTTCCGCCGGCACGAGGGTCTGGCTGGACAAGACTCGACACCAGTCGTCGATGTCTTCCACTTCGTTCAGAACAGTCGCAATGACGCTTACCGTGACGTTCGTTGCAGCGCCGGCGCTTGAACCCCGGACGCGCATCCGCTGCCGGTTTGGCAAGCGGCTCCTGCAGTGGATTGAGCGGAGTATTCACCGATGCGTTGAGGCAATTTCGTCACAGGACGTAACTAAAGTATACCTGCGAGTCACGGTACATTGGCCGGTTAGGAGCTGACCCGGAGACAGGGCGGATTGAAGATAACAATTCAAGGGTTCTCTTTTGCGGAGGAACCCGCTCTCGTCAGCTCCCACACTTTGGCGTATTTGTTGGACACGTACACCGCATGGTAAAGGTGCAGCAGAAGACCTTCACGGCCATCGAGAAATCCGAGACGAAAAAAGTAGTTGTAGATGAACGTCGCCATCGGCCGTACGACAATGTCGAGAAAGCTGAAGCCACGATAACCATTCGCCACCGCCGCCTTCGCGCCCGCCGAAGAGTAGCTGTTCATGTGCGCCATGTAGGAGGACAGGGTGGGATACGCATCGTGAACCATTGGATTCTTGAGGCGTCCAGTTCTCTGGTCGACTTCCGGTTTCAAAGTCGATGCGGGGGTGCGGTTCAGCGCCCGTCATGAATCCGCGACCACGGCGAAAGAGCCGTAGCTTGGGATCGGGATAGAATCCTCCGAACCGCGTCCACTTGCCCAGAAACAGGTTCTTGCGCGGTATCCAGTAACCGTTCAGCGCGTCTGGATCGCCGATCACCTGCCCGGATTTCCTCTGCCAGCTCAGGACGTGACAACTTCGTCTGCGTCCAGCGACAAGATCCAGTCTTGCGTACAGTTCTCGAAGGCAAAGCTTTTCTGCAGAGAAAACCCGGGCCACGCCTCTCAGCAACACCTTGGCGCCGTATTCGCGCGCTATGTCGCAGGTTCGATCCGTTGACCCGGAGTCAACCAGAACAATTTCATCGGCCCAACGCACGCTCTCCAGGGTCTGGCCGATGATGGCCTCTTCGTTCATGGCGACAATGGCGACAGACAAACCCATAGACGGAAAGTACTCAATCGAGTCCCGAGCTGACGTGATGCGATTGAGCTCGGAATTCTCGTTTTGGACTGCCGAGTATACAGTATTCATACTTGGATTTCCGATCGAGTCCTGCCGCGATGGAAGCTCTCGATCATGAATTTCCAGTGGAACACTTAAGGACAAAGGGCACTCATGAAAATTCTGGTTACGGGTGGCGCCGGTTACGTCGGCAGTCACGCCATTCGCTCGTTGGCGCGGCACGGGCATCAGGTCACCGTGTACGACAATCTGTCCACCGGCTATCGCGTGTCTCGCCGATGGCTTCGAACTGATCATTGCCGATCTCGCCGACGCAGCCCAGCTTTCCCGCGCTCTCTCCGGCGTAGATCTGGTCATGCACTTTGCCGCAAGTGCCTATGTTGGGGAGTCGGTCAACGATCCTCGAAAATACTTTCGCAACAATGTACAGAACGGCTTGGCGCTGGTGAACGCCGCGATTGACGCGGGTGTACGCTATTTCGTCTTCTCGTCTTCGTGTGCGGTGTACGGCGTGCCGGACAAAGTACCGATCACCGAAGACACTCGCTGCCAGCCCGTCAACCCCTACGGCGAGACGAAGCTATTCTTCGAGCGCATCCTCGATGCCTACAGCCGCGCCTATGACCTGCGAGCAATTGCGCTGCGCTACTTCAATGCAGCCGGGGCCGACGAAAGTGGCGAGATCGGCGAGTTGCACTTCCCGAGACCCATTTGATACCTCTCGCGCTGGAGGCAGCCGCCGGATTGCGACCCTACCTTGAAGTCTTCGGCAACGATTACCCAACCGCCGACGGCACCTGCATTCGAGATTACATCCACGTCACCGATCTCGCCGAAGCGCACGCCACGGCCGTCGACTTCCTCCAAAACCAGAGTGGCGGCTCCTTCACCGCGCTGAATCTTGGCACCGGCGAAGGTCAGTCGGTGCGGCAGATTGCGACGACGGTCGAGCAGGTCACGTCGCGTACCCTGCCTCTTCGCGTCGTCGGACGCCGGCCGGGAGACCCTCCCAGCCTGGTTGCCGACCCCACGCAAGCTCAGCGACTCCTCAACTGGTCGGCCACGCGGTCTTTGGAAGAGACGATAGCCTCAGCCTGGAAGTGGCTGAACAGCGCTAGACGGCAGCAGATTTGCGCAGAGATTACTGCCCGCGACGCGATCATTCGCTAGGGTCCCACACAGACCACAAAAGACCGCTTGCCAGCCGACGAACATTGAACAAAATTGCATTACGATTCGTATCATCCTCCGTCTAACCCGCGACAGGAGGCTCTATGCTTGACGTTCGCAAAAATACAACCGTCGGGGCCACGATTCTCGGAACGCTACTCGCCCTGCTGTTGACCAGCCCGATTCATGCGCAGGTCACACAGGATTTCCATCGTACCGTCCCTCTTTCCGCAAGCGGCCGGGTTTCGCTCGACAACATAAACGGCAACGTCGAGATCACCGGCTGGGACCGCAACGAGGTGCAGATCGATGCGGTAAAGAAAGCGCGCGATCAGCAGCGGCTCGATGAAGCTCGCATCGAAGTCGACACCACCAGCGATTCTGTGGAAATCCGTACCCACTATCCGGAAGGCCGCACCAACAACAATCCCGCCTCCGTGCATTACCAATTGCACGTCCCCCAGAACGCACGCCTTGCTCACATCAACATGGTGAACGGCTCACTCACGGTGGAGAAAGTCAGCGGCGAAGTGAATGCGAACCTGGTGAACGGCAAGCTGCGGGTTGACGATCTAGCTGGAGGCGCCGATCTGTCCTCGGTCAACGGCGGAATCGAAGCCAACTACACTGCGCTTAACAACGTTGGCGAAATCAGGCTGAAGTCAGTGAACGGATCCATCGAGCTGGGATTGCCTGGATCACCCAATGCCCAGGTCAAGGCCAGCACTGTGAATGGCAGCATCAGAACAGACTTCCCTCTCGAAGTAAAAGGCGGATATGTAGGGAAGAACCTGACGGGCACGCTGGGCAGCGGTGGAACGCGCATCCAGCTGAGCAATGTGAATGGCAGCATCCATATTGGCCCGCTTCACGGAAGCTCAGTAAATTTAGCGGCCTGCAGTTAACCATCAGGAATCGGTCGTCGCACAATTGTTCGTCGTAGCCGTAAGCCTGCAAGAGCCTCGGTTACTCGTCTGGATCTGGAGGAGTGCGTAACGCCGGCGCCGCAGCAATATGGAGCGCGCTCTCTGTCGAGTGCTGACTGCTGCTAGTACGGCCCGATGATTCCTCCGATGTTCCGCGAGGCTGGCAGCTTCACCGCCGCCGCTAAATGCCTCGACACCCCAGTATTTCGCAAACACGTCCAGATATTTGTAGCCCGAACCAGTATTGAACAGCACCACTCGATCGCTGGCCTCGCAGGAAATCCACTCTGCAACAGTTGCTTGTAGGCAGCCAGTGCCGCGCCGCCTTCGGGCAGCCGCGAAGATGCCCTCCGTCGAAGCCATCTCCTTTACCCCGTCCATGATCTCGATCGTCACTGACGGCGATGGCCGTCCCGCCGCTCTGGCGCACGATGTCGAGAATGATGAAGTCGCCGTACGCCTTGGGCACTCGGAGTCCGGCCGCCAAGGTATGCGCATCCTGCCACATTTCCGACGCCGCCTTTCCTTCATGTAACGCTTTAGGAATTGGCGCGCAACCGTCTGCCTGCACGCAGATCATCTTCGGGCGCTGTCCCTTTGTCGATCCAACCCAATTCCTCCATTTCTTCAAATGCCTTCCACATGCCGATCAGCCCGACGCCTCCTCCCGTCGGGTAAAGGATGGCGTCCGGCAACTTCCATCCCATTTGCTCAGCCACTTCGTAGCCCATGGTTTTCTTGCCTTCCACGCGGAACGGTTCCTTCAGGGTCGAGACATCGAACCAGCCTTCCTTGTCTTTGCGCTCGGCGACCATTCGCCCGCAATCGCTGATGAGCCCATCCACCAGCGTCAGGTGCGCGCCACTGGCTTCGACCTCCAACCGATTCGCGATCGGCACATCCTTCGGCATGAAGACGTACGCCTCCAGCCCGGCCGCGGCTGCATAGGCGGCCAGCGACCCACCGGCATTGCCTGCCGAAGGCGCAGCCAGCTTCGTGAGTCCATAATGGCGCGCCATGGTCAGCGCCGCACTCATGCCACGCGCTTTGAACGAGCCCGTCGGATTCAACCCCTCGTCCTTGATCAGCAGATTGGGATACTTGCGACTCGGCAGCATCGGTGTGAGTCCCTCGCCAAGCGTCACCGGCTCTGCGTCGGGAAGCACCGCCGCATAGCGCCACATGCTCTTCGGTCCAGCATTGACCGACTCGCGAGTCGCGGTGCGCCGAATCTCCGCGAGATCGTAGCGCACGTACAGCGGGCCGCCATCCTTCGCGCAGACGTTTTGTGCTGTCTCCGCCATGAATGTCGCGCCGCACTTGCTGCATTCGAAACCAATGATCTTCGCCATGGAATGATTGCCTCGAAAAACCTCGCAGTGTAACACCCATCGCCGCTCCCGCGCAGCGAGGTCCGTTACTCTCGAGTGTTATAATCCGCGCAATTCCCGCCAATCCGATGACTGAGCCGTCCACCCCACTGATGCGGCAGTATGCCGCGATCAAGAAAGAGCATCCCAACGCGCTCGTCTTTTTCCGCCTGGGTGACTTCTACGAACTTTTCTTCGAGGACGCCGTGGTCGCGTCACAAGAACTGCAGATTACGCTGACCTCGCGCAACAAAGAAAAAGGCATCGCGATACCGATGTGCGGCGTGCCCTACCACTCGGCCGAAGGCTACATCGCCAAGCTGATCCGCAAAGGATTTAAGGTCGCCATCTGCGAGCAGATGGAGGATCCGCGCATTGCCAAGACGCTGGTAAAGCGCGAAGTCACACGTGTGCTTACGCCAGGCACGGCAGCTGACGCGCATCTCGGTTCGGAAGAAAATAACTTTCTTGGCTTGCGTGGCGCGGGCTGGAAATGCCTTCGGCTTTGCGGCGCTGGACCTCTCGACCGGCGAATTTCGTGCGACTGAGTTTCAGGGCGACGATGCCGAGCGCCGCGTGCGCGAGGAATTGCTCGTGCTCCGTCCGCGTGAGGTGCTGTTCGCCTCCTCTCTTCCTCTCTTCGATCAGCCCAGGCAGCAGCGCACCTCCCCCGTAGCCGCTTCGGCGCCGCGCATCACTTCGCTGGAAAATGCCTCCTGGGCCGAGACCCCTCTCGACGATTGGGTGTTCTCTCCCGACTACGCCATTCCGCAGGTCGAAAACCATTTCGGTGTGCTCTCCCTGGAAGGATTCGGACTGGCGAACCGATCGGCAGCGGCCACCGCGGCGGGAGCCATTCTCCATTACGTTCGCACCACGCAGCGCGGCTCGCTCGATCATGTGGACCGCATTGGCTTCTACGAGCGGCAAAACTGCCTGGTGCTGGACGCGGTCACGGTACGCAATCTTGAGCTGATCGAGCCGTTGTTCGCCGGCGCCGCCGACAATGCCACGCTGTTCCGCTGCCTGGACTGCACCATCACCCCGATGGGCAAACGCCTGCTGCGCGCCTGGATGCTGCGGCCTTCGATTGATGCCGGCGAGATCAACCAGCGGCTTGATGCTGTCGAAGGCTGGTGAAGGATGTGGTCGCCCGCGAAGAACTCCGTCGCTCGCTGGAAGGCATTCTCGATCTGGAGCGGCTGCTGAGCCGCGTAACCCTGGAAACGGCGAATCCGCGCGACCTGCTCGCGCTCGCCACATCGCTGGCCAAGCTGCCCGACCGTGCGCGTCGCGCTGTCGCACTTCCCTGCTGAGCGTCTTCTGGCGCTGCATTGCGCAATGTGACGAACTGGCTGACCTGCGTGAACGGCTGGTGACATCGCTCGAAGACGAGCCCCCACTTACCCTGGCCGACGGCGGAGTCATCCGCGCGGGAGTCGATGCCGGACTCGACGAACTTCGCAACCTGAGCCGCAATAGCAAGCAATACATCGCGCAGATCGAACAGCGGGAACGTCAGCGGACCGGCATCGGTTCGCTGAAGGTCAAGTTCAACAGCGTCTTTGGCTACTACCTCGAGATTTCCAAGGCAAACCTGCACCTCGCGCCTGCGGAGTACGAACGCAAGCAAACCCTGGTCAACGCCGAGCGCTTTACCACGCCGGAGCTGAAGGAGTACGAGGTCAAGGTACTCGACGCGCAGGAGAAGATCGTCGAGATCGAGCGGCGCCTGTTCGCGGAGTTGCGCATCGCGATTGCGGCGAGGCGCGCCGCATCCGGCAGACCGCACTGGCGCTGGCGGAAATCGATGTGCTCGCTTCGTTTGCCGCGCTCGCAGCCAATCGCAGCTATTGCCGTCCCCTGTTCAAAGATGGCGCCGACATCGAAATCGTCGAAGGGCGTCACCCGGTGATCGAGCAGATGGAGATTCCCGGAGACACCAATCGCTTCGTCCCTAACGATCTCTATCTGAACGGCACAACCCATTCGATCCTGGTCATCACTGGACCGAACATGGGAGGCAAGTCCACTTACCTGCGGCAAGCTGCGCTCATCGTGCTGATGGCGCAGATGGGATCGTTCGTGCCCGCCCGGTCGGCGAGCCTGGGATTGGTGGACCGCATCTTCACCCGCATCGGCGCGGCCGATAATCTGGCGCGCGGGCGCTCGACCTTCATGGTCGAGATGACCGAGACGGCAGCGATCCTCAACACCGCGACGGCGCGCTCTCTGATCCTGCTCGACGAAGTAGGGCGCGGCACTTCCACCTACGATGGATTGGCGATCGCTTGGGCCGCTATCGAATATATTCACGCCAACACTCGCGCCAAGACGTTGTTTGCCACGCATTATCACGAGTTGACGGAGCTGGCCGACCGGCTGAGCGGGGTGAAGAACTATCACGTCTCGGTGAAAGAAAGCGGCGGCGGGATTGTTTTTCTGCGCAAGGTGGAAGAAGGCGCAGCCGACAAGAGCTACGGCATTGAGGTTGCCAAGCTGGCCGGCCTGCCTGCCGACGTCGTCAACCGCGCGCGCGAGGTATTGGCCGAGCATGAGAGCGCCGAACGAAGCGCGGTCAAGCACCTGGCACATGACGAAACGCCGGGAGCCAGCTCCTTTGCAGCTGACCATTTTCACTCCGCTGTCGCAGAAGATCGTGGATCGCATCAAGGAGACCGACCTGAACCGCCTGAGCCCGCTGGACGCGCTGAACCTGCTGCACGAACTGAAGAAGCAGATGGAGTAAGGCGTACCTCCATGCGCACCTGAATTTCTGCGCTTCTCGCGTTACACTCTTCTTATTCCTATGCGAACAGAATCACACTCGAGCTTCGCCAGCAGGTCGGCCAGTTGCTCATCATGGGCTGCGGTGGGACCGCGATGTCGGCGCGCCTGCGATCGATGCTGGGCACACTGCATCCGGGCGGCGTCATTCTCTTCCAGCGCAACATCGAGGAAGCCGCCCAAACCCACGCGCTGTTGCACGAGGTGCAGAAGGCGGTTTCCACTCCCCTGTTCCTGTGCGTGGACATGGAGGGTGGAACGGTCGATCGCCTGCGCGACGTGATCGCGCCGGCGCCAGCCGTCGCCGAGGTGGCAGCCACCGGTTCCAAGAAGCTGTTCCGCAAACATGGGCGCATCATCGGCGAGGAGGTGCGGGCGTTGGGGTTCAACACCGATTTTGCGCCGGCGCTCGACCTCCAGTTTGAGCCTTCGAAAAGCGTGCTCACCTCGCGAACGGTTTCGGCCGATCCCAATGAGACTATCCAGTACGCTCGCGAGTTCCTGCGCGGACTTCGCGACAGTAAGGTTCTCGGCTGCGGCAAGCACTTCCCCGGACTGGGTGAAGCGAATCTCGATTCGCACAACGAATTGCCCGTGATCGACAAGCCGTGGAAGCGCCTGTGGAATGAAGACCTGCTTCCCCTATCGCGCAGTTGCGGCGAGATTTGCCCTTCGTCATGGTGGCACACGCCGCCTATCCTCAGGTGACTGGTGATCGCATTCCTGCGTCGCTGTCGAAGAAATGGATGAGCGAGATTCTGCGCAAGAAGATCGGGTATCGTGGGTTGATTCTTACCGACGATCTCGACATGGGTGGAGTGCTGGCGGCAGCGTCGATCGAGGATGCCGCGGTGGAGACGCTTCGCGCCGGAGCCGACATGTTTCTCGTCTGCCAGAAAGAAGAGAGCGTGTGGCGGGCGTTCGAGGCGGTTTACAAGCAGGCTGAGAGTGACCAGAAGTTTGCCAAGACTGATCGCGGAGAAGGCGCGTCAGGTGCTGGCGGCGAAGAAGAAGTCTCGCGCGCTGAAGGCACGCGCGGCTACGGTTCCGACGCAGAAGATCGTAGACAAGCTTCGTCGCAACATCTGGGAATTCAGTGAAGAAGTACGAATGCACGCGTTGGGGCGCCCTCAGTGATTGTCGCCGGAGTGATGAGCGGCACCTCGGCCGACGGTATCAACGTCGCCCTGGTGCGCATCCAGGGGCGCGGGTTCCGCTCCCGCTTCGAACTGCTGGCGCATTACGAGTTTCCCTATCCCGCCAATGTTCGACGCAGCCATCCTCGCAACCATGAACGCGAGATCTGCCAGGTGTCGCCGATCTCTCGAGACTGAACTTCCTTGCTTGGTGACCTCTACGCCGACGCGGTCCGCGCTGCCCAGCGACGCGCTCGTCTTGAGTGCGAACTGGTCGGCTGTCACGGACAGACGCTCTATCACCAGGGAAACCCCGCACTCTTTCTTGGACGCCGCAGATTGCTTGTACCTGGCAGACCGGCGAAGCGGCTGTTATCGCGGCGAGAGTCGGGGTGCCGGTGGTCTCCGATTTCCGGCCCGCCGACATGGCTGCCGGCGGCAAAGGCGCACCGCTGGTTCCATTTCTCGATTACGTGCTCTATCGCCATCGCCGCTACGGCCGCATCGTGCAGAACCTCGGCGGCATCGGAAATCTCACAGCGATTCCGCCGCGCGCGCTTCCCGAGGATGTTGTGGCCTTCGACACCGGACCGGGCAACATGGTGATCGACGCCGTTACTGAGCATCTCTTCGAGCGCCCCTTCGATCGCAATGGACGAATCGCCGCCCGCGGCGAACCCATCGAGCGCGTGCTGCAACAGTTGCTACGGAATCCATTCTTCCGCCAGAAGCCACCGAAGACCGCCGGTCGCGAGCAATTCGGCCGCGAGTTCGTGCGCGAGTTTCTGCGACCTTTGCCGTCGCGCTGATGACCACGACATTGTCGCCACGGCGACTGCGCTTACCGCACGTTCCATTGGCATTGCCGTGCGCAAGTTTGTGTTGCCACTGGTGGAACCTCCGGTGCGTTTTCGCGAGTTCGTGGTCTCCGGCGGAGGAACGAATAATCTCACCCTGATGCGAATGATTCGCGAAGAACTGGCGCCTCTGAAAATGCGAGTGCGCACCAGCGACGATTTTGGACTGCCCTCAGAGGCAAAGGAAGCTGTCGCCTTCGCGATGCTGGCCTACCAGACGTGGCGTCATCTTCCGTCAAACGTTCCATCCGCGACCGGAGCCAAGCGTCCGGCGGTCCTGGGCAAAGTCAGCTATGCGTAGAATCTCGTTCACTCGCGGAGCACACCGAGAGCACGGAGAAATTCGAGATGTCATTAACCACAGAGACGCAGAGGCGCGGAGCAGAAGGCGAGAAAGCGAAAAAGGGGCGAAACAAACCAGATCGGTTTGGACCCCAACCACAAGATCGGTTTTCCCGAATCCTCAGATCGCGGTCTTCTCTGTGCCTCTGTGTCTCTGTGGCTCTACTTGCTGCTCCTCTTGCTAACTGGCTGTGCGCGCAAACCCGACCCCAACACGCTGGTTATGGTTATCGAGAGCAGTCCCACCAACCTTGACCCCCGCGTCGGAGTAGATGCGCAGTCGGAGCGAATCGACGAGCTTCTCTTCGATTCGCTTGTCCGCCGGGATGACCACTTCGAGCTGAAGCCGTGGCTGGCTGACAGCTGGGAGATTCCCGATCCGCAGACCTATATTTTTCATCTCCATCACGGCGTTCGCTTTCACAATGGCCAGCCGCTGACCGCGCGCGATGTGAAGTGGACCTTCGATTCGCTGCTCAGCGGCAAACTCCGCAGCGCCAAGACAAGCACCTACGCTCCTGTTGACCACATCGATGCGCCCGACGACTACACCGTCATCTTCCACTTGAAGGAGCCGTTTGCGCCGATGCTCTGGAATCTCTCCGACGGCGCGATCGGCATCGTGCCGTACGGCAGCGGCGAAGACTTTAATCGCAAACCTATCGGCTCGGGACCATTTCGCTTTGTCGTGCGCAGCTGGACAAGGAAGTCGTGATCGAACGCAATCCCGACTACTGGGCCACGCCGGCCAAGCTGCGAGCGCGTGGAGTTCAAGGTGATCCCCGACGCCACCACGCGCGCGCTCGAACTGCGCAAGCAGAGCGCCGACGTCGCCATCAACTCGCTCATCGCGGACACGGTGGTTGCTCTCGGAGCGCGATCGCGATCTCACGGTCATGCAGTCGCCGGGAACGATTTATGCCTACCTTGCCATGAACCTGCGCGACCCCATCCTGAAGGACGTTCGTGTCCGCCGCGCGATCGCGTATGCCATCAACGTGCAGCCGATTATTCATTACCTATTGCGCGATCAGGCACGTCCCGCGTACAGCGTGCTGCCTCCGCAACACTGGGCCTACGATGCCGACGTGGCGAAGTATCCGCACGACCCGGCGACGGGCGCGGCGGATTCTCGATGACGCCGGCTACCACGCGACCAACGGAATTCGCTTTCACATCACGATGAAGACTTCCACCGACGAGTCGACCCGGCTGCTGGCAGCGGTGTTGCAGCAGCAACTGCGGGAAGTTGGAATCGCGCTCGACATCCGCAGCTTCGAGTTCGCGACGTTCTTCGCCGACATCACCAAGGGCGCGTACCAGATCCATTCCCTGCGCTGGGTTGGCGGCAAATCTCGATCCTGACATCTTCGAGCACATCTTCGACTCCAACAGCTTCGCTCCCAAGCGCGCCAACCGCACGTTCTACTCAAACCCGCGCGTGGACGAGCTGATCCGCGAGGCCCGCAGCACCGTCGAGCAGTCCCAGCGCAAGACTATGTATGACGAGGTGCAGCGCATCATTGCAGACGACCTCCCGTACATCAACCTGTGGTATCTCGATAACGTCCTGGTGCACACCAACCGTGTGCGTGGAATCGAGTTAGGTCCTTCGGGCAACTACGATTTCTTGCGCACGGCTGAGCTGGCGCGGTAAGCCAATTCAAGCGTCAGACGCGTGATAACATCGAAATACCGCCTCATCCAAGGACTTCGACAGTTTGCGCATACTTTTCGTCGGTGACATTTTCGGGCGCCCCGGCCGCACCATCGTTCATGAGCGCCTGCCTGAATTGCAGAAGCAAGAACGGCGTTGACCTTACGATCGCCAACGGCGAAAACTCCGCCGGGGGCTTCGGCATCACTCCGCAGATAGCGGAGGAGTTGTTCGAACTCGGCATTGACGTCATCACCACCGGAAATCACGTCTGGGACAAGCGCGAGATCATCGACTACATGAACTCCGCCAACGGAAATGAGGCGTCGCTGGCGCGGCGCGTACTGCGGCCGGCGAACTATCCGGTGGGGTCCCCGGGCTTCGGGTGGTATGAGGGCAGTACGCGCGGCGGTGTCGCCTATTGCGTCATCAACCTTCAAGGCCGCGTCTTCATGACCAGCAACGACGACCCGTTTCGCTTTGCCGATGAATTGCTAAAGCAGATCAAGGCGAAGGTGATCCTGGTGGACATCCACGCGGAAGCCACCTCGGAGAAGATTGCGCTCGGCTGGTACCTTGAAGGAAGAGTCACAGCGGTTCTCGGAACGCATACGCACGTGCCCACGGCCGACGAGCAGGTGCTGCCTGGTGGCACAGCCGTGCAAACCGACGTGGGGATGACCGGTCCCTACGACGGCGTTATCGGCGTTCAAAAGGACTTGATCCTGGCTCGCTTTCTCACCAACATGCCGTGGCGCTTCGAGCCTGCGGTCAACGACGTGCGCTTGTGCGCGACCCTGATCGATTGCGATCGCCGCCACCGGCCGGGCGACAGCGGTCGAACGAATCATGCTGCGGCAGGATTGAGAGAGCTGTCAGCCAATCGCCTGGAGTTGCTAGTTACTCCTTGCTGCATTACCCTTCCCCCACATGCCCCTCTGCCGACGAACTCTGGATGGAAGAAGCTCTCCGAGAGGCTCAACGTGCGCTGGCTCTGGGTGAGGTTCCCGTCGGAGCGGTGGTCGTCAGCGGCGGCCAAATCGTGGGGCGAGGATGCAACCGCCCAGTCTCTGCCAACGATCCCACGGCGCATGCTGAGATTCTTGCCCTGCGCGAAGCGGGAACGACCGTCGGAAATTATCGCCTGCTCGACTGTGACCTCTACGTTACGGTTGAGCCGTGTTCGATGTGCGCCGGCGCAATCACCCATGCGAGAATCCGCCGCCTGGTTTATGGCGCGGAAGACGCGAAGGCGGGCGCTGTGCACTCCATGCTTCAGGTTCTCAACCACCCCAAGCTGAACCACAAGGTGGAAGTCAGTTCGGGAATCCTGGCCGCTCGGTGTATGCACCTGGTGCAAAGCTTTTTCAGGGACAGGCGGTCCGGGGCCGATAACGGCCAATAAGCGCACATCGACTTTTGCTCTCAATGCCCCGAGGGGCTTCAGCTGACGGGGCAAGTCTGAAATCAAGACTCGCCGATTCTCAACTAACCAAACGGTGGGCTACTCACCCTTACAAACTTCTTACGAATCACTTATTCAAGGCTTACACCCCGTGATGTCTAATCACCTGTGCGCAAGTACAGAAAGGCACCAAGGGGTTTATGTCCACTCAGGAAGTCTTTGTTCAACAGTTCGCCAAGCTCTTCGATCATTACCGGATAACTTTGCTGCCGGCGACACAATCCTCCACCGAAATGCAGAGCGGCAACTGGAATGCCATTCCGCCGGATGAACGCAACCGGATGGTTGCTGCCGCTCGTCTGGCGCTTCTGGAACTGGAGACAACTGGGCGGATGGAGGACGACTCGCGACGCTATTTCGCCAAGCCAGGTGAAGCGGAGTGGGGCTGCTGACTCGGGCAGTCCTCAGGCACCAGCCGCGACTTGCCCCTTTGCGGCCCGAAGCAGCGCCAGCGCCGTGAAGTCATTTTGTGCAGGCGCGGCCCGCATGAACTGCTGGACACCGTCGAGGATAATGGCGGCAATATCTTTAGCGCTTTGGGCTGAGGACTGCTCGAACTGCTGTTTGACGCGCGCCAGTCCAAACTCTTCCTTCTTGTACGCAGCTTCCACCACTCCCCGCGACACCAGAAGAAGTGACGCTCCGGGCTGCAGCGCCGCAGTCGGCGCTTCGTAGGTGGACGCGGAAAAGAGTCCCAAGGGAAGCCCGGTGGCGGGCAGCTCGGTGATCCCCGAAGGATCGCGCAGCAGTCCCGGTGTGTGACCGGCGTTCGCGTAGCAGATGGTGCCGAGTTCCTCGTTGTAGCAGCCCAGGAACGCAGAGCAGGAACGGACTCCGGCGGCAGCGCGACGAATGCTCAGGTTCAACTCGAGGCAGAATTCCATCATGGTATCGGCCTCGTTGATCTCCTTGTCAGCAAATCTCTCACACCCCAATTGCTGGAAGGTTTGCCGCGCCGCTGCGACGATCTGGTGGTTCTCCTCGTGGCTCCCCGCAACGTCGAGCAAGCCAAACACAACCCGATTCGGATTGGCACGAAGGAAGTGGTAAAGGTCGCCGCCAACCCGCTGCCCGTGGACCATACCGGCAATGTCCGCCCCGCAGACGGCTGGAAACTCTGCCTGGCTCGTGCCCCCCGTGGAGGGCGCCTCGCGTTCGCGTTGGAAAGAAAGCTTCATAGAAGTGGTCAATCATAGCCGAAATCCAGCGGAATGCAAGAGCGCGGTAACCCTTCGCCCGGAGGTTCGACCGGAATCGCTGCGAAAAACCCGCTCGAGATCATCGGAATCGGATGAGCGAATTGCCCTATGGCGCGATAGGATAGCTGGGACCAGGAGGCTGAGGGATTGCGAATCGTTACCGTGGGAGAGATCTTGTGGGATGTAATTGGTGAGCGCGAGTATCTCGGGGGCGCTCCGCTAAACTTTGCAGCCCATGCCCAGAAGCTCGGCCATGAAGCCTACCTGGTGAGTGCGGTCGGCAACGACGCACGCGGCCGGCGTACCCTCGATATCCTGCAGAAGTGGCAGCTCTCGACCGAGTTTGTTCAGGTCCTCGACAGCAGGGACACCGGAACCGCACAGGTCGAGCTCGACTCTGAGGGCAAGCCCACATTTCGTATTGTTCGACCCGCGGCCTACGACTTCGTGACCCTTACCGCCGAGCACCTGCAATCTATCAGCGAGCTAAAGCCGGACTGGATTTATTTTGGCACGCTCTATCACATGTCCTCCCAAGCGCTGGAGTCGACGCTAAAGCTGCTTCAGACGGTGCGCTCGGCCCGCCATTTCTACGATGTCAACCTGCGTGAAGGTAACTGGACCCTCGCCCTGGTGGAACAATTGTCATCCCATGCCGACGTCATCAAGTTAAGCGATAGCGAGGCGGAGTTCCTAGATGGGTTGCTCAATGCGGGCGGACAGGAGGGATCGGTCGAATATCTTTGCCGGCGATGGAAAGACCGTTACGGCTGTGAGATTGTTTGTGTCACGTTAGGCGAGCGCGGCTGTGCCATCCGTGAAGGTGACCAATACTGTGAGAGTCCGGGCTACAAGGTGCAAGTGGCTGACTCGGTCGGCGCCGGCGATGCCTTCGCCGCGGCGTTCCTCCATGGTTTGGAACAGCATTGGGACACCCGGCGCCTGGGCTGCTTTGCGAACTCCGTAGGAGCCCTGGTCGCTAGCCGGGCCGGGGCGACGCCAGAGTGGAACATTAGCGAGTGCTGGCCGATGCTGGGCGAGAAATTCGACAAGCAGAAAACGTAGTTCCCCCTGCGGACGGCCGCTATGCCGCGCTACTGCCCCTGCTGCTGAGTGAGCAAGACCACGTCATCATTGGAGCGCCCGCGGGCAAGAACCAGTCTCTTGTTCTTCCAGTCGTAGTCGAAACCGTAAATGAGCAGATCGTCGAAATTGGTGACCAGTGTGGCGGATGTCGCTGCCAATCGGCTGCACCACCAGATTGGACACACCCTTGTTCGTGACTCCGTAGTACAGGGACTGCCCGTCAGCGGAATAACGGAAGTTGGTGGAAATGAAGCGGCTGGGCGGGAAGCTCTTGACCGGCAATCCTCCCTGCGAAGGGATAATGTCGATCATCACCTTGGAGTTGACACCGGTGCCAAACGCCGTAAGCGCCGCGATTTGTTTTCCGTCGGGGGAGATGGCCGCGAAACTCACGAACTTATCGCTTAGCTGTTTGGCTGCCCCGCCGGCGAGCGGCATTTCCATCAGCACCTGCTTGCCCTTTTGCAGGCTGGTATAGAGAAAGTACTTGCTGTCTGGCGAGCAGACAGCGTTCTGATCCAGCTTTCCATTCGTGAGTACGGTTGCGCTGCCACTCTGCAGGTCAAGCCGCCAGATGTTGATGGCCTTGGTCTGTTTGTTAGCCATGAAGAAGAGAGCATGCGCCCCATCTGGACAAACCGAGAGGCCACCCATCGGCAACCGTTCCTTGTAGATCACGTTGCGGTTGCTGCCATCGGCATTCATCACGGCGATGTGGCTGTCGTAGTCCATGGCCAGCAAGCGTCCATCTGGCAGCCAGCCGACGTTGATGTCGCCGTGGTTATCTACCTCGGTTGCGCTCGAACTGGAACTCGGATCCGAACCCAGTGTGTACACTCCGGCTTGCGGAGTAACTTGAATGGCAATCAATTGCTCCCCGTCCCGGGTTACGCCGAGCGTCAGATTGCTGTACACGTTGAGATCGTTGGTAATGCGATGGATCTTCTGTCCGGAGAGAGAAATCTCCCCAATCTGACCATTCCAGTCGCTGGAAATATCGTGAAAGATAAGAATTAGGTGGCGTCCATCGGGCATCCAAGTGGGCTTTTGCAGGAGGGCGGTTCCCGCGTAGATGGTCTTCTCTTTTCCGTTCGCCGGATTGAGCACCACGATTCTGCCGAGATTTTGACTGCCCGGGTCAAGCACCGCAGCGACAATGGACTTGCCATCGATAGACCATGCTGGATCGGAATATCCCGGCAGAGGAAGCGATGCCAGGACGCGCTCGCCGCTGCCATCGGCATGGGCGATGATGAGCTTCGAAGTGGCCTCGGAGGAACTGTTGCGCAGATAGACCATCTGCTGGCCGTCCGGCGAAAAGCTGACAGCGCTGTCCACATCTTCAACCAGCTTGCGCGGTGTGCCTCCGAGCACGGGAATCTGGTAGAGAAACCCCACGCCCGGTTTATCCGGCTCAATCCGCACGAAGTACAGGAAGTCGCCGTTCGGCGTAAAGGTGAGTCCGGAATAGCGGACCTCGGTAGGGGGCATGATCTGGGTATTGCTGCCGGTGGCGATGTGCCGCATCCACAGACTCTGCTGGCCATGTCCCTCGTCCGTCACATTCACGACGTATTTGCCGTCCGGCGAGATGGTAGCCAGCATTGCCCTGCCCGAGTTGGTGAGCTTCTCCATGCTCATGTTCTGGAATGGCACCGGGCCGGAGTCGCCGAGCCATCGTGAAAGCCATGTGTAGATGCCGTACAATCCCGCGACGATCATCGCCAGGCTGAGAACCAGGATGAGGCCGGCGCCGCTCTTGTGACGCTTAGCGGCATCGAGAATGACCGCGCTGCTGCTCGATTGCATGGCCGGACTGGCGCTTCGCACTGGGACGTACGATGGTGAGGAGGCCACAGCAATTCCCGCGGAAGACTGTCCGGCATTATCCCGCCTCAAGCGCTTCAAATCGCTGCGCACTTCGGCGGCACTCTGATAGCGCAGCTCCACATCCTTCTCCAACGCCTTGGAGATGATCTCCTCCAACTTAACGGGCACCACTGGATTCAGGTCGATAGGCGGTCGCGGGTTGCGATCGAGGATACCCTGGAAGACGACTGCAGACGTGTTGCCCTCGAACGGAATTCTTCCCGTAGCCATCTCGTAGAAGATTGCGCCCAGTGAGAACAGGTCACTGCGCCCGTCGAGTTCTTCCCCACGGGCCTGCTCGGGAGACATGTAGGCGATAGTGCCAACTGCAGTACCGGGTACGGTCAGGTGGGATGGAGCGACCGTTACCGCATCGCCAGCACAGTCTCCACCGCGATACGGCGGTCATAGGTGAGCTTGGCAAGCCCAAAGTCCAGTATCTTTGCCTGTCCTCGCGTGGTGATGAAGATGTTGGCAGGCTTCAAGTCTCGATGCACAATGCCCTTGCTGTGCGCGACGTCGAGCGCGTCGGTAATCTGAATACCGATGTCGACGATCTTGTCCACCGGAAGCGGATGACCGTTGATCTTCTCGTTCAGACTCTGGCCGTCCAGCAGCTCCATGGCAATGAAGTGCTGGCCGTCGCACTCCTCAATGGCGTAGATGGTGCAAATGTTGGGATGGTTCAAGGCCGAGGCAGCACGTGCCTCCTGCTGGAAGCGCTCCAGAGCGTGCTTGTCCTGCTCGATGTCCTTGGAGAGAAACTTCAGTGCCACGTGGCGGTCGAGCCGGGTGTCTTCGGCTTCGTACACCACGCCCATGCCGCCGGCACCCAGTTTTCTCAAGATCTTGTAATGAAGAATGTCTGTCCCGATCAGGTTATCCAAGGCTCAAATCTCCGGATGATTCGACTCTAGTGTGCCGTGCAAGCAGCCGTCAAGGATAGCCAGGTGCTCGCGCAGTCGATATCCTCCCGGGACTCTCTACTCCGGCCCTACTCATTGAGTGTGACGTTTGGGTGCAAGTGGGACGCAAGATCTACCGCGTCACAAAGGTCATGTGACGGGTGTGCTTGCACACGGTTCCAACCTGACTACACTGAGGGTAAAAGAGGGTCAACCGACCGTAAGGAGGTAACCCGCCTGGCAAGAACTCTTCCTGAGAACGTGCGATCAAGATCACGGAGTGCATTCAGCAAACCGAGCGAGTGAACCAGGCTTTCCAAATTGCCTTGGACCAGCTCGATGGCATTCACCCCTATCTTCCGGGCATTTGGCCCGCGGTATGTCACGAGGAGAAATCCCATGCACTTCACCAAAGTCAAAGCCTTCCTCGATGGCCATGAAGTGAGATATGTCGTCATCACTCACTCCAAGGCTTATACCGCCCAGGGTATCGCTGCGGTCTCGCATATCTCGGGCAAGTTTGTAGCTAAGACCGTGATTGTGAAGCTCGACGGCGCCCTCGCCATGGCGGTGCTGCCCGCGTCGTACCAGGTGGACCTGATCGCTCTAAAGAAGGCGGTTGGCGTGCGAGACGCGGAACTGGCCAGCGAGCGCGAGTTCAAACAACATTTTCCCGACTGTGAAACGGGAGCTATGCCTCCGTTCGGTAACTTGTACGGTATCCCCGTGTACGTCGACGAGACCTTGACCGAAGACGATGAGATCGCCTTCAATGCAGGCTCGCACTACGAGCTGATCAGGATGACGTATGCGGATTTCGACAGGTTGGTGCGGCCCGAGGTGCTGAGCTTTTCCTCGGCACGAATCGCCGAGCATGCAATGGCGTGAGTTTCGGCTTTGATCGAGCGGGGCGGGACAAATCCAAGCATCGCCCGCTGGTATGTGCCGATGTGTCCCGCCCCGCCGATCACCTAGAATCGCGCTTGCGGATCTGCGCCCGATGGAGGGCTGTTTTGCCGGTGCTCGACCTTTTGCGCCGCCCTGCCTTCCGTCCCTAGCGCGTTATCAGCGCTGAGTGGCGCAGGACATTTTGGACGTGGAGGCAAGCCCCACAAAACGGCGATATTGAAATGTGACAGCGTAACTAATTGGATGCGGATAACTTCCGGTTCGGCCGTGACTCGGACGCAATTCCACGAGGCTCCGAGAAAACTGCTCTGGCGGCGTCACTACGACGAATAGCCGACTATACGACCGAGTGGATTCCGGGACCCATGGGCATTTATGCGCTGAAACTTCCCACAAGCCGTTTCCGGGCTCTCAACAATTCTTCCTACAGAGGGAGCCGTGCCAACTTCACCCACAAGTTGGCTGTTCGGCTGTCAACCTGCGACAGGCGCGGAAGAATTAGAAAGCTGGTATCGAGGATCGCTATTACTTCGTGCATCCTTGATTGTTCGCGGTCTTGACGCAGGTGGTGCCACCTGGGCCTTGAGCCACGCCCTTTCCATTCTTCGTCTTGGCTTCTCCACCCTTGCTGGTTTGAGTGGTGGTCACTCCGTTCGAATTGGTGTGTGCTACAGCGGCATTGCCCGTGTGCGGGTTGACGACGGCGGCGCCATTGGGTCCCTGGGCTACGGCCACTCCATTCGCGCCCTTGACTGTGCCGCCGTTGGTGGTTTGAGTTGTGGTTACGCCGTTCGGGTTCTTGTGAGCGACAGCAGCGTTGCCGGTGTTGGGGTTGACCGCAACAGCAGTCTTCCCATTGCTACAAATGGTCTCACCACGGCGATTCTTGACGCACTCTCCTGCGAACAGGCTCGAAGTGAGAAAGAGGCACGCTATCAAACAAATACTTTTCATTTGCATCTCCGCTAGTAGATTCGCACATCGGGTCGCCAAAAAGATACCTGAAAGCGCGCATCCTTCGGCTGTCGTTGAACCGTTCGTCCCTGATTTTGTTAGCGCCAAAATGCGCGCCCGAACTAAGAGCCCACCTGCCTCACGATTCGATTGGTCACAGCGCGAGCCAACGAATACGGCAAAGCTATGAGAACCGGACCGACAACCAGTGCAGCACCGGGAACACTTTATGCAGGATTAGGAACTGCGATATCACATCCAGCAGGATCGACACGGCAATCAACACGGCGAGTTGCGAGAAGGCCTCTTTGAGCAGCGCTCGACGGTGCTGAGTGTCGAAGAGAACGCCCAGAATGTAGGGCGCTCGACCGGCCCGCGCATCGGAGATTCCGGCGCGCATGCCGAAGAAAATGGCCACTGCGGGCTGCAGAACAAATCGAAAACGACCCGTCAGGCGCTTGGGAAGGTCTTCCAGGAATCTGCGCGAAAAGAGATAGAAGCCCCCATGCTGATAGGCATACTGTAAAGAAGAGGGGACGGCCGCGATCAGCACCAGAACAACCAGGACAAACACCGCGTTTCGAATTGTCAGGGCCCGTTTCAATCCGGCGCGGATCACAGCTCACTCTCCTCATTCCTCATTTCCTTCCTGCGCGAGCGACTCACTTCGCTTCTTCGATGACCGCCTTGACCTTTCCCTCGCGGATGGCACGTTTGAGCGCGGCGTGGTCTGATTCGTTCTGGTCGGCGTAGGCAACGGCGAAGGCAGCCACCGCTTTGTCGAACGTGTCGCTCTTACCCAGGTAGCCGCTGATCAGCGGAGGCTTACCGGAGCGCGCATGGGACAGCGCCAGCGAGTAGCCGCACCATTGGGTAAAGAGGCTCATCTGGGCCGCCCCGAATGTCTCGACGGCAAACTTGATCTTGACGTCCCGGAGCTGGCGGAGATAGAAGTGACGTCCTCTCCTGCCCTCCGTCCATCCTAGGAAGATGTCGCTGGACGGCTGCATGAGCCGGAGGCCGTTCACTACACGCTGCCCATGGTTCGGGTAAACACTCTTTCCCGCAAAACCCTCCAGGACCGAGGCGCGCGCCTCCTTCACTTGGAGAATGAGAGGATCTCCTGCTTTGCGGGCCGTCAGTAGAATCATCCAGCAAGCGGTGCCGACGCTCCCAACGCCGACGACCTTTAGAGCAGCGTCCACCATCTCGTAGCGATCGAGCAACATGCGATGAGCTGGCGTCAGGGTTTCCAGGTACTGGTCGAAGCCCTGCTTGACTTCCCAGTGGATCTCGCCGGCGGTGTGACCTTCCCAGTGGTAGATGGCCGGAAGCTGGTCTTTGAAGTGCTTCGCCCCGCCCGAAGCGTCCACGAGCTTGGGGAAGAGGCCTTCGGAGGTGGCGCTCTCACGGGCCTTCGCCAAGCGCTTGATGGCGAGGCGACGGATATCGGCATCCTTGATGCCCGCGATCAGCATGTTGGCCTCGATGGAGAAGTACCACAGGTCTAGCACCTTCATTTCGGCGAACTCCGCCATGCGCTCGCGGTACGACCTGACACAGCCAAGGACCGCGTCCTTGGCTATGGATTCGCTGAGGCCGTTGTCGCGGCAGGCGACCACGATGCTCGCTGCCAGACGCTTGAGGTCCCACTCCCAAGGTGCCGGGAGGGTTTCATCGAGGTCGTTGAGGGCGAAGATCACTTGCCTCTCCGCGGTGGCGAGGCCCCGGAAGTTGACCAGGTGGGAGTCTCCGCCACATTGCACACGTAAGCCGGAGGAGGGAGTGCCTGCCAGATCCTGCGCCATGGTGAACGCCGAGCCCCGATAGAAGGTGAAGGGAGACAGCACCATGCGCCCGTGACGAAGGGGAATGAGATCGGGTATGCGCCCCTTGTCGGTCTCCAGCACTACGCGGACCGGATCCGGTCGGTTGCCCGGAGGTTTCCATTCGGCGTGGGACGCTCGCGGACACTTGTCCCGCAACGCTTTGCCCATCGCCATAAGCTCGGCTAGTGAGTACTGCGCTGGAGAGGATTGGGCCTGACTCTTGACGGGTCGGCGGGACTTTGGGGTCGGGTGTGTGGCTGCGTGTGACATGGTGACGCTCCCTTGCTCGGCCTCCAAGATACACCTAGGCCTCCTGTATGTAACGGGTTTGTCGCAAACAACTCTGTGATGGAGCTGACAAGATGAACGAATTACGCTTCGATCACGGACAAGGAAGTTGGCCCTACTTGATACCCGTCGAAATCAGGACAACTCGCACCCTATCTAAACCGGATGGAATATGTTCCTCGGTAGTCGGGCAGCCTACGGCAACCGCATTGGCGCCGCCACTTGGACGTATAACGCCCTTTCCGTAGAAATGATCCTTCTGGCGCCCCGATTCGAGGAGATAGCTTCCGGAGGGTCGGCCATCAGGAAGTGACATCCTCGCGGAGACTGGTGGCCGCTTGCCCACGACTCCCTGCGATGTCGCCAGGGTAACGCTCAACCGACGACCGTTGCACATAGGACGCTCTTCACATGCTACTTGGTCCAGCATTGTCAGCGGCACTTGAGCGAACGGGGCAATTCTCTGCAAAACCAAAAGCCCGCCGAAGCGGGCTTTGTTCTTCGTTGATCTCGGACGCAGCTACCGCTTTACAGATTGCGGTTCGGGAGTATCTCCCTGCTGCGCCGTCAGTCTGGCGTTATTGCGCTGCGCGATGGTGCGCTTGGCGTTGTCCGCTAACTGCTTTGCCTGCGGAAGCAATTCCAATGCCTTGGCCACTGCGGGATCGCTCTCGGCATGAGCCTTCATGCCTTCCTGCTGTCCAAATTCGTTGATGAATAGTTCTGCCTTGATGTTGGACTTAATCCAATCGCTATTCTCGGCCAGGTCCGCCTCGGTGAAAGGAGTTTTCTGTTCATCCAGAAACTTGCGGAACTCCTGCATCACTGCGTCGTCAACTTCAAACTGCTTGTTGACTTTGTGGTTGATGACGTAGTGCTTGGAGAAATTAAAGAACGTGTATTTCTCCAGCAGTGTGTCCTGGAACTTGTTGGTCTTAACCGGCGGAATCTTGACGTCGGGAGTGATGCCGCCGCCGCCGTACACGGTGCGGCCACTGTCGGTCATCTTGACTTCGTGGTTGGCATTGCTGGCATCGTTATCGCGATCGTTGTAGTAGTAGTCGTAAAGCGAGATGCTGCTGTAATCGCGCTGGATCAATCGGCCGCTCGGGGTGTAGTACTTCGCCGTCGTCAGCGCCAGGCCGGTGTTCTCCGAAAGCGGATACACGGTCTGCACCAGACCCTTGCCGAACGTGGTCTCACCGACGATGAGGCCCCGGTCATGGTCCTGGATAGCGCCAGCCACGATCTCCGCCGCCGAAGCCGTTCCGCGGTTCACCAGCACGACCAGCGGATAATCCTTGCCGCCATTGCCGTGCGTGGCTTTGTAGACCTTCTCCGCCGAAGCCCGTCCGTGATGGGAAACGATGACTTGGCCCTTCTTCAGGAACTGGTCAGCCACGCCCACGCCTTCGCTCAGCAGGCCACCGGGGTTCTGACGCAGATCAAGGATCAGCCCGTGAATGTCGCCCAGCTCGTCCAGCGCGTCGCGGACTTCTTTCTCCGTGGTCTCCTGGAATCCCGAGACGTGGATGTAACCGATACCCGGACGAATCATGAAATGCACGTCAACGCTGTAGCGAGGGATTTCATCGCGCACAACGGTAAAGTCGAGCGGCTTCTCGGAGCCTTCGCGCAGGACCGTAATCTTGACCGCAGTTCCCTTGGGCCCCTTCAGCAACTCGGCAACGTCGCTGGTGCTCATGTTGTCGGTGGGCTTGCCATCCACCGCGATAATGACGTCGCCCGGCCGAATGCCGGCGCGATAGGCGGGCGCGCCGGTGAAGGGCGCAATCACGATGACTTTGTTATTACGGGGACCGACCTGCATGCCCACACCGTAGTATTTTCCGCGCTGCTCCTCGCGCAAGGCGGCATACGACTTGGGATCGAAGAAATTGGAGTGCGGATCGAGCACTCGCAACATGCCCGGAATCGCCCCGTTGTAGATCGCCTTGTCGGGATTGACGGGCTCGGCGTAGTTCTGCTGGACGACTTCGTAAACCTGGGTAAAGCTGCGCAGGCTGTCGCGAATGTCGCCGTCGCCGGAAGTAGCGGTTGAGGTAAGGCGCTGGCCAAAAACCATGCCCACACAACCGCAAGCCAGAATGATGCTGAGGACGAGAAGAGCGGAGCGACGCGAACTACTTGCCATGTATGCTTCCTTCGGCTGGCCGGGGATCGAATCGTTCAAGGTATGCGCACCGGAGCGAGACTTTCACGCAGTATACCATGCACTTAGCCCACTCCGAGCCAGCCAGATCAGCCGTTATTTTGGATGCTGGTTCGGAAAGAAGGGTGCGAAATCCGTTTAGTTCCCCGCCTTCGTAACAGACGGTAGAGGCGGAGATGGTGAGCCGGAAGGAGCCAGGCAGTTGGCAGTTGGCAGTAGCAGTTGGCACCTGACAGTAGCACGCAGTCGCGGCTAAATGCTAAGTGCAAATGCTAATGCCAACTGCAGCTGCCAATGGCTCTGGGTGAAAAACCACCCCCGCATTATGATGAATCTATGAATCTTGGCATGCCAGAGATGATCTTCATTTTTCTGCTGGCACTGGTGGTCGTCGGCCCCAAGCGCTTGCCGGAGTTGGCTCGCCAGTTGGGGAAATACATGGCCGAGTTCAAGCGCGCCAGCAACGAGTTCAAGAATCAGCTCGAAACCGAGATGATGAATATTGAGCTGGATGAGCACGCCAAGAAGCAGGCTGAGGCGGCGAAGGTGTTACCGGCCGAGAAACCGTGGGAGCCCACGATCCTGCCTCCAGTCGGGAGTCGTCAGCCGGGGCAGCGCCGATGCGATCTCGCAACCCGAGGCCGACCCAGCAGCCAGACCTTCCGTCCACACCATCCATGAACGAGCCTCCCACCCCCGCCAGGTCAACTCCCGATGCCTAGCCCCGTCGTGGAAACGGCCCAGAAGCGGGCCTCCGAGGAAATGACCGGCATGAGCTTCCTCGAACACCTCGAGGAGCTGCGGCGGCGGATCATCTACAGCTTTCTCTATGTCGCGGGCGGCTTCTGCGTCTGCTGGTGGTTCCACGAGCAGATCTTCGCCATCATGCAGAAGCCCATCATGCCGGCCCTGGCCAACCATCAGATGGAGCAGAAGCTGGTCTATCTGAATCCCACCGATCCCTTCAACATGTACTTGAAGGTCTCGTTCCTGGCGGGGATCTTCGTGGCCTCGCCGTTCGTGCTCTACCAGGTGTGGGCGTTCATCGCGCCCGGGTCTGTACCGCAACGAGCGACGCTACGTGATGCCGTTCATGTTCAGCACGGTGGGACTGTTTCTGGCGGGCGGCTACTTCGGCTACAAGATGGTCTATCCGGCGGCGCTGGATTTCCTGATCGGCTGGAGCGGCCAGTTCAAGCCGATGATCACCGTCGGCGAATACACCGACCTGTTCCTGACCATCATCGCCGGACTGGGCATCGTGTTCGAGATGCCGATCCTGGTGTTCTTCCTCTCGCTGATGGGCATCCTGACTGCCGGATGGATGTGGCGCAACTTCCGCTACTCGATCCTGGTGATCTTCATCATCGCGGCCATTATCACGCCCACCACCGACATCATGAACATGTGCATCTTTGCCGCGCCCATGATTGTGCTGTACCTGGTGAGTATCGCGATCGCGTGGTTCGTGCATCCGACACAGCGGAAGAAGCGAGCGGAAAAGGGCGCAACCAGCAGTTAGCGAGTGGCTAACAGCTTCAGTTTGCACGTCACATCACATCTACCCTCGTTTCATTACAATATCCACATGGACTCATTCATCTATTGCAGGCAGGCAATTCCGCTCGCGGCTGATCGTGGGCACGGGCAAATACAAGTCGGGGCCGGAGACCGCACGCGCCATCGCGGCCAGCGGCGCCGAGATGGTCACCGTCGCAGTGCGCCGCGTGAACCTCGACCGTAGCAAGGAGTCGCTGCTCGACTTCATCGATCCTCAGCAATATTTCCTGCTGCCCAACACCGCCGGCTGCTACACCGCCGACGACGCCATCCGCACCGCGCGCTTGGGGCGTGAGGTCGGGCTCTCCGATTGGGTGAAAGTCGAGGTCATTGGCGATCAGCAGACGCTCTTCCCTGACGTGCAGGCCACCATCGAGGCCACGCGCGTGCTGGTCAAGGAAGGCTTCACGGTCCTGCCGTATACCTCTGACGACATCGTGGTTGCCAAACGCCTGATTGACGCCGGCGCAAGCGCGGTAATGCCGCTGGGAGCGCCGATCGGCAGCGGCATGGGTATTCAGAACCAGCCGAACATTCGCATCCTGCGGGAGATCATCACCGAAGTTCCGCTCATCGTGGATGCCGGCGTCGGCACCGCGTCAGATGCGGCCATCGCAATGGAACTCGGGGTTGACGGCGTGCTGATGAATACCGGCATCGCCGGAGCGCAGGACCCGGTGCTCATGGCCGAAGCCATGAAGAATGCGGTGGTGGCCGGACGCCAGGCTTATCTGGCGGGCCGCATGCCGAAGAAACTCTACGCAACTGCGAGCTCTCCGCTGGAAGGCGTCGTGCGTTAGTTCACTGGCTGCGCCGGCACGTATAATTCCGCCATGGACGAACAAGAGTTTCGCCGCCGCGCCGACGCGGCATTGGAAGCACTGAAGCGCAGTCTCTACGCCGCGGAAGGCGACGCCGACTTTGAAGTCGAAGAGAATGCTGGGGCGCTGCACATCAGCTTCGACGAGCCGCCGGGAAGGTTCGTGATCTCGCCGAATTCACCGGTCCGGCAAATCTGGATCTCGGCGTTATCTACCAGCTTCAAGCTCGACTGGTCGGACGAGAAGAATGACTTCGTGCTCAGCAGGACTGGCGAGGGTTTAAAGCCGTTGGTTGCACGACTCATCAACGAACAAATAGGCGAGGGAACAGTCGCTCTCGGCTAGCTGCGCGAGACAAACCCCTAGGCTCGCACGACTTCTCGTTTTCAGCTTCTGCTTCAAATCGGTAGCGATGAGCTGTCCGTGGAAGCGTCCATTCTCGATGAAGACCTCGCTGGTACGCATGCCGGCGACAATTACACCTGCCAGATAAATTCCCGGGCACATTGCTCTCCAGGGTCTGGGGATCGACGACCGGCCGTTTGTCCGCTTCCCCGCTCAACTTGATACCGAGCGCGCAGAGAAATTCAAAGTCCGGATGGTAGCCGGTCAGCGCAAAAACGTAGTCGTTCTCCAGCGTCACTTCGCCTTGCGGTGTGACGAGCACGACATGTTCCAGAGTGATTTCGCGCACGCTGGTATTAAAGTACGCGTTCACCTGCCCAGCCTTGATGCGGTTCTCGATGTCCGGCTTGATCCAGTACTTCACCGAATTGCTGATTCCCGGACCGCGATGCACCAGCGTGACTCGCGCCCCATGACGCCATAATTCTAGGGCAGCAATTGCCGCCGAGTTCTTTCCACCGACGATCAACACGTTAAGTCCAAAAAAGGGATGCGGCTCGCGGTAGTAATGCATGACCTTGGACAAATCTTCGCCGGGAACGTTCATGTAATTCGGCCGATCGTAATAGCCGGTGGCAAGGATTAACTTGCGGGCGTGGTATTCGCGCGCGTGGCCGTGCAGGTTGGTTGTGTGCACGACGAAGCGATTGTCGCTGCCTTCGATCTTCGATACGGGCTCGTACTGCCGCACATCGAGCTGGTAATGCTCGGCGCACTTGCGGTAATACTCCAGCGCCTCCTGGCGGGTGGGCTTCTGGTTGGGGCTGCAGAATGGAAGGTCGCCGATTTCCAGCAGCTCCGGCGTGGTGAAGAACGTCATGTTGCTGGGGTAGTTGTAGAGCGAGTTCACCAGGCAGCCTTTGTCGATGTTGGCAACCGTGAGGCCGGCACGCTTGGCGTCTATGCCGCAGGCCAGGCCAGTTGGACCAGCACCGATCACCACCACGTCAAAGGAAAACCTGTCCGCCGTCGCTACGGGTTCGCGATCCATAAGAAAAGCATACCTTGTCCGTCGTGTTCTTTGGCGTGCCCGGCAAGCTCGCGGCAGCGCCGGCGAAAACCGTCGGGCTACGGTTCTGAGGTGAGTTCCTTCAAGTAACGGTAGTAGAAGTCTACTCCGTCGTAGAACGACTTGACCCGCAAGCGCTCGTCCCTGCCATGTGCACGCACGTCGTCGATGTCAATTGCAATGCCGGAGAATCCGTACGTTGGCATTCCCGCCGCATTCGTGTACACGCCGTCGGACGCCCCGGTCGCCATTGAAGGTACGACCGGCACACCGGGCCACATCTGGGCGGTGACCCTGTCCAGTGGCTTCATCACCTCCGGGCGGAGCACTACCGGCGGGAGCGAGGTCTGCTCAGGAGCCTTGTCCATTACTGCGCCATCGTTGCCGACGTAACGTACCGTGATCTTGGAATCGGACAGGACCTTGATCAGCTCCTGGCGTATCTCCTCCCGCGAGTGTTCAGGGAGGATGCGACAGTTTATGTTCGCTGTCGCTCGCTGGGGCAGAGCGTTGTTAGCGTGGCCAGCTTCGAGCCGCGTCGCGACGCAGGTAGTGCGCATAGTCGAATTGTAGATAGGGTTAGCCGAGAGCCGGCGAATTGCCGCCTGGTTCGGTGGGCTATTCACGATGGCCTTCATGTCCGCTGCGGTCTGCCCGGTCTCGACCCTCGCCATACGTTCGAAGAACGCCCGGGTCACTGCATTTAGCTCGAAAGGAAACTGATAGTTCTGCAACCGGGTCAGGCCGTCAGCCAGGCGATAGATCGCATTGTCCGGAACCGGCAACGAACTGTGGCCGCCGGAATTAGTGACTTCGAGCAGGTAGTCGCCATAGAGTTTCTCGGCGGCATCGACGGTGAGAGCGAGCGGCCTGCCATTCACGGTATCAACTCCGCCACCGTCTGCGTTCAATACAAACTCGGCATCGATCAAATCGCGATGATTACGCAATAGCCAGTCGACGCCATTGGACTTTCCTCCCTCCTCATCGGCGGTCAGCGCGAGAATGATGTCGCGATCGGGCTTGTACCCTTCCTGCTTGAGACGAATCAGCGTGGTCACATCCACGGCGTCATCCGACTTCATGTCCTGGGTTCCGCGGCCGTAGAAGTAGCCGTCCTTTTCGACAAACTGAAAGGGATCGGTGGTCCAGTCCTGCCGCCGCGCCTCTACCACGTCGAGGTGGCCGATCAGCAGCACTGGTCGCTTCGCGCCACTACCGTGGAGGCGCACGACCAGGTTCTTCTTGCGATCATTGGGTCCCAGCACCTGGATGTCGCTCTCCGGAAAACCGGCATCGCGGAAGCGCTGCGCCATGGCTTCGGCGGCAGTAGTGACGTTACCGACGGAATCGGTGGTGTTGATCTCGATGAGCTGCTGGAAGATCTCACGAGAGAGCTGACGGGTTGTGTCGTCAACTTGCGCTGCCATCGGCGGGGCCAGCGCCAGCACAAGAACGATGGCCAGGAACAGGGCCTTGATTTTCAATCTGCAGTCTCCGAGGACGCCAAATTGACATATCAGCAACAGCAAGATTAACAAACCGCCCTATGGCACGCCATACGACCACAGAAGGCGGCGCCTCTATGCCGCGGGAACAAGGTAGGACTTGATGCGATGCTCGTAGAAGCCAGGAAGTTCCATGTGACAAAGCAACAGGGCGCCCCTTGGGACGCCCCGTCTGTTACCTACGCTTTGGAAGGCCTAGTTCTAGTGCACGCTGCCTACTGCGGCGCGGCCGCCACTAGAAGCGTTGGTAATGCCGTTCTGCTTCAGCCAGGCGGCCAGATTGTTTTGCTGTTCACCGCGCAGGGCGACGCATCCATTGATCGACTCGACGGCCTCTCGCTGGTTGCGCTCCGTCCCTGGGAAGGGATGTTGCTGGAAGAACTGCTGCACCTCGTTGGCCTTTTGGGTATCGCAGAAATTGTCCGCTCCGTAAAGGAATACTCCCACCCCACCAAGTCCGCCGCCAGTCTTCTTCATGATTTCGTCAAAGTTCTGGCGCATGAAATCCCAGGTGGCATTCTGGCTAGTGGGGATTCGCCAGCAGTCGCACCAGGACGTACAAATCCTGGCCGCGAACCTCCGGGGTCAGGGTCGACTGCAGGGTCTGTTGGATCAGCGACTGCTCCGGAAACTCCGCCAGCGCGTAGAAGAACCGGTAATACAGCTGCGTCGACTTCACGTTCTTCAACTGCGCCTTGTACTGGTTGTAGAGTTCTGCGTCGCCGTTACGGGCTGCTACAGAAACCACGGCACCGGCCAATGTCGGATCGATCGAAGCCGGGTCCTTCATGTACTGCTGCACCATGACACGGGCCTGCTGGATGACCGCAGGATCTTTCCCGACGTCACCCAGCATGCGGAACAGGTCGGCGCGTTTCTGCTTGTCTTCGGGAGTATCGCTGGAACGCGCCGCGTAGCCCAGTTGCTGCAGCATTGGCGAGAACGTCTGGCGCACCCACGCCTGGAAGGCGGGCCGGTCCTCGTCGGTCACCATGTGCTGCCCGACGAAAGTCCAGGCGGTTGCTGAATTCTTCCAGCAATGCGCTACCGGGCGTGTTCTTCAGTTGGTCGCCCAGCGCCAGGTAGTCGCCCACGCCGTGCCTGCCGACTCGCATCAGGGCCCACTCGTTGCCGAGCAGCGCGATGCGCTCGTCGGGCGTGAGTACCTTATCCACGGCGTTGCCCAGTTGATGCAGGGCAGCCGTGTCGTAGTCGAACCGGTAGTAGCCCAGCGCATTGGCGTCGGGGAAAACGAACTTGGGGCAGCCCTTGAGCGTGAACTGCTGCTGGCGTTCGGTCAGCAGGAAGCATTGCTGCTTGTCTGCGGACGTTTCGTTGACGCCCTTGGCGCAAACGGGAATCTGCCAGATCTGGTCGTTGGGTTTGCTGAACGCCTCGGGCGACTCCAGATAGCGCTTTTGCGAGAGATTCAGCGTGGTATTGCCGCCCTCGCACTTGGCCTCGACTCCCACAAACGGAGCACCGGGCTGCATGACGAAGGTGGGCATGATCTTGTCGATCGGCTGCTTCGAGCTGCGCGCCATGGCATTCCAGAAATCTGACGCTGTTGCATTACCGTAGGCGTGTTCCTTCAAGTAAAGGTTTACGCCTGCCCGGAAGGTCTCGTGCCCCAGATAGGATTCCAGCATGTGCAGCACGGCGGCCGTCTTGCCGTAGGCGATGCCGTCAAACAGGTTTTCGATTTCGCCGCGGGTTTCCGCGTCCTGGTGGATGGGGCGGATGTTCTCCACGGAATCCACGCCCAGCGCTCCGTTGGTTCCAGCCACAACGTCCTGGCCGACCATCCATTCGGGCTTCCAATGCTCGACCGGATGCGGCGTCATCCAGGTGGCAAAGCCTTCGTTAAGCCAGATATCGTCCCACCACTTCATGGTCACCAGGTCGCCAAACCACTGATGCGCAACTTCGTGGGCGATGGTGTCGGCCACTCCCTGCTTTGCCCCTAGCGACGAGGTCTTATCGTCGATCAGCAGGTCGGTCTCGCGGTAGATGATGGCGCCCCAGTTTTCCATGGCTCCGGCCTGGAAGTCAGGTACTGCAATCTGGTCCAGCTTGGGCAGCGGATACTTGATCGCGTAGTAGTTGTTGTAGTAGTGAAGGATCGCCTTGGTGGCATCCAGCGCAAAGCGCGTCTCGTTCTCTTTGCCGGGAACGGTGCAGACGTTGAGCGCGACGCCGTCCACCGAATCGGAAGCGCACTTCCAGTCGCCCACAGTCAGCGCCACCAGGTAGCTCGACATCTTGGGCGAGGTCGAAAACTTGATGGTGTGCTTGTCGCCGGGGCCCGGCGTGTCGGAAACAATCTTGCCATTCGAGATTGCGGTGTCGCCCTTGTCAACGATGGCGGAGATGTCGAAGGTGGCCTTGTAGTCCGGCTCGTCGAAGCAGGGGAAGGCCACGCGCGCGTCGGTGGCTTCCATCTGCGAGACTTCATACTTGCGGCCCTTGTAGGTGCTCAGGTAGAAGCCGCGCAGCTTGTCGTTAAGATGACCGGTGTACTTGATTTGTACGGTCGCGGCTCCGGCCGGAAGCTCGTTGTCCACGCTGAAGGTGGCCGTCTCATTCTTTTCGTCGCTGGAGACCTTGGCTGTCTGGGTCTGTCCCACCCGCGGTTACGGTCACGCTGTGGAAGTCGATTTCCACCGCGTTCAGCGTAATGGTCTTGGTGGGCTTGGCGAGCTTGAGGTCGATGGTCTCGTCGCCTTCGTAGGTGTTGGTCGGGAAGTTGATGTTAATCGTCAGTCCAGTAGTGATCAGGCGACGCGCCGCCGGGAAGGCGTTGCGCTACGGCGGAGCAGCAAACCAGCAGGCCGGCTGCGAACACAAGCAGGGTTTGTTTCATACACTCTCTCAAAGGAAGTTAAGATGCCCCAATTACTGTGAACGGAGTTACGCGCGGAACCGGGTCTCGGTTCCACGAGAGTCTTACTCATATTTTGGACGAATGCGACCAGAATGAGTAAGCAGATGGCTCTGAGCGGCGAAAAAGCCGGGTTGAAATGGTGGCACGAGAGGGTAGGGCGAGAGTAAGCCCTACCTCGAACGCAGGCCCACCCCACTAATGACCAATTGGCACGTTCCTCCGCCGAATGCCGTTCAGCAAGGTTTCGCGACAGCGGTTTATTCCAAACCAGTACGCAAGTTCTCGATAGTCCGAGGCCTCGAAGATGGCGATGTCAGCGTCTTTGCCCGGCTCAAGACTTCCCTTTCGTGCCCTGCAGTTGCAGCGCGCAAGCCCCGTTGTAGGTCGCGGCGACGAGCGCTTCCGCCGGCGACATCTTCATGTGCGTGCATGCCACCGACAGCACGAATGGCATCGAAGTGGTCGGCGAGGTGCCTGGATTGTAGTCGGTGGCCAGGGCGACCGCGACGTCCGGAGTCCAGCAACTTCCGTGCGGGCGGAAACGTTTCCAAGCCGAGGAAATAGTTCGCCGCAGGAAGCAAGGTCGCGACCGTCTCGAGCTTCGACAGGACCGCGACATCGTCGTCGCTGACGAAGTCAAGGTGATCAAGCGAGGCGGGGTGGAATTCAAGGAGTGGAGCGAGTTGCGCGGACGTGAGCTGGCACACATGCGCCCGCACGCCGAGATTGTGTTCGACAGCGGTGCGCAGAATTCGCTGCGATTGCTCCATGGTGAACGCGCCGCGCTCGCAGAAGACATCCACGATACGTCGCGAGCTTCAGCTTTGCGGCGGTGGGAATCATGTCCTCGCAGATGATTCGGACGTACTCCTCCGGATTTTCGCGGTGCTCCGGGGGGACCACGTGCGCGGCCAGCAGCGTCGCCACCACCCACCCCGGCCATTGGTGCGAAGCCTCGCGAATCGCCTCCAGCGACTTCATCTCGGCGGCGAAGTTGAGGCCGTAGCCGGACTTGCATTCCACCGTCGTGGTGCCGTGGGACGCCATCTCCTCAAGTCCGCGCAGGACGTGAGCGGCCAGCGCTTCCTGCGAGGCATCGCGCACGCCGCGCAGGCTGGCGCGAATGCCGCCACCAGCTTCGGCGATCTCTTCGTAGGTGGCGCCCGCGATGCGCTTCTCGAAGTCGATGAGGCGAGGCGCGGTGAAAACGGGATGGGTGTGGGAGTCCACAAAGCCCGGGAGGACGACTTTGCCTGAGCAATCGATTTCGTCGATATGCATCGGTCTTGATGTGAGGAGTTCGTGCTTGGCGACCTCGTCGGTCGTACCAACTGCGACGATCTTGCCGTCGGCGATGAGGACCGCCCCGTCCTCGATGATGGCAAGGTCGCGCATCTGCGCGCCACGGCGCGGGCCGGTGCTGCCCGATGCGCTACGCAGCGTCAGCAGTTGCGCGGCGTGAGTAAGCAGGGTTACCGGAGGATGTAGAGGGTCGAGGTCCAAGAGTAGCTCTCGCGCAAGTAACAACCGCAGATCCCTCGACTCGGACTAGAGTCCTCGCTGGGGATGACAACTTCATAGATCATCGCAGCTATAGGGGTCCTTCGACTTCGTTCGCCCGCTGCTGCGCAGCGGACTCACTCCGCTCAGGATGACACCGTTGAAAGCTGACGGCCAACAGCTAAAAGCCACTAGGAAGAGCTGAGGCGCAAACCAAAAAGATGGCGGCTAATAGCTGACGGCGGACAGCCGACGGCTACCCTGCCATCGGCACTTTAATTCCCTTGTCCTTTGCAAAGCTTTTCGCCTCGTCGTAGCCTGCGTCGACGTGGCGCGCGACGCCGATACCCGGATCATTGGTCAGCACGCGCTCGATGCGTTTTGCCATTTCGTCGGATGCCGTCGGCGACGGTCACCTGCCCAGCGTGTTGCGAGTAGCCGATGCCAACGCCGCCTCCGTTGTGAATCGACACCCACGATGCGCCGCTCGCCGTGTTAAGCAACGCGTTCAGCAGAGGCCAGTCGGCGATGGCGTCGCTGCCATCTTTCATGGCTTCGGTCTCGCGGAAGGGCGATGCCACCGAGCCGCAGTCGAGGTGGTCGCGACCCATCACGATTGGCGCTTTGAGCGTGCCCTTCTTCACCATGTCGTTCATCGCCAAGCCAAATTCGGCACGTTCGCCGTAGCCCAGCCAGCAGATGCGGCACGGCAATCCCTGGAACTTGATGCGCTTGCGCGCCAGGTCAATCCAGCGGCTCAGGATTCTGTTCTGCGGAAACATCTCCAGCACCAGATCGTCGGTGGTGTGGATGTCGGCGGGATCGCCGGAGAGCGCCGCCCAGCGAAACGGCCCGCGTCCCTCGCAGAACAGCGGACGAATGTAGGCCGGCACGAACCCGGGAAAGTCGTAAGCGTTCTTCACTCCGTGCTCGAAGGCGAAGGTGCGAATGTTATTGCCGTAGTCGAATGTCACCGAACCCATCTTCTGCAGCTTCAACATGCCTTCGACGTGGCGGGCCATGGTATCGAGCGAGCGCTCGGTGTACGCCTTGGGATCACTTTTGCGCAACTCCAGCGCTTCTTCCAGCGACATACCGCTGGGCACATAACCGTTCAGTGGATCGTGCGCCGAAGTCTGATCGGTGAGAATGTCAGGCACGACGCCGCGCTCGGCCAGCTCGGGAATCATATCGCCGCAGTTGCCGACCAGACCGACGGAGATATTTTCTTTTTTGCGCACCGCATTTTTCAGGATGCGCAGCGCCTCGTCGAGCGAGTTGACCATGAAATCGCAGTAGCCGGTGCGCAGGCGTTTCTTGATGCGCTCGGGATCGACTTCGATGCCGAGGTAGCACGCGCCTGTCATGGTGGCCGCCAACGGCTGTGCGCCGCTCATGCCGCCCATCCCGCCCGAGACGATCAGTTTGCCTTCGAGATCGCCGCCGAGATGCTTTTCGCCGGCCGCGGAAAAAGTTTCGAACGTGCCCTGAATGATTCCCTGCGAGCCGATGTAAATCCACGAGCCGGCGGTCATCTGGCCGTACATGATGAGGCCGAGCTTCTCCAGTTCGTTGAACTTTTCCCAGTTCGACCAGTGGCCCACCAGGTTGGAGTTGCAGATGAGCACGCGCGGCGCGTACTCGTGCGTCTGAAAGATGCCGACCGGCTTGCCCGACTGGACGAGCAGGGTCTCATCGTTTTCGAGCGACTTCAGCGAGTTGACGATGGCGTGGTAGCACTCCCAATTGCGGGCGGCGCGGCCGGTGCCGCCGTAGACCACGAGGTCCTGCGGACGCTCTGCTACGTCGGGATCGAGGTTGTTCATCAGCATGCGCATGGCGGCTTCCTGCCCCCAGCCTTTGCAGGAGAGCTGGTTGCCGCGTGGCGCCTTCACGGGAGAATAGGTGATGCCGGATGAATCCGTTGCGACTGGCATAGACAGCACGATGGTAGTGCGGCGGAGAGGTGGAAGGCAAACGGCAGTAACCAGTAGTAGGCAATCGGCTGCTGGCGTGCAAAACAAAATGGGGAGCGGCTGTTTGGCCAGTCTCCCCTCTCTCCGATCAGGTTTGCTATTGAAGGTAGCTTACTCGTGCCGGCATTTGGGTACATCAGAGGGCGATGAATATCCGGTAAATAGGCGATGAAACATTGGGGCGGCTGCCCCGGCGGAGAACGCCGCTGGATGCTGAACCGCAGATCCCTCCGTTCCGCTTCGCTGCAGTCGGGATGACAGATCAAAGAAGGAATTACCGAAGGGCCCAGGAATGGCTAGTCTCATCCGCCAGCGGTCCACAGACAACAGCTTATAATCTCCCCGCATGCCCGAGTCCCCAGAGCGGCCCCCTAATCCTCAGACGGAAGCATTATCCAGTGAAATGCGCGACCGGGCGCGCGATATGTTCCAGTACGCTCTCTCCGAGTGCAGCGTTCCGCGGGCGTTTTCGAAGCAGGTGTTCTGCGATGGCGGCGATCTGCGCGTGGGAAACGATGTTTATGCGCTGGGATCTTTCTCGCGGACGCTCGTAGTTTCCATCGGCAAAGCAGGGCACAGCATGGCGGAGGCGCTGGTCAACACCATTGGGACCGGCCTCACCGGGATCGTTGCGTGTCCCAACGCCACCGCCGGCGCAGCTCTTCGGCTTTCGCTATTTCATGGGAGGGCATCCTCTCCCTAACGAGGAGTCGTTACGTGCCGGTGATGCGATCCTGCGGCTGCTGAGTGCGCCGTCGCCGCAAACGTTAGTGATCTACCTGATCAGCGGGGGGGCTTCGGCAATCGCCGAGAAGCCAATCAGCGCGGGTATTTCGCTCGCAGACGTGGTCGAGACCTATCAGGCGCTGGTCCATTCCGGGGCGCCGATTGCGGAAATCAATGCCATCCGCAAACACTTGTCGACGCTGAAGGGCGGGCGACTGGCGCGTGCGGCTGCGCCTTCGTACCAGGTGTCGGTGCTGGTATCGGATGTGCCGGAGGGGTCGCTCGATGCGCTGGCCTCAGGTCCCACGATGCCAGACACCACGACCGTTGCCGACTGCTATGCCATCGTTAAGCGTTACAAGCTGTTGAAGAACTTCCCCGGCAGCGTGCGGGCCCTCTTCGAACGCGAGCAGCTGGAAGAGACGCCCAAGCGGAACGATCCCGCGTTTGGACGCTCCCGCTATGTGACGGTACTTTCGAACGCCACCGCGATCAATGCCGCGGTCGAACGTGCGGTGCTGGGAGGCTTCGCCGTCGAGGTGGACAACCGTTGCGACGACTGGGACTATGAGCGGGCCGCCGATCATCTGCTGGGGCGGTTGCGCGAGCTACGTCGCGGCGTATCGCGCGCCTGCCTGATTTCGGGTGGAGAGGTCACGGTGAAGGTGGGAGCAAAGGCGGGCGTTGGCGGCCGCAATCAACAGTTCGCGCTTTACTGCGCACAGAAAATTGCCGGCGAGAACATCACCGTTCTGAGCGCGGGAACGGACGGCATCGACGGCAATAGCGACGCGGCCGGTGCAGTCGCGGATGGAACCACCGCAGACCGGGCGAGGAACCGCGGATTTGAAACTGCGGCGAGCTTAAGGCATTTTGATTCCTACCCACTCTTTGACGCCATCGGCGACAGCATCATGACCGGACCTACCGGTAACAATGTGAGGGACCTTCGAATCTTGATGTCCTACTAAGCCGTCGCGGTGAGAAGCAATACGCTATGCCCAGACGGCGCGTTTCGCGCCCCTGAGCATGCGAAACGCGATCATCCCTCCCGCCGCGGCGAGACCAATGCCGACAGCCAACTTCTTCCAGCTGGGCGCGGGGCATGTCCGGCGGGTCTTCGCACCGGCGATGTGTTCCGGACGAACTCCGACGCCCACCAGCCGTCCAGCCAAATCATGCACGCCGGGAATGTTGACGGCCACCTTCAGTTGCCATGGGGCCTTTGCGGGACCGGGATTTTGGAAAATTTTCGCCAGTCCTTTGTGGGCCTGCACTTGCATAAATTGGGTCGCACGGGTGGGAAACTCTCGCCGGCATTGCACGCGAGCCAGCAGTGCTTCGGTGACTTCGCCGCTCGCGAAGCGCGCTGGTCAGGAGGTTCGCCGGTCGCCACGGCGTCCTGAATCGCGAGGTTGATGCCGACTCCGCCCGCCGGAGACATGGCATGGGCGGCGTCTCCGATGCAGAGCAGTCCGGGCCGATACCACTGCCGCAGACGGTTGATCTGCACCGTTAGTAGCTTGATCTGGTCCCAATCTTTCAATTCGGCAACCCGGTCGCCGACATAAGGAGCGATCTGCGCAATCGGAGGCGCGAAAGTCGTCCAGCCCTCGCCGCTGCACCTTCGCGAAGGATCCCTTCGGAATGATGAGCGCGGCCTGGAAGTAATCGCCACGCGGAATCATGACCAGCGCCTTGCCGTAATTGAAGTTTCCGAAGAGCTGTTCGGGATCGTTGGTGGTGCGGCCAATGCGGAACCACAGCACGTCGATGGGAACGCCTGACTCGATCACCTCCAGCCCCGCAGCCTGGCGGGTAATGGAGTGGCGGCCATCGCATCCGATCACCAGGTCGGCTCGAATCTCAACCGGCCCGTTCGGCGTGTGTCGCCCGTACTCCGGTGATCTGTCCAACATCGACGAAGCAGGCCAACCGCCTCGTGCTCCATCTTGAGATTGAACGAGGGAAACTTCTTTGCACTGGCTGGAGAGGAAAGTTGAGAAAATCCCATTGCGGCATCAGCGCCACGAACTTGCAATGCGTCGGCACGCGCCGAAGGCTGGCCACCTCGAAGGTAGTAGCCCCCGAAGACGCCGTTGACCGAGATCAACTCCTGGTGCGGCAGCTTCAGGAAGTCTTCCAGCAGACCCAGCTCGTACATCACCTCGAGCGTCGAAGGATGCACGGTGTCGCCGCGAAAGTCGCGAAAGAAATCCTTGTGTTTCTCCAGCACCGTCACCGGCACGCCGCCGCGCGCCAGAAGGTAGCCCAGCATCACTCCTGCGGGTCCGCCGCCGACGATACAACAGCCGGTCTCCACCGTTTCAGTCGTCCATCCTGCTGCTCCTTTCGGGACCGCCTCCTGTATCCCAATTGGGACGCACAACATAGTAATTGCAAAGGCCTTTCGGGGTGCTTTTCGATTCGCGAGAAATTCCTGCAACGGAGAGGGTTTCTTCCACATCTAAACCTTGACAACGATTCACTCAAGTTCTATAGTCGGTTTGTTATAAAGGACTTACGGCGCTGTCAACGGCACTTATTTTCAGTGACTTACAAGATATTCTAAGCCAGGAGGGTGGCTGCAATGGGAAAGATTATCGGAATTGACTTGGGAACCACCAACTCGGTGGTCGCCGTGATGGAAGGCGGCGAGCCCAAAGTCATCCCCAACGAAGAAGGCGGGCGAACCACGCCTTCGGTCGTGGGATTCACCAAGAACGGGGAGCGGCTGGTCGGCCAGGTTGCCAAGCGGCAGGCCATCACCAATCCCGAAAACACAATTTACTCCATCAAGCGCTTCATGGGCCGTCGTTTCGACGAGGTCAATGAAGAGATGAAGATGGTGCCCTACAAGGTGGTGCAGTCGGGCGATCACGTGGCCATCGTGGCGCAGGGGAAGGAATACACCCCGCCGCAGATCTCGGCCATGATTCTGCAGAAGCTGAAGAAGTCGGCTGAAGACTATCTCGGCCAGACAGTGACGGATGCCGTGATCACGGTTCCGGCGTACTTCAACGACGCGCAGCGCCAGGCGACCAAGGACGCAGGCAAGATTGCCGGTCTTGATGTCAAGCGCATCATCAACGAGCCGACGGCCGCAGCACTGGCCTACGGACTCGACAAGAAGAAGGACGAAACCATCGCCGTGTACGACTTCGGCGGCGGCACCTTCGACATTTCGATTCTGGAAGTCGGCGAAGGCGTCATCGAGGTGAAGTCCACCAACGGCGACACGCACCTGGGCGGCGACAACATCGACCAGCGCATCGTCGACTGGTTGATCGACGAGTTCAAGAAGGACGAAGGCCTGAACCTGCGCGACAAGGGCAACGAGATGGCGCTGCAGCGTCTGCGTGATGCAGCCGAGCGCGCCAAGATCGAGCTTTCGACCACCATGGAGACCGAGATCAATCTGCCGTTCATCACGGCGGACGCGAGCGGTCCCAAGCACCTGGTCAAGAAGCTGACGCGCTCCAAGCTGGAAGAGATGGTGAAGGACATCATCGATCGTTCCATCGGCCCGTGCAAGGCGGCGTTGAAAGACGCCGGCATCACGCCCGACAAGATCGACGAAGTTGTGCTGGTCGGCGGACAGACGCGCATGCCGCGCATTCAGCAACTGGTGAAGGAGATCTTCGGCAAGGAACCGCACAAGGGCGTGAACCCCGACGAAGTGGTGGCGATCGGTGCGGCCATCCAGGGCGGCGTACTGGGCGGCGAGGTGAAAGACCTGCTGCTGCTCGACGTGACCCCGCTGACGCTTGTCGATTGAGACCATGGGCGGCGTGGCGACGAACATGATCCCGCGCAACACGACCATCCCGACGAAGAAGACGGAGACCTTCTCGACGGCGGCCGACAACCAGACTTCGGTCGAGGTGCACGTGCTGCAGGGTGAACGTCCGATGGCGCGCGACAATCGCACGCTGGGCAAGTTCCACCTGACCGGACTGCCTCCGGCGCCGCGTGGCGTGCCGCAGATCGAGGTGACGTTCGACATCGATGCCAACGGCATCCTGAACGTCAACGCCAAAGACATGGCGACCGGCAAGGACCAGAAGATTACGATTACGTCGTCTTCCGGTCTAAGCAAGGAAGAGGTCGATCGCATGGCCAAGGAAGCCGACGCGCACTCGGCGGAAGACAAGGCCAAGCGTGAGGAAGTCGAGGCCCGCAACCAGCTCGACGGCATGGTCTACAGCATCGAGAAGATGCTGCGCGAGCACGGGGACAAGATCTCCGGGCAGGAGCGTTCGGATGTGGAGAACGCGCTGGCCGACGCCAAGAAGTCGCTTGAGGGCACCGACTCGGCCGCGATGAACAAGGCGCGCGAGAACCTGACCTCGGCTTCGCACAAGCTGGCGGAAGCCATGTACAAGGCGACCTCGGCGCAGACGCCTCCGACGGGAGGTCCGGCTCCGGGTGGAGACGGGCAGGCCGCGGCAGGCGAGCAGCAGAAGAAAGACGAAGGCGTGATCGACGCTGAGTACGTGGACGTGGACGAGAAGAAATAGGCTCTCAGCTTTCAGCTGTCAGCTATCAGCCAAGGCAGGGGGCGTGACGAACGCCCCCTCATCTTAGGTGATGGCGAGCGGTGGAAGAAAGCGATAGCTGAACATGAGCAGGCTTAGCTGACGGCTGATAGCTGACGGCTGACGGCTCAAAACAGAGCTCCCCAGATTGAAGGAACAAATTGAGATTCGAAGTAAACAATCAGTCCTACATGTTAAGTTTTAACAACGACGATGGACGCTGGTACTTGATCACGGCGGGCATCGACGGCCGGATGAAAGCGATCGCGGTGATCAGCGATGAGGTCGGTTTCGTCGCGCGCGCTGTCGTCCCGATGGGAGAATCGGGGCAGGCAAACATCAACTAAGACTGCGATTCGGGCGAGAAGGAAGAGCGTCAACAGAGAGATTTGGCTGACAGCTGATAGCTGACGGCTGATAGCTAACCATGCCAACCGCCAACAAAGACAAAGACTACTACGGCATCCTCGGGGTGAAGAAGACTGCCTCGGCGGACGATATCCGCAAGGCGTTTCGCAAGTTGGCGCGCAAGTATCACCCCGACGTGAATCCGGGGGACAAGTCAGCCGAGGAGAAGTTCAAGACGCTCTCCGAGGCCAACGACGTCCTCAGCGATCCCAAGAAACGCAAGATCTACGATCAGCTCGGCTTCTACTCCGACAACATCGACCCGGCAACGGCGGAAGCCTACGCGCGCGGCGGTGGCCAGCCGCGGCGGTTGGCCGGTGCGGGCCGCGGTGGAGCGCAGACCTATACCCAGGAAGTTCCCTTCGACTTCAGCGGCTTCGACTTCAATGACTATTCCGAGGGCGCGGGAGCAGCCGGACGCAGAAGCGGCAGTGGCGGCTTCCGCGACATCTTCTCTGGCATCTTCGGCGGCGGCCGTGAGGAGCCGACGGCGCGCCCCGATCCGGGCGAGGACCTGGAGTACCAGGTGAATGTCGGCTTCTGGCAGGCGATCAGGGCACCGAGATGCAGCTCACGATTCCCCACCGCGAGGTCTGCAGCCACTGTCACGGCCAGGGATTCGTCGAGAGCCCCGGCCAGTGTCCTGAATGTCACGGCAAGGGACAGATCACGCAGAAGAGCGGCAGCATGAAGTTCAACGTGGTGTGCCCACGTTGCGGCGGTAGCGGCAAGAACCGCACCGTGTGCCCGGTGTGCCACGGGGACGGACGCGTCGAGCGCAGTGACGTGCTGAAGGTTCGCATCAAAGCCGGAACGCGCGACGGACAACGCATCCGGCTGCCGGGCCGCGGCAATGCCGGGACCAAGGGCGCGCCCGCGGGCGATCTCTACATCATCGTGCGCGTGGGCGAGCATCCGGTGTTCAAGCGCGAGGGCGACGATATTTATCTCACGGTGCCGGCGACGGTTACGGAAGTGGCGCTGGGCGACCAAGATCGAGGTGCCGACCATCGACGGGCGTGCGCTGCTGAAGATTCCGCCGGGAACGCAATGCGGACAGAAGCTGCGCTTGCGGGAGAAGGGTGTTCCGTCGGCGGTCAAGGAAGGCGCGCGCGGCGACGAGATTGTCGAGATCAAGCTGGTGCCTCCGAAGGTCACGGACGAGCGCTCGAAGGAGATCCTGCGCGAGCTGGCCAAGCTGAATCCGGAAGACCCGCGGGAAGCGTTGTGGAAGGAAAGCAATTAGCAGCTAGCAATTAGCAATTAGCGGCTTCAGGTTCAGCAGTGCAGAGTTCCATACATATCATCAACGATGCAGAAGACAGATGCAGAAGAGAAATGCTAAGTGCTGAATGCTAAGTGCTAAATGCTGAGTGCTAAATGCTAAGCGCTAAATGCCAAGTGCTAACTGCCGATCTCGTGCTCGAAACCGAACGACTGATCCTTGCGCCGGTTGCGTCCCGACGACGTGGATGCGATATTCGCGGTGATTGGCGATCCGATCGCGATGCAGTATTATCCCGCGACCGTTTAAGCACAAAGACGCGGAGGAGTGGATCGAACGAAATCTTCGCCGCTACGCCGAGAACGGGCTCGGGCTGTACGCCGTGGTGCTCAAGGCGACCGGCGACGTAATTGGCGATTGTGGACTGGTCATCCAGGAGATCGACGGCGGGCCGGAGCTTGAAGTTGGCTATCATCTGCGCCGCGACCAGTGGGGCCATGGCTATGCTACTGAAGCGGCGCATGGCTGCATGCAATACGCATTTCGCACGCTCGGTGCGGCAAAAGTAATTTCGTTGATTCAGCCCGAGAACCTGCCGTCGCGGCGGGTCGCCGAGCGCAATGGCATGCAAGTGGAGCGGCAAGTGACGCATTTCGGACTGCCGCATCTGGTGTATGCAGCAGTAAGCCCTCAGATCTCAGCCGTCAGCCATCCGTTAAAGACGGCGGACGCGACGCAACCGCAGCTGACAAAGATTTTAGCTGAAAGCTAACGGCTGATAGCTGACAGCTATTCGAGAGGACTATGGCCAAGCGTAAGAAGCAAGGCGCGTACATGATCAGCTCGGTGGCGGAGATGTACGACATCCATCCGCAGACGTTGCGCCTGTACGAACGCGAAGGTCTGCTGAAGCCATCGCGCACCGAGGGCAACACCCGCCTTTACACCGACGAAGATATCGAGCGGCTGGAACTGATCCTGTCGCTGGCGCGGGACCTGGGAGTGAACATCTCGGGCATCGCGATCATTCTGCAAATGCGCGAGCGCATGGACGAAATGCAGCGGCAGATGGCGGGATTTGTCAGCTACGTGCGCAACGAGGTGATGGCGCGCGCCCAACAAGCCGATCCCAGCCGCGGAGCGCTTGTGCCGGTGCGACGCGGGATTGATCCGCCGGAGAAGCAGAATCAGTAGTCCGGTCAGTAGTCAGTAGCAGCAGTGCCAGTATCAGTGGTGTCAGTGGTCGAGCAGTCAGAGTCAGAAGGACAGCCTTCGACGAGAGCCTTGACTGGCGAAGTCCTCGCGATGCAAACCTAACCCCTGGACCCCTGGTTCCCTGACCCTGGTCCCTGACGGCCTACTTCGAGCGGTCTTCTGTTTCAGCTTGTCCAGCTCTTCTCGAGCCTTCTTGGCGTAGGGCCCATTGGGCAGGATCTTCACATACTCTTCGTAGTTCTCCACGGCCCCGGCGGTATCGCCGGTTTTGTTCAAGACCTCTGCCAGTTTGAAGGTGGCCTCGGCGTCATGAGGCTTGAACTCCAACGCCTCACGGTACCGGCTGATAGCAGCGGGATAGTTCTGCTTGACCTTGAAGTAAAAGTCGCCAATCTCCACGCACTTCATCGCCTTCATGGGATTGTAGGGGGTAAATTCGTCGACATCGCTGGCGTCGCCCAGCCCCGCCTCGGGATGCTTCTTGGCATCGTCGGCGGGAGGGGAGACGTCGATTTGCGTTTCCTTGCTGGAGCTTTCCTCCGCGGGAACGTTGTCAGAGCGCGGCGGCGACTTGCGGTTGTCTTTGGGCGGCGGAGCCGACTTGTCCGTGGGAACCTGTTCGACCGGTTCCTGGGCCTGTGCCACCGCAACGCCCGTAATCGAAAGGCAAAATGTGACGAGAATCAGATAACGAAAACGCACTCCCATATTGTATTGGAACCCGGCACGGCTGTGGATGACTCGGCAGCACAAAGACCCACCCGACCTGAACACTAGGTTCCGGTGCGGTCCTTGCGGCGGATGTACAGCACCTTGGTCACTTCGGCGACCACGTCGCCGGCTTCGTCTTTAATTTCAACCACGAATGTCGGCTCGTACTTCTCCTGGGTGGTCAGCTTTTCGCGAATTTCGTCTAGCTGTGTGTCGGTCAGGCGAAAGTGGGCCTTGACTCTACCCTTCCCGGGCTTGCGAAAGCGGATGCTGGCGGCCTTGTCCCACACAATGTAATCGCGACCCAGGTTTTCCATCAGCATCAGCATGTAGAAGGGATCGGCCATCGAGTATAGCGACCCGCCGTAGTGCGTGCCGACATAGTTGCGGTTCCAAAAGCGCAGCTTCATCTCGACATCAACGGCTTTATGGTCGGCGCTCCATTTCACACGGATTCCGGCGCCGGCAATGGGCGGCCAAACGTTAATGGCGCGAAGCATGAATCGTTGCAGTCTGGTGCTCATGAATGCGGGGATCGAGTCTTGTCAGCCCGTCGCACTCAGGCTGCAATTACAGGATAGACTACAGATCCTTTGCGGGCCGAGGCTCGCGTCGTGGAAAAACTAGACTGATGGGAACGGTAGGGGTCCCCTCGGCTTCGCTCGGGGCAGGCTCTTCGACTCCTCGCTCCAACACCCCAACGAGCACAAAACCGGTGCTCGCCGGGGACCCCGTTTGCGCTCGTCGCTCAGGATGACACCGGTCAGGAGGACGGGACGGAACTTCCGGCAGGGCCCAATCATTGCGTTGCAGACTTACCCGATGCGCCGAGCGCCTGCTCTATGGCTCTTTCCGCCAGCGGCGTCATGACCTTGTATCCCGCGTCATTGGGATGCAGGCCGTCCTCCGAGAGCGTGCGCTTGAGGAACCCTCTATCGTCAACCATCGCGCCAAAGTAGTCGAGGTAGATATCGCTGTTGGCCGAGGCGTAATCCTTCATCCAGCGGTTCAATTCGAGAATTTCTTGCGGGGAACGCAGCGGAAAGAACCGCTGGGCCTTCTCTGTATAGTCATTGACGGGTGTCACCGAAGAAAACACCACACGAATGTTGTGGGCCCGCGCCAGGTCGGCCATGGAAGCATAGTTCGCCTCGATCTGTTGCAATGTCATCGGCCCGGTGTTGCCCGCGATATCGTTGGTACCGGCCAGGATCACAACCACCCTGGGTTGAAGACTGATCACGTCCTGGCGAAAGCGTAGCAGCATCTGCGGCGTCGTCTGTCCGCTGAATCCACGGTTGACGTAAGGCTTTCCGGGGAAATATTTCGCCAGGTCCCAGCTGTCGGTAATCGAGTCGCCCAGGAACACGATGCGGTCCTCCCCGGGTGCGGGCGGGCCGAGCCTGGCATCCGAGTCGTGATAGCGCGCGAGCTCGCCGAAGTCATCCATCAACTGGGTGGCCCGGGAGGCGCGCCATTGCTGCAACTCTTGCGAGGCCTTGGAGGCCGCGGTCTGAGGGGATTGCGCGGTGGCGATCGTGCACAGCAGTAGCGCCGGCAAGAGCAGCAGGAAGCCTCGTCTCATGCCAGAGAACATATCACTTCAGTCAGGAATTCAGATCGCGATCGAAGTGGTAGGAGAGGAAAAGTATAAAAGGCCGTCCAACATCAGACGGCCTTCCCTGGCTAGGCGCCTCTTTCCCCCGTTACTGCGGTTGCGCCTGCACCGAGGAGCTAGGCTGCGTGGACGAGGCCGACTCGGTGACAATGTTCGTCATCAGGGTCACGTCTACCCGCCGGTTCTTGGCACGCCCCGCGGCGCTGGTGTTCATGGCCACCGGATTGTCCTTGCCCAGACCAATCAGATAAATTTTGTACGCCGGAACGCTGTATTTCTGGGCCAGATACTGAATCACTGCGTCGGCCCGGCGCTGGCTGAGCTGATAGTTGTAATCGGCCGAGCCAGTAGAATCCGTGTAGCCCTCTACCTGCACGATGTAGTGTTTCTGGCTGGTCATCTGCTGGGCGAAATCGTCGAGCGCCTGCTTGTCCTTGCGCGTCAGATCGGACCTGTTGAAGGCGAACAGCACCGTGGTGTCGTTGACCGGCTTGTAGTTGTCGAGGTTCTCAACCGTCCCGGCGAGGCTGGTCACGCGATTCGAGGCCTGACCGGCATGCTGCTTGGCCTGGTCGGCGGCCTGTCCGGCAGCCAGGGCCTTCTGGTCGGCGGCGGCGGCTTGCGACTTCGCCTGCTGGATTCCCTGCTGGGCGCGTGCGTCGGTGTCGCGGATGTCCTGAGTATTTTTCGCCGTCAGATCATCTAATTCATTGACTTTGTTGATCGTCGGGGTGACTTCGTTACGGACATAATTCTTGGTGGCGCAGCCCACCGTAAAAGGCAGGCTGCCCGCCACCAGCCCTGCTACCAGGGAAAATCGGGTCATGGAGCAACTCCTTGAAACTGTCGCCGCAGGGTTCGACTCAACCGTCGGCTTTCCTTGAGAAGAGCAAGCTGGCTGCCATAGTCGAAGCAAAACTAGCCACATTTGGCCTTTAGTTTCAGTTAGTTAGAGATATATGCCAGCAGCTCCGCCGAAAGCGCCAGCTCCACCGGATAATCCTGACGCGCGGAGTAGAATTTTTACCACGTAGCCGGAATGGACCTTCACCAGAAAATTCGGACCCTGCCAGCCTCACCCGGCGTGTACCTGTACAAGAACGCCGACGGCGAGATCATCTACGTGGGCAAGGCCAACAGCCTGCGCGCCCGCGTACGCTCCTATTTTCTGGAGGGCGCGGCCGACAACGCCAAGACCGGATCGCTGCTGCGTGAGGCCGTGGACCTCGACTACATCGTCGTGGACAACGAGAAAGAGGCGCTGGCGCTTGAGAACAACCTGATCAAGCAGAAGAAGCCGCGCTACAACATCCTGCTGCGCGACGACAAGACCTACCCGTACATCAAACTCACGATCGGCGAGCGCTATCCTCGGGTGTATCCGACGCGCCGCTTGCGCCGCGACGGCTCGCTTTACTTTGGGCCGTACTTTCCGACGAGCCTGGCCTACCGGATCGTGGACCTCATTCATCGCCACTTTCTGATTCCCTCGTGCAAGCTCGACCTGAACCGCTCGTACCCGCGGCCGTGCCTGCAGTACTACATCGGGCGCTGCCTGGGACCATGCGTGGATGGTCTGACCACGCCGGAGCGTTATGCCGAGGCTGTTCACGACGTGAGGATGTTCCTCGAAGGCCGGGGCGCCGATCTGTCGCGTTCGTTGCAGCAGCGCATGGCAGCCGCAGCCGAGCGCCAACAATACGAACTGGCGGCGAAGTATCGCGACCTCATTTCCACCGTTGAATTGCTGGACAAGAAGCAACGCATCGCCGCCATCGAGGGAGATGACGCCGATGTCTTTGGCTATCACTACGAGAACGAGATGCTGGCGGTGAACTTGTTCCACATGCGCGGCGGCAAGATCGTCGACAAGCGCGAGTTCTTCTGGGAAGACCTCAGCGGCATGGTCGGCACCGCCGGCTTCGAACCGGGAGCCTTCTTTTCGGCGCTGCTCAAGCAGGTTTACCTGGACCAACAGTATGTTCCGCACACCATTTACGTTGCTGTGGACTTCGAAGATCGTGTGCCGCTCGAGGAAGTGCTGTCGGAAGGCCAGAAGCGGCGAGTGCAGATTCATGTGCCCCAGCGCGGCGAGAAGCGCTCGCTTATTGACCTGGTGGGGCAGAATGCCAAGCAATCGTACGATCAGCGCTTCCGGGTGATGAAGCCGGCGGCCAAGGCCATCCAGGAGGCTTTGCAGGATTCGCTCATGCTGCCAGAGTTGCCCAAGCGGATTGAGTGCTTCGACATCTCCCATATCCAGGGCGCGGAGACCGTCGCGTCCATGGTGGTCTGGGAAGACGGCAGAATGAAGAAATCGGACTATCGCAAGTTCATCATCCAAGGCGTCGAGGGCGTGGACGACTTCGCCTCGATGCGCGAGGTGGTCACGCGGCGCTATAAGCGGGTGCAGGACGAGAAGCAGACCATGCCCAGCCTGATCCTCATCGACGGCGGCATCGGACAATTGCACGCAGCCGCGCAGGCACTGGAGACGTTAGGCATCATCAACCAGCCGCTGGCTTCGATCGCCAAACGGGAGGAGATCATCTACGTCCAGGGTCAGGAGGACGATCCGGTCGTGCTTGACCGGCATTCGCCAGTGCTGCATTTGGTGCAACTGGTCCGCGATGAGGCCCATCGCTTCGCCGTGACCTTCCATCGCAAGCGGCGGCAGATGCGCGACCGCAAAACCGAACTGCTGGAGATTCCCGGCGTGGGGGTGCGAACGACGAGCCGATTACTGCAACACTTCGGCAGTTTGCAGGCGGTGAAGGAAGCTGATGCGGCGGCCCTCGCATCGGTGGTCAGCCGTCCACAAGCGGAGGCGATTCTGCGCTATTTTGCGAAGGCGGTTAGTAGTTAGCGTTTGAGAGTTGGCACTTGGCAGTTAGCACTTAGCAGTTAGCTAAAGCTGTAACGCGAGGTACGGGCCGCAGAGGCGCATAATTGCGCTGCCTCTCAACCACCTGGTGCGATCGCGCTTGGTCTTGTGGCGCTTCGAAAATTTCCCTCCGTCTGGTTTAGTCTGTAACATCGCGCTTTGGCTAAGAGCTAATGGCTAAGGAAACTCTGATTAAGTCGACGGCAATGCCCTCAGGGGCTAAAGCCAGGTTCATTTGTTCCACTTTGCGGACCGCCTGAAGGCGGTCCCTTTCAAAGCAGGACTTGATCAGCGTTTCCCTAAGTACTAATTGCCAAATGCTAACTGCTGTCGGAGACCCGCATGAGCTCGGAAATGGAAGCACTGGAAAAAGCGAAGGAAGCCGCTGCTGAAGCCAAGGAAAGAAAGCACCTGGCGCCGGTGAGCCTCACCATGGCGATCCTGGCAGTTTTTGTGGCCTCGGTTTCCCTGATGGGCCATCGGGCGCACACAGAAGAGATCCTCATGCAGACGCGGGCCACCGACCAGTGGGCGTACTACCAGGCCAAGAACATGCGCCGCAACAACCTGGAAGCGCTCGACGATGTGCTCACGGCGCTGGAAAACACCAAGGCCGAACGCGCCAAGGAAGTGCAGAAGCATTTTCATGAAGAGATCGATAAATATCGCGACCAGCAGAAGGACATTCAGGCCGAAGCGCGCGGACTCGAAGCTGAAGTGGGACGCGCCACTCGCCGCGCAGACCGGTTCGACTTGGGCGAGGTCTTTCTGGAGATCGCGCTGGTCGTCACTTCCATAACCCTGCTTACCGACAACCGCATGTACTGGTACTTTGGATTCGTGCTCGCAACCGTGGGAATAATTGCCGCGGGTAGTGGATTTCTGGTGCATTGAGCTTTCGTACAACATAACGTCCGGTGTGGTCTCCAGAACTATCCTTAGCTATACTATACTTAGCTAATAGGAGCAGCAATGCCGACTGCCACCATTCATCAAGCCAAGACCAATCTCTCCAAGTTGATCGAGCAGGCCGAACGCGGCGAGGAGGTACTGATCGCACGCGGCAAGCAGGTTGTAGCCAAGATTGTGCCAATCGTCCAGGCGGCGAAAGCGCGACGATTGGATCTCTTTAAGGGTAAATTCACCGTCCCGGCGGATTTCTCCGAGCCGCTTCCTGACGACGAACTTGATGCCTGGGACCGCTGATGCGTGTCCTGGTTGATACACACGCATTGCTGTGGGCGATAACCGGCGACCGGAAGCTCTCCAGGAGAGCGCACTCCGTGCTGGCTTCCTTTGCCAACGAAGTGTTCGTCTCCGCCGCTTCAGCATGGGAAATTACCACGAAACACCGTCTTGGGAAGCTTCCCAGTGCTGAGGGGCTCGTCGCTGATTTTGGCCGGATCGTCGAGCAACTGGGATTTCACCCGCTCCCGATTTCAATTGAGCATGCGCAGAGGGCTGGTAGTCTTCCTGGCGATCATCGCGACCCTTTCGACCGGATGTTGATAGCCCAAGCACAGGGCGAGAACCTGCCACTCGTAAGCAATGAAAAAATCTTCGATCAGTACGGCATTAGGAGAATCTGGTGAACGGACCGTTGGTTGGCGCTATAGGGGTCCCCTCGGCTCCGCTCGGGGCAGGCTCTTCGACTCCGCACGAGCCAAGGACGCTCGAGCTCCGCTCAGGATGATAGTCCGTAAACGGCGGTCTCCGAACTGCTGTATCCCCAAGCTTGGGTAGATCGGCGCTTCAGCGCTGCGTCAAAACTGCTCTTTGATGACCGCGTTCAGTGGGCCGAACGCCTAGACTTCGGGCGGCCTCGACGCGGACCTGAAGGTCCGCTCTACCCGAAAGGCTGCTTCATTGCCGGGTTTCGGCCCCTGCCCCCAGCGGCTAAAGCCGTAATCTCAAACCACCCCGACGGCCGACTGGAAGAGGCTGCTGAAAAAGTCACCGCGACGAAAAGAAACCGCAGATTCCTCGGGGCTGAAGCCCCTCGGAATGACAGGAATAAAGGGCTACAACGGCGCACCTGAAGGTGCGCCCCTTCAAAACAGCGGCTGACACCACTTTTTCAGCAGCCTCTGGAAGTCGTGCCCTGACACAAACCTGACCTACTCCGATTTGTGAGATGGCTTCTACTTGCTGGTTGCTCTGCTACGGCTCCCAGCCCTCTTTCCCTAGCAGCGGCACAAAGCGGCAAAGATCGTGCACCGTTACGACAGCCTCCCCGCCAACCTCGCGGACAACTTGCACCTGCTGTTCAAAACGGTTCCCTACCGGCACGACCATGCGACCGCCGTCGACAAGCTGTGCGAGCAGGCTCTCTGGAATCTTCGGTGCCGCAGCCGCAACCAGAATCTTGTCAAACGGAGCGCGCTCGGGCAGACCAACACTTCCGTCGCCGGCCACGACATGAACGTTGGGGTAGCCCAGCCTCGACAGGATTTCGCGCGCTCTGGCCACCAGCTCTTCATGGCGCTCGATGGTCCAAACCTCGGCCGCCAGCTCACCCAGAACGGCCGCTTCGTATCCCGTGCCGGTTCCCACTTCCAGAACCCGGTCTGCCGGACGTAGTTCGAGCGCCGCAATCATGGCAGCCACTATGTACGGCTGGGAGACGGTCTGGCCCTCGCCGATCGGAAGCGGATGATCTCCATAAGCATCGCCAAGGTCCTCCTGAGCGATGAACTCCTCGCGAGGGATCTTTCCCATGGCTGCCAGCAGACGGGGATCGCGAATGCCGCGCGAGCGCAGTTGCTCCTCCACCATGCGCGCGCGCTGCTGCGCGAAGGAGTCGGGGTGTGCGGCATTTAGCATTCGGCACTTGGCAATTAGCCGTCAGGATGGTTTGATGCAGGACGGCCGCAACCGACCCTTCTGCGACCTGACTATGCTCGCAATCGCCGTCTGCGAACTACGGCTTTTCGCTGGCCGCCCGTGCTTTGGCAAACTCGTCGCCGGACTGCCAACCAACAGTTGCCGCCTGGTCTGCGGCCTGCCACCCCAGCGCAATCCCGAAACGCGCCATCACGGCGTCGCCTCGAAAGTCCATCTCCGGGAAGTACTCGTCGCTGGGTTGATGGTAGTGCTTGGAAACATAGTCACGCGCCTGCTGCTTACCCCACTCGGCGTCATGGCCGACATACTTGTCGCCTTCATCGATGGAGAACGCCGGCACACCGGCGTGCGCGAAGCTGAAATGGTCGGAGCGGTAGTAGTGTCCGGCGCCGGGTTGCGAGTCCGGCACGATACCCAACCCAAACTCTTTGGCCGTGCGTTCCACGGTGGGATAAAACGTCGTGCGCTCCGCTCCCGACACATTGACCTGCTCAGGAACGCCGAGCGGCGGCACGTCATCGTAGTTCAGGTCGAGCGATATGTCCTTCGCCGGAATGGGCGGATGCAAGCCGAGATACTCCGAGCCGCGCAGGCCCTGCTCTTCCGCTGTGACCGAGGCGAAATAAACCGAACGCTTAGGCGCCTGGGCCGCTTCACCAAAAGCGCGCGCGATCTCCAGAAGAATACCTACACCCGTGGCATTGTCTTGCGCTCCGTTGTATATGTTGTCGCCCGCCATGCCGGGCACGATGCCAAGGTGATCGTAGTGCGCACTGTAGATCACCGCCTGGTCTTTCAAACCAGGGTCAGCACCCTCCCTCATGGCGACCACGTTGCTGGCGTTAAACGGCCTCACCGTGCTGACCAGGTGGGCCTTCAGCTTGGCCGGCATCGGCACCGCCTTGAAGCCAGGCTTCTGCGCCGCGGCCATCATGGCGTCGAGATTCATGCCACAAGCCGCAGCTAGTTTGCGTGCGACGTCAAGCTGAATCCAGGACGCAACCTGCAACTTGGGAGCGGGGTCAACCCGCAGATAGGCGCGCTCACCCGACCACGAATTGCGCACGACGTTCCAGCCGTAGCTGGCCATGTCCGTCTGGTGAACCAGGATGACCCCGACGGCCCCCATGCGGGCAGCTTCTTCGTACTTGTAGGTCCAGCGCCCGTAGTAGGTAAGCGCCTTGCCGCCGAAAAACTTGGGGTCGTCCGAAGGCGGCTCGTTGACCAGCATGAGCAGCACTTTCCCCTTCACATCAACGTCCTTGTAGTCGTTCCAGTTGAACTCGGGAGCGTCGATGCCGTAACCAATCCATACGATAGGAGCGTCCACGTCATTCAGCGTTTTGCCGGTTTCGTCCATAGCAACGAAGTCGACGCGGTTGCGCAGCTTCATCGGCGATCCCTTGTCTGGCACGAGGGTGAACGTGGAGTCATCCTGGGTGGCAATGCCAACCATCGCCACCGCCTGCAGATAGCTGCCGTGGTCGCCGGCGGGTTTCAATCCGTACAACGCGAACTGCGTGGCAATGTACTCGGCAGCGATATCTCCTCCCCGCGCACCGGTGCCGCGGCCCTCCAGCAGATCGCTGGCGAGAAACTTCACCTGCGCGCGAATCTTCTCGGGATCGATGGATGCCATGGCTTGTTCGGCGGCAGGAGGAAGGCCGGCAATCTGCGGCATTGGCATCGTGGAGTTCGGCGAACTCGGAGGTGCCTGGGCCGGCAACAGAGCAGCGGCTAATGGAAGTATGAAAGCGATTAACGCGATCCTACGCATACAGGAAGTCTCCAGTGGGGCCAAAGATGAATGTCGAAACTCATCATTCTACGCGAAAAGAGGTAGAGCAGGAGGTGAGGACTAGAAGGGTAAGCCACTTGGAAGTGAGGCCGGAGCGCCAAACTCCAGCCCGCTGACCGAAGAATCAGACGTTGAACTTCCGGCGGAAAAGACCTGTAATCCCGGCGAGACCCGCACCAAGCAGCAGGATGCTGCTGGGTTCTGGCGTAGTCGCTCCGCTGCTACCGCTGATCGTAAAGGCCTCCGATGGAATCGTGCCCAAGGCGATCTCATAGGCGGTCGACGGGCAGCCAGGGGACTGGCAACCAACCCCACTATTCTCATCCCAGTAAACCGGGTCGCCGCTAGGCACCACAGCGTTCGCCAGAGTCAGCCAGTACTGGGTGCCACTAATCTCCGGAACGTTGAGATTCGACACCGTGATCAGGTCGATGTCGTAGCCAAAGTCGTTTGCGTGCAGAAATTGGTCGGTCAGGTTACTGCTGTTGGCGGTACCAAAGCCCACAATCGTTCCGCAACCACTGCCTGCGTCCGAGCACGGGCCGGTGCTAAGGATCCAGTCCACTCCGGTAACGCGATCGCCCGGTATTTCGCGCGCACCGAACGAAAAGCCGCTTACCGGGCTACCCCCGGCGACATAACTGTCGCTGACGGTGTATCCGAAGTTGATGGTCCAAGCGTCAACGTTGCCGTTGATGGGACCGTTTTCGTACGACCAACTCCCGGCCCAGGCAGGGAGAGCCGCCAGCGCCAGACAGGAAATTGCGAGCAAGGCGATACGGGTTTTCGCAGGCATGGAGACCTCCTCCCAAGAGGGCGTGGCGCACATTTAATCCCAGCGGATTCCGCAAGTCAATGTATTTATGCGTTCCGGTAGTGAGGCTTTCTTTCCGGAGGCGTCTTGCTGAGCGAGCGTTCGCGGGGCTCGCGAACCCTATTCCAGGCACCCCTACTGCTAGGCTGAGGTTTGCATAGGTACGGGGGCCCCCTCGGCTTCGCTCGGGGCAGGCACTTCGACTACGCACGAGCAAAAGAAGCTCGTGCTCGCCTCAGGATGACAGCAAGTAATGACTGATGCAGGCTCAGATCCGCGACCGCGGATCAATTCTTGGAGCCTCAACCGGCGCGGAAGTCCTGGATGGCTTCGCCCTTGCGCCAGAGCGTGGCAGGCGGTTGGTCGCGGTGTTCGGCCAGTTTCCGGTTGATGGCTTCAACGTCGCGTTTGGACCATCCGACACACGAGACTTCGATCTCGCCGCTGGGAGCGATATAGAAAACGGTGGGTACGTTGGTCAGGCCGTACGCGTTCGACACCGCATAGCTAGCCGAATCGTCGAGCGCGACCGGAAAGGTGATGCCGTATTCGCGCAGGAAGGCCTTGGTGTCTTTGTCCTCGTCCTGGGAGACGCCGAGTATGCAGACGTTCGCGCCTCGATTCGCCTGGAACACCCGCTCGAGTAGAGGGAGAGCGTATTGGCAGACCGGGCAGCTCTTCTTGAAGAAGACCAGCACAACCGGACCCTTGGCGAGCGCTTCGGCCAGCGACACCTGCCCGCCTTGCACAGTGGGCAAAGTGAAATCTGGAGCGAGTACACCCGCGATTAATGCAGGCATCGATTAGACCTCCGGAAATTAGAACTGTTTCAGCATTGGTAAAAAGCTCTATGACTGGAAAGGTCGGGTAGTGCGGCGCTTCAGCGCCGCGTTAAGACCGCCGCGTAATCCCCAGATTCAGGCGCTGAGGTCCTCGACCTCAGCGCCTGAAGCGACTTTTCTTCTGCCCTTCGGACGCGGGCCTGAAGGCCCGCACTACCCAGACGTCAAATTCCGGCACTCCTCACGATCACCAGACCGAGCGTGCCTACACCAGTCCGAAAACGGTATGAAGTTTAGATTCAGACGCACTCCCCCTGGACTCAGGCGGCAAGCGGCGAAGGATCTTGCGAGCAAGCCCGGTCAGCGCGAGGCGTTCCCACTGCCTTCGAGCGACCCATCGAGCGTTGGCTTCCAAACTGCGAAATTTCTCGGGCCGGATCGCGAATACTGAAACGTCGTAATCGGTATTCGTGATGGAGTGCCGCAACTTCGCCACCGGCCGGTCCGTATTGCGCTGCTCTTCGGATAGCGCGGGAAGTTCCCACATTCCTGCCATTAACGATGCGTCAGGCGGACGCTGTACCAGCAGCACAGAGTTGTTCTTCCGCGCCAAGCCGTAAGCGAGTTGCTTGCGCTTGCGGAGCGACTGCGCCCGGGTATGATCGGCTCCACGGGAGACGCACCAAGCGTGCAGTGGGCATATCGTGCATTGCGGCGCTCGCGGCGTACAAACGGTGGCGCCCAGCTCCATCATCGCCTGGTTGAAGTCTCCGGGGCGCTTGCGGTCGAGTAGCGACTCAGCTCGTTGCCAAGCCACTTCCCTTCCGTCGTCTGCTCCAAACATGCGGTTGAGGACACGCTCCACGTTCCCATCTACCACCGCAACGGCCTCTCCGAAGGCAATGCTCGCGATGGCTGAAGCCGTGTAGCGCCCGATGCCGGGAAGTTCGCGCCACTCCTCCGCTGTGCGCGGGAAGACGCCCTTGCGATGGCGCGCGATCAGCTTCGCCGCCTGATGCATGCGGCGCGCGCGGTGGTAATAGCCCAGGCCGCTCCACACCGCCAGCACGGAAGGTTCGCGCGCAGCAGCCAAAGTCTGCACGGTGGGGAATTTCTTCAGGAAGCGCCCGTAGTGGTCGATCACTGCGGCGACCCGAGTCTGCTGCAGCATGATCTCCGAGACCCATACGCGATAGGGATCGGCGTCGCGCCGCCAAGGCAGGTCACGACGATGTACGTCATACCATGTGAGCAGTGCGTGGCGAAGCTTGCGAAGCGCGGCGGGGCGCAGGCGCGGGTCCATGGGGTGGGTTGATTGTAAGCGAGGGGAGTTCTCCGTTGCATTGTCCCCCCGACCCGTTTTCACTCGCCGCTGTGACGCCCGAACTTTCGCTTCCTACCCGGCCTTGCTATGATCAGTCGTTTGTTTGGATCGTGACAGGCCTATCTATGAATTCATCTCCTGATCGGGTTTCCGATCCTGTGCCTCTACGGCCCGGGGAGGCGGCATGTTAAGGTCGCTCTTCATCGGGCTTTCCGAAAGCAAACGATTACGCCACTTCGCCGAGCAGTCGCCCATGGGACTGCGCTTCTCCCACCGCTTCGTCGCCGGCATCGAACTCGACGAAGTCATTCAGGCTACCCGTGTGGTGAACGAATGGGGCGCGGGCGTCAGCATTGACAACCTGGGCGAGAACGTCACCAACGCCGACGAGGCCAAGCACAGCGCCGAGCTCTATCACCGCATGCTGGACGCCATCCAGACCGGCGGGCTGAACGCCAACATCAGCCTGAAGCTGACGCACATGGGTTTCGACGTCAGCGAGGACCTGGCGTTCGGGCTGGTGACCGAACTGGTGGACCACGCGGTCCGCATCAACAATTTCGTTCGCGTGGACATGGAGGGCTCGCCCTACACGCAGCGCACGCTGGACTTTGTGCGTGGCCTGCATCGCGAGCCGGGACACGCCGGGCGGGTGGGAACGGTCATTCAGTCCTACCTGTTTCGCAGCGAGAAAGATGTGGATGAACTGCTGGCTGAGCGCATTCGCATCCGCTTGTGCAAAGGCGCGTACAAAGAGCCGCCGGAGATCGCTTTCCCCAAGAAGGCCGACGTGGATGCGAACTACCTGAAGCTGGCGCGCACGCTGCTGAAGAGCGGCGTCTTTCACGGCATCGCCACGCACGATGAGAAGATCATCGCCGAGATAAAACAGTTTGCGCGCGCGGAGAACATCCCGACCTCAGCGTATGAATTCCAAATGCTGTACGGCGTGCGGCGCGATCTGCAGCAGCAACTGGTGCGCGAGGGCTACGGACTGCGCGTCTACATTCCGTTTGGGTCGGAGTGGTATCCGTACTTCATGCGTCGCCTGGCGGAACGCCCCGCCAACGTGATCTTCATCGCGAGAAATATGTTCCGGCAGTAGACGTTGCGGTGGCGACGTTTTTCCGTAGTGCGGGCGTACCTGATTTGCTTTGTCATCCCGAGCGACGAGCGCAGCGAGGATTCGAGGGGACCTGCGGTTCGGTGGTGGCATTGCGCTGTCGGGGAAACAAACTCAGATCCTTCGACTCCGCGCCCGCCCGACCCGCAAAAAGGCGGGTCGGAAAACCTAGCGGGCGCTCCGCTCAGGATGACATTGTTAGGTCATCAGCGTGGTAGCTAGTCCAGGTTGAAGCTCGTCTCGATGTACCATTTTCTCCGCGCGGGGCCGCCTCAATCTGAGGAATCGCTCCCCTCGGCACCATCATCCAATGCAGCACGTCATGGCGTCCGATCCTCACTCCGATAACGCTCCTCCGCCACTTTGCTGCGCTGGTTGAACCCGCACGCGAAGACGAATCCATCCCGCTTGCAGCAGCGGCGCTGGCGATTGCGCGCATGGAGTATCCCGAACTCGATGCCGACCCTTACCTGGAGCGTCTCGATCGAGATGGCGCAACAGGTGCGAAGCTCGCATGCGCAAGAACCCAACGGCGCGCGAGTCGATAGTGCTGTTGAACCATCTCCTGTTCCAGGAGGAAGGCCTGCGCGGCAATCGCGAGGACTTCTACGATCCGCGCAATTCGTTTCTGAATGACGTGCTCGATCGCAAGCTCGGCATTCCCATCACGCTCTCGGTGATCTACATGGAGGTCGCGCGGCGGGTCGGCTTTCCGGTTGCCGGCGTGGGCATGCCCGGACATTTCCTGCTGAAGCACTATGACGTGGTGGCCGGCGAGATATTCATCGACGCCTTCAACCGCGGAAGCATTTTGAGCCCGGACGATTGTCAGCAGCGCCTGGACGAAGTCTACGGCGGACAGGTTGATATGCAGGCCGAGTATCTGCAGCCGGTCACGCATCGCGAGATATTGAGCCGCATGCTGAATAACCTGCGGCAGATTTATCTGACGCAGCAGAATGGCCGCAAGGGTCTCGCGGTGCTGGATATGCTGCTGGCAATTCCGCCGGGTTCGCCCGAATTGTTGCGCGAGCGTGCGCTGTTGCGGCTGAACCTCGACCAGTACATCGGGGCCGCACAGGATTTGGGCAAGTATCTGAAGCTGGCGCCCGAGGCTGCCGACGCGCAGGCGGTCCGCGAAACCTTCGACATGGTGCGGCAAATGGTCGCGCGGATGAATTGAGAAGGCTGCTATTCGCTTTTCGCGATTCGCTTTTCGGTTAGGCACATCGTCAGGTCCGCATCTGACGTGAGTCCAGGGTAGACGTTGGTAATGCGGTGAGAGTCCGAAGGGACGGCACACGGGTTTTCAGGTTGTTGGGGAAGGGTGTCGTCCCTGAAGGAGACTCGGCGTTCATTTACAACGCTTACCCAGGACTCACGTCCTGGGCTACGATTGGGAAAGCGGCGGCGGCGGGTATCGCCGTACACGGAACCGTTGGCGGCGGCGGATGGGCCCAACCGGGTCTGGTGCGCCGACTTCGAGGGCTGGTTTCGCACCGGCGATGGCGTGCGCATCGATCCGCTGACCATCTCCGACGCGCACAGCCGGTATTTGCTGCGCTGTCAGGTGGTGGAGAAGACCGACAGCGAGCGGGTGCAAGCGGCCTTCGAAGCCGCGTTCCGCGAGCACGGGATGCCGCAGGCGATCCGCACTGACAACGGCGCGCCTTTCGCTTCGCGCGCGCTGCGTGGGCTGTCGCGACTATCGGTGTGGTGGATGAAGCTGGGCATTCACCCGGAGCGGATCGAGGCTGGACATCCGGAGCAGAACGGACGCCATGAACGTATGCATCGCACGCTGAAGCAGGAAACGGCGATGCCACCGGAGCGCAATCGTCGCGCGCAGCAGCGCGCCTTCGACCGCTTCCGTGACGAGTACAACCAGCTACGGCCGCACGAGGCGCTGGGCATGCAGACGCCAGCGAAGGTTTACACGGCTTCGCCACGCGAGTTTCCCGCGCGCCTGCCGGAAGTGGAGTATCCCTCGAGTATGCAGGTGCGAAAGGTACAAGAACGGGGCGATCGGCAGCTGCGACGCCCTGTCGGGCTGAGGTGTTGATGAATCGGTCGTGAAAGAGAATTCCGAACGAATGTTGCGGCGGAATACCGAATGCTGTATGGAGTGCACTTCCAGGCTGAGCTGCGGCGATCCTCTTTTCGTAGACCTGACGAAGGTGGACGCGGCCCTTCGGCACGGCTGCGCGATTTTCCGCCGCCTTTGAACAAAAAAACCGGAACCCCGATGGTAAATTCGCGAGAAGATGAATCGAGTTCGACCCGGAAGCTGGGAACCCAAAACGAAAGGCGAAGAGCCGAGAGCGAACAGCGAACAGCGAGCCACGCGCGCTTCCACGCCCGCCAAAAAATTAATTCGCCGGGTAACCAACAAGTTGCATCTTAGGTAGAGACAGCTTTTGCGCTTGCGCTGTAGGCCTAAAGCTAGGTACGATAGAGACGTCCTCCAATCGCCGCACTTCCCGTGCAGGCGGTCCTCGCGCCGAACGTTCCGGAGCGCCAGACGGACGTAACTGATTTCGATTTCAGCGAAGTATCCAGCCGCAAATGTGCCGGCGCGCAGAAAAAGTGCGAACGCCTGGCCAAGAAAAGCGGTTCACAAATGTGGGAGCCCGCCACCTGCGGGTGAAAACGATTAAGAGAGAAACATGAATCAAGGATCGAACCCTCCCTCCGGCGGACAGCCGGGTGGGAAAGGACGCAGACGGCGGCGCGGCCGCCGTGGACCCGTCGCGCACGGATCACCTTCACAACCTGGGCAGCACCCGGGACAACAGCGTCATGGCCCTCCCAAGCGCCATGGCCGCAAGCCGGGCGGATGGCAATCGGGTCCGAGGGAAGCCGGCGGTGGCATCTACACCGCGCCCATGGACCACAGCTATCGCGCGGCCCAGGGAACCAACAACGGCAACACGCACCGGCCCAGCCGCGGCGGACGTCCGGGGCAGAACTTCGGCAAGCAGTTTCTGCCGCCTGAGCCTGAGCCGCTGCCTGATGACTTCGGATACCTCGCCGGCGCGCATTTTTGCCTTCGTCGACGACTCTGTTCTTCCTGGCCAAGATCCAGGAGACGGCGCGCAAGATGAATGTGAAGGTCGAGTTCGTCAAGACCGAGAAAGACCTGAACGAGCGCATGGGCCAGAACGGCGACGACAAGCCCGCGCTCATCATCTTCGACCTCAACAATGTCTCGGCGAAACCGCTCAGCATCATTCCGAAGCTGAAGACGAAGCTGAAGAAAGCCACCAACATCATCGGCTTCCTCTCGCACGTGCAGGGCGAGCTGAAGATGAAGGCCCAGGAAGCGGGCTGCGACATGGTGGTGCCGCGCTCGGCGTTTTCGCAGAACCTTGCCCAGATACTGCGCCGCCATGCCGCTCCGGAAGAATCGCCCGAGACCGGACTGTAGGCTTCGAAGCAGTTGAGCAGCGGGGCTACGCTCGGTTTCTGGAGACCAGCCGCCGCAATCATTGTGCTGGCGACGCCGTTCCTGTTATCGGGAGCCGGCGGACCATCGAGTCTTGCGTCCGGGACTTCGGCTGCGCGCGGCGCAGCTGCCCACCCTAGGTTTTACAAAGACGTTCTGCCCATCCTGCAGGACCACTGCCAGAGCTGTCACCGCGAGGGCGAAATCGCTCCCATGGCGTTTGTGACCTACGCAGCAGACGCGTCCCTGGGCGGCGGCCATTAAGCAGGCGGTGCAGTCGAAGCACATGCCGCCGTGGTTCGCCGATCCGCGCTACGGAAAGTTTTCCAACGACCCATCCCTCACGCCGCAGCAGATTGCCCTTATTGTTGCCTGGGTGGATGCAGGTGCTCCCGCCGGTTCCGCGAAGAATGCGCCACCGCCACGTCGCTGGGCCGAAGGCTGGAACATTCCCCTGCCCGACAAGGTCGTGCAGATGCCGAAGGCGGTCAGCCTTCCGTCGAGCGGTGATGTCGAGTACACCTACGAGATCGTTCCCACGGGATTCACCGAAGACAAATGGGTGCAGATGTCGGAGATCCGGCCGTCGAGCCGCGAGCATGTACACCACGCGGTGGTCTACATCCGCCCGCCGAACTCAAGCTGGCTGCGTAAGGCGCCGGTTGGCGCACCGTTCACACCGTCAAGTTTTCCCGACGCTGAAGAGCGCGCCGAGGCGCACGCAACTACCAGCGACATGCTGCTGGTGTACGCCCCGGGCAGTGAGCCCGACCGCTGGCCCGATGGCATGGCGAAGTTTATTCCCGCCGGATCGGACCTGGTATTCCAGATGCACTACACCACCAACGGCCATGCCGCCACCGACCAGACCAGCGTCGGCATGGTGTTTGCCAAGCAACCGCCGCCACAGCGGGTGCTGACGCTGCAACTCACCAATCACAGCTTTGTCATTCCGCCGCGTGATGATGACTACCGCGTCGAAGTGTCGGGGACGCTGCCGAATGATGCGACGCTGCTCAGCTTTTTTCCGCACATGCATCTGCGCGGCAAACGCTTCGAGTACAACATCCTGCATGCGGATGGGACGGTCGAGACGCTGTTGCGCGTGAACTATCACTTCCACTGGCAGATGAGCTACCGGCTGGCGCAGCCACGGTTCCTGAATGCGGGTACGCGCTTGCAGGCGGTCGCCTGGTTCGACAATTCTGAGAACAACCCGCACAATCCCGACCCCAGCAAGGCCGTGATCTGGGGAGGCCAGACCTACGAGGAGATGATGGTGGGCTTCTTCGACGTTGCCGTCCCCGCCAATGTGGACAAGGAACAGTTCTTCGTGCGGCACACTGAGCCGGGCAAGTGAGCCGGCCGGCGGTCAAGGCTCGTCGTCCTGATCGACCTCTTCCTGGCGGCCGATGTCGATCAGCACCGCCAGAGTCCGGCGAGTGCGGCTCACATCTTCGGCTCCGATTTGACAATTGAAACGTATCCGCTATGCTGAAAGTATGGCAATCAGAAAATCAGCATATCCGGCCAATGCGGTCAGCCGCATCGGACAGCGCCGTCAGGTGGTAATCCCGAAGGCGGTATTCGAAGCGCTCCAGCTTCGGGAGGGCGACTTCGTCGAGGTGACGGTTGAGCGCGGACGCCTGGCAATGCAACCTAAGCGATTGGTGGACGTAAGCGATGTTCTCACCAAAGGTGAGGCGGCAAAGGTGCGCCAGGGCGAGGCCCAACTAGAAGCTGGACGCTCGAAGCCATGGCGGACGATAAAACATGATTTGGGCCGTTGAGCTTTCTGCGGCTGCCGAAAAAGACCTAAACCGCCTCCCGCGCGACCGGCAGGCGCGCATCGAGCGTGCAATCGACGAGTTGGAAGGAAATCCCTTTGCGGGTGACGTCAAAGCGTTGCAAGGATCGGAGTGGAAGGGGCGCTACCGCAAGCGGGTAGGACCGTATCGGATTATCTTTACGGTCGACCGCAAGGCTTCGGCGGTGGCGGTCTCCGCCATTCTCATCCGGTCGGAGAAGACGTACCGATGAGCGATGGGCGACGGCGTGGAGATCAGGCACTTGAAGAGACAGAACAACATGGCCCGGCGCAAGCAAGAAACGATTGCGGCTCATCCTGGGGAGATTCTACGCACGGAATTCATGGAGCCCATGGGAATTACCGCGTATCAACTGGCGAAGGCCCTGCACTTCCCTGGAATCTACGAGATCGTGCGCGAACAGCGGGCGATCAGCGCAGACGTCGCTCTCCGCCTCGGCAAGTACTTTGGAATGACGCCGCAGTTCTGGATGAATCTTCAAACCGACTATGACCTGCGACGCGCAGCGGCCATCGCGCCGTTGGGCAAGATCAGGCCGCGGTCAGCCGCGTAGGGGCTGATTCATTTCCGACTGCATTCGCGCAATCACTCCGCGCGCGTGTCACGGAATAGGCCAGCGAGACCCAGATGCTCGAATCCTCGCAAGATATTTCCGGCAGCCTGCGCTCCGGAAGTGAGAGCAGTATCGCAGTACGAAGAATGTTTTCAAACTCCCGGTAGAGACTCATGTCGGGACCGGTTTCATGATCGGGTCGGTAGCAGTGTCGGTCTCTGGAATGGGCGTGAACAGCCCCTGACGTGAGCTAGGCTCAGCGCTCCTTGAATGCTGTCGTCGCATCGTCCTCTGTTGATCTGAAGTCAGAGCTCGTGGCCAGCTGAGGGACGCGTCGTTTGAACTGACGCGTTGACCCGTATTCATCATCCGTGTGAACAAGCGCTTCGTAACGCAGCATACCGAATGTCCAGCGGACATCCGAGTAAGTAGGTTTGAGTTGCGTACTCGAAATACCATAACGCTCGGGCGATTCGCTTCACAACCCGTGCAGTCTCGGGTATTTTCGATAGCTCCCCGAGATTGATGACGTCCTTCTCTATAAGCCAGTTGCGGTAATTGTTTGTTGCTGGAAGCCGAAACCTTGTAGAGCCAAGCCGTCACCGGCCCGGGATGTCTCGTCCACGCAGTCGTCGAATTCAAGAACAACCCGTGCGGCATACTGCAAGCGATTACGCTCGTCGGATGTACCAACCTGAAAGTGCCATGCAAGTTTGTAACCGTTCGTCTTCATCCCACCCAAAGCTCTCATTGCGAGCGGCATAATGCGCTCGCGAACATGCGAATACAGTTCACCATACTGCCGGATCGGTGGGCTGCGAACCGAACCCGGCGGGTCACAGGCATCCATCGTTTTCTTTGCCAATTCCGACCCAATCTTGCCGACCGCAAACACCATCCCCAACTCAATACGATCAGCTCACAGGGGGTCGGGATTCGACAAGTGTCCACGGCGCAGCCTGCGACCGCACCGGTCGTACGAATAACGACATCAAGAACCCGCCGATCCCATTCACTGGGCATAATTCGCACCTGTCAAGCCGCCGAACGAGATGGCACGGCGAAATGTATAACTCTCATTCCCACTCAATCGTCCCCGGCGGCTTGCTGGTCACGTCGTAGACTACGCGGTTGATTCCCTTCACCTCATTCACGATGCGGCTGGAGATGGTCTTCAGCACCTCGTGCGGTAGGGGACCCAGTCGGCGGTCATGCCATCTTCGGAATGCACCGCGCGGATGGCGATCGTGTACGCGTAGGTGCGCATGTCGCCCATCACGCCCACCGACATCACCGGCAGCAGCACGGCGAACGATTGCCAGACTTTGTTGTAGAGTCCGGCGCGCTTGATCTCGGTGACGACGATGTCGTCGGCCTCCTGCAGCAGGGCGACGCGCTCGGCGGTGACTTCGCCCAGGATGCGCACCGCCAGCCCCGGACCGGGAAAGGGCTGGCGTTGCAGGATCTCCTCGGGCATGTCGAGATCGCGGCCGATCTTGCGCACCTCGTCCTTGAACAGGTCTTTGAGCGGCTCGATCAGCTTGAGCTTCATGATCTCGGGCAGGCCGCCGACATTGTGATGGCTCTTGATGGTCTGCGACGGTCCGCGCACAGAACGCGACTCGATCACGTCGGGATAGAGTGTGCCCTGCACCAGCCAGTCGACCTTGCCGTGCATTTGCTCGAGGCGGTGCGCCTCTTCCTCGAAAACCGCGATGAACTCGTTGCCGATGATCTTGCGCTTCTTTTCCGGCTCGCTGACGCCGGCCAGCTTGCTGAGAAAGCGCTCGCTGGCGTCAACCGCATCAATGTTGAGACCGAGTTTCTCGCGCAGGTTTTTCTGCACGGTGACGAACTCGTTCTTGCGCAGCACACCGTTGTTTACGAAGATGCAGGTCAGCTGATCGCCAATCGCACGATGCACCAGTTCGGCTGCGACTGAGGAATCGACGCCGCCCGAGAGGCCGCAGATCGCCCGGCCCTTGCCAACTGTCTGGCGAACGCTGGCGACGGTCTCATCGATGAAACTTTGCGCACTCCAGTTCGGCTTAAGGCCGCAGATCTCGAAGACGAAGTTGCGCAGGATTTCCGTACCCTGAGGGGTGTGATGTACTTCAGGATGAAACTGCACCGCGAAATATTTCTGCGCGGGGTTCTGGATGGCAGCGACGGCGTTTGAAGTACGGCCGATCAGCTCGAAGCCCGACGGAAGTTCCAGGGCCTCATCGCCGTGCGACATCCAGACGGTCAGAGGCCCATGCAGCCCCTTGAACAGCGGCGTTTCATTTGCTGGGCGCAGCAGTTCGACCTGGGCGTGGCCGTACTCGCGCTTGTCGGCGGCGCGCACCTTGCCGCCCAGCTTGTACACCATGAACTGGAGGCCGTAGCAGATGCCCAGCACGGGCAATCCCAGGTGCAAGACGCGCTCGTCGGCCGGGGGCGCATCGGCGTCGTATACGGACGACGGCCCGCCCGATAGCACAATACCGGCGGGATGGTAGCTCTTGATTTCGTCGAGAGGCGCGTTGCAGGGGAGGACGACGGAGAAGACGTTCTGTTCGCGGATGCGGCGCGCGATGAGTTGCGAGTATTGCGCGCCAAAGTCGAGGACGACGATCGATTGCGTTTCCACCATTTACTTTGCCAGAGGACGGGAGCAGTGTAAAGGGGAGGAAGCGCGGTTGCAATCAGCGGTTTCTCGCTCCCGCCCTTTCGCAAAAGAAGCGAAAGGATGGGGCACCCCCGGTAATGCGCTGTCATCCTGAGCGTAGGTTCGCGCGTTTCTCGCGAACCGGAGTCGAAGGACCCTATAGTTGCAAGATCCTTCCCGGGTAGGGGTTCTTCGACTGCACTCGGTCGCTATGCGACCTCGCCCCGCTCAGAATGACAACAGGGAAAAGTCACATATCGGAAGAAACGATCGCCAGTGGTCAACAACCAGAACGTGAGCCTTCACTGCTCACGCACCACGCTTTTGCTGGGCGCGTTCGATCAACCGGTTGCACGGCACCGTGGCGGGGTCCAGCACGCGACGCGCCTGCTCCGCACCGCTGACCGGCAACTTTGCTGCATCGAGCAGGCCGATCTGCACCAGCAACGAGGCCTGGTCCCAGTAGATGTGCTCGTAGGCCACCTTGCCGCCGGAGAAGCCGACCAGCACGACGTGCGGCAGTTCGACCTTCCGGCCGGTGGGTGCGATGCCCGGCAGCATCGCAGGCATTTCGACATCGTGGGTAAAGCTCACGATAATTTCGTCCACCACGCGCCCCTGCCCGATGGTGCGCGAGACTTGTGTAATTTTGGTGTCGGCCGGCCAGCGCCCGATGAAGTAGTTGGCGTAGAAGTGGCGTATCTCGTCGCGCCCGTTGCCTCCGGTTAGCACCGGCACGTGCGTGAGATGAGGGTCGTCGGTCATGGTGGCCATGGTGGCGTCCACGTCGTGGGTGACGAACTCGGCGTTCATATGCGCGTCGAAGACCGCTGCCAATTCGGAGTCGGGAGAGGTTGCAGAAGAACTCATCGGCTTGTACCTGGTCGAACAGTGTACAGCCAGCCGAGATGCCTCCGCGCGTGATTCTGGAATCCCACCCTTTCGCAAAGAGGCGAAAGGATAGGGACCCAGCCGTCCGTCAGTAGTGCGCCGTCATCCTGAGCGAGGAGCGCAGCGACGAGTAGAGGGACCCTTATAGGGCGATTCCCTTCCCGTGTAGGGGTTCTTCGACTGCGCTTGATCGCTGCGCGACCAAGCTCCGCTCAGATTGACAGATGTAAACCGCCTGAGCGGCGCTGAGACGCCGCTGTACCCAAGCCTACCGACGTCCAATTCAAGAACGCCCTAGTCTTCCACGAACGCCTTCAGCCTTGTCAGCGCGTGGTCCCACTGCTCCGAGACGAGATCGAGATACTGCCTGATTCCCTCGATCGGCTGGGGATCGAGCTCGAACAGGCTCTCGCGACCCGTACGGGCACTGTGCACCATGCCGGCGCTTTCCAGCACCCGCAGATGCTTGGTGATCGCCTGCCGGGTCAGCCGGGAGCCCTCGGTGAGCTGCGAAATTGAGTAGGGCCGCCCCTGCGAGAGCCTTGCCACCAGCGCGAGCCGCGTTTCGTCGCCCAGCGCGGCAAACACCGGTGCATGGGTCCGCAGCCTGACGGCCGCTCGGCTACGGTTTTTGCGCGACATGGCTCTCGATGTTCTTCATCTGCTGTGCCCAGCCGCCATCGTTTCTGCGGAAAGCCTCCAGGCGCCGGTCGGCGGGAATATTTTCGAAGCCGGATTCGGTGACCACCAGCAGCGTACCGCTCGCGGTCTGCTCCAAGCGGAATTCGACCAGTGTGGGCGTCTCCTTCGAGTAGTCCACTTTGGGATCGGCCGCGTAAGGATGCCAGGTATAGGAAAAGAAGTGTTCAGGCTCCATCTTCTGGACGACGGCCTCAAACTTAATGTGTTCGTAGCCAGGATGGGTAATCTGGCCCCGCGAAACCTGGCCGGCGACGAACGGGCCCTCCAGCTTCACGCGAAACCACTCGCCAAACTCACGGTAATCGGTCAACGCGCGCCAGACCCGTGAGACCGGCGCCTTCAGTTCGATCTGCTTCTCAATACGGTTGTTTTCCACGTTATGCAACCTCCAGGTTGCATATTACCGCGGCGCGACACGGACATGCAACCCCATGGTTGCGTTTTGTAGGAAGTCGTTCCGCCAGCAGCCCAAGACCAGAACGGCTCCGACCGTTGACGGAATGGAGACTTATGAACCGTAGCCGACGAGCGTCTCCTGGCTGGACCCCGGAAACTTGCATTGTCGGAACGGTTCGTGGAAAGATGTGGCTCGCGCCTTCGGCCCGATTCCTGCCTACCCCGGGGGGTACCTATGCAAAGCGAGCCAACCGAACTCCCGAGCTCTCTCGCCCGTCGTCAATTTGTATCGACGCTGATTTCGCTCGGGGGATTTGCCGCGTTGAGCCGCACCTTCGGGTACGCGATTGAGCTTCCCTGGGCTTCAGATTCTGCAAGTGTGCCTGCGGAAGCTGGTGCTTACACACTAGCGCGATATCCCCAGAAGACAGATCTGATTCTGCTGACCGACCGGCCGCCGCAGTTGGAAACACCGCTACGCTACTTTGGCACCGACCTCACTCCGAACGACGCGTTCTTCGTGCGCTGGCATCTCTCGGGAATTCCCACCACGGTTGATTTGCGCACCTTCCGCCTCGAGGTCGGTGGACATGTCAGCAAGCCCCTCAGTCTGTCACTGAGCGATTTGCAGGCGAAGTTCGAGCCGATCTCGGTGGTGGCACTGTGCCAGTGTGCGGGTAATTCACGTAGCCTCTTCGAACCGAGGGTTCCCGGAGGTCAGTGGAGCAATGGCGCCATGGGCAATGCTCGCTGGAAAGGTGCGCGATTGAAAGATGTGCTGGATGCGGCGGGAGTGCTCCCCGGAGCGGTACAGGTGGGATTTCAAGGACTCGACCTTCCTCCGCTGCCGAAGACGCCACGATTCGAAAAGTCGCTGCCGATTGATCTTGCACGAGACGGCGAGGTAATGATCGCTTACGAGATGAACGGCGAGCCACTGCCCATGCTGAACGGATTCCCTCTTCGTCTCGTGGTTCCCGGCTGGTACGCCACTTATTGGGTGAAGGCCCTGTCGTCCATCACGGTGCTCGATCAACCGCTGAAGACATTCTGGATGGACAAAGCCTACCGCATTCCCAATAATGCAGCTGCAAACGAAGATCCTCAGCATCTTTCGCCGGTAACCGTCCCCATCAATCGCATGGCGTTGCATTCGATCTTTGTCCGGCCTGGGCCGGGAGAGCAATTGCGCGTGGGGCAGAGCTACGAAATAGCAGGCGTGGCTAATGATGGCGGCTCCGGGATTCGCCGCGTGGAATTATCGAAAGATGGCGGGCAGACCTGGGGTGATGCCACGCTGGGCACGGACCTCGGGAAATACTCCTGGCGCCAATGGCACACGCAGTGGACGCCGACGGCAAAGGGAACGTATCGCTTGATGGTGCGCGCGACCAATAATGCCGGGGAGATGCAACCCAGTACCCAATGGAACCGCAGCGGCTATCAGCGTGACGTGGTCGAGCACCTCGATGTAGCCGTACTGTGAGGGCGAACTATGGGCAGGTCGAGAGTCGTTTTCGTACTCGCAACCTTCGCAATGGGGGTAACGGTTTCTGTTGCTGCACACGCGCAACAGTCGGCGGCCGCCGCATCGAAATCGCCGCCTAAGACCGGTTCCGGCCAAGTGCACAGTATCGTGCTGCCGCAGTATCCGCCCGAGATGCCAGCCGGACCGAACCTGGAGGCCTTCAGTAGCAACTGTCTGCTATGCCATACGGCACGTTATGTCCTGATGCAGCCTCGTTTCTCCAAGACCGTGTGGCAAAACGAGGTCAAAAAGATGGTCGACGCCTATGGTGCTGCCATCCCTGAAGCCGATCAGGCGCTGATCGTCGAGTATTTAGTCGCGGTGAAGGGGGTGGAAGCAGCGCCCGCCACGCCGGCCCCTCCAAAGTAATTTGCGGATTAATTGGGGTGGCCAATTTGGCGCGGCAAGAGGGGAGCCGGAGCAGCCCCTACGGTATGATGTCATCATGTCGTGGCGACTCAGGTTTTTCCCTGCCATCATTGGAATTATTGCGTTCACGGGCGTAAGCGGATGCAAGCCCCGTCCGAAGACCGCCCCCGAAGTCGTGCGGGTGTTCCGCAATCTAGCCTCGCCCTACGCCAGCGAAATGGACCGTAGGATCGTGGAGTTTCAAATTACCAACCCACGCATGTCCTCCGGTAAGCCGATCGTGGTGCAGACGGTCGAGATACGCGATTATCCCGACCTGCTGCAGAACCATCTGGGCAAGGACATCAACGCCGACGTGATCATCCTGGATGCTCCCACCGACGCCGACCTGAATCCTGGGGTAAAGGCCGATATGGCGCATGCGGTGAACATCTGCTCGGCGGTGAAGGCATGTCCTGCCGAGGTCCCGGCGTTCATTCCATCGTCGGACTCCGCCGACCGCAAGGAAGCGGCGCAGAAGTTTGTGGACGCCCTGCAGAAACAGTAGTCGGCAGCGCGCGTCTATGCTCAGCTAACCGCTTGGCAAGGTGGGAGCGCCCGCTCTTATGCGGGGGAAGGGTCGCTTCAGCACTCCGGGAAGAGTTGGATTTCTTGAGTGCGGGCTTTAGCGCCGGTGTCGAGTAATCCCGCGGCTAAACAGGTTGCTGAAAAAGGCAAACCGCGGATCCCTCGCCGACTAAAGTCGGTTCGGGATGACAAATATAAGAGACTTACGACGGCGTACCTAAAGGTACGCCCCTTTAAATGCGGTCCAAAGCGAGTTTTTCAGCAACCTATCAAGCCTAATCGTCGAGACTTAGCTATTTGCCCGCATGAATGCCGGGCTCACACCGTGCGAATGCGCAACTCTCTGTCCAAGCCGATGGCACTCGCTCATTTCGCACCCGGCGATTTCTTCCCACCCTTCGCATGCTTCTTGGGCTTGCTCACTGAAGCTTTCCTGGCTGCCGTCGTTTTCTTCGCTGCCTCGCTCGCCATTGGCAGGTCCTTCATCTCGGCGGCACGCCACAGGTACCAGCTGGCGACGCTGCGATACGGACGCCAGCGCTCCCCGTATGCCAGCAGTTCCTTTGGCTTGGGCAACTCTGCGAGCTTGTGCATCTTGGCGAAGCCCTTGCGAATGCCGTAGTCGTCGACCGCCAGCACATCCGGACGCCCCAGGCGAAACAGCAGCAGCATCTCCACTGTCCAGCGGCCAATGCCGCGCACCGAGTCGAGCCGCTCGATCAGCTCTTCGTCGCTCATGCGATGGGCCTGCTTGACCGTGGGCACGGTTCCATCGAGCGTCTTGGCCGCGAGATCGCGAATCGCCAGCATTTTGCCGCGCGACAGCCCGGCAGAGCGCAGCAATTCCTCCGACGCAGCCAGAATCTGCTCCGGGGAAGGAAAGCCATCCACCAGACCGCGGCGCGTCCGGATGCGCTTGACGTTCTCCGGGAAGAGCGCCTTCACGCGCGAGGTAATCGTCGCGGCGACCTTCCCATTGAGCTGTTGATAGATGATCGACTCCAGTAGCGCTTCGAAGATGCTCTGCGTGGTTTCCTGTTGCAAAGAGCACGCGCCGTGGCGCGCAATGATGCGCGCCAGCCGACGATCGACCCGTGAAAGATGTTCCAGGGCGGCAGTGTGATCAAGTTTTCTAGGCATGTTCGGTAGTCAGTTGTCAGTTGCCAGTTCTCAGTTCTTGCAACCCCGCATCTCGCAGCCGCCACACAATACACAAGTATGGGGATAAGCTGCGGCGCGAAAGAATTGGATGACTCTGCAGGATTGCTGGGCGCGATTTCTTTGCGCAATGCACGCATCAAGGCTGAACGCCCGTATACCTCGGAATCGCCTGGCGCGCCACGTTTTTGTAAACGACGCCGCCCTTCATCACAAACACCACGCGCCGGACGGCCGTGATGTCTTTCAGCGGGTCTCCGTCGAGCGCGATGATGTCGGCCTGCAGGCCGGGCGCGATTGCGCCGATCTGATCGCCCATTCCCAGCGCCTCCGCCCCCAGTGAGTTGGCGGAGACCATCGCTGTCATTGGATCAACGCCACAGTCGCGCACCCGGTCAATGAATTCTTCGGCATTGCGGCCGTCCGCGCCGGCGACAGCGTCCGTGCCAAAAACGATGTTCAGGTGTGGAATCTTTGCCGCGCGTTGGAAGAACTCATGATTCATGGGAAGGACCTGCTCAAAAACCGCAAAACCCTCCTCCGTCTTGGGATAGTAGGGCGTGCCGGCATACTTGCTCTTGTTTGAGAGATACGTTTCCAGCAGGAGGCCGGCTTGCGGGTCGAAGTAAGTACCCTTCCCGGCCATCAGCTTAAGGTCGTCGTCGCTCGCTCCCAGGCCGTGCTCGACTTGCGTACATCCGGCCAGAGTGGCGGCTCGCACCGCATCGCGGTAAGCGTGCACCAGCGAGCGCAGGCCCTGCTTCCGGGCTTCATCACAGGCTGCGTTCAATTGCTCCTGAGAGAGCGTCATCGTGCCTTGACGCATTCCCCCCGACGCGTAGATCTTAATCAGGTCCGCGCCCGCTTCCTTTTGCCTGCGCACGTAAGCGCGGATTTCCTCGGGCGTCCCGGTCTGCTCGCCACGGCCCATCAGCGGCTCGACCGCCGTCAGGATGCGCGGGCCGGGCAGCATGCCTTTGGCGATGGCATCGCGCAGTGCGAACGTCCGCGGGCGAGCCTACGCTCTGCACGGTCGTAAAGCCCGCCATCAGCGTTACCCATGCGTTGGAGGCTTCGCCGTACGCGCTCTCCTGTGGCGGCGCATTCGCGCCGGCCAATTTCCCATCTTTGCCGAAGTACCAGCTCAGGTGAACGTGGGCGTCAATCCAGCCCGGCAACACGGTGAGGCCGCGCAGGTCGTAGTCCACCGGCCCAGCCTTGGGATCGATCGCAACAATCTTCGAGCCCTCGACCACGATGCGGGTGTTGTGCAGTACCTGGCCCTTACCGTCCAGTACCGTGCTCGCGGAGATGACTATGCGTTTGCTCTGCGTGGGCGCCGGCGAAGAAGTGCCTTGCGCCATGGCGCAGATGCCAGGAATGGTAAGGACGCATGAAATGAGGTTTGCGAATCGCATAGCTGATGGTCGATGTACTGGCCCCTAGCCGCTGACTTCCTCTTCCAGCGCCGAGAGCGTCTCCTCGTCCACGTCCCACTTCTTCAGGATGCGGAAGATGATGCGGCTGCTGAATCCGGCGCGCATCAGGGCGCGAAACACGCGCGCGGCCTGCTTCTGGCCCTCGGGTTTGACGATGCGCTTGCGTCTCAGGAACTCGCGCGCCAGTTGTTCCTCGTTTACGTCGCTATAAGCTACGCCAACCACGCTCTCGATGATGTCGCCGTGCACGCCTTTGGTCTTGAGGTCCTGGATGACGCGCAGCCGCCCGAATTTTTCATTCTCCTTGCGGAAGCGCGAATAGCTTTCGGCATAGTTGGTGTCGTTGAGATATTTCTGTTCCTTTAGTCGCGCGACCACCATCTCGACCAGCAGTTCGCCGTGCTCCTGCTCCTTCACCCGGCTGCGCATCAGTCGCTTGATTTCGGCCACCGTGCGCATCTGTCGCCCGAGCGCCCCCACGGCATATTCGTAGAGCGACTCTCCATCGTAGGTCTTGCGCGAGCGCTTGAACGGCATGAGCAGATTATAGGCGGGCACGCCGATGGAATCCCTACCGGGGCGGCCCGTCCCGGAACCGCTTGTCATGACGGCCTGCTCTGCAACGCGGCCACATAAGTCGCTCCTCCGAAGACGCTCGCACCCTGTCGCTGGAAATCGTGGGAGCCAATCTCGAGTTGCCGGTGTCTGTAGTGGATACAAGGAGCGTCAGTATGTTCGAAGACAGTTTGATGGAGTCAAGCGGGGCTTTGAGCAAACGAAATCCGTGGACCGCCGCCTTGTCGTTCGCCATGCAGGCATTCGTAGCCGGCGTGCTCGTACTCGTGCCCCTCATCTATACGGAAGCATTGCCGTGGCGGCAGTTCGCGAGGGTCTTGACCGAGCCCGCCCCGCCGGCAGGTTTGCCATCGCCCGCTCCCGCCCATGTGCACGGCGCTCAGGCCCGACCTCCCTTCGCCGATAGCGTGAGGCTTCCGACTTCGATACCGCAACGGATTGCGATGTTGCCCGATGAAGCTGCCAATGTAGCTGGAAGCGGAGCGCCGGATTGGGTTGGGGTTCCGGGTGGAACGGGACCGGGCGGGCCAAATAGCATGATTGGCAATGTCATACCGGTTCCACCTGCCATGCCGGAGATCGTTGCGCCGACGAAGGTGCGGGTGTCATCCGGAGTTGCGCAGGGCCTCCTCCTCCATGAGACCAGGCCGGCGTATCCGCCGCTGGCACTTCAGGCGCGAATTCAGGGGACAGTGGTGTTGCAGGCGGTCATCGCCCGGGATGGCACGGTGCAGAACCTGCGAGTAGTCAGTGGAAACCCCATGCTGGTGGGTGCGGCACTGGAAGCGGCGAGATTGTGGCGCTACAAGCCCTACCTATTGAATGAGCAGCCCGTCGAAGTGGATACGCAGATCGTGGTGAACTTCACCCTGGATCAGAGATAGCCGGCTCATCCCCTGGGAAGAAGCAGTCGGAGGAGTTCCTGATAACATGCTGCACTATGTCTGCACGTGCCGCCGACAAACCCGAATCGCTCGACCAGGTATTCGATGAGTTGCAGACCATCCTCGCCCGTCATGCCAAGCTGTTCACCGTGCGCGAGGGTATGGTCAAGAACAAACGCGACTACCACCTCATCCTGCAGAAGCGGGTGATGATCGATGGGCGTCAAAGGGACGAACTATGGTTCGCCAGCCTGATTCAGCAGAAGGACTCGGTCGGGTTTTACTTCACGCCCCCTGGTGTCAAAAGCAAACTCTCGCCGGCGCTACTGAGCCATCTGGACGGGAAAAGCTGTTTTCATTTCAAGACACTGACGCCCGCCCTGAAGAAAGACATAGCCACCGCTCTGAAGATTGGGCTCGAGGCCTACCGCGCCAATAACTGGATCTGAGCGGAACCATCGGCTCTCGACCTCATGGAAGCCACGCCACAGATTCGCTATTGCAGCGGTGCCCTTGGTAACCATTCGTGCGGCCTGGGGTCTAAGCGACGTGCCTAAGCGGAAGGTCGGATACCTCTTACTGTTTGGGGCGGCGTTGTGGTTGCTGGGCTCTGCCGTGGCGCAGACACCATCGTCGCGGGTAGAAGGAAACCAGTTTATCTCCCCTGCGAATCCCAAGATTCGCCTGAGCCTGAGCGACGGCCTGAAATATCTGGGAGTAGTTCCCTTCAAGATTGACAGCCTGGCGGCGGGCCACCGCTATGTGTTCGTCCGCGCCGACGAGGGAAAGCATATTCAGCAGATGTTCATCGTCCAACAGGAAGGGTTTTTGCCTTCGTCGTCCGAGATTTACAGGTATGCGATACGCAATCCCGTACGTCTGGGCAAGTTCGATTACTGGCATTCAGTACTGATCTACGATAACGAGAAGAACATTCGTGAAGAACCCGGAAAAGAAGCCGATCTCACCCTGCAATTCCTGAAAGCGCATGGCTACCAGCTGGAGTCGGAGCTGGTGATGTCACGTTTCGCCCGGCCGGCGGATGCACAACACAAGCATGAAGTCATCTTCTTCTGTTACGAGAACCTGTCGGCATACGGGAAAAAGCTGGCGGAGTTGCCTCACGACTCCGACGGAGATGCGACAGGTCTCGAAGCTGACGAGATCAAGAAGCGGGAAGACCAGAGCTGTCGAGATAGCTTCCAGGTAGTCGGCGACGAATAAGCAAAATCTTTGTTAGGCCGTTCGCCTAGCCGCTTCCGGGCGCAGCGGCTGTCGCCCGACTACTTGAAGCCTTCCGCGACTCGGGATAAACTCTGCACCGCGAAAGTCAGAGGAGGTATTCCGTGTCGTCCCGGCCAACCCCAAAGCGAGGCATTCTTCGCATTAGCTTGCAACTAGCCGCCATCGCACTCTCGTTGGGTTTATCGTCGCAGGCCCAAACTTTTACTGTGCTGCACACCTTTTCAGGTCCGGACGGGGAATTTCCCCAGGCTGGTTTGAGCATCGATGCGGCGGGCAGCCTCTTTGGCACGACGCCATTCGGTGGCCTCCCAAGCTCTGACTGTCCAACAGGATGCGGAGTCATCTTCAGGCTTGCGCGCCAAGGGTCCGCCTGGATACTGACTCCGCTGCACAAGTTCCGCGGCCCCAGTGACGGATCGCTGCCGATCGCCCGGCCGGTCTTTGGCCCAGGCGGGCGATTGTACGGCACGACGAACTCCGGAGGGGCAGATTTTTGCGAAGGCCCAGGCTGCGGAACCCTATACTCCATACGGCCTCCCGCCACGGTCTGTGTCACGGCGCTCTGTTCCTGGACGGAGAGCATCGTTTACTCGTTCGGCGGAGTCGAGAGCATCTGCACTGGAGGAGAAGACTCGGCCCGTGGGCATGGGATGAGTCCGCAGCGGCCGCCGGGAACAATCTCCCTGGGTAGCTGTCCTGGCCCCGGTGATCTCACCTTTGATCGGGCAGGAAACGCCTACGGAACAGTTGCCTGCTGTTACGGCTCGGTCTACCAGATAACACCCGACGGCACACCAACCGCACTCTACTATTTTGCTGGTGGCCAGGATGGCGGAGGTCCGCAGAGTGGGGTCATCTTCGACCAGGCAGGAAACCTATTTGGTACCACCGCTGGAGGCGGCCAGTTTGGCGGTGGAACAGTCTATGAGCTGAGTCCCAGTGGCTCCGGCTGGACTGAGAAAATCCTCTACTCTTTTCGGGGCGGTTCGGATGGATCTGGGCCGGTGGGAGGCTTGATTATGGATGCTGCCGGCAATCTCTACGGTACGGCGTCGTTCGGTGGTGATCGCTGGGGCGGCACAGTGTTCGAACTGAGTCCGTCAGGAAGCGACTGGACCTTCCACCTGATTTATAGCCTGCAATATACGGGAACGTTTGACTGGACCTTCTACGGGCCGTCCGGCAGCCTGGCCATGGACGCCTCCGGGAGTCTGTATGGAACGGCCGTCCTGGCCGGCGCCTTTGACGATGGATCTGTCTTCAAGCTGACGCCGAACCATGATGGCAGCTGGACCTACACCTCGCTGCACGACTTTACCGGCCGCAGTGACGGAGGAGGCCCTTACGGCAACGTCGTCTTCGACGCGGACGGAAACCTCTATGGCACAGCCAGCAATCATGCATTCGGAGGCGAGTGCCAGGGCAACTGCGGCGTCATCTGGAAGATCACGCCATAGCGGAAACTCGGCCCAGGAGGCTAAATTGACCCAGAGCTCGAGTGTAATGGCCTCCGGCGGTGAAGCGAGGCTTCCGTGCGCTGCACCGCAGACTCCGGCACGGATCCGGGTTTTTCTTGCAGGAGACGGCTTGCCTGGCGGCGTGACCTCTTACTCTTTGCCCTTGGGCTTCCAATCGATGATGTTCGTCAGTTGCCAGGGGTTCTTCCGCAAGTTGATCGATAGCTGACCATCGGAGTCGACTCCTAACTGGCATGCCGGATACAACACCCCTGCGCTCTTACCCTTGTCCTGATCGTTGATGTCGATCTCGCCTGCGGTCAGGTCGTACGCCTGCGACTGGGTGTTCCGATAAGCCTCACGAAAGGCAATTTTGCGATTGGTTACGAAACGAATCTTGCGGCCTGTCGGCGTGGGAATGGCAACGGCGTACGCGAGATCATAGCCGACGGTGCCGGGTATCTGGATGCGGCCTACGCCCTTCATCTTTGACAGCGCGTCCACCAGCCCCTCGTTTGAGCCCTTCTTGAAGGCAGCAACCAAAGCCGCTCTGTCTTCCGGCGTCGAGTACTGACTAATGATTACCTTGATATTGCCAATCTGCCCCATCTGAGTGCTGGTACCGCGCGCCGTAGCATCAATGGTTTCAACCTGGCCGACTGCAAATACACCCATCGTCAATATCACTGCGAGTATCGTCCCCTGAGCAATTCTGACAAACTTCAATCCTCGGTTCATCTTCGCCACCTCATGGCTTGTTATACCTCAGTCACACAGCGGAATGCACCGTTTTGGAGGCCGGTTCTCTACTTCGGCAAGCGTTGTTGCGGATAATGGCACTCAGGTGGGAAGTTGAACACTGACTTAAGGGTGTGAGACGTGACACCATTGCCCAATTGCTTTCCACCGGAATCACGCCCATAATGCGCTCCTCGATTCCAGGCCAAGTAACAGTTGTACAAGAGCTTCGAAAGGGGAAGCATCTGCCCGTTGGATTGCGCTAAAGTCCCGCATTCCCGGGCCCGCCTGTTCGGTATTCTCACGATTCTGAATTGGTTTGAACTCAGTGCGCCACACACTAAGCGGGGCCATGCCCGGCTTAAAACAGGAACGGCATCCTAGCCCATCAACTGGCAGACAGAGCCACAAGGAGATCAACTCATGCTCGGAGAACAGCTCGGTGAAAGCAAAGGCAAACGAATTGTGCGGCGGGTCCTCTCGACCGACCCGCTAACGGCGGAAGTATCGTTCGAAGACAGCGGCAACATGCTGGGCGTCGCCACCAGCGGCATTGGTACCTATACGTCCGTAGTGCGACCGGATGGCTCCATTTACGGTGAAGGCCAGGGCCTGATGACGACGCCTGATGGCGAAGGCATCACCTGGAAGGGATCGGGCGCGGGCAAGTTCGGGCCGGGCGGCGCAATCAGCTACCGCGGCATTCTCTATTACCGCACCGCTTCGCAGAAGCTGGCGCGCCTGAACAACGCGTGCGGGGTCTTCGAATACGAAGTGGATGCCGCCGGCAACACCACCTCCAAGGTCTGGGAGTGGAAGTAAGGCGAAGAAGCACTCCCTGCGTGCCCCTTCTCTCGCTGTAGGGCGCCCCATCCTTTCGCTGCGGTGGCGAAAGGGTGGGAGCGATACAATGGCCGGAGTTCTGGGACGAAACTGGTGGTTTGTAATTCGAACCCAGCCACATTGTGGGATCTGGCCATAACCAGGCAAATAGTCTAGGGAGTTCTATCATGGCACGCATGAAGCTGCATCCCTTCTTCCCGATCGTCCATCTCGTAATGTTTGCCGCTACGCTGCTGCTTCTCGCAGCTGCCGGACAGGCGCAGACCTACACCGTACTCCATAACTTCGCCTTCAACGACGGCAGCGCTCCGTCCTTTGGGTTAACCAGCGATCAAGCGGGAAACCTGTACGGGACAACCAACCTGGGCGGTAGTCATTGCGGATCCTCCGGCTGCGGTACTGTCTTCGAGCTGGTGCGCAACGGCTCCGCTTGGATACTGAAGCAGCTTTACGACTTCGGGGCGGGCGGCGCGAATGATGGCGAATTTCCCGAGTCCCGGGTCGTCTTCGGGCCGGATGGTAACCTGTACGGCGCTACCATCGCCGGAGGCCAGTACGGCTTCGGCACGATTTACCGGCTGCAGCCGCCACTTTCCATTTGCAAGAGAACGCTTTGCCCTTGGCGCGAAACCGTCTTGTACAACTTCACCGGCCTGGGCGATGGAGGCGGACCGGAGGGCGACTTGATTTTCGACACTGCCAACAACCTCTACGGGACCACAGCTGGAGGCGGCACTGGAAGTTGTTCGGGCGGATGCGGAGTGGTTTTTCAATTGACGTTTACGCAAGGAACCTGGAACTACGCCGTGCTTTATTCGTTTAGCGCTTTATCGGATGGCGCATTGCCCGAGAGTGGAGTGATCCTGGATCAATCCGGCAACATCTACGGCACAACGGTTGCCGGTGGCGCCCATACCAAAGGAACCATCTTTGAGCTGACGAAGACGGGCGCAGCCTGGACCAAGAGCACCCTCTACGACTTTCAAGGCGGTGCCGATGGCGGATTTCCCCAGGCTGGCCTGGCGTCTGATCCGGCTGGCAATCTCTTTGGCTTCACCACCGCGGGAGGCGCCAATAACAACGGAACCGCTTTCGAGATCCAACCCTCATCTGGAGGCTGGAACTACAACACACTTCTTAGCTTTGGAGGGCGAACCATGGACGCGGTGTCCACCCCCGTACTGGACAGCGCCGGGAATCTGTACGGCTGTATCAACAGCGGTAGCACGCACGCCGTCGGTGCGATTTTCGAACTGACATTCTTGGGGGAAACCTGGAATTACGTCTCGCTGCATGACTTCGACTTCCCCAACGGCGCCTATCCCTACGGCAGCGTGCTGCTTGACGGCCAGGGGAACCTCTACGGCACCGCCAGCGAAGGTGGCTCGTCCCGTGATGGCGTCGTGTTCGAGATCACGCCCCACTAAAGTTCAGCACGTAGCTCGAAATCGAGATTCATCGCGACCGCAATTTCTGCTACCGTTTACCTTGAGCCATTCGAACACCGCTGCCGACCGCGCTGAAGATCGTGTCATGGAGGACTGGTGACGTCCCTGGGATTCAAGATTGATCGGCAGTGCCCCAAATGCTACACGGACAGAACCATGCTGGACACATGCTTCGCGCTCCCCGGACATCTCAACCCGCCGTCCGACAAGGACCGGGCTGACTGCGTTAACACGACCAGCGCCCTGCCGGTCCGCCTGGTGCTCTGCCCGCGCTGTCACTTTCTGGAGATGTATCACGATGTGGGATAAGGTGAAGTCGCCTTCTGCAAGGATGCCGACCCCGATATCCCTCTGTCATAAAAATTGTTCGACGAAGCCGCCGCTTGCCTGGGTGCTAATGTCACGGCAGTTCAGCGAGCCAGGAGGTCAAGATGGCCAGACAGGTGTGGGGAACTTTCTCGGTTAAGGATCATTGCGGGCCTAACGCGTTCGTCGCCGAAGTAATGCTGTACGACCGGCTGGTAATTCCGCGACCCCCAGACGAGACCGAGCGCACGCGCTGGCGAGACGCGCTTTGGAATCCAGAGCTCCTGGATGAGCTTCTCAAAATTCTGGGCGACCGAGCTTACGTCATCGACTGGAATGCAGCCAGGCAGGCGAATTGGCTCACCCGGTTCCAGGGAGGATCAGAAATGGCGAAAGCCACGGGTGATTGGGCTTTTGCAGCCACCCGCACAGAATTGACTAACGGATTGCCAAGAAATGTGACCGGCATCCAGGCAGTCACGAACTATGTTTCGGTGGAAGAACTCCAGAAAGATCTCGGCCTGAGGCCCCGCGCGGAAGGAGCGGCTCCACTTTATGGTGGTACTGCGGTGGCTATCCTTGCCCATGAGTTTCTTGTCCCGAACGATCCTCGGCGAACGCATTTGGATCTGCTGAAGGAAGCCGTCGCGTTGTCCTCGGAGACCGCATCGCGCCGAAAGAGGGCAGCCTTTTGGCGGTGGCAGCGAGAGTTTTTGGACGACAAGGGTATCACCGATCAAACGGCAATTCGCGACGCCGTCGAAGAGATGCATGACCTTCTGGAGGAGGAGAAGGCCCTGGTGCTGAGGAACAATGTTCCCACAGGTGCACAATTCGCGTTTCTGGTAGGCCCGATTGCTCTAGGTTCGCCCAGTGGACCATTGACGTCGGTGGCAATCGGTGACGCGTTCGTTTCCGTCGGACAATTTGTGGCTGACAAATTCCTGGAGTTACAAGTCCCGGATTCCAACAAGCCGGTCTCGTTGCTGCGTGACATTCGGAAGCATTTCGGATGGCAATAGGAATGACTCTTACCTGTTACTCACTCCGCTAATTGCCGTCGAGCGCGCATGACATTTGTCATCCTGCGCCGCTGACATTCCACACTGGCGTCGTCGCATGCCCCGGGCGACAATCATTCTGTCGGTTGGAATGCGAGGAAAAAGGCGGCACCCTAAGCGCGTCGGGAACGTAGTAAACAGCGCTCGCGCCCTTCCAAACTTGCCCCAAGAATGCGATGCTAGTAGCACCACCCGAGGGGAGTCGGACAACAGCTAATGAAGGACCTGAAAGACGAGCTGGCATCACTTCGCATTGAGCGCGACGCACCCCGTCGAGGCCGATGGCGAATCCCTGTGGTGCTGCTTCTTGTCTTGGCGATAGCCGGCGTTCTCTACTTCAGCGTCGGTAAACGGGTTCAGTCGGCCTTTGGCGCCGTCGAAGTTCAAACCGTTACCCCCAGCGTGCAAAGCACCAGCGGGCCTATGGCCGGCACGCCGATCCTCACAGCATCGGGTTACCTGGTTGCGCGCAGGCAGTCGGTGGTGTCGTCGAAGATCCAGGGACGCATCTCCAGGCTGTTGGTGGAAGAGGGCAGCATCGTCAATACCGGCGACGTCCTGGCCACTCTGGAAAACGAGGATTACGTGGCCGCCATCGCCAAAGCCAAGGCCGATATTGAGTACGCCAAGGCTGACCTGGCCGAAGCGCAGCGCCAGGCGCGATTGCAGGAAGGCCTGTTCCGCGACAAGGTGGTATCGCAGGATGCGCTCGACGCCTCCAAGGCCAAGGTCGCGCTCGCCGCGGCCACCATTGAGCAGGACAAAGCCGCCCTGCAGATGCAGCAGGCCAATCTCGACTTCACTACCATTCGCGCGCCCTTCGCCGGCATCGTCGTCAAGAAGATGACGGAGGCGGGCGAGAGCGTAGCGCCGATTCCTCCGGGAGTGAATATCTCGACCTCGTCGGGCGCCATCGTCGCCATCGCCGATATGAATTCGCTGGAAGCCGAAGTCGACGTGAACGAGGCGAACGTGGCGCAGCTTCAGTCGGGCCAGCCGGCGGAGATTCAGGTGCAGGCAATTCCCGGCCACACCTACAAGGGCGTGTTGCGCCAGGTCATCCCGACCGCTGACCGGACCAAGGCAACTGTAACGGTAAAGACCTCGATCCTCGATAAAGACAAGTATCTGAAGCCGGAGATGAGTTGCAACGTGACTTTTCTGCAGCCGCAGAAGCAGGCCGAGAAAACAGCGGCGGCGCCCAAACGCATCGTGACCATTCCCAAGGACACAATCGTTACGCGGGAGGGCAAGTCGGTGGTCTTCCAGGTCGAGGACAACAAAGTGCATCAGCTTCCTGTCATCACGGGGGCCGATCTGCGCGGGCAAGTGATCGTGACCAGTGGCGTGGTGGGGTCGGAGACGCTGGTGAACAATCCGCCCGAGAAGCTGAAGGACGGCGATACGGTAAAGGTGAAAAGCTAGAGCGCTGCGCCATGGTTTCGCCTGGTTTGTGGGCGCCAAAAAGGCAGGCGAAGGCAATGTGGCACTTACATGCTATTTCAGTGAGAATATATATAGCACGATTTGGTGGTCAGCTTGTAGCTTAAAAGTTTCATTTAAGGCCTCTAGGTGGCCGCAGGATCGACGATCGACCCCGCGCATGGCATCCAGGGCGTCCCAAGGAGCAAGGCCCCTCAGAAGGCCTGCCAGGGGCCCTAGCGAGCGTTTCCCGCTTTGGGAATTTGGAACCTCAGGCAGCACAGGGCCACAGCACTGCTAAAGAGTTGATTCTAGGGCATTGGAGAGATCATGAGCACAACCGGAGTAGCGGCCAAGGGCGGAGCGGTCAGCGTCCAGGATGTTCGCAAGTTCTATCAGCGCGACAGTATGCAGATCAAGGTGCTGGACGGCCTGAGCCTGGAAGTTCCGCAGGGCGAATTTATGGCCCTGATGGGACCGTCGGGCTCGGGCAAGACCACGCTGCTGAACCTGATCGCCGGAATTGACCGCGCGACGTCGGGCCGTGTCGTTGTCGCGGGGACCGACCTGGGTCCGCTGTCGGAGGGCGAGCTCGCCAAGTGGCGCAGCCGGAACGTCGGTTTCATCTTCCAGTTCTACAACCTCATTCCGGTACTGAACGCGGTGGAGAACGTCGAGCTGCCCCTGCTGCTCACCTCTCTCTCCAAACGCGAGCGCCGCGAGCGCGCCATGACCGCGCTGCGCATCGTGGGACTGTCCGATCGCTACAAGCATTATCCCCGTCAGCTTTCCGGCGGACAGGAGCAGCGCGTCGCCATCGCCCGTGCCGTGGTCACCGATCCCACGGTGTTGGTGGCTGACGAGCCGACCGGCGACCTTGACCATCAGAGCGCCGAGGAAATTCTGGACCTGATGCAGACCTTCAACCAGGAATTCGGCAAGACCATCGTGATGGTGACGCACGATCCGCGCGCTGCCGAGCGCGCCCACACCCAGCGCCATCTGGACAAAGGAGTGCTAACGGCGTGACGAGATTTTCTCCTGCATCGTCGATTTGTATCAGGGCACGGCTTGAGCCGTGCCGCAAGCCGGCCACAATGAACACGGGCTTCAGCCCTTGTTCCGGCCTGAGATATTTTGGCGGCCCTGGAGCGCTGCGCCGCAGGTTGTTCGGTGGCAGCCCCCGCATTGGTGGGAGCCCCCGCATTCATGCGGGGGGAGGAGCGCCTCGGCGCTCCGGCAAGCACTTTGTTCCGATCACGCGCTTTAGCGCCGGCGATGGAAAACCCAGGGCTAAAGCCCACTTTCAAGATCGAAGCTTTTTCGCCGGACTAAAGTCCAGCTTCCCCCTGCTGAAGCAGGGGGGCTCCCACCCGGAGCCTTCCTATCTTTTCTCAGCAGCCTCTCTTGGCCATGGAGACTACAGGCGGACTTACAAGCGGCTCCATAGGCACGCCGACATTGCGGGATAGGAAAGGAAGAGTATTTATGCAATCAGGGCTACTGACAACTGACCACCGGCAACTGGCAACTGACTTATGAAATTCGCACCTCTGGTTCTCAAGCATCTTCGCAAGAACTGGCTCCGGACGCTCAGCACCGTACTGGCAATGGCGGTCTGCATCTTCCTCATCTGCACCTTGCAGACGGTGGTGGACGCTGTGAACTACGGCCTATCGCTGGGCAACGCTTCCCGCCTGGTGACCCGCCACTATGTGAGCCTGGTCTTCAACCTGCCCAATTCGTACAAGAACAAGATCGCCGCTATTCCCGGAGTCCAGAACACCACCATCGTCAGCTGGTTTGGCGGCATGTACCGCGGCGACATGAAGTACTTCTTCCCCAACCTGGCCGTCGAGCCGGAGGCCTTTCTGCAGATCTATCCCGAGATCATGCTGCCGGAAGACCAGAAGCAGGCGTGGTTTCACGATGGACGAGGCTGCATTGTCGGACGCAAGACCGCCGAAAAATGGGGATGGAAGGTCGGTGACCACTTCCAGTTGGAGAGCTTCATCCCGCCGTACCGCGTGGGCAAGCCCTTCGACTTTGTGATTGACGGAATCTTCGACACCGACACGGTCAAGTATCCCGGTACCGATCTGACTTCGATGTACTTCAACTACAAGTACCTCTACGAAGCTACCGGGCAGAGAGTCGGCATCGGCACGCTGACGGAGCTAATTGACGACCCCAAGAACGCGGGCCGCATCAGCAAAGCAATTGACGCAGAATTCGAGAACAGCGATACCCAGACCAAGACGGAAACCGAGCAGGCCTTCCGCGCCAGCTTCATCGCCATGGCGGGAAACCTGGCGCTGCTGCTTAACGGCATCGGGCTGGCCGTGGCGTTCACCATCCTGCTGGTAACGGCGAACACCATGAGCATCGCGGTGCGCGAACGCCAGCAGGAAATTGGAGTGCTCAAGACGCTTGGATTCCCCAGCGGCCTGGTCATGGCTCTGGTGCTCATCGAAGCCCTGCTGCTGGGAGCGATGGGCGGACTTCTGGGCCTGGCCTTCGCCGGTGCGATGATCCGCGCGCTGCCCAGCGTTCCCTTCATCGGCGACGTGGTGCGTCAGTTCCCGGGATTGGGATTGTCGCCCAAGATTGTTTCGTATGGATTAGGTGCGGCGTTGTTGCTGGGCCTGCTCGCGGGACTGGTCCCTGCACTGCTGGCCTATCGCGCGAAGATCACGGAAGTGTTGAGGCAAGTGTGAGAAGAGAGCAGTCAGCAGTCAGCACTCAGCCTGTGGCGTAGCTCTATTCGGTTGATCCGAAATGGCGCCGTTCAAGGTGAGCGCAACGGGTTCCTAGCCATTCGGCTTGGCTGAATGCTGAGTGCTGAATGCTAATTCGAGGATTTCCTATGGCTCTCCCAATTTCCTATAACGTTCGCAACCTGCGCTCGCGCTGGAAGGTCACCCTGCTGGCCATCTTCGGTATTGCCCTGGTGGTGGCGGCTTTCGTGACGATTCTCTCCATGGCCCGCGGCTTCAACATCGCGCTCAGTTCCACAGGCTCCGACAACAACGCCATCGTGACCCAGCGCGGCTCCATGTCGGAGCTGACCTCGTGGATTGACATCGGCAACGCCAACCTCATCATGGTCGATCCGCGGGTGGCGCGCGGCGCCGACGGCAAGCCCCTGGCTTCCTGCGAAGTGGTCGTGATCACCACCCGTCCCAAGAAAGACACCAACATCCCTTTGAACATCACCTTTCGAGGGGTGACGCCGACCGGCTTCAAGGTGCGCAACAACATCAAGGTCGTCGAGGGCAGGCCCTTCACACCCGGCCTGTTCGAGGTGATCGTCGGCAAGAAGATCGCCGACCGCGTCAGCGGAGTGGACGTTGGCTCGACCATCAGCATTCAGCGGAAGGACTGGAAGGTAGTAGGCCTGTTCACCGCCGATGACAGCTCCTTCGAGAGCGAGATCTGGGGCGACTACGACGCTATGGCGCCGGCCATCGGCCGCAATGGCGGATGCGAGTCGCTGACCGTGCGGCTCACCAATCCGACGGTCCTGGCGTCGTTCGACAAGGACATCCGCGGCAATCCACAGATCCAGGTGCAGGCCGACTCCGAGAAAAAATATTACGAGAACCTGGCTGGAAGTGTGGCGACCGCGCTGATCATGCTGGCGTCGTTCGTCGCTATCGTGATGGGAATTGGCGCGGTGTTCGGCGCGATGAATACCATGTACGCCATCGTCTCGCAGCGTACCCGCGAAATCGGCACGCTGCGCGCGCTGGGCTTCTCGCGCTTCAGCATTCTGTTTTCGTTTGTGATGGAATCGGTGCTGCTCGCCATCGTCGGTGGCGTACTGGGTTGCTTGATTGCGTTGCCGATGAACGGCTTTACAGCCGCAACTGGCACCAACGCCTTCAGCGAGCTGGCGTTCGCCTTCAAGGTCACGCCGACGCTGCTGATCATCGGCCTGAGCTTCGCCGTCGTAATGGGATTCGTCGGCGGCCTGTTGCCTGCGTTCCGCGCGTCAAGAATGCCAATTACCAGAGCGCTGCGGGAAGCGTAGGGGGAGGCGGCTATTCGCTATTCGCTATTCGCGCTTCGCCGTTAGCTTTTCGCTTTGTCATCCCGAGCGGAGCCGAGGGATCTGCGGTTTCTTGGGGTGTCATGCTGTTCGCACGCGACCCTCCCCCTTCACCGCGTCGCAAATGCTTTCTGCATGTTCCACAGAATCTGCGCCCACTCGCCTCGGGTTATTTTGTGATCGGCGCCAAAGTTGTCGCCACGGACCGATAGCAGTTTAGCCTGCAAGGCAGTGGCGACGTACGGCCGCAACTCAGGCGAGATCGCCTGCGCATCGGCATAGGGTGCGAGCGCCGCGCTTATCTCCTTTTCGTCTTGCATGACCTTGATGAGCTGCGCTCCCGCAAGCATAGTGACGGCTAACGTCGCAACCTGTTGCCGTTCAGCCGGAGCGTCCGCGTGGAAGGTGTAGGCGCCGCCTATGCCCTGATCGGCGTTCAAATAGGGCTGCACGTTGGCAAACAAGGGGTAGGTCGCGTTTCCCAGTTCAACGTCGGTGAAGACTACCGGGAACTTTGGAGAGGGAATTTGGAATGCGCGGTTGAGTGACACGGCCAATTCGCCCCTGGTCACTATGGCGGACGGCGCAAACTTTTCCGGTCCAACCAGTTCCAGCACATTCTGCTGGGCCAGGCTGGTGATAGCGGTCTTTTCGGCGGCGTGTTCGCCGAAGTCCTTGATGTGAAGCGTGTCACCTCCCCGCGGCTCAAAACCTTGCGGACTCCTGCCAACGACCTGCGGACATGGATGCTCTGGATCTGCACAGAGCGGCTTTATGTTACGCCACCCGGAACTTGACCCGACTGGGACTGGGGCCGGTCGTGGCTGACAATGCTCCGTACCAGAGTATGTGAAGTGGTCCAAGGCGTTTACAGCGCTTGTGATGGGCATGCCCTGGCCAGGAGTACTGACCTGCACATCTACCCATGACCTGTCGCAAATCCGTTCAAACCGCGAGGCCGGCACCGCGACTGTGATCGCGCTATCCCCCCACTCTTGTGAATTATCCATCGAATTACGCGTTACTGTGCCTACAGGCCCAAACTGCACTGCATCTGCGCCAGTAAGACAGGCCCCGGAAATGGCAACTTGCGCGCCTGCTGACGCGGGATTCGGACTGACCCAGGTTACAGTTGGAGGGCAGTATTTGAAGGCTCCCGAACCACTCGTAGAACTCTCTGTTCGCACGGTGACCTGGGCGTGGCCTGGATTAATGGACTTCGGAGTGCGAAGTGAAATTGACGAGCTTGACAGTACAACTGATGGGTCTGGCGGAGGGAAGACCGTTTTCCGGGCCCTAGTGCCGTCCTCCATCTCGAAGACCACCGTGGTAGGTACACCTGGGACGAACCCGGATCCATAGATGGTGATGGGCGTTTCGCCGGAGACCGGCCCCGAGGGAGGAAAGATTGCATTGATGGACGCGCCAATCTGACCTGACTGAAACTTGCAGTTGCCCGAAACCGGATTGCAGACGGTCACTACGAAGGAGTCGCCCGCCAGCGGGGCACTGCCGCCCGCCCCAGCAGTAAGAAATTCGGCCTTTATGGAGGTGTCTGACCATGAAAGAACCTTTAATCCTGTGGTGTCCGGGTTTAACGAATTACCTGCACTAAGTAAGGGCGTGCCAGCTGCGCCCCCGTCAGTGAATGACAGGTAAGGGATGGTCACTGGCGCCGGTGTCGGCAGCGAGAGAATAGTGCTGCTGTTTGCTGCGAACATGGAAACCGGAGGGAGCGTGCCAAAGCCGCTTCCCTCGATCGTGATACTCACGTCTTGTCCAGAGCCACCCGCCGACAAGCTTGGATTGTTCGGCAAGGCTGTAATGCTCGGAGCTGTCGTGTCAGACGGAAAAATGCAGCCTGCTCGCCGGTTGGACCAATATTGGGAAACAGCTCCTCCGGAAACAGCTCCTCCTCCAGATAGTGCAGGACTTGTTAGAAAAGGTATGGAAGAGCAATCGTCCGCGATCTCCAAGAAGTACCCTTGGGGCTGCGGAAAAGGGTCACTAATGGTTTCCACCAGTTCGTGACTCAAGTTTTCCGTCAAGTTGCCAAAAGCATTGAGGCCGCTGACACGGCAGGCAGGATTGGCAAAAATCAACGTAAAAATCGGCCCCCGGAGGAAATTAGCGTTATAGTGATACGCCGTGTACCAGGGTGGCGGGGCGGGGGGGCGAACGCAAGAGATCGTTCGACCCAACTCAATTTCAGATGTGGTTGCCGGCAAGAAGATGTTGTAAATAAAGTCCCTACCTGATTGCCCCCCCGACGGGACAAACCCACCCGTAACCTCACAGTTTATGAAGTCCACCACGTCAGGGAAAAGGCCTCCGGAAGGAGGGAAAAGGCTGATACTTGCCGGAGCAGTTCCCCCACCACCGCATCTCGGATTTGCTTTGAAGCTTGTCGAATTGAAGGAGACTGTCAAGGCGTCTCCCGGATGTTCGTACTCTTGAAGATCCTTGAAATAGCCGCTCCGTACCAAGGCAGAGGTGAAGTTATCGATTTGGTTCATGGTCATAGTCGGATGCTTGGCATCCCATGCGGCGTCCCAGTAAATGTTTACCAACGTTGGGTTGGTCAGTACTACCCCGCCCACTACTCTTGGCGGAGGGTGCGGAGGCTGAATATCCGGCAAGCAGTGTTGCGTCAGTGCACTGCACGTCAATCCGCTGTTGCAACCACCGCCAGGGTTGCATGGCTCGCTAAAGCCGCCAGTTTGGGTACAGAGGTGCGACACACAACTCAATCCACTGTTACAGGTGTTATTGAAGCCGCATGGCAAGCCCTCGGGTTGGGCGTGCACCACAGCCGCCATTAACACGATCAGGGCGAGAACAAGCAACACAATCCGAAGTATGTTTCTGCGCTTCTCGCGAGTGAACTCTTGCGCAGTAGATTCTAGGAATTCCGGCAGTTTGCATAGAATCATATCGGCCATGCTGTTCTCCTTGCCGCAACTTGTCTAAGTCGGGCGAACCTCATCCACGCTCGTCTTCTGCGTTTTCAACAGCCCCCTGAGCCGCTCACCGAGCTTTGAACCAAGAATCGATTTTGCAATCCCGGCATTTCGGCGTCGGAACTTCCCAATTGCGTACGCGGCCCGTCGGTCCACTACTATGTTGCGTATGGTGCGGAGACTACTGATGCAGGGATGTTTTTGTCTAGTAATTTTCGCTCATATTTTAAATCGCATGGAAATTTCGGAGGGGGTTGGAATACGGTGTGCTCTGAATGAAGCGTTTTCCCGCTACCTCTCGGCAACGACTGCTATTTCGCCTAGACAGGAGATCCGAGGCTAGTAGCCAAAATCGGTTTCGGGGAGAATATCGGTCGAGTAAGCAACCGAAATGACAGCTTCAGAAGGTACTTTGCGAGACAAAATGTTGCTTGGGCAGCAATCGAGCATGGGGCCTCGGGGTGCGTCGTCGGCCTAAATGCCGGCGTTCCGCGCACCTGAGGATACCGACATGCGAGCGTTGAGGGAAGTCTTAGGTTCACTTAAATTCCCAGCCCCGTCACTCTCCACCCCGCCCCATGCACCTTGTGCCGGATGTTGAGCGTGATCAGCAGCGCGGTCATGGCTTCCACGATGCGCGCGTTCTCCAGTTTGCCGCCATCGATGGCGCGCACGCCGGGAATCTTCGCCGCCAGCTCGGATGCGACCTGCCGCGCGCCCTCGTCGTCGCTGCACACGATGACATCGCAGTCCACGGGCTGATCGCCACTGCAGCACGGTCGACGACAGGCTGTGAAAGGCCGCCGCCACCGGGATGTTCTTGCCCGACAATTTCCGCTGCTTGCTCCGCCGCCGATCCCTGCCAGACGCCGAGCACGCGGGTTGCGCGTCCACCCACGGCAGCCGCAAGCGGGACCGTCGCATCGATCAACACGGTCCCCTGCCGGAATGACGGCTTGAGTTGCTTCAGCAGCTCCGCCTGTCCGGCAAAGGGCACCGTAAGTACCACAATGTCAGACATCTTGACTGCGGTGGCGTTGTCGGCGCCTTCCACGCTGCCCAGGGGGCCGACCTTCTCCGCAATCTGGGCTGCGGTGGCCTGGGCGCGCTCCGCATCGCGCGAGCCGATGATCACCGACTCCCCGGCGCGCACCCAGCGCAGCGCCAGCCCCGAGCCTTCCGGTCCCGTGCCTCCAACGATCGCGATCATGCGTTACCCCCAGTTGATGTTCCCACGTATGCAGCAGCGTGCTTTGAAGGGGCACGGCTTCAGCCGTGCCAATGGGGCCCAATTATGGGTCAGGCTTTAGCCGCTGAGGTTACGCTTTTAGCCTTCAAATCGAAGTCCCTCGGTGGCTAAAGCCGTCTCATAGAAACCAACTTTGCGGCACGGCTCAAGCCGTGCCCTTTCAAGTCTCGAGGTTGACAGAGATTGGCATTTCGTAATCCCAGCAGCCTCCCCTATTACGCAATGGTGGTTTTGTGTGCCGAGGAACTGACAGGAACCGAAACCGGGTACACATACTTTGTGTACACCGTGTTGCGCTGCGCGGGCACTCGCCCCAGCTCCAGAATGCGCTCCTGAAATTCCGTCGTCGAGATGTACTGTCCCGCGGTGGCTCCCGCCAGCCGCGAGATGTTCTCTTCGAACAACGTGCCGCCGTAATCGTCGGCGCCCGCCAGCAACACAAGTTGCGAAACTTCGCGGCCGAGCTTCACCCACGAGACCTGGATGTGGTTGATCGATCCCGCCAGCATCACCCGAGCCAGCGCGTGCACCTTGAGATGCTCTTCCAGCGTCGCGCCCGCCCGCGCCAGACCCTGCGCGAACAGCAATGTGTTGTCGTGGATGAACCCCAGCGGCACGAACTCGGTGAAGCCGCCGGTACGCGACTGGATCTGCGCGCAACAGCAGTAACTGGTTGACCCAGTGCTCATGGCGTTTCCGCGTGGCCGTACATCATGGTCGACGTGCTGCGGATGCCGCACTCGTGCGCGGTCTCGATCACCTCGCACCACTGCGCGGTGCTCAGCTTGTTCGCCGACAGGACGTGGCGCACGCTGGTCGTCAAGAATTTCCGCCGCGGTGCCCGGCAGGGTGTCGAGCCCGTTCTCCTTGAGCATCAGCAGGTATTCGCGCAGCGGCATGCCAGTCAGTTCGACGCCGTAGACCATCTCCATGGGCGAGAACGCATGGGCGTGCATCTTGGGCGTGGCCGACTTCACCGCCCGCAGAATGTCGCGATAGTAGAACGGCGGCAGATCGCGCGGCAGGCCGCCCTGGATGCAGACCTCGGTGGCGCCCCACTGCTCGGCTTCGCGTGACTTCTGAGCCACCTCGTCGAGCGAGAGAAAATACGCAGTCTCATCGCGCGGACCAACGCTGAAGGCGCAGAACTTGCATCCCACAAAACAGACATTAGTGAAATTGATATTGCGAGTGACAACGTAGCTGACCACGTCGCCGACCAGGTGCCGCCGCAGTTCATTGGCCGCAACCACGAGGCCTAGGAGATCGTCGCCGCTGCAATTGGCGAGCGCCAGGCATTCGTCGCGAGTGAGCACGCTGCCATCTAGCGAGGACAGCACCTTGTCCAAAGCGGTTCGTACCGGCGCGGTGACACGCGGCTGCACGTCGTCCCACGATCGCATTCTGAAGCGTTTGCTGATTGGCCCAACTGATGTCGTGCATAGTTCCCCAACGCTTGACTCCGTTTGTCATCCTGAGCGAGGTTCAGTCCGAGTCGAAGCAGCCCTCTAGCTTCAAGGGACTGTGTCGCACAAACCTCTACCGTCCCGAAACGGACTGGGATCAATTTCCGACTCTACCCAGCACTCCGCCTTCCCACCCCAATTCGCGCAAAAGCGGCGCGAATCGAGGCTCCGGTTTCGCTCCGTGCTGGGCTAAACTGAGCCGCGCTACGGCGCTGAAGTCTCGCCACGAATCAATCCGCGACGAGCGCTCAGCGGAACAAATCCCTCTCCTTCGCCCGCACCATCTGCCGCGCGCTGCCATTGCCGCGACGATACGCATAACCCCGGATTATACAAGCCGGAACCCGCGAATTCTTGCCGCATACCAAGCCTGCAACGCACGCCAATTCGTCGGCCACTGCTTCTTCGGTCGCGTGCATTTTGTAGCCGTACGGATCGCGCTTGCCGCGATAATCGTGAATCACCTTCATTCCCGCCACGCCAATCGCGACCTCGCACAAACCCTCGCGCCATGGGCGTCCGAAGCTGTCCGCAATGATGACCGGAATGTAAAGTCCGGTGCGCTTCTTTAATTCTCTGTGAATTCGCGTCGCCGAGCGGTCGGCATCGGCAGGCAGCAGCACTGCCGTCTTGCCGCCGTCGACGTTGGAGACGTCCACGCCGCTGTTGGCGCACACCAGGCCCTGCTGCGTCTCGGTGATGAGTATGTGTTTCTTGCGGACGACTCGCTTGGCCTCGCGCAAGGCCAACTCCACAACGCGAGCATCCACTCCGTTGTCGCGAGCAAAACTACTGGCAGCCGCGGACGGCCTTCACCGACGTCGAGCGCAACCAATCGCCCCTCCGCCTTGGATACGATCTTGTGCTTGACCACGAGGATGTCGCCTCGTGAAAGCGCAGACCGCCCAACGCCAGAGCATCCACGACGAGCTTGGCAACCGAGTCGCCGGCAAACACGTCGCGAATGCCGAGCACGGGAAGCACGCGCAGTTCGCCGGTGGTGATGGGAGATGGAGATGGCATCACAGTGCTTTCGCGTTTGTTCCGTCGCTCTCAGAGGTTTCATTCTGTCATCCAGAGCGGAGGTTCGTCCGCACCGCGGAACGAACCGGAGTCGAAGAGCCTGCCCCGAGCAAAGCCGAGGGGCCCCCCATAACCGAAGGCGACCCCGAACCATCCTTCTAGTCTAGGGGTCCCTCGACTCCTCGCTGCGCTCGTCGCTCGGGATGACACTCCAAACATTCCTGCGTCCATCAGAATCCGCACCAACCCGCCATGACCGCAGCAGCCTCTGCGCGTGGGTGTCGCCGCTCGCGTTGCAACAGCAAATCGAGTTCGTGAGGATTGTCGATGTCCAGTCCGATGCCGGGCATTTCCAGAATTACCAGTGTCTTGCCGGTCTTCCGCATGGCTTCGCAGTGCGGCAGAAAGCTGTCATTGCCGAAGCGCAGCGGAATGATCGATGCCGGCCGCCGCAGAGATGCAGTTGCTGCCGCGGCGATCATACGCGGGCACGAACACCGCTCCCTCGGCCGGAGCCGCGTCGAGCACGCGCTGCAGCTCGTCGCTGGTAATGAGCGGGATGTCGCCCGGCACGACGATCGTGGTGTCGTACCCGCGCTGCTCGCACCACGCAGTCGCCATCTCGATGGCGGCGGTTTCGCTTTCGTTACGTGTGTCCTCAATCACCTGGAACCCGAACTCGGCCGCCAGCGCCTGCGCTCTGCGCATCGCCAGTGACCAGCGCTACGTCGATGCGACCCCGCACGCCGGCGGCGGCGCTCATTACATCGCGCAACATCGCCTCCGCCAGTTGCGAGCGCCGCCCCTGGTCCAACACCGAAGCAAGACGCTGCTTCGCCGTCGTGAGGCTCTTCACCGGAATGAGCAGGATTCCACGCATGGATTTAGATGCTGTCTCCGCGAGCTCGGGTAGTGCGATCGTTCAGGGCTACGCTTGAGCCGTGCCGAAGGGTCAGCGTCCGAGCCACTTATGTTTGTCATCACGACGGCGGCTTCAGCCGTGAGGGATCTGCTGGTTTACCAGACATCGCCACAACGCAAACAACAGCAGATTCCTCGCTTCGCTCGTAATGACAATTCACAACTCAGCCCACGTCACTAGCCTGCTTAACTGTGCACGCACCCAGCGTAACCCTCGCCAGCTCACGCTTGTCGTCCATCGAATTCATGATGGTATTCGTGCAAACAACACGCAAGCTTTCTGTGCGTAGGGTGGCAGCCGCAACTTCATCGGCGTGGTCAGCAATCAGCACATCCAGAAAATCATGATAGGCATGCGCAACACCCGCGATGCCACTGGGCCAGCCCATCATCTTCATCAGCGCACCCGCCGGGCCAGTGACCGCCTCGCCCCCAACAATCGGACTCACCGCGGCAATCGGGGCCTTCGTCGGTCGCAAGGCGTCGCGAATTCCCGGCACCGCGAGAATCGGTCCGATGCTGGTCACCGGATTACTCGGCGCGAAGATGATCGCCTCGGCCTCCTGCGATGCTCTCGACCACGCCAGGCGCAGGACGAGCGCGATGCGCTCCCTCGAAACGCACGCTGCGTACCGCAACCTGGTGCCGCTCGCGCACGAAGTACTCCTGAAACGTCAGCGTGCCCTTCGCCGTGTCGAGCATGGTCGAGACCCGATCGTCCGACATCGGCAGCACGCGCGCGCGAATCCCCATCCTGCTGGCCAGTTCGGCGGTCGCGGGCTCAGCGACTTCCCTGCCTGCAGCATCGCAGTTCGCGTCAGGTGGGTCGCCAGATCAAGGTCACCGAGGCTAAACCACGACGGCTGCCCCAGTTGCCTCATGCGCTCCAGGCAACGAAAGCTGTCGTCCTCCACGCCCCAACCGCGGTCTTTGCTGAGCAGGCCCGACAGTCCGTAGAGCACCGAGTCAATATCCGGCGAGACGTGCAGTCCCCACCACTCGATGTCGTCACCGGTATTGACGATGACGGTCAGGTGCTCGGGCGCGACCACTTGCTGCAACCCCTGCACCAGCTTGGTACCGCCGGTTCCGCCGGTGAAGACAACGATCATGTACGCAACCTCAATTCTGCCTGCGGTGACGAGCGTACTCTCCACGCTTGTCATCCTGAGCGAGGAACGCAGCGACGAGTCGAAGGACCCCTACTTAACGTTCGAGTGTCCCTTCCACCATAGGGGTGCTTCGACTCGCGTTCGCAACCTCGGCGAACGCTCGCTCAGCATGACACATGAACTTGACGAGTGCTCTCAACACGAAGGTCTAATACTGACAGAACGGGTCCTCAGCCTGCGTGTGGCAATCGACTCTCCGCCGCCTTCACCCGTTCACCCAGCATTCCGCCGCGGGCCGACAACGCCCTCAACGAATTCCGGATACACCGGCAATCGCTGCTTCAACTTCTGTCCGGCGGCCTCGGTGCGGCGCTGCAAATCGAGCAGATGCGGCCACGGCGCTTCCGGGTTGATGTAGTCGGGCGTCAGCGGCGACACCCCTCCCCAATCGTTGATGCCGCCCTCCAACAGCTGCTCGTAACCCTTCTCGGTGAGGTTCGGTGGCGCCTGGATGTTCATGTCGCGCAGCAGCAGGCGCGCCACCGCCAGCGTGCGCAGCATGTCGCCCGTGTCCGGCTCGGGCCACGCCGCCATCGGAATGCGTGGCTTCACGCGAAAATTCTGGATGATGACTTCCTGAATGTGACCGTACCGCTCGTGCAGGCGCTTGATGGCCAGCAGCGACTCGACGCGGTCTTCCATGGTCTCGCCGATACCGATCAGGATTCCGGTGGTGAACGGCACGCCGAGTTTGCCTGCGTCCTCGATGGTCTTCAGCCGCAGTGCGGGAAGCTTGTCTGGCGTTCGGTCCGCCGGGTGCGCGTCCGCAAGGTTCGTGCTGGTGCTCTCCAGCATCAGCCCGAGGCTGGGATTGCTCTCGCGCAATCGTTCAATCCAGTTTGCGCTCAGCAGGCCGGGATTGGCGTGCGGCAGCAGCCGGGTCTCGCGCAAGCACCAGCTCGCACATGGCTTGCAGATAATGCAGCGTGCTGCGATAGCCAAGTCTTGCGCAGGGTTTCGCGCATCTCGGGAAACAGCGCCTCCGGCCGGTCGCCCAGCGAGAACAGCGCCTCGGTGCATCCCAGCTTTTCGCCTTGCTGCGCAACCGCGAGCACTTCGTCGGGCGTCATGGTGTGCGCGCCCGGCTCGCCCGGATCGCGACGGTAGGTACAGTACCCGCAATAATCGCGGCAAAGATTGGTCAGCGGGATGAACACCTTGCGCGAGTAGGTGATGACTCCGGGGCGATATCGCTCCTTGAGAGCGCGCGCAGTCGCCAGCAGCTCAGGCAGAAGTTCGTCATCACAACGCAACAGCTGGCAGGCGATTTCTGCGGTCAGCACCCGCCCATCGCGCACCTCGCGCAAACAGGCCGCCAGGAACTGGCTGGATGCCCGATTCTCGAGCAAGAGGCCGTAATGTGGTTCCCGATGGCAAGAGATTCCCCGAGTTCACGCCCGCGCGAAGCAGCGATATCGAGGATAGCGCAAGACGCGGAGCGTCGCACGTGGTTCAAGCCGTCTGGTCTCGAGGGGACGATACCCGGATCGTGAATTTGAGAAAGATCATACTTATCGGAGCGCCCGCAACGATCTTCGACCCTGAAGGGTTGCGGCTTGGGCAGCCGTGCCGTCGACGGTTCGCGTCATTTCCGCAGCAGGCCAACTCCGTCGACCGAGGTCCCTCGACTCCTCGCTGCACTCGTCGCTCGGGATGACACTCCAAAATACTCCCGCTCATCTACGGTTCCTGCGGCACATCGCAACATCCGATAGCGCCCGCGAAAATACAGCAGCGGCGAGCCTTCGGCTACGATGACTTCCCTCACCTCGCCGACGAAGATGGTGTGGTCGCCCCCGTCGTAGGCATTCACCACAGAACAATCCAGATTGGCCAGCGCGTTCTGCAGCACCGGCGTGCCGCTTTGCATGGGCCGGTATTGAATGCCCAGACGATAGGCGGCATCGTGGTTGCGCTCGGGATCGGCGAAAAATTCCGACAGCGCCTCCTGCTCCTCTTTGAGCACGCTGACGCCAAACTGGCGGCGCTCGCGGATGTGCAGGTAGGTCTCGGCCAGATGGTCAATGCAGACCAGCACCAGCGGCGGCCGCAACGACACCGAGCAGAAGGCGTTGGCGGTCATGCCGTGGACTTCTCCCGCGGGCGTTTCGACGGTAATCACCGTGACGCCGCTGGCAAAGCGGCCCAGAGCCGCCCGGAATTCGTCTGGCTGTGACCAAGTCTGTCATGCAATCGAGGCCGGGCGCGAAGCTCGGCCCTAGAGGCCAATATACCTGACTTTACGGCCCTGGTTGCGGTGTCTCCGAGCGGCCAACGACCGCTCGGCGCGGCCAAACGTCCTGTGAAACCAATGACCCTGATAGTGAAGTGCCTTCACCTGGATTGTCTATGACCGAAGGTGTCATCATGAGCGGAGCGCCCACAAAGAATTTCCGGCCCGCTCTCGTGGGTCGGGGGGCCCGCAGCGAGTCCCTACCGTTTGTCATCCCGGACCGGCTTTGGAGGCTACTGAAAAATTCGTGGCTTTCCGGTGGGAGCCCCCTGCTTCAGCAGGGGGAGCTGGACTTCAGTCCAGCAGACGACGTTCAATGTGAGAAACCGGCTTTAGCCGCGGGCATTTCGCGATCCATGCTCTGATTTTTCCTGTAGCTTCGAACACCGGTGAGGGTTCTGCTGTTCTCAACTTCTCCGCAAACAATACACCTCGGCCCCTCCAAAGAACCCACCGGCAGCTTTGTGCAGCTATAGAATTTGCGATAATCTAAGCCGCGCGCAAGTCAGCGCAATTCGTCACGGGGCCGGGATGTATCCAAGAGCGTTCGCGTATCACCGGGCAAAATCCTATCCCGAAGCAGTAACCATGCTCAGCCAGCTCGGCGATGACGCCAAGCTGCTGGCCGGGGGCCAGAGCCTTATCCCCCTGATGAAGCTTCGTCTCTCCGCGCCGCAACACCTTGTCGATCTCAACTTCATTCCCGGCACGTCCTACATTCGCAGCAACGGCGTTTTGCGTCTCGGCGCAATGACGCGCCACGCCGAAATCGCGGCTTCGACTGACGCAGCGCGAATTCCGATTCTCCACGACTGCGCCGCCGGAATCGCCGACCAGCAGGTTCGCAACCTGGGAACCATCGGCGGATCGATCGCCGAAGCCGATCCCACTGGCGACTGGGCGCCCGTGCTGCTGGCGCTCGGCGCAAGGGTCCATACGCTTGGCCCCGCCGGCGTTCGCAGTATCGAAATCGGCGAGTTCATCCAGGATGCCTACACCACCGTGTTGCAGCCCGGCGAACTTGTAACCGAGCTAGCCGTCAAGCTGCAGCCCGAGCGCAGCGGCGGAGCCTACATCGCACTGAAGCGTTGCGCCCCGGTTTACGCCAGCGCCAGCGTCGCCGTGCAACTCACCATGCAGGACGAGCAGACCTGCCAGGACGCGCGCATTTACCTTGGCGTGCTGGGTTTGACTGCCACCCGCGTGGAGGCCGCCGAGGAAGCGCTGCGCGGGCAGCCGATCACGCCCCAATCGATCGCGAGAGTGCGCGACGCGGTAATGGACATCGCGCAACCGCAGTCCGACATGCGCGGCTCGGCTGAGTACAAGCGTCAGGCTGCCGGGGCGCTCGCCAGGCTGGCCGTCGAAGCCGCCGTGAAGCGCGCTCGCGGAGAGCGCGTGGAGGTCACGCATCTTTATGCCTGAGAACATCCCTCGCGTGCGCGTCAGTGCGAAGATCAACGGCAGGCAGTACTCGCGCGAGGTCGAACCGCGCACGCTGCTGGTGCAGTTCCTGCGCGAGGAATTGAGCCTGACCGGCACCCACATCGGCTGCGATACCAGCTACTGCGGGGCCTGTACGGTGCTACTCAACGGCAAGAGCGTGAAGTCGTGCACGGTATTTGCGTTTCAGGCGGATGGTGGCGAGGTGCTCACCGTTGAGGGCCTGGCGAAAGATGGCGAGCTTCATCCCGTGCAGCAGGCCTTCACCGACTGTCACGGATTCCAGTGCGGCTACTGCACGCCGGGCTTCCTGATGAGCACGCTGCAACTGCTGAGCGAGCATCCCCAGCCTACCGAGGCCGAGATTCGCAAAGGCATCGCCGGCAACACCTGCCGCTGTACCGGGTATCAGAACATCTTCAAGGCAATTCAAGCGGCCGCTACGGCAGGGCCGAGGAGTTAGTCGTTGGCTATCAAATTTTCAGGTGAGTTTACCTCGCCGCGCACGCCGGACGAGGTCTACGACTTCCTCTCCGATCCCAACAAGTTCGCTCCGTTGCTCCCCGACTTCGAGAGCATGACCCTGCACGACCCGACGCACTTCACGGTCAAGGTGCGCGTCGGCGTCGGCAACATCCGCGGTACGGCGGAGATCAAGATGGAGCTGGCAGAGGCGCAGCGCCCGCAACGCGCGCTGTACAAGGGCAAGGGCAGCGCGGTCGGCAGTCAGATCACCGTTAACGCGGGATTCGATCTCTCCCCCGTTGACGGCGCCACCAGGATTGCCTGGCAAGGTGAGGCCGGCGTCTTCGGCAAACTGGCGTCCATGGCGGGCGGCATGTTGGAGCCGCTGGGAAAGAAGAACATCCAGAAGCTGATCGACGGATTGCAGTGGGCGCTGACATGGCCGCCGGCGCAGGTCGTCGCGCCGGAGGCGCCGAGCGAAGCGGCACCGGGGACTCCTGCCGGGCAGCCGATGGGGTCTGTCGCAGAAACATCACCCGGCGCGTTCTCGATAAACGTGGCGGCGGCGCAATCCGCCAATCCAGCGGCCGAACAGCCGATGCAGGTCGCTGCACAACAGGTGCCGAGCGAAGTATCGCAAGGTTTGCCGGCTTCGCCGTCCGTGGAGGCCGCCGCAGAGGAATTGCATGGTGCGGAGGCCGGGGCCACCGCCCAGTCGATGCCTGATCGGGCAGTTGAGGAATTGCATGGTGCGGAGGCGGGGGCCACCACCGAGTCAATGCCTGATCGGGCAGTCGAGGAATTGCATGGTGCGGGACGGGAGCCACCGCCGAGTCGATGCCTGATCGGGCAGTTGAGGAATCGCATGGCGCGGAGGCGGGGGCCACCACCAAGTCGATGCCTGATCCGGCAGTTGAGGAATTGCATGGTGCGGAGGCAGGAGCCACCGCTGAGTCGATGCCTGATCGGGCAGTTGAGGAATTGCATGTTGACGCCGACACCAGCCCGCAGGGCGAAACAAAAATAGCCCAGGACGTAAGTCCTGGGTAGGCAGCATTCGAAGAAGGGGAGTCCCGGTAGGGACGGCACAACGCAGGCCAAAGCTTTGAAGGGGCGCACCTTCAGGTGCGCCGTTAGGATTCAAAAGGGTTGGGCTTCAGCCCCTGAGGGAATTCGTATTATCCCGGACGTTCGAGCTCCCTCCGTGGCTAAAGCCGTCGTGATCAGTCGACTTTACGGCACGGCTGAAGCCGTGCCCCTTCAAACCTGGAAGCCCGAGGTAGGCAGCATTCGAAAAGGGGGGTCCCGTAGGGACGGCACAACACTGACAAGGTATTTGAAGGGGCACGGCTTCAGCCGTGCCGTTTAGGTACACGTAGAGAATTGGCTTTAGCCTCTGAGGGAGGTCGTTTTCCCCGAGGACAGCGAGGTCCCGCAGAGGCTGAAGCCACAGCGATTCGAGCAGCATGGCGGCACGGCTGAAGCCACGCCCGTGCAAAACTTGGACGCCTAAAAGAATCCAGAACCGAAGGACAGATGCCACCCACCACCCAAAACTCGACCGCCGGCTACGTCGGCCAATCCATCCGCCGCAAGGAAGACGCGCGCCTCGTGCGCGGCAAGGGCAAGTTCGTTGACGACATCAAGATGCTCGGCATGTTGCACCTTGTCTTCTTGCGCTCGCCATACGCCCACGCCAACATCACCAGCGTTGACGTCTCCGAGGCCGAGGCGGTCCCGGGCGTCGTCTGCACGCTTAGCGGCCAGGAGATTTCCAAGCTGGTCGATCCTTTCTTCGAGATCGGTCCTGCGCCCAGCAACCAGATTCTCGATTACCCGATGGCGGTGGATCGCGCGCGCTATCAAGGCGAGCCGGTCGCGGCCGTCATCGCCGATACCCCGGCCATCGCCGAGGACGCCGCCGAACTGGTGCGCGTGGAATACGAACCGCTTGACGCGGTGATCGACGCCGAAGTCGCCGCCTCCGACCAGACAATTCTCCACGAAGCGATGGGCACCAACGTCGTCTGGAATGGCGTCTTCGAGTACGGCGATGTGCAGAAAGCTTTCGCCGATGCGGCGCATGTCATCCACATTGACCACCTGCACATGCATCGCTTCTCCAGCACGCCACTGGAGAACAACGCTGTGATCGCGCAGTGGGACGACAACGATCAGCGCCTCTATTTCTGGAGCAACAATTCCTTCCCGACCATCGGCATTCAGTTGCTGGCGCCGGCGCTGCACCTGCGCATGGACCAGGTGCGCGTGCAGACCCACGACATCGGCGGCAGCTTCGGCATCAAGATCACCAACTACCCGCAGATGGCGGTGTGCGCGCTGGCTTCGCGCAAGGCCGGCGCGCCCGTCAAGTGGACGGAGACTCGCTCTGAGCACATGACCTCGAGCGCGCACGGCAACGAGCGCACGTTTCGCGACACGCGCGTGGCTCTCGACAAGGACGGCGTCATCCTCGCAGTCGATTCGCGGCACATTGACGATTGCGGCGCTTATCCGCGCTATGAGCCGCTGGGCTGCGTGATCTGGTCGCAGGTCACGCCCGCGACTTATCGCCTGAAGAACCTGCGCATCGATTTCACGCAGGTGGTCACGAACAAGTGTCCGGTCGGTCCGAACCGCGGCTATTCGCGCATGCAGCACCTCTGGTTCCTGGAGCGCGTGATCGATATCTGCGCCCACGAGCTGAATATTCCCGCCGACGAGATGCGCCTGCGCAATTACATTCGCCCGGAAGAATTCCCCTACACCACGCCCAACGGCTGCGTTTACGATTCAGGAAATTATCCCGGCATGTTGAAGCTGGCGAAGGAGCTGATTGGCTGGGACAAGTGGCAGGCCGAGCGCGCGAAGGCGCAAGCCGAAGGGCGCTGGTTCGGCATCGGCATCGGAACTACGCTCGACTCTGGCACCAACAACTTCGGGCAGGCGCAGATCGTCAATCCGCAGGCGCCGTTCTCCGGCAACTCGCAGGCCGCCAACGCCAAGCTCGACATTTACGGCGAGGTCATCGTCGCCGTCGGCTCCGTTCCGCAAGGACAAGGACACGAGACCACGGTGTCGCAGGTGGTCGCCGACATCCTGAACATCCCTCCCGACTGGTGAACGTGCGCGTCGGCTTCGACACCGAGCGCAACGTCCACACCGGACACAGCGGCACCTACGCCAGCCAGTTCGCGGTGTCGGGACTCTCGGCGGTGCACGGCGCGGTGCAATCTGCTGAAGGCCGAGATGACAGAAACTCGCGGCTTTCGCGTTGCAGGCCGGCGAAGACGACTTGGAGTTCGGCGTCGGCAAGCAAGGTCCGGAGATACGCGTGCGCGGCAGCGAGAAGGCGATCCCGTACATCGGTCTCGCCAATCTCGCCAACGTGAACACTGCGGTTGTTCCCGAGGACTGCGCGCAATCACTCTGAATTGCCGCTACACCTGGCGAGCGCCGTTCAGCGTGCCCGACGTGGCGCGAAAGTACGGCAACCTGACGCTCACCTACTCCTCGCAGTTGCACATCGCGGTGGTCGAGATCGACAAGGAGACTTACATCCCCAAGATTCTCGACTACGCCGCGGTGGACGACTGCGGCACGGTGATCAATCCCATGATCGTCGAAGGCCAGGTGCATGGCGCGACGGCGCACGGCATCGGCGCGGCGCTGATGGAGAACTGCGCCTACGACGAGAGCGGCAACATGCTGGCCTCGACCTTCAGCGATTACACGCCGATCACCGCGGTGAACATGCCGAACCTGAAGTACGGCCACCTGGAGACGCCGTCGCCGCACAGCTACAGCGGCGCGAAGGGCATGGGCGAAGGTGGCGGCGCTCCGCTGCATTGCCTGAGCGCGGCGCTTGCAGGATGCGCTGTTTCAGGAAGGGATCATCATCGATGAGTCGCTACAACAATGCCAGCACGCTGTATGAGTTGATTGCGAAGAAGCGGCGCGGCGAGTTGAAGGCGAACGTGACGCTTCAGCGCTGATAAGTTAGCCATCAGCTGTCAGCCATCAGCTATCAGCCAAATCGACGGTGCGACTCGACCGCCAGCAGGATTGTGGACCGAGTAATCGTGGCGAAGAGCGAATAGCGAATAGCCGAGGGCTGATAGCTGACGGCTGAAAGCTGATAGCTACACATGAAACGCATCCTCATCGTCGGAGCCGGCGCCATCGGCAGCCTCTACGCCGCGCATCTCGCGCAGCGTCGCCGAGGTCTGGGTCCTGGTCCGCCGCGAGGAGCACGCCCGCTGCATCAACGAGCGCGGCATTCGCGTCACCGGGCACAACGAGTTCCACGCGCGCATGAAGGCTACCACCGACCCGCGCGAGCTGCCGGAGTTCGACTTCGGCATCGTCGCCACCAAGGCCAACCAGACAGCGCGAAGCATTCGCGCCGGTCGCACACTTGTTTCCGCATGGCGCGGTGCTGTCGGCACAGAACGGCCTGGGCAGCGAGGAGGTCATCGCTTCCCTGCTGCCGTCGGGCTACGTGATTCGCGGCACCACGTTCATGAGCGGCACGCCGCCTGGCTGACGATCACGTCCACTACGAACTGAACACTGCAACCTGGATGGGACCATTCGAGCCGACGAAGACGCCCTTCGCAATGGTGGAGGAGTTGGCGGCGCTGATCAATGCATCGGGACTGAAGGCCGAGGCCCTGCGCGATGCGCGTCCGGCGCAGTGGTCGAAGCTGATCTTCAACGCCTCGGTGAACAGCGTTGCGGCTTTGACCGAACTGCCGCACTCGCCGCACTTCGCCGCCGAGGCGGAGTTCGGCGATCTCGGCCATCTCCTGCACGACCTGATCGACGAAGGCAAGAGCCGTGGCCGCGGCACTTGGCATTGAACTCCACGAAGATCCCTGGGCGATGAACTGCATTGGCGCGCGCACCAACCATCCGCCGTCGATGCTCTACGACGTGCGGCACCATTTCCCGACTGAGGTCGATTTTCTCGGTGGCGCCATCGCTCGCGAAGCCCAGCGCGCCGGAGTGCCCGCGCCGCTGCATACCGCGCTGTACCGGCTGATCAAGGGAAAGGAGGAGAGTTGGAAGAAGAGTGGTTAGTGGATAGTGGATAGTGGTTAGTGGATGATGAATAGTTTCAAGATTAACTCTTCCAGCCAGAGACAGCGAGCGAGAGATGCTGACGTAGAGGACCACGGTGTGTCCTTGTGGCTAACGCTCGCATGGTGAAGACTTGAGTCCCGTTCTGCGGGACGGCTCAGTTTAGCCCAGCACGGAGCCGAAACCGGGGTCCTCGATTCGCGCCGCTTTTGCGCGAATTGGGGTGGGAAGGCGGAGTGCTGGGTAGTGTGCCAAATTAACTCGAGTCCCTTCAGGGACGGCACGGTTCCCATACCGAGTTGTCATGCTGAGCGAGCGTTCGCCGGGGTTGGCGAACGCGAGTCGAAGCACCCCTATAGCAAATCAGCGTTCGAGGCCACGGTAGGGTCCTTCGACTCCTGTTCGCGAAACGCGAACCTCGCTCAGGATGACAACAAATCTTGGGTCTACCGTAACGCCGAATCCGCGTTAAACTATTCACTGCTCACTAACCACGATTCACTGCGCCCTATGCCCTACCCGATTGACGAACCGAAGCTCGCCCGCGTCCGCGAACTGATGAAGCGCGACGACCTCGACGCGCTGGTGGTGCGCGCGCCCGACAACGTCGTCTATCTCACCAACTACTGGTGCATGAAGGGCTACGATGTGGCGGTTTTCCCGCGCGAGGGCGAGGCCACGCTCGTCGCCCTGGAGCCGCAGGAAGAAGACGCCCGCCGCACCTCGTGGACCAGCGACATTCGGCTTCTTCAAGGGCTACGACTGCCCGCGATCCGCGCCCTCCCATGCTGCGCTCGCTCGATGTTACTTTGCGCGTGCTGAACCAGCGTGGCCTGACCGGCAAGATTGGTCTGGAGCTTTCGCAGGGTACGCAAAGCGCCGATCGCATGGTCGGTGAACCGACCACGTGGACGCAGCCCTGGTTCGACGCATTCAAACCAGCCGCGCGAGAGGTGGTGGACGCATCCGGCCTGCTCGCCGAAGCGCGCGCCATCAAGACTTCCCAGGAGATCGAGCGCATGAAGCTGGCCAACGAGCTGGCCGCGCTCGCCATGGAGCACACCTTCGAGCGCCTGCGTCCGGGGATGAAGGAGAGCGAAGTCGCAGCCATCTTCGAAGGCTTCGTCCACTCCACCGGCATCGGATTCAAAGACAAGGTCGAGATGGCGCGCGCCTTCACGCTGGTGTGGTCGGGCAAGGGCATTCGGACGTTCACCGCCACCGGCAATCGTCCCATACAGGAGCACGAGCCTACGTTGTTCGAGATCTGGGTTTGCGTCGACGGCTACTGGAACGATCTGACCAAGAACCTCTGCCCCGGCGAGCTGACCCCCGAGTACAACAAGTTGCTCGACCTGCTGCTGAGCGTCTTTCACGAGGCTGCGGCATTCGCGAAAGACGGCGCCAGCCTGCCCGGATCTGGACCGCCTGGTCCGCGCGCGCATCGCCGAGGGCGGCTACCCGGGCCAGCCGTCACATCCCGATATGCCACGGTGTGGGAGCCCGCGCGCACGAGCCGCCGTACGCCCATCAAGCCGGAAAAGGGACGATTCGCGAGGGCATGGTGTTGGCCATCGAGCCGGGAATTTACTGGCCTGGAGGCGGCGGACTTCGGTTGGAAGATAACTTCTGGATTACTGGTAACGGCAATGAAAAACTGTGCTCGTTCCCCGACGATTTTCGGCAGCTGCGTCGGGCAATCCGCTCAACAAGCGCGGCGGGCCACGCTCGATGACCGCCGCCGGGACTATGCAATCAGCAAAGGAAGCGGTGGAAAGCGTGCCGCCCGTTGCGTGAATTGTTTTTGGGCCATTCAAGGCAGCGGCTTGTAAGGCGGCGCTTTGAAAGGCAGCGGTTTGAAGGGCGGCGCTTTGAAGGGCGGCGCTTTGAAGGGGCACGGCTTCAGCCGTGCTGTAAGCATGGTGGCTTTAGCCACTGAGGGACTTCGCTGTTGAGAGAAGAACGAATTCCCGCAGGGGCTAAGCCAGGCAATCACGCACCTGTAACGGCACGGCACAGGCTGCTGAAAAAGTCCTCTCGGGAGCGAGTTCGGGTACTGCGGCGCTTCAGCGCCGCGTCAAGGGAGTACAGTGAAGCGGCCTTTAGGCCTGGGGACATTTGTTAGAAGCGGCCATACCAGCGGCTTCGGACAACGTACCTTAGGGCTAAAGCCCTCCTCACAAAACTAATTGAACGCGGGCCTGAAGGCCCGCACTACCCGGGCTGTTGCCAGTATGGAGTTTTTCAGCAGCCTGTGAAGCCGTACCCCTTCAAAGCATGAGGTCTTCCTGAATTGTCAAGGTTGCAAGTTATGAACGCAGGCTACACGACAATCAGGGACATGGTCCACCCAGGTATCTCGTAATGACTTCTGCTGCCAGCTCCGTCATTGACGACCGCATGAAAGACGCCATTCTCTCCCGCATTCGCGAGGACGAGATCGTCTCCATGTGCTGCGACGTGATCAATATCCCCAGTCCCACCGGTTCGGAACTCGCCATGGCTGAGTACATGCGCTCGGCCTTTCAGCAGCTGGGGCTCACGGTCACCTGGCAGCAGGTTGAGGACACTCGCGCCAACGTCATTGGCCGTCTCGAAGGCCACGGCAATGGCAAATGCCTGATGTTCAACGGCCACATGGATACCTCGAACACCGGCGAGGAGGAGTTCCTCACCGGCATCGGCTACAAGCCGCACGCCGTCGTGAAGGACGGCATGATCTACGGTCTCGGCATTTACAACATGAAGGGCGCGCTGGTGTGTTACGTGCACGCGGTCAAGGCGCTGCTGGAGGCCGGAGTCAAGCTGGACGGCGACATTATCCTGGGCGCGGTTTGCGGCGAGATCGAGAAGACGCAGTGGGGCGAGTTTCAAGGCAAGGAGTATCGCGGCTACGGCGCGGGCACGCATTATCTCGTCAGCCACGGCGTTCTGCCCGACATGTGCATTCTCGGCGAGCCCACTGACATGAAGCTGGTGCTGGAACACGCAGGCTCCATGTGGGTGCGCTTCGGACTGACCGGCAATTACGTGCACTCGGCGTTTGCGCCCGGCAAAGAGGAGCAGAACGCCATCCGCCGCATGCACCAGGTGCTGGAGGATGTGATGCGCTGGATTCCCGAATGGCAGGAGCAGGCGCGCTGGGCGGGCCGTCCGGGTTCGTCAACATCGGGTGCGTGCACGGCGGGACATCCCTGGCGGGCCAGCCGCACTCCGGAACGCGCCGATCTGTTTCTCGATGTGCGCGTGCCGCCGACCATCGCCATGACCGACGCTCGCCGTGCGGCCAAGAAGCTGTTCCTGGCGATGAAGCAGAAGCATCCGGAATACGGCTTGGAGTTTGAAACCTACGTGTCGGTGCCGGGTGCGACTATCGACGAGAACCACGAGATGGTGCAGGCCGTCGAACGCAATCATCAGCACGTCATGGGAACGCCTCCGGTACGCGACACGGTGCTGTGGTGCTCGGATGCGTCGGTGCTGTCGCGCTTCGGATGTCCGACGTTGAACTACGGCCCATCGAGCGGCCCGCGCGATCACGAAGGCGAGAAGGTCGCGATCAAGACGCTGGTGGAAATTACGAAAGTGTATGCGCTGACCGCGGCGGAGATATGCGGAGGAAGCGGGTCAGCCATCAGCTAAACGTGATGATCTACCCATAAGCAAAAGGTCCGTATGCTGAGTGCGGTCTTCGATTGCTAACTGCCAAATGCCAAAGCGCTAGCTGAGGGCTGACGGCTGACAGCGTGCTATCAGGACTAATTGCTAGATTGCTAATTGCTAGTTGCTAACTGCTAATCATGCCCACCCAGACCCGAAATCGATCGCCGCTACGCCAACATCCGCGCCGCCATGCGCGACCAGGGCGTTGACGCGCTCATCGTCTGCGGCAATCAATATGCCGGCTTCGAAGGCGCCGTCGTTCTACACCTCGGGCTTCGAGATCGTGCATCGCTATGTGTACGTGCTCATCCCGCTGAAGGGCGATCCCGTGCTGGTCTTCCCGCAGGAAGCGCGCTGGATTGGCGACAAGAAGAAGCCCTTCGTGAAGGAGAAAGTCTGGGCCGAGGTTCCCGGCCGCTGGCTGCGCGAGCGTGCGCAGGATGAAGCCTGGAAGCGCGTCGCGGTGTACGGCCTCGACTACATCATGGCGGTGCGTGACTACCGCGAGCTGCAGCAGGGCAGCTTCGAACTCGTTCCCTTCGATTTTCACTTCGACATGGCGCGCGCGGTCAAAAGCGAAGAAGAACTGGTCGAAGTCCGCGATTCGATGGACATCATCCACGAGGGCTTTTGGGCGCTGCTCAACGGCTTTGCCGCGGGCAAGACGGAGGCCGAGATCATGGCGCCCGCGGTTGAGGTCTTCTTCGCGCGCGGCGCCGGTCCGCGCATGATGAACATCGTGCTCTCCGGCCAGAACGGCGAAGCCGAGGCGCACTTCAAGGTTCCCGGCCATCGCAAAGTCGGCGAGCGACGACCTGCTGCTCTACTCGCTGGAGATCGCCGGCGCGGGCGGCTACTGGGTGGAATTTTCGCGAGCGCTCATCCACGGGAGAGCCCAGCAAGCGCACGCGGCAGATGGCTGACGTCTATCCCGAGGCGATGGAGGCTGCACGCAAGTTGATGCACGAGGGCGTGCTCGCCTGCGACGTTCACAAAGTGGTTGCCGACACGTTCGCGCGGCATGGCTTTGCGCTCGGACATCTCTCCGGCCACTCGATCGGCACTACCATGATCGAGCATCCCGCGATCGGCGCGAAGAGTCAGATCGAGTTAAAGCAAAACATGATATTTTCGCTTCATCCACAAGTTGTCGATAGAGATGACGAAGTTTGTCTTTACACTCAAGACACCTTCCGCGTCGGCCAAACCGAAGGCGAAAACCTGAGCAGCATTCCCTGGAAGTTCTACTCGCAGCCTGAGCGCCGGACATCGCGAGATGAGAGCATGAAGAAAGTTCTGATCGTCGGATGCGGCGCAATCGGCAGCCTGTTCGCCGCGCACCTGGCCAGGGGCGGCGAGGTCGAGGTGTACGCGTTCGACGTCTCCCAGCCGCACGTGGACGCCATCAATCAGCACGGCCTGCGGCTCTCGGGCGCCTCCGACGTACACGTAAGGCTGGCGAAGGCGAGCACCGACGCCGCCGAGCTTCCGGTTTGCGACTACGGCATCGTCGCGACCAAGGCGATTCACACCGCAAGCGCCATCACGGCCGCGGCGCGCTGCTTCGACGACAACAGCGCCGTGTGCTCGGTGCAGAATGGCGTGGGCAACGAAGAGATCATCGCCGAGCACGTGAAGTATGTAATCCGAGGAACGACCTTTCCTGCCGGTCACATCGTCGAGCCCGGACACGTGGGCTTCGACATCCAGGGCGACACCTGGATCGGACCGTTCGAGCCGACAGCGCACGCCGATGCAACGAGTGGAGGAACTCGCCGGCTTCCTCACGCGCGGCGGGATGAATACGATTGCCCTGCCCGATGCGCGCGGTGCGCAATGGACCAAGCTGATCTTCAACGCGGCGACCAATCCAGTCGGAGCGCTCACCCGGCTGCATCATGGGGCTGCATCGCGTTTTCCTCCGACCGGCGAGCTGTTTGAGGCGCTGATTGCGGAGGGCAAGGCGGTGGCGAAGGCGATGGGGATCGAGCTGCACGGCGACCCGCGCGATCTGGTTGCCAAGGGCGCCAACGCTCCCGGCAAACACAACGCCAGCATGTTGCAGGATGTGCTCGCGCACGAACGACCGAGGTGGACTTCATGAATGGCGCCATCGTGAAGTGGGGAGAAAAGTATGGAGTTCCGACGCCGCTGAATCGCGCGATGTGGGCGCTGATCAAGGGGCTGGAGCATTCGTGGACGGAGCCGTGAAGGCTTCAGCCGTCAGCTATTCGCGGTTAGCTCTCAGCTTTGGCGGATCGGGCGAGCCTCGCGGATGCGATTTGAGCACCGTCAACCTGGGCGCGAATCGAGGTCGAGTGTAGCTCAGAGCGAAAAGCTAATGGCGAAGAGCTGAATAGCGCATCCCGCAAATCGCACCCAGCGAAAGGTAAACGCATCTCATGTCCGTTCCCTTCCGCATTGGCGTGCTGCAGTTGAGCATGGAGCCGCTGCAACAAACTGTCCGCATGGCGCAGGCGTGCGATCGCGCCGGCTTCGACATCTTCTGGCTGGCCGAAGCCTATCCGTGGTGGCGCAAGCACGGCATGGAAGCCCGCTCTTCGACCGCGATGACCGCCGTCATCGCAACGCAGACCAAGAACATCGTCATCGGCTGGGGAATTATTTCACCGTATACTCGGCACCCGGTGCAGATCGCCATGGAAGCACGCGTCATGCAGGATGCCGCCGGCGACGGTCGCTTCCTGCTTGGACTCGGCGCCTCCAAGATCTTCATGAAGGAGATTGGTGAAGGCGAGAAAGGCAAAGATGTGGGCCCGGCCGTGGTCATGCGCGAGAGCATCGAGATCATCCAAGCCATGCTGGCAGGCGAAGCGGTGGACTATCACGGCAAGGCCTTCGACGCCTCGGCCCCCGCGCTGCAAAGCGACGCTCACATTTCACGTGCACGCGTGCCGATCTACGTTGGCGCCACCGGCCCGGTGCTGCAGAAGCTGGCGGGATCTCATTCCGACGGACTGCTGACGGCAAGCATCACCACGCCCGATTTCGTGCGCTATGCGCGCGGCAACATGGAGGAGGGCGCGAAGAAAGCGGGCAAGGATCCGGCGTCGCTCGACCTGGGCGCTGTGATTGTGGGCAGCATCAACCAGAATTCGCAGGCCGGCAAGGAAGGCGCGCGAGAGATGGCGGCGATGTATCTCGCGAACAAGGTGCAGAACATCCGCGGCTCGGCCGATGTGCTGTTGCAGAAGGCTGGGCTGACGTTCGAGGAGATCGCGCCCATTGCCGATGCCATGGAAAAGGGCGGACGCAAAGCCGCGGCACGGGCGGTGACGGACGACGTGCTCAAGAAAGCTTGCCCCATCGCCGGTACGCCCGACGAATGCTGCGAGCGCATCGAAGAGTATCGCCAGGCCGGCTGCACCAACATCATGCTGGAGATCTGGGGCGACGACCGCGAGGAGCAGGCCCAGCTCTTCGGCGAAGCTGTGCTGCCGCGAGTTCAAGATCTCGGCCGGGAAGAGCTAGATGAAGGCGAGCTAGGTTAGACGATCATAGGGATCAGGTTTCAAGGTTGTCATCCTGACCGACGAGTCGTAGCCGAGGAGTGCGAAGGACCCCCTATTGCTCCGAAAGGATTCTTCATAGCTAGGGGTCCCTTCGACTCTGCGCCGCGAACCCGAGCCCGCAAAACATGCGGGTCGGAAATGGCTCTGAGTGATGACACGTTGACTTGACGCGATTCGCGGTCACGGACAATCCGCTCTCACCGTCTCCGCCTACTGCCCGATCACCCGATACATCACAACCTGGTTCTCCGCTCCGACGAAGACGTGTCCATCCGCAATGGTCGGGACCGTGAACTTCACCGCCAGTCCTACGCGATCGCGGCCCGGATTCTGCTCGGAGTTGTAGAGCTCGCTGCCCAGGTTGGTGGCATCGTAGGCGCGCAATACGGCGTTGCCTCCTCCATAGGTGTCGTTCTGGATGATCCAGACGATCCCATTGCTGGTGCCGTTGGACGAGATGGACGGGGTGCGATCCCGGAAAGTTGAAGGATTCCGGCGACTCGGAGCCGTAGGAAAGCTTCTCCTGGTGAGAATCGAAGCTAAAAGCCTTCAGGCGATCATAGGAGCCGCCGAAATAGACGGTATTGTTCCAGAAGGCCGGCGAACCCCAGATGCCGCCGATCGCGTACGGGATGGTCTGCACGATCTGGCTGTCACTCCCTGAGTGCAAGTGTCCCATGTTGTCACGATTCACCAGGTCAATGGTGCCTTCCTTTCCGACCTGCACCAGCAGGTGAGGATAGGTCGTGCCCGGCTGATCGGGAATGAGCATGGCGCCGCCCGAGCCAAAGTCGGCATCGTTGTAGTCCAGCGTCTGCTGGTTCCAGGGAGTGAAGTAGTCGGCTCAAGACCAATAGCCTCGGCCAAGGGTCGGCCAGATCAGTCGCAGCACGCTGTCCCCGAAGTCGGGTGCCTCCATCGAAGCGGCCATTGCCGGTCGATACATAGATCGATCCCCCGGAATCAGCCGATGGACCGGCGCCTCCGCCCCAGAAACCGCCCTCGTAACCATTGGGCGTGTCCACATAAAGGCCGCTACGGACCAGGCGTCGATTCGTTGAACGACATGATGTAGCCGTGATAGGCGCCAAGATCGCAATGCGAGGCCCAGGCGATGAATACCTGTCCTTTGCAGCAGCAGCAACGCCGAACGTTGCGCTTCCACCAGCGGGTCGAAGGTCAGAATGCCGCCGACCGAGCCGGTGCCGTTCCCGGGATAAGTGGCGGAAATTTGGACGGGCGTCACTTTGTCCAGGCCCGTCTTGATGTCGAGCGCATGCAAGGTCTGATAGAAGGACGTGGTGTGGGTGACCGTGTCGTACTGTTTCGTCTTGGCTACCAGATACATCGTGCCGGTGGCGGTATCGATCACCGGGGTGCCGGTGATGCCGATCTCAGGGACCAGGTCGCCGCAGCTCACGTCGCCACTGGAGACCGAGCTGATTACGTAGCGAAATCCGGACGGTCGGCAAGGAAATTTGTGTGCCACAGTTGTTGTCCACTGTTCACGTCGAAGGCATAAACCTGATCGTGCTCGGTGGCGACGAACAGCACATTGTGGGACGTTCCTCCAATCGTGAGCCCCGGCACGTACAGCGGTTGCGCATAAACGTAGCCCTGCACGGCAAACGTAGAACGCTTACCGAAGGTTTGCGTTTTCACATTCGACGTGTGAGGACCGTCTCCTGAGTGTTGGAACCGGTGCGATAGCTGTCGTTGTGATACGTGGTTACGGCAACCTGCGCCATGGCCATGGCGGAGATCACAAACAGGCAAATCGACGAAGCAGGTGCAGCGCACCGCAGCAGCGTGAATCTTCTTCATAACGACGAAGTCTCCTGTGAATGAAACATGTGAGGGTCTGATCGGAAGAAGGCGTGATTATCCTATAAAATCCGACGCCTCACAATTGATTTCTTTGCCACTACTACGCCGCCCGGTTTCGCTCGATCGCATCCTTTTGTAGTTTCACCACAAAAACAGTTCCGCTGCGTCCCCCACTCGTATTACTGCGGAAGCGCACCCTTCCCCCGTGTTTCTCGGCAATCTGTTTGCTGATCCACAGGCCCAGCCCCGTACCGACATCTTTCTTGGTGGTAAAGAAAGGCTCAAAGACCTGTGCGCGGGTAGCCTCAGGAATTCCGACGCCCTGGTCAGCCATGGTGATTTGCACAGAGTCGCCAATGTCTCGCAGGCGTATTCTGACCTCCGTTTGTGTCGGCGAGGCGTCGATGGCATTGCTCAACAGGTTGGAGAACAACTGCCTCAGCTCGCCGGGCAAGCCGAGCATGGGCAGGGACTCTGCGCCCTCGATTCGGACCCTGATACTCCGCGAGTTGAGCTTGTCGCGGAAGATGTTCAGCACATCCCTCATGATCTGGGCCACATCCACGGGCAACGGGCTGGCAGTCTCGCGATAGAAACCGAGGGTCTGCCGCGTAATGTGGCTTATCCGGCGCAACTCCTGGTCCGCCAGATCGAGAAGCTGTTTGCAGGAGTCTGGCGCACCTTCTGACCTGGCCAGGAACAATAGATTCATGACCGCCTCGAGGGGATTGTTGATCTCGTGCGATATGGTCGCAGCCAAACGCCCGGCGGCGGCCAGCTTTTCCGTCTTGCGTAATGCTTCTTCCGTGCGTTTGTGATTGCTGATGTCCATACACATCCCAATCATCCGCACGGGCTCTCCCGCGGAATTGCACTCCACCGCTCCCTTGCCGGCGATCCAGTGATAGCTGCCGTCCGGCCATATGGTTCGATACTCGACCTCATGGTCTGAGCGATTGGCGACCGCAGCCATGGCTGCCGAGGTGGTGCGCTGGGAGTCATCGGGATGTATGATGGCAACCCACTCCTGGAAGTTCCCCCGGAACGAGCCCGGCGCCAAGCCGTGCATGGACTCCACTTCTTCCGACCATCTGACTCTACCGGCGGCAATGTCCCAGTCCCAGTCCCCGATGTTGGCGGCCGTCTGGGCCATGAAACGGCGGCGCAGCCGGTCCAGCTCCTGCAGCTTGTCGTTGGCCGCGGTCAACTCCTCGTTGGCTTTGAGGAGCGCCACCCTGCGCTCTTCGGCGTCGCGCGCTGTTCCGATGGTTCCGACGATGTTGGGCATCACCAGGGGAAGCGCAATGGCGGTGGCCACCGAGGCCACAGCTGTAACCACCTTCACGTAGGCCGATATCCAGTAAAGCGGATGCCATAGCGTGATGGCCTCCATGAAATGGGTGGCTCCGCAGGCGATGATGAACGTGCCGAATGCCAGAAACAGCCAGTGAAATGGAATAGCGCCCCGGCTGGTGCGCACCAGGTACACCAGGGTCAACGAAATTACCACGTAGGAGATCCCGATCAGCAGGTCCGCGACCAGGTGGGTGTCGATGAGCGTGCGGTTGCCCAGATAGCAGAAGGTGTGCGGCAGGAACTCCGCGGTAGCGAGACCACGCCCGAGAAACGGCCAGGCTAGCGCGGTCGCCACCAGCGCCAGCAGCCCGGTAATGAAATACCGGACTTGCGCGGCTCTTTGCCTGGAAACGTCGGCGCTGTCCCCCGCGGCGTCAGCTAACGGGCCAGATGAAGACATGTATTCCCCCAAAATCGACAGTATTGGTTGCGACTTAACAGTTTGCTGAAAACCTCGGGTTTGGATGCTCTTGAAGCGGCGTGCGTTCAGGCTCGCCGTAAAAAGTCCACTAGTTTTGTCATCCCGAACCGACTTTGGCCGGTGAGGGACCTTCTGTTCTGAGTTTTTCAATGAACTGTTTAGCCCTCAGTCCGACCGGCCAGGCCCTGACCGCAGCAAGGCCATCGACTCCAGCGAAACTGACTTGTCGCGGATTAAATGCTGTGCACCTTATGAAGTCAAGCACCCTCCTGTATGATGCGTCACCACTCATTGTGACGACCGTCACTCGCGCTCCGACACTTTTCGTCCTAACGTTCTCACTTGGCTTGCATTAGGCCACTTTCGTGATATTTACGACTGCTGATACCCCGGTGAGCATCATGGTAGACTGGCGCCCAGCCTTGCCACCGGAGCACCAGGAATGCACGCTGGGAGGCTACCATGAATACATTTCCCATCCTGTTGGGAACGCTGTGCGTCTTCGCCATTGCCTATCGGTACTACAGTGCCTTCATCGCGGCCAAGGTCCTGGTTTTAGATGATCGCCGCACTACCCCATCCCACGTCTACGAGGATGGACACAACTATGTGCCGTCGCCGAAGTGGGTGCTGTTCGGTCATCACTTCGCCGCAATCGCCGGCGCCGGGCCGCTGGTAGGTCCTACCCTCGCTGCTCAGTTTGGATTTGCGCCGGGCTTCCTCTGGATCTTAATCGGCGCCGTGCTCGCCGGTTGCGTCCACGACTTCACTGTGCTGGTGGCTTCGGTACGCCATAAGGGCAAATCGCTGGCCGACGTCGCGCGCACCGAAGTGGGCCACTTCGCCGGCCTGGTCACCATGGTCGCGCTGCTGTTCATCCTGCTCGTCACGCTGGCCGGTCTGGGCATCGTGGTGGTCAACGCTCTCGCCAACAGTCCATGGGGCGTCTTCACCATCGGGATGACCATCCCGATCGCCATCTTCATGGGCCTGTACATGTTCAAGAGCACGCCGGGCCAAATCAAGATCGCCGGGCCGAGCGCCATCGGAGTCGTGCTCCTGATCGCCAGCGTCATCGGTGGACGCTGGTTCGCCGCCTCCGCCTACACTTCGTGGCTCACGTTTACACCGCACGAAATCACCGTACTGATGTGCGTTTACGGATTTATAGCCTCGGTACTGCCGGTGTGGTTGCTGCTCGAGCCCCGAGACTATCTCTCCACCTACATGAAGTTGGGAACCATCATGCTCTTGATTATTGGCGTGTTCATCGTTCACCCCAACATTCAGTTCCCTGCCGTAACCCAGTTCATTCACGGCGGCGGACCCATCATCAAGGGCAAACTGTTCCCCTTCCTGTTTGTCACCATTGCCTGCGGTGCGATTTCCGGCTTCCACTCTCTGGTTTCCTCGGGCACCACGCCAAAGATGCTGTGGAAGGAAACTGATGCCCGCTTCATCGGCTATGGCGCCATGATGTGTGAAGGCATGGTTGCGCGTGCTGGCACTGATCGCCGCGTGCTCCATGTACCCCGGCGACTATTTCGCCATCAACACCGCTCCGGCGGTGTTTGCCAAGCTGGGAATGCACACCGTGAATCTCGACATGTTCTCAGCGGAAGTCGGCGAGAAACTTGCCGGCCGGACCGGCGGCGCAGTTTCGCTGGCCGTCGGCATGGCCGCAGATCTTCAAGGGCCTGCCCGGCATGAAGACGCTGACCGGCTACTGGTATCACTACGCCATCATGTTTGAGGCGTTGTTCATCCTGACGACGGTGGATACCGGCACGCGCGTCGCCCGCTACGTCATGCACGAACTGCTGGGCAAGGTCCACAAGCCATTCAGCAACACGGCATGGCTGCCCGGAAACCTCGTCACCTCCGGCGATCGTGGTGATGAGCCTGGGGATACCTGATCTATACCGGTAACATTTCCACGCTGTGGCCGCTGTTTGGCACCGGCAATCAATTGCTGGCTACCATCGCACTGGCGGTCGTGACCACCTTCCTGGTGAACATGGGTAAGGTCAAGTACGCCTACATCACGGCCATTCCGATGTGCTTTGTTGGTGTCACCACGTTGACGGCTGGAGTGCTGTCGATCAAGAACATCTATCTGCCCCTGGCCCAGCAACCCGGCCATGCCTTCCAGGGCTATCTCGATTCCGGTCTGATGGTGATTTTCATCGTGGGCGTCGTTCTGGTGGTGATCGAGTCGGCGAGGCGCTGCTGGAAGACGTTGCACGGGGCCTCGATTCCAGAAGAAGCATTCGGCAAGCCGGAGGAGCTGGTTGACGTGGAAGTGTAGATGTAAGCAGAAGGATGCCACTTAGGCATGGTTGAAAGAGGCGGGCTCGGTTGAGTGGAGCAAAGCGCTCAATGACGGTGATGTTCGCGGAAGCGATACGTTGCCACTCGCTGAGAATCAGCCCGTAGTGGCGGCTCAGTTTAGCCCAGCACGTAGCCGCAGGCGGAGTGCTGGGTAAAGCAGAAAATAATTCGAAGTCCCTTTAGGGACGACAGACGTCACGCACGTTCTTTATTTGCACAGAACGACAAACTCGAAGAAAGAGCCTGTTCGCAAGACCGCGGCAGGCATCGGTGACACACCTCATGAGCACCGCCACCAAACCGGCTCCGGGCAAGACACGCTCCGCCATCGGAGAATCTGCTACTCCCGGCAATCCTGACCGCCGTCGCAATCATAGTCGTCGTTGTCATCCTTAGAATTCCTCCTCTGGCACAGCCCTGGTCGCAAGGCTATGACCCGACCGGAATCTGGTGGCTCTCCACCCTGGTCGCTGCGGTACCGGTGATCGTCCTGCTGGGAGCGCTGGCCCTTCATATGAAGGCGCATTACGCGGCGTTACTCGGGCCTGGCCGCAGCCCTCGTCATTGCCATCTTCGGCTTTCACATGCCGGCGCGCATGGCCGGGGCGACCGCCGTCCTGGGAGCGGGATACGGCCTCTTCCCCATCGGCTGGATCGTGCTCAATGTCATCTTCATGTATCAGCTCACGGTGGAGTGCGGCCGCTTCGATGTGCTGAAGCATAGCCTGACCGGCATCACTCAGGACCGCCGCCTGCAACTGCTGCTGATCGCCTTCAGCTTCGGTGCTTTCTTTGAAGGCGCAGCCGGCTTCGGCACTCCGGTTGCCGTCACCGCCGCTCTGCTAATCGGATTGGGTTTCCGGCCGCTGCAAGCTTCTGGCCTGTCGCTTATCGCCAACACCGCGCCGGTCGCTTACGGCGCGCTGGGCACGCCCATCATCGCCTTGGCCGGAGTCACCGGCTTCAGCGAGATAACCTTGGGCGCCATGGCGGGCCGCATTCTGCCCGTGTTCTCGCTCATCGTTCCCTTCTGGCTGATCTGGGCCTTCGTCGGCTTCTCCGAGATGCTGGAGATCTGGCCGGCCATCCTGGTAGCCGGATCGTCCTTCGCGGTCACGCAGTATTTCATCTCCAACCACCACGGACCATGGCTGGTGGACGTGGGCGCCGCCCTGGTTTCGATGGCGTGCCTCGTCGGCTTCCTGATGATCTGGCATCCCAAGCGGGTCTGGACCTTCGAGGGCGAAGAAGCCAAGACCGAGCATCGCGCCGCTCACGGTTACAGCCGCGCCGAAGTCGCCCGCGCCTGGGTGCCGTGGATCATTCTCAGCGTCATCGTCTTCTGCTGGGGAACGCAGACCGGTAAGCGCATGATGAACACCCCGGAGAAGGTCTTTACTTCGCTGGCGAGTTGGCAGCACGCCGCCCAGCAAGATCACCAATCCGCAGTTCCCGGTCAAGGGCCTGGACAAACTGTCCATGCGCGTACCCCCGGTAGTTGCCAAGCCAACCAAAGAGCCTGCCGTCTTCGGTTTGAACTGGCTGAGCGCGACCGGCACCGGCATTCTGATTTCGGGGCTTATCTCCGGTCTGGTGATGGGGTTCAGCGTAGGCAGGATCTTCAAGGTCTATCTGCAGACCATCATGAAGGTCCGCTTCTCGCTGCTGACTATCGCAGCCATGCTGGCCATCGGGTTCATGACGCGATATTCGGGACTCGACGCAACCATGGGATTGACCTTCGCCCGAACGGGCCACCTGTACCCGTTCTTCGGCACTCTGCTGGGGTGGCTGGGCGTGGCGCTGACCGGATCGGACACGTCGTCCAACGTGCTGTTCGGCAGCCTGCAGAAGATTTCGGCGCAACAGGTTGGCGTCTCAGCCATCCTCATGGCGGCGGCCAACAGTTGCGGAGGAGTCATGGGCAAGATGATCGATGCGCAGAGCATCGTCGTCGCCAGCACTGCAACCAACTGGTACGGGCATGAAGGAGACATCCTGCGTTACGTCTTCTTCCACAGTCTGGCCCTGGCCGCGTTGGTCGGAATATACGTCTACCTTCTGGCGTACGTCCCACCAATCTCGCACCTGGTGCTGCAGTAAAGGGATTTGGTGTGGAAGCCCGCCCGCAACGGGCGGGCTTCTGCGCGACGTGAAAAGTAGGTTCAGGCAAGTGCGGCGCTTCAGCGGCGAACCATGCAGAGGTAACAGCCCCGCAGGGCGGAAGCGCAGTTAGCCCAGGGCGTGAGAGTCTGTGTGAGAACAAGAGTTGTGGTTCGCGTGTGGAACGGATCGAGCGAAAATCGAGCCCGAAGGGCGGAATAATGAGAGCCCAGCACGTAGCCGCAACGGGGTCCCCGATTCGCGCCTCCTTTGCGCGAATTGGGGTGGAAACGCGGAGTGCTGGGTAAGGTGGGAAGTAGATCCGAGTCCCCGGGGACGACACCGGTTCTCACACCGACTCGTAAGCCCTGGGTGGAGTCGAGGAAGTTGACGAGTCCCTTCGGGACGGCACAGACTTCACCGCTCCTTAGAAACTATTGCTTGTCTCCCAGCAAAGTGCCGCCAGCTAAGGCCGGCTAAGGTCAGAGGAAGGGTAGAGCGGCGCTTCAGCGCCCGAGTATTTGCGAGAACCTCACGCTTCGAAGGGGCACCGCTTCAGCTGTCCCTTAGATGAACTCTTGATGGTGGCTTTACAAGCTGCTGAAAAACTCCATACTGACAACAGCCCGGGTAGTGCGGGCCTTCAGGCCCGCGTTCAAGTAGTTTTGTGAAGAGGGCTTTAGCCCTGAGGTACGTTGTCCGAAGCCGCTGGTGTGGCCGCTTCTAACAAATGTCCCCAGGCCTAAAGGCCGTTTCACTGTACTCGCCTGACGCGGCGCTGAAGCGCCGCACTACCCGAACTCGCTCCGGAGAGGACCTTTTCAGCAGCCTGTTCAGCCACTGCGGGCCTTCGTTTTGGAAACGAGATCGAATTCTCAGACGGATTTGCCAACACCCGATCCCGCCACCGCCGGCCGTCCCACGGCTACGCCGCAATCCCCTCCGGCTCGCGCATGAAGCTTCGTCCGCGATTCTCTTTCCCGAATATCAACAGCAACGCCAGCCCGGCCATCACCACCAACTCAAACGAGGTCAGCGCCCAGGCATAACCGAGGCGGTCGCGCAGCGCAAACTCAACGGTCGGCGTCGATGCGGCAAATAGAATCCCCACTTGATAGGTAAAGCCGGGCAACAGTCCCCGTACCGCGTCGGGCGAAAGCTCGTTGAGGTGCACCGGAATGTTGCCCCAGGCTCCTTGCACGCCTAACTGCATAATGAATGCACCTGCAGTCAACATCGCGAGCGTGCTCCCAAAAGCCCACATCGGCATGATGGCTAGCGACACCGCCAACGCCGCCAACATACTGTAGCGGCGGCCAATCCGCTCGGAGAGCAAGCCGAAGAGGACCGCACCGGTGACAGCCCCCACGTTGTAGAACATGGTGATGTACGCCACTGTGTTCGGCGCCACGCCGTGGGCGTGCTTCAGGAAGTCGGGATAGAGGTCCTGCGTGCCGTGGGAGAGGCAGTTCATCATGAACATCAGCGCGATCATGTACAGGCTGAGCCATTTGTGTTGCCAGGCAATGCGCGGGCCGTCGATGGTGCGCGTGACCCGGTGCTGCTTCCAGGCCTCAGACTCCGGGACCTTGGTGCGAATGTAGAGCGCCAGCAGCGCCGGAATCCCGCCTACCCAGAACATGGCGCGCCATCCCCAGTTTGGCAGAACCAAGCGCGCGGCAAACGCCGCCAGCAGGTAGCCGATGGAATATCCGCTCTGCAGAATTCCCGATATCACGCCGCGCCAGCGCACCGGAGCATGCTCCATGGCGAGCGACGCGCCCACGCCCCACTCGCCGCCCATGCCGATGCCGAACAGCATTCGCAGAATGAAGAACACAGTGAAGTTGGGCGCGAAGCCGCACAGAAACTCAATGGTGGCAAAGAAGATGACGTTGACCATCAGCGGACGCCGCCGGCCGTAGCGGTCGGCCATCATCCCAAACAGCAGCGCGCCGACAGGGCGCATGGCCAGCGTAGCGGTCACGCTCAGGACAATGTCGCGTTTGGGAACGTGGAAGTGCGCGGCCAGGGTGTCGAAGAGGAAGATGACGACGAAGAAGTCGAAGGCATCAAGCGTCCAGCCCAGAAAGCCCGCGCTCATCGCGTGCCAGCGATCGGAGTTGGTCTGCGGCGCGCTGTTCGTGAGGTCTGCCATCGCCCATCCGTAAATGGCAGAGAAAGTAACAGAGAGTGTGGTCTGAAAGCCAGCAGGTTCTACATGTGACCCAGAAACGTCGTGGAGAAGTTAGGACGATTGCAGAGCGGCTGTGGCCGGGTAGTGCGGGCCTTGGGCCGCATTGAGTTGGTTTTATCGCGCTGTCATCCTGAGCGGAGCGCCCGCACAGCCTTTCCGACCCGCTCTTTTTGCGGGTCGGGCGGGCGCGGAGTCGAAGGATCTGCGGTTTCTTCGCGCCCCGTAACCCCGCCGGCAGAACCGCAGATCCCTCGGCTCCGCTCGGGATAACAGACCCGGTATTTGGTCGCAAATGATGAATCCAGTTGAAGGCCGCTCTGACCCGAGCTGCTCGCCTTACCGCAGCATCCTCGCCATGTGTTGCGTCCCCTGCACCAGCCCCAGCGACCAGTTGGCGCCGTTGATGAAGACGTTCGGGAAGAGGCCGATAATGACCGTGCCGGCCGCGGTGATGGTCAGCGCCAGCCGCATCGCCGGACGGGTATGCACCGGCTCGGCATCGATCGGCTGCCGCATGAGCATCGCAGTTCGCAATGCGCATGTAGTAGTAAAGCCCCACCACCGAATACAGCACTCCGATGGCCGCCAGCGTGTAATGCCCCGTCTGGATCAGGCTGAGGAAGATGAAGTACTTGCCCCAGAAGCCCGCCAGTGGCGGAATTCCAGCCAGCGACAGCAGGAAGATCAGCATCAGGATGGCTTCGGTCGGCGCCTTGAAGTACAAGCCTGCGATGTCGTCGACCGTGTCTCCGATGATGTTGCGCCGCCGCAGCGAGGTGATCACCGCGAACGCGCCCAGGTTCATGAAGGTGTACACCAGCAGGTAAATCATGATCGCCATGATGCCGGTGGAGTTGGTCTGCCCGTCGCTGGCGATCAGACCCAGCAGCATGTAGCCGACGTGCGCGATGGAGGAGTACGCCAGCAGCCGCTTCAGGTTGTCCTGCGTGATCGCCGCCAGGTTGCCGCCGGTCATGGTCGCGATCGAAACGAAGATCAGCAGCGGGACGTACATCGGGCGCAGCGGATAAAGCCCGAAGAGGAAGATGCGCAGCAGCATCGCCCATCCGGCGGACTTCACCGCCACCGACATGAATCCGGTAATGCTGGTCGGTGCGCCTTCGTACGCGTCCGGCGCCCACTGGTGAAACGGCACGGCCGCAATCTTGAACAGCAGTCCGGTCGTGGTCGCCAGCAGCGCGAAGATGACCACCGGATCGTTCGGCCGGGTCGCGATCACTTCCTGCAACTTCTGTGCAATTTGTGCCCAGGTTGGTGCTGCCCGTCAGGCCGTAGAACAGCGACAGTCCATAAGCGAAGATTCCCGACGAGAATGCGCCGAGCAGCAAATACTTCAGCGCGGCTTCATTCGACCGCTTATCGCGCCGCAGGAAGCCGACCAGCACGTAGGTCGAGATGGCCATCAGCTCCAGGCCGATGAAGATCAGCACGATGTCATAGCCCGCGGCCATGCACATCATTCCGACCACCGAGAGCAGCAGCAGCGCGTAGAACTCGCCGTGGTTCTCGTGCTCGATCTCGAGATAGCGCATCGACATCAGGATGGCAACGCCGGCGCCCAGTCAGGAACAGGTAGAAGAAATAGATGGCGAAGCGATCGACTACCAGCGAGCCCATGAATCCGGTGAAGGTGGCGATTTCGATGCCGTGCTTTTCAGCCGCGTGATAGGCGAGATGCAGCTTGCCCACCGCCGCCGCCGAAAACGCGACGCCGATCAAAGCGGTGATGGCGTTGACCCGCTTCCACTGCTTCGGCAGCATCAGGTCGATCATCAGGATGCCGAGCGCGAACACCGTCAGCAGCAGCATCGGCAAGGCGAGCAGGTAGTCGGTGCTCGAGTAAGACAAAGAAAACGTTGTCAGCGAGGTGGTCACTATTTCATCCTCACTTGCGAGTGCGGCCGGAGCCGCTGCTAAATTGGCTTTCGCCGTGTTCACCGGAGCCGGCTTTTGCGTTGCCGCCACTCCCGACTTCTGCACGTCGCCGGACGTCGCAGGCTTCTGGCGTCTCCGGCGCTTTCGGCGGCTCAGGCAGCGGAGTCGCCGCGTCGGGATTCGCATTCACCGGCTGCGCGGCAACCACCGGCTTGTTCAGTCCGGGATAGTCAGGCCGCACCGTCGCCACCAGGTTGTTGACCGGAGTGGAGAGAATCTGGAAGAACGGCTTGGGGTACAGGCCAATCCAGAAGGCGATGATCACCAGCGGAATAAAGGTGGCCAGTTCCCTTCCCGACAGATCCAGCAGCTTCTCGTTCTTGTGATTATTCACCGGCCCGAAGAACACGCGCTGGTAGAGCCACAGCAGGTACGCCGCAGCCAGAATCACTCCCGGCACCGCCCACGCGGCCCAGACCTTGTTTTCCATGAATGTGCCCTGCAGGATGGTGAACTCGCCGACAAAACCGTTGAGCAGCGGCAGTCCCATCGACGACATGAACATGATCAGCGTGATGGTGGCGTAAACCGGCATCACGTTGGAGATGCCGCCGTACTCGGCGATCTCGCGCGTGTGCCGCCGTTCGTACAGGATGCCGACAATCAAGAACAGTGCGCCGGTGGAGATGCCGTGGTTGATCTGCTGCAGCACCGAGCCGCTCAAGCCCCAGCGGGCTGAGAGCGAAGATGCCGAGCGTGCAGAAGCCGAGGTGGCTGACCGACGAGTACGCCACCAGCTTCTTCATGTCCTTCTGCATCAGCGAAACCAGCGCGCCGTAGATGATGCCGATCAGCGACAGCACGATCATGAACTCGCGCACCCACGGCGTCATCGCGACCGCCGGGAAGAACGGCAGCGAGAAGCGGATCAGACCGTACGTTCCCATCTTCAGCAGAACGCCCGCCAGGATGACCGAGCCGGCGGTCGGCGCTTCCACGTGAGCGTCGGGCAGCCAGGTGTGGAACGGGAACATCGGCACCTTGATCGCAAAGCCGACAAAGAACGCGAAGAACAGCCAGATGGCCGCGTGCCCGCCGATCTTCGGCGCGGTCGCGTAAAGATCGGGCAGGTAGAAGGTGTATACGCCGGTCAGGGTGTGGTGATGGAAGTACAGGAACAGGATGCCCAGCAGCATCAGCACCGAGCCGAACAGGGTGTACAGGAAGAACTTGATGGCCGCGTAAAGCTTGCGCGGACCGCCCCAGATGCCGATCAGCAGATACATCGGCACCAGCATGGCCTCCCAGAAGACGAAGAACAGGAACATGTCGTTGGCCATGAAGACGCCGAGCATGCCCGTCTGCAGCACCAGGAACCAAACGTAGTATTCCTTGACGCGGTCCTGGATGGCGTTCCACGACGACAGGATCGAGATGGCCCCCAGCAGCGTGGTCAGCATGATCAGCAGGAACGAGATGCCGTCGATGCCGATCACGTAGCCGGCGCCGATGGACGGGATCCAGTTGTTGGGTGCGCCCTCGACAAACTGGAAGCCGGCACGGTCTTTCAGCGCCCAGAACCACGGGACCAGCGGCAGCGAGACCGCAAATCCCAGCATGCCGAAGATGTTGCCGACCCAGCGGATGGCGTCCTTGTTCTCCTTCGGCATTAGCATCAGGAGAACCGCGCCCACCAGCGGCGTGAATAAAATTATCGAAAGAATGTGGTTGTACATTTATTTAGCTCTCAGCCTGTAGAGCCGGCCTTGAGGCCAGCGTCCACACGTTGAAACCCGGCAGAACCGGCCTTCAGGCCTGCCTTTGTCGCGTGTGAAGGATCGGTAGAGCGAACCTTCAGGTTCGCGTCCAAGGTGCTCCTATTTATTTCAGGGGGCTTTAGCCCCTGCCCGGCCGATGAATACGGATAATCTTCCGCGCGGTCTGCCAGATGTTTTCGCACGGGGTTCTGACGGATGTATCGAGCAAATTCTGCGAACTCGTTTTCATCCCTGACCCGGCGGTCGTAATACCTTTGTTCCCATACCGCCCGAAAAACAATCCCTTGTTCGCGCAAGGAATGCGAAAACCCGCCTTTGATCAGTTGGATCACTCGTCCCAGTTGTTGCTGATCGTTGAGCGACAACAATAAGTGAATATGATTTGGCATGACAACATACTCGTGAAGCTCGAATTCCCCAGCCTCTCGATATTTGAGCAACGCGGCGACCATGAGTTCAGCAACCTCGTCACGTTGGAAGAGGTTCTGCTGCATGTGCGCACAAATCGTGATGAAGTAAGTCGTCATACAATCCGGGCTAAAGCCCCTAATTTTTTGGGCCGCTCTGACGCGAACCTAAAGGTTCGCTCTACCGGTCCTTCTGCCAAAACGAACCTGAAGCTTCGCTCTACCGGTCCCTCTGCTAAAGCGAACCTGAAGGTTCTCTCTACCGGTCCTGTTCACCACCGCATCACGTAATAGAAAACGAAGCACACCAAGCCCGGCCACCATCACCAGCGCGTACCACTGCACCAGGCCCCACTGCACCAGGCGCACCGGATACGACGCCAGCCGCGTCACGATGGCCACTCCGTTCACCAACAGGCCGTCAATAATCCACTTGTCCCACAGGTTCGACAGCGTGCCGCTCATGCGCGTGGACCAACCCGCGCCGTTCACCGCGCCGTCAATCACGTCGGCGTCGAACTTCCACAGCGCGTCGCCCAGGCCCATCGCACCCAGGCGCACCGGTCCCACTTTCTTGCGGCCGGTGAAGACCCAGTCGTAGATTTCGTCCACGTACCACTTGCGGAAGAGCGTCTTGTAGAAGCGCGGCGAGATCTCCTGAATCGGCTCTTTGTAGCCCTTGTCGGCCTTCTTGTACGCACGTTGCGCCAGGAACCAGCCCAGCACCGCCGCGCCCACCGAGGCGAACATCAGCGTGTACTCCATCGGATCGGTGTGCTCGACCTGCTGCTCGCCGGCGGCGACTTGCGCGGCCTTCCCGCCTTCTTCCAGCACAATCGCTTCCTTGGCAAACACCGGCTCGAGGAATTTCTCGAAGCGATTCGATCCGCCCAGGCTGTGCGGCATTCCCAGGAAGCCCGCCCCGATCGAGCAGATCGCCAGGATCACCAGCGGCACCGTCATCGTCTTGGGCGATTCGTGGATGTGGTGCTCCACCTCGTGATTCATGCGCGGCTTGCCGAAGAACGTCAGGTAGATCAGCCGGAACATGTAGAACGAGGTCATCAGCGCGGTGAAAAACGCGATGTACCACAGATACCGGTAGGCGCCGCCTTCGCGCGACCACGTCTCCCACAGAATGGCGTCTTTGGAGAAGAAGCCCGCGAAGCCAGGAATGCCTGAGATGGCCAGCGTCGCAATCAACATGGTGCCGAAGGTGGTCTTGATCTTTCCGTGCAGCGCGCCCATGTGCTGCATTTCCTGCTCGCCGCTCATGGCGTGAATCACCGAGCCGGCCCCGAGGAACAGCAGCGCCTTGAAGAAGGCATGGGTGAAGACGTGGAAGACGCCCGCCGCGAATGCGCCCACGCCAAGCGCGAGGAACATGTATCCCAACTGCGACACGGTGGAGTACGCCAGCACGCGCTTGATGTCGTTCTGCACCAGGGCGATGGTCGCGGCGAAGATCGCCGTCAGCGCGCCGACGATGGCGACCGTCTTCATCGCATTCGGCGCCAGCACGAACAGCGCGTTGGAGCGCGCCACCATGTACACGCCCGCGGTCACCATGGTCGCGGCGTGGATCAGTGCCGAGACCGGCGTCGGGCCTTCCATCGCGTCCGGCAGCCAGACGTACAGCGGGAACTGCGCCGACTTGCCGCAGGCTCCCACGAACAGCAGCAGGCAGGCGGCGGTGATCCAGGATCGCCAATCGCGAAATTGTCCGCTGCGCGCCAGCAGATTGACCTTGGTGTACTGCACCGAGCCGAAGTACCAGGCGATGGTGAACATGCCCAGCAGGAATCCGGCGTCGCCGATGCGATTGACGATGAATGCCTTGTTGGCGGCGGTCGAAGCGGAGTGTCGCTGGAAGTAGAAGCCGATCAGCAGATACGAACACAGGCCCACGCCCTCCCAGCCGACAAACATCAGGGCGTAGTTGTTGGCCAGGATCAGCGTCAGCATGGAGAACATGAACAGGTTGAGGTAGCCGAAGAAGCGGTAGTAGCCGCCTTCGTGCGCCATGTAGCCCATCGAGTAAATGTGGATCAGCATGCCCACGCCGGTCACGAACAGCAGCCAGATGCAGGACAGCGGATCGAGCAGGAAGCCGGCATCGGCGCGGAACTCGGCCGTGCTGCCGCCATGCGTGAGTAGCTGAGTGAGCGGTCGCCGGTGCCCATCCAGGTGTACATCACCTTCTCGAAGGGCTTGCCGGGATTGGCGGCGCTGTAGCCCGTGTATTGCCAGACGGCGACACACGCCCACACGAACGCCAGCACAACCATGCCGACGCAAATGCCGTTCACCGCCTGCTTCGACAGCTTGCGTCCGAAGAAGAACATGCAAGCCGCGCCGAAGGCGGGAAACAGCGGAATCAACCAGATGTGGTCAAGAAAGAACATGTATGAGCTCTCAGCCGTCAGCTATCAGCCGTCAGTAAAATCGCTATTCGCTATTCGCTATTCGCTTTTCGCCCTTCGCTCTTCGCCAGAAGACCAGCAACGGCGTGTCATCCTGAGCGCAGGCGCGCCGCTTTTGCGCGCCGGAGTCGAAGGACCCCTATCCTCGCAGAACTCTGGGTGCCCCACCCTTTGCCTCTTTTGCGAAAGGGTGGGAGACCTCAATCGCTGACATCCCGCGAACACTAACCCCTAGCCCCTGCTTCTTCACCACTTCAGCAAATCCACTTCGTCCACGTTCACCGTCTCCTTGTTGCGGAAGAAGGCGATGATGATGCCCAGCCCGACTGCCGCTTCGGCAGCCGCATCGGTGATCACGAAGATGGCGAACACCTGCCCGTGCAATCCCCACAAGCCGCGAGAACGCCACCAGGTTCAGGTTCACGGCATTCAGGATCAACTCAATCGACATCAGGATGATGACCACGTTGCGCCGCGTCAGCACGCCGATGGTGCCGATGATGAACAGCGCCGCCGCAACCACGAGGTAATGCATGGTGGTGATTTCTGTCATAATCATTTCGCTGCCGCAACTTCGCTGGGCTTACGCGTCTTTTGTCGCCTGCCCTGGACGAGCAGTGCGATCCGTCCGCACTTTTAGCCGTGAATCCGTGGCTTGCCCATTGACATCGGCAGCTCTGCGGCATCGGCTAGAAACCATGCTACCGTACGATAGCTCCAGTTCAAACTCTCGCTTCTGCGCATTCGGCAACTCCCGTCAAATCCTCTTCTTCGCCATGACCACCGCGCCCACGATGGCCACCAGCAGCAGCAGCGACGCAATCTCAAACGGCAGCATGTAATTGCCGTACAGCCAGACGCCAATCTGCTGCGTGTTGTCGGCCTCGAGCCCGCGATAACTCTGGTAGAACGCCGACGGAAACGCGCCCCGACCGGTGCGATACACGAACGCCAGCAATCCACCGAGCGCCAGCGCGGCAATCGTGGCCACGATCCACTGCTTGTTGAACTGGTACTCGCGGATGTTCTGCTCCAGGTTCACCAGCATGATGACGAACAGGAACAGCACCATGATTCCGCCGGCGTAGAGCACGATCTGCACCGCAGCCACGAACGGCGCGTACAGCATCAGGTAAAAGCCGGCCAGCGAGAGCAGGGTCACGATCAGCGACAGCGCCGCGTGCACCGGATTCCGCCGCGTGATCACCGCGATGGCGGAAACGATCGCCATGAACGACAGGAAGTAGAAGAAGAACGGTGTGGCAACAGGATGTCATATCAGCATTAGCAATTAGCAATTAGCATTTAGCAATTCAGCATTCAGCATTAGCAAACCTAGCACTTGTGTCATCCTGAGCGCAGGCGTCGCTTCCGCTTGCGCAGCCGGAGTCGAAGGACCCTCTATCGTTACCGCAGACTCTCGGATGCCGCATCCGTTCGCCGCTCTTGCGCAAGGCTGAGACCAGTCACACGTCTGACCCGACGAAACCCTCTTCGTGTCGAAACCGCCTTGACGCTGGCCTAAAGGCCAGCTCTGACCTAAACTGACAACTGGCCACTGATCCACTAGCCACTAGCCACTGACTTACTTCGCGTACCTCACCGGCTCCTGGCCGCGCTCCAGCGCCGCCTGGTCCAGCACCATGCCTTCGCGGCTGTAGAGCGCCATCTCGTAGTCCTGGGTCAGCTCCAGCGCGTCGGTCGAGCAAGCCTCGGCGCACAGGCCGCAGAACATGCAGCGGCTCAGGTCGTAGGTCCACGAGACCGGCTCCTTGCGCCGCGTCGCCGGGATTGCGCTCGCCCTTCACCACGATCAACTGCTCGGGACAGGCCAGCGCGCACAGGTTGCAGACGATGCACAGCGACTCGCCGGTATCGGGATTCACGTTCAGCCGCGGCTGCCCGCGGAAGCGCTCGAAGATCACCGGCCGCTCCAGCGGATACTGCTCAGTAATTGCCTCACTTGGCGGCTGATAGTGAAACGTAACCTTTAGGCCCTTGATCAGGTCAACCAGGAAAATTTTGCGAAGCAGCGGAGTCAGCTTCACTGCAGCACCCCCAGGATCGCCGCCGACAGTTGCGGCATCAGGCCCCAGATCGCGGTCGCGATCAGGACGCCCAAGCCAGTCGGCAGCAGTACCTTCCAGCCCACTTTCATGAGCTGGTCAAAGCGGTAGCGCGGGAACGTTCCGCGATACCAGATGTACAAGTACATGAAGAAGGCAACCTTGACGACGAACCAGTAAATGTCTTGTATGCGGACGCGCACCGCCGGAACCAGCAGCACCAGCCCGACGAATCCCAGCAGCGCGCCGAATGTACCCAGGCCAATCGTCTGAATGCGGAACTGCGGGATCTTCGGCATGCGTATGGTTCCCAGGAAGCACCCGGCGGCGAGCACGAAGAACGTCAGCGCCGGAAGAAACGAGAACGCCATGTCCCACGTGGATCCGCCCAGCCAGTTCGGGAAATGGCCGCATCCAGCCGCCGAGCCACAGCGTCACCGCGATCGACGACACCGCCAGCATGGCCGAATATTCCGCCAGGAAAAACAGCGACCAGCGAAAGCCGCTGTACTCGGTATGAAATCCCGCGACCAGCTCCGATTCCGCTTCCGGCAGATCGAAGGGCGCGCGGTTGGTCTCCGCGACCATGGCGATCGCGAACACTCGCGAAGGCGATGAAGCCGAGCGGGAAAAACTTGAAGATGAACCAGGTATGTTGAGCGGCCTGCGATTCCACGATGCCGATCATGCTCAGCGTGCCGGTGCCCGTCTGCAGACTGGTCATCAGCACGGCCGAGACAATCGCCAGTCCCATGGCAATTTCGTACGAGACCATCTGCGCGCTCGAGCGCAGCGAGCCCATCAGCGGGTAATGCGAGTTCGACGACCAGCCCGCCATGATGATGCCCAGCACGCCCAGCGACGACACGCCCAGCATGAACAGAACGCCGATGTTCATGTCGGTGACGGCATGGGTGCGGCCAAACGGCACCACCAGAAACGTGGTGAACGCGGTCATGGTCACCACGACGGGCGCGCTCCAGAACACAAACTTGTCGGCGTCGTGGGGAATGATGTCTTCCTTGATCAGCAGCTTGAGGGCGTCGGCGAAGGGCTGCAGCAATCCGTGCGGGCCCACGCGCATGGGACCAAGTCGAATCTGCATGTGCGCCAGAATCTTGCGCTCCAGCCAATTCATGCAGATGACGGCCAGCGAAACTCCGACGATCACCAGCAGGATGTAAATCGTGGCCCAGAACAGGTTGCCCGCTTCGCCCGGGGTCGTGCCCGAACTCAGATAGCCTTTGATGTACTCGATCATTAGCGGTCCACCTCCCCGAGCACGATGTCGAGCGTGCCGATGACCGCAACCACGTCGGCCACCAGCAGGCCGCGCACCATCTTGTCGAGGGCTTGCAGATTGACGAACGACGGAGGCCGCACCCGAATGCGATAGGGCTGCGTGGAAGCGTCGCTCACGATGAAATATCCCAGCTCGCCTTTAGGCGCTTCGATGGAGTGATAGACCTCGCCGACCGGCGGCTTGATCACCTTCGGCACCTTGGCCATGATCGGCCCTTGCGGCAAGCCATCGACCGCCTGACGAATGATGCGCACCGACTGGCGCATCTCCTCGATGCGCACCAGGTACCGGTCGTAGGTGTCGCCGTTCAGCCCGGTCGGGATCTCGAAGTCGAAGTCCTTGTACGACTCGTACGGCTGGGCCTTGCGCAGGTCCCACTTCACGCCGCTGGCGCGCAGCACCGGCCCGGTGACGCCCAGCGCAATGCAGTCTTCCGGATTCAGAATGCCCACGCCCTTGGTGCGCTCCACCCAGATGCGGTTGGTGGTCAGCAGCTCTTCGTATTCGTCGAGCTTGGGCAGGAAGGCGTCGCAGAACTTCTTGCAATCCTGCTCGAAGCCTTCGTAGGCCTCGTAGAGGCAGCCGCCGATGCGAAACGCATGCGTGGTGAGGCGCGCGCCGCAATACTTCTCGAAGATCTTCAGGACCTCTTCGCGATCGCGGAAGCAATAGAACAGCGGCGTGATCGCGCCGATGTCGAGCGCGTGCGTGCCCAGCCAAACCTGGTGGCTGGCGATGCGGCACAGTTCCGTGAGGATGACGCGAATGTATTGCGCTCGCGGCGGGGCTTCCACGCTCAGCAGCTTCTCGACGGCTTCGCAGTAACCCAGCCCGTTGGAGACCGCGGCGACGTAATCCATGCGGTCAACGTAGGGATTGAACATCGCGTAGGTGCGGTTCTCGGCAATTTTCTCTACGCCGCGATGCAGGTAGCCAATGACGCACTCGGTGCCCAGGACCTTCTCGCCGTCCAGCTTCAGGATGACGCGCAACACGCCGTGCGTGGACGGGATGCTGCGGCCCCATGTTGAGGACCAGTTCGGTCGCGTCAAGAAAGGTTTCGTCCTTGGTATCGAGGTCGAGATAATCGGTGCGTTCGCTCATTGTCCACTCTCGATGCCGAGGTTGATCTTCACCCATTCCTGGTCCTGCTGCAGAATCGGGTAATCCTTGCGCAGCGGATGGCCCTTCCAGCCGTCGGGCAGCAGAATGCGCTTCAGGTCGGGATGCCCGTCGAACTCGATGCCGAACATGTCGAAGACTTCGCGCTCCAGCCAGTTGGCCGTCTCCCAGATTTCCACGGCGGTGCGAAGGCGTTCGCCGTCTTTGATCTGCGTCTTGATCCGCACGCGCTCGTTGTGGTGGAACGAGTACAGGATGTAAACGATGTCGAACTGCGCCTCGCGCTTGGGATAGTGCACTGCGGTAATGTCCACGCAGTAGTCGAACAGCTCGTCGTGGCGCATGCGCAGCAGGATCTCGTAAACGATGGAGCTGTCCACGACCAGGTACTTCTGGCCAAGGTAGGTGCTGGCCTCTTTGATCCCGGAGCCGTACTGGCTGCGCAGACGCGTGACCAGCTCTGCCTCCCAGGGCTCCGGCTTGGGACCTTCAGGCTTGGGCGCGGGCTTGGCGGCGGCGGGAGCGGCAGGTTTGGCGGCAGCGGGGCAGCGGCTGTCGCGGTCGCGGAGCGGCTGCGCTTTGCCGGCTCAGCTGGTTTGGCGCGGCGCGGTGTCTCCGCCTTGGCAGCAGGTCGCTTGGCGGTCGGAACTGTTGGCGCAGCAGAACGTTGGGGATGTTTCGGCGGACGCCTTGGCGCCGCCCGATCCTGCTCCCTCACCGGGCGCCACAGGCGCGCCCGCCGGGGAGGATGGTTCAGGAGAGACTGGGTCGGTTCCTTTGGTTTCGTCGGGCATTGCTAATGGCTCTCTGATCTACCTTTCGCTGTTTTCAGCGACCTTTACTTGTAACAGCTTCCGGGTCTTATCATCTTGTGCGAGGCTCACGTCGCACTGTGATGCCAATCACATTGTTCCGCAAAACCGCAAACCGGCTTCAATTAGGGCGGCCTGTAATCCATGAAAACCCTTCGCTCGCACACCCGGCGCCTCTCTCGCCCATTCAATGCCTTGCACGGGTAGTGCGGCGCTTCAGCGCCGCGTTAAGACGACGTCTTGATTCTCAGGCTTTAGCCTCTCGGGTACTTCGTCCAGACGCCACAACGTCCTGGCCGAAGAATAGGGGTATTCCTTCGCCGTTCTTACCAGTCCTCGCCGCACTGGATTGTCGTGAATATATGCCCGCATTCGTTCGTATTCCGTGATATCCCGTACCCGATGTTCGTAATAGCTCGGCTGCCATGCGGCCTTCAACTTCAGCCCTGCCTTCCCCATCGCGAACGAAAACCCGCCCTTGATCAATTGCACAACCCGGCCAACCGCGTGATCGTCATCCACGGACAACAGCAAGTGAATGTGATTTGGCATGACCACAAATTCGTGGAGCAGAAATTCACCGGCATCGCGATATCGAAAGAGTGTGGCGACCAACAGATCAGCCATTTCCGTTCGTTGGAACAGGTTCTGGTGCATGTACGCCGAAGCCGTGATGAAATACGTTTTGGTCATGAAGTACCACGGGGCTAAAGCCCATTTTCAGCAGCTCCGTTTTTCGCGGCGCTAAAGCGCCGCACTACCCGGGCAAACCGTTACATGTGCGGCACCAGAATCACATTGTTTCGCACACCCGCCCCCTGCTCGGTTGGTGCGGCGGCGCTTCCACGGCGCGTTGACAATGCCTCTTGGCTCCGCAAACCCTAAAACCAAAAATCCCCATCCGCGCTGACAATGCGAATGGGGCCGGTGTCGTTCTGCGCTGGATGCCGTTACGGCTACACCCATTCCAGCGCGCCCTTCTTCCATATCCAGATGTATCCCACGATCAGGATGCCGAGAAAGATCAGCATCTCCAGCAGGCCAAACAAGCCCAGCAGCTTGAACTGCACCGCCCACGGAAACAGGAAGATGGTCTCCACGTCGAAGACCACAAACAGGATGGCAACAATATAAAAACGGATCGTGTAGCGGCCGCGCGCGCTGTCGAAGGGCGTGATGCCGCACTCATAGGGCATCAGCTTGGTTTTGAACGGATTACGCGGGCGGACGATATAGAACAGCGCAAGCGTCCCGGCCGCCACCAGAAACGCCAGGAAGGCAAAAATGAACATCGGTACATAGTTCTGCGGCATAAAGTGCTGTCTCGCTGATCGCACCAAGGCGCGATCCGGATATGAACGAACGCGCCACTATACCGCCTCGCGGGGCGGGATTCAATGACATGCGTCACAAAAGCCGCTTTTCGCTCTTCGCAGGTCGGCTCGACCGGGCCGTCAGCCATGGCTAACCAGCCACAGGAATAGGCAATGCCGGACCGCCACAGAGATCGAGGCACCTCACAGCCGCAAATCGCCCCCATTTTGGCTCACTCGCTCGTTTCGGAGGCCAGATTCAATTGGCTCTCCCGCAAATCCAGCTCATGCTCCAGCAGGCGCAGCACCTCGTCGCTAATTCGGCCTTCGCTGCGTAACCCGAGCGCGGTTTCGCGCTCAGCGCGCAGGAGTTCCATGGTCAGGTCGACGATACGTTCGTTATTCTCCAAGCTACCGTCGTCCGTGCCTGGATCAGCTCTCTTGCCTTCCAGCAAAGCCAGCCGCTGTTGATAATGCTGTTGCAAATCGTCGTAGATGGGAGCAAAGTCCGGACGGTCCTTGGCCCTGGCCTCCCCCAGACGCTGCAGCGCCGCCCCTGTCACGATGCGCCGAGCCTCAAGCTCCTCGCAGTTTGAACCACTGAGGCCGGCCAGCCCTAACATGCGGATCAGCCAAGGCAGCGTCAGTCCCTGCACCACGAGCGTCACCAGAATCACGCTGAAGGTAAGAAAGATAATCAAGTTGCGATATGGGAACGGACTGCCATCCGACAGTTTCTCGGGAAGCGACATTGCCGCAGCTAAGGCAACGACGCCGCGCATGCCCGTCCAACCCACCACGAAAACCTGCCGCGGCGGTGGCATTGGGTAGTCCTGATGCAGGAGGCGGGTTCGCAACCAGTACGAGACCCTGGCGCCCGGATAGACCCACAGCAATCGCAACACAATGAGTAACGCGCTGAACAGCGCGCCATAGATCACCAACTGGGTCATGCTGTAGGAGCGAATGCCCGCCAGCACATAGGGCAGTTGCAGCCCGATCATCACGAAGACAAAGCCGTTGAGCACGAAGGTGAGCGCATCCCACACCGCCCACGCCTGCAATCGCACCTGGGGCGAGAAAAACCGCGCGCTCTTGCGGCTCAGGTAGATCCCACACGCCACCACCGCAAGCACGCCGGAGGCGCGAACCGCCTCGGCTGCCAGGTAGGCCCCATAAGGGACGACGATGCTGACCGCGATCTCGATTGGCCCATCGTCAATCTGGTGCTCAAACCACTCCACTGCCCGTGCGATTACCAGCCCGATCGCCATGCCTGCTACCGTCAGGTACAACAGCCTCCCGAGGGCCATGCCGACGGTCGGGATCTGCGCACGCACCACCATCGCCAGGCCGAACTCCAGGGCCAGCAGGCCACTGGCGTCGTTCACCAGGCTTTCCCCTTCAAGGAGGTCCACCACACGGCGCGGCAGGCCCAGCCGCCGGGCAATGGACGTGGCCGCAATCGCATCGGTTGTGGAGACGACCGCTCCCAACACGAACCCTAACTGCCAGGTGAAGCCCGGAAAGACCCACGGCGCCGCCGCTGCAACTCCAAGAACGGTAACCGCGACCAACACGAAGGCCAGCATGGAAATACTGACCAGGTTGTAGGAAAAGTCGCGCCATGAGGTGACCCATGCGGCGGAGTAAAGCAACGGTGGCAGGACCACAAGGAAAACGACTTCCGGGTGGAGCGTGATCTTTGGGATGCCGGGAAGAAATCCCACCAGCAAGCCGGCGATGACCAACACAATAGGATAGGGCGTCTTCAGTTTGCGGGCCAGAGCGGCAAATGCAACAACAAATACCAGCAAGAGCAGTAACACGAGCTCAGCCGCGTGGATTCCACCCTCGTCCATTGCGCCCCCCATTGTGAAAAAGATAACGCATTGGGAGCAAATCGTCCTGCCCGGCGGGTTACGTTTTTCCCTTTCTGTGAAAGCGGGATTCTGGTCGCATCAGATGAGGACAATGCGGCTCGATACGCCATCCATCGGCGCACACAATCTATAATCGTCTATCCTTTGCGTTTCGCCGGGCGGAACGCAGGACGCAAGGAACCACATTGGCACTTGACCAGAAAATCTACGAGCTCCGCAAAGAAAAGCTGAAGCAGATTGAAGCGCTGGGGCAGCAGGCCTATCCCTATCGCTACGAAACCACTCACACCGTTCCCCAGATCATCGAGGGTTACTCGGCCAAGACCGGGCCGGAGCTCGAGTCTCCGCGAGTGAACGTCAGCGTCGCGGGACGCCTGATGTCGATCCGCGTGCAGGGCAAAGCAGGCTTCGCTCACCTGCAGCAGGGCGGCCAGCGGCTGCAGATCTACGTCCGTCTCGACAACGTCGGCGAGAAGGGATTCCAGCTCTACAAGCTGCTCGACCTCGGCGACTACATCGGCGTGAAGGGCTATCTCTTCCGCACCCGCACCAACGAACTGACCGTCCACGTGGAGGAGATCACCTTCCTGGTGAAGGACCTGCTTCCCTTGCCCGAAAAATGGCACGGCTTGCAGGACGTGGAGACGCGCTATCGCCGCCGCTACGTTGACCTGACGATGAACCCCGACGTGCGTGAGGTCTTCCTGAAGCGCGCCAAGGTCGTGCAGTCGATGCGGCGATTCCTCGACAGCAACGGCTTCGTCGAAGTCGAGACGCCGATGATGCATCCCATTGCCGGCGGCGCGGTGGCCAAGCCGTTCATCACCCACCACAACACGCTCGATGTCGATCTCTATTTGCGCATTGCGCCCGAGCTCTATCTGAAGCGGCTGGTGGTCGGCGGCATGGACCGCGTCTACGAGATCAATCGCAACTTTCGCAACGAAGGTATCTCGACCCAGCACAATCCCGAGTTCACCATGCTGGAGTTCTACATGGCCTACGCCGACTACCGGGACATGATGGACTTCACCGCGCAAATGCTGGCGCAGGTGGCGCAGGACGTGAACGGCACAACCGATCGCGCACTTCAACGGGCATGAGATTGACTTCGGCAACTTTCAGCGGCTCTCGATGCGCGAAGCCATCATCAAGTTCTGGCCGGAGAACGCCGGCGAGAAGCCGGAGATGGGCGATTTCTCCAGCGCCGAGCAGATTGCGGCCATGGTGCACCGTTACAATGCGGCCAATCCTCACATCCCTTACGATCCAACTGCACCGAACGGCAAGACGATCGCCGAGATCTTCGAGTTCGTCGCCGAGCCGCACCTCATTCAGCCGACCTTCATCTACGACTTCCCTCTCGCCATCTCGCCGCTGTCGAAGAACAAACGCGAGCCGGAGGAGAACGCCGAGTGGGTCGAGCGCTTCGAGATCTTCGTCGGCGGACTTGAGATCGGCAACGCCTTCAGCGAACTGAACGATCCCGAGGAGCAACGCCGCCGCTTCGAGGGGCAACTTAGCGAGCGCGCCCGCGGTGACGAAGAAGCCCACCAGATGGACGAGGACTACATTCGCGCTCTGTCGTACGGCTTGCCGCCGACCGCGGGCGAAGGCGTCGGCATCGATCGCCTGACCATGCTGCTGACCGATTCGCGCTCCATTCGCGATGTGATTCTCTTTCCGCTGCTGCGCCCGCTGAAGCGCGAAGAAGAAGAGGAGACTGGACAGCAGTCGGAGCACGAAGAAGCCGCGAGAAGAGCTGAGGATACCACCTATCACCGCAGAGGCAGCGGCTGCCAGCACAATGAAAATGCCCCTCTTTCGAGGGGCGTGCGTTCAGGAGAAGAGGGTCGAGATTATGAGGACAAAGCTTATTTCGCCAGTAGCTCGCGCATGCGCAGCCGAGCCTGGTGAAGTCCAATGCGCGATTCTTCGTCGCTGAGGCCCAGCGTCCGGGCGATGCGAGCATGATCGTAGCTTTCCACGTCGTGCATCAGGAAGATCATCTTTTCCGTCGGCGGCAACTGAACCACGGCGCGTTCCAGATCAACGCGCAACGTATTACGGCGCACGGATAGCACTCTCTCGCAAGGGCGCGCAGTTCAGGGTGAGCGTTCCCAGAGGCATGTAATCGCGCAGTTCACTAATCAGGCAGCGATCAATCTCTTCCGCGGTCGGGCTATCGCCCTTGGCGAAGGCGCGGCAGAAAGTCTGGGTCATCAATTCTTCCGCCTCCAGCTCGTTGTCCGTCATCCAAAACGCCAGCGCATACACGCGATGGCGGTTCTGCTCGTAGGTTTCGCTGTAAGCGTCAACGCTGCGCTGCATTACCGGCGGCATGTAGGTTGCAAAACCGAACATTCTCGCTTCCTGGACAGTGGTCATGATTTCCCCCTTATTAAGTTCCAACTGTTCGTGTCCCTGCTGGATCGCGTACCTTGAGTAGTTGGCCAGCCAATGTCGAATTGCTCGCTTTACTGTGTGCTCATCAACACCTTAGTACTTGCAATCGCTGTGCCCAAAGTGGGAACCCTGACCGAAGCACGTGCAAAAGATCGGCTAAAATACTGACAATGATTAGGTTAAGCATGCAGAGGCTCGCGGACTTGGAGGCTACCGCTAGCGCGACGGCTGGGCACCTGTTACAGCAGATCTGGCAGATTTTCGGCTCCGGGCTACCGTAAGTTGGCATCGGAATACCAACCCATCGGTCGAGCGGTATGTAATTTTTGCAAACCCTGGCATGACATCGCTCGGAACCAAGGGGAGGTCGCCTGACATCCCACATTTCTCTGGCCATTCGACGCCGAAGCGGATAAAATCGAACGAACAACCGTAAAGCGCCATTGCCGAACCGTGCTTCCACCATGGCCGATGAACGCATTCTGGTAGTCGACGACGAAAACTCAATCCGCGACCTCGTGTGCTCCATTCTGGACCAGGCGGGTTTCGACTGCCGTCCCGTCACCTCAGGCAACCGAGGCTCTTGCGCTGCTGCATTCCGACGACAGTTACTCGGTGGTGCTCTCCGACCTCGTAATGGAAGGCATGGACGGCTTGTCCCTGCTGGCGCGGGTCCGGCAGGAACATCCCGACATTCCGGTGGTCATGGTTACCGCGGTCCACGACATCTCCGTCGCCCTGACTGCCATTCGAAACGGCGCGTACGACTACTTGCTGAAGCCCTTCGAGCGCGAGCAACTGCTGGCCATCGTGCGCCGCGCCATGGAAAATCGTCGCCTGAAGCTGGAGAACCTGGCTTATCAGACGAAGCTGGAGTCTCTGGTCGCGGCCCGCACCGATATGCTTCGTCGTGCTCTCGCCGATCTGGAGCGGTCCTATGACATTACCCTGGAGGCGCTGGGCGATGCGCTCGACCTGAAGGATGCCGAAACCGAAGGCCACTCCAAGCGCGTGACCGCCTTCACTATCGCCATTGCCCGGGCCATGGAGTTGCCGCACGACCATATTCGCGTCATCGCTCGCGGAGCCTTTTTGCACGATGTCGGCAAAATGGCGATTCCAGACGCGATTCTGCGCAAACCGGGACAGGCTGAGCCCCGAAGAACAGGAAATCATGCGCCAGCATGCCCATGCTGGGTTACCGGATGTTGCGCAGAATTCCCTTTCTGCGCGAGGCCGCCGACATTGTTTACTCGCACCAGGAACGCTTCGATGGCAGCGGCTATCCCCGCGGCCTCAAAGGGCGATCAGATTCCACTGGGGGCGCGCATTTTCGCCATCGCCGACACCTTCGACGCCATCACCTCCGATCGTCCCTATCGCGCCGCGCAATCCATTCCGGCGGGACGGCGGGAAATTGAACGTCATTCGGGGCGGCAATTCGATCCGGAGATTGTGCAAGTATTCCTCTCCATTTCGGAGCAGATCTGGCAGGACTTGCGCACGGAAATCGAAGGTCCAAACGCCCAGGTAATAGCGACTTGAGTGGAGCTGCTGCGTCCTTCGCAGCAGGGTTGCAGGAGGAGTTGATGAATGAGTACGGTTCTATCGGACGCCGAGGTTCAGCAAGCCCTGCAAAAGCTTCCCGGTTGGAAGAAAAGCGGCAATGCGATTGAGCGCAATTTCCAGTTCACCAACTTCGTGCAGGCCATGGACTTCGTGAATCAGATCGCCGAAGCGGCCGAAGCCGTGAATCATCATCCCGACATTCACATCAGCTACAACAAGGTGACCTTGGCACTGGTCTCTCACGACTCCGGCGGGATTACACAACGCGATATCCGGATGGCGGGAAAAATCAACGAACTGGCGCCGCCTCCGCCGTCCGCATAAGAAAAGCCACCGGAACTAACGGTGGCCCTCGACTCTACCGATCATCGTACCGGCGAAAACTTATTGCCCGAGTTGGGTGCGCGGCTCCAACGACTCCGCGATGCGATTCAACGCGGCCTGGAGGCGATCTAATTCGCTCTGCGCGTTCTCATTCCATTCCAGCCAGCGGTCGGGCGCTTCGCGAAAATCCTCGAATAGGCCTCGCAAGGCGGTTCTTCCTCGCTCGCTCAACAGGAATGCTCCGATACTGCCTACTCCCAACACCGTAAGTGGCACAAACCATTTGCGCATTGGCCGCTCCTTGCACCGCCCTGCTGTGGGGCAGACCTCTACTCGCAACCTATCGTTTTGGATTCGCTTTTTCAACCTTTGGATGACACATTCGGCGGGAAAGTACTTATCGAGTTTGATTCTGGGAATCCAGACCTGATGACCAACTTCTTCCGCAAACGGGAATTGAGCGCAAGAATCGCAAGCTCCAGCGTTCTTTCCACGAAGACGTTCGACCGTTGCGGTTGGTTAAACCTAGTCCGCCAGATTATGATTTCGACACGAAAGGAACCACGCCTGCGCAGCTGCTGCATCGTCGACTGCGCAGAGAATGCGTGGCAGTTCAGGTCACTTATGCGTTCAGAAATTGGCAGTCCATTGCATCTGCAGTCGCTATCGCTGCGAGTACACCGGTCCCCTCGGCGCAGGATCGCTCAGGCAGCTCTCATCCCAAACACGGTCTGGGTCGGCGCTGACGGCAAGTTCGATTCGGAACCCGACACCGCGCTGGTGCAGTTCAACATCTCGGCCCAGGAAGACAAACTGCAGGATGCCAACCAGACGCGCAACTCGGGCAGCGGAACAGGTCCGCCAGCTTCTGCGCTCCAATGGCATCGATCCCAAGGATGCGCAGGTCGGACGCTTCGCGGTGCAGCCGGTTTACGACTACAAGAATCCGAAGCGCAAGCTGGTGGGCTACCGCGTCGACACCGACATCAGCGTCAAGGTGAAGGACTTCTCCAAGGTGGGTCCGATCACCGAAGGTCTCGCCGAACATGGATGTGACCAGCAATCAGTCGCTCAGCTATCAACTCGACGACATGGAGGCTGCCAAGATTAAGGCCGTGGAAGATGCGCTGCGGCGCGCTCATGGCGAAGCCAGTGCGGTGGCCGCGATCCAGCGGACGCACTCTGGGAGATCTCTCCTACGCATCGGTAGACACGTACGAGCCATCTCCGATACGCCCAATGATGATGGCGAAGGAGGCTGCGCCCATGGCGGCCGGCTCTGCTGCTCCGCCTCCGCCGACGGCTGAGTTTGGAGCGCAGAAAATTACGGTTACCGCTCACGTCAATGCCCTGTATATGTTGAAGTAAAATTAGCGCGACTTTTGACGCTCGGGCGCGTTCAAAGGAGTACGGAAACCTCAGTCCAGTGGGAGAACATATGAGAACGGCGGCGGTTCTGCTTGCGGCTTTTCTGAGTGCCGGAGCAATCTTCGTCTCGGCGCAGGACGACTCACCCCAGCTCACGTCGCGCGCTGCGCCGGTCTTGCACGACAGCACCCCGACCGCCCCCAACGATCCCGCGCCAGCGGACGCAATCACTGTTCCCGCGGGCACGCGCGTTCCTCTCACTATGAAGCAGGGTCTGACCACCAAGAACGCGCGCGCGGGCGATCCGGTTTACGCGCAGACTGCCTTCCCCATCGTGATGAATGACCGGATCGTGATTCCTCCCGGAACCTTCGTTCAGGGAGAGATCCGGCGGGTGCAGCGGCCGGGCAAGGTCAAGGGCCGCGCCGAATTGCAGATGAGCTTCACCTCGCATGATCTTCCCCAATGGCTATACCCTGCTGCTGCCGGGCGCGGTCCAGGGCACGCCGGGCGATCCCAACACCGCCGGGGTCAAAGACAAAGAAGGAACCATTCAGGGTGATAGCAGCAAGGGCAAGGATGTGGGCACCATCGTCGGTACGGCCATACCCGGAGCGGGGATCGGGGCCATCGCCGGAGGCAGTAAGGCGGCAGGTATCGGCGCGGCCAGTGGAGGCGCGCTTGGATTGGCAACCGTTCTATTTACCCGCGGTCCTGAGATCCAGCTGGCGCCCGGAGACTCGATCGAAATGGTGCTCGAGCGTAATCTGATCATTGACCAATCCAAGTCCCACCGAGTGGCTCAATAGATCAGGTACTTCTTCCTGATCTGCATAAACTGCTCGACACCATCGCGCCAGTCGTCGGCAATGCGCCGCGGATCCTGTCCCGCCTGCAGCGCTCCATATACGGCCTGATTCACCAGCAACGGTCTTATGCGGCCGATGTCGAAGCCGGTGGGCGCCGCATCGTGCAAAGCGGAGGCGAGTTCAAGCCCTAACTCAGGAGCATCCAGGACCTCGCGATTGGTAACGACGATGTTGATTCCCTCGCATTGTTGATGAGCGTACGGTCCAGCTTGTCGGCGTGAAGATCGTCGGCACAAATCGCACTCCGGCGATGTTGCGCGCATTCAGATATTGCGCCAGCCGCTTGCCGCTGACCCAGGGCGCGCCCACAACTTCGAAAGGAGTATCGGTGCCTCGGCCCACCGAAACATTTGTCTGCTCGATCAACGCCACCCCCGGATACAGCGTCACCTGGTTCAGGTCACGCAGGTTGGGCGAAGGGTTCACCCACACCTCTGACGTCGAGTCGAACCAATCACCGCGCGTCCAGCCCTTCATCGGGATCACCGTCAGATTGGCGTTAATGTTTCGTTCGCTGTTGAACAGTTTCGCCAACTCGCCGATCGTCATGCCGTGCCGCACCGGCACGGGAAAGTAATTCACAAAGCTCTCCGAGCCTTTGTCGGAGACCGGCCCCTGAACGTAGGCCCCGTTAATCGGATTGGGACGGTCGAGGACCACAATCGGCTTTGCCAACGTGGCGGCTGCTTCCAGGAAATATCCCAACGTGGTCTCGTAGGTGTAGAAGCGCGCGCCTGCATCCTGGATATCGAACACGATTACATCGAGCTTGCGCACCACGTCGAGCGGCGGCCGGCGCTTGGCTTCGCTGTCACCGTACACGCTGTAAACCGGGACACCCGTCGCCGCATCTTTGGTGTTGCCGACGTCAGTGGTGTCGGAGGTCCCCTGCACACCGTGTTCCGGACTGAAAATCGCCGTCAGTTGCAAACCGGGCGTATGGGCCAGAATGTCGATCGTGCGGTGGCCACGACTATCAACACCGGTCTGGTTGGTCACGAGTCCGACCTTCGGGGTCCCGAGCCGGGAACCCGCAAAGCGTCGAACGACACGCGTCTGCAGTTCGTCAATCCCGTTGGACACCTGGCCATTGCGAACCACCACGCGACGGCTGGCGGCCGCCGCTTCGTTGTAGCCGGTAATGCGCGACACCCGCATCTTCTGCTCTTCGCTGGGCTGCAGTTGCAAGGCGGCTGCGACCGCGGTGGCCACCTCCGTGCGCAACGTAATCACGTTGCCGTCTTTGATATGCACCGAATTGGTGAGCAGGATGATGTAGGTATTGGTCGTCGGGTCAATCCACAGCGACGTGCCGGTAAAGCCGGTGTGGCCGAACGAACCAACCGGCAACAGTTCGCCGCGATTGGACGAGAACGGCGAATCAATGTCCCAACCCAGTCCGCGCACGTCCGTCAGATTGGGCGGCTGCTGCGGGGTGGTCATCTTTTCGACGATCCAGGGGGAGAACACCGGGGCGCCACCGTTCAGCAGCGCCTGAGCGAACTTCGCAAGGTCGTCGGCGGTGGAGAAGACTCCCGCATCGCCGGCAACTCCGCCCATCTGGCGCGCGGTAGGATCGTGCACCACGCCGCGCAGCATCTGGCCTGAGCGCTGGTCGAGTTCGGTTGGCGCAATCCGCGGCTTCCAGTCAGCCGGTGGAAGAAACCGCGTCGACGTCATGCCCAGCGGACCGAAGATATAGGTCTGCGAATACTGATCGAGCGGCATGCCGCTGACCTGTTGCACCAATTCGCCCAGCACCACGAAATTGATGTCGCTGTACACGAAGGTCGAGCCCGGCGGATTGATCAGCTTCTCGGAGTTGGCGCGGTTGTAGCCCTCCTCCTGGCCGCTCCAGTACTTCTTCAAGTCCAGGTCGGGCCGCAGGCCGGAGTAGTGCGTCAGCAACTGGCGAACGGTCACCTCCTCTTTGCCGTTCTGCGCGAACTCCGGAATGTACTTGGCGACCGGATCGTTGAGCTTGACCTGCCCAAGCTGCACCAGACGCATCACGCAACCGGTGGTAGCGATCACCTTGGTCAGCGATGCCACGTCGAAAATGGTCTCGACGGTCATCGGCTCCTTGTTGGGATCGAGCGCACGATAGCCGTACGCCTTGCGGTAGACGACAGCTCCGTTGTGGCCGACCAGCAGTACCGCTCCTGGCGCACGCCCTCGCTCAACCGCGTCCTTCAGCAGTGCATCAAGCGGCGCAAAACGATCTTGTCCCTGGTTGGCCGGAGCGGCCGGCGCGGCTGGAGCTGGGGAGGCCTTCTGGGCCGCGAGGGGAATGCCATGGGTTACAGTGAAGACAGAACAGAAGAAATGCTAGAGCTGGGCGAAGACGAAGCCTCAATGGGTGCGAAACCTTTCTTAATATCGAGTAACCAGGGAAAACTTAGCAGAACCAGTGTCATCCTGAGCGCAGCGCCCGCAAAACATTTCCGCACCGCCCCTCTTGCCTTTCGGGCGGGCGCGCCGTCGAAGGACCCCTATTGTGGCGAAGGTCGTCGTGTGTGATGACAGTCCGAGTCAACTACCTTCATGAAAAAGTCCAACGCTCAGACCAGGAATCCGCCGCGCTTTCCCCGGCAAGCTATTATAAGTTGCGCTCGCATCCGGCTTCAGCAAGAGGTGTCTTTGAACCAACCTCCGCAACAGCTCGCAGAACTCGCGCCTGCTTTCGAACTTCAGGATAAGCAATTTGCGCGAGCGTTCGCGGCACTCCGCGACGCCATCGAGCAACGGGCCTTCCCTGCCGCGGCGCTCGCCGTCACTCATCGCGGATCGCTGATTGCGTGGCAGGGATTTGGCCGCTTCACCTATGAAGACGACGCGCCGCCGGTTCAGCCTGACACCATCTTCGATCTGGCATCTGTGACCAAGGTGGTGGCCACCACCGCTGTGGCGATGCTGCTGTACGAGCGGGAACAGTTACCCCTGGACATTCCCGTGGGGCATTTTCTGCCTGACTTTGTAGCGCGAGCGCCGCGTCATCTGCAGGCCGCGCGAGAGGAGGTCACTCTCCGCATGCTGCTTGCGCACTCCAGCGGACTGCCGGCTTACGAGAAGTTGTTTGAGTTTGCCAGCTCTCGCGACGACCTGGTTCGGGCCGCGCTCACCACCCGGCTGGTTACTCCGCCCGGCACGCGCAGCGAATATAGCGACATAGGTTTCATCCTGCTGGGAGAGGTGCTGTCCCGGCAGGCTGGGCTGGCGCTTGACCTGTTCGCGCGGCAGGAGATTTTTACGCCTCTCGGCATGACGCACACCCGATTCAATCCGCCACTGGAGTGGAAGCCTGCGATTCCGGCCACGGAAGACGACCGCACGTTTCGTAGGCGCATCATCCAGGGTGAAGTGAATGACGAGAACGCCTCTGTCATGGGAGGCGTTGCGGGACATGCAGGCGTTTTCGCGCCGGCAATCGATGTCGCGCGATTCGCGGAATGCATGTTGCGCGGCGGAGCGCCAATCCTGAAGCCGGAGACTGTGCAACTCTTCACACGGAAAGTTGACTCACCCGCCGGTTCGTCGCGCGCCCTGGGATGGGACACTCCGTCCCCACCGGCCTCGTCCGGCGCGCATTTTTCAGCAACCTCGTTTGGTCATCTTGGATTCACCGGCACTTCCCTCTGGATCGATCCCGCGCGCCAGCTTTCGGTGACGTTGCTGACCAACCGCACCTGGCCCAACCGGGCGTCGCAGGCTATCCGGCGAGTTCGTCCGCTTGTGCATGATGCCATCGTGGAGGCATTGGAGGAGCGGTGATCGTCGCATGAAGCACAAGCCCGCCACCGATACCGCGACACTCGGAACTGAGCGAAGAAATCCCGCGACCCAGAACCTCGACCTGCGTTCGGCGCTCGACATCGCGCGCATCCTCAATGCAGAAGATGCCAAAGTCGCCGGCGCCGTCAGGAAGGCACTCCCGCAGATCGCGCGCTCCATCGACGCTATCGCCGGTGCGCTGGCCAAGGGCGGCCGTCTCATCTATGTGGGCACCGGAACCAGTGGGCGGCTGGGCGCGCTTGACGCAGCGGAGTGCCCACCCACGTTTGGTACTGACCCGGGAACCGTGCAGTTCGTAATTGCGGGCGGCGTGAAGGCGTTAAGCGCGGCGGTGGAGGCCAGCGAAGATTCGCGCGAAGCCGGCCGGGCCGACATCGCCAAGCGCAAGCCCACCGGGCGCGACGTGGTGATTGGAATCGCGGCCAGCGGGCGCACACCCTACACCGTAGCGGCGGTCGAGTATTCTCGATCACGCGGCGCTACCACCGTCGCCGTGACCTGCAACCGCAATAGCCCGCTGCAACGGGCGGCCGAGATTCCGATTGTGATTGAGGTGGGAGCGGAAGCGGTCACCGGTTCCACCCGGATGAAGGCTGCGACCGCGCAGAAGATGGTGCTCAACATGTTGTCCACGGGAGCCATGGCCAGGCTCGGCTACGTGTACGGCAACCTGATGGTCAACGTACATCTCAAAAACAGCAAACTGGTGGAGCGCGGTATCCGAATTCTGCGGCAGGCGACGAGAGCGGACCGCGACACAAGCGTTAAGGCCCTGCGAAAATCGGCCGGCAACGTTTCTGTTGCGATCGTCATGGTGAAGAAGGGCGTGAGCAAGGGCGAGGCGGAGCGCCGCCTCAGCGCAGCCAAGGGGAATGTGCGCGCGGCCTTGAGGGCGAGATGACCAGCGTTCCTATCAGGGCATGGCACCCGCCATGCCGGTGATCAGAAAGTTTTCCACAGAAAGTCGACGACCTTCCACAGTTGGCTGTTGCCCGGCTGCAACACGAAGCGTAGAGTTCCCAAGATCAAGGCTCCGCTTCCGAAACCCAGGTAGAAGCTCCTAGCGACTCTGGCCCGCAATCCTCGTAAAATGAGGTGATACGCTGTGATTCAAAAATTCGGCGTTCGCAGCGTCAGTTTAGGACATCCCTACATGGACAAGTTTGTCATTCGCGGCGGAAACCCGCTGGTGGGCACGGTGCGCGTGAGCGGCGCTAAGAATGCCGCCCTTCCGGCCATGGCCGCTGCGCTGCTCACCGAAGAACCGGTCATCCTGGAAAACGTTCCGCAAGTGCGCGATATCGAGACCGAGCGCAAACTACTGGCCGCGATGGGCGCCGAGGTGGAACTCGGCTACGGCCGCGCCCAGCATCGCACCACCATCTGCTGCCGCAACCTGGAGAACCCCGAAGCTTCCTACGAACTGGTCAAGACCATGCGCGCGTCCACCCTGGTTCTGGGACCGCTGGTCGCCCGCATGAAACACGCGAGGGTCTCTCTGCCCGGCGGATGCGCCATCGGCGCGCGCCCGATTGACCTGCACCTCCAAGGGCTGGAGAAGCTGGGGGCGAAGATTTCGCAGGAGCACGGCTACATCGAAGCCCGGGCCGAGCGCCTGAAAGGCGCTCGCGTCGTCTTCGAAAAGATCACCGTGACCGGGACCGAAGACCTGATGATGGCGGCGGCGCTGGCCGAAGGCGAAACTGTACTGGAGAATTGCGCGCGCGAGCCTGAAGTGGTCGACCTGGCCGACGCTGCTCAACAAGATGGGCGCCCAGATTGAAGGCGCCGGCACGCACACCATCCGCGTGCAAGGCGTGGAGAAGCTGCATGGCGCGCGTCATCGCATTATTCCTGATCGAATTGAAGCCGGCACGTTCATCGTCGCGGGCGCGCTCACCGGCGGAGACCTGCTGGTCTCAGGTTGCGATCCTCAGCATCTCGGTGCGCTGCTGCAGAAGCTGGAGGACTGCGGAGTGCACGTACAGACCAACGGCGACTCTGTCCGCGTCGTGGGTGATGGCCCGTTGAAGGGCGCCGATGTAGTCACCGAAGAATATCCCGGCTTTCCGACCGATATGCAGGCGCAGTTCATGGCGCTTGCCACCCAGGCCGAGGGTGTCAGCATCGTCACCGAAAATATCTTTGAGAACCGCTTCATGCACGCCCAGGAACTGGTGCGCATGGGAGCCAACATCAGGATCGAAGGAACGCGCGCCGTGGTCCGAGGCAAGACGCCGCTGAGCGGCGCGGCGGTGCAGGCCAGCGATCTGCGCGCTTCGGCATCGCTCGTGTTGGCTGCTCTGGTGGCCGAGGGCGAGACCATCATCGACCGCGTGTACCACATCGATCGCGGCTACGAGCGCATCGAAGAAAAGCTACGTGGAGTTGGCGCACAGATCCGCCGCATCGGAGAGTTCCTACCCAAGCGCGTCGCGACGCCTGCGGCTGTGGGATGAGGTCAAGGATCGCGAGTTACCGCTCCAGAAGTCGTTCCAGATCGGCAAAGAAGCCAGGGTAGGAAATAGCAACACATTCCGAGTTGCGGATAGGAGCGTGTCTCCCTGCGCTCGCAGGGCAGCAATGGCGAAGGCCATAGCTATGCGATGGTCTCCAAATGACTCGATTTCCGCGCCATGCAGCTGCTGACCACCGGGAATGCGCCATCCATCCTCGGTTTGCTCGACCTCGGCGCCCATCGCTTTCAGGTTCTTCGTCACCGCGCTCAGCCGATCAGACTCCTTCACGCGCAACTCGCCCGCATCGCGGACTTCCAAGCCAGCCATGTACGGGGCGATGGCCGCCAGCACCGGCAACTCGTCGATCAGCAGCGCCGTTTGCGCGCCGGCAATCACTACCGGCTTGGCTGCGCCCGCGAGTCAAGGTAATGGTGCCCAGCAGCTCGCCGTGTTGCTCTTCCACGCGCACCATCGCGATGCGGCTGCCCATCGCGGTCAGCACGTCGAGCAGAGCCGAGCGAGTGGGATTCAACAGCACGCCGTCGATCACCAGGTTCGACTCGGGAAAGATCGCGGCGGCGCACAGGAAAAACGCAGCCGACGAACTGTCTCCCGGAATGTAGGCTTCGAGCGGATGCAGCGTCTGACCGCCCTCGATGGTCACCGTGCTTCGCACCCGGTCGACTTTGGCGCCGAAGGCGCGCAGCGCAAGCTCTCCGTGATCGCGCGTGCGGACTGGTTCCGTTACCGACGTATGGCCCTCAGCGAGCAATCCGGCAAACAGCAACGACGTCTTGACCTGAGCGCTGGCGACCGGAACGAGATACTCGATGCCATGCAGGCGGGCACCGGTGATGCGCAGCGGCGCACAGCCACCTTCGCCGGAATGAATCTCGGCGCCCATCCGGGTCAAGGGCTCGATGATCCGGCGCATCGGCCGACGCGAGAGTGACTCGTCTCCGATCAGTTCCGAGGTGAAGCGATTGGCCCGCGACGATACCCTGACAGCATCCGCATGGTCGAGCCGGAGTTGCCGCAATCCAGAGGCGCGGCGGGCGACCGCAATTGCGGGCCGAGTCCCGTCGATCATGACTGTTCCCTGCTTCGTCGCGCTCGACATTGCAGCCCAGGGCGCGGACGCATCCCAGCGTGCTGGCGCAATCAGCGCCTGGCGAGAAATTCTTGAACTGTGAACGCCCCGCCGCCAGTGCTGCAAGCATGGCATAGCGGTGAGAGATGGACTTGTCGCCGGGGACGCCGACGCTGCCCAGAATGTTGCGCGCGGGATGAATGGTGACGGACCGGGTGTCGTGCATGAGGATCAGCGGCGAGTGCTCGCCTCGGCCCTGGCGTCCAGCAGGGCTTCCTGCGACACCTCGCGAATACGCACGCCGCATACGAACCTGGGCGTCGTCGGACCGCGACCCCAGCGGTTTACGTCCCAGTGCGCGCGAACAAACTTCGCGTTCGGCAACGGCGGTCAAATCCACCAGCAGCGGATACTCACCGACGTAGAACTTCTGCGGCAAGGTCGCGACAGGCTTTGCTTCCCAGGTGGTGCCATCGGCAGAAGTGAAGAGGGTGATCTCGATTGACTCCTGTTCCACCACTTCATGGATGGAAAGAGTCAGCAGAAAAACGGGGTTCGAAGCCGTACTGACGTCCAGAGCTTCGCTGTCACCCTTGGCGGTGACCACGGTCTTTTCCGGTACGAGAAAGGCATCCAGCATGACGGCTCTATTCTACCGAAGAGCGGAAAGGGGTAGGGTGACCAGGGTCACAACCGGGACCAGCTTTGGGATTAGCGTCGGAGAAGTCCGTCGAAGAACGTGCGCAGCAGGCCTGCGAATTCTGTGGGCTTCTCCAGCGCGGCATAGTGGCCCGCCTGCGGGATGACCTGCAGCCGGCTGCCGGAGATGTGCTGCCGCATCAGCTCGAATTCGCTGAGCGGGATGCTGTCTTCATCGCCGGCCACGAGCAGTGTGGGCACGTTGATGGTCGCCAGAGTTGCCACCGAGTCGGGACGCTCGGCCATTCCGCGTTGCACGCCGGCGATGTCTTCCGCGGACATGCTTTGCATCATCTTGCGCGCAGCATCGACGATGTCGGGACGATTCTGGCGAGTCGTCTCGCGACAACAGCTTCGTCAGCATTTCTTCGATGAAGCTGGCTGTTCCCTCGCGCAGTACCCGGTCCGCAAGCTGCAACCGGTTCGCTTTGCTCTCGGGAGTCTCGGCTCCGGGGCGGGTATTTGCTAGAACCAGGGCTGCGACCTGGTCACGGTATCGCCGCCAGAATTCGAAGAGGAGATAGCCGCCAATGGAAACACCGACGAAGAAGGCCTTGTTGATTTTCTGCTCGCGACACAGGCGAGAGACAGGTCGTCGGCGAGCTTCTGCATGGTTGCCGGACCTTCGCCCAGTTCGGACTCGCCATGCGCTCGTAGATCGGGAACGATCAGCCGATATCGCGTGCTGAGTTGCGGGATGACTGGGTCCCAGAAGTGGCGGTTCAGCGGAAAGGGATGCAGCAGCACGACGTCGGGGCCGTCGCCAACGACTTCATAGGAAAGCTGCGCGTCACCGCTGCGGAAGGTGGGCATGGTGGAAGAAGCAACTAGCAGCTAGCAATTAGCACTTGGCAATCAGCCATTCCGGATACCACACTGCCCTGCGTCCCCCTCAGGTGAGTGAGAACTCAGCCACGGAGGCACGGAACATTCAGCAAACACCGGTCCGCCGTGCCGTCTGTGTCTCCGTGCTGAAAGGTTTTCGACGGAAGGACCGCGACAACGGTACCCGTTTGCGTCACGACCCCTGGTACGGCTGCACATTCGCGGGCGGAGCGACGGCCACGTATTCCGGCTCTTCCGGCATCACGATCCAGGCAATGATGTAGGCCAGTATGCCTCCGCCCCCGAACAGGGCGATGATCAACCACACCACGCGCACCAGGGTCACGTCGAGATCGAAGTACTCGGCAAAGCCGGCACAGACGCCGGCAATCTTGCGATTAGTCCGCGAACGCATGAGCTTGCTGCGACTGGCCACGGCTCCCACACGGCGGCCGCAGTAAGCGCAGAGGTTGGCGTCGTCCTGGATCACTTTTCCGCAATAGTTGCAGTACATACAGCCTCCACTAAGGTAATACGGATAAGCAAAAAGAAGTTCCCGCCCCCACCAAAGCTGCCAATCAAGGGCTCTTATAGGCCTGCTTCATATAGTGACGGGCCAGATCGGCAGCATCCGAACTGGAGTCCTGCGGCGATGACTGTCCGGTATTTCTCCACGGCGGCAGTCGCGCTTCTGCAGCACGTCATACATCTCGCCGGCAGCAAGGGTCGCCCTCTGGCGCAGTTCGGGATCATTCCCGTGGCTCGAAGCCAGATCGTAGGCCTCGGCGGCTTCCTGGTACTGGCGCTGACCGCGCAACGCTTCGCCCAGTCCATAGGCCGGCACCTCGATGCGGCACCCAGAATAAGCGTTACCGCGACAGCCCTGCCAGGACCTTGCGGTATGCGGCTATCGCCTCCTGCCCGTGGCCGGCGGCGTTCATCAGGTGAGCGTATTCAGCGGCCACCAGGAAGTTGCGGGGAAATTCGGTCTGCATTCCGTTGACGACCTTCAGGGCCTCGTCGTATTTCTGTTCTCGGCGAAGAAACAGGGCCAGCACGATCTTGCCATCGCTGGCCACTTCGCTGTGCGCACCCGCCACCACCTCGCGCAGGTAGTCCAGTCCCTTTTGCTTGTTGCCGCTGATGCCCACCACCGATGCGGCCACCTTGGCCGGCCAACTCAGACTGCCGATGATGTAAAGGTCAGTGCCGACCAGCAGCTTGGCGTCAACGTATTTTGGGTCCAGCTCCAGACACGCGCTCGTGGTCGTGGCGCGCGCTCACGGCGCTTCGCAGCGCGGCAAACCAGGCCTTTTCGCCCATGCCCATGTAGGTGGCACGCAGACCTCGGGTAATGCCCCGAGCGTAGAGGGCGTCGACGTTGTTGGGATTCTTATCGAGCTGGGCCTGCGATAGCGCCAGGGCCTGGTCGCTCAACTGTTTCACTCGATCGTGCACCTTGGGATCGATCGGCTCCGGATGCTTCTTGGTCAGGAAACTGTCGGCGGCATATGCCTCTGTATCGAGCGCACCGATGCGATACAGCTCCCGGAATATCACGGTCGACAGAACATGATTGACCGCAAACGGATCGTCGGGATGGGCTTGCATGCTGGCTTCGAACTCACGGAGCGACTTATCGTAATCGAGGTTGTAAAAGTCTTCGAAACCCTTGCGAGTGGCGGCATCGTTGTCCGCGCGAGTTGGAACGAGAGTTGATGCGGCCTGCGAAGGGCCGCTGCTGCCAGAGCTATGCAGCACAAGGCTAGGAACCAGGAAATAAGTCGGTAAGGTTTCATTACCAGTGGCTACTGAGAAGTTTACCCGATATGCCAACTCCCCAAAAGCGACTGCACCGAAGTGGAAGCTTCCCGGCGTCGGGCAGCACTGTTGCTCGCATCCCCGAGATTCTCGATCAACACACTTTCACCGCCGGCAATGCTCGGTCGGATTTGACTGATTTCACCTCCAACGACCTATTCCTGTTGAATTTCTTGACATGAGCGGGAATGCCGCTCCCACCGCCCGGCGAGTTATTCCAATGCCACAAACGGAAATGAGAATGCGATTGCCTTCTAAGGGCAATTCTTTCACCACTTACGGTAAATAGTTCGTAAGGCTGGGCGGCTAACAGCGGCGAGCGCAGAGCTGCAACTCGTGAGACTGCTTCTATTTATGTGCAGCTCAACTTTGGCTGGCTGCTTGCGATGTATATAAAGCAGGAGCCCCATCCAAATGCCACAAGCGGCGCGAGGCGCGAGTCAGGAATACTGGCGTCCTGCCGACCCGGCAATCGCGCGCATCGCTCCCCCCATCCTGGCGGAGAGGCTCTGTCGCAATTGTGGCGTCGAGTATTCGGCAGGTGCGCGTTTTTGTCACATGTGCGGAGCTGATCGCAACCGTCCAGCGCTTGCGACTCCCGGTGCCTTTGACCTTCGTAGACCTTATCGATGTAAGCGTTATTCGTGAGCGCTTCGGTCTGTCCGCGCCCTGTCTGGTGTTCTTTGTCCTGGCGTGGTTTGCATGATCGTCGCAGCTGGGTATCGGCCTTCTCTACAAAGCTGACACCCTGGAAGAATGGCAAGCCATGGAGTTCTGGAGAGTCGAATGGATGCTAGGGGCGGTGGCAGCCATGCTGGCGGGAATTCTGCTGAAAAAGTTGACGCAGAAACGCATCTGAGCGAACGCTCGTCGGGAGTATGACCATGTTTCAACAAGTACCTAGTCCCGACGCTCGTCTGGTATCTCTCGACTTCAGTAGCGAGAGGCGCATCGACGCACACCAGGCCCCAGGTGGCTCTAGCCATGAGCGACGATTCACACCCCGTGATTGATTGGCCCGACTCCTCGTCCCAGCGGGTACGCGGCCTCGATCGCCTTCCGTACGTACTCTTTCGCGGCCCGAACCGCCTCCGGCAGCGGTTTTCCCTGCGCCAAGTGACAGGCCAGAGCGGTGGCAAAGGCGCACCCCGTCCCGTGAGTTGAGCGGGACTCGAGGTGCGCTCCGGGAAAGACCTGCTTCCGGTGACCGACCCAGCTCCTCCATAAAGAAGGTAGTCGTTGGCCGGCTGAGAGGTGGCCGCCGGTAATAACCACTGCCCGGCTGCCAAGTTCCCGAAGCTTCTCCGCCATCGCCCGCAGGCGCGGAAGCACCTCTTCCCAAGGGGCGTCGGTGGCAATCGGCTCGGCTCCGGCCAGTATTGCCGCCTCGTCAATATTGGGGGTAATGACATCGCAAAGCGGTAGTAGCCCGCTTGACCAGGATCTCCTGCCCGGGCTCGTCCAGCAAGACTGGCGCCCGACGACGACCGGATTACCGGGTCGAGGACGATGTTTGGCAGCTGGCTTTCCTCCAGGAAGTCGGCGACGGCGGTCGCTACCTCACCGGATCCCAGCATCCCCACCCGAACGGCGGCAATTTCCAGGTCGTCGGCCAGGATCCCGAAGGGTTCGGGCTACCAGTTCGGGGTCAACAGGCCGGACTCCAGAACACCCCCTGGGTGGACTGGACGGTCAGGGCAGTAATGCAGGTAACTGCGTAGCAATTGTGGGCAGCCGCTGTTTTTATATCGGCGGTAATTCCGGCCCCAGAGGAGGGATCGTAACCCGCAATGCTTAAGATGACTGGCGGCCGACCCATCGGACGAGAGTACCGCAATCTCTCCTCCCGAGGTAGGTAGCGGTTCGGCATCGAGCGGCGAGTGTCAGAGATCGCCAGATCTACCGTGAAGGCAGACGCTAGACAGCTCTGATCTCCCATAACTAGCTGTAAATAAACAATTTATCTAATAATCACTGCCTTCCAACCCCTGCTTTGCGACCGCCCATCTCATCTAGCAGCGCCACCCAGTCAGATCCAGTGTCGTACCGGGCAGCTTCAGGCCGTTTGCCCTGTTTTTGGTGCAATGTTAGAGCTCACGGTGCCGTGTCAGAACGCCTTAGCACGAACATTCGGCGGAAGGCAAGCACAAACGTACGGACTCCCACCTTGGTCGGGTTGACTCTTACTTCTCGGGGTGGATAGACTTGAAGAACTGTCAGGAGGACCAACTTAACGATGAGAGGTGTTTAATGTTACGAGTACTTAGCCAGGTCGCGGTGACCGTGGTTTTTGCCACCGCACTAGGCGCGGCACCCGGTAATAGCACACCGGATTCGAAGCAGACAAGAGGCCCCAGGACAGATTCAGGACACGAGTGAAGCCAATCAAGACCCGGAAGTTTCAGGTCGGAAAGGCTTCCTGGTACGGCCGCATCTTTCAGCATAAGAAGACTGCCAGCGGCGAGCCGTATGATATGTATCAATTTACAGCGGCGCATCGAACTCTGCCGCTGGGTTCCTGGATCAAGGTTACAAATCTGAAGAATGACCGGTCAGTCGTGGTCCGCATCAACGATCGCGGACCGGTGAAACGAAGCCGGATCATAGACCTGTCCTATAGTGCAGCCAAAATGCTCGGCATGGGCCACGATGGCGTGGATCCAGTCCGGCTGGACGTCGTCCAGACGCCAATGGTAGCCGAGAATGAAGGCCCTCAATAATCCTGTCTTAATTTGGTAAACTTGAGCCGATGAGAGACAAAGACCGGCTCATAGTGGCGCTCGATGTCTCGAGCGCCACGCAAGCCCGCCAAATCGTCCAATCCATTGGCGAAGCCGCAACCACATACAAGATCGGGAAACAGCTCTTCACGGCCGAAGGGCCCCAAGTCGTCCGCGACCTGGTGTCCTCCGGCCGGAAGGTTTTTCTCGACCTGAAATACCACGACATTCCGAATACCGTCGCCGCCGCAGTCAAGTCGGCTGCCGAGCTGGGCGTAAGCATGCTTACCGTCCACGCCTCCGGCGGCAGCAAGATGCTGAGGGCCGCCGTCGAGGCCGCCAGCCAGTCCCCCGCTAGGCCGATGGTGCTCGCGGTGACCGTGCTGACTAGCCTCTCGGATTCTGACCTGCAGGAACTGGGGATCAGCCGGAAATCGTCCTGAGCCAGGTGCTTCGCCTGGGAGCATTGGCTCGCGCGGCTGGCTGCGGAGGCTTGGTCGCCTCGGCGCACGAAGCTCGCGAGCTGCGCAAGGCGCTGGGCGAGGGCTTCGCGATCGTGACTCCGGGAGTGCGTCCCGCCGGGGCCGCTGCCGGAGATCAGGCCCGCGTGGTCACTCCGAAAGATGCCATCGCGGCGGGGGCCACCTATCTGGTGGTTGGCCGACCGATCCTGGAAGCTGCCGGACCCGGCGAAAGCCGCCCAGCAAATTGTGGCTGAAATCGAAGAAGCCTGCCGTCAGGAAGCAGTCCGCTAGCGAGGCCGGGCCTGGGTTACGCGTGCGCGCAAGATTCACTTCAGTCGTTTATGGTGTGATTTGGTAAACCACGCCACCGCCGTAGGTCCCGCCATTGGCGGCCGTGCCGTAGAGATTGCCCGTGCTGTCGATGGCGAGACTGCCCGAAGGAGTATAGCCGTCGCTGCACGGCGGATAGCCGCCGCTGCAGAAATCGTGGATCGATGTGTAAGTCCAGCCACCGGGGCCGGGGTTAGCTTGAACACGGCGCCGAAGCCATAGGCCCCACCCGAGCTTGCCGTGCCATAGAGATTACCGGATGAGTCCATGATCAGGCCGCCTTCAGGACCCTGACCTGTGCCCGGTGCGCCCAGGCCGTACAACAGATTGAAAGCCCAAGTCCCGGCCGTTAACCCGAACACCGTGCCACCGGCGCCGTCACCAGCACAGCACGTGGTGCCGTAGAGGTTTCCAGCTGGATTCCGGATGAGACCAGAATACGGAATAGGCTCCGTCGCTCTCTCCCTGGAAGCTGTAGAGAACCCGTTCCGTCCAGCCCACACCCGAGTGCACTATCTCGTACACGGAACCCTGACGATGCGCACCGCCGCTCGCGGTGGTGCCGTAGAGGTTTCCGGCCTGATCGAAGATTACCCCCGCCCACGGCTGGTCTCCGTCGCTGGATTGACCGAAGACGTGCAGGATGCTCTCTGTCCAGTTGCCGCCGGATTTGGTCAGCTTATAGACTGTGCCGCAATCATCAAAACATGAGCTGCCGCCCCCAAAATAGGTCGTGCCATAAAGATTTCCAGTCTGATCAAAGACGAGATCTCCGTCTTCTGGCGAAGCTCCATCGTTGCCTCCCAGGAAGCGGTAGAGCACGGTTTCCGACCAGGCCGCGAGAAAATGGCCGGAGACGTGTTGCGGCGGGTGAAGGTTGAAGACGGTTCCGCAGCCGGTGCCAAAACATCCCACTCCTCCTCCCTGAGTGGTCGTACCGAAGAGAGTGCCGTCGGGACCAGTGATTAAGCGCGCGTTGGGATTGCCTCCATCGACGCCTCCCATGAAACTATAGATCGGAGTGAACAGCCAGCCAGAGCCATTACGGACCAACTTGAACGCTATTCCGCACCCCAGGTAGCAACTGGTTCCGGGACCGCCGTACTGGGTTGTGCCGGAAAGACTGCCGTCGCGATCGACGCTGACGCCACTGGTAGGATAAAAGCCACTTTGCAATCCCTGGAAGTTGTAGACGACACTGAAGGTTTGCGCGTGCGCCGGGTGCGGCATAGCCACGGCGACGGCGAAAATCAAGCCCAGAGCCAGTCTCGCTCGCAGCAGCGGTTAAGGAATGGGAGTGAAGATTGGTGCGCGGACGTTGTCATCTGGCCCTCCTCGTATCGGCTGACAAGCTCGATCAGCGCCGTACTGTACCACGAAAATGTTGTTGGCCTCCACGGCGCGAACGGCGAGCAGATCGGAACCTACTTGCGGATCGATGCTGAGAAGATGAATCGTGCTGACAAGGGTTTTCATTGGCGATTGAACATCACTCGGAGAAAATTCGATTTCGCGGGTCTTTGAGGCGCGGATCACGCCGACTGGAACGACTGGAGCGCCTTGCTTTCGTCTTCCTCGATGTCGAACACAGTGTAGAGCTTGGTTATCTGCAGGAGATTGTGGACATTCTTGTTGAGGTTCATCAGCTTCAGCTGACCACCCTGATTGCGGACCGAGGTGTAGCAGCTCATCAACTCACCCACACCCGCGCTGTCGATGTGGCGCACATCGGCCAGGTTCAGCAATATGTTCTTGTAGTTCTTGCCCATCAACTCGCGAACCAGATCACGAACCACATTGGTCCCTTCGCCCAAACGCAACTGGCCGATGATGTCCACGATGACAACGTCATTCACTACGCGTGTGCTGGTTTTCAGGTTCACAGGGCCGCCTTCGCGAGAGTTTGGATCTTGCTGCGGCCTTCTGCTGGTCCAGGACTGATCCCCAATCCCGCCGGCCGCTTCGTTGTTCCACTGTCCGCGCTATCGAAACTTGAACATGGCTACGACCAGGAATACAGCTTCCGCAGCCGCCAGTCCAATCCAGATTCTCCGCCGGAAGCGTGTACGGCCTAAGTCGCGCGCTAGTTGCATACGAGCAGCCAGCAGTACGGGATCCGTCGTCGGCGCTTGAACCGCCGGCTGTTCAGCTGCTTCAATTCTCGATATCAGGACTTCTTCCCTGGGCGCGTCTTTCAGAAATACTTTTGGAGTGCTGATTAGCGTCGACCAGTCCAGAATCTGGAGGCTGGACTCCGCTCCGAAAAGCGCAATCGGCCGCGAAGTCAAGGCAAGCGGAGGAAGCTTTTCCTGCGCCAGTCGATCGCGGAGGCTCGCCAGCAGCGTGTCCCACCACGCGCGGCTCAACTCATCCCCCAGCAGCTCGCCCACATCCACCGGCCGGGATTCCAGTTCCAGCGCGGGCAGCACTTCCGGGGAAATCACGTCGGCCAGATTGTTGAAGATCGTCCGGTACCAGGGCCTATCCACCAGGTCGCCCACCAGAAGGCCAACATCCACCGGCTTGGAGGTGAGCTGAAGCGGAGGCAGCCGCTCCGGCGATAGCCGGTCGAGAATATTGAGCAGGAGAGAGCGCCACAAAGATACTGTTAGTCCCTCAGGGGGAGAAAAATCGAAATCAGCCATCCAGTTTGCCGCCTGCTCCCTAATGTTTCACGCTGGCCGTCGCCGGCTCGCGTGTCCTTTACCGTGTAGTCGGAGGGCACCTGGAACAACTGCGCTATCGGTTCCGCCCGCGTGATGTTTACCAGCTTCATGGTGCTGTGCCCGGATTGGCCATCATCGGTCACGGTCAGCACCGTCATCTTCAGCTCCGGAGAAAACCAGGTCTCGGTGACGGAGATGATCGGCTTGTCGTTACCCATTGATCCGGCATCGATGGTCCGGGTGGTCCGCGTGCCCGTTGCGATCACGCCCTCAATATTCCGGTTTCCCAGGCTTTCTGTCCTTGTCTCAACTGACGTTGTCGAGAGCTTCGGTCCCGTTCTTGCATTGGTTGCTCGCCCCCGGAGTTGCGTTCCGGTCGGCTGATTTCATGCCGGGTTGCAAGGGAGCAAGGTTAACCGGCGCGCCCGCGACGTTGGCCATTCCGAGCGGGGCCGCTGGCCCAACTCCTTGTCCGAAGTGGAAAATCGTCGCCGTCTTTCCCTTGGGATTGAGATTAATGATTACCTTTTGAACGGGGTCGTTGATGCTGACCCGCTCTAACTTTTCCGTGCCTGGTTGGACCGGCGGCATCTCATTGTCGGTACGCATGCGGCCCTGGCTGTCGCGAAAAATCTTGCCGCGGGTTTCGCGATGGATGTGTCCGCCGTTGTCCAACGCGCGATCATACTGCGTAACCACCTCGGCTGAAAACGGAGCGTTCTTTACCGCGGCTGTCGCGGGCGCGTTGCTGACGCCGGCAGGACCTGCAACTGCGCGTCCGCTCACCTGTGCACCGACTATGCCTGTCGCTAGAAGGAGAAGCCCAGTTAGTGCCCACCGCAGTCGCATATGTCCCCTTTACTCGTCCCACACTTCCTGTACGGCCAAGCGAATGATCCTTGTTATTGTGGGCCGGATCGGGCGGCAATGCAACTTTATCCGCTCTATTGGGCCATTTGGGTTAGGTAGGAGTACCTGAATATGTAATGGGTAGAGGCGCTGCGGCCTGCCGCCCTTTTCGCTTTCGCTGACGTTACCGTCGTGATCCGGCGGAACGCGCCATGCCAGATCCCGCAGCGGAAGTGCTCACCGTGTGCCGGTCCGGCACTACGAAGCCGGCACTGGTAAACGTCTCTTTTAATGGCCGGTTGGTATCGAAACGGGCCTGCCGATAGTCCGCTAATATTCGGCATCCGCCACAGTTGGTGGCTCGCCTTCGTCGGGCGCGGTTTCGACGGTTTGCCGGGATTCTCCCGCCGCCCCCTCTTCCCCGGCCTTCTTTCTCAGTCGCACAACCGTAATCTTGGCGAAGCCCTCTTCGAACTTCGGCGGACGCAGCTTGGCCGCCATGCGCTGCATCACGTCTTCCGGGACGTTGCGATCGCGGCGGCGATTGCGCTCGATGCAGACCTCCGGCGGTACATCGAAGAAGACCGCGTGTGCTTCATAGCCGAAGTCGTGGGACAGCTTTATCCAACTGCGGCGCTCGTGGGGAGACAGATTGGTTGCGTCCACGTAGTTCCAGGGACGGCGGGCCAGTAGCCGCCCGCGCAGCATGGAGCGCAGGGTGGAAAATACCAGGTCTTGATAGCGCTGTTCGGTCACGTCATCGAACAGCAGGATGCGCACCATGTCGCTGGACAGGGGAAGGATGTTGTGACGCTTGAACCACGTGCTCTTGCCGGAGCCCGGCAGTCCGATGGATAGAACTACGGCGCCCTTCGACTTCTTGGTCTCGTGCGGCGCCGGCGGACGCGGTGTAGCTGAAGCCACTGCCGCGGCATCGCCAACGTCACCTTGCTCTTCTGCCTCTCCGGCCTCGCCCGTGGGACCCCCGGGGCCAGGCAGCGCCGGGGCCTGGGCTGGTTGCGAACGGCCGCCACGTCCCCGCCGTCCACGACGGCGGTTACGGTCGCGCCGCTGCTGTGAGGCCTCTTCGTTTCCCCCGGCGGCGGCGGCTGGCTGCTGCTCGTTCGATGGGACCTGAGGTTCCGCTGGAGGCTCCGACGGTGCTGCGTAATCGGGCAGCCTATTGCCGTCGACCTCGTCAGTCGTGGAATCGGGAAATTTGGGTTGCAGAGGGGCGGGATTCTCCTGCCCGGGCTTGTCGTCTTGCGATTTGCGCCGCTTACCGCGGTCGCGCATCCATCTGCGCATGTTGCACTTGTAACACGCCTGCCTAGCTGGGAGCAATCCACGCCCGATTGCGACAGCCGGGAAACCGTTGACAGCGACCAGTGACATAAGCCATTGCCTCGCCTTACCCATGATGCTAGGCTTTTTGTTTCGGCACTCTGTTGTGTTGCTGACTGTGGAGCGCCGATCCGATTCATTGGATTTCAATCTGGTGTTTTCTTAGCGAGGCAAAATGGCAATCAAAGTAGGCATTAATGGCTTCGGGCGTATCGGGCGCAATATCTTACGCACCGCGCTCACCGACAAGAATCTGGAATTCGTCGCGGTCAACGATCTCACCGACCCCAAGACCCTGGCCCACCTGCTGAAGTACGACTCCATCCTCGGCAACCTGAAAAACGACATCTCGGCCACCGCCGATTCCATAAGCGTGGACGGCAAGAAGATCCGCGTCTTCGCCGAGAAAGATCCCTCCAAGCTGGATTGGGAGTCGGTCGGCGCCCAGGTCGTCATCGAGTCCACCGGCAAGTTCACCAAGGCAGAATTGGCCAAGCAGCATCTGCGCGGCCCGGTGAAGAAGGTCATCATCACGGCCCCGGCGACCAATGAAGACATCACCCTCGTCTTGGGCGTCAACGAGGACAAGTACGATCCAGCCAAGCACCACGTCATCTCCAACGCCTCCTGCACCACCAACTGTCTGGCGCCGATTGCCAAGGTCATCAACGACAACTTCAAGATCGTGTGTGGCACCATGACCACGATTCACTCCTACACCAACGATCAGGTCATTCTCGACTTCCCGCACAAGGACCTGCGCCGCGCCCGTGCCGCCGCGCTTTCCATGATTCCGACCTCGACCGGCGCCGCCAAGGCGGTCTATCTGGCGATTCCGGACCTGAAGGGCAAACTCGACGGCTTCGCCATGCGCGTGCCAACTCCGAACGTCTCCGTGGTTGACCTGGTGGTCTTCGTGGAGAAGAAGACCAGCGTGGAAGAGGTGAACGACGCCCTGAAGGCCGCGTCTGAAGCCGGTCCGCTGAAGGGCTATCTGGGATACGAGACAGCTGAACTGGTTTCCATCGATTACCGCGGCGACGATCGCTCCTCGATCGTGGACGCACCCATGACCCGCGTTGTGGCCGGCAACTGCGTAAAGGTGATCTCCTGGTATGACAACGAGTGGGGATACTCCTGCCGGGTCCGCGATCTGATCCATTACCTCGCGCAGAAGGGCCTGTAAGTCAGAAGCTACAGGTTGGCGCAGTAGCCTGATCAGCCACGTTACTCAGATCTCGACAACCGCGACTGTCTCGGCAACGGACAGCTATCTGAATCTACTGCAAGGGCTATGCTCTCCATGTCGAAATTGTCGATTCGTGATCTTCCGCTGAACAATAAACGAGTTTTCATGCGGGTGGACTTCAACGTTCCGCTCGACGACGGCCGCGTGATGGATGACACCCGCATCCGCGAGACCCTGCCCACCATTGAGTACGCATTGCGGCACGGCGCCCGGCTCATACTGGCCTCGCATCTCGGGCGACCCAAGGGCAAGCCGAATCCCAAGATGAGCCTGAAGCCGGTGGCCGAGCGGCTGCGCATTCTGCTGGACGACGTGTTGCGGCGCGGCGAGAACGTCGGCTTCTCTCCCGACTGCATCGGCGTGCAGGCGGAGGAGATGGCGAGAAGCTGGAGCGCGGCCAGACCCTGCTGCTGGAGAATTTGCGCTTTCACGCCGAGGAGGAAGAGAACAATCCGGAGTTCGCCAGGCGCTTGGGAAAGCTGTGCGACTTCTACGTGAACGATGCTTTCGGTTCAGCGCATCGTGCCCACGCTTCCACCGAAGGCATCACCCATTTTGTGGACAAGAACGCCGCCGGCCTGCTGATGGAAAAGGAACTCGAATACCTGGGCAAGGCGCTGTCGCATCCGCAAAAGCCCTTCGTCGCGATTCTCGGCGGCGCCAAGGTCAGCGACAAGATCGGCGTCATCACGCACCTGATGACCAAGGTGGACACGCTCATCGTCGGCGGAGGCATGGCCTACACCTTCCTCAAGGCGCAGGGCCAGGAGATCGGCAAGTCGCTGCTGGAGGCGGACAAGGTCGAGCTGGCGACGAAAATTCTCGCCGACGCCAAGGCGCATCACGTGAAGTTCCTGCTGCCGGTGGACCACGTGGTCGCCGACAAGGTCGCCGCCGACGCTCGCATCCAGCAGATTGGCGACGGTAAGCCGATTCCCGCCGACATGATGGCGCTCGACATCGGACCCGAAACCGTGGAGCTGTTCTCCAGCGAGATCAGTCTGGCCCGCACCATCGTCTGGAACGGCCCAATGGGCGTGTTCGAGATCGAAGCCTTCGCCAAGGGAACGAAGAAGATCGCCTACGCCGTGGCGGACAACGGCGCGGCGATTTCCATCGTCGGCGGCGGCGACAGCGTGGCCGCGGTCAAGGCTGCCGGCGTAGCCGACAAGATCACCCACATCTCGACCGGCGGCGGCGCGTCGCTGGAGTTTCTGGAAGGCAAGAAGTTGCCCGGCGTGGAAGCGCTGAGGAACAAGTAACGGCCATGCATGCCAGCGCCTCAGGCTTGCGAGTAACCATCGGGGACCGGCGCATCTCGTGATCTTCGGTCCCGGCGACATCACGCGCCAGCAGACCGATGCCATCGTGAACGCCGCCAATTCTTCCCTGCTGGGCGGCGGCGGCGTGGATGGCGCCATTCATCGCGCCGGAGGGCCGGCCATCCTCGAGGCTTGCCGCGAGATTGTCGCGCGCACGGACGTCTTCCCGCCGGACAGGCAGTCGCCACTCCCGCGGGACGCCTGCCGGCGCGCTACGTCATTCACACCGTGGGCCCGTTCTGGAGCGGCGGCAAGCAAGGGTGAAGCGGAGACGCTTGCCAGTTGCCATCGCGAATCGATTCGCATTGCCGACGAGCTTCAGCTGGCATCCATCGCCTTCCCTGCGATTTCGACCGGAATCTACCGCTATCCGGTGGAGCAGGCGTCGCAGGTCGCGATCACGCAGCGCGGCTGAGGCGCTCGAAAAAGCTGCCCACGTTCGCGAAGTTCGGTTTGTGCTCTATGACTCCGAAACGCTTACCCAGTACACCCATGCCGCTCGCGCCTTTGCCGCCAGCAAATCCCTGAGAACGGACTCAATCCATGACTCGTAAGAAACTTATTGCCGCCAACTGGAAGATGTACAAGACGCCGGAACAGACCACGGCATTCTTCCGCGAGTTCCTTCCCATGGTCGCCGGTCACTCGCGCGACGAGATCGTCGTCTGCCCGCCGTTCGTCGACCTTCATGCCGCCGTGGCTGCCGCGCCGGCTCGAATGTCGCCGTCGGCGCGCAGAACATGCACTGGGAGAAAGAGGGCGCCTTCACCGGCGAAGTCTCTCCGACCATGCTGACCGCCATCGACGTCACGCACGTCATCATCGGCCACTCCGAGCGCCGGCAGTACTTCAACGAAACCGACGACACGGTCAATCGCAAGCTCGAAAGTCGCGCTGGAGAACGGACTGACGCCCATCGTCTGCGTCGGCGAGGTGCTGGAGGAGCGCGAGGCCGGCCTGACCGAAGACGTGCTGCGCCGCCAGTGCACCCGCGCCTTCAACGGCATCTCGGGAAGAAAAGCGGCCAAACTGGCAGTCGCTTACGAGCCGGTGTGGGCCATCGGCACCGGAAAGACCGCCACGCCGGAGATGGCGGTCGATGCGCACATGGTGATCCGCCACGAGGCGGAAAAGGCCTTCGGCAAAGACTTCGCCCAAGCGTCTGCGGATTCTTTACGGCGGCAGCGTAAAGCCCGATAACGCCACGGCGCTGATGTCGGAGAGTGAGATTGACGGCGCGCTGGTGGGCGGCGCCAGCCTGGATCCCGCAAGCTTCACCAGGATTGTGAAGTATTAGAGCGCGCCTTAGCTACGAGGTCGGCGTCACATCAGAGAGGACATCCAGTACCAGCGGCTGACGCTCGTGGTAAACGTCATGCTTGATTTCAATGGCCACAATTGCTCGGGACTGTCCACAAGGACGCGTAGAAGATTCATCTTGGCACCGTCCCCCCGTGGCGGGTCAGTTCCGAGCGGGTGAAGCTGCATGATAGCCCGCTCTTCGCCTTAGGCTTTGCTCTTTGCTATACTTAATTGCCTCTACGTTTCTGCTTGGAACCCGTGATGCTGCCGCATCCGGTTGGGTGTGCGGAAGTGGTGAAATTGGCAGACACACCATCTTGAGGGGGTGGCGCCGAAAGGCATGGGGGTTCAAGTCCCCCCTTCCGCACCATGCCTCACCCAAGTTGTAAGCAACGTAAAGAGTTACGATATTGCCGATGCCGGCGCAGCTCCGCGTAATTACGCGGCCGCCGGATGCGAGGATTGAGAACTACATGGTTGTCCTGGTTACGGTTATTCACATCGTCGTTTGTTTGTTCCTGATCATTGTCGTGCTGCTGCAAAGCGGCCAGAGTGCCGACATCGCCGCCGCCTTTGGAGGCATGGGCAGCCAGACTGCCTTCGGTACGCGCACCGCCGCGACCGTGCTGTCGAAAGCCACCACTTGGGCGGCCGTTCATCTTCATGGTCACGTCGATCACGCTGTCGGTCTTCGCCACGCGCCATGCCAACCGTAGCGGATCGGTACTGGAAGGCTCGCGACCTGGATCTACGAAGTCGGCGCCTGTGCAGCAGAAGCCGCCCGCCCAGCCGGCAACGCCGAACCGTTAGTAGCGAACCTCGATTGTGCCGAAGCCCGCAGAATGCCAATCTGCGGGCTTAATTCTTTCCGGCTGCGTCTTTACATTTTCTTCTCTGCCATGCCGCGCGGCCTTCGTGTACGTGATGGTCATCGCCTTCTGCATCTTGCTGGCATCGGGCCCCATTTCCATGGTCATCACGAACGAGTCGGGCTTGAAGTCGGAATAGGTGAACCGGGTCACCATTTTCTGACCGTTCATGTCGCCTTCCATGATGCCGACCAGCTTGTCGCCTTCCCACTTTGTGGTGCCGCTGTTATCGCAGCCGTTCGGGGTCATGTTGTCGCACCAGACACCGTGGTATAACTGCGCCTTCGGATCCCACCAGAACGTTCCAATGCCGTTGAAGTTGGGACCCATGGCTCCGCTGGAGTGATATTTCTCGATCAGCGACAATCCGCCCGGCCCCGGCGTCAGCACGGCGGTGCCCTTGCCGGTGCCACCTTTAGGCATCATGGGATTGGGATCGAGCTTCTCGGTCACGGTCCAGGTCCCCGCCATCATCTTGATCATCTTCGTCATTTCAGGCGCGGGCTTGGGCATGGGCATGCCCATCTCCTCTTTCGGCTTGGCTGCCGCCTTGGGCTTGGCCGACATTGCCGAGTCCTGCGCCGCCAGTGACATCGCGCAAAGTCCGCCGAGTACTATCAAAATCGTCCCCCGTAGAATGGTCTTCATAGCGCTCTCCTCAGTGGAAGTAATGGTGCGGCAAGAATCTTATACGATAAGAGGAGTTTCGCAACAGGTTTGAGCCGCGAGGCGTATGTTGGGCCAGTATTCTATTGGATGTCGTGCTGCCGGAGTAATGACCTTGACCGAGCGCCTTTACTACACCGACTCCTTCCTCACTGAATTCGAGGCTCGCGTGGTGGCCGTCAACCGTGAAGCTGGAGACACCGCGGTCACTCTCGACCGCTCGGCGTTCTATCCCACCAGTGGCGGACAGGTCTTCGACACCGGCTGGCTGGAGCTGTCAGACGCGACCGACCGGCCAGCGAATTCGGGTGAAGGAGGTCGCCGAAAATGAGCAGACCGGCGACGTGCTCCACATCGTCGAAGGTGACGCACAAGATCTGCAACCTGGCGCAATCGTGCGCGGTACCGATCGACGCCGATCGCCGTCGCGATCACATGCAGCAGCATTCCGGTCAGCACGTGCTGTCCGCCGCTTTCGAAAAGCTCTACGGATTCGCCACCGTCTCGTTCCACATGGGCGACGAGAGCTGCACCATCGATCTCGCCGCCGACGCGGTCACCGCGAAGCAATTGCAATCGGCCGAGAAGCTGGCCAACGAAGTCATCGCCGAAGATCGTCCGGTTGAGATTCGCTTCGCCACTCCGGATGAAGCGCGCGCCATGGGCGTCCGCAAGATACCCGCAACGGAACGCGACCGGCTCCGCCTGATCGACATTCGCGACTTCGACTTGAATGCCTGCGGTGGAACTCACGTCCGCAGCACCGGACAGATTGGCGCTATCCTGCTGCGCAAAACTGAGAAGGTAAAGCAGGGCGTTCGCGTCGAGTTCGTTTGCGGCCTGCGGGCGGTTCGCACGGCGCGTCACGACTTTGAGACGCTGACCGAGGCCGCCGCCGTGTTTTCGACCCATATCTGGGAAGTTCCCCAGCAGGTGCGCAAGTCGCTCGACGAGATCAAGTCAGCCCAGAAAGCGCAGCATCATCTGCTGGAGGAGGTCGCGGAACTTCAGGCTGAACAGCCTGCTGCAAGCGGCGGAAAACCGTGGTGAGTACAAGCTGGTGGTGCAGTTCTTTCCCGATCGCGATCTCGGCTTACCTCAAGATGCTGGCCCAGAAGCTCACCCGGAACGGCAAAGCGGTCGCGCTGCTGAGCTGCGGCGGTGCGCAACCGTCACTGGTATTCGCGCAGACACCGGGACTCGGCGAACGACATGGGCGCTTTGATGAAGCAAACCGTGCAGCAGCTCGGCACGCGCGGCGGCGGCAATCGCGACATGGCGCAGGGCGGCGCGCCCGACGCCACTAGCGCCGAACAGGCTCTGCTTCAGGCCGCAAGCGCGCTATAGTGGATAGTGGTTGGTGTAGTGTCAGCTGCAAATGTTCTTGGTGCTGGCTGCAGCTGAAACGCCAAACGGTCTTTCAGACAGCAGCCGCTGGCTCTAGCCACTATCCACTAACCACTGGCCACTAAATGGACCATCGCCTCATTCTCGTGACCTTGCTGATCCGCCTCGGCGTCGCTGCGGCGATCAGCAGCGTCCTGGTGCGCGCGCGCCGCTTTCGCGTTCTGCTGTTTCGCGAGGAACGCACGCTCAGCGAGAAGATCGAGATTGTCGCCATCGTCGGCACGCCCATTGCCCTGGGCGTGCTGGTGCGCCACTGGGTCCCCAGTTTCTACGCAGCCGACATTTCGTTCGAAGGCGCCATCCTGATGGGCGTAATCGGCGGCCGTCTGGTGGGAATCGCGGGAGGCGCGCTGGTTGCGCTGCCGGCGGTGTTTTTCGGCGAGTGGCTTACGTTGCCGATGTATGTTCTGGCCGGGGCTTCTGGCGGGCGTGCTGCGCCATCTCGGGCCCGATCGCGAAGCCATCTGGTCGTTCTCGCCGCTGTTCGATCTCAGCATTTATCACTGGATTCGACGCAGCATCCGCAAGTCCTTCATCGATTGGCAGACCTCATTCTTCTTCCTCATCCTGGGTCTGGAGTTCATCCGCATACAACTGCATCGCGCCTTTCCTCGGCGCATCTTCGCGCTCGATGGAAATAACTGGCTGATCAATCTGGCGATCTACGCCGGCACGGTCATGGCGGTCGCGATCGCGTTGAAGGTGCTGAACAACGTCCGCATCGAGATGAAGCTGGAGCAGCAGGAGCGGCTGCTGTTGCAGGCGCGCATGGAAGCTCTGCAGAGCCAGATCAATCCGCACTTCCTGTTCAACACGCTGAATTCGGTCGCTTCGCTGGTGCGCCGCGACCCCGATTCCGCCCGCGAGATGATCGTGAAGCTGGGCAACATTCTGCGCCGGTTGCTGCGCAAGGGAGACTCGTTCGTTCCGCTGCGCGAGGAGTTGGAGTTTCTGGATGACTATCTCGATATCGAAGTCGCGCGCTTCGGCCGCGACAAGCTGAAGGTGGTCAAGGAACTGGAGCCGGCCTCGCTCGACCATCTGGTGCCCAGCATGATCCTGCAACCGCTGGTGGAGAATGCGGTCAAGCACGGCTTCGCTTCCAAGGTCGACGGCGGAAGCATCTACATTCGCAGCCGCTGCGCCGAACAGCGCGTGGTCATCGAGGTGGAAGACGACGGAGTCGGGATGTCCGTCTCCGGCGCCAGCACCTCGTCCGGAACCGGCATCGGAATGGTGAACGTCACGGAGCGCCTGCAGGTGGTGTACGGCGACGCGGCCGAGATCACGCGTGGAGAGCCAGCCCGGCCGCGGGACCCTGGTGCGGATGGTGCTTCCGGTGCTGCAGGCCGAAGAAATGGGCGGTTCGGTGGCGGGCGCCATCTACGAAGAGCGGTCCAGCACGTCGCGATAGAACCTTTCGTACATGGGAATGATTTTGCTGGCGCAGAATCGCGCTTGTGCACTGGCGCGCGCCTGCTCACCCATCTCTCTCAGCTTGCTTTTCGTCGGACAAGATTTCAATCGCATAATTCGCCATCGTTTCCACGTCGCCCACAGCCGCCAGGAATCCGGTCTTCCCGTGGTCGACAACTTCCGGAAGTCCGCCCTCGTTGGTTGCGATAGGCACAACTTCGCAGGCCATTGCCTCCAGGGCCGCCAGTCCGAACGACTCCAGTTCGCTCGGAAGCAGCATCACGTCGGCGACCGCCAGCTTCTCGTTAATGCGGTCCTGCTTGCCGAGGAAGTCCACCTTCTTGTGAATTCCCTTCTTCACCGCCAGCCACTCGGCGCTGGAACGCTCCGGACCATCGCCGATCAGCAGCAGTCGCGAGGGAATCTTTTGCTGCACCCGATCGAAGATCTCGATGACGTCGCCCAGTCGTCTTCACCGGCCGGAAGTTCGACAGGTGCACCAGGATCTTCTCGTCGGCGCTGGCGTACTCGGAGCGATGCTCCAGCAATTCCGGCAGTGCGGTGGTAGAGATCGCAGTTGACGAAGTTGGGAATCACCTGGATGGGCGTCTGCACCGCAAATACTTCCAGGGTTCGCCGCTTCAGATAGTCGGAGATCGAGGTGACGCCGTCGCTCTGGTCGATGGAAAAGCGCGTGATGGGCAGATACGAGGGATCGGATCCAACCAGCGTGATGTCGGTGCCGTGCAAGGTGGTCACGTAGGGCAACCTGCGGCGTGGGCGGGCGTGATCGCAGCTCAGCATCTGCCGGGCCAGCATCGCGCTGACGGAATGCGGAATTGCGTAGTGCACGTGCAGCAGATCGAGATCGTAAATCTCGGCGACTTCCGCCATGCGCGTGGCCAGCGCCAGGTCGTACGGCGGATACTCGAACAGCGGATAGCGCGAGACTTCCACCTCGTGATAGTGGATGTTCGGGTAAGTCTTGGGAAGCCGGATGGGCTGCGAATACGAGATGAAATGCACCTCGTGGCCGCGATCAGCCAACTCGAGTCCCAGCTCCGTAGCCACCACACCGCTGCCGCCGTAGGTCGGATAACACGTGATTCCGATCTTCATCATATGAAGGGATTTCGTCCTGGTACCGCAGAGATTGGATGGATTTCCGGGTGCAGGGATTCAGGCGGTATCTTACGCAACGAGCGGTTCGCAGGAGGATTTGATCAGCTGATCAGCATCGGCACACCGTCCCGAACCCGCGAACAGGGCGCTACCTATGGGCTTCCTCTTACGCCTTTTCCAGGTTGAGCGCGCGACGGAACGACCCGCGCTCGTTCTTGATCTTCTCCTGTAGCAGCATGATGGCGTAAATCAGCTGTTCGGGACGCGGCGGACAACCGGGCACGTAAACATCCACGGGAATCCACTGATTGACGCCCTGCACCAGGGCGTAATTGTTGAAGACGCCACCCGAAGTCGCGCATGCTCCCATCGAGATGACCCACTTGGGTTCCGGCATCTGCATGTAGAGTTCGCGGATCACGGGCGCCATCTTCTGCGAGACTCGGCCCGCAATGATCATCAGGTCCGACTGACGCGGCGACGGACGGAAGACCTCGGCTCCAAAGCGGGCGATGTCGAAGCGCGAGGCGCCCATCGACATCATCTCGATGGCGCAGCAGGCCAGGCCGAAGGTCATCGGCCAAATCGAATTCTTTCGCACCCAGTTCACGACCGCATCCATCGAGGCCATGAGGACGCCTTCGTGCTGCTGCTCACCAAACGTGGCCCGCAGAATCTGGCCGCGGCTCTGCTCCGATCCGACAAGGTTGTCGAAGCGCTCGCTTACCGGGCTCAGGATTATCGAAGTGTGGAGGACGGTACTCGGTAGTCATTTGAGTAATTATACCTACCTGTTTCGATGCGGTGTCTGCGACCGAGGACGCAGCCCGGCACTCGCGTTGTCGGCTGCCGGACTAGCCTGGATTATCTATCTTTCTGTTTCAATAGCTGAAGTCGGCAAGCTTTGAAGGGGCATGGCTTCAGCCGTGCCGTTAGGTGGGTGTGGAGAGTTGGGCTTCAGCCCCTGAGGGAACTCGCACTTCGCCTCCAAAGTGAAGTCTCTCGGTGGCTAAAGCCAACATAACAACAGCAGCCTTACGGCACGGCTGAACAGGTTGCTGAAAAACTCCATACTGACAACAGCCCGGTAGTGCGGGCCTTCAGGCCCGCGTTCAGATTAGTTTTGTGAAGAGGGCTTTAGCCCTGAGGTACGTTGTCCGAAGCCGCGGGTATGGCCGCTTTAACAAATGTCCCCAGGCCACAGGCCGTTTCACTGTACTCGCGACGCGGCGCTGAAGCGCCGCACTACCCGAACTCGCTCCTGAGCGGACATTTTCAGCAGCCTGTGAAGCCGTGCCCCTTCAAAACGAGATCAATTAACGATCCCGACTAGGCGTCACTCACCACCTTGCCGAACTGCTCGCTCTTGGCCAGATATTCATGCGCCGCGCGGGTTTCGCTCAGCGGGAAGGTTCGGTCGACGACCGGCTTCAGCTTGCCTGCGAAGACATGCTTGAGGACCTCGTCCAACTCACCCATTGCGCCCATGTACGAGCCCAGCAGCGAGAGTTGCCGCGAGAACAGGAAGCGAAGGTCGATGTCGCCCTGGAAGCCGGTTGTGGCGCCGCAGGTCACCAGCGTCCCGCCGGGCTTCAGCGACTTCATGCTCTCCTTCCACGTGGCCTGGCCAACGTGCTCGAAGACGATGTCCACACCACGGCGATTGGTAATGCGCTTCACCTCGTCGGAGATCTTCTGCTTGTAATGATCGATGGTGTGATCGGCGCCAAGCTCGCGGGCCTTCGCCAGCTTCTGCTCATCGCCGGCGGTGGTGATTACCTCGGCCGACAGCATCTTGCAAATCTGGATTGCGGCCGAGCCCACTCCCGAACCCGCGCCCAAAACCAGCACGGTCTGGCCTGCCCGCAACTGGGCGCGCCCGACCAGCATGTGCCACGCAGTGAGAAAGACCAGCGGGACACTCGCCGCCTCCACGAAACCGAGCGAATCGGGAATTGGAATGACGTTCACGCGCGGCACGGCGATCAGTTCGCAGTTGCCTCCATCCACCCCATTGCCCAGCACGTTGAACTGCGGGCAGAAATTTTGGCGTCCACGTGTTGCACTGCTCGCAATGGTTGCAGAAGACCATGGGCGCCAGCAGCACGCGCGTGCCCGGCTTCAGGTCGGTGATGTACTCGCCGCACTCCACCACTTCGCCGGCGATGTCGCTACCGAGAATGTGCGGCAGCTTCACCCCCGGCAGCCCCATTGCGGACAAAGAGATCGAGATGGTTCAGCGCGCAGGCACGGACCCGGACGAGAACCTGATCCTTGCGCAGCTCCGGATCAGGAATGTCTTCGTACTTCAGTACCTCAGGACCGCCGAATTCATGAATGCGGACTGCTTTCATTGGGAACTCCTCGACCGTTGAGCGGATAACAAAGAATGCGCCTGGAAATTTGCATGTACAGTTCGAATGTAAGACATGGGGCTTGTATCAGGGCACGACTTCATTGCTTGTCGGAAAACTCCGTACTGGCAATGGTTCGGGTAGTGCGGGCCTTCAGGCCCGCGTTCACGTGATTTTGTGAAGAGGGGCTTTAGCCCTGAGGTACTCATACCATTTCCAGAGCAAAGTCTAGCATTCGGTTGGCACAGGCGGTCCTGTTCTTTGACTTTGCGTGCGGGCGTCTTAATAATGAAAGGTGCCTCGATGGACATCTACGAACAAATCGTGCAGCTTCGCCGCGAGGGACGCCACGGCGCTGTCGCCACCATCACCAATGTTCGCGGATCGATCCCGTCCTTCCAGACCGCAAAGATGCTGGTGCGCGACGATGGATCCATTGTGGGCACGATTGGCGGCGGTTGCGTGGAAGCCGAGGTCTGGCAAGCCGCACGGGAGGTCATGGAAGAGGAGAAGCCGCGCTCGCTCACCTTCAATCTCAACAATAATCCCAAGTACGACACCGGCCTGGTTTGCGGCGGCACGCTGGAAGTCTTCATCGAACCCGTGCTGCCGCCGGCGCTGCTATACATCTTTGGCGCCGGTCACGTCGCTTACAACCTTTACAGAGTGGCGACTATTGCGGGCTTCGACGTGGTCGTGGTGGATGACCGCGAGGCCTACGCCAACCGTGAGCGCTTCCCTGACGCGCGCGAAGTGATTGCCCGTGATTTCGAGCTGGCCACAGCGGAACTGAATCCGCCTGAGTCGTCGTACATCGTCATCGTCACCCGTGGACACCGCGACGACATGCGCGTGCTGCGCTGGGCGCTCAAGGTGCGCGCGCGCTATCTCGGCATGATTGGCTCGCGCCGCAAGACCATCTCGATCTATAAGGAGCTGGAAAAGGAAGGAATTCCGGCTGAACTGTTCAAAGACGTCCACGCACCCGTAGGTCTCGAGATTGGAGCGGTCACGCCGGAAGAGATCGCGGTTGCCATCGTGGCCGAGATGATCGCCATCCGGCGGCACGCGCCGACGACCGTTGTCAGCAAGATGTACGCCTACCCTCCCAGCGACGCGACGGAACATGACGAGCAGGATGCCGCCGTCGAAGAAGAGTCCGCCCATGAGGGTCGCGCGCTTTGAAGGGGCACGGCTTCAGCCGTGCCGTAAGCTACTGTCGTTATGGTGGCTTTAGCCACTGAGGGGCTTCCGGGTTGAAACGAAGTGCGACTTCCCTCAGGGGCTGAAGCCCAACCCTCCAGGCGCAGGTAACGGCACGGCTGAAGCCGTGCCCCTTCAAAGTTTCCTGCCTTCGGCTATTGAAGCAGATGAATAATCCAACTGGAACCAGTGGTCCGCCCGGACAATCTGTCCTATCGCCGATTGTCGGTCTGCGGTTCCGGGTGGATCAGCACACGGAACAGCTCAGGTACTTCCTGGCGAAAGCGGCTTTCCATCGTGGTCTGGATGTCATGCACGCGGGAGAGCGGCAGATCGTCGTTCATGGTGCAGTGCAGTGAAAGGTAGAGGCGGCCGCCGACCCGTTTGAACATAAGGTCGTGCATGTCCACGACCTCGGGAAATCCTTCCCTCACCTGTTGCAGGCGGTGCTCAAAGCCTGGTGCGCGAACCAGTCCATCGCTGGTCTCGATGGTCGCCGGTTCGCTTTCAATGTGAGTGAGAATGCTGGAAATCTCGCCCACCTCCGCCTTCATTTCGCTTTCCAGGCGGGTAACCCGATCATGGGCTTCCTTGAGGCTGAGCTTTTCGTCGAGCTCAACGTGCTGCTCGACATGCAGACTGCCGCCGATGTCCTGGACGCTGATGTCATGCACGTTGAGATTGTTGCGCGTCGCCACCGCACGAATGCGGTCAAACAGGCTCTCCTGGCGGCTGGCCCGCGAAACCGTGTTGACCACGACGTCGGCAGCGGGCAAAATGGCGCGGATGCAAGCCGCCACCTGGTTGGAGACCTGCTCCGACTTCTGAAACGTTACGGTACGCGACATCGCGACCGAAACGTCGGCAAAATAGTGGCTGCCGCTTCGGCGGATCCGCACCCGGTCCACTTCCAGCACTCCGTTCACCCGAGACAGCGCTTCGATGATGCGGTTGCGGACTCCGGCGGGCGCTGCGTCGAGCAACGCGTCAATGGTCTGCCGGGCCAGTCGCCAACTGACGTACACAACGATGCAAGCCACGAAGAGGGCCGCGATGGAATCGGCCATGGCGAGCCCGGGCAGCGAGTAGCGTCTCCCCGCCATCACCAGTGCCAATCCCAGAATCACGACCGCACTGGACCAGATGTCGGTGCTGAAGTGCAAGGCATCGGCGCGGAGCGCCTGGCTGTCATATTTCTCGGCGATTCGCGCCAGACGATGGGAACGCCAGTAGTCAACTACGATCGAGATTCCCATCACCGCAAATGCCCAGATGCTGGGTTCGATATGGACGGAATGGAAGAAAAGACGATGGGCCGCCTCATAGACGATCCAAACACAGGTCAATAACAGCAAGCCAGTTTCGAGGAACGCGGAGAAGCTCTCGATTTTCCCGTGTCCGTACTGGTGATCGGCGTCGGCGGGTTTGTCGGAGACGCGGACCGAGAAATAGGTGATCGCGGCCGCCACCAAATCGAGACCCGAGTGCGCCGCCTCGGAGAGAATACCCAGACTGCCGGTCGTTACCCCCACCATGGTCTTCAACGCGGTGATGGCAACCGCGGCATAGATGGAATTCAGCGCAACCGCCTTCTTCTCCAGCCTCATACCGGCAGTTGTGACGGATTCCGCCATAGTTTCGATTATTCACCTTCTTGTGGATTCCGCAAACTTGGGAGGATCCGCCTGCCGCGGGGCTCTGACAAGAAGGAGCCTCAATGTGGTACATTTTTGTGTCTGTCTATCTGCTCCACCTTAGGGGCGGTATTATTCCCGGAGGAACACCACTACATGTCACGCTTTACTTTCCTGGTCTTTGTGCTTTCGTGTGCTCTCAGCTTTGCGGCCTACGGCCAGGAATCGAATTCGAACCCGCCTGCGGCTCCCGTTGCCAACGGCCAGAACGCAACGCCGCCTCCAGCGGCCCCCAATCCTGCAACCTCGAACGTTCCCATGGATGCAGCAGTGATCACCCTGAAGGGTGTGTGCCAGCCCAAGGCCGGCTCTACGACACCGCCCGCCGGCTGCGTGACCGGGATGACCCGCGAGCAGTTTGAAAAGATGACCAAGGCGCTACAGCAGCCGGACAAACCTCCGATGCCTCCCGACGTGATGCGCAACTTCGCCTCACAATACTCCAAGCTGCTGGTGTTCGCCGATACCGCGCGCGAGATGGGTCTGGAAAACGATCCGCGAGTGCTGCAGATTCTCCAGTTCGCCAGAAATCAGATTTTGACCGACGCGTTGAATCAGCACATCGTTCAGGAATACGCGCATCCTACTGATCAGCAGATCGAAGACAATTACAAGCAGAACAGCAAGAAGTATGTGGAAGCCACCCTGCAGCGCATCATCGTTCCGCGGAGTGCCACGACCGGCGACAAGCCCAAGCCCAGCGAGGCGGAGGAAAAAGCTTACGCCGAAAAGATCAGGGAACGCTGGGTTGCGGGCGAGGACCCGGTTAAGCTGGAAAAGGAAGCGATGGAGCATGCCGGTCTTACAACTCCTCCGCCCGACATCAACGTTGGCGCACGCCGTCCAGGTACCCTGCCCGAGGCGCATGAATCTGTCTTCGAGTTAAAGGCCGGTGAGATTTCCCCGGTGTTCGCGGACCCAGGCTCTCTCTACATCTACAAGCTGGTTTCTACACGCCAGGTTCCACTCAGCGAAGTGAAGGCGACCATCTCGTCTGCCATACAACGCCAGATGATCACCGACAGGATCCAGCAGATCCAGAACTCGGCCACCGTAGTTCTCAACGACGCCTACTTTGGACCAGACACACCGAAGACGGTTCATCAAACGGTCATCACACCGAAAGGACCCGCTGGAGCCAGGCCGAATTCGCCTCCTCCGCCAGCTAACTCGGAGGCGCCTCCAAAGTAATCATGCCGCCGGAAAGAACTGTCCTGGTCACGGGAATCTCGGGAAATCTTGGCGTGCGGTTGTTGCCGATGCTTTCCGATTTTCGCGTTGTGGGCGTGGATACACGCCCACCTGACAGTTCCAGTCTGGCCAGATTCGAGCAATGCGATTTGGGTCGCGAGCCGTCTTGCTGGCAGCTCATCGATCTGCTGCGAGAAACCGGAGCCCGTTCCGTCGTTCATCTCGCGTTCGTCCTCGATCCCCTGCGCGCCGGCGTTCTCGACCTCGAGCGTATGTGGCAGATCAATGTGGCCGGCACAGCGCGGGTAATGGAAGCCATCAGCGTCGTCAATCGCACCGGTGGCCAAGTCAGCCGATTCATCTTTCCCAGCAGTGTGGCTGTATATGGTCCGGAAACTTCCGGGCCGGTTAAGGAGGAGGCTCCGCTCCGCGCTCACACCCTGCCCTACGCGATTCACAAGCGCGAGTGCGACGAGGTGGTACGCTACCGGGCTGAGAGCCTCGGCGACTGCCGTATCTACATGGTGCGTCCGCACCTCTTCACTGGCGCGAGCATGCAGAACTACATGGTTGGAGCTTTGCGCGGAACTCCACTCGGCAATGGCAAACGTGCTGCCACGATGCGAGCCGCGGGCAGACGTCTGCCCTGGTTACTGCCTCGTGGCAAGAAATATCTGGAAAACCGCTTTCAATTTGTACACGTGGACGACATGGCGAGGTTACTGGTTTATCTCTTGAACCGGCCGCTGAGCGACCCTGCGCTTACCGTTTTGAATGTCGCTGGTCGCGGCGAGGCCATAACCGTGCAACGCTGCGCTGAGATTGCGCAGGCCAGAATCAAGCGTGCTCCTACGAGAGCGGCGTGCCGCGCCGTCTTTCGCCTGCTGTGGAAGCTGGGGATCTCATCGATTCCCCCAGCTGCGCTGCCCTACCTTATCGGCTCCTACACCATGGATACGACCCGACTGCAAAACCTGCTCGGGGTGGATTATGGAAGCGTCATTCAGTACACGATTGAAGACGCCTTGCGAGATAGCTTTTCGCAAATTTGATCGGAAGTTGATTGGAGGAAGGAAACTCACTTCTTTCCCCGATATAGTCCCGCAATCCCGAGAGTGTACGGAGTCCAGCTAACTTCGCGGAAACCGGCAGCGCGCATTCGCTGCAACATCTCTTCGGGAGACGGAAATCGCAGTACCGATGCAGGCAGATACGCATAAGGGCCTTGAACGCCGGAAATGAGTGTGCCAATTGCCGGCAGCACGCGGCGAAAATACACACGATAGAACTTGCCAATCAGGCCCTTGGGCTCGCCGAAATCGAGAATACCCATTTCGCCTTGGGGCGCAAGCACACGGTAAATCTCCGCCAAGCCGCGATCGTAGTTGGCAAGGTTGCGGAAGCCGAAGGCAGAGGTCACCAGCTGAAACTGATCGGCAGAAAACGGGAGATTCAGCGCGTCGGCCTCGACCCAGCGGATGTTCCTGCCTGCCGATTTCTGCTCGGCGCGAACTAACATGGGATGCGAGAAATCAGCTCCAAAGATTTGGGTCGATGTGCCATTCAGGCGACGATGCAGCGCGAATGTCATGTCGCCGGTCCCGCAGCAGAGATCCAGCACCTGCACACCGGGACGTTTCAGGACCTCGCTGAAGACGCGTGCCGTGCGATTCCACCAGACACGGTCGATGTTCATCGAGAGCACATGGTTCAGCAGGTCATAGCGAGGCGCGATCGACGTAAACATGTCGCGCACGGCTGCTGCGGCCGAGGCTTCGTCTCGTGCTCCGGTCGGCGCGGCGCCCACAATGCGCTCACCCGTGGTTGGGCGATCGGGCAATTTGACCGGCGATTTGTTGTCTTGAGCCAACACTATGCCCTGGATAGTCTCTTGATCTCTTCTACCGCTTCGATAACAGCTCGTTCCGGTACGGTGTTGACAACTTCGACTTTGCCAAGATCCGTCGGCAGAATGAAATGTGGAACTCCGCCAATCGTTTTCTTGTCGTAAAGCAGTCGCTGCGCGATGCCTCTACTGTCCACATCCACGGTTGGCAAAGGCCCATACGCCATAACTAGAGCAATGATGCGTTTCGCCGTAACCGGGTCAGTCAACCTCATTCCGGTCCCAATCACCGTGGCGGCAATCATTCCCCAGCCCACCGCTTCACCATGCAGGAACCCCGCGTAATCCGTCTCCGCCTCCAGCGCGTGCCCAATGGTATGTCCGAAATTCAAGATGCGTCGCTCGCCGCTCTCACGTTCGTCAGCGCTCACCACATCTGCCTTTACGCGAATGCATTCCGTGATCAGTATTTCCAAGAAGGCGCTGTCACGGCGCAGCAGAGCGTCCCTCTTAGCTTCCATCAACTCGAAGATGGCGGGGTTGCGGATTACTCCATACTTCATTGCCTCGAATAGGCCCGAGCGGTATTCGCGCTCTGGCAGCGTCGACAGCACATCAGGGTCCGCCAGCACGGCAAGCGGCTGATGAAAAGTGCCCAGCAGGTTCTTACCTGACTGTAGGTTAACTCCCGTCTTGCCGCCGATGGCTGAATCTACCTGCGCGACCAGGGTCGTCGGTATTTGTACGACGGGAATTCCGCGCATGAACACCGAGGCCAGGAAGCCTCCGACGTCGCCCACTACTCCGCCGCCCAGCGCCAGCAAGACCGACCCTCGGTCCGCGCCATGACTCATCAACTTCAAGCCAAGCTGTTCCAGTTGCGAGAGAGTCTTCGCGCTCTCTCCATCCGGCATCTCAATCACCTGGGCTTTCCGGCCCGCTTCACTAAAGCTTTCGCATAGGACGGAGCTCCAACGGCTGCGGACCGGCGCTTGAACGAGGACAAAGAGGCGCGAATCTGGAGGTACCGTGTCGCGAAGTGCGGCCTGGGCGGAGCGCAGCAAGCCGCGTTCAACCAAGACTTCGTAGGATCGTGATGGGGTCCGGACCGGGATGCGCGTCAAACTTCTAGTGTAATGGATGAGAGTTGCGGTCGCACCGGTTCTCTGCGATTCCCTATTTGGTTTTGGCCTCTCATAGGTCGCTTACTGTGCTGTGCTTGCGTGCTACCATGAACCCGTCGAGAGCCAAGTCTACGGGTATGACAACTCTTCCTTCCGAAGCCGATTTCATCGTAGTGGGCGCGGGCATCGCGGGCCTGCGAGCGTCGGTGGAGTTGGCACCCGCGGGCCGCGTCCTGTGCCTGGCAAAGCGCGAGGTTACGGAATCCAATACGCAGTACGCGCAAGGTGGTATTGCCGCCGCTCTCAGCGACGACGATGAAGTCAGTCTTCACCTGGAGGACACTCTCAAGGCTGGTGACGGCCTCTGCAACGAAGAAGCCGCGCGGATTCTGGTTGTGGAGGGTCCCCCTCGAATTGAGGAACTGATCGAGTGGGGCACCGAGTTCGATCGCGCCGGGGCAAAGATCGCTTTCACACGCGAGGGGGCCCATAGCCGCAACCGGGTTCTCCACGCCCACGGAGACTCTACCGGACGAGAAATCGGACGTGCCCTTTTTCTCAAAGCCTCGGCCCTGAAACCTATCATCTTTCGGGAATTCGAATTCACCACCAACTTACTCGTACGGGATGGCCGCGTCATTGGGGTTCGCATTCTCGACCAAGCCGGCCAATCGCACGAAATCTCTGCGAGTGCCACACTGCTCGCCACCGGCGGCCTGGGACAGGTTTACAGCGATACCACAAATCCATCCGTAGCGACCGGGGATGGTGTTGCCATGGCGCACCGCGCGGGTGCCGAAATCAGCGACATGGAGTTTGTGCAGTTCCATCCCACCGCACTTTTCCTGAAGAACGCTCCGCGATTTCTTCTGTCGGAAGCGTTGCGCGGCGAAGGAGCATACCTCCGTAATGTTGAGCTCAAACGCTTCATGCCGAAGTATCATGAGGCGGCTGAACTGGCCCCACGCGACGTAGTGGCACGCGCGATCGCACATGAACTGGAGTTGGTGAAGCGTCCCGACGCGGCGGTGTACCTTGACCTCACTCACCTGAATGCCGACCTTGTTCGCAAGCGTTTCCCCACCATCTATGCTACGTGTATGCAGTACAACATCGACATTGCGACGGAACTGGTCCCTATTCGTCCCGCAGCGCACTACGCGATGGGAGGGGTGCGCACCGATCTCCTGGGCCAGAGTTCCCTTCCTGGCCTCTATGCAGCGGGAGAGGTAGCCTGTACCGGCGTCCACGGTGCTAACCGCCTAGCCAGCAATTCCCTGCTGGAAGGCTTGGTATATGGAGCACGTGCTGCCCGCAACATGCGGGAGCAGCTCGGACCACGCCCTCAACTCGGGTCACCGAGCGGCACTGAAACTAAGGCCACACCCGCCGACGGACGGCCCGCTCAAACTGAAGCGTTCATCAAGAGAGTGCAGTCGCTGATGTGGCAGCACGTTGGGGTGGTGCGCGACGGCAAAGGTCTACGGCAGGTTGTCTCCGAGTTGAGCGAGTTGCAAAAGCAGCTGCCGGTCTCGGGCGACCGACGTGCGCACGAGGCGGCGAACATACTGCAATCCGGGATCCTGATTGCCAGGTCGGCGCTGGCACGCGAGGAGAGTCGCGGCGCTCACTATCGCCTCGACTTCCCGCTGAAGAATGACGCGAAATTCCGCAAGCATTCCGTGGTATCTGGAGACAAAATCCGCTTCGAATAAGCTGTTACGCCGCTTTCTGTTTCTTCTTGGGAAACAACAGCGACAACAGAATCGAGACGAGCAGCACAGCCGCCACCGCGCCCAGAGCAATGCCAATCGGGATCTGGATATAGCCCGACACCAGCATCTTTACGCCGATGAATATCAGGATCAGCGATAAGCCGTAGTGCAGGAAGTGGAAGACTTCGATCATTCCCGCCAGCGCGAAATACAGAGAGCGCAATCCGAGAATCGCAAACACATTGGACGTATAGACGATGAATGGCACCCGCGTCACCGCCAACACCGCCGGGATGGAATCAGTCGCAAACAGTAAGTCGGTGGTCTCCACCACGATCAGCACCACCGCGAGCGGGGTAGCGTATCGCACCAGCCCGCGGCGCACGAAGAACTTGCTGCCCTCATAGTCGTTAGTCAGGGGAAAGAACTTGCGAAAGCCGCGCAGTACCAGGTTCGTCTCAGGATTAATCTCCTCATCCTTCTGGCGCAGCAGCTTGATACCGCTGTAAATGAGTATCGCGCCGAAGATGTAAATGAACCAGTGGAACCGGTTGAGCAGCGTGATGCCCGCCACAATGAAGATGGCACGCATAATCAGGGCGCCCAGGATGCCCCAGAACAGCACCTCATGCTGAAAGTGCCGCGGAACTCGGAAATAGCGAAAAATGAGCAGGAAAACGAACAGGTTATCGACGCTGAGAGACTGTTCGATGAGATATCCCGCGATGAACTCCAGCGACAGCTCGGAGTTGGGCTTGGCCGTCCCGCCCACCATCGTGTGTCCGAAAAAGTAGATAAGTACGGCGAAACCCGCCGCCAGAGAAATCCAGACCAGGGTCCAGCCGATGGCCTCGCGAAAGCCAACCACGTGCTTCTTGCGATGAAAGACTCCCAAGTCGAGCGCAAGCAGCAGCAACACAAACAGGTTGAATAAAACCCAGAAGAGCCAGTTAGAAGGCATGGACAGGTTCTCGAACAGCCATTCTATCTGGTGCGGCTCGACGACAACTCATCCCAACTCGATTTGGTGGGCGAGCCGCTACGGGCGTGCTGCCACCCTGCCAAGCTTTATCCGGTTTACAATATGGCAGCAGCCTCGCCCGAGGCTGTACCGGCTCGCCGCATGAGCCAGCATTATTTCATCCATCAACGAAAGGACTTCTCATGGCCCGGCAACCCGGCGTTTACGCAACCCTGGACACCAGCGAAGGAACGATCGTCTGTCGACTCTTCGAAGAAGAGGCGCCCATCACCGTAAAGAACTTCATCGAGCTGGCGGAAGGCACGCGCGAGTGGACGCACCCGCAGACACGCAGCAAGAGCAAGACCCCTCTGTACAACGGCACCGTCTTCCACCGTGTCATTCCCGATTTCATGGTTCAAGGTGGAGATCCGACCGGCACCGGCATGGGCGGCCCTGGCTACCAGTTTCAGGACGAAACCAAGGGCTCGCCGCACAAGTTCGACAAACCGGGCAAGCTGGCCATGGCCAACTCCGGTCCGGGCACCAATGGCTCGCAGTTCTTCATCACGGTTGCCCCCACGCAATGGCTGACGGGCAATCACACAATCTTCGGAGAAGTCGTCGAAGGCCAGGACGTGGCCGACAAAATCACCAAACTCCCACGTAACCGCCAGGACAAGCCGAACAAGGATGTGGTGCTGAACTCGGTGACGATAGAGCGGGTGTAAGACTTTCGAGCAAGTAGGGGCCTGATCTCGGCCCCTTCTTGCCAATCGGCACCTGCTTGAGCTACTTCTTCATCACTTCCTCAAATAACTTCTCGTACTTCTGCGCAATCGCGTCCCAGCGATACAGTGCATCCGCTCGCTGCTTGGCGCGCTGCTGCCAGCTGTTGGCGAGCTATCTGGATCATCCAGCAAAGACTGCAGCTTGTTTGTAAGATCTCCCTCGGACTTCTCATACCGTACGGCTGCGTCGCCTGCGGTCTCGGTGTTTTCGGGCGTGTCAAGGTAGAGCACGGCAGTGCTTGCTGCCATCGCTTCGATAAGCGCAGGATGAACTCCACCGATCTCGCAGGCGAAGACGAATACTCCGGCGTGCTTCTGCAACGCCCAATATCCATCGCCGTAGACCGCTCCAGTAAACCGCACCCGCTCATCACCCAAAGACTTCATCCGCTCGAGGTACCCTGGATCGTAGGGGTTGTCGCCCACCACGACCAGTGGCCAGTCGCTGCGCACGTTGCGCCAGCTGCGCAGCACCAGATCGGGATTGTTCTCCGGCTCCAGCCGACTGACGTACAGCACGTAGCGGCCTGACTCCAGGTTGAAGCCGTTCAGGCTGTCGTCGCCCGGCGGCATTTCGGAGCCATAGCCAATGATCGTCGACTCCCTGCCATATTTCGTGAGGTAGTAATCATGAATCGCCTTAGCGTCGGTCACCAGACGGGTTGGACTGAACGACGACATCCACTCACAGAAGTGCAAGACTTGCGCGCCCAGTCCCTTCCATTTCTCGCGCTTGCGGTCGAGGCCGTCGACGTTGAGCACAACTGGCTTGCCGAAGAGCCGCGGAATATACGCGAACGGACTGTTCGCCACGTTGCACAGCAGCACGACATCGTTGTCGCTGAAGGCAACATGCACAGCAGCGAAGAAGGTGCTCACCCAGGTATCGAGGTGCTTTTGATGAAGGCTGGGAACAATGACCCGGCGCACGCGGCGGTCGTACACGTCGTCAGGCTGGACGAAGGCCCTGCGGCAGTACACTGTGACCTCGTGTCCCTGGTCCGCAAAACGCGAGCTGATCTGCTCGGCAAAGCGCTCGAAGCCGCCATAGCGGTTGGGAATGCCGCGCGTTCCGACGATGGCGATTTTCATTAAGGCCGCTTTTCGCTGTTCGCTGTCGCTCTTGGGCTATTTCAAGGTCGTTAGTGGCGACTTCTATCTGCCGGCCACGGGCACCCGCCCGGCAACGACCGTCTTCTCCGCGTCCACCGCACGCGGAGTATTGCAGAACCACCATAGCAAATCGCGGTCGGAAACGCGGCGGCGCGACTGAATGATCGCACGCTTGCGGCGAATGCTTTCCCGCACGCGCCACGGGTACGCCAGTGCCGAAAGCATTCGCTGATCGCGCAGCAGCGGCGTAGCCGAACGTCATCATATCGCGCCACGCCACCGGCAGGAATAACCGCCAGCACAGCCATCCGGAAGCGTTCTTGCCGCGCATGAGAAACCGGTTCTTCACCGAATGCCAGTTGATGACCAGCGGCAGGTCTTTGCGGCGCTCGGGCGTGACCCGCCGCACATGCCACGCCACCGCTGCCGGCGTGTACAGGCACTTCCAGCCCATCACTTGCGCGCGCCAGGCCAGGTCGCCATCTTCCCGAAAGGCGAAGAAGTCCTCGTCGAAGAATTCGCCCTTCCACCGAAACATCTTGGATGAAGTCGCGGCGAAACAGCACGGCTGCGCCGCTGGCGCCGAAGACGTACTGCGGACGATCATATTGGCCGCGGTCGATCTCTTCGGCTCCACGATCGAGATGGCGCATGTTGCGCGTGAAGTAAATTCCCGTGGAATCGATGGTTTGGGTCTGGCATTGAAGGGGCACGCCTTCAGGGTGGTCTTGAACGGGCACGCCCTTAGGCGCGTTTTGAAGGGGCACTCCTTCAGGCGTACCGGAAGGAGCAGGCCAGGGCCCCGGCTTTAGCCGCTGAGAAGACTCGACCTCAGCGCCTAAAGGCACGGTTTGGGGCGCCTGACGGCACGGCTGAAAGCCGCGCCCCTTCAAGGCAGATGTATCCCAGCGCAGTAGTTTTCCGCACACGGAGCCCGCATCGGGATGCGCTTCCCCTCCCGCCACTATCTGCGTAACGAAGTCAGGGCTGAGCACGACGTCGGGGTTAAGGCAGAGTACCCAGTTTCCACCGCGCCGCTCGGATCGCCTGGTTCTGTCCGGCGGCAAATCCAACGTTGCGCTCGTTGTAGATCACTCGCCATCGTGACTCGATCTGGCGCAACAGCTCGCGGGTGCCATCGGTCGAGGCGTTGTCCACGATGATCACCTCGAGGTCGCGATAGTCCTGCTGCTCGATCGAGGCGAAGCACTCATCGAGATATTGCGCCGAGTTCCAGGTGACGATTGTGACGGAGACCATTGGTAGCAGTGCGCGCGGGTGTGCGCAAGCTTCAGTTTAGGCGAGTTACTTACGAAATGGCGATATTACGCCAGCAATGAAGGTTTCGCGCCTACTTTCGATAGCACGCCGGGTCGGCCTCGGAGCAGTCCTTTTCGTCGCCGTCAACAGCCACGAGTGTCTGCAAGGCATATTGATTCGCAGCCGAGAAATTGAGTTCCACGAACTCGGCTCCGCACCTGTCGTAATCCTGCATGACAGCAAAGCTCACCGTGTATTCAATACCCTTGCTCTCGAACTCGGCAAAATATTCGCCTTCTGCCAACGGCTCAATGACGAAGTGCCCGTGGCTGTCAGTCCGTCCATTCTTGACTGCTTCACCACAGCATTTCATTTCGGCATTTGGCCGAAACACAGCGAGCGATTGTCGTGAGAGTAGCTTTTGGCGAACCCTCACCTGTCCCGCGAAACAATCGACAGGGTGAAATCCCTTCGCCGTGTACTCCTGAGCTTTAGCGAGACGTGCTTTCATCTGGGCTGCGTCCTGAGCGAACCCCTTGATTGATAGGAAAAGGAGCGCCAGAGTGAAACAAGCGTTTCATTACCAGCAGCTTATACCGCCGTCGGCATCGCTTGGCGATAACAGGCGTTATCGTAACCTTGCGACCGCAGTCTCAGTATGCCCCCCGTCCGGAAAGAACGATGGGAATGGTGCGCAGGAAGATCTTGAAATCGAGCCACAGCGACCAGTTATCGATGTAGGTAAGGTCGAGTTGCATCCATCGGTTGAAGTCGACGTGGTTGCGTCCTTCCAGGACCCAGGTGCAGGTCAGGCCAGGACGCATGCGCAGACGTCGCCGTTGCCAGTCTTCATACTGCTCCACTTCTTCGGGCACAGCAGGACGCGGCCCGACAAATGACATGTCGCCGCGCAGAATGTTCCAGAGCTGTGGCAACTCGTCGAGGCTGAAGCGACGCAGCCAGCGTCCCACAGTCGGTGATGCGCGGGTCGTCGCTGATCTTGAATACGGGCCCGTCGAGCTCATTCAACTGGTGCAGTTCGGCGCGCATCTGTTCGGCGTTGTTGATCATGGAACGGAACTTGTACAGCATGAAGCGGCGGCCGCCCAAGCCGCAGCGGGTTTGACGAAAGAGCACCGGACCGGGTGAGCGTCAACTCTGATCATGGCCGCGATGCACAGCAATACCGGAGAGAACACCACCAAGGCCGCGAAAGAAAGTGCCACGTCGAAGATACGCTTGAAAAAGAGCCGCAACTCACTGTCGGGAGCGCTCGACAGGCTGAGCAGTTGAACCTCGCGAAACTTCTCCAAATAGATCCGCGAGTAGGCGGCCGGCAGGAATTCCAGTTGCACTCGCGTCCTCATTCCGACATCGGCGCAGTGCTGCATCACCGGTTCCAGCCTGGCCAGTTCCTGCATGTTCACGGCAAAGACAATCTCATCCACCACTTCTTGTTGCAGAATGCCGCCCAGATCCTCGAGCGGATGGACTCTGTATCCGCCCAGGTTCTGCAGCGAACCATCCGCGGAGTTGGGATCGACAAAGCCAATCAGCCGCAGCCCCATGCCCCGGCTCTCCTCGATCAAGGCCGCCATCTCGCGGGCGCGCGGACCACAGCCGACGATCAGCAGGTAGTGGTAACGCCGCGAGCCGGTCGCGCATCCAGGAAACGCCCGAGTACGTCACCGCACGGCCTATCACCAGCAGAACGAAATCCACCGCTCCGATCAGCAGGACATAAGTCCGGCTCACGTCCACTCGACGAAACAGATACAAACCGGCGTAGATGACCACCAGCACAACGCCAAGCTGGCTGACGATATTCAGAATGAGCTGGATCGGGTTACTGAGTTCGAGATCGCGGTAGAAGCTGGAAAAATATCCAACCACCGCCCACGTGATCAGAAAGGCGGCCAGCAACGGCAGATAATGGCTGAAGGGATAAATGCCCGGCAATCGCCGGCTGAAAAAGTCGAAGTGCACCAGCAGACTGCGCAGCAGATACGCGACCACGAAGGCGACGCAAGTCACCCCCAGGTCGTGCATCAATGTGACCGAGCTTAAGAGCTTGGAACGACGATCGAACACAGTAACTGCCGTTGGTTACAGTTGGACGTTATGACCTGGGAAATCTGGCTCATACCGCACGGTGACGTCAGCGAAGTTGGCGCAGAGACCAATGGAAGCCGCTGACGTAAGGACAAGTGCCTCTTCTCTACTCTAGCAGCATTTCTAAGCTTTATGCCATTGGTGTAGGCTACTTGATTAACCCGGAAAGCTTCCTCGATGGTGTCTGGACAGCCAACTTCCATAACCGAAATCGCATCGCCGCCAGACGGCCCGGCTCCATCCCCAGCGTCGCTCATGGGTGCGGCGGCTGGAAGGCCTCATCTTCTTCTTCCTGATTCTATTCGCCATTCTCCTACCGCACTCGATCAAGGGAGCGCGCCACGCCTGGATGGCCGCGGGCTTCCTGTGGCTTGCCAAGCTGGCGATCGAGCGCAAGCGTCCCTTCCCGCAGGCTCTTTCTGCGCCTCTCCTGGCCTATATCGTCTTGAGCGGTATCTCGACAGCACTCTCTCCTGATCCGTACCTCAGCTGGCCTCGCATGAAGGTCGTCTGCCTGGTGCTGGCCGGCACTGTGCTCGCGCAGAATCTGAAGCGGCTGTCACAGGTGCGCGTTCTGGTCTTGCTGTTGCTGCTGTCCGGACTTGCCGCGGCAGCTTTCACGGCATGGCAGTACACCTATGGCGTTGGCGTTCAGGTAAAGCGTATTGTGCCGACGACTGACTTGCATCGCGCGGGTATTCACACGGGCGACATCATTACCCAGGTCAATGGCCGCTCTGTGCACACTCCGGAGCAACTGACCAAAGTTGTGGAGCAGAGCCCGCCGGGAAGCATGCTCCGCGTCAAGTATCTGCAAGGCGAGCCATTCCACAAACGGGAGACATTTCTGACTCGCGAAGAGTTTCTGAGCAGCGGCTTGGGCAACTCCGTCACTCCGGTTGGCTCGTGGCAATCCAGGCCGTGCGCAAGGTACCCTGGGACACTACATCGTCTTCGCGGAGATGCTAATGCAACTTGGCTGCCTGGCATGGGCCATGTTGCTGAGCACGCAACCGCGGAAAGTGGGGCATGCGGGCGTTTCTTCGCCATCGTGTTCCTGGCCCTGACGGCGACCCTCCTGGCTACTCAAACGCGGGCGGACATTGCGGGACTGGCAGCGGGTTGCGTCGTTGCTCTCTGGCTACTCGCAAGAAAGCGGACCCGCGATCTGGGCATTGGCTGGCCTGGTTCTGCTGCTGCTGGTTGCTACGTCGTGGATCCACCATACCCGGAAGTTGGACTGGGTGAGTCCGGGCGACGCCGGGACTCATTTCCGGGTGTTGATGTGGGAAGACGGACTGCGCCTGATCCGCCAGCATCCGTGGTTCGGGGTTGGAATGGATACCATCTTCAACCACTGGCAGGAGTGGAACATCCGCGGCTTCTCCCTGTATCACGTGATCTATCACTTCCACTCTGATTACATCCAGATCGCCGTGGAGCGCGGCCTTCTCACCTTGGCGGCGTGGTTGTGGTTCGTCGTCGCGTACCTCATTTTCCTGTTTCGCCTGCTGCGGCGGACGCGCGAGCATAGCCGCTTTGCGACCGGCGTGGTTGCAGGCGTCCTCGCCGCCTTTGTCGGCTATCTGGTCCCGTCGACGGTGCAGTATTGCCTGGGCGACGATCCGCTGGTGATGATCATGTTCTTCTACTTCGGGCTGGCAGTCGCGATCGATCGCATGCTCAGGACACCAGGAGCGGTGAATGTTGCGTGAGGAGCGCCCGGGCGCGGGCGACCGTGACGCTACTTCTTCGCCCCGATGGTCTTCCACTGCCATTCGATCACGTCACCGAAGTGGCGTATCACGAACTGCGGGTCGTGCCCGCCGGGATAGACGTGAAACTCGTGCGGAACGCCCCGTGACTTCAGCAGTTGGTCCAGCTGCTCTGCTCCCTGTTCGAATCCGTAGTCGTCGTTGTTGCCGACATTGAAGTAGATCTTCATGCGCTTCAGACTGGCGGCGCTATCGCTGTCGGGCGAAGTAGAAGACATTGTTGCGCTCGAAGTACGTGCGGCTAAATGGCGAACCGAAGACATCGCCCATCAGGGAGCCGGGAGAGCCCGGTCCGCCGGACGTAAAGTCCTTGCGGCAGATCGGCCATGAGCGCCGGCATCTGTGCGCTCACCGCGGCAAATTCGTCCGGATACTTGAAGGCCAGCCGTAACGCTCCATAGCCGCCCATCGAAACTCCGGTGATGCCGCGCGTCGCCCGCGTACCTTCGGCGCGATACTTCTTCTCCATCTGCGGCATGAACTCCTTCAGGAAGAAGTCTTCGTACCTCATCTTGCCGTCAGCCGAATTGATATAGAACGTGTGCCCTGCGCTCGGCGCGAGCACGATGAAGTCGCCGATCTTGCCTTGGCGGCGCAACTCAGAAATCACGTCCCAGCCGCCGAAGTTCAGCAGGGACTGCTCGTTGTCGCCCAGACCGTGGAGGTAATAAAGCACTGGATACTGACGCGTCTTGTCCTGATCGAAGCTCGTCCGGCAGGAAGGCGCAATAGCGCACCGGGCGGGCGAGCACCACCGATTTGATGACGGAACACTCGGCGCGGCCTTGCGCATGCAGCGAGTGGAGCGATGCACAACGCGAGCAACGCGACCGCAATTTGAGTGAATAGAAACCTGGGTTTGGATCGGCCTCATTGGCTATTCGTACTTCAACGTCTGCACCGGATCGAGTTTGGCGGCGCGGCTCGCTGGATAGAGCCCGGCCAGCAGGCTCACCACAATCGAGAACGCGATGGCGGCGCCGATCAGCCACGGCGGCAGGATCCACACCGCCTCCGACGGCAGTTGATGCCGATGCAGGTAGATTCCCGTTCCGACGTTGATGGCCTTGCCGATGGCGAATCCCAGCGCGATGCCGAGCAGACCGCCGAAGAAGCCCATCGCGCCGGCTTCGGCGAAGAACAGCCGCTTCACATCGCCATCGCTTGCGCCGATCGCCTTCATCACGCCGATCTCGCGCCGCCGTTCCAGCACCGCCATCACCAGCGTGTTGATGATCGCCAGCGTCGCCACCGCCAGCGCCAGCGAGCCAAAGATGCCGAGGAAGAGATCGAGCACGGTGAAGAATCGCCGCAGGCTCTTGGTCGCATCGAGCACGGAGAACGTGCGGAAGCCCATCTTGTTGATGGCGTCCTGCACCTGCGCGACCTTGCCCGGATCTTTCACGCGCACGGTCAGCGTCATGTAGGTCTTCCCGCCACCGCCGCGCAGGGAGCTGCGCATGTCGGTGAACTGCGCCATGTTCAGCTTCTCGGTGACATCGACCGGCAGGAAAATGCGTCCTCGCGAAACCGTCCGCATGCCGCCGTACGGCTCTTCCTCGATGATGCCGACCACCTTCAGCTTCTGCGTCTTGCGCACGACGGAGAAGCCGAAGTCGTCGCCGGACGTTGAATTGCTTCCTCCGGCCGGCGCGCCCGAAAGTTGCGGACGGCCTGTCGAATCGGAGTCCGGCGCGAGCGCCTGGCGCTCTCCATACCGCAGGGTCACTTCCTGCCCAATCAGCCCCTTCGGATTCTTCGGATCAATCTCCTTGGCAAAATCGTTCAGCAGGATCACTTCGTCCGCCGAAGGGCCGGAGAAAAACTTGCCCTGCAGATTGTCGAAGGCCTCGTTCTCACGCGCCGACATCGGCAAGCCCGGTCACGAACCCGAAGTGCGTCTGTCCGCCGGAGACAATCTCACCCATCACGCGAATCTCGGGTTCGACTTCGGTGACGTACTGCAGATGCGTCATCTTGTCGCGCGCCGGCTCGTCGAGGACGGGAGCATTCTCCGGATGCTCGGTCTTCTGGTCGTCTTCCCGGTCGAAGCCGCGGAAGTCCTGCTTCGAGGTCACGAAGACGGTGTCGAACATTCCCGAGCCGGCCAGACGCCGCGTCGCCAGTTGCTGCAGGCCCACGCCGAGCGACAGCATCGCTACCAGCGATGCCACCCCGACCGAGATTCCGACGGTCGTCAGCCCATTGCGCAACTTCGATTGCCGCAGATTGCGCACCGCGAGTTCGAACAGGTCGTAGCCCTTCACGCCAGCACCTCCTGCGACAGCAGCTTGCCGTCAGCGAGGAAGATGAGCCGCTGCGCAAATCGTTCGGCCAGCGCGCGCTCGTGCGTCACCATCACCACCGTCATGCCCAGCGAAAGGCTCAGGTCGCGAATCAGGTTCAGGATGTCTTCGCCGGTGCGGCTGTCGAGATTGCCGGTAGGCTCGTCGGCCAGCAGCAGCGACGGACGATTGGCCAGCGCTCGCGCCAGCGAAACCCGCTGCTGCTCGCCGCCGGAGAGCTCCGACGGCCGATGCTCCAGCCGCTTGCCCAGTCCGACCCGCTCCAGCGATTCGCGCACACGCTGCGCGCGCTCAGCACGATCCACTTCCGCAAAGCGCATGGGCAGCTCAACATTTTCGGTGATCGTCATCGACGGAATGAGGTGAAACGCCTGGAAGACCATGCCGACATCGTTGCGGCGATATGCCGCCAGTTCTTCCGACGACATCTTCGCCAGGTCACGGTCCTGCACGAGCACCGAGCCCGAAGCTGGGACGGTCGAGTCCTGCCAGCAAGTTCAGCAGGGTCGATTTTCCCGAGCCCGACTGCCCCAGCAACGCCACAAACTCGCCGCGTTCGATGGTAAGCGAAATGCCGTCGACCGCGCGGATCATGCCGCCGCCCATCGGGTAATAGCGGCATACGTCTCGGTTCGCACCGCAGGCGGCATCTTGGAGCGTGGAAAGGAATTCATGTGTACTCGATTCGATGCTACTACGGCACGCCTCGGCGCAAGCGTGCGCCGTTCGCGCTCACTTGCTGCATACGAAAAAGGGAGCGCATTGGCTCCCTGCATTCTGTAACGATTTGTAAACGGTCGAGTCGGCGCTATCGTTCCACCGCCAGCCCGACTGCGTTTCCGCCGCCCAGACACAGCGCAGCGATTCCCTTGTGCACGTCGCGGCGGATCATCTCGTACAGCAGCGTCGTCAGGATGCGTGCACCGGTGGCGCCAATCGGATGTCCCAGCGCCACCGCGCCACCGTTCACGTTTACCTTGTTCAGGTCAATGCCCAGCTCGCGAGTCACGGCGATTGCCGCCACCGAGAACGCTTCGTTGATCTCGTAGAGGTCAACGTCTTCGTTCTTCCAGCCCGTCTTCTTCCAGAGCTGGCGAACCGCTTCCACCGGCGCCATCATCACCCACGCCGGAGCAATGCCGCTGGTGGCCTGCGCCACGATGCGCGCCATCGGCTTGAGTCCCAGTTCCTTCGCCTTCGCCGCCGACATCACCACCAACGCGGCAGCACCGTCGTTCACCCCGGGAGCATTGCCGGCCGTCACCGTGCCGTCCTTCTTGAACGCAGGCTTCAGCCCACGCAGCACTTCGACGGTCGTGTCCTCGCGCGGCCCTTCGTCTTTCGTGAACCACACCGGCTCAGCGCCCTTCTTCTTCGACGGCAACTCCACCGGCACAATCTGATCTTTGAAGCGGCACTCCTTGATCGCGCTCAGCGCCTTGCGATGCGAGTTGAGCGCGTACTCGTCCTGCTCCTCGCGTGTGATGTGGTACTTCTCCGCAACGTTCTCGCCGGTGTTGCCCATGTGATAGTCGTTGTAAACGTCCCAGAGGCCATCGTGCACCATGGCATCGATGACCTTCTGATCGCCCAGGCGAAAGCCCTTGCGCGCCTGCGGCAGAAGATAGGGAGCGTTGGTCATGCTCTCCATTCCGCCGGCGACCACGATTTCGGAGTTCCCCGTCTGGATCGCCTGCTGCGCCAGCGCGACCGCCTTCAATCCCGAGCCGCAGACTTTGTTGATGGTCATCGCGCTGACGCCGGTCAGGCAGCCCGCCATTCAGCGCCGCCTGGCGCGCCGGATTCTGCCCGAGCCCGGCCGAAACCACATTGCCCATGATGCATTCGTCCACGCTGTTGGGATCGATGCCGGCGCGCTTGACCGCTTCGCGCACCACGATCGCGCCCAGTTGCGGCGCGGTCAAATCGGACAGCGAGCCCTGAAATTTTCCGATCGGCGTGCGTACCGCCGACACAATCACCACGTCTTCCATAAGTGCTTTACCCCACCGACGGTCGAAGAAAATCCGATGCCGAACATTATAAGATGGGTTTACTTTGCTTCCCGACGCACAAATCCAGGCTGAGTCCGGCGAATGCCTCGGCTCCCGAAAACCAGCTGCTCGCGCCGTGGTGGCACACCGCCCTGCTGATTGTTGTGCTGCTGTTTGCCTCGCTCAACGGAACGCGCGGTCGCCATCCCGCTCGCCGACCACAGCAAGCTGCCGCAATATCTCTGGGGCATGGCCTGGGAGTGGATCCTGCTGGGCTTCACCTGGCTCGGCATTCGCAAGCGAACGTCGCTGCGCGCGCTGATCGGCGGGCGCTGGACGAACCTCGAGGACGTTCCTGCGCGACGTGCTCTACGCCGCAGCATTCTGGGTCTGCGCGTTGGCCGTCCTCGGGCTCGGCGCCAAGCTCATGCATCTCGACCAGGCGGGCAAGATCGACAGCATGAGAAAGCAGCTCGGGTTTCTCACGCCCGGATCGCATCTGGAACTGGCCGTCTGGTTCTGCCTGAGCGCCACCGCCGGCTTCTGCGAGGAGATCATCTTCCGCGGATATCTGCAGCGGCAGCTCGCCGCGATCAGCAGATCGACTCTGATTGGCGTGCTGCTCTCGGCCGTCATTTTCGGTGCGTCACATGGCTACGAAGGCGTCGCGCGCATGCTGCTGATCGGAATTTATGGATTAATGTTTGGGCTCCTCGCGTGGTGGCGAAAGAGCCTTCGTCCGGGAATGATGGCGCACGCGTGGCACGACGCGTTCAGCGGCGTTATTTTGCGAATGCTGAAATAGCCAGTGTTCATGCGCCTTTCACGCATCTGCAAAGTTGACGATGCGATCGCATCGGAGCGAGTGGCAAAGCTGTTCTTGCGCCGAGCAAATCGGACGTGCGCCTTCGCGCACCGTCGACGACGACAGATTGCCGTGCGTTTTTTGCTTGACTATTTTTTTCAATGACTCTATACAACTAACAAATTGCGATGAAAGTTGAGTCGCAATATTCCATGACAAATGGAAGGGAGAATAGAAAACCATGGCAACCAAGAAAGAAGGCAACCAAGAAGGCAGCCAAGAAGAAAAAGAAGTAGCTGCTTCTTCCACTCAACCAGGGGACGCGCAAGCGTCCCCTTCGCTTTTGCGGTGAGCCCGCGCCTGAGTTTCCTCTTCACTGCCGTGATCCGGAATTTCGCAGTGCAGCGCATTGATCCGTACCATCCAAATGCTGCGCGCACATAAAAAGAGGCCCTGCTAGGCAGGGCCTCTAGGGAAACAACGCGAGCAGAGAAATCCGTGAGACTCTAGTGCCCGCTATAACCGCGCGGTGTTCCGATGCCAGTGCACTGGTCCCAACCGAGTGTGACCGGGCAGCCGTTCGTTGAGCCGCGCCGAAACATCGTAGAAATGTGCCGACTTCGTCGCTACCGTAAACAGTTCGGAGTACATGAACGCGTTCTGCTCGTTCGTGTAGTGCCGGTGCCGGCCGCCGTGCGGCCCTTGCCCCAATTTGTTGCCGGCAATATTGACGACGCCAGCCAGTAAGGGCGATGCCAGGCTGGTGCCGCCGATCTGCTCCCAGGCCCTCCAAAACAGAATTGGCAGTAGACTGGTACGCCGCTGTCGGGATCCGCATCCGCCGAGATGTCAGGGGTCTGCCGTGCGGTCCGCGTCCTCCAAACTGAGCGTATTGAAAGTTGACCCATGGTCCCATTCCTGTTGGGAAAGCGCCACCCCACGTTTCCACGCTGCTTACTCCGCCACCCGAACCACTCCAGCAGCTCTCGCTACTGAAATTCCCACTCCCGTCGCGGTTGATGGTCGTGCCACCTGCGGAGACGACCCAAGGTGAGGAACTGGGCCATTGCGCACCACATCCCGATCGCCCGCCGAGGCGAAGTAGACGATTCTGTCCCAGTAGCCGAGTGGCTGATGTCCCGGCAGATCCGTATAGAAGAAATTTGCGTCCAAAGCTGTTTCGCCTGGGAATTCGCCACCGCCCCAACTGTTGGAGATATCACCGCCACCTGCCAGGCGCCTTCAACCAACGAGCCCGCCACAAGTTCAGCGTGCATAAGGTCCGCGTAGCTATTGGAGCATGCCTCTACTAGGTAAATCTTGGCATTCACCGCCATCGCGAATGCATATTCAATATCGAGCGCTTCTTCTCCGGCCCAACCCTGGTCAGGCGGCGGAACCGTGCAGCGCCGCGTAGCCGTATGCGGCGCCGTCCTTGATCTTGGTGAAGTTAGGCGTTGGCAAACCATACTGTCGTCGCAAACGTGACTATGTCAGTCGCTGCAGTCGGGTTGTCGTAAGCGTCGACCAGAGCAATCGCACCCCAGCCGCCGACTGGATGACGGTTGCCCAGTGTCGTCTTATTACATCCGGGAGAGGTGATCAGTCCGAAGATGCACAGCCAGTGACGTCGGGGGTCTCCTCCGCAGTCGAGTCTGGGGTCGGCGTGCCTACTGGCTTGGCGCCGTTGGTGGTGTGAATCACGTAATTGGTGTGCGCGAACTTGCCCAAGTCCTGCGGCCGCTCGATGCTGCTCGGCGGATAATAGACATTCGCCGAGCTCTTTTGGGCCGCTGCCGGCAGGACCAAGCTCAATGTCAAAGCAATCAACACCCCGAGTATGATTGGCTGCTTTGAATAGCGGAATCCACGTTGTACCGATTTTCTCTTCATCATGTCCCCCTGGTTTGGAAGGGCTTACTGCAGTGACGCAGAAAGCCGCGTGACCTGAAACTACTACCTTGGGTTGTACCACGCTGCCGGCCTATTATTACCTTGGTCCGAAATACCTTGGATCAGGCCGAGCGCAGTCAAGAGTCTGAAGCCTAACTCCTGGCATAAACAGCTACATCGACAACCCCCTCTGCCGCACCATATACGACAAGATCAGCGTCCTGTATTGCGGACCCAGCCAAGCTATATGTGACGACGCATACAAATCGGGTAGGAGTTAGATACTGGGAAGAGTGAACCGGAGTATGCCACCGAAACCTTGGCATGTCAAGGCAATTTTGGGGATCACATCGAACTCGCATTGTTTCCTAAGCTGGCGGTTACTCTTTATCCACCAGGCTAATGTTAATTAGTAGTTCTGCTCTGTCTTGCTATGCCATGTTTGTGCTAAGGTCTGGGCCGTTTGTGCCTCAAGGAAAACACTTAGATTGTCCTCGCCGCGGACATAGGCAACTCGTCCCGGTCAGTAAGAAGCTGGGCGGCAGAAAGCGATAGAATCGGACCGATCGAATTGAAAATCGAGGAAGCGGTGTTGCCCGCCGCGTTGTTCCACGCCCCCATGGCGAGGGCGGCCGCAGCACCTGCGCTGGAAGCCCAAACCCATGCGAGGGGCAACTGGCGCAATCTTATGAGACCCAGTGGAGCAACCAGACGAAGGTATACCGAAAAGTACCGATCGCTAAAGCACCCAATCAGTCGCACGCGAGCAAGTAACCCGAGTTTGACGGAGAGCCTTCGAGCGACTCCACGGCCAAATAAGGTGGGTCGGCGGCCTCCCACGCTCCTTGCACAAGAACGACAGTGCCTAATCCGATTAGGACCATCAGGACTAACCAGACCGTCTGACTCCTGTGCCACCTTCCCCTTCGGTAATCGGAGATCGCCCAACCCACAGCCGCTGCAGCACACATCGGTACAAACGACTCCTTGGCCAGCGCACCCAGGAATCCAAGGATCGGCAAGATCTCCGCCGGAAGAGCACGAAGAGGGTCAGCAGGAACAAGCTTCACCCGAATCGACCAGACCCGGCCAAGTTGCCTGTTGGGAACCATAGCTTGAGCAGGCTCGGAGCCGGGCGCCTTCCTCGAGCAGCGCTTTGACGATATGCAGCGCTGGAGATTCGCGAATGTCGTCGGTTCCGTCTTTGAAGGCCAATCCCAACACCCCCATCTGCTTGCCTTGCAGTACCCACACAGTCTGCCGGACTTTCTTCACAAACGCTTCGACGCGTCGCAGGTTGATGCTTTCCACTTCGCTGAGCAGCCCGCACTGGACACCGTGCTCACGTCCCAAATGCATGAAGGCGCGAAGGTCCTTGGGAAAACAGTAGCCTCCGAAACCGATGCCTGCATTCAGAAACCCAGTTCCGATACGAGGATCGAGCCCTATCCCGAGCGCCACCTGGCTGACGTCAGCGCCGACCGCTTCGCATATATCGGCCACCATGTTAATAAAGGAGATTTTGGTCGAAAGAAATGCGTTCGCCACGTGTTTGGTCAACTCCGCTGTGCTGATATTCGTAAACAAGATCCGGCACCCGAGTGGTTGATACAGCTGCTCTAACAGGGCGCGGGCTCTCTCCGATTCGACTCCCACGACGACGCGGTCCGGATGGAAGATGTTCTCGACAGCTCTCCCTTCCTGCAGGAACTCAGGATTTGAGGCTACGTCAAACTCGGCGTGCGACCTACCCGGCGCATCGCCAAGCTTCGCAAATCGGGCCACGGTCTTCTTGATCCATTGGGCCGTAATCGCGGGGACGGTATACCGGTGAAGTTGAGCAGGTAAAGCAGCGTCCCTACAACTGCAACCTTGCGGTCCAGGCACTGTTCCGATCAGCAAGAGAACAGAGTCCGGTCGCAGTGAAAAGACAATTGGAGACTAGCAGTCCGAAAGGACCGAGTTGCGATGGCCGATATGCCCTAGGCTGATCCAGGCAAACGGCTTGGCGATCCAGGCACGAACTGCATTCTAGTGCACCAGACCCATTTATGACATGGCCACAGCCCCGATACCGGCAAGCCTGAAACATCGTTACCTGGAGATAGACAGACGCCGGCGCCTCCCTCAAACCAAGAGAAACGAACCTGGCCCGGATCTTGTCGAGGGAATCAGAAATATGGTAGTGATCTTCTGGAACCTCAACTTCAGCAGGTCCTGGTCGGAGCAATATCCGCGTGCCAACCCCAGCCGCCCGAGCGGCATCTATGTCTGACAGTTGATCTCCGATAAGAATGCTCGAAGTCAAAGTCCAAACCAAAGTCTGCTCGCGAGCGCAATGGCATACCGGGCTTGGGCTTTCGATCCGGGGAGTCATACTTATACCGGCCTCTCCCATGAATCGGGTGGGACGGACAGTAGTACCGCGGCAATCGAAACGGCCGTACAGCAAACTTGGGAATCGTCAACTCCGAATCAATTTGAGGAATTCCGGCTCCGTGTAGTAACCCCGCGCGATACCGGCTGGATCAGGAAGAAGAGCAGCCAGTAGACGATGACCCTGGAACCTTCCGCGGCAAAGGCTCTCATGCGCCTCCAGTTGTAAACTGCCATCTCGGTGCAATAGACAAGCGAGACTATGACGAACGCGACCGAGCACTACAGAAGCGAGCAATCCTACTTCTCAACTCGCGCCGAGACGATTACCGAGGACCGGGGGGCAGCGGGTGCAGCACAACATGAGCTGGTCGAGGAGATACGGTGGCAGCCCGCTCCGGTCGGGTGAGGACCCGATTTGCAGAAGTCCCCACCCAACGGTACCCGCGGAAGCGGCGATGGCTCCGGTGCGCGACCGACTCTGCCAAATCATCCGCCTGCACAAGCTCGATCCCGAATTGGTGAAAACCTACGCCGTCGAATTCTGCGGCACCAAAGCCCTCAAAGATGCCAGTCGCGAGCAGGTCGAAAGCTTTCCGAGAGCGGATGTAGAGCGCGCCGGCATTTGCTCTGTCAAGTCAACGAGTCTTTGGGTATCGATGGAAATCTAACGAGTGCGATACGCTAGCGCCAAAGGCTGCAACAGTCCATACATGTCGACTTCGCCCTGCGCCGCCACAAAGACCAAGCCGTTGGCAATGGTGGGTGGCGTGAACTTGACCGCTGGACCCATGCCGTCACGCTGTGGGCTTTGGTCCGAGTCATAAAACTCGGTTGCCAAGTTATTGGCGTCATAGGCGCGAAGGGTGGCATGGTTCCTAACTCTTTGGATTGCCCATACGATTCCATTTCGTGTACCGTTGGAGGACACTGAGGGCGTGGGTCCAGGGTACCCGTAGAAAGTCTGTGTCCTTGAAGTAGGGCCGACCGACAGTTGCTCAGCGAGAGGATCAAATCTAAACGCCTTGAAGTAGTCTCCAATTCCACCAATGTAAACGTTGCCCTTCCAAAATGCCGGAGCGCCCCACACCCCGCCAATGACATAGGGGATTGTCTGGACGATCTGACTGTCATCGCCCGGCATGCCAGTGACCCATATTGTCGCGGTTCACCAGATCGATGGTTCCCTCTTTGCCGGCCTGGACTAGCAAATGGGGATAGGTTGTTCCTGGCTGATCAGGAATAAGCATGACACCGCCTGAGCCAAGATCGGTGTCGAAGTCCCACAAGGGCTGATAGTCCCAAGGAGTGAAGTAGTCCTCAAGTGTAAATCGGCTTCCAGACCAGTTCAGCCGCAGTACGCTGTCGCCAAAGTCTTGTCCGCCAACGTTACCGGTAAAATCACCATTACCCGTTGCAACATAAATCTTACCGGTAGAATCGGCCGCCGGAGCCGCTCCGCTTCCCCACATTCCGCCTTGAATACCATCGGGCGTCGTTACAAATGCGCCAGTTGGTTGAAGGTTGGTTTCGTCGAACGCGAGTACATATCCATGATAAAAACCGAGATCACATAGAGAGGCAAAAGTGACAATAATCTGTCCGTTTACAAGCAACAGACCTGGGCGCTGACTCTCCAATAAGGGGTCGAACGTAAGAAAACCGCCCTGCGACCCTCCGCCGTTACCCGGGACTCGTGCGCTAATGATCTGTGCGTTTATGGTATCTGCCCCTGTACGCAGATCAAGCGCATGCAGGATCTCGTAGAACCCCTTTTGTCCCGTCTGAGTATCCGTCACCTTAGTCCTGGCAACCACGTACAAAGTACTTCGGCTGAGATCGATCACTGGCGTTCCAGTGATGCCGACCTCGGGAGACAGATCATCACAACGCAAATCGTCGTCACTCGAGAGAGTGGTAACTACGTATCTTCCGTAGTCGGCGAGAAAGGACTTCTGCCAGAGCATGGCGTAAGAGTGCACGTCAAATGCGGTCACCGTGTCGTGCTCATCTGCAACGTAAAGAACGTCGTGCTGCTCGCCTTGAATGGTGATTCCGGGAACAAACAGCGGCTGGGCATAAACGTAACCCGTTACCGGGAAGGCGTGCAACTTGCCGAATGTCAGAACGTTTACGTTCGATGGGGTCAGGCTCGTCTCATGAGTATTCGCGCCGGTGCGATAGTTATCATTATGATAAGTAGTTACCGCTGTTTGTGCATAAGCCGAACAGCACAGCATCACGAAAATGACAATGCAGACCGCAGCTCTGCATGGGAGTGTGGGGCGCGGACGATCCATGTCGACTAGATTTACCTTTCTTGATTATGTGACTGTGCCGAGTGGCGACAAACAGAGTGGACGCATTATCACTGATAAGTGAGTGAAATGCAATTTTATGTGCGCCACCTCAACGCACCACGAGACGGTTCGTAGTTCTACGACACTTGTGAGTGGTATTCCTGGCTCCTTGGTGGGCTTGTGGGAGTCGCTTCGGAACGGGCGAACGAAACGGGGCTCGACCAGAGGCAGTTAGGTGTATAGTTTTCCAAAACCCAAAGACCGAATTAGAACCGTTAATATCCCAAACCAGAAAGTCTTGCGGGCGATTACGAGATGAACAAAGACTTCTCCCTTCACAGATTGCAGTATTACTTCGAGAAACTGAAGTACGCCCACAAGAGCGGGTCGCTGGGGCCAAAACTCACGAAAAAGGTGCTCCAGGCCGCGTATGTTCCGGCAAGAGTGGTATTCGACTACACCTTTGAGCTTTCTCCCGAAGAGAGACGCCTCGACATCGAGGAGGGCTTCAGCGATCACACCAAGGAGTGCAAGGTGCCGAGCCGGTCTACGCTGGAAAGGCTCGTTCGGGCGTTCAAATGCGCAAAATTGCAGGAGCCCGTCGACAGTCGGTTTGGAGTCCGAGGCCTTTGGCGTGAGTGGATCGACATAAACTACGGACCGATGATTGACGCAATTGAGCGGGAGGATCTGGACGCCCTGGGAAGCTTGATGATCAACTTTAATCGCGAACAGATGGGGATTGGAACCGGTGGAGCGTACGGGGACCTCATAAGAATCAATGGGTTGTGGCTTGGGAAGGCTTACGTCAAGACGGTCTGGTGTAAGTACCGGGAACTGTTGGCTCAGGCTGGAGTTGACCCAGAATCCGTGTCCCTCCCAATGATAGGAAACCCGGCCGGCATTCGCGTCGGAGACAGCGTGATTCAGAGCGAGACCTTCCGGCACGCTTACAAAGCGAGCCGAATGATCTCCATGCTCGAAGGCACAGTGGCCAACACGGTGGTCGAAATAGGAGCGGGATTTGGCGGCTGTGCGTATCAGGTGATGCAGAGGTCGAACGGCGTCGTCGGCAGGTACATGATCTTCGATATTCCTGAGGTCGCATTCGTAAGTGCCTACTTCTTGATTGAAGCATTCCCGCATCTGGTGGTGAGGCTCTTCGGCGAGGGCCCCATCAATGCGAGCGACTACGATATTGGAGTGTTCCCGCACTTTACGTTTGAACAATTGCCCGATCAGTCCGTGGATATGGTGTTTAACAGCTGCAGCTTTTCGGAAATGGACGCTGCGACTTCGAGCGGGTATCTGGAAGTCATCGAAAGGGTGTGCAGAGGTTACTTGTTCCACGTGAACCACGACACCCGGCTGACTTTCGACTCGGGTGGGGAGGGACGGAGCGTGAACAAATTAGGTTCGGAACTCATCCCTGATCCGAAAGTTTTCAAGACTGTTTTCAAGAAGCCTCGAGTCTTTGGACGACCCGACGACAGATTCTACCCAGCGCACGAGTTTCTGTATGAAAGGATCGACAAACCTAACCCGACTGGCGACCGGTATTAGCACCGGCACGAGACGACATTAGATGAGGGCGCGTCACCGAAGCGGGGGTCGGACGCATGGTCGATGTACGCCACTTTTCCCTTGACCCAGAGCGGATATTCATGCCAGTATGGGACTCCGTAAAAAGTGAGCGATCTCCATTCGGGGCCGTCTCCCAGTTGGGAGGGGGAATGGAGATTTATACCTGTTTGAGGGCGCCTGTGATCCTAAAATTCACCGCCTCAGCAAATGCTTCTGGCCCGTTCAGCGGAACCGAAACAAAGCACCTTGCTAAGCGAGGAGGGCGGAGCCTTATCTCGCTGCCCTGTTTAAGGCACAGCCAGCGCTGACCTTGGTTCGTCCAGTTGTGCCGGTTCCACGGCTGCTACGGGGTCCGGATCGAGAATCGGGAGACCATACGGCTCATACCCCTACAGCATCCTGGAACCAGAATTCAGGCATTCGCCGAAGCCGGGAATGAGGATGCCTCAAGCCTGGCCGGCTCTGAACCAAATATATTCCACAATCATGAGGGTGGCGGCTTCCCTGAGAGACGGGCAGTGTCTCCTGCAGAGATAAACTGGACAAATTAGGATCGCAGAGCCCGCCATTGATGCCGATTTCACGCTGGGCCGCAGGATGACCGCCCGTTTCAAGAGCAGGGTCATGCTGGCCGCAATTCTGTCCTGGGTCACGATGGGCCCCTACCGGGTGGCCGCCCAATCAACGGACCAGACTTCCAGTAACATGCCGGCGCCGTCGACCCCAGCTTCGGGGGACGAGAGCGAGCCTCACATAAAACTGCGCTCTTTACCGAAGAACTTATTGGAGGACCAGGAAGCATTTCTGACTACTCCTTTTCGAATGCGCGCCGGCAACTTGTTCTTCCTACTGCCTGCTACCGCAGTGAGCACCCTGTTAGTCGGCAGCGATACCGCAATTGAGGCCCATCTACCCAAAGGCGCCAACACAGTGAAAATGGCAGTTAACGCATCTAACGCAGGAATGGCTGCTCTACTGGGTACTGGCGGAGGGCTTTTTCTGTGGGGCCAGTTCACTAAGGACGAACACAAGCGCGAGACCGGCTTCTTGGCTGGAGAGGCGGCAATTGACGCCTACATCGACTCGACGGCGTTCAAATACCTTGCAGGTCGCGAGCGTCCATACACCGGCGACGGCCGTGGCAGTTTCTTTCAAGGCGGCGACTCCTTCCCTTCGAGTACCTCAGCCGTGAGTTGGGCAACGGCCACCGTCATTGCGCACGAGTATCCCGGGACGCTCACCAAGCTGCTGGCCTACGGAACCGCCGGGGCAGTAAGCGCGGCGCGCATCGTGGGGCAGAAACATTGGGTTTCGGATGCCGTCCTCGGGAGCGCCCTGGGATGGTACCTGGGCCGTCAGATCTATCGCGCGCGCAACAGTTACCCTGAGATCGACAGCTCGAATTGGGGAACATTTGAGAAAGCACCGGAAGACCAGGTTCGCAATCCTGGCTACATGGGATCTACCTATGTTCCGCTCGACAGCTGGATATATGCGGCCCTTGATCGTCTGACGGCTTTGGGTTATTTGCCAACCTATATCACTGCAATTCGGCCTTTGGCCAGGATGGAATGCGCGCGCCTGACTCTCGAAGCCCAGCAGCAAGTAGGCTATCCAGAAGTGTCCAACACAGAGTCGGCGAGGGTTGTGGTGGAGCTTCGGACCGAGTTTGCCGCCGAGTTGGCGAAATTAGAAGGCGCCGCAAACGTCGGCGTAGAACTGGAGTCGGCATACACGCGGGTTACTGAGATCAGTGGAATGCCGCTGCGTGACAGCTATCACTTCGCGCAAACCATTTTCGACGATTACGCCCGTCCTTACGGACAAGGGCTAAATGCAATTGCAGGGGTGTCGGCGCGCGCCGAAGCCGGACCACTCGCCTTTTATGTACGCGGCGAGTACCAACGTTCCGCCGCGATCGCGAATTACAGCCCAGCGACGGCACAGGACATCGCCAACACCGATCATCTTCCTCTGAATTCGGTTCCTACATTTCCCAGCGTCAGTCAATTTCGTCCTATCGAAGCGTACGTGGCGTTGAATGTTGCCAACTGGCAAATTTCGTTTGGACAACAGAGCCTGTCTTGGACGCCGGATGCAGGGAGCTCCCTCATGTTGTCCAATAATGCGCAGGCGATGCCCATGCTGCGCTTTGGACGGGTCACGCCATTTCAACTGCCCAGTATCTTCGGTTTGCTCGGAAAGATTCGTAATCAATTTTTTGTGGGTCGCGTCGGAGGATACTACTACCTACGTGGTCCGTATCCCGAGTTCCCTCTGATTGGAAACGGCTATCAGACCGTAAATCCCCAGCCTTATACCTGGGGCGACAAGCTCGCCTTGAAGATGACGCCGAACTTCGAAATCGGGGTTACGATAGCGGTGATGTTCGCTGGCGAAGGCCGGCCCGCAACTCTCTCTACCTGGCTGCATACCTTCTCCTCGCGCGGCAACGCTCAACCCGTCGATCCTGGCAAGCGTTTCAACGGTTTTAATTTTTCCTACCGAATCCCGGGAATTCGCAACTGGGCAGTCTTGTACGCGGACGGTATGACCAACGACGAGCCTAACCCTATCGCTTACCCGACGAAGTCTGCATGGGATGTCGGTCTATATTTTCCACAGCTACCCAAGTTGCCTAATCTTGATCTTCGGTAGAAGGTCTCTACACCAACATCCCTAGCTATCCCGGAGTTGGGCCTGTCTACTTCAACACTCATTATGCAAATGGATACACGACTTACGGCCAGATTATTGGCAGCTGGGTCGGCCGCCAGGGCGACGGCATCCAGGCCTGGAGTACCTACTGGTTTTCCGGACAAAAGAAAATTCAGCTAGGCTACCGCAGACAGTATAACGATCCTATCTTTTCTGGGCGGCGGTGGTCTTACTGACGTCTCGGGGACTGTCGATTGGCTTGTGAAGCGCGAAATTCAGATCTCACCGACAGTACAATACGAACGCCTCAACTTCCCCCTCGATAAGCGCTACTCCCAAGACAAATGTCGCCGTCGGATTGCAAATCATGTTTTGGCCGACTCATAGCAAGTAGAAGGTATGTTCTAATGACCAGGACTTCAAAGTGCAGGTTTAATTTCATCCCAAAACTACTTGTGGTGTCGTTTGTACTTATAGTCTCGACCTCGGCACAACCCCAATCTCCGAAGCCAGCGTACTTACAAGGAATGCAGGTCCTTATCGCGGGAGGTACAACACCGGAAACTGTTACTCCAGATAAGATAGAAGGACTCAAGCAACTGGGAACGCACAGGCTGCGCCTAATTAATGTGGACGTCAAAACGCTTCAGGCGGTTGCCGCCGATGGGACTCCGACCGTCCAATGGCCGGTCACACTAACTTATCCCCTCAAGTTGTGCCGCCAAAATCACTGGATTCCTCATATCATCATCGGACATGTCGTTCCGCCTCCGTTGGCTAAGGTCGGACCTTCCGGCAGGAAGTACGGCCCAACGTCGTGGACTGCTTACGACCGGTATATTGATACGTTCTTGAAATACGTCGTTGTAGATCAGGGATTTACGGAAACGGAATGGGAAGTGGGCAATGAGATGAATAGTCCTTCTCAAAACTGGGTTGCATCAGAGCTGCCCTCCGCTTCGAGTGATGAAAAGGGGTTCAACGCATACGCTGAGTTGTACTCGCACATTGCAAACGACGTAGCCGACTTTCGGCGCCAGCACCCGGGCACAACCCTTCGCGTTGGTGGTCCCGCTGAAGCAGAAGACGGCCATTTGCCCCCCAGGCTGACTGGACTACGCGGTTTGTGCAATATACGTCGGCCAATCACGTTCCTGCGGACTTCGTCAGCTTCCATGCCTATGGCAATGCTACGACGGGAACGGTCATTGAAAATCTGGTCAACGAGATACGAAAAGAACTGACAGCAACACACAGTACCGCATCCATCGCTGTAACGGAGTGGGGTCCGAGTTATAGCAGCGGCCCTGGCTTGAACTACGATCCCATTGCCGGCGCTTTCGCTTTGGACTTTGTTGCCAAGATGGCATTGTTTGGTATTCACGACACCATGTTTCTGTCGCTTTCGCAGCTCCCTATCGTCTGACTGGCCGGCCTTCTATAAGCTCGATGGTTCACCATCGCACATCATGCTTGCTCTTCAAGCTGTTGCCGGTCTTAAGGGCAAGCCAGCCCCATGTGTCGGTACCTCAGGAATTTCGTGTGTAGCTGCGACAAATGCCGATGGCAGTGTGGACGTGGTTTTCTGGAATTACGACTGGATGACTGATAGGTTCCCAAAGGTTATGCCGGCCAGAAAAGCCGCAAGCTCTATGTTTACCGTAAGTCAAGTCGAAGGTCACGGTACGGCTACATACGATTTGTCTACCGCGAAGATGAATTCAGCTCCCTGGCAGACGGGCAAGTCTCCTGCTAGTTTCGCTCGAATGGCTCCTGCCGGATTAGGTTTCTCGTTAACCGTGCCTTATGGGAGCTACGGTCAACTCGTGCTCAAGCCAACTACGCACTAGCAAATTCGACACCGTGCCCCCCTTTTGGTTTTCTCCCCCAAAGATTTGCTCCTGAAGGGATTTTACCTGCGCAGCATTCACCACAAGCCAAGTATCAAGATGCATATGTACATCGCCGGAGGCCATACTGGATGTTAGCTCGGGGAAGCGAACGTAATGCAACGCGTGTCGCAAATCTAGCTACGTGGGTAATGCTCGGGACGCTGTTCCTTTGCCCCCTTGGGGTGTGGGGGCAAAGCGATACTGATATGCAGGACAACCCTGTCCCCCCAAGCACAGTCCCGATGCGAAGCTGATGGTACTTGCCCTCCTGCCGAATACCCCAGCTCTATAACGATGGATGATACGCAGACATCTCCTGACGTGAATCCACGAAATAGATTGCCGCAGACGCAGCCACCAAGCGGAACATACCCGACCACGCCAAGGAGCACCCGCCAACCCGAGCTTCCAGCGACTCAGATCCCTCGGACTAGGAAGGCTCCCGAGCTAACCGACTTCCAGGAACTGGTGTCCTCTTCCGTCGGAAAGGTGCTCCCAATTTACGGTGAAAGCCTCTTCGAGAACGTGCCCACTACCTTTGCTCCCGTCGAGCATGTGCCAGTAACCTCGGATTATGTCATCGGGCCGGGTGACCAGTTGTTGATTCGAGGATGGGGTCAACTCAGCCTGAATGTTCGCACTCGGGTCGACCGAAGTGGAAACATCTTTATCCCAGAGGTTGGAAACATCTACGTGGCCGGGGTGAAGTATGATCAGCTGCAACCCTTCCTGAAGTCCCAGGTGGGCCGTGTTTTCCAGAACTTTGATTTGAGTGTCACTCTGGGAGAGTTGCGCTCCATCGACGTATTCGTAGTGGGTCAGGCTCGGCGCCCCGGTCGTTATACCGTCAGTTCGCTGAGCACCATGACGAACGCAATATTCGCGTCCGGTGGTCCTCTTCCGACTGGCTCGATGCGCCGAATACAGCTGAAACGCGGCTCCGCGACGGTGATGGAGTTTGATCTTTACGACCTGCTGCTGAATGGCGATAAGTCCAAAGACATGATCCTGAGTCCCGAGGACGTGATTTACGTGCCACCAGCGGGACCGCAGGTGGCGATTAGCGGACAGGTTAATGTACCTGCCATCTATGAGCTGAAGAAGGAAACAGACTTAGCGGAACTCCTACGTCTGGCAGGTGGACTGTCGACCACGGCGTCGGGCGACAAGGTGTGGATTGAGCATATTGACCAAAGACACAGCCGTCGCATTGAAGAACTAGCTCTCGATTACAATGGCTTGAGTCACTTGGTAAAAGATGGAGACGTTGTAAGCGTAGACTCGATATCGCCGCGCTTTGAAAATTCGGTAACGTTGCGAGGCAATATTGCCCGTCCGGGACGCTATCCGTGGCGGCCTGGTATGCGCGTCAGCGACTTGATTCCGAATCGCGACTTTCTTATCACGCGGGATTACTGGAAGCGCCAAAACCAGGTGGCATACCAGGCGAAGACCGAGCAAGGTGGCAAAGAGACCCTCCAGAATGACGTTAAGCAAAATGCCCCGGAAATCAACTGGGACTACGCCGTCATTCAACGCATGAATCCGGACAACCTTGCCACCCAACTCATTCCGTTCAACCTCGCGATGGCTGTCCTGGATCACAACAGTGGAAGCGATCTAGCTCTGCAGGCGGGCGATATCGTAACCATCTTCTCCCAGGCTGATCTTCGCGTGCCCAAGGACGAGCAATCGAAGTTTATCAAGTTAGAGGGCGAATTCAAGGCTGCTGGCGTTTACCATGTTGAAGCGGGCCAAACCCTCCGCGATATTGTCGAGCGAGCTGGAGGTCTTGCTCCAACAGCGTATCTATATGGCTCGGAGTTTACCCGTGAAACGGTTCGCATCGACCAGCAGCAACGCTTGAATATGATGGTCTCAGGAATGGAACGGGACATTTTGCGCCAGTCCGCTCTGATGTCGCAAAACATAAAATCGTCGGAAGAAACTGCTGCAGCAAAGGCCTCCCTTGAAGCCCAACGCGCTACCATCGATCAACTGCGGCAGCTCAAAGCTGACGGCCGAATTGTCCTCGACCTTGCTCCTGACGCCCATACCATCGATGCGCTTCCTAATATGCAACTTGAGGATGGCGATCGGTTCTACATACCTAGCCGGCCGGCCGTCGTAAGCGTCATAGGCGACGTCTACAATCAGGGCGCGTTTCTTCAGAAAAACGGTAAGACTCTTTCCGCATATCTGCAAAACGCCGGTGGACCAACGCGTGATGCTGACAAAGGCCGGGAATTCGTATATCGAGCCAACGGTACCGTGATCAGTAAGCAAGCCACGTCTCGCCTCTGGACGGGTGGCTTCGACACTATGCACCTTATGCCCGGGGACACTCTTGTCGTCCCGGAGCAGACCAATAAGGGAGCCTTCCTTAGAGGCTTTAAAGATTGGTCTCAGATTCTGTCTAACTTCGGCTTGGCTGCCGCGGCCATTAACGTGTTGAAGTAGTAAGTTTTCGATAGTCCCGTGTAATCCCTGCTAATCGAACTCCAATGGTCTCGTATGCAACCATCTCGGGCGGATCATCACTCGAGGCCGTCGGTTCATGCCAGAGGTGGATGGTCTTCGTTTTGTCGCAATGCAGCGGTGGTACTTTTCCACTGAGTGGCAACACTCTGCTCAGGTCATGACGGGCGCTGCGGTTCAGCCCATCGGAGTCCGGCTGCCGAAGTGCTTATTGGGTCGGTGCGGTATGGAGTTCGAGCTCTTCTTCGTGCGAGCGGATTTCTGCTCGGATACTATTCGCAAAGTGGAGACTCGGACTTGGCCGAAGTCCGTCGTCTGGGAACCTACTACTTCCGACGTCTCACTCGGCTCGAACCTCGCCTACGTAGTTGCCATGCTACTCCTCGTCATTGGCGGTATCTTAGCCCTCAGAGCGGAGATGGGTGGTCGACTGGCCAACCTGCTTGACGAGCCTTGTCTACCGGCATAATCTCGTCTACTGGATGAGCCCAGCTCGTTCGCAGCGTGGCATTGGTCGCTCGAAGTCGAAGTGCAGTTCTACGTCGCTCGCGCCATCTTGGCGGTCGTATTCTCCATCCGCAACGTCATCGCGCGGAGCGGCCGATTCGCTTAGCAACGATGGTAGCTGTCCGTTCGTGACGCAGCTTCATTCCAGTACACTACGGAGAAACCCTCACATAGCCTGCCCTGGCATCTGGAGTTTTTGCATCGCCGGCTCTGCTTCTCGCGGATCTCGACCTGGTGGACTGGAAGGAAGCACCCGAGTCGCTCTTTGCTGGGATATTGCTCGCTCAAAGGATGGCCAGTTCTGTTGACTCTCAGACTGTGGCAGCGGGTTTCCGTCTTGATCGCACCGGTAGTTCTCATCACGTACCTCGGAGCATTTCGCGGAAAGCTTTCGAGTTGGCTCCTTAGCCGCCCGCTGATCACAGTAACCGCGGCATGTGCTACTCGATGTACTTCTCCACGCGGCGTCATTTCAGTAACCGGACGCTCGCACGTCGATTTCCGCTTGGGTCCAGTTTCATCACACGATTCGCGGTTGAGGCTCTGATTGGGATTCCCGCAGTACTGGCCGTAACCATTAGCGTTTTTCGTCCTGCTTGAGCGACCATGCATGGATCCAACTCTGGCCTCTCGAAAGTCAGCCGAGCGAGTTGGCGTTACTGGTTCGGCGCCGCAGTGCCGCAGCCTGGCGACCCAATCTCGTGCGATGAAGCGCTTTGCGTACAGCCCTCGAGCTGACAAATGAAACTGGAAGAGTGGTAAATTCCTTGAATCCATCAGCACCACCGCAGCCGGCCTTCGATAGCGAAGTCGGCAGCGGAGACATTAGAGACTACGGCGCAAGATCCCGATCAGAGACATTCTCGCGATCGACCTGCTGTTGTCGGTCGTCAAGCGGAAATGGCTGATCGCGAAAGTGACTCTCGCTGTAACCATTTTGACTATCATCGTCGTCCTTCTCGTCCCGCGTACCTACGTCGCCAAGACAAGCATTCTTCCGCCCGAGCAAAATCAAAGTTTGGCGGCAGCGATGATGGGGCAACTGGGCTCGGTGGCTGCGCTTGCAGGCAAAGAGCTTGGATTGAAGAATCCCAGCGATGCCTATGTGCTCGTTCTGAAGAGCAATGCCATCGGAGAACAGCTGATCCGCCGTTTCGACCTGAGCCATGTTTACAAGACAAAGAACGAGGTGGACACACTCAAGGCACTCGCCGATCACGCTGAGATTAAGGATGACAAGAGCGGCGTCATCACGGTCGAGTTCGAAGACAAGGACCCCAAGCGCGCCGCCGATGTTGCGAATGCTTACGTTGAAGAGCTACGACAGGTGATGAAGAAGCTTTCGGTAACAGAAGCTTCTCAGCGACGGGCGTTTTTTGAGCAGGAAGTGGGAGAAGCAAGACAGCAGTTGGCCGAATCGGAAGCCGGATTGAAGGGAGTAGAGGAAAAGACCGGCCTCATACAACTCGACAGCCAGGCCAAGGCTATCATTCAGCAAATAGCGAATGTGAGGCAGCAGATTGCTGCGCGCGAGGTCAGGTTGCAGGGGATGCGCAGCTACGCCACTGCCGACAATCCCTACCTGCAGCGTACAGAGAGAGAGTTGGGGGCGCTTCGCGCCGAATTGAGCAAACTCGAGCGGCAGAGTAATAGCGGTGACGGTGACACTCAGGTTCCGACTGCCGGCTATGCCGTCAGCCAGCCTGGACTATCTGCGAAAGGTGCGTGACGTGAAGTACAACGAAATGGTGTTTGAAGTTCTGTCGAAGCAGTATGAGTTGGCCAAGCTGGACGAAGCCAAAGAAGCAACCATGATCCAGGTGTTCGATCCGGCCACCGTGCCGGACAAACCGACGAAACCACGCCGCAGTCTGATCGTTCTGGGTGCTTTCCTGGGCGCGATCCTACTGACTTCGCTGTGGTCGATCGCAGTCGACTTGCATGCTCGCGCCAAGCAGGACACGCGATACGCTGCCAAGTTGGAGCTCCTCCGGTCATACGCGGTCGCCAGAATCGTCATCTCCTCCACTCCGAACAATCGTGAGTTTTAGATCGTGATAGCGCGGATTCGTCCATTACAGTTGCGTTTGAGCTCGCTGCTGAGTGGAGCACCGGTCCGTCGCGATGCCAAGAGTGCGTTTTACAACGTTCTGGACTATGTTTCACAGCCATTCTTGCTGCTCGTTGCGACTCCCATCGTTGTTCGTCATCTCGGGTCTGGAGATGTACGGAATCTGGGCCGTCGTGAATGGTCTAGCTGGAGGTCTGGCGGTATTTGGACTGGGCATCGGCGATGCAGCCATCAAACACGTTGCGGCATGTCGCGGCCGGTCAGATTATCCGGGAGCCGCGCGGGTATTTGAAGCGACCCTGAGCCTCAGCATCACGACCGCCATCATCGGCGGCGGGCCTCGTGCTTCTGGCAGCCAATGTGATCGCACGGTATGCCTTCCACATGGAGAGCCGGAGACCATGCGCTGGCTGCCACCGCGGTTCGCGCCGGTGCTGTGCTGCTTGCCTTGCGCTGGATAGAGTCGGCGTACACCAGCACATTGAAAGCTTACGAACGCTACGACATTTCGGCGAGGGTCTGTATCACCATCAAAGACTCTCGCAATCATTAGCATGGTAGTCCTGGCGCTGTACGGCTATGGAGTCGTTGCGATTCTGCTCGCTACGTCAGGCTGGACCTTCGTAGGCCTCTTGCTCCTGGCGTGGCAAGTCCGCAGGCTTGACTCGCACATGTCATTCCTGCCCGTGGTGGACTTGGCGGAGTGGCGAAGATTGGCAAGCTTCGGTGCATTTTCCGGCATTCAGTCCATCGCCAACATAATCTTCACGCAGGCGGATCGGCTGATCGTTGGTGCCACGATAGGACCAGCCGCAGCCGGCGCGTATTCGATTTGCTTACAGCTCGTGCAGCCAATTCAGACAATCTGTGTGCAGGCATTCAATTTCGTGTTTCCGCGCATCAGCCACAAGACGGAAGCCGGAGAACATGCATCGGCCCAGCACTTTGCTGCGGACCATGCTGACAATAAGCGCTAGCCTCACCCTGCTGTTGTCCTTGCCCTTGTTGCTGGCTGGAAAACCATTGCTTTCTTTCTACATGGGAGCTGAGTTCGCGCAAGGCACAACTATTCGATATTGCCAGTGCTCACGATCGCCTTCGCAATCGTGTCCATCAGCGTGGTCCCCTATTACGCGCTATTGGGAACGGGTCAGGTGCGATTCGTTTCCCTGTTGAACCTGTTCGCCGGAATCGCCGCCGCCGCTTGCGCCGCATGGTGGACACCACATATCGGACCTCTTGGCGCTGCTTTTTCGCGCCTTCTGTATGGCTGCATCGCCTGTGGCAGCTTCCTGCGCCTGGCGAAGACATTCAAACTGCCTTCGCCCTCGATCATGGAGCCAGCATCGAGCGTGGTAAAGCCATGATCGACTCGCGTGTCCCAGCGACTACGCTATGTCTCTCCGCTCCCTTGTTGTGTGGAGCACTCTGCTGGCTCTCTTCAGCGAGGCGGCCCGTTACAAAGCCGGCATTGACATCAAGGCATTCTACTTCGTCATGCTGTTTAACACCCTTGTGCTCCTGTCATTGGGCCAGTTCGTTATCAACAAACCTCTCGTCCTTTTCTACAGCTTACCTCGCATTCTCTGGTCTGGTAAGCATTGCCGCGGGAACCAATACAATTCGGGCCTTTTCGGAACAGTTTGTCGGCATTACCTTTACGTCTCTGTATTTTTACAACTTCTTTCGTTTCGAGGATTTCGATTTTCGACGCTTGTTCCTCCTCTATACGCGCCTTGCGTATTACGTCTGTTGGATTGGCATTCTCATGCTGCCTTTCCAGCGTGCTTTCCTTCTCACCCAATATCTTCGCGCCCACAGTGTGCTGACCGAACCGGCCCAGTTCATGATGATCGTAATGCCGGCAATCTACTATTTTCTTGAGGCAACGGTCTTCCACGGCAAGCACCGGATCGAATCAATAATTGGCCTACTCTCGATAATTCTTGCTGACTCTGCGGTCGGATACATGGGGTTACTGTTGGTCCTGATCTTTCTCGTCGCCAAGTCCCGACACAAGCTTCTGCTCGTCACCGTTCCTCTCATTCTTGTCCTGGGCGTTAGCGGATTGCGGCTACTTTCGCAGAATTTCCGGCTGCGCTTTGACGACACGGTCAAGGCTGTTACCGAATTGACTGTCGCCAATGTCAACACCAGCACTTATGCCTCGATTTCGAATGCCTTTGTAGCCGCGCAGGTACTCCAGGAAAGTCCGATCCTGGGAAATGGCTTGGGTTCCCACGAGAGATCGCACGACAGATATCTTCCTGACATCCCAGGTCTAAGCGGTTTCAGTGCCGAGAACCAGATGCTGAACAAGAAGGAAGCAGCATCGATGTTCTTGCGGGTTGCATCCGATCTTGGTATTGTCGGCTTGTGCTTAGTTGGCATTTTCTTATGGAAGTTTCGCCTTTCCGCTGCGGACGAGGCCGGAACAATCAACACTGCCGTATTGATCTACCTCATTTTGAAGCTGATCAGGGCGGGCCACTATTTTCCTCCTGAGTTCTTCTTCTTCGTCTTCGCATATGTATTCAGCTATCTGCACGAACAGGCTCGCCAGCGCGAAGCTGGTATCGCCGGTACAGGCTCAACCCGTCATATCCACGCTGTATAGAACGCCATGCTCGATCCCAATACTCACTAACGAAACGCAGATGGCAGTACTGAACGGTCGAAAGCCCGTCATCGTAGTCTCCGGGGTAAACCTCACCGAGATGGGCGGTCTTTCAATCTTGACAGACTGTTTGGGGGAGCTGGCCCAGCGGTCGAACGACTACACGCATCGTCGCTCTCGTTCACAAGAAGGAACTGGTTGGCGTTCCGGGTATTTACTACTACGAGTTCCCGCACTCCAAGCGGAGCATCCTCGATCGGCTCTATCACGAATACTGGGTGTTTTGGAAACTATCTCGCCGTCTCAATCCCTTTCTTTGGCTTTCGTTGCACAACACTACACCAAATGTGCGCGCACAAAGACGGGCTGTTTACTGCCAGAACGTAAGTAACCTTCTACGATCTCAGTTGGCGGGAAGCCTTAATGCAGCCCCGATTTGCGGTTGTAAACGCGTTCTTGGATCTCATGTATCGCGTAAATCTTCGACGGAATGCGGTGGTGGTCGTACAACAGGAGTGGGTCCGGCAGGCATTTCGAAAGCGCTTCGGACTCGATAATGTTGTCGTCGCTCATCCGGTACTTTCGGAAGCACGCGTTGCTCCTGCGCCGCAAGAGACGTCAGTCATCCCCCTTTGTATTTTTCTACCCATCCCACCCGTCCATCCACAAGAACTTCGAGGTGGTGTGCGATGCGGTAAAGCAGCTGGTGGCCGATGGCATAACCGACTTTGAGAGTCTGGCTAACATTCGCGGCATCAGACAATCGATATGCTGCGGCAGATCGGCAAACGCTGCGCGGGATCTGCCACAGATTCGACTGCTGGGCAGGCTATCCCGAGAAGAGGTCTTTCAGCGATACAGCTCTGACCGATTGCTTACTGTTTCCGTCGAAACTAGAAACGTGGGGATTAGCCATTAGCGAGTTCAGGGCCTATAACCGGCCGATGCTCATTGCTGACGCTGCCTATGCGCGCGAGACGGTTGGCGATCATCCCTGTGTCGCCTTCTTCCCCCCTGATTCAGCGACAGACTTGGCATGCCTCATGAAAGATGCAATGCAAGGAGCTAAGTCATTCGCTGCAGGCAAGGCGCCGCAGGTGGAACCGCCCTTTGCGCGCTCTTGGGCTGAGCTGTTCGATATCTTGTTGGACCCAGAGCGGCTGCCCTGACGCTGAACACGGCTCGGCATTGGTTGGCGAGTTCTTTGGTTCATGATGTAGCCAAGTCTGCCTGATCGTTACTTCAATCCTGGCTGCTGGACCGGACATTAGAGTCTTGAGATCACTTAGCACGACCGAAGTCGCCTCTTACGGTATCGACGCAGGAACCGTGGCTTCAGCGAGCCGTGTCCTGTTGATAACGGACACCTTTGTTCCCACCACGACGTCGACCGCCAAACTTGTTAAGGACCTCGCGGACGAATTGGCTCGACGCGGGCTTGCCGTCACCGTTCTCGTGCCGTCGGCCTTCGCTGAAAAGCCATGCGAAGTCTCGACCGAAGATGGCCTGGAAGTAATTAGAATCAAGACCAGCAAAACTAAGGGCGCTGGCAAACTTCTTCGCGGCCTTCGTGAAGATCAGCTTTTCCCAGCAGATTTGGCGGCGTGCCGGGCCGTCTTGTCGCTCACGCAGCTTCGACCTCATTATCTTCTTTTCGCCGACGATCTTCTTCGGTTCTCTGGTTGAACGACTCAAGAAGCTATTCGGGTGTCCTGCCTACCTTGGTGCTTCGTGACCTCTGGACACAGTTCATGCTGGATGTGGGAGAGCTCAGGCCGGGATTGGCCCACAAGTATCTATTGCGGTTCGAGCAGAAGCAGTATTCTGCCGCAGACGTCATCGGTGTCCAGTCTCCAGGCGACTTAAGCTACTTCGACCATGATCCTCTCTCGCAGTCACCCCAAGTAGAAGTTCTTATTCAACTGGTACTCCGCAGGTCGTCGACGAGCACCCTCGACAACTAGTTATCGCGAACGGCTTGGACTGGCAAATCGGGTCGTGTTCTTTTTTGGTGGCAATTTTGGAGTGGCGCAAGATCCACTCAACGTGCTGAGACTTGCAAGCTCGCCTGCGATTGGAATCACATATTCACTTCTTGTTGGTAGGTTGGGGTAGCCAACTGCCGGAGATGCGCAAAATGATATCCCAACGGCGACCTCAGCAATGTCACCTTACTGGACACTGTGCCCCAGGAAGACTTTATGTCGATGGTGTCAGAATTCGATATTGGCCTGATTTCACTCGATCGCCGCTTTAAGATTAACAACTGTGCCCGGTAGACTACTGGCCTACTTTTGCGCTGGACTACCAGTGCTTGCCAGCGTCAATCCTGGCAACGACCTGTTCGCTATCCTGAACGAGAACGGAGTTGGATACTGCTGTCGGAATGGTGACGATGAACTGCTTCGGGAATATGCGCTCGCGCTCGCCAGCGATGCGGCACTCCGCACAGCTTTAGGGCCAGCGTGGCCGGGCTCTCTTGGAAACGTTCTTTTCTCCGCAGCACGCTGCCGATCAAATCCTTGGTCACTTCACCTTGAGTGAAGCCTCGCATCTCACTGGCAGATCGGCAGCAGATTCGTTTCTGAACGATACCGCTAGACTTAGCGACATCTCTCAGTCGAACATGAGTTAGGTGGCAATACTCCAGCTAGTTCTCCTAGACCTGCGCTCGATTGGCTCCGCGAGAGCTCCCGAGGATTCCGGACATGGTTCTACGTCTAAGCTACTACCGTTTCTTCATACGACTTTGCTGCTACCCGCTTCCGCTGTTTGCGTTTATTGCAGGCGCCTACGTACGCTTCCTGTCTGACAAAGTAGGACTTTCCCCGTTTGCTTATGACCTGCCCGTTTTATGTGGCGCTTGCTTGCTTTTACGACTCTGGTGTGGATCATTGCTGTAGAACACTATCAGCTATGCAGTATTGAGGAATTTTTTCGGGAGTATACCGGCCTAAAGAAGGCCGCAGCGGCATGTATGGCCACCTGCATACTGCAGCTGTGTGCGCTCTTCTTCTATCGTGGTCACGATCTGTCACGTGTCTTTTTCATAGCCACGGCAGTCGCCCTGTTTGTTGGCACGGTATTGATTAGAACCGGGTTCCGCCTTCTTACTTTGGAGCGCGGACCGCTCTCGCCGTCCGCTTTCCGTCTTGATCGTGGGTGCCGACTCTTATGCTGCGTCACATCGCGAGCCAACTTGCACGGGTTCCTTTCGCGCCGGCCGAGATCGTGGGACATATCCGGTTACCCGGCCAGGACGCGGCCGTCGAGAATGTACCCGGTATTTGACCTTGAGATGCTGGTGAGCGGCATGAGTCTGCATGTAGATGACATCGTAATAGCGCTTCCCGCCGATCGACTTTCCACGCTCTCGAACGTAGTTCGAGCGCTCCAGATGTTAGGCGCCCCAATCCACGTTGTAGTCGACACCGGCGACATTCCCTTGGTTCGAGAAAGGCTCTTCCAGTTCGGCCCACTGCACATGCTCGATCTAGCGACAGCACCCGCGGAGTCGCTTTACTATGCCTTGTCAAAGCGGGTCTTCGACGTCGTCTTCTCAATCTGTGCGCTTGCTCTGACCGCTCCGCTCATGCTCCCAATCGCACTGCTGATCAAAGTCACTTCCCGCGGTCCAATTCTGTTCCGTCAGGAACGCGTTGGCCTAAATGGCAAGCTTTTCGTGATGTACAAGTTCCGGACGATGAAGGTAGACCAGCGCTCGAACAGCGATACGGTGTGGACGGTAGCGAACGATCCTCGATCGCACCCTTATTGGTTCGTTCTTGAGGAAGAGCAGCTTGGACGAATTGCCGCAGTTCTTTAATGTCTTAAAGGGTGACATGAGCGTTGTCGGGCCGCGGCCGGAGCGCCCATTCTTTGTTGACGAGTTTGTCAAAGAGGTCTCTCATTACAACACACGCCATCGCCTTAAGGTAGGCATTACCGGTTGGGCTCAGATAAACGGTTGGAGAGGTGACACATCGATTCATAAGCGCGTGGAATGTGATCTTTACTATTTGCAGAACTGGAGCTTTTGGTTCGATATTCGAATCATATGCCTCACCTTGTGGTTTGGCATCTTTGGCAAGAATGCATACTGAAAGCGCCTTTCTATGCGAGGCTAGGGCACCCTGACGGCATCCCATTAGCCTCAGCTGCTCAAGGCTAACTACTCTCCCGCAATGGAACTATGGAAGTCACCGCTAATCCTCTCCACAGGAGTGTTCGACAATGAATGTTCTCGTCGTTGGTGGCGCCGGCTATGTCGGTGGCGCGGTTACCGATGCCTTGCTAACCACCGATCACTGCATCCGCGTTTACGACGCTCTGCTTTACGAAGAATCCTATCGTAAGCCCGTCGATTTCGTCTTCGGAGACGTTAGAGATCAGGACCGCCTCCTACCCCATCTCAAATGGGCGGATGCGGTGATCTGGCTGGCGGCAATCGTGGGTGATGGCGCCTGCCAGTTAAACCCAGAGATCACGATTGAGGTCAACCAGGAGGCTGTGGGTTGGATGGTACGTCACTTCGACCGGCGAATCATTTTCATGTCAACCTGCTCAGTTTATGGGGCCCAGGACAATGTCGAGCTTACTGAAGACTCGCCAACCGCTCCTCTTTCGATGTATGCCGCAAGTAAGCTAGCGGCGGAGACTTACCTCCGCGAGACTAACGCCATTACGTTTCGGCTAGGGCACGCTTTTTGGCGTTGGAGACGAATTTTCCAGGGTGCAGGTTGGACTTGGTCGTCAATACTCTCGACGGTCCGCGCCTGGCAGAATGGTAAGATTAGCGTGTTTGGTGGAGATCAATTTCGGCCGCTACTCCACGTCAAGGATGCTGCACAAGCCGCAGTGGATAATCTCACCACTACTCGATACGGGCATCTTTAACCTACACCGCCAGAATGTTCGAATCGTTGACTTGGCTTACCAGGTGCGTAATCACTTTCCAGACGTGGTGATCGAGCAGACGCCGATGCAGTTCCAGGACCTGCGGAACTACCGAGTGCGTAGCGACAAAGCCAATCGGATTCTCGGCTTTAAGGCAACCCATTCGATCGACGAGGGTATCGAAGAAATGAAGTGCCTGGTTGAAGATAATCGGATCAAGGATGTCTTCAACCCTAGATATACGAACCAGGCTTTCCTTTCCATGTTCAACACGCATAAGGAATTGGCGAGGGGAACTGCGTCCGGAGTGATCGGATGATCCTGCACAAGACCTCTGCTTATACGGGGGAGTATTGCCGTTGACGACCGCGGCTCGTTGTCTTTTGTAAATGATTTTGTGTTCCACGACGTCAAGACGATTCTATGTGGTAAGCAACCATCGGGCTGGATTCGTTCGCGCCTGGCATGCCCATCGACGAGAAGCCAAGTATGTAACCGTATTGGAAGGCGCGGCCGTCGTTTGCGCGGTGCCCATCGACGACTGGGACACGCCGAATCGAGACGCTGAAGTCGACCGCCATGTGCTGTCCGCTATTCAGCCTGCAATACTCTTTATTCCCGCCGGGCTATGCCAACGGATTCATGTCGTTAACTGAGCACTGCAAACTCCTGTTCTTTTCTACCGCCACGCTTGATGAGAGCCGCAGTGACGACGTCCGTTACGACGCTCGCTATTGGAATCCCTGGGAAATTGTTGAACGATGAGCGACCAGGACGATGACAAGCGCGTGAACCGGACAAATGTCACCGTCCTGGGCGGGAGCGGCATGCTGGGGTCGATGGTTGCAGATGTACTCAGCCGCGACCCGGAGCTCAACGTATCAGCTACAGTACGTAATCAGGTGTTGGCCGACCGATTTGCGCGCCTCCTGCCGGACGTAGAATGGCGGGTGTTTGACGCTGCGGCCGCGGAGCGAGACGCAATTCAGGAAGCAATAAACGGTGCGCACTGGATCATCAATGCCATCGGCATAACAAAGCCTTACGTCCATGACGACAATCCTGCCGAGGTTGAAAACGCAATCAGGATTAACAGCTCGTTCCCGTATGATCGTCTGCCTGTGCGCGAACGCGTCGGGGCCAAAGTACTTCAGATCGCGACCGATTGTGTTTATTCTGGTCATACCGGTCTTACTCGCGAGACCGATCCGCACGACCCACTGGATGTTTACGGGAAGACAAAGAGCCTGGGAGAGGTACTCTATCCAGGAACCCATTGCCTTCGCTGCTCGATCATTGGACCAGAACCGAAGTCTTATGTCTTTCTGATCGAATGGTTTCGGCGGCAGCCGACGGAGCGCAGCACTAAATGGTTTCGTCAACCATCAATGGAATGGCGTGACCACTCTACATTTTGCGCGCTTGTGTAGCGGAGCCATCAAGTCGGGGATCCCGCTGTCGAGATTGCAGCATGTCATTCCGAGCGGATCGCTATCCAAGTATGAACTTCTGCAGGTTTTCGCAACCCATTTTCAAGCGTCACGATATACGAATAAGCCCCACCGAAGCCAAAGCTATCGTTGATCGCACTCTTTCGACCAAATCCGAAGATCTCAACCGCAGCCTGTGGGCCCACGCGGGATACAGTGAGCCTCCGACAATCCCGGCAATGATCGCGGAGCTAGCGAGCTTCGACTACCGCTTCGGAAACTCAACATTATGAAGGTTATGACCATCCTGGGCACACGTCCAGAGATTATACGTCTGTCCAGAATCATTCCTAAGCTAGACAAACTGTGCGACCACATTCTTGTACACACCGGCCAGAACTTCGATACGAATCTGAATGACATCTTCTTCGAGCAGCTGGGGGTTCGGAATCCAGACGACTATCTTGGTGCAAGAGGCAGTTTCGGTGAGCAGATCGCGACGATTCTCTCGCAGCATCGAGAAGATACTCTTGCGCGATAAAACCGGATCGCTTTCTAGTCTTAGGCGACACCAATAGCAGCCTGGCAGCCATCATGGTGAAGCGAATGGGTATTCCTGTTTTTCACATGGAAGCGGGCAATCGCTGCTACGATGACCGAGTACCGGAGGAGACAAATCGTCGTCTGATCGATCACAGCAGCGATGTTCTGATGCCCTACACGGAGCGCAGCCGTAAGAACCTGCTGCGAGAAGGCATCGAGGGACAGAGAATCTTTGTCACAGGCAATCCCATCTATGAAGTCCTCGACTTTTATCGTAAGCAGATTGAGCACTCTAAGATCCACGGGGACCTCGGAATAGTCCACGGGCAAATACTTCCTGGTCACCATGCATCGAGCCGAGAATGTGGACGTCGAGAGCCGCCTGCAGTCGCTGACCGAAGCCTTCAACTCCCTCCACGCAGAGTACGGACTACCGGTCATCGTCAGCACTCACCCCCATACTCGCAAGCGAATGCAGGCCGCGGGGATTGCAGAGAGCGACGGCGTGCGCTACATGGATCCGTTTGGGTTCTTCGACTTTGTGAAGCTGGAGCAGAATGCTTTTTGTGTGCTGAGCGACAGTGGAACCGTACAAGAAGAGTGTTCCATTTTCAAGGTACCAAACGTGACAATCCGCGATACCACCGAGAGGCCTGAGACGATGGAGTACGGAAGCAATATCTTGAGCGGCGCGGAAGTGGAGAGTATTCTGCGCTGCGTAAAAGTCGTTCTGAACCGTGGTAATCTCTGCGCCACGCCTCCGGAATACCTCTGGGAAAACGTAAGCGACACGGTTTGTAACCTCGTGCTGGGAAAAACCCTCAAGAGCATGTCCTAGAAGCGGTTGGATTTCGCATCAAGAACATCGCTCCAGTAGCCGCCGCTCCGGCGGCCTTTTCTGTTAATGACCTTGTTTGTTCCTGGCCTCCTCCAGAAAGGAAGACAACACATGCATCGCTTCATGACGAGCGCTGTTACGCTCTTGTCCATCTTGCTCCTGGCTTTGGTCTGTTCAGCCCAACAAATCACTGGCACTGCGGTCCCCAACCTCATTCGGTACGGCGGAACGCTGAGAGATATTAACGGGGTACCGGTGGCCGCAAGCACCGAAGTGACCTTTGCGATCTACAGACAGCAGGACGGCGGGGCACCTATTTGGCTCGAGACCCAGAATGTCATCCCCGATGCATCCGGTCAATACAGCGTATTGCTGGGAAGTGCCACCGCTGACGGAGTGCCCACTGATCTGTTCTCGCAGGAAGAGCAGCGCTGGCTCGGCGTACAGGTGCAGGGACAGGCTGAGCTAGCTCGTGTGATGCTGGTGAGCGTGCCCTATGCTTTCAAGGCGCACGAAGCGGAAACACTGGCCGGAAGGAGCGTCTCTGATTTCGTCTTGGCGAAGGACCTGAACTCCTACCCAGACCGCGGCCGGCGTTAGCAGCGCCAGTCAAACTGGGTCGACCAGTGCCGATAGTTCTCGCGTCTCGCGGCCCGGAGTGAAGACTGCAGCTGCCACGTCCGGACCGACGAACTTCAGCGGATCGACTACCGATCAGATTGTGGGAGTGACCCAGACCGGAACCGGCAATGCCATTGTCGCCACCACTGCCAGCGCAGGCATTTCCAATGCCGTGCTGGCCGCCATCAATGGACCAGGGGTCGCTGTTTTCGGGCAGGCCTATTCGGCTTCCGGGCAAGCGTACGGAGTGGAGGGGAGTACGGCCAGCACAATAGGCGTCGGTCTGTTAGGACTGGCGTATGCCAACACGGGCTACACCTATGGGTTAAAGGGATATTCCAACAGCATTAGCGGGACTGGCGTACGCGGACTAGCAACGTCGGCAACGGGCAGCACGTACGGTGTTAGCGGAGCAGTCACTAGTCCCGACGGCACCGCCCTGTGGGGACAGTCACAGGCGAGCAACGGCGGCACTGGAGTGTGGGGACAATCCCTGGCAACCACCGGCGTGGCTGCTGGACTGGTCGCCACTGCCGCCAGCAGCATGGGAGTTGGCATCAGCACGCTGGAATCGTCCCCTACCGGTACCACCTATGGCCTGAACGCAACCGTACAGAGTCCGAATGGCACGGCAGCGTGGTTGCAGAATACGGCGGGCGGCCCCCTGATCACGGCCACGACGGGCCCACTGCGGCAGCCCGGTCACGGCGTTTTCGGTTGATGGTAGTGGCGATGTTGCCGCGAGCGGGAGCGTTAACGCAGGTACCACTTACCAGATCGCCGGACAGCCTGTACTGAGCGTTGGCGTTCCCGTCGGATCTACCAGAAGAACCTATTCGTCGGTCGCTTTGCCGGCGCTAACAACACCGGAGGCTTGAACCTGTTCGTAGGCGAAGATACCGGATACTCCAATACCAACGGCATGGGAAATACATTCCTGGGAATAGAAGCCGGATACAGCAACGATAGCGGCGATAGCAACGTCTACGTCGGCTTTCAATCGGGCCTCGTCAGCACCGGGAGTAATAACATCTTTCTGGGGCCCAGCGTGGCGTACGGGGGCTACCCTGGGGATTCAGGTAATAACAACACCTACATCGGTTACGCGGCCGCTTACAACAACACCACGGGTAGCAATAATACCTATCTCGGCTACATGGCTGGGTTCAATAACGGAACCGGCTCCAGCAATATCTACATGGGCAGCCAGGGAACCAGCGGAGAGAGCAACGTAATCCGTATCGGCACTCAGGGCAGTGCCGACGGACAGCAAAATGCCGCGTATATCGCCGGCATCTACGGTTCGAACTCGCCATCAGGAGTTCCGGTGTTCGTGAATGCCAGCGGACAGCTCGGGACATTGACCTCTTCGCTCCGTTTCAAGGAGCATGTGAGTGACATGGGGGACAGCAGCAGCGCCTTGATGAGGCTTCGCCCAGTGACGTTTTTCTACAAGACCGAATATGAAAATGGGCCGCGAACTCTGCAATTTGGCCTCATCGCGGAAGAGGTAGCCAAAGTCTATCCAGAGCTGGTGGCGCAGGATGCGGATGGCAAGCCATATACGGTACGCTATCAGTACATCGCGTCCATGCTGTTAAACGAAGTGCAGAAACAGTACCGCCGTGCCGAACAGCAAGCGGAAGTGATCACGTCACAAGAGCGGAAGATCAGCGAATTGGAACAGCGCTTGTCCCGGTTGGAAGGCCTCGTGGGAACCAAAGTATCCCAGTCGGAAGACAAATCATCGCACGACGCGGGCGTTGCAGCGGGAACGCAATAGATGCTCCGCAGGTGCGGCCAGGGAGTCAGTCTCCTGTCTGTAAGGACTGTCAACGGGACCTGACTAAGTTCTACGTACGTTTCTCCAGCAGGCCCACCTGTCGCGACTTGCCGGTTCCGATCGGCCTGTTTGGAGAGTCCTCGACATCCCCGTCCTCAGACGAATACAGGAAGTCTTCGATCTCATCGATGCGCTTGTCGGCATCGTTGTAACCGATGTCGATGAGATCGTTGGTGTACCTTGGCGTGAAGAGCAGGTAACTCATCAGGTCTGAGCACGACGCAGCATCCCGCCCCAAACCACTTACAAAATATTGGATAAGATACGGCATTTCTCTCTGGTGGTGCGCGGCCAGTTCGGACAAATCGACGGAAGGGGTAACCAACAGCGGAATCAGGGGCCTCATCTTTTCACATCCCTCCAGGCCCGTCTGGCTGATGTGCCCCTCTCTGAGCAGTTGGTTCAGCCGTTCAAGGTGTTCGACATCTGTAGCAAGGTTGTCCAGGAACATCACATTAAACAGGACTCCCATCACCTGAGCCAGCGACGGTTCTCTCTGATCAGTGGCTTCGATCTGATGTTCCTTGTTTTCGCAACGGACGCCTATCGCGAAAATCTTTCTTGCCCCCAAACGAATGATGGGGCTGAGAGGTTGTTGCAGGCGCACACACCCGTCGCCGAAAAAAGCAGTTCCCTTGGACGTCTTGAGCCTCACCGGTTGGAAGACCAGGGGAATAGCAGCAGACGCGCAGATGTGATCGACCGTTATCTTCGTTGCCAGAGTCACTCGTCGGCTCCGGTTCCACATCGGGTGGCCCTTGGCGCCTTGAATGAACAGGTAGCTCTTCCCTGAGTTGTAGTTGGTTGCGGAAATGGCAAGCGCGTAAAGCCATCCACGCCTGATGTTGTCTTGGATGCGGTCGCACTTTAGATGGGCGTGGAGGTAGCGCTGCAGAGGGCTCGCATCCAATAAAGACCGGGCGTTGCCTCCACCCAGGACCGCACCAAAGGAGAGATCAAATATCCAGGTGAAGGAGTTGCGAGCCTGGGACAAGACATCGCAGCGAAAGATGTCAGTGGGCTTCAGTCGCGACCAGAGTCCGGCGAGAACGTGGGTCGCCAAAGAAAAATCGTCGCACCCTGCGGCCAGGGCAGCACCGTTCACGGCCCCCGCCGATGCTCCCCCAATGATACGGAAAGGATTCCCGTTGTCCTGAACGCGTTTTATCTCGCCGATACGCTTCAGAACGCCCGCCTGATAAGCACCGCGGGCACCGCCCCCTGTCATCACCAAGCCGAGCGTGTTTTCCATCTGCCTCCTGCGCTGCGCAATAACTCCATGGGGCCCGGCAGCACTGCCCGCTACGTGGAGGGAGAAATGTCGCCTGTCTGCTGAGTAAAGCCTAGTCGCGGACCAGCGAACAAATCAAGCCTGTGAATTCGACGGCGGAAGCGTCCTGCTTGCGCCGTTTTCCTTTTCTGGGACGTTCCGATCAGGTGCACACCTAGCACCCGATCACGCCGGGTTGCGCAACACCGTACAAACCGAGGCACACATCGCGCCCCCGATGTTAAATGTTGCGGCCAATTTGGGATCTTTCTTCTGAATCTCCTTCGAGGCCTTGCCTTTCAGTTGCCAGAAACACGACCCTAACATCGCCACCCCGGTCGCACCCACGGGGTGTCCCTTGGCAATCAAGCCGCCGGACATGTTGATGGCGCAGTCTCCATCCACGCTGGCCTTCCCATCAACCCAGTAACGAGCCCCCTTGCCGGGCGAAGCTTTCCCGAGGACCTCCGTCCCAATCGCCGCCGCTACCGTGAAACAGTCGTGGATTTCCGCCACATTCACGTCCGCAGGCAAAGCACCCGCCATTTCGTAGGCCTTTCGCATCGCCCGGTAGGCCCCGGCCGGAACCAGGGTGTTGCGGCCTTCCTTCTGCAAAGGATCGGTGGCCTGAGCATAGCCTGCGATCTCGACACAATCTGCTTTGGCGACACCAAGTTTCCGGAGCCCTTCTTCCGTCGCCAGAATGAGCGCGGCATAGCCATCGGTAATTTGCGAGCAGTCGTAAGTCTTGAGCGGCAGGCCGTCGACGACATAACGATTGATGCCCTCGATCTTCATCGCCTGCTCGAGCGTAATCTGCACTTTGTTCATCTGGGCAAAAGGATTGGACTTCGCGTTCGCGTATTCATTGACCGCAATCTGTGCCAGGTCGCTTTCACTGACGCCATGCACTTGCATGTAGCACTGCATGATTTCAGCAAACAGCTGCGGGAATATGAAGACCTTGCCGGGCCGTTCGTCGGGATGCGAATAATACCCTAGAACCTCACCGATAAGCTTGCCGTCCATCTTCCCTTCCCGGTCGCGCATTTTCTCATAGCCGATGGCAATTCCCACGTCCCCCACACCGCTCAAGAGCTTGTAAATCACCGAGAGCACCGCCTGGCCTCCAGAAGCACAGGCGTTTTCGACGGACTCCAGCGGCTTTCCTTCCAATCCCGGAACCGACGCCACCAAACCGGAGAGCAGTCCTTGCTGATTCAGGGTGAAGTTGCAAGCTGAGCCAATCGATCCGGTGTCGATAACCGAAGGGTCAACACCAATTTGCTGACAGGCGCCCGTCACGGCGTTGGTCAAGATCTGAGGAATCGTTATGTCCATGAGCTTGCCAAACTTTGACTGGCTATAGGCGGCGATATAAATGCGCTGATTCATAGTTTGTCCTTGCGACGCTGGTCTTGGAAAGGCTTGGCCGGCGGTTTCCCCCAAGGGGACATCGGGTGCTTTAGAAGATCTCAATGATCTCTCTTATCACGCTAACATTGCGACTGTATGTGATTCAAATCACCCTTCGGTAGGCGACCGCGCCGGGAGGGCGCATCGAGCCGACACTTTGCACCGCACTAATAGTCACTTGCGGGGTTTTCGAAATTGAATGCAATAAGAAAATAGCCGAAGCGCCATCGCTTCGGCTATTCAGTGTAACGCTTAACCACGGAGGAGAAAATGGGCCTAGAGGTTCATCTTGCGGCGCATTACCCCCAGCGCACCCAGGAGACCCGATCCGAGCAGTATCATCGTGCCCGGTTCAGGTGTGGTGCCGCCACCACCGTGCCCCTGACGCAGCTGGGCAATAGCGAAATCATCTCCCGCGAGATCCGTAATCACGATCTTGCCAAAGTTTGAGTCATCGCTGGCAGCAAACAGCAACGCACCCGCGGAGCCGTTCGGCATCAAGTCAATGCTTCCCAGAAGAGTCGTTAGATCGGTAGCGTAGAAATCCGCCCTGACCTCTTCCTGTTGGAACTGGTCCGGCTCCAACTCGAATCCAGCAAAGTTGTCGGCGCCAGTAAGTGTAAGGGTTAGGCTGGTCGCTCCGTTGGAATAGAGCACGTTGGGCGAGCAGCTCTCGGTCGCCGGAGGACAATTCCACGTTGCCCACGAGTCAGGCACGTTGAATTCCAGCATTCCTGAACTGAAGCTAAAGGTACCCAAGGAGAAGATCGTTCCTTGGGATCCATCGCCGCCCCCGTAATTAGTAGTATTGGCGAGGTACGCTCCACCGTCAGATCCCGGCTGGGCATACGGATGGAAGCTCGAATCCGCAAGCATCGGCAGGCTGAGCAGCAACACGCTCAGCGCGATGAGCGAGAGTTTGCTAAATCGCATAGTTCCCTTCCTTTCCAGAAAGTGTTGGTTCGGTTTGCAAACCGGAGCCATCGCACAGACGGGCAGAGTTCCCAGGAGAGACGACTCCTCGGTAGTGATGCTTGCAATCTAAGTACCACGAATTGAATAGGCTAGCCCCGAATGCACTCCGTTGATAGCAAAGTCTAATCGACAGAAACCTGCTGACCTGTCACCCCCCGTGTTTGGTGGCTACTGCGCAGGAATTTGCAGCTTAGGGCTAAGCGGTTTCCCCTCCACGACAGCCAGCACCTTAGTGCCACATAAAGAAACGGCAAACGCCGGCCGCAAAGAGCGTTCGGCGTTTGCTCGCGGATGCCGTTACAGCAGCCTCCTACCTAAGACAGCTACCGTATACCGCCAAAGCTAAACAAATCCGTCAAGTCTCCAATGGCCGGGCTGTTGGAAGGAGCGTACGGATTCGTGAGGCTGGGTATTGGATTGGGCAGGTTGTCGCGGCTACGGTCCGTCAGCGGCGGCAGCCCCCAGTTGTATTCTACGAACTTCAAGATCGAAACGTGGTCGTTGTACTGGTGTGAGATGTGTCCAGCGGTGGTGTACGGGGAGACTACGATCATCGGGATTCTGCTGCCGTCGCCGAAGAAATCGACCGGTTGGACGTAGCCGGAGTCGTAGTATCCGCCGCCTTCATCGAAGGTGACGAAAATCGCCGTGGTTTGCCACAGTGCAGGGTTAGCTTGCACTGCATCTACGATCTTCTTGGTAAAGCCCTCGAACAGGTCCAGTTTCGAAGAGGCCGGGTGACCATCGACGATTCCGCTGGGCTTGACATAGGAAACGGCCGGCAGGTCGCCGCTGGCGATGTCGGCGTAGAGGTCAGTCGTGTCCTTGAGGTGAGCAGTGCGGACTGCCGGGTTGGTCATGATCGAGCTCGAGTACTGGAAGAAGTTGCAGATGTTGCAATAGACATCCAGGGGATTCTGGTAATACTTGTCATTCAGATATCGATTCCACTGGTCACCGTAGTACTTCCAGGAAACGTTGTTTTCGAGAAGTTCGTCGCCGATGTTGCGCACGTTCGACGGCGGAATTGTGAACACGGTGTTGGCATCGCTGTTGTCGGTGTAGGCATTGCTGCCGTCGCCGAAGTAACCGGGGTTGTAGTTATTCAACAAGTACCAATGTTGCTGGTCGCACTTCGGATCGGGATGATAAGTCAGCGCCGCCAGATAGTTGCGCACTGATGCTACGCCTGGGGCTGTCAAATCGGAGCAGTTGCTGTAGGAGCCACCTCCATAGGAAGGAGACCCGTACGAGCCGCCGCCATAGCCGTCCTGGATGTACCAATTCTCCGTGGTCGGTTGTGAAATGCTTGGACCAGGCGCAGGATTGGGGTTCTCGATCTCATCGACCACACCCTGATTGGCCGAGCCGATACCGACCAACTGGTTATGCGGAGGCTGCAGCGGCTGTCCATTGCCATCGCTGAACCACATCGCATCGCCCGTTCCCATCATGATGTGATTGGCACCCGTGCCACCCATGACAGCTTGATGGTAATTGTCGCTCATGGCGTAGTTATCGGCGAGGAACTTAAGGTATGGCGCGTCGCCCTGCAGGACGTTGTAGAACGACATGGCGGTCGCACCTTCCTTGGTGCTCTGCTCATTGAAGCCACCCGGCTGTGGCCGCCCATTGGCGCCTGCGCCTACGGTCACCTCAACCCAGGGGAATAAGTCAGCCTCGCAGCCGCTGGGATTGGCTGTCGTGATGTAGGAGGTGCTACAGTCCGTCTGCTGCCACATCTGGTAAAAGCGGTGTACCGGGCTGTTGTCGTAAACGTCGTAAGGGTGGGTGGTTGAGTTCGTGAGTAGGAATGGTCCCGGCGGCAAATTGGTGACGTTGGTGATGCGAGTATCGGGCTGGCCTGCTTGCAAGCCGGTGCCTCCGGTCAGCATGTACTGGTAGTATTCGGGCGCCAGGCCGTTTTCGGCTTCCATCGCCTGTTCCAGAGTCTGGAAGTAAGGCGTCGTTGGCCCTCCCACGAGCGGCGTAGGTAGCACCGAATACAGCGACTTTCCTCCGGGGCTCATCTCATAGCCTTGGGCGAATGTATCAACCGCTGAGTTCTGATGAGCAACGGCAAAATTCGGTCCCGGGGTGCCATCCGCCTGAATAATTCCTTCCGAAAGGAGATTGTTGACGGTTTCACCCTGCGCGGGCTGATAGGTGGCGAAGATGTGATCGAAGGTCCGATTCTCGCCGATGATCACGATCACATGCTGGATGGGAGTTCTTGTCGAGGAGCGCGTCACGGATGCAGGACTGTTCTGAGCGCTCACGGGCATGGTCGAACTAAGCAAAGTCAGTGCACTGGCCAGGGCCGTGGCACGCCACTTCGCAGAGGGGACATGATTCAGAGACATGTAAGTTCCTCCGTGAGAGGAAACTTACGGCATCTGATTTCAAAGGTGGTGAACGCCGCATCAAAAGCGAATGAATTGATTATTGCAGTGTTTCGAGACTACCAAGTTGTAATCCGAACCCAACCGAACGCAGCGTGCTGCGAGCCGTCTTGACGCATTGACTTGTGGGGTGGCCGGAAACCAACACTCAATCCGGAATCTCGCCCGCAATAATCTGGTCCACATAACACCAGACCCAGGCTTCCCGGGGCTCGATCGAACGCATCAGGGGATGGCGCACGGCGTGAAAATGCTTCGTGGCATGCTTGTTTTTGGAGGAATCGCAACATCCCACATTGCCGCATTCCAGGCACATCCTCAGATGGACCCAGGTGTCCCCCATTTTGACGCACTCCTCGCAAACATGTTTCTTGGTATGAGTAATTTTGACCTGATCTAGGTGGCTGCACGTTTCTGGCACTTGTCCCCTCCGGTTCGGTTTAACGCTCCAACGCTTTGCGGTCCCATTTCGCCAGCTTGGCGGCCGCTTCGTAGGTACTTTGCAAGAACTCCATCAGCGCGGCCCTAGGCGAAGCTGCGGTTCGCACGTCGTCATACATCAGTAGAAACTCCTTCATCTGCGGATGGTAGAAGGCCGCCGCCGGTCCAACCGGCTGCTCCGCGAAACCGGCCGGCTCGGGTGCGGCGTATGAGTAGAAGGCAGGCCCCTTAATGTCGCCTCCACCTGGCCAAAACCCTGCACTGCTGACTTCGTGTGAATAAGCTTCGCGCGTGACTCGATCGGCTTCAGGACGTTCCGGAGCCACCCTCCCGGAGAAGCGCGTCACCGCATGATCGAAGCTTCCCCACCAGAAGTGCACCGGGCTGACTTTGCCGATGAAACTCGCTCTGAATTCCTTGAATACCTCATCCACCCAGGTGAGTAGGACCCAATAGCGATGAACCGCCTCAGCATCGTAGGAGGCGTGCATGCGGTCCTGTTCGAACCGAATGGGGTCGGCAATCTCCACCGGCATCGGCCATATCTTTGCGTTCACACCGAGGTCGGCGAGTGCCGCCATGAACTCCTGATAAAACTCGGCGACGCTCTTGGGCTTCAGGTCGAGAGCTCGCTTCGCCCCCGCAGTGGTTTCAATGATCAGTTTGTGGTCCACGAAGTCAAACCGTATCTCCACGCCGCGGTCTTGCGCGGGCATCACCAACGTCGACAAGCCTCGGCCGGTAACATAGAACGTCACATTCCAGTAGTGGTTCACGAGCGGGCACAACGTCAGGCGGACCTTGCCGACCATCTGCGTCCACATGTGTAAGGTCGCGAATGTGTCCTTCCAACTCTCGAAGGGCAACGCTGGAAGCGAGGCGCTATTGTTCGAGGGTGGCAGCACAGGATCTGGCGGCATTGGTTTGCTCCCTTCCTCGAAAAACACTGTACACGAGTTTGTCTTGGACCGATGTCGTATTCGTGCCGCGGGATTCACGGAGTGCGTTGGCAGCGCGCGTCCTTCGGTACGATGCGTTCAATAGGCTGGTAGGGGAGAAAAACCAAAGGCGGCCGTGATTTCCAGCCCTTACGATACCTTGAGGATCGACACCCTTAATGGTGATGATGATCTTCACGGATGGAAGTCAACGACGGGAATATTGAGCGGCTAGAGAAAATGTCCCCAGCTCGTCTCAACGCGCCGGGGACAATCACCCCCAAACACTCATCACGTGGGCGGACAGACAACATGCACATCTGAATTGCCCCGACAGATGTGTCTGCTTAATTTCCATCCGCCCTTGTCGCTCTACGTCACAAGCTAGCCGAGCCGATTTCTTGGTTTGTCAACAGGATGTAAAAGTTCTGTAGCTTCTCCCTCACAAATTCCACGCGCATCGCTCAAACCCCGCAGCGGCCCGTCCCCGCCGCTAGCTATGACGCCGGTAGCTCGCCCGTAACTCAGCCACGATTTCCTCGGCCGCGTGGCGCGCTTCTTCCAGCTTCCCCGGAGGAAACGAAATCGCCCCCACGCGCGCATGCCCGCCCCCGCCATAGCGCTCGCAAATCTTTGCGAGGTTCTCTGCCGGCTCGATCTTCGACCACGGATTAGAACCGACCGACACCTTGGTCCGGAAACTGCTCTTGCTGAGGCCAACACTGTAAACGCAATTAGGCTGCAGGTAATAGGGAATGAACTTGTTGTAGCCCTCCAGTTCATGATCGGTTACATCGAAGAAGATGGTGCCGTCGCTACAGTGGATCCGTTCGCGCAAGATATCGATCGAACGGAGGTGCCGCTCCGTCAGCCTGGGAATACGCCCCGCGATCATCGGCTCTGCGATGACTTCCGCCAGCGGCCGGTAAGCCAGCATCGGTATCAGGGCGGGGATGAACTCCGGGTCCTGGTTCGACTCGATCACCATGGTCAGCTTCATCGCCGGCTCTTTCATCTCGACGGCCGTTTGCGGGTCGCTGTAAAGCGCCCCGTCGATGATGTCGGCCCACTCGATCAGTTCCGCCACAGGCGCCGGATTGAAGCCGAACCGCTGCGCGGTCACGGAGGCGATGAACTTTGTGCAGGAGCGAAAATCGGGATCGTAGAACTTCGTATTGCTCAGCTCCTGCTCGAAGTGTGAGGCGTCTTCGGGCGTCAGGAAGGCGCTCTGGTGATGGTCGAACCACCAGGTGATGTGGGGCGAGGAGGAATACTTGAAATCGACAATGGCGTTCTCGTCGCCAGTGAAATCGTCTTCATTGAATAGAGCGCCGGCACGATGTACCAGCCCCATATATTCGAACTCCGCGCGCTCGCGGATACGCTCACGGTAGAAACGCGAAAACAGTGCCGCCGAACAGGCGCCATCGAAACACTTATCGTGATAGAAGACTCGTACCTTCACAGATCCTTTCCGCTACCTTGCATGACTCCACTTGAGACGAGCTTGACAGGATATCGCGTCCCCACGACAAAGAGTAGATGGAAATCATATTTCGCCCGCCTTGGCGAACCATTTGGAAGAGGTGGGTTTGACTGCCAGTAATTCAGCCGGCAGGGGAGTGCAGAAATCAATAGCGGAGCCCGACGGCCCCGCCAATGTTCCAACGTGTTTGATTTCTAGGCGTTCGCCTGTTTCTCCGCCAGGTCTCCCACGATGGGTAGCTTGAACATCTCGTGCTGATACGCCTTGATCACCAGCAGCAGCCACAGGGCAAGTTCAGCAAGTCCGAACAGCCCCCAGATGGGAAACATCATGAGCGGCAGGATGTAACTCACAATCGACAGGCAGAATGTGCAGCACAATGAGCGCGCCGGCCGTGAACAGGCACTGGAACGAGTGGAAACGGACGAAACGATTGCGATTGTAGGGCTCGATCAGCAGAAATATGATCGCCGGAATGATAGTGAAGTACGCGAGCATGCCGGCAACGTTCTCCTCCAACGGCGCGGCCGGAGCGCCGGCGCTCTGCGGGCGGCGGCGGTGGGGCAGAGGCGCACTGCACCGTTGCGACGCGGCCTTCCCGCAGTTGGGACAAAATGCCGCATTGTCTGCCATTTGAGTACCGCAGGATGCACAAAATGCCATTGTGACCTCCTTCAATTCCCAAGAACGCGAACATCTTCTGCGCAGAATGCTCGCCGACCGAAGCGCAGCTACGAACACTGCATTCGCGGCCCTCTATTTGGCGTGGATAATAACAGAGTCTGCAGCGGTGAAGGCAAAGCAATAATAGGCTTACAGCGTCGTGGGAAGTGCAAACCGGAAAACCGACCACGCAGGGATTACCAAGTGCTGCGAAGAGCGAGAGTTGTTATCAGAGTGCGCTCTACGCTCCGCAACACTTCTTGTATTTCTTTCCGCTGCCACACGGACAAGGATCGTTGCGACCGACCTTGTCTCCGCGAACCACTTGCTGCACGGTTCCGCCTTCGCCCGCACCCGCCATGCGCGCCTGTTCCAGTTCGCGACGCTTGCGGCGCTGGAATGCTTCCTCCATGTCGTCCATGGAGGTGAGTCGCGCGACCTCTTCGGGGCCACTCCGCCTCCGCCTGCTGGAACCGGCACGCCCGGTCCCCCGGCAAAGTCACCGCTGGTATCGCCATCGGCCGGGCCCCCGCTGGTGTAAAAAGACCCACCGTCGTCCCGGCGCTCGATCACCTGCATCAGGTACAGATATCGGACGGTCTCTTCTTCGAAGCGCTCCATCATGGCTTCGAACATGTCGAACGACTCGCGCTTGTATTCCACCAACGGATCGTGCTGACCATAACCGCGCAGCCCGATGCCTTCTCGCAGGTGGTCCATGCTGAGCAAGTGGTCTTTCCACTGCTGGTCGATCACGCTCAGCATGATGATGCGCTCGTGATGGCGCATGGCATCGGGGCCGATCAGCTGCTCCTTGGCCTCGTAACGCTCTTTCAGCTTGTCGAAGATGGTGTCGCCCAGTTCCTGGCGGTTCAGCGTTTCGGCCTGGATGCCTTCGGCCGCGATGTCCACTCCAAAGCGGGTGAAGAGCTGGTTCTTCAGGCTCTTGATGTCCCAGTCTTCGGCGTGGGTGTCCTTCGCGGCATACTTATCAAGCAGTCCGCCAAGAATCTCGCGGACGTAATCCTCGAGGATGAGCTCTTTCTGATCGATGCCTTCCAGCAGTTGCCGGCGCAATCCGTAGACCGCCTGGCGCTGCTTGTTCATCACATCGTCGTACTCGAGCAGGTGCTTACGGGCTTCGAAGTTCTGGCCCTCAACCGCCTTCTGCGCGGCCTCAATGCGGCGCGTGATCAGCTTCGACTCGATCGGCACGCCTTCTTCCATGCCCAGCCGTTGAAGCAGGTTCGACACCCACTCCTTGGCGAAGATGCGCATCAGGTCATCTTCCAGCGACAGGTAGAAGCGCGATGCGCCCGGATCGCCCTGGCGGCCGGCGCGTCCACGTAGCTGATTGTCGATGCGGCGGGCCTCGTGGCGTTCGGTGCCAAAGATAAAGAGGCCGCCAAGTGAAATGACTTCTTCATGCTCGGCGTCGGTGACTTCCTTGTGGCGCGCGTTGATCTCGTTCCACTGCGCGGTCGGGACCTGGTATTCGTTGCCACCGTAGTAGAAGTAGGAGAGGTTCGGATCGTCGGGCTTGGCCGTGACTTCGCCGGCCACTACCTTGAGCGGCTGCGCCAGCCCCTTCTTGATGCACTCCTGCTTGGCCATGAACTCGGATTGCCGCCCAGCAGAATGTCGGTGCCGCGGCCGGCCATGTTGGTGGAGATCGTGATTGCACCTTTGCGGCCCGCCTGCGCAACGATCTCGGCTTCCTTCTCGTGGTACTTGGCATTCAGCACGACGTGCTTGATGCCCTTCTTCTTCAGCAGTTCCGACAGCCGCTCTGACTTCTCAACCGAAGTCGTGCCCACCAGGATGGGCTGCCCTTTTTCGGCGATCTTCTGAATCTCATCGGCCGAGGCAAAGAACTTTTCCTTCTCGGTGCGGTACACAACGTCGGAGTTCTCAATGCGCAGCAGAACTTTGTTGGTCGGAATGACCACCACTTCGAGCCTGTAAATCTTGTCGAACTCGGCCGCTTCCGTTTCCGCCGTACCGGTCATGCCGGCCAGCTTCTTGTACATGCGGAAGTAATTCTGGAAGGTGACGGTGGCGAGCGTCTGATTTTCCCGCTCAATCTTCACACCTTCCTTGGCTTCCACCGCCTGGTGCAGTCCATCGGACCAGCGGCGGCCCGGCATCAGGCGCCCGGTGAACTCATCCACGATGAGCACTTCCCCGTCCTTCACCACGTACTCGACGTCGCGGCGATAGAGTGCGTGCGCCTTAATTGCGGTATCCACGTGGTGCTTCAGGTCCCAGTTCTCGGGATCGGCGATGTTGCCGATGCCCAGAAGGCGCTCCACCTTTTCCCAGCCCACGTCGGTGACGGTGATGGTGCGGTGCTTTTCGTCGACCACGAAATCGCCGGTAAGGACTTTGTCTTCTCCCAGACCCCGGTCGATCTCTTCGCCCTGCTCCAGTTGCGGAATGATGCGGTTCACGCGGTAATACTTGTCGGTGGACTCCTCGCTCTGACCGCTGATGATGAGCGGGGTACGCGCTTCGTCGATCAGGATCGAGTCCACTTCGTCAACGATGGAATAGTTGTGCCCGCGCTGCACGCAGTCGGTGAGGTCAAACTTCATGTTGTCGCGCAGGTAGTCGAAGCCGAACTCGTTGTTGGTGCCGTAGGTGACATCGGCGCCATAGGCTTCGCGCCGCTCGCGATCGTCGAGATCGTGAACGATGACGCCGACCGTCAGACCGAGGAAGGTGTAGAGCTTGCCCATCCACTCCGAGTCGCGCTTGGCCAGGTAGTCGTTGACCGTGACCACGTGGACGCCACGTCCGGAAAGCGCATTGAGGTAAACCGGCAGGGTCGCAACCAGCGTTTTACCTTCGCCGGTCTTCATTTCGGCGATCTTGCCCTGGTGCAGCACGACGCCGCCGACCAGTTGCACGTCGAAGTGCCGCATCTTCAGCACGCGCCAACCGGCCTCGCGCGCCACCGCGAACGCCTCGGGAAGAATCTCGTCCAGCACCTGCTTCAGCTCGCGGTCCTTCTCGTCAGGATCTTCGACCGCGTCCACGCGCTCGCGAATGCGCTGGCGGAATTCGTCCGTCTTGGCCCGCAGCTGCTCGTCGCTGAGCTGCTTGGTCTCCGGCTCGAGCGCGTTGATGCGCTCCACCAGCGGCACAATCCGCTTGATTTCCCGTTCGTTACTGGTGCCGAAAACCTTGGCGATAAGCTTGTTGATCAATGCTGTTTTCCTTGAGAGGCCTTACTGGACTTTAGAGTCGTCAGAGAGCTTGTGCCGTCCCTGCGGGACTGGATCTCGTTTCCCACCTAACCAGGACGCCGCTGTGCTCCGTCCTGGGCTGACATCAATTCCGCCACTGCGGGGCTGGACTTTCATCCTCTTTGTCCTTCGGGCAAGCTCAAAAAGTTGACGCTCTCGAATCGCGCGATAGGCGAAAACACCCGTCAAACACACATCACCCAGCTAGAAGGCTAACACATTGGATGCCCTCTAACGCGATGGTCGCAGGATTGGACGTGCGACTTGCAGCAGGAAAGGCGCGCCTGTTAAGCGCGCCCTTCCCTTAATGATGATGCGGTGCTTATTGCTGCTTGCTGACCGGCTTCCGCATCTTGTTCTGCGGATTTGGCTTCATGCTCCCGGCTTCGGTACCGGTAATTTCGTTCGCCAAGGCATCAGCGTGGTAGATCTTCCGCAGCGACTCGATGATGGCCCGCGAGTCCACTTCGACCGCTCGTGCCACCTTGTCGCTGTACATGAAGTTCCACGCCAGCGACTCGATGTTTCCGTCGAAGACGATTCCCACCACTTCGGCGTTCTTGTTGATGACCGGACTGCCGGAGTTACCCCCGATGATGTCGGGCGTGGAAACCGTATCGAACGGAGTGTTGAGGTCAATCGAGGTCTTGGCCTTCAGCCAGCTCTCGGGAAGCTGGTAGGGAGGCTTGCTGCCGTGCTCGGCAGCATGTTTGTAGGCTCCGCCCATGGTGGTAAACCACGGCACATTCTTGCCGTTCAGCTTGTAGCCTTCCACGGCGCCGTAACTGAGACGCAAGGTGAAGGTCGCGTCCGGAGGGACGCTGAGCCCTTCCTTGGCGAACAGAGCCTTGCCAATGTAGCCGCCATCGCGGCGCAATACCGATTGCACTTCATCTTCATCGCGCTGGTGGACAGCGAGAGCATCCGGCTCGATTTGCCGCATCAGCACGATCAAGGGATCGTTGCTGGCTTCCACGGCAGCCTGCGCCGCCTTCGTAGAGTTGCTTGCGGACGGCCACGTCGTCGAGCTTGGTTCCGTCAATCAAGCTCCTTGGCGCGCTCATCCGGAGTCTTGCCAGCCAACGCCTTCTTCACGTCCGGATTGTCAGCGCCGAGAACGTCCTGCATTTCGGCCAGACTCTCGGCGAGCAAGCGCCTGCTCCAGAGGTTTGTAGATGGGGGCGGTCGAGAACAACCGCTGCTCCAGCGTGGGCAAGGCCGAGTCCTGGAAACCGCGGATGCGCTGGTTGCTCGGCTTCTGCCTTTCCTCGGCCGCGCGCACGATGTCGCGGGCAAAGCGGGCGAGATCGCCGCGGAAACCACCCAGGTTATCGAGGTAGCCCAAGGGCTTGTAAATCTGCTTCTGAACGTCCACCGCCTTGGCGATTTCGGCCCAGGGATCGCCGAATTCAGCCTTGAGCTTGGCATCGGAATTGACAAAGTCGTGCAGCGCCTTCTCGTTCGGCCGCCTTCGTGGCCATCAGGTCTCTTGTCCTGCAATCCGCCCTGATAGCCGGTGACGGCCTTAAAGGCGTTCTGCAGTCCGAACATGTCGCTTTCGGCTTCGCGCGCATTCTCTTCCGACGCCGCACTGAACTTTTGCAGCATGGCAATGCGACGCGTGTAGGAATTGAGCTGCATGGGATATTGGTAATCACGCAGGAAGGTGAGCTGGTCGACGGTAAGCAAACGGCCCGGTGCGGCCGGGGTGGCCGGAGACAAAAACCAGGTCGCCTTCCTTGACGCCCACCGGCGACCACTTCAGGTAATCGTGAATCTTGGCCGGCTCATCGTTCTCGTAGGCACGGAAGAACGAGATATCGAGATCGTAACGGGGATACTCGAAGTTGTCGGGATCGCCGCCAAAAAACGCCATCTCGAACTCAGGCGCAAAGACCAGGCGAATGTCGTCGTACTTCTTGTACTTGTAGAGGTTGTACATGGCGCCCGAGTACAGGGTGACGACATCGCAGCGCATGCCGTTGGTGGAGCACTCCTTTTCCAGCGACGACATTGCTTCGCGCTGGGCCTTGCCGGCGTCGGCGGTTGACATGCCGGGCTTGACCGCTGCATTCACGTTGGCAGTCACGTCCTGAATGTCTTCCAGCACCACGAATTCAACGCCAGGACACTTCGGCTCCTCTGCCCTTGTCGGGGCGTAGAACCCGTTCTTCATGTAGTCCTTGCCGTTGGTGGAGAGGTCGTGAACACACTCCTGCGCGATGTGATGATTGGTAAAGATCAGTCCATCGGGAGACACGAAGGAGGACGAGCCGTTCGGAGCACGGGCGGAAGAAAGCCGCACATGGTCAAGCCAGGCCTGGTCGGGGGCAAAGCCGTATTTGGCCTGGACTTTGTCCTTGGGAAAGGCGTTGAACAACCACATACCTTCGTCGGCGAAGGCGAAACTGCCCAGGCCGAGCGCAAGCAGCGCACAGCAGCAGAACGGAACGTTTAGATCATGATTACTCCAGATGCGAACCCGCACGAGCGGGCGCGAGAATTGTCGGCCGGACAGGGAGCGCCGGACGCGGTAAGCAAACTCTTAACTATAAATGGTGTGGGGTGTTGCGGGCAATCGGCGCAAAGCCACGGCGCACACCTCTCCTCATATTTGGAGATCGCGAGATCACCAACCCTCGGCTGGCACCGGGGTTCACTATGGCCTGCAAGAGACCTTCGCCTTCTCGCAGTTTCGTCGCAACTCTGGTTTCAGCAACAAACCCTTACAGCAACGTGTACCGCGTGATGCAGCGCACCGAGCGCCTGCGGTGGGACACGGTACAGAGAATTGGCTCCGAACCAATGGTTCGCGATGAATAGAATCCACCAGGCTGGCATAGCATTCTCCCTTGGCGGACATTATCGCACCATTGTCAAGCCCCCAAGAGACTGGAACGCTGAAGACCTAGGTAGTGGCGCCTTATCAAACTGCGCCACTACCCACGGCAAGGCGGCAGGTGCGGACAGCGCGTGGTTCCGCGCCGGCACTGGCAGGGGTCCTTACTACGGCTACTTGTTGATGTCCTCTTTCGCTTCCAGGCGCTTGATCAGGCTCTCGACACTGGGCTTCCCGATCGTCTGGGCGCGCTGGCCAGCGATAGCTTCATCTCCTGGGTGGCCTTGGTGTAATCGCCCTGCTCCGCAATAGACGCGTCCCAAACCCGCATAGGTCAGCCAATTGTCGGGATACTTCTTCTCCATGGTGCGGTAGACGGCGAAGGCCTGGTCCTGCTGCTTCTGGCGCTGCAACTGCCGGGCATAGCCGTATAACTGCTGCGCATTGCCCATGGCCAGTGCTTTGTTGCGCGATTGCCGCGGCCTGCTCTTTTTGTCCCATGCGCGTCCAGGATCCGCGACTTGGTCATCAGGTTCTCGAAGCGCTCCTCGTTCTGGATCGACTTGTCTTCGTACTTGAGCGCCTCGTTCAGGTCCATCTTGTTGTCGAGCATGTAGGTCGCAGCATCGTCCCAGGCGTCCCAGGTGTATTGCGACAATCCGCGCAGCTGGTTTTGCAGGCTGACGCTTCGACGGCCTGGTTCACGTTGACGGCGACCTTGAAGGGCACAGCAACCTTGTCCCAGCTCATGGTGACCACCGCGGAGTCAGGCTGAAGCTGGTTAAAGTCGTAGGCCAGGGCATTGTGCAGATCGGTCGGTTTCCGGCTTCACCGTGACTCGCAATGCGTCTTCCTTCTGGTCATAGCTGAAGCTTCCCCAGGCGGTGTGCATCTTCGAGAAGATGATGGTCCACTGATCTTCATTGGGAATCATGTGCAGACCGTAGGTGCCCGCGATCGAGCGGCTTGCCTTCGATGGTGACCGGATCGCTGAAGGTGATGGTCGTGTTCTCATTGGCGCCCGCCCGCCAGACCTGGCCGTAGGGTACAAGTCCGCCCCAGACCTTGCGGCCATTCGCCAGCGGACGATGATAGTTGATGGTGATGTCGGTGACGCCAATGCGCTGCGTCACGACGGCATGCTGGCTCTGACGCGGCAGATCGAGCTGCGTGGACTGGGCATTGCAAAGCGCCGCAGCCAACAACAGGCTTGCAAGCAAGAGAACCAAACGAAGCTTGTACATGGACAACCCTCCTTCAAGATGGCGGATTCTGCAGAGGAAATCGACGCCTGCAGACATGGCAATTCCGCGCCACGGATGTGACGTGCCGCTTGGACGCGAGGAAGGCCCGTCAAGGTAAGCAAGACCGGGACGAATACACGGTCACTCAACTGCTCGAGGTGCACGCCGATGTGACGGAAACATCGGCGGCCATGCATGAGGCCGATGACGCGCGGGCAATGGACGAGTCCGGAAGCTGCGGAGTATAAAAGTAAGTTGCACTTCAGCGCGGCTTTCCGCCCTGTCAACCGCGCAATCCACCTTTGTATTCATTCATGGCGGTGCAGTCACACCGCAAGAGGTATTCATGTCTACGACGGCGCACAGCGGCAAGGGTCTGGAAGGCATTACCGCTGCCAATTCCAGCATTTGCTTCATCGATGGCGATCAAGGCGTCCTCGCTTATCGCGGCATCGACATCCACGAACTGGCCGATCATTCGAGCTTCGAAGAAGTCTGCTATCTGCTGTGGTTTGGCCGCCTGCCCAATCGCGCCGAGCTGCAGGAGTTGAAGCTGAGCCTGGCGCGTGAGCGCAAACTCGATGCCTCCATCATCAGCCTGCTGCGGCAAGCTCCCAAACACGCGCTGCCCATGGACGTGCTGCGCACCATCGTTTCGGCGCTTGTCGTATTACGATCCCGAAGAGAAGGTGAACGACCACGAAGCCAACGTGCGCAAGGCGATTCGACTGACGGCACAAATCGCCTACGTGGTCGCCGCCTACGATCGCATCCGCAAAGGCAAGCCGCTGATCGAGCCTGACCGCTCGCTGTCTCATGCGGGCAATTTTCTCTACATGCTGAACGGCGACATTCCCGAGCGCGACGGCGGAGCGGGCCTTCGATATCGCGCTTATCCTGCACGCCGATCATGAACTGAATGCTTCGACTTTCGCCGCGCGCGTGGTGGCAGCCACTCTGAGCGACATGCACTCTGCCGTCACCGCGGCCATTGGGGCGCTCAAGGGACCGTTGCATGGCGGCGCCAACGAGGCGGTGTTCCGCATCCTCGAAGCCGTGGACGCATCGGGTGCGGACCCGGTCGATTACGTGAAAGGAATGCTGGCGCAGAAGAAGAAGGTCCCCGGATTCGGGCATCGCGTGTATCACACCGAAGATCCGCGAGCCACGCATCTGCGGACGATGTCGCGCGATCTCGGAGAGTCCAGCGGCAACACCAAGTGGTTCGAGATCTCGCACAAGATCGAGGAGTTCATCGTCGCCGATCGCAAGCTCAACGCGAACGTCGACTTTCTATTCCGCCTCGACCTATCACACGCTGGGCATCGACATTGATTTGTTCACCCCGGTGTTTGCGGTGTCGCGCGTCTCCGGCTGGACGGCGCACGTGATCGAGCAACTCAATGACAACCGGTTGATTCGTCCACGCGCCGAGTATCAGGGCCCGCTGTATCCGAACAAGTACTGTGCCGATGGAGAAGCGGTAGGGACGTATTCGCTCCGCTTTCGCGGTTCGCTTTTCGCCAAGCCGGAATTGCTAAGAGCCGGCAGCCGACGCAGACGATTCGACGTGACTGGCCACGCTTTCCTCAACTACTTGTCGTGGACTTTTTCTTGCTTCGGGGAGACCAGCATGTCCAGCCTGCGAGCCTCGTTCTGAGATTTCGATCAGCTTTGCCAGCCGCTGTGCTCTGCGTTTCTTCCCGCTTCGCGCTGACTCACCCACCAACTCGCCGTCCGCCGGTAACCGGGAGGTTGGGCCTGGAAGAACTCCCACGCCTTCGCGTTCCCGCGGAACTGTTTCTCGTGGACACCCTCCAGTTTGCACGTGCTTCTCTCGTACGAATATTGCAGTGCCTTCTGCTCATCGCGTCCGCAAACGCTTTGAGCCCCGGGGCAGCCATGCGTCCAAGCTGCTTCAGCTCGCCGACACGATTGATGTTCACCGCGCTCCAGAAGCTCTTCGGTTTTCGCGGGGTGAAGCGGTGAGTGTAGCTGACATCATCGACCGCCTTCTTCACACCGTCGATCCAGCCGAAGCAGAGTGCCTCGTCCACGGCTTCCCGATAGCTGATACCGACCTTGCCGGAGTCTTTCTTGTAGAACCCAACCCAAAGCTCGCGAACTTTGTCGTGATTCGATGTCAACCATCTTCGAAAATCAGACGCAGATCGAAAGTAGCGATTTTCACGGCAAGCTCCATTTGACCGAACGTGCGAGCCGAGGGTCGCTGCCGCATCTCCGAATCCCCGCTTCGCCGCCCCGAATCTAAGTAAAACGTTAGAATAGAGCCAGAAATGCATCGGGTCTACCTCGACAATAACGCCACCACGCCGCTTCTTCCCGAAGTGTTTGAGGCCATGCGTCCCTACTTCTTCGAGAAGTTCGGCAACGCGTCGTCCATTCACCAGCAGGGACAGCAGGCGCGCTCTGCGGTGGAGCATGCGCGCGAGCAGGTTGCGGAGTTGCTGAACTGCCGTCCGGCGGAGATCGTCTTCACCAGCGGCGGCACTGAGGGCGACAATCTGGCGCTGTTTGGCCTGGTGAAGCCGGGCGATCACGTCATCACCTCGACCGTTGAGCATCACGCGGTGCTCAACGCGTGCAAGCGCCTCGAAGAGATTGGTTGCACAGTGACGTATCTTGCCGGTGGACGGGCGCGCGCTGGTCGATCCTGATGATGTAAGGCGGGCACTGCGTCCCGAGACCAGGCTGATCAGCATCATCCTGGCGAACAACGAGACCGGCGTGTTGCAGCCCGTTGACGAGATTGGCAGGATCGCGACGGAAGCTGACGTGTACTTCCATACCGACGCCGTGCAGGCGGCAGGCAAGGTTCCTCTCGATGTGAAGGAGATCGGTTGCGATCTGCTGACCATCACGGGCCATAAGATGCATGGGCCGCAGGGCGCGGGAGCGCTGTTCGTGCGCCGAGGAACATTGCTGCAGCCGATGATGTATGGCGGCCGTCACGAGCGTTCACGGCGGGCGGGAACTGAGAACCTGGCGGGCATCGTCGGACTTGGCAAAGCAGCGGAGATTGCCCGCAAGGGGTTCGCGGATGGCAGCGTCGAGCGAATGGCTGCGCTGCGGGATCGCCTGCAGTGCGGCATCGTCGAGAACGTCGAGCAGATTGGTGTGAACAGCGGCGATGCACCGCGTGTGCCCAACACCACGAACATTTACTTCGATTGCATTGAAGGCGAAGCCATGGTGATTGCGCTCGACCTCAAAGGGCTATCGGTTTCGACCGGAGCGGCGTGCTCGTCCGGAGCAATCGAGCCGTCGCATGTTCTGACTGCGATGGGCCTGTCTGCTGATCGCGCGCGCGCCAGCATCCGTTTCAGCCTGGGCAAACAGAATACTGCTGAGGATGTGGAGTTCGCGCTGTCGCTGGTTCCTGAGGTGGTGGCGCGGCTGCGCGAGATCAGCCCCGTGTGGAAGAAAGCCGTGAGCCCTCAGCCGTCAGCTCTCGGCTAGATCGCCGTTCGCCCTTCGCTTTTCGCTAAGGCGCATGGCTGAACCGCAGATCCCTCGACTCGGACTAAAGTCCTCGCTCGGGATGACAAGTTGTTGGGATGGCAAACTGATGACAAGTCGTGGGATCGCTAACCAGGGAAACAGTGTGACCAACAAGCAGCACACCATTGCCGTTGCCATGTCCGGAGGAGTGGACTCCTCTGCTGTCGCGGCATTGCTGTGCGAGCAGGGTCACAACGTCGTCGGCCTCACGCTGCAGCTATGGAACCAGCGTCGTCTGGCCGGCCACGAGGGCATGCCGGAGTCGGTGCAGGGGCGCTGCTGCTCCATCGACGATGTATATGATGCGCGTCGGGTAGCGGAGACACTCGGCATTCCCTACTACGTCGTGAACCAGGAAGAGCGTTTCGAGCAGGATGTGGTGCGTCCTTTTGTCGCGGAGTATCTCTCGGGCCGGACGCCGATCCCGTGCAGTCTGTGCAATAACCATCTGAAATTCGACCAACTGTTGATCACCGCACGGCAGATCGGCGCGGAGCTGCTAGCTACGGGACACTACGCGCGCAACGAATTCGATGAGCGTAGCGGGCGCTGGATCCTCAAGCGCCCTGCCGACCGCGCCAAGGACCAGACGTATTTCCTCTTTGGATTGACGCAGGAGCAGCTGAGCCGCACCCTGTTCCCGCTGGGCGAGATGCGCAAGCCCGAGGTGCGCGAAGAGGCCAGGCGCGCCGGCCTGCGCCTGTTCGAAAAGCCCGACTCACAGGAGATCTGCTTCATTCCCGGCGGCGACTATAAGACGTTTCTCGACGCCTACCTTGCCGAGCAGGGCGAGGAGTTGCCCGACACGGCGGGCGAACTGGTCACCACGAACGGCGAGGTCGTCGGCACGCACCACGGCATTCATAACTTCACCGTCGGCCAGCGCAAGGGACTTGGCGTGGCCACGGGCTCGCCGCTGTACGTGCTGGAGATTCGCGGTGACAAGCATGAGGTCGTGGTGGGCAGCGGCGACGAGCTGTTCTCGCGGACATTGCGTGCCCAGCGTGTGAACTGGATCGCCATCGACGATCTGCGGGAGCCCATGCGCGTGCAGGCCAAGATTCGCCATCGCCATGAAGCCGCGGATGCCGTTCTCGAGAAGAGCGGGGATGATGAGGTGCTGGCCACGTTTGACGAACCCCAGCGCGCCGTCACGCCGGGCCAGGCAGTGGTGTTCTACGACGGGGATGTGGTTGTGGGCGGGGGTTGGATTACGTAGGCAACTCTGACTAAGTGACGGCGGAACCCCTCCGCGGCTAAAGAGACGGGTGAAAAGGTCATTGCAGAGGGAAGAAACCGCAGATTCCTCGGGACTGAAGTCCCTCGGAATGACAAGAATAAAGGGGTTCATAACGGCGCACCTAAAGGTGCACCCCTTCAAAGCGAGTGCAATCGAATTTTTCCGCAGCCCATAAAGCTGCAGTGATTACGGTATTAGGGACGGCCTGAAGATCGTCCCCTTCCGGAAACAGGGCTAGTCAGAGTTTCCCTGGGACGGTCGTTCCTCACTGTTACAATCAAGGTGCAGGCTGTCTGTCTGCGCCTTTTCTTATCCATGAAGTGTCCATTCTGCGGCTTTGAAAACGACAAGGTAGTGGATTCGCGCGAAAGCAAGGAAGGCGAATCCATTCGCCGCCGCCGCGAATGCCTGAAGTGCGAGAAGCGCTTCACCACCTACGAACGGATCGACGAGATTCCCTACATGGTGGTCAAGAAGGACGGGCGGCGCGAGAAATTCGAGCGGCAAAAAGTGCTGAACGGACTGCTGCGGGCATGCGAGAAGCGGCCCGTCTCCATGAGCAAACTGGAGCAGATCGTCAACGACGCCGAGGGCTTTGTGGTGGACTCGCCCGATCGCGAGCGCAAGACCAGCGAAGTTGGCGAGCTGATCATGAACCGACTCAAGCGCATTGATAAGGTCGCCTACGTCCGCTTCGCCTCGGTGTACCTCGATTTCAAGGATGTACGCGAGTTCATGGCCGAGTTAAAGGAACTGCTGGATACTAAAGAAAATGCGCCGGTTAAGCCGAAGTCTGGAGACTATTGTCAAACAATACATGCCCTATAAAGTCACCTTAATACCCGGCGATGGAATCGGTCCCGAGGTAGTGAAAGCGACCGTCGGAATCCTGGAAGCCAGCGGCGTCAAGTTCGAATGGGAGAGCTTCGCGGCCGGCGCCGAAGCCTACGAAAAGTACAAAGAGTACATCCCCAAAGAGCTCACCGAGTCCATTGAGCGAACCCATATCGGCTTGAAAGGCCCAGTTACTACGCCGATCGGCGGCGGCTTTTCCAGCATCAACGTCGCCTTGCGCAAGCAATTTGAGCTGTTCGCCAACTTCCGGCCCATCATCAATCTTCCCGGCGTGCCTACGCGCTATCCCGGCGTAGACCTGATTGTGGTCCGCGAAAATACCGAGGGACTTTACTCGGGCATCGAGCATGAAGTTGTCCCCGGTGTAGTGGAAAGCCTGAAGATCATTACCGAGAAGGCCTCGACCCGCATCTCGAGGTTTGCCTTCGAATACGCTCGCCGCTTCAAGCGCAAGAAGATCCACGCCATCCACAAGGCCAACATCATGAAGCTGTCGGATGGCCTGTTCATCCGCTGTTCGCGCAACGTCTCCAAGGAGTACCCCGAGATCACCTACGGCGAACACATCGTGGACAACACTTGCATGCAGCTGGTGATGAACCCATACCAGTACGACATGCTGCTGCTGGAAAACCTCTACGGTGACATCATCTCCGATTTATGTTCGGCGTTCGTGGGCGGTCTGGGACTGGTGCCGGGCGCAAACTTCGGACATGAGTGCGCCATCTTCGAAGCCGTCCACGGCTCGGCGCCCGACATTGCCGGCAAGGATTTGGCCAACCCGACAGCGGTATTGCGCTCCGGCATTCTGATGCTTCATCACCTCGGCGAAGATCAGGCTGCTGACCACATTGAGGCGGCGCTGGTGCACGTGTACACCGAGAAGAAGCATGTTACCCGCGATGTTGGCGGTACCGCCGGGACTAGCGAGTTCGCTGATGCGGTGATTGCAGCGCTGCAAGTTGTTCCACCACCCAAGCCGCAGTTGCAGGAAGTGGAGTTGTAGATCGGCGGCGTACTCAGTGGTTCATTCGCGAAAGCGATTCCTGGGCCGCGTTACGCAGTTCGTCTGGTCCAGGCTCGCTTACGACTCGCTCCAGTGCTTGCCTGGCCTGCGTTGAGGTTGCGTTCGCAAGAGCAAATGCTGCATTCTCCCGCTTCCACGAAACAGCAGTCTTGTCCTCCAGCAGCGCAAGCGTTTCCGCTTCGCCTTCCTGGTTGCCTTCCCGCAGCAGGGCCATGGCAATCTCACGCCGCACGCTTTCCGGGGAATGCGCCATCAATTGCTTGAACTTCCCCATTCCTTGTTCTCTGCCAAGCACCTGCCAAATGTAAGGCAGATAAACTCTGGCGACGTCGTCGGGAGTTGCGAGCTGCAGTCCATCTGCAAGTCCGCCTCGGCCCTGCTCAATGGCCGACTCGAATTCTGCGGCCAGGGCGTTCCGAATCGATTCAGCCGACCTGCTGGACGAATAAGACGGTGCGCTGTCGGCTAGCGGAATACAGATCGCGTAAACCGCCACCGTAACTCGCCAGGTGCCAGGATCCTCGGTCTTGCGAAGAAAAAGCAGATTGCGTCCTTTACCGAGGAAACCGGTAGGCGGTCCGGAGGAGGCGTAGCCCGTCATTTTGTCGTTCTGCAAAAAGGGCCAGTCCCCGAGCACCCTGATGGACCCGCTGGGCGACGCTCCCTTGAAGCAAGTTTCTAACGTCACCCAGCTTGCCAGCTGATCACGATCACTTCCACCTAACCTTTCCACTACACCTGTGCGCAGCGGTGCTTCTGCCGTTCCGGTGCAAACCAGGTCAGAATAGTCCCAGCGCCATTGGAGATCACCGGGTCCTGCGAATGGAGGGGCCTTCCTGGAAGGTGTTTTAGTCGGCGAAAGCGGTGGCGGCACCCCCCGCTTCTGCAATTCCTCTTGCTGAGCATGAACGGTGGGAGCTTCTAGACAGCGAATACGAAGGTTCGTCCAGCCATACGCGAATACAATCGCGGAAGCCATCAGCGCCGAAATTGCCAGCCTCCGCATACTTTCTTGGACACCTCGAACTCGCCGATTGTTCCGCCCGGCCCCTACTTCGCCGCGATCATCGGCTGTACTTCCCTTCCACCGTGCCAGATGGCGGCAATCTTCCGCGTATTGCGAATGTCCTCGAGCGGATTGCCGTCCAGCACAATCAAGTCGGCCTGCCTGCCTACCGTGAGCGTTCCGGTTGTCTTCTCGATGCCGAGAAGCTCTGCGTTCGTTTTTGTCGCGCACAGGATCGCCTGCATTGGTGTGAGGCCCGCAGCAACCATCATCTCCAGCTCATGATGCTCGGCGAAGCCGGGGATTCGCGATGGAATGGCGCCGGAATCGGTGCCGAATCCAACCTTCACGCCCGCATCGTAGGCCAGCTTGAGGTTTTTCTGATCGTTGGCGAAATCATGCTTGTGCAGCGCCAGGCTCGGATCGTGTTCGACCTTCTCGCGTGCAGCGTCGCTGGTAAGGGCATCGAACAATTCCGGACTCATGCCGGCCCGTAAGAACGCATCCTGCTTCCATTCCGGATGCTCGGCAAACGCAAAGAACGACTCATCCACCGTGAGTGTGGGGAGGTAGAAAACGCCCCGCTTCTTCATGGCAGTCAGCAGCTCCTGATCAATCGCCTGATCGCGAACACTATGCGCCAGAACATCCACTCCATCGCTGACCAGCGCTTTGGCGTCTGCCAGATAGTAGACATGTGCGGCCACGCGCAATCCGTTCCGATGAGCTTCCTCGATTACCGCGCGATAAACCGCGGGGTCCATTGACGGCTTGGTACCATGCAGGTTGTCCACCCAGATCTTGACGAAGTCGGCGTGACGCGAAGCCATTGCTTCGATGTCGGCACGCGCCTCGCCGGGCGTCTTCGGCGTGTAAAGCTGGTCGGGGGCATGCGGCAGTGGCGGCGCTGCATCCGGCACTCCGATGCCGCGGTCAGCGCTGTAAACGGTCGCACCATCCAAGGTACCGGCCCGTTGCCGGGCACGAACCTCATAAATCAAATCGCGGTTGACGCCCAGCGACAACATGCTGGTGACGCCATAGCGTTCATACTGCCGCAACTCAGCGATAACGTTGTCGTTGGTGTAGCAGGTGGCGGAATTCTGCGCGCCGCACACCAGCGCCAGATGCCCGTGCGCATTGATCAAGCCCGGCATCACGGTCTTGCTCGAGTAGTCGAGCACCCGCGCACCGGCCGGAGCCTTGGCGTTGTTCCCGGTGGCGATGGCGACGATCTTGCCATCCCGGACCGTGAGGCTGGCATTCTCAATCGGCGGCCGACCGCTACCGTCGATGAGTCGCACGTGGGAAAGTACGACGGTTCCCGAGTCGCTGCTGGCAGCTTCGGAGCCAGGCTGCTGCGCCAAACCGAAGGTGAGGAATAGGAAGGCAAGCAGGAAGATACGCACGACAAGACTCCTAACACCTTAAGGATACTAGTATCGCTGCCTGACGCATGCTGAAGCATTTACCAAGCCCCAAGCTGCTAAGATGGCTGCCGCGATGGAGGCCAGAACTATGCGTAAGGCGATGATCTGTTACATTTCAAACAGCCGAGGACCCTCGGCGGTTGCAAGCCGCTCTCCACGCGCGGTTTGATACAATGTTCGTCACGAGCGCTCCAGACGTTCGGGCGCCCGCCGCAGCTTTGAACCGCATCTCCTAGTGAACTCGATATGAACATCGCCTTGCAAGCGAGCCCGTCGGCTTGCGCGGCCTCAAGGTTTGACAGGAGCTTGTTCTGACGTCGCGACCTGGTCTGGTTACTTACAATTCTGCGCATCACCGCTTCGCGGTGATTTTGGCCTGGGCTACTTTCCTGTTGATCGTCTCCGGAGCCATGGTTACCAGCAATGCCGCCGGCTTGTCGGTACCTGATTGGCCTACTTCTTTCGGGTCGCTCTACAAGATTCCTCCCATGGTCGGCGGAGTGCAGTATGAGCACACTCATCGCATGATCGCCGAATTCATCGGCTTCCTGGTCATCGTGATGGGCGTGTGGACGCAACTCGTCGAAAAGCGTAAATGGATGCGCATCCTGGGATGGATCGCGCTGGCCGCGGTCGTCGGCCAGGGAGTACTCGGCGGCCTCACCGTGCTCCACCTGTTGCCGTGGACCATCTCCACCGCACATGCCACGCTGGGCCAGACCATCTTCTGCGCATTGGTGGCGATGGCCCTGTTCACCAGCCGCCGCAGCTGGTTGGAAGACGAAAAGCCCCTTCCCGAGCACGACCTATCGCCCAGCACTCCTGCTCTGGCGGCGTGGGCAGCGGCTTGTGTGTGGATCCAGTTGATCCTGGGCGCGGCCTTCCGTCACTCCGGCATAAGGCTTCTGCCGCACCTGGTGGGAGCCTGCGTCGTCACCGCGATCGTCTGCTGGACCATCGTCCGCGTGCTGACGCGTTACAGCGACGTTCCCCAACTGCGCAGGCCTACGCAATTGCTGCTGGCGCTGTTGATGCTCCAACTCGGCCTCGGTTTTGCTGCCTATCTGACGCGTTTGCAATGGATGGTCGATCCTTCCCAACCGGTCATCGTCATCGTGATCAGCACGGTCTCGCACGTTGCCGGGGGCGCGCTGGTGCTGGCCACCTGTGTGGTGCTGGCCATCCAGGCCCGACGTATGATCAACGTCCACGCTACGGAAGCGGCAGTTCACTCCGCACCGCGAAAGGCCGTCACCGCATGAGCACCGCCTCGCAGCCGCTGGCTGTCCCGCGCGCAGGATTTGCCGCGCTCGCCCGCGACTACTCCGTGCTCATCAAGGCGCGGGTCACGACGCTCATCGTCATGACCGCGTGGGCCGGAGCCTATTTCGCGGCCGCCAAGTCCGGGGTTTCGTCGCTGTCGTGGACGCTGCTGCACGCGCTCATCGGCATCGGCCTGGTCAGCGGAGGCACCGCGGCCATCAACGAAGTAGTGGAACGCGATCTCGATGCCCTGATGCGCCGCACCGCGCAGCGTCCGCTGGTCACCGGCAGCATGAGCCTGCTGCACGCGTCCGTGGTCGCCTTCGGCATGACCATCGGCGGCGTGCTCTATCTCTGGACCACCACCAACTGGCTCACTGCCGCGCTGGCAGCGCTCACCTCGGTGACTTATCTCACGGTGTACACGCCGATGAAGCGGGTGCATCCCATCTGCACTTTTCTGGGCGCCTTTCCGGGAGCCATGCCTCCCGTCCTGGGTTGGACCGCGATTCGCGGCCGCCTCGACTGGGAAGCATTCGTCCTCTTCGCGATTCTGTTTTTCTGGCAGTTCCCGCATTTCCATTCCATCGCGTGGCTCTACCGCGAGGACTACGAGAACGCCGGCATCCGCATGCTGCCCGTCGTGGAGGGTGATGGCCGCTCCACCGCGTTGGCCATCGTGATGTACGCGCTGGCGCTGGTTCCGGTTTCGCTCGCGCCCACCCTGATGCGCATGGCCGGATGGACGTACTTCGCCGGCGCGTTGCTGCTCGGCGGTGGCATGTTGTGGTTCAGCCTGCGCATGTGGACGATGAAGCTCACCCCCGCCGCTGCCGACTCCAAACCCCGCGCGCGCCACGTGCTGCAAGCTTCCGTGATTTACCTGCCGCTGCTGTTCGCGCTGATGATGCTCAATCGGGCGTAAGGCGAGCAGTCAGCACTCAGCCGTCAGCCCTCAGCTCTCAGTAAATTGGCGGTGTCATCTCTGTACGCCGTCCGCGCATGCAACCCCGTGTGTGCGGATAAAGCGGAAATCGCCACCGCGCGAGTCCCGCCGTGCGGGACGAAAGAGCTTAGCCCAGTGCTTCAGCACTGGGTAGCAGGCAAGATGAAATCTGAGTGCCGTAGGCACGGCAGAGACGAACATCGCAATGTGCTAACGATCACCGCAACGGCAGATTGCGCACGACTATCGTCGGCTTATGGCTCACACCCATACCTGCAACCTGGTGCATTGCGTTTTCAGCACGAAAGACCGGGCCAACCTCATCGCCGACCCTGAAAGACTCTGGCAATATGTCGGCGGAATCGCCCGTCAGAAGAAAATTCTGTTGTTGGCTGCTGGCGGCACCGCCAATCATCTTCATCTGCTCATCTCGTTGCCGCCGACCATCACGCTGGCCAAGGCGGTACAGGAACTCAAGGGAAATACCTCGCGATGGCTGAACGAAATGTCTCGCTTTGCGTGGCAGGAAGGCTACAGCGCTTTCAGCGTAAGCCAGTCGCAACGCAAGACAGTGGTGGATTACATCGACCGCCAGGCCGAGCATCACGCGAAATGGAGCTTCGAGCAGGAGTTCCTGACGCTGCTGAAGAAGTCGGGGATTCCCTACGATCCGAGATTTGTATTTGGGTAGGTTTCTCTGCCGTCCCTACGGGACTCGGGATCATTACAACCGCCTACCCAGCCTTGAAAGGCTGGGCTAACCTCTTTCGTCTCACTGCGTGGGACTCGCGCGTGGTGGTTCCGACCGACGATGCCAACGACCCGTTCGAGGATGAGTCAAGCGTAAGGACTTCGAGATGTTCAGGGTTCGCCATGGCCGCGTGACCTCGCTTGCTTTCGTAAGTTGACCAACAAAGTGTGCAAAAGCATACTCGTGGTGTAGGGCAGGAACCGCCGCGCCCGGCGCTCCTGCCCATTTGTGTCTGTGGAGGGACAGTTGCCGTGGCCTGTCGCGACGGCAGGGAACCGCAGGTCCCTCCGCTCCGCTTCGCTCCGGTCGGGATGACAAAATTGGGGAAGGAACGGTCGGGATGACAAAATTGGGGAAGGAACGATCGGGATGACGAATCTGAACAAAATGCACTGCAAATCCTTGTTCCGCAGTACTTTGAATGCAAGCTGCCTGGAATCAATGCTTTGCCGAGATACGCGCAAAGTATTAAAAACAAGGGATTCGCGTCTACTTCTAAGCGCAACGGAATCAATGCTTTGCCGAGATACTCGCAAAGTATTAAAAACAAAGGATTCGCGTCTACTTGTAAGCGCAACGGAATCAATACTTTGCCGGGATACGCGCAAAGTATTAAAAACAAGGGATTTGATTCTACTTCTAAGTGAAGTGGAATCAATACTTTGCATGCTTCCGCTCAAAGCATTAGAAACAGGCAACTTATGGATGAACGTAACTATAGTGCAGTCAATACTTTACAGGCAAAGTATTCATACTAAATACTTTATGAAACGGGGGAGGGGGTAGTGTTTATGGGTCTCACAGCTATTGAGCAGGTTACGCCCGAGAGTCCGGCAGGCAGCCCAGAGAAAACGTCAAGTCGTTCGACTGGCGACGAGGCTGAATTCCCGCTGGCAATCTGCGAGCACATCAAGCCGAGCGGGACGGTCTGCGGCTCGCCTGCCTTACGCGATCAGAAGTTTTGCTATTACCACTCGAAGGTGCGCACGACCGTACCCAAGAACAACCTGTTCGTCTTCCTGGACAATCCGGACAGTGAAGAGGATGACCTTGAGGATGACCCTTACGACGCGTGCGAGTTTCCGTATCTGGAGGACGCGGCCGCGGTGCAGATTGGGTTCATGCAGTTCATCTACGCTGTGTCTCAGCAGCGGATGGAGCAGTGGCGGGCGAGGATGATCTTGTCGGCGCTGCACGGCGCCGCGGCCAACCTGAGGATGATGGATGCGCAAGCCCCCGCCCTAGCCAGAAGAGGGCTAGAACGGGGCACCCGCGCAGTTGTCAGTGGTCAGTAGCCGGTTGTCGGTTAGGACGAGGATCGGAACGACAGAGTTGATGAAACGAGAATCGCAGATCCCTCGACGCCACCTGCAGCGCGAACTTCGCGCCGCTTCTTCCCCGCGTAATACAATCATCTGTGACCTCCTCCATGGCAACTTCTGAAACTATCGATCATGCGGTCGCGGCAAACTCCGGCGACACGGCGGCAGCGGTCATCCAACTCCAGGAGCTCCGCCACCAATACGGAGACCGCGTCGCCCTGGCTGGGCGTTTCGTTCGAGGTGCGACCGGCCGAGATCTTCGGGCTGCTCGGCCCTAACGGCAGCGGCAAGACTACGACCTTCCGCATCCTCTCGACCCTGATGGTTCCCTCGGGCGGACGCGCCCTGATCATGGACCACGATGTGGCGCGCGAGCCGGCCGCGGTGCGCCGCTGCATTGGCGTTGTCTTCCAGGAGAAGAGCATCGACATCAAGCTGTCGGCCGAAGAGAACCTGACGCATGTCGGCCACCTTTACGGCTTGCGTGGCGCCGCGCTCAAGAAGCGGGTCAGCGAGATGCTGGGCCGCGTCGGTCTTGCCGATCGCGCCAAAGAAAAAGCGGAGACGTTTTCCGGAGGCATGCAGCGCCGTCTCGAACTGGCCAAAGGACTGCTGCATCATCCTTCGGTGTTGCTGCTCGACGAACCCACCACCGGGCTCGACCCGGGCGCGCGTCGCGATTTGTGGCAGTACCTGCACACGCTGCGCGACGAGGAGCACGTGACGGTGCTGGTCACTACGCACCTGATGGAAGAGGCCGAGCGCTGCGACCGCCTCGCCATCTATGCCGATGGCAACGTCGTGGCGCTGGGCACGCCCGCCGAGTTAAAGAGCGAGATTGGCGGTGACGTCATTCTGCTCGAGTCCGAGCATCCCGACTCTCTGGCGCAACGCATCGCGCAGCGTTTTGGATTGCAGCCCACGGTGCTCGATCATCGGGTGCGGCTGGAAATCGAGGACGGGCCACCGCTTCGTTACGGATGTGGTCGAGGCATTCCCCGGCGAGATCGAAGGCGTCTCGATTCACAAGCCGAGCCTGGAAGATGTGTTCATCCGCCGCACCGGTCATCGCTTCTGGACCGAAGAGAACGGCGCGCCAAAGACGACGCGGAGAAAGGCCGCAGGCGAAGGATTAGTCGCCATCAGTTGAGCGGGGTTCGCCGCGAGATCCTGCGGGCGCGTGCCCTGCGGCCGCGATACTGCATCTTCGAAGCGTCCTTGCCGCTGTACAAAGTCGCGAGATGAGACCAGGCATCGGCGGAATCGGGCGCAAGCTTGACGGCTTCCTCCTGAAAGGAGATGGCCTGATTGAGGTCGCCGAGCGCCCGCCATGCCGCCGCGCGGCCTTGCGCCACATTGAAGCGCAGCGAACTTCCTCCGGTTGCGGCCAGGGCCTCGGCGGGAGCGCTGCGCACCGCTTCATTGAGCGTCTGCAAGGTCAAGTTGGGTTGCTGGATCCGCAGATAAAATTGCGCCAGCTTGAGGTCAGCGAGATCAGGTCTCGATGACATTCGCGCTGTCTCTGTTGCCATGCGTGAACCGTCTCGGGAATTCGTCCCTCTTGCTGATACAGACTGGCGAGCGATGTCCACGCAACCTCGCTGGGTTCCAGGGAAATCGTCGTCGAGGTATTCCTGCTCGGCCTCTCGGGGACTTCCCATGGCGTGATCGAATATTGCCGCGAAGCCAATGCACGAACGGACTGTCAGGAAAAACCTGCAAGCGCGCTGTCGGTCGCCGAGAGCGCTTCGCCGTTGCGGCCAAGAGCCGCGAGCAGGTTGGCCGCATTGGCCCACTGATTGAAGGACCCGGCTGAAGAATAGACAAACGGAGCAGCGGGAAGAGACGCGGTTGCGCAGTCCATCGGGAAGCGCTGGATCAGACTCTCCGTCTCGGGCTTGCGACGCACAAAGACCGCGGAGATCTCGTCCAGATAGACAGGCCGCCAGTCGCGGCTGTCGCAGAAGCCTTTGAGCTGCACCAACTGGACGCCATCAAAGCGCGCCAGCGGAAGGATGATGGTATTGATGTTGTAGCGGTCCGCTTCCTGCTGCCAGGTCTCCGAATCCGGCGAGAGCTGGAGCAACTGACCCGCGCGCTGCATGTGCGCTACTCCGAAGAGCGTGTCTCGGCCGTCGATGTAGTCGCGGCGTTTCGGGCCGAGCTTCCAAGTGAGGTAGCTGCCTTCGTCGTAGGTGTTGAAGATCTCCGCCGGGAAGGTTCTCGCGCTCGATGAACTCTGCTGCACGTTCCGGGAAACCACCAGCCTAATCCAGCGCCAAAGGTCGACTCGTCCACAGCCCGAAAGTAGTGACGGTTGGTGACCAGGTCGAAAGAGCGCAGCAAAGCAAGCGCCGCCAGAAAGCAAGACTGCAGCCCAAGCAACGGTCGAACGCATTCGGGCCTGCCGGATGTCGGAGCCAAATTCGACGATCGCTGCAGACAGAACAGGTCCGCCGACAATGACGACCACGCACGCAAATATCGCTCCCATGCGAACATGATGCACCGGCGGATAAGTCGCGGCCAGCAGCAGGATCGCCGCTCCCAACTGGCGTCTGCAGCATATGCCACGATAGCCGCAACCATCGCGATGCCCAGCAGCAGATAGATCGCGCCTTGAGTCTCCCGCACCGAAAATGCCGTGCTGAAGGCGCTCCAAGTCATGCGGCACTCGCTCCACTCGCCAATGTTGAGTTGCTGCTGTCCTGCAGCTCGCTGCTGCCGAAGCAGCGCCCGATAGATTCCCCAGCCCCAAGGATTCACCAGCGTGACCAGCGCCGTGACCACCAGCCATCTCCACGCGCGCCGAAGCCGTTGCATGGCCGCGCGACGGCGCTCGTTCGCCGAAAATCGTCTCCGATAGCTCCACGCCCACATAGGCCGCCATCAGCGCGAGACCCGCCGCAAAGCCGAAGTGCAGATTCACCCACGCCAGCATCAGCAGCGGCAACAACCAGAGGCGCGCGCGGCCGGTTTGATAGTTCTCCCAAAGCAGCGAGAGAAACGCCGCGAACAGCACGACGGTAAACATGTCGGCGCGCGGCGCGGTGCGCCAGGCAATGAGCGGAACGGCGAGTGATGGCGATCCCGGCGCTGACAGCGGAGCCTCGACGCAGCAGCAATGCGACGGTGCCAACGCAGGCCAAGGCGCCGATCCACGAAATCAGGCTATAGCCACCGAGCAGATAGGCGGCATAGAACACCAGTCCCGCACCGACGGGATAGACCCACGGTTCTCCTTGCGCGGTGTAGGAGAAAACGTCGGTCGACGAAATGTGGTGATGCTGAGCCACCCAGCGTCCCGTCGCCAATTGCCAGCCAAGATCGAAGTCCGAAGTCGTGCGCAGGCCGGCCAGGAAGGCGTAGATCAGGGCAATTGCGGCGAGAATCAGGAATAAGCGCCGGCTGAGCAGAGAACGTACCCGTCGCCGGCGTGTCTGCCGTGGTCAAGTTGACTGGTGCAACTGGTGAAGTCATGCGGTTGGTTGGCAGTCATCGTAGCATAGAACGTTGGCATGATTTGCCTGCCACCGCACGCCGATGCGCGTGCCTCGGCGAGAAAACTTCCAGATGCGCCTGTTAGAATGAGTATGTTCTGAAGGCAGCGCGATTGATGCGTCACGTTCGATCGTCATTCCAGACCTGAAAGCAGTTTCATGGCAACTACCCACACTACCGCCTTTCCCGCGACCACCGCCCCCGGAACGCCGGGTTGCTGCTGCCATCTTTCTCGCTTTGGTGGCGCGAAGTTGTGCGCTTCTACCGTCAGCGCGCCCGCGTGGTCGGCGTCATCGCTTCACCGCTGCTCTTCTGGATCGTGATCGGCTCCGGCTTCGGCACTTCCTTTCGCTCCAACGGCGCGGCCGGCGGCCAGCATTATCTCGATTATTTCTTTCCCGGCGCTCTCATCATGATTGTGCTCTTCACCGCCATCTTTACCATGATGTCGGTGATCGAGGACCGCAAAGAGGGTTTCCTGCTTTCCGTCTTGGTTGCGCCCGTGAGCCGCTCCGTCATCGTACTGGGCAAGGTGCTGGGCGGTGCGACCCTGGCGACCGCGCAAGGGCTCATCTTCCTGGTCTTCGCTCCGGCGCTGGGCGTACATTTTACGTTCGCCAGTTTCGGACTGACCGTTCTGGCAATTTTCCTGGTGGCATTTTCGCTGACCGCGCTCGGCTTCATCATCGCGTGGCCCATGGATTCAACCGCGGGCTTTCACGCCGTCATCAACCTGTTTCTCATCCCGCTGTGGCTGTTGTCGGGTTCGCTGTTTCCGCTCTCCGGCGCGTCCATCTGGATCCGCCTGCTGATGCGCATCAACCCGTTGACCTACGGCACGGAAGCGTTGCGCTCGTTGCTCTTCCCCGGTTCCGCTGTCCACAGGCCTTTCCCTGCAGAGCCAACTTCGCGGTGTTGGCCCTCTTCACTTTGGTTATGTTCGCCTTCTCGTTTCTGGTGGCCAACCGCCGTACCACCAAGCCCGCGGCCTGATGCAGGTAAGCCTGACGTTTTATCCGGCTCTAAATGCCGTGCTGAACGGCAGCAGCGCGGTTTTGATCGGCACTGGCCTCTATCTCATCAAACGCGGCCGCCGACAAGCCCACAAGCGGGTGATGATCGCAGCGTTCGTCACTTCCACGCTGTTCCTGATTTCGTACCTTTACTATCATCTGGTGTTGCGGGCTGGCATCACTCGTTTCCAAGGCCAAGGACTCTCCCGGCCGCTGTATTTCACCATCCTGATCTCGCATACCATCCTGGCAGTCGTGGTTGTGCCGTTCATCCTCGTCACTCTGGCGCGCGCGCTGAAAGGCAATTTCGCGCGGCACAAGGCCATCGCACCATACACTTTCGCCATCTGGATGTACGTCTCGGTGACCGGTGTCGTGATCTACTTGATGCTCTACAAGATTTTCGTTCGCTAAGGCGTTGCCGGACCCACCCTATCGGCGAAATTAGGCCAACAACCTTTCCACCACGGCCTGCGCATGGATTCGCGTGGTGTCCAACAGCGGAACGCCGCAAGCCTGCTCGCCCTGAAGAATCAACGGCAGTTCGGTCCCGCCCAGAATCACAGCCTGAATCTGATCCCTCCGCTTCACCCCTTCGATGATTTCCAATAGCTTTTCACGGGTCTCCGGCAAGAAGACACCAATCAACAGCTCGCCCACGTACTTCTCGTGGATGTAGAGCTGCTCGTCTTCCGGAGGCACGACCAGCGTAATTCCTTTCCTGGAAAACACGTCCTGGTAGAAGTGTGCCTGCATGGTAAAGCGGGTTCCGAGCAAAGCGACCCTGCTTATCCCGCGCTTCTCGGCCTCGGCGCAGGTTGCCTCCACGATGCTGACCAGCGGAATTGGCGAGCGCCGCTGGACTTCATCGAAAACAATATGGGGAGTATTCGCCGCAATGATCCCAAAGTCCGCGCCTGCCCTGACCAGCTTCTGCAGTCCTTCAACCAGGTAGTCACTGACTTCACTCAACTGGCCTGCACCCATCCAGGCAAGCAACTTGCTCACATCGAGGCTGTTGAGGAGGATCGAAGGATAGCTCCCGTCCGGTCTCAATTGGCGGTAGCCGGCAATCAACAAGCGATAATATTCCACCGTTGATTCCGGCCCGATGCCGCCAATGATCCCGACGGTTGTCATATCTCGCGAGGTCTACCAGATGCGCACACGCTCTGCCGGGGCGAGGTACAGCGTTTCTCCCGGCTTAACGTCGAATGCCGCATACCAGGCATCAATATTGCGGACGGTGTCGGTCCGGTACTCTCCGGGAGAGTGCGGATCGGTTGCCACCTGCTGGCGGAGCGATGCCTCGCGCGTTTTCGAGGCCCAGTTCTGGCCGTAGGCGATGAAGAACTGCTGGTCGCTGGAGAAGCCCTCCTGCACAGGCCCAGCCTTGCCGTCCAGCGAAGCGCGATAGCCGTCATACGCGGCCGCAATGCCCGCTACGTCCGCGATGTTCTCGGACAGAGTCTGCTTACCGTTGAGCGAGAGGTCCGGAAATGGCTTGTAGGTGTCGTACTGTGCCGCCAGTTTGGCCGTGGCCGCTTCGAAATGTTCGAGATCGGCCGGCGTCCACCAGTTGCGCACCCGGCCTTTGGAGTCAAACGCTGCGCCCTCGGCGTCGAAGGTGTGGCTGATTTCGTGTCCGATCACGGAACCAATGGCGCCGTAGTTAGCGGCAGCGGGCGCCAGCGGGTCAAAGAACGGGGGCTGCAAAATCGCCGCGGGGAAGCTCAGAGCGTTTTGCAACGGCAGGTTGACCGCGTTGACCGTCTGCGGATCCATGGTCCATTCCTTACGCTCGACCGTCGCGCCTAAGCGTCCCAGTTCCCGTTGATATTGGAACAGGCTGCCACGCCAAATGTTGCCGAAGGCATCGTCCGCCTTCACTTCATAGGCTGAGTAGTCGATCCACACTTCCGGATACCCGATGCCTACGTACAAAGTGTCGAGCTTGGCCTTGGCTTCGGCCTTGGTGGACGCAGCCATCCACGACAGCGCATCAATTCGCTTCCTGAATGCCGCGATAATGTTGGCCACCATGGCATCCGCCTGCGCCTTGGCCTCCGGAGAGAAATATTTCTGCGCGTAGATCTTGCCTACGTCGTCGCCGAGAAATCGGTTCACCACCACCACGCCGCGCTGCCAGCGCGGGCGTTGCTGCTGGGCGCCGTGTAGAACCGTTCCGAAAAATGCGAAGCGCTCGTCGGCCAAGGCCTTGGGCAGCACTCCCGCATATTCTTCCAGCAGGTGGTAGGCCATCCAGTCCTTCCAGGTTTCCAGCGAATTGGAGGCCACCAATGCAGACTCACCCGCGAAAGCCGTGGGCTGCCACACGGTGAAGGCAGCTTGCTTGGTCAATCCAGCGCCCTGAAAATAGGCAGCCCAGTCCAGGCCGGGTGCCTTCGCGGCGAAGTCCGCCCGCTTCCAGGTGTTGTTGGCTTTATGAATGTCCTCGTTCTCCGCCAGGCTCAGGTGCTTTTCGGCAATAGCGGTTTCCAGCGCAACAATGCGCTCGGCGCGAGCGTCCGCGTCTGTGAATCCTGCCAGCTTGAGCATGGCGGAGACGTGCGTTTGATACTTGGCACGGATGTCACGCATGTGCTGGCTGCTTGAGAGGTAATAGTCGCGATCGGGCAGCTGAAGGCCGCCCTGCATGATATATGCGGTGTAGTGATCAGAATCGTTAAATCCAGGCGCGACCCACAATCCGAACAGGTGCGGTGTATGGAAGTTGGTATTGTTCAATGCATCCACATCGGCGCGCAGCGTCTTCCCCAAAGCGGTGGCCAACTCTTTCTTATCGTTGATGGCGGCGATGGCTCGCAGGTGGGCCTCGATGGGCGCCATACCCTTGGCTTCGATCCCTGCTTCGTCCATGTAGGAGTTGTAGAGGTCGGCAATCTTGCTCGCTCTGGGCCCGGCACTCTTGGCAGCGTCTTCAATCAAGGCCGCGGTGCGCTTGTCGCTGAGGTCGGTGAGAGCTGAAAACACGCCTATGCGGGAACGGTCGGGCGGAATTTCGGTGCGCTTGATCCAGTCGCCATTGCAATAGTCATAAAAGTTGTCGCCCGGCTTGACCGAGCGATCCATGTTGGCGATATCGATGCCGTGAGTGTCTTGTTTTGGCGCGTCCTGCGCGAAAACGGGAAGAAAAGCGAAAGCAATGATTCCAAGAAGCAAGAGGGAGAAATACAGGGGTTTCCAGGCAACTCTCATTCGCAGGGCTCCATAGGGCATCTGCTTGGGAACGCAGACCCTTAATACAGACGGGTGGCAAAGCAAGAGGGTAGCACGACGACGAGACTCTCGCAGCGACCCTATGAGCGGTGATGAGTTTGTCCCCCGCGTCTACGGACCGGAGATGTAGGTGTAGGCGTTGCTGAGCCAGTTGCCTCCCACCAGCGAGTACAGCGTCACGTAGATCGTGCTGCCGTCCGCCGGCAGGCTGTACACCGTCGTGCTCAGCGCCATGCCCAGGTTCCCCGACTGGTAGTACTGGTTGCCACCCGGAACGCTCCCGATGTCGAGCCAGTACGCCGTGGCACCTGTGCCCGCGCTCCAGGTGAACGTCGCCTGGTTGCCGCTCAGCGTCGAGCCCGGAGTCGGCGTCTGCATCACGCCCAAGGCTCCGGTCAAGGTGAACGCCGTGTAGGTGTAGGAGTTGGCTATCCAGTTTCCGCCCACCAGCGAGTACAGCGTCACGTACACCGTGCTGCCGTCCGTCGGCAGTCCGGTCACCGTGGTGGTGGTCACGTTGCCCAGGTTTCCCGACTGGTAGTACTGGTTGCCGCCGGGAACGCTCCCCGCATCCAGCCAGTACGCCGACGAGCCCGTGCCCGCCGTCCAGTTGAAGACCACCGTGCTGCCGGTCAACGTCGAGCCAGGAGTCGGAGTCGTGATCTGCCCCGTCGCCCCGCTCGCGCTGTAGGCCGTGTAGGTGTACTGGTTGTTGAGCCAGTTGCCGCCCACCAGCGACCACAGCGTGATGTACACCGTGCTGCCATCCGAAGGCAGCCCGTTCACCGTGGCGCTGGTCACGTTGCCCAGGTTTCCCGATTGGAAGTACTGGTTGCCGCCCAGCGTGCTGCCGGCATCGATCCAGTACGCGGTCGATTGCGTGCCCGGCGTCCAGCTGAAGAGCACGCTGCTGCCGCTCAGCGTCGAGCCCGGAGTCGGCGTCGTGATCACACCCTTGGTACTGCCGTTGTTGTAGGCGGTGTAGGTGTATTCGTTGTAGCTCCAGTTGCCACCCACCAGCGACCACAGGGTCACGTAGACGGTGCTGCCATCGATCGGCAGCCCGTTCACCGTGGCCGTCAGCGCCGTGCCCAGGTTTCCCGACTGGTAGTAGTTGTTGCCTTCCGGCGTGCTGCCCACGTCGATCCAGTAGGCCGACGAAGCCGCACCCGGGAACCCAGTTGAAGGTGACCGTGCTACCGCGTGAAGGTCGTGCTCGGCAATCGGAGTGATCATCACCGCTATCGGACCTGTAGGCGACGTAGACGACCGAGTCCTGCATCGTGTAGTTGGTGCCGTCCGTGGTGCCGACAGGGTGGCGTAGATGTAGCTGCCATCGGTCGGCAGGCCGTTGACGGTGGTGGTCAGGTTAGCGCGTTGTCACCGACGCCAGGTCCGAGCCACCCGCCGTGCTGCCCAGCAGCAACTGGTAGGAGACCGCATTGGTTTCGTGCGACCAGTTGAACGTGACCGATGCTGCCGCTCAGCATGGTGCTCTTCGGAGGCGCGGTGAGTTGCGCCACCGCTGGATTGACCGTCAGCGTCCCGTTCACGAAGCGTGAAGATGTAGTTCGCCGCCGCCAACGTACCTTGCGCGGCGAAGATGTTATAGCTTCCGGCCGGCGGGTTTTGCGGCGCGTCCGTCGTGCAGACTCGGAGCTGCCACTCAACACCCCCTGATTGTCGCCATTCACGAAGCCACTGTATGTGGCCGTGAAACTCGGCAACGGATCGCCGTCGTTGATCGTCTTGTTGTCCGCCGTCACCGTCAGCGTGGCGGGATTAACGCCAAAACTATCCTGCACCGGCGGAGCCGGTAACCAGTCGGAGTCGCCCGACTGGTCAGCTTCGACCGTTACAGGGCCCGCTCCGAGGATGGTCAGCACATTGCCGCTGACGCTCCCCGGACCCGAAATTACGCTGTAGCTCACCGGCAGACCCGAGGAAGCAGTTCCAGACAGTGTGATCGGCGCCTCGCCATAAGCCTGCGTTCCGGGGTTTGAGAAAGTAATGGTTTGCGGTTGCTCCGGTTGTGTTTGGGTGGGGTAGATTGCCGTGAGCGACTGGTCCCACTGGTTCAACCGCTGCACTTGCGTCTCGACTGGCGTCGTCAGGGAACGAAGATAGATAGGAGTAGCGCCTGTTCCCAGAACCAGCCCCCAAAGCGTCTCCATGTTACTCAGTAGCATGGCATCGGTCAGGCTGCCCGAGGCAGAGGGATGCAGATCGTTAATTTGAAAAGCTGAAATTATGTAGTCATAAGGCCCACCCGCTGTCAGGGTAGTGAAGTTATCGATGGCCCACTGCGCAGTCTTGCTATTCTGGCTGACATTCGTAATGGAAGAACCCGGCAAGTCCTGCGTGAGCCGAGTAACGAACGCGGCGTTGTCCCACATACCCCAGGAGTCCATGAGCACGAGGACTTTCGCTCCATTGGGAATGAGAGGCTCAGCAGGCGAGACGCCGTTCCACTCGTCATCGTCCCAGACGTACCAATTTGTGTTGGAAATCCGCGGCGCGCAGGGATAAGGAGAGTCTACGGTGACATCAATTTCACCGCTGTCCGCATGTGTGAAGGGCACCTGGATGTGCGTTAAGCCACCAAAGTTCTGGTTCAGAACGAGAGACCCATCGATGTACACCTGCACTCGCGCCGACGGTTGTTCGCTCTGATATTGCCCCTCGATCCCGAGGAGCGTCTCGAGGTAGCCACTCTTACCGTGAAGAGTTGCGGTTAGTCTGGCTCCTTGTCCGGCGACGGTTGCCCCGATGAGTGTCTGATAGGTACTGCCGTTGATCTCGGTTCGATCCGCGCCGCCATAAGCATTACAAATGGCGGAGTCGATGTTGCTGGTATATGGGAAAACACCCTCGGTCATGCAATTGGTCGGCGGTACATTCCCCTGCGCACCCTGGTTTAAACCGCCAATTGCCGTCCATGCAGATCCAGAATAGTTCCCCAGGCCATCGGACACATAGCGGGCCGCATAGCTCTCGATATAGGAAGCGCCTTTGGTTTGCGCGACAACAAAATCTGCCAGGCCATAGTAGCCGATGGTGGTCAGGTGCTCGCTTGTTTCATATAGGTTGGCCGCAACTTGCGAGTTCACCGGCGAGGCCAGCGACGGGTAGATTGACAGCGTGTTGGTCGACGTGTTGACGGCGTAGACCGTGTACACGCGATAGACACCATCTCCTCCAGGCACCACAATTGCCCACCCTGCCGGATAGGTAGTTGTATCGACCTGATAGTCACCGATCGTTCCCACATTGACAGAGTTGACGGTCAGACTATTTGAGCCTTGCGTTCCAGTGACGGTGAGACTGCCTTCACTATTTGGCCAGTTGGCGGCGCCAACTGGGAGGCCGGGCGCTGCACCGGCAAAGTATCCCCAGCTATTGACCATCAATGGGAAGGGCGTGCGTTGTGCGCCCGCAACAGCTACCAGAATCAAGGCTAAATAGAGTAACCGCTTGGCCAGTCTCACGGTGAACACTCCACTCACTCTGAATTGAGGAATCCCCAACTCTAGCCTACTTCCTGCTTGACATCTAGGAATTTCTGGTGAGGGTAAAGGCGCCCTACCGCGTGGCCTTCTCCAATAGGTACATATACGAACGGTAGATCTGTCCGGTGGAACGGGTCATGCCGATCTCGCAGGTACGGCTGCTGGAATAGCACTCATCCGGCTGCTTGGCATGCACTTCAATGGCTTCGTGTGTGGTGGCCGCCTGGGTGAGCTCAGGAAATAGGAAGCCGCGGTCGCCCGCGAAGCCGCAACACCCTGCATCGAGCGGAATCGTGACCTGCTCGCTGCAGGCGCGCGCAATGGCTTCCAGCTTGGAAGCGATGCCCATCTTGGTGACCGAGCACACTGGATGCAAGGCCACAGAGCGCGACCTGGTCTTGACCGGCAACTTGGGCAGCAACTCGTCATGCACAAACTCAATGGCATCCAGGAATGTCATCTGGTCGTAGTACTCCTGGTTTTCATGGGTCAGGTGGGAACGTGCGGTCTTGAATCCGTAGGTGCAAGGACTAGTGTCAATCACGATGGGCAGTCTTCCCCGCTCCGACCACTTCCAGAATTGCTCCACCGCGGCATTGATCGTGATGGCGTGAGCGCGACTGAATCCTTTGGATGAGAATGGCGTTCCACAACAAGTACCGGCAGCGTCCGGCGGGATGTGGAGCGGCACTCCTGCGCGGCGTCCCAACTCGACCGTCACCTGCATCAGGGAACGATCGCGAGGTTCGCCAGGCAAACGTCCCATCACGCGGGAAATACAAGCCGGAAAGTAAATGGCCTTCGCCCCGGCGCGGGCAGTCTTCGGCACTGGACCGGCGGCATGAGGGGTGTCGGGCATCCACTCCGCCAGGTTCTCTCCGGCAAAAGGCTTGAGCGTCCGTGTCAAGCCACGCATCCCGTTAACGCCGATGACGGCCTCGGCAGCGTGCCCCAGTCGCAGTAACCAGCGGAGGGTCCATTCCGTCAGCTTGAAATGCTTGCTGATTCGGACGGCCCATTCTTTGGCGCCGACCGATGAGCGAGCCTCGCGAAAACGCTTCACCAGTTGTCCGGTGTCAATATTCACCGGGCACGCGGTCGCGCACAGTCCGTCCGTGGCGCAGGTGTCAAGCGCCATGTAAGGGAATTCGCGGTCGAGAGCAGTGTAGAGTTCATGTCCTCCCCGCTGAGAGCGCCCTTCACCTGCCTGCAGTCGCGCCATCTCGCGACGCACCACGATGCGTTGCCGGGGCGTGAGGGTCAGTTCGCGGCTGGGGCACTTGGGCTCACAATAGCCGCACTCGATGCACTTGTCGATCTCAGGTTCCACCGACGGCAACTGTTTCAGATTGGCGAGGTGCGCCTGCCGGTCAGGATTGATGATCACGCCCGGATTCAGCAGATTGTGGGGATCGACCAACTCTTTGAGCCTGCACATGATGGCGTAGCCGTCACTTCCCCACTCGGTTTTCACGAACGGGGCCATGTTTCGCCCCGTGCCGTGCTCCGCCTTCAATGCGCCATCATAGCGATTGACCACCAGTTGGACCACGTCGTCCATAAAGCGCGCATACTGATCAACCACCGCCTGGTCGTTGAAGCTTTGAGTGATGACAAAGTGCAGATTCCCGTCCTTGGCATGACCAAAAATGATGGCGTTGTCGTACCCATGCTTATGGAAGAGCCGGGTGAGATCATGTGCTGCATCGGCCAGGGTCTCGATCGGGAAGGCAACGTCTTCAATGATGACTGTGGTTCCGCTTTTGCGCACCGAACCCACCGAAGGGAACATGCCGGCCCGAATCTTCCATAGCACCGCCTGCTCCGACGATACGTGAGTGAACTGCGCCGGCTCGTGGAGGTGCAGGCCTCCGACTACGTCTGCTGCAACTCTCTCCAGTTCCGTGCGCTCCTTCTCGTCCGCGGATTGAAACTCAACCAGCAAACCCGCGGCGCCCTCAGGCAAGATACGCAGCGAAGCCGGTACACCGGTCTGATGTTCAACCGACCGCAGCGAGGCGCGATCCATGATCTCCAACGCCTTGGCGCCAGCCTGCCGCAGGGGCGCAATCGAAGCCGCGGCGGCGTACAAGTCCGAATAGAGCAGCAGCCCGGTGTACTTCACGGGAAGATCAGGAACCGTGTTCAGGACGGCCTCGGCGATGAAGGCCAACGTGCCCTCGGAACCAATCAGCACATGCTGGAAAATGTCCACGGCCCGGTCGAAGTCAAGGAACGCGTTCAGCGAGTAGCCGGTAGTGTTCTTCATCCGGTACTTGTTGCGCACCCGCTCTGCCAAGCCGGGATTGGCCAGCAACTGCGATCGCAGCGCGAGGATTCCACGCGCCAGCTCCGGTTCGCGCGCATTAAATTCCTGATCTGCGTCGGGACGGGCCGTATCGATCACGGTCCCCGAAGGCAACATGAACTTCATTGAATGCAGAGTGTGGTAGGCATTCTGTTCGACGCCACAACACATGCCGCTGGAGTTGTTGGACAGTATTCCACCAAGCGTGCAGGTCGCGATGGAGGCAGGATCAGGACCAATCTTGGCGCCATATGGAATTAAGACCTGGTTGGCTCGTGCGCCGATAACGCCTGGCTGCACCCTGATTTTCCTGCCGCTGTCCTCCACCCGCAGCTCGCGCCAGTGGCGGGCCACGTCCACCAGCAACCCGTCGGAAATCGACTGACCCGACAGACTGGTTCCGGCGGCCCGAAACGTCATTGGGACCTGCATGTGTTGGCTAAAGGCAAACAGCGCATGGATCTCGTCCAAACTTTTCGCTTGTACCACGGCCTTTGGGATCAATCGGTAGAAGCTGGCATCCGAGGCGCAGGCAATCAAGTCGATGGGACGAATCAGGATACGGTCTTGGGAGATCTTCCCGGAAAGCGACGACCTGATTTCTTCCGACGAAAGCTGGGACGACGCGAGAACGGGTACCGCCATATTCTGTCCTTCGTTCGTTTGGCTAAGCCACTAAGTTGACGACCGGGCAGAAGCGGAGCACACAAATCCCCGCAAAGCTGCGCTTGGCAAGAATGTAAAGCAGTCCGTTGGGGGGAGAGGCGGAAGCGGGTCACAAGCAGGTGTGATATATGAACATCGGCCTAACGACTGCTGGAAAGGGCCCCGCTCGAATTCGTCTTGGCCCAGGGCCAATACTTCTAGTGTGCAGTTTGCGAAGCGAGAAAAGGGGCGGCCCGTGCTGCGGCCACCCCATTCAGGGCTGTACAACTCGTTCTAGAAAGTGAACACCGGTCCGAACTCGGTACGCCAGTCGATCGACGTGCAGTTTGGCAACCCGGCGATTTTCGTGGTGCAGACGCCTTTGGTGTCCGGAAGAGCGTAGCTAGCGTAGTGACTCTCTTCAAAGCCGAACTGGACCCAGGGGTTCATGCGGTAGAAAACGGTCACGGCGTTGAGGTTGCTCTTGATTGGGCCACCACCTGCCTCTGCGCTAATGCTCTTGGCATACCTGAAGTCATTGGCATTAGCCGCGTCCAGACCGTATTCGTAGTAGGCTTGCCAGCCCGCATTCCGGCCCTTCGGGTCGGCATTGAACCAGCGCGAGATGGGGAAACCAGCCTGAATGAACCCGCCGTAACCGCGTACCGCGTTTTGCGGAGCAATTACAGCTTGCCCGGCGGCGTTGGTTCCGAAAACTACCGTGGAAGAACCATCCACCGACAAGCCATTCGCCTTGTTGATCAGACCGGCCGACTGATTGTAGTTGGACAAAAGCTGGCCAGCGAAGAAGAACCTCAGGTCAGCGCCCATGTATCCACTGGCCACTACCGTAGCCCAACGAGTTGGCAGCGAGATCGCAATCTGATTGCCGTACCCATTGCTGTTGTTGTCAACGCCCCTCGGGAAGGCAGTTTTGTAGGTGTCCACCCCACCCTTGCAGGTTGGGCAAAGCGGTACGGCCGACGCCAGCAGAGTGGCCTGACGTCCAGCGTAAAAGCCGCTCCAGAGAATCTGAGCGGGAACAACACCCGGAGCCTTGTCGAGTTGGAACTGGAGCACGACTCGGGACTCGATCTCAGGCTTCCCGTTATCAGCACCCTGACGCTCGCCATAACCCAGCTGATTAGCAGTCCCGTCGAGGACGGTGTTGGTGCAGGTCGTAACTGCCTTGAAGGTAGTCTTGTCGACGGTTGTGGTGCAGGCTGAGGTCACGGCGTCGGCCGGCAGGTTGCCCTCGGCCGGCGTCATGATGGCAAATTCGGGAGAGAGCTTCCAATTGCGCGAGCCGCCCAGTTTCTGGACGAAGCCAACTCGCATCTGCGGAGCGCGCTCGTAGAGGTTGCCCCAGTAGGCGCCAAAGAACGTCGTCTCGAACAAGTTCATCATGGCGCTCGAGCCGAATATTGTCCAGTCCTGTCCGCCTTCGAAGAAGAGGTCGGTGTTGGGACTCAATGCCCAATCGATCCGTCCATAGGCGAGACGTAATTGAAGAGCGTTGCTGCGGATCGTCGAGACGTTGCGATTGTCAACGCGACTGAAGTTGCCTTCGTAATCGGCTTCGATTTGGCCGGTGACCGTCACGTTCTTGGAGAGATCAGGCCACTCGAACCTTGCACCCATGCGGGTGGCGCGCGCCTTGACGTGGAATTCCGCGTTATTCGTCGGGCCGGTGTCAGCATTCAGGAAGCCGGGAGGTGGAAAGTCGTCGCCGCGAGGCGAACTGCTGTCGTACGCTGTCGTCGCCTTGATGAACCCATAGGGAGTCATCTTTATCACGCCCAACTTTAAGGCCGGAACCAGGCCTTCTTTGACTGGCGGGTCAAGCGGCAGTACTCGGACCGGTGCGATGGCGGGGATGATTACAGGCGCAGGGGGCTCTTTGGGGGCCGCGGCCTGACCTGAAGTTGTGAGACTGGCAGTCTGTGCGGGACCTGATTCTGCATCCACAAGGGAGTGCAGGGTTTCTGCGTCCGCAGCGCTTTTCAATTCTGCCGCCTCCGAATCATTGACTACACCCTTGGCCTTCAGCAAGAGGAGTAACTGCTGCATTCCTGCCGCACCCGAGACGTTGCTCAGGCTGTAGGCTTCTGATGTGGTCAGAATTCCCTTCTTGACCAGGAGATCGACCAGGGTTGGATTGAGCGCAGCTCCCGCTCCTACACTGGCGCCGCTGTTCGTGGGTGCGGCGCTGGCAGCCGCGTTAGTGGGGTCGGCCGCGGTCGTGGCAGTGGAGTCAGCAGCGTAGATCGCCACTGGAACCAAGAGACACGCGATCGCGAGCAGGCACAGGACCGATGACCGGAAAGAATCTCGCATCTTCGCCTCCAAGCAAGTGGGCGCAATTCAATGCCAGACGGGAAAGTCCGGCGTCACCGGGACTACTGATCGGTACATCCCATCTATGAATTGGCCTTGGGGGGGACTCTAAGTGAGACTAGGGGGAAGACTGGCGGACATGGCTCACGCCTTAATGTGACTCACCTCACATTGCCCCTGTGCGTAATGGAATAGGCTCCTCCGGATAGACAGCTTACAAATTGCAGATCCAGTGCAAGTTAGCAAACGAAGCAGCCGGCCCGGAAAGATCGCCGTGTCTTGCTTGCCACTTTTGTGGGAGGTCTTGATCTCGTCCTTGCTCAACTCGTAGCCGCGGCATCCGTGAGGTCAGTCTCCGCAGCATGTCCACGCTGGTATGGTCATCCGTCACAACCGCTGGTGATGAGCGTCGCCAAAATTCGCCCGCCCCGCATGCTAAATCTAGCCCGCATTGCGGCGTATTTCATCGGCAGGAGTTTCTTATGGCGGAACAGCAATTATCGAAACAAACAAAAATGGCAATGACCTCCCAGTTTCTGGGGTTCATGCTGGACGCGTATGACATGGCAATGGTGCTGGTCATGGCGCCAATCTTGGTCAAGGTCTTCGTTTCTCCCAAGGGCAGCGCGGCCTGGCAGTACATCGTCATTGTATTCACCTATTCCATAACCATGGCCGCGAGGCCTATCGGTTCGGCAATTTTTGGTCGCTACGCCGACAAGATTGGGAGGCGCTTTCTCCTGGTCCTGACCATCGGCGGCGTTGGCGTAATGTCCCTCCTGGGAGGATTTCTTCCCACTTACGCTCAAATCGGCGTCTGGTCCTATGTCATTTTCTGCTTGCTGCGCTTGTGCATGGGCATTTTCTTCGGCGGCGAATACGCAGTCGGCCATACCTTCGCTATTGAATATGCTCCTCAAAAGAGGCGCGGTGCGATCGGCGGTTTCATCCAGTCAGGATTCCCTCTCGGTTACGTATTTGCTTCCCTGGTGTTCGCTCTCATCTCATTCTTGACTACCAAGGAAGCCATGGCAGCGTATGGCTGGCGTATTGCCTTTATGACCGGCGTCATCCCGGTTTTCCTGGCACTGTATATCCGTAGTAACCTCCACGAATCGCCGGAATTCGAAAAGGCCAAAGCGGAGGGAAAGATCGAAAAATCTCCGTTCTTGAACTTGTTCAAACCTCCTCAACTGTGGGAGTTCCTGCAGGTCTTCTTCTTCATGACCGGGCTTGTTCCTCACCGACTACTCGGTCTACGGATTTCTCCCCAATATCCTCACCTTGAAGGGACGTGGATTTACTACCACCACCTACAGTCTGATCTATGGCTTTGCGCTGTTCATGGCCTTTCTGGGTTATAACTTCTACGGCTGGCTGTCGGATAGAACTGGCCGGAAGATTCTTACCCAGTGGTATTGCGTCTTTCTCGTAGTGTTTGGAATTCCGGTGTTCTACGTGCTCTATCACGCCGCCCTCGAGCGCAACTTGTGGATGGCGGTGCTGGGGACCGTGATGGCGGCCATGCTGAAGCTAGCGTGGGGAGTGGTTCCTGCCTACTTGTGCGAACGTTTCCCGACCAAGCGGCGGGCGGCCGGTGTAGGTTTTGGCTATTCCTCCGGTGCTCTGCTTGGGAGCGTGGTTCGGCGCGTACGTCTGGTGGGCCCACAAGATCCCATTCATCGCTGCGATTGAAAAACAGGACATGTGGTTATCACCCGCGGTCATTCTAACTGTGGGCTCAATCATGACTTTCGTCAGCTTGTGGTTCTCGCCGGAGACGAAGAACCTGCAATTGGACGAAGTCGGAGAGAGAGAGCGGGCCAGCGACCGGGCAAAGCAACTGGCTGCTTTTCCGGACACGGTATCGGCAGACTAAACAGGTTGTGCTCAATTCGTTTTGCACTAAACGCCGCGGTGACTACCGCGGCGTTTTTTCGAGATAATCCGCCCTCCGGCCACCCAAGTTCACTGGATTTCCCTGGGCAGCAAGAAATTTGGGAACTCTTCGGCACCCGGACGGTAATAACCTGCAGAACCGTAGGTTGCCAGGGCGGTATTTGGTGGTCGCCCGCAACACAAATCTTAACAATTGTGTAACCGGACTTTACCGTCGAAATAGAGTTACCGGGGTTTCAATACCTGACAGAAGGAACTGTCGAGAAGGAGTTGAAAAGATCATGAAAACCAAGTTTTGGACCGTGGCGGTGGCATTGTTGGCCCTTGTATTGTGCGGCGCGGCAATGCTGAGTTACGCGCAGGAGGCGGCCGCAGTCCCCGAAGCGGGATGGCACGGCCATGGGCAACATCACATGGGCTGGATGGCCAAAGAGTTGAACCTGACTGATGCCCAGAAGGCGCAGATCAAGACGATGATGCAATCGCAGCGTGCCACCATGCGTCCGCTGATGCAGCAACTTGCGGAAAATCGCAAGGCAATGCTGGCGGCCACCGCCAATGGCGCTTTCGATCAGGCCAAAGTCGCGGCAATTGCTAACCAGCAGGCACAAGTGATGGCCCAATTGACCGTTCAGAAGGAGTCGATGCATCACCAGATCTACACCCAGGTGTTGACTCCCGATCAGCGCACCAAAACCGACCAGATGCGCGAGAAGCAGATGGCCCGCATCGACCAGCATCTGCAGAAGCTATCGCAACCAGCAGCGGAGGCGTCCCAGGAGTAAGCTCGACCACGTGTCCGATCGTGCAGTGGGCAGGAGCATCTCCTGCCCATTTTCTGTGCCTGGAGATTTCGGACGGCTCACGCATACGGCGATCCGCCCTCAGTGCATCATCGCCGCCCCGGCTTTTCCCGCCTTCGGCTTCCTCAGCAGGAACAAGAACGGAATCATGGCGACAAACATGAGCGACATGAAGAGAAACGTGTCATTGTACGAAAGCATGGCTGCCTGCCGCTGCACCGTTCCCCATATCGCCTGATAAGCCTGATTCGTTGCGGTGGCAGCACTGGAACCCTGGCTCATGAAATACGCTTTCATGCTTTCGAACATCTGCTGGGTCGCGCCGCTCTGCGGGTAAACATGTGCGCCCAGGGTGTTGATGTGCTTCTGCTGGTTGCGGAATTGCACGGTCTCAACCATGGCGATCCCAATGCTGGCGCCGATATTTCGCATCAGGTTAAACAGGCTGGTGGCGTTGCCCATGCGTTCATTCGGAATCCCGCCGTTGGTGATGGTGGTGAGCGGCACAAAAACAAAGCCCAGCGCTGCGCCCTGGACCATGAGTGGCCACCAGAAATTCACCGAAGCCACGGTCAAACTGAATCGGGAGAGCTCCCACATGGCATAGGCGGAGGCCACGAGGCCGATGCCTAGCAATTTGCGCTGATCGAACTTCCCGGTCAGGCGACCGACGACCGGCATGATCAAGAACGATGCCAGGCCGCGAGGCAAATTCGTTACGCCAGCGTGCGTGGCGGTATAGCCCAGCAACACCTGCATCAACAGAGGCAATAACACCGTGCTGCCGTAGAGCACGAAGCCGATCACCGTCATCAGGAATGTGCCGATGGCGAACGATCGGTACTTGAATATCGTGAGATCCAGCACCGGGTGCTCAGCCTTCAGTTCGCGAATGATCAGCGCGGTCAGTCCTCCTATCGCCAGGATGGCAAGGGTAACGATGAAGCGCGAGCCGAACCAATCGTCTTCCTGTCCCTTGTCGAGCATGATCTGAAGACTTCCGATACCTACCGTCAGCAGCCCGATTCCCCAATAGTCGATACCAGTCTTCTCACGCCGGAGATAAGGAGGATCGAAGATGAAGAGCTGCGTCAGGATGATCGCTATCACCCCGATGGGAATATTGATGTAGAACACCCAGCGCCAACTGTAGTTATCGGTAAGCCAGCCTCCGGCCACCGGACCGAGCATGGGCGCAACTACGATGCCCAGCGCCCAGAATGCCATGGCCTGCCCGCGTTTTTCAGGCGGAAACGACTCCAGCAAGATTGCCTGCGAGAGCGGTTGTAGCCCGCCACCGCATGCCCCTTGAATTATCCGGCAGACGATCAAGAACGGAAGGGAGGGCGCGAGCCCGCAAAGAAAGGAAGCAACGGTGAATCCGGTTACAGAAAGCATCAGCAGCCGCTTTCTGCCGAAGCGCCCGGCCAGCCAGCCGGTCATGGGAAGAATAATGGCGTTGGCGACCAGGTATGACGTGAGCGTCCAGGTGGCTTCATCGTTGCTGGAAGATAAACTGCCCGCGATGTGCGGCAGAGAAACGTTGACCACGGTCGTATCCAGCACTTCCATGAAGGTGCTTGACATGACTGCGATCGGCAATTATCCACGGATTTATGTGTCTCTGTTCCTGATTTCCTAGCAGCCCCATTCCGTATGTTGGTCCCGTCTTCCCAAGATGATAAGCAATGTAATAGTTGTGTCATTTCGACCCGAGTGTTACGCATATCACCGCAATCGCTTGCCGCGCCTCACTACCATCGACTCATGGTCGCAACGTCGAACTTTGATTGGATTACTCCACACCCCAAGGGGACTCAGGCGCGAGTACTGTTGAGCTCGGTGTTTGGCCCTTATGCCCAGGACGACGAATTCGGCAGCCGCTCCATTAACCCCATGGAGCTGTATCACAACCAGGTCACGCGCGAACAGGGGAGCTTCTCGTTGCGTATGTTCCATCGCTCCTGGGGTTTGATGATGATCCAGCGAAACATTTCGGCGCCTTGCACTCTCCTCGACTTCCCTACCCTAGACCGATTCGAGCGCGAACTGACTTCGCACGAATATGACATTGTTGGCATCTCCGGCATCATTCCCAATTTCAGCAAGGTACGTGAGATGTGCCGCCAGGTCCGGCGCCTGTCGCCTCACTCCATCATCGTCCTGGGCGGACACGTCGCTGCCATTCCGGGACTAGACAAGCTAATCGATGCGGACTACGTCGTTCGCGGCGAGGGTATCTCCTGGATGCGTCGTTATCTCGGCGAAGACCCGGAAGCGCCGATCGCCCACCCTGAAATCGTCTCAGGCTTTGGCTTCCGCATCCTGGGGATGCGGGCGCCCGACAGCAAATGTGATACCGCGGCCACCATCATCCCGTCGGTGGGATGCCCATTAGGGTGCAACTTCTGCACGACATCTTCCTTCTTTGGCGGCAAAGGCAAGAGCGTTAACTTCTACGAATCAGGAGACGAACTCTTCGACGTCATGCAACAGATGGAAGCTTCCCTGGGTGTGAGTTCTTTCTTCGTGATGGACGAAAATTTCCTGTTGAACCGCCGCCGCGCCATGGAACTTCTGGCGCGCATGAAGCAGGCCGACAAGAGTTGGGCGCTCTACGTTTTCTCGTCTGTGAATGCCATCCGCAAGTACACCATGGAAGAACTGGTGCAACTAGGAATCTCCTGGATCTGGCTGGGACTCGAATCGCCCAACTCGAGCTACGCCAAACTGAAGAACTCCGATACGCGCGCGCTTGCGGCAGAGCTGCGACAGCACGGTATTAAGCTTCTCGGTTCAACCATCGTGGGACTCGAGCACCACACTCCCGCGAACATCCATGACGAGATCGAATATGCGGTCTCACACGCAACGGATTTCCATCAGTTCATGCTGTACACGCCGGTGCCGGGCACCCCGCTGTTCTCCCAGATGGTGCAGGAGGGTCGCATGCTCGATGATGTCGACCTCGCTGATATTCACGGACAATTCAAATTCAACTTCAAACACGCCGCCATCTCACGCGACGAGTCGAAGGTCTTTCTCGATTGGGCTTTCCGGCGCGACTTCGCGCGCAATGGCCCCAGCTTGTTTCGCATTTGCGAGACAACCTTCCAAGGATGGAAGCGCTATCATCACGATCCCGATCTGCGGGTCCGGCGTCGTTTCGCGGCTGAAGCCAGAAAGTTACGCACCACCTACAACGCGGCGCTCTGGGCAATGGAGAAGCGGCTCAGCAAGACCAACCCGTTAGTATCGATGCGGATTCGTGAATTGCGGTGTGAAATTGAAGGCGCCTTCGGAACGTTCACTCGCCTGATACGTTCTGTGGTCGGGCCAGTGTTGTTGTGCACGTCCAGACGCGAAGACGGACGCCTCGCCAATGGCCTCACCTACGAGCCGAAGACGTTCGTAGAGCGGCGGAACTGGATCGCCAAGGGCATGGCAGTGCACGCCTCAGACGTCATAACCATGCACCCACGCCATACCAAGCCGCAATTGGCCAACATCGTGGCAGCGCGCGTCGCGGTCGATAATCTCTCTAAGGTGACAAGCGGCGATTAAGCAGCCAGACAACAGCGGTGGGTTGGTGGACCGTCTCCTATTGGACCATTTGGACCATGCAATCTGTTCTCGCTAGTTCAGGAGTTACACCTTGAAGGGGCACGGCTTGAGAGGCTGCTGAAAAAGTGGTTTCAGCCGCTGTTTTGAAGGGGCGCACCTTCAGGTGCGCCGTTGTAAACCCTTTATTCCTGTCATTCCGAGGGGCTTCAGCCCCGAGGAATCTGCGGTTTCTTTTCGTCGCGGTGACTTTTTCAGCAGCCTCTTCAGCCGTGCCGTAAATCTGCGCAATCACAATGGCTTTAGCCACTGCGGGACTTCGATTCTTGAGACGGAGAGCGAGTTTCTCAGGGGCTGAAGCCCAACTTCCTACACACATGAAAGGCACGGCTGAAGCCGTGCCCTTCAAAAGTTTTCTCCAGCCTAGTGAGGCACACCGCGTCTGCAACGCTGCTAGATCGCAGCGCAAACCGCCTTGACTTCCGTGTACATCTCGAGCGCTTCATGGCCCATCTCACGGCCCCAGCCCGACTGTTTGTATCCGCCGAAAGGCAGAGACGCGTCGAAGACGTTATAGCAGTTGATCCACACCGTACCGGCGCGCAGCTTCTCGGCAATCCGGTGGGCTTTGCTGATATCGCGAGTCCACACCGCAGCCGCCAACCCGTATTCGCTCTGATTCGCCTCGGCCACCAGCTTGTCCACATCGTCGAACGGCATGGCACACACTACCGGCCCGAAGATCTCCTCGCGGATCACCTTCATGTTGGGATTGGTCTTTACCATGACCGTAGGCTCGACGAAGTAGCCGGCTCCCGGCTTCTTGCGCCCACCGACCACGGCCTCCGCCCCCTCGCTCAGTCCGCTCTCCAAGTAGCCGCAGACGCGATTCAACTGCTCCTCCGAGACCAGCGGCCCCATGTCGGTCTCGGGATCGAAGCCCGGTCCGACCTTGATCTTCTTCGCGTGGTCCGCGACCCCGCTCACCACTTCCTCGAACATCTTCTTTTCGACGTACAGGCGCGAGCCTGCGCAGCAACACTGGCCGTGGTTGAAGAAGATGGCGCTCGCTGCGCCGGAAATTGTGGGCTTCATGTCCGCGTCGGCAAAAACAATGTTCGGCGATTTGCCGCCCAGCTCCAACGATACTTTCTTCAGATTGCCTGCCGCAGCATGGACGATGAGCTTGCCAACTTCCGTCGAGCCAGTGAACGCAATCTTGTCCACGTCAGGATGCGCCGCCAGCGCAGCACCTGCGGTTTCGCCATATCCGGGAACGACATTGACCACGCCGTCCGGGAATCCCGCTTCCGCGACCAGTTCGGCCAGCAGCAGCGCGCTCAACGGAGTCTGCTCAGCCGGCTTCAACACCACCGTGCAGCCTGTCGCCAGTGCCGGGCCTAGCTTCCACGCCGCCATGAGCAGAGGGAAATTCCAGGGAATGATCTGCCCCACGACGCCCACCGGCTCGCGCCGTGTGTAGGCAAAATATCTGGGTGAGAAAGGAATCGTGTTGCCCTCAATCTTGGTGGCCCAGCCCGCCATGTAGTGGAAAAGATCAGCCGCCAACGGCACGTCGGCGACGCGTGCCACCGCCAGAGGTTTGCCGTTGTCCAGACTTTCAAGCTGAGCGAATTCTTCCAGGTGCTCTTCGATCAGGTCGCCCAGCTTCCAGATAAGGCGGCCTCGCTGTGACGCCCCCATCTCAGACCAGGCATCGCTCTCGAAGGCCTTCCGCGCCGCTTTCACTGCGCGATCGATGTCCTCCCGATCGCCCTCGGCAATCTGTGCCAAAATTTCTCCGGTCGCCGGGTTATAAGTCGGAAAGGTCTTTCCTGAGGCCGCTGCGACCCACTTTCCGTCGATAAACATCTTGCGCGGCCTGCTGACAAATTCCTGAACACGATGGTGCATCTGCGCTGTACTTACCGCGGTGGACATAAATAACCTCCTGATGACGAGAGCTGCCGTTGCAGGTCGGCGCATCCATGGCCTTCCTAAGATGCCACAACGGAGAGCCACGGACGTCAACCCACGTTCCGGGCAAAAGTTTATCAGAGCTTGGACTTGAGCGCTAAGTGCGAGAGCCGCGCCGGAAACTGTGCAGGCCTAGGCGCCGCTGGCCTGGGCGAGGGCCTGTTCGACAGTGGGTGCGAAGGAGAAAAACTGCTCCACTTTGGTGACTCTCAATGAGGTCAGCAGCCGGTCGTTTGCGCCTACGATAACTAACTTCCGGCCGGCGCCCTCTCTTGAAACCTGGGCGCCCACCAGGCAACCGATCCCGGCGGAATCGATGTAGGGCATATCGGTCACGTCGATGATCAACAGATTTGCAGTGTCGGCCCGAACCATGGATTGCAGGGGAAAGAAGTTGCCCAGCAAAAGCGGGCCGTGGAGCCGCAGCACGACACTCGTCCCGTTGGTGCCATCAACCTTCTCTATCTGCAGTTGCTTATCTTGCATAGCCTTTGATTTTACAGCGGAGATACTCAGTCGAATGTTAATTTCCGGTTACTGCGATCACGGATTAAGGCGCAGCTGACCATGGTTTGCCTGGCGGGATGCTGGCGTGCGTCAGCCATGTCTAGTCCCTGTCACATGCTGACTTCTGCTTGGCAAATCAGGAGTGAGACTTAGTGCGGATGGACCGAGTCCGCGCCAGACGGCATCTGCAGACGCGTGTTGTCGTTGTGCGAGGCGTTTAGGTTTGCGTCATGGCTGTGCGACGCTGACGAGCTGGCCGAGGAAATCGCCCGCGATTGCCCTCCGGCGCCGAGCGATGCTCCGCTCTGATGTTTAGTCTGGGCAGGCGGATGGAAGACGTGATGGTCGCGCCCTTGATAGCGTTGCGCCGACAGCGGCATCGCCAACAGAAGGGCCACGGCGATGACCGAGATCTTAACTGGAGCCAGGTTACTCATGGGTTGTAGGGGGTCTAACGCTGTTATGAATCTAAGGCAGACCGATGCCGGTGTCCAGCGGAAAAACCAATGTCTCAGCTGCTACTTTCGCGGTAGCCCCTTTGGCTTGGCCGGCTTGTGGCCAGCTTTACCAAACCGGTGTTCGAAGTTCGACATGTCTACCCGCCGGCCGCGGAAGCGTACGCCCTCTGATTCCAATAGGAAGCGCTGCTCCAAAGCCGATTCACCGCGCAGGGAAATCCGGCCTCCCGAGCCCAGGACGCGTTGCCAGGGCAGGCCGCGCACCTTGTGCAGAATGCGTCCAACGTGGCGGGCACAGCGCGGGTACCCCGCAGCGGCGGCAATTGCGCCGTAAGTGCTCACCCGGCCGCGCGGAATCTTGCGGATGGCGTCGCAGACGGCTTTCTCCAGCGGCGAATTGAGGGGGCGCCCAACTTTCATCGGTCACGTTAAGATACACCCATGGCTGAAGCAACTCATGATCCCAAAGCGCGTTTCTCCGACCGGGTGGAAGACTATGTTAAGTACCGTCCCCACTATTCGCAAGACGTAGTGCGGGCGCTGCAGCGGGCTTGCGGCCTGCGTGCAGAGCACATCATCGCGGACATTGGCTGTGGCACTGGCCTGCTGGCAGAGATATTTCTGGAAAACGGCAACCGCGTCGTGGGAGTTGAACCCAACCACGAAATGCGTATCGCTGGGGAAAACTACCTGGTGGACTATCCCACCTTTAGCATGGTGGAAGGTAGCGCGGAAGCCACCGGCCTGCCCGACGCGAGCGCCGACTTCGTCATAGCTGGGCAGGCGTTTCACTGGTTTCGGCCCGACGATACGCGAGTCGAATTCGCACGCATTGTGAGACCGTCAGGCTGGGTGGCCCTGATATGGCACGATCGCGACACGGTGTCCAAACCGTTTCTGCGGGCCTATGAAGATTTCGTCCGGCGCTACTCCACGGATTACGAACAGGTCGCACACAAGTATCTGGCCAGCTACGATGCCTTGCAGCGCTTCTTCGCTCCCGAGGAAGTGAAGCTGATCGAACAACACAATCGGCAGGAATTGGATTTCGACGGCCTGCGCGGGCGTTTGCTGTCGTCCTCGTATGTGCCGAAGGCGGGCGAAAAGCACAAAGCGATGATGGCCGACTTGCCGCATCTCTTTTCGTCGCATGCCGAGAACGGTCACGTCACTCTCGAATACGACACCAAGATTTACTACGGACACCTGCAGCGATGAGCATCGCGCCAGAAGCGGCGCCTGGCGCTGTGGTGCTGCGCACTGAACACCTTGAGCGCCGGGTGGGGGACGTCTCCATTGTCGCTGGCGTTTCCCTGGAAGTACATCACGGCGAGATGCTGGGTATCGTGGGCGCCAGTGGCTCCGGCAAGAGTTCGCTGCTGCGATTGCTGAACCGTCTCGACGAGCCAACCTCCGGCACGGTGTTTCTCGACGGCCAGGATTATCGTCAGTTCCCTCCACGCGAGTTGCGGCGCCGCGTCGGCATGGTGACGCAACGCCCTTTCCTTTTTCCCGGCAATGTTGCTGCCAATGTTCGCTTTGGGCCTCTGCAGCGCGGCGAAGTGCTCGCCGACGAAGACCTCGCTCGTTTGCTGGAGCACGTCGGCCTGTCCGGTTTTGCAGGGCGCGAGGTGACCAACCTCTCCGGCGGAGAACAGCAGCGGGTTTCGCTGGCGCGAGCGCTGGCAAACCACCCGGAGATTCTGCTGCTCGATGAGCCGACCTCGGCTCTCGATGAGCAGGCCAAGACCGGCGTCGAGCAACTCATTTGCAGCCTGGTTAAGGACCAGTCGTTGACCTGCGTGATGGTGACCCACGATCGCGACCAGGCGCGGCGCATGTGCGACCGGGTTGCGCTCATGGAAGCAGGTCGCCTCATTCAATACGGAAGTCCGGCGGAGGTGCTCGGTGCTTAGATCGCTCTTTCATACACAACTGACGCTTGGCTTTGCCCAGGCCACCATCGCTTCGGTACTGGCTCTTGCGGTGGTGTTGCTGGCGCGACGCCGTAACATTCATCTGGAGAGCGACGCGGCCATCGCGCTGTTGCGCGGTATTGTCCAGATTGTCGCCGTGGGATCGATCCTGGCTCTGCTGCTGAAGAGCCCGCGCTGGACCAGTGTCTTCCTGCTGACCGGTATGATCATCGCGGCAGGTTCGATTTCGGCCAAGCGGGCCCAGAACATCCCGGGTGCACGTAAAGTCTCCACTTACTCGATCGCCGCCGGCGCGGGACTGGTCACCGCCGTCATGACCTGGGCGGGAGTGATCGACACCGCCATCACTTCTCTCATTCCGGTCGGAAGCATGATCATCGCCAACGCCATGAACACCAACGGCCTGGCGCTGAACCGGTTCCGCTCGGAGGTACTGGCGCACGCGGGCGAGATCGAAACCGCGCTTGCACTCGGCGCGGCGCCCGAGCACACCGTTGCAGCCTATGCTGAGTCGAGCATTCACGCTTCCCTAATTCCCGCCATCGACAATCTGCGCTCGTTGGGAATTGTGTGGATTCCGGGACTGATGACGGGAATGTTGCTGTCCGGTTCGGACCCGTTATATGCCGCGATCTATCAATTCGTCGTGATCGCGATGATATTGGCTTCGTCGGGCCTGACTTCCCTGCTCAGCACGCTGATGATTCGCAACCACGCGTTTTCGGAGGCGGAGCAACTGGTCTTGAGAACCAGTGGATAGTGGCGAGGAGTTGGAAAATAGAGAGCAATCGGGCGAGGACACTCTATCCACTGACCCCTGACCCCGAACAACTGGTGTTCACGTCTCCAGCGTATACCGACTGGCTGCCAGTCGGTACATCCGCCGCCAGACCAAACGGTTCACCGTCACCACCACAATAGCCATCACAATGGTCGAAGCCAGCAGCAGATCGAAATTGCCAGCATCAGTGGCTCGCGAAATTGTCGCGCCCAGGCCGACGGTGGTGTACGTCTTGTCCTTCAGGCGGAAGTACTCCGCCACGATGCTGGCGTTCCATGCGCCGCCGGAAGCCGTCACCATTCCAGTCACCAGATATGGGAAGATGCCAGGCAGGATCAGCCTGCGCCAGCGTTGAGTTCGCGTGAACCTGAACAGCGCGGATGCTTCTTTCAGATCGGTGGGAATCGCCATGGCTCCCGCGATCACATTGAACAGGATGTACCACTGCGTTCCCAGCAGCAGCAGCACGATCGATCCCAACCCCAGGCCACCGCCGATTCTGATCAGCACCAGCAATACGATGGGAAACAACGCAGTCGCCGGAACCGATGCAGCGATCTGTGCCAGCGGCTGCGCGATGCGCGCCAGCTTGGGATTGAAGCCAATTGCCACGCCTGCGGGGATCGTCCACGCCGCTCCAATCACCAGTGCCGCCAGCACGCGCAGAAATGTCGCCCCGGCGCCGCTGAGCAGCTCGCGATATTCCTCGCCATTCAAGCCGGTCATCATCGCGATAGCCTTGGTTACGGCGTAGAGCACTGCGATCACTGCAAGCGTAGCGAGGGCGCGACCGGTCCACACCTTCCACGAAGCTGGCGGAGCGTCCTCCTGCCCGGTGTCATGCTGACGGGCAAAGTGCATCGCCAACCGCTCCTGTAGTGGACGAATCGCACGTTTGCGCAGCCGGACCAGTCCTCGCGATCCCTGCATAACATTGAGAAACCACGAACGGGGCGCGTCGGCACTCTCCACCTGCTCCATCTTGAACTTCTCGGCCCAGGCAATGACCGGGCGCCAAACGATCTGGTCAAGCAGCACGATCACCGCGATCATGACCCCGACACCCCAGAAGATGGCTTGTGTGTCCCCCGCGCTGGCCGCCGTCTGCAAGTACGAACCCAGGCCGGGCAGACGGAAGTCGCGCGAGCCCAGCACGAACATCTCGCAGGCCATCAGGAAGAACCATCCGCCCGCAACCGACATCATGGAATTCCAGACGAGCCCGATCGCGGCGTAAGGCAGTTCAAATTGCATGAAGCGCTGATACCAGTTGAAGCGATAAATCTTGGCGGCTTCCCGCATGTCGCGCGGAATGCTCTTCAGCGACGAATAGAAGCTGAAAGCCATGTTCCACACCTGCCCGGTGAAAATCAGCAGGATGGCGCCCATCTCGACGCCGATCTGATGGTGGGGAAACAGCGCTACCATGGCCAGCATCACTCCCGGCAGGAAGCTGAGCACCGGAATCGACTGCAGAATGTCGAGCAGCGGAATCATGATGCGCTCGGCCTTGGGGTTATACGCAGCAATGTAGCCATAGACCAGCGTGAAGGCGAGCGAAAGCACGTAGGCCACTGCGATCCGCAGTAGTGAAAAAGCGGCGTACATCGGCAGGTGGCTAGGATCGCGCGAGATCTCAACGTGGGGATTGAACGGGCCGAGCCAGGTCCGTCCGAGCAGCAAGATCACATAGAAAACCGACAACCCGGCTGCGAAGATTACAAAGTCGGTCAGCACGGACCAGGTCTGCGCGGGCATCAGCGACCACGGCCCCTTGCCCAATATCCGGATAGGCTGCCACGTACTGCGAGGCATCAGCTCCCGCCCGCCGACGGAACCGCATCCGCATCTGCGTTGTGAAACAGCCGCTTAGATTCAGAGTCGTAGTCGAAGATCTCCGCGTATCGTCCCCAGTTCAGGGCGGTCTCGAACTGCCGCTCCACTTCGCCGGCACTGAAGTGTTCGTCGAGGATGTCACGGAAGAACTCCTCGCCAATGGCGTGGTCACGTTTGGCGTGCAACGTATTCTCAATGAGGCGCAGAATCGCGATATGCCGCAAGGCGGCGTCGCGGAAGATCGTCTTTTGGGTCTGGATGTCTGCTTCGCCAAAGGTGCGACCCTCCGGCGTTATCTCAACATCGCCCTCGTGCAGCAACGCAAAGCCCAGCATCACCGAGGCATCCACGATAGGAAGAATGTCGTCCACATCCATCGCCAGCTCGTCCGCCAGTTTGTAGAGATCGTCCCGACCGCCTCGATCGGCCAACAACTCCATGAAACCAGCGATTCCGCCGGGACGAGCGTGGGGCAGCATCTGGAACTTGCTGCGCTCGCGAGGCTGACCATTCGCGGATTGGCCGGCGGTCTTTCCCGGTACAGAAGCTTCTTCTTCGGGACGCGTCAGCGTCTTGTAGATGTAATCCACGTACGCCAGAAAGCGCGGCGACTTGCGGTCGCGGTACTGGGGAATGTCAATCTCGAAATCGGAACGAATACGCCCAGGATTGCGGCCCAGCACAATGACCCGGTCGGCCAGCAACACAGCTTCCTCAATATTGTGGGTCACGATGAAGATGGAGGTGGTCGGCATCTTCTTGTTCAGCCACAACTCCAGTAACTCGGAGCGAAGGTTTTCGGCGGTAAGGACATCGAGGGCCGAGAAGGGCTCGTCCATGAACAGCACTTCCGGTTCAACCACCAGCGCGCGCGCGAAGCCAACTCTCTGCTTCATGCCGCCGGAGAGCTCTTTCGGATACGCGGTTTCGAATCCGTCGAGACCAACGGTATCGATCATTTTCAGTGCGCGTTTGTGGCGTTCGATGGCACCGGCGCCGCGCGCAACCAGCGGAGCTTCGACGTTCTCTAGAACGGTGAGCCAGGGAAAGAGAGCGAAGCTCTGGAACACGATGGAGACGTGCGGAATCTGACCGTCCATCGGTTTTCCATGCCACAGTACCTGGCCGGACGACGGCTTCGACAAACCCGTGAGCATGCGCAGCAGAGTCGATTTGCCCGAACCCGACGGACCCAGCAAACCCACAATCTTTCCCGCAGAGACACTGAGGTCGGTGGGCGCAATCACCTCGATGCGATTGCCGTCGGCCTGCGGATAGTACTTCTCGACCGCGCAGGCCTGAATGATTGCCTCAGCCAAGTCTTCTCTCCTTTGCTCTGGTTTTCTTAGTCTATGGGTTGGCACTGGCGTGGACAATCGGTAGCTGGGCGATTCGTGTTAACGGAGCGTGAATTTGCCGGCACTTAAGGGAAGTTCGCGGCACTTGGATTCGAGAAATGTGGCGTCCCTAAAGGGACTTGAGGCTACTACTCATGCTCCCCAGCACTCCGCCTGCGGCTACGTGCTGGGCTAGCCTGAGCCGCGCCTAGGGCGCTGGATTCTTGGCTGGCAACTTCATTGGTAACCATCAAGTTTGGTTTCCATAGCACCGTCATAGGCTTGTTCTGGGGAGCGCTTTCGAGCCTGATCGAAAAGGAGCATTTGCGGCACGGGTGAAGTGCGTCTCTTCAGGCATCCTGCAGCCAATCCAGTTCTGTTACCTACTTCGAGGCCATCGCCTTTAACTGGTCGAGTGCGAGGTTCACCTCCAGAACATTCACTCTCGGCTCTCCTAGCAATCTCCAGGTTCGCTGCCGAGTATGTAGCTGAATGATCTGCCGCACCTGCTGCTCGCTCAGCCCGCGTTCACGGGCGATGCGCGGGACCTGGAACTCCGCTCCCGCTGGCGTGACATCGGGATCGAGGCCTGAGGCGGAAGTTGTTACCAAGTCAACTGGAATCGGCTGACCGGGGTTTTCCGCCTGGAGACGTGCTACGTCGATTTTCACGCGATCAATCAAGTGCTGGTTGGTTGGACCCAGATTCGACCCACCTGAGTTTGCGGCGTCGTAGCCATTGCCTGCCGCCGATAGCCGAGAGTGCAGGTATCCGGGCCCGACGAAAGCCTGCCCGATGATCCGTGAGCCGACGATTTGGCCGTTGCGCGAGATGAGTTGTCCATTGGCTTTGTCGCGGAACAGCAGTTGCGCCAACCCGGTGACCACCAAGGGATAGATCAGTCCCAGCAGCACTGTTGTGACGATCGTCATCAGGATTGCGATCTTAAGATTCTGTTTCATAATTCCCTCTTCTGCCTCTGAACTCTTTTCGCCTGTCCGTGGCCTCCGTGATGAAAAGGGTTCATGCCAGCCCGACACCCGCGATGATCATGTCAATCAACTTTATCCCGATGAACGGGATGATGATGCCGCCCAATCCGTAGATGAGCAGGTTGCGCCGCAGCAGGACGGCCGCACTCAGGGCGCGATACTTCACGCCACGCAGCGCCAGAGGGATCAACGCGATGATGATGATGGCATTGAAGATCACCGCCGACAGGACGGCCGATTCCGGCGTGCGCAGGTGCATGATGTTAAGCGCGTTCAACACCGGAAACGTTCCGGCAAACATGGCCGGAATTATGGCGAAGTATTTGGCGACGTCGTTGGCGATGGAAAATGTGGTCAACGATCCGCGCGTCATCAACAACTGCTTGCCGATGGCAACCACTTCGATCAACTTGGTCGGGTTGGAATCGAGGTCAACCATGTTGCCGGCTTCCTTGGCGGCCTGGGTACCGGTGTTCATGGCTACACCAACGTCCGCCTGCGCCAGCGCCGGAGCATCGTTGGTTCCGTCGCCGGTCATAGCCACGAGCTTGCCTTCTCCCTGCTCACGGCGGATGAGGTCCATCTTCTCCTTGGGAGTGGCCTCAGCGAGGAAGTCATCCACGCCGGCTTCTCGAGCAATGGCCGCCGCCGTCAGCGGGTTGTCGCCGGTAATCATCACCGTCTTGATCCCCATGGCTCGTAACTGATCGAAGCGGTCGCGCATACCGCCCTTCACGATGTCCTTGAGGTGGATCACGCCGAGGGCCCGTCGCTTTTCAGCTACCACCAGCGGCGTACCACCGGAGCGGGCAATCAGTTCGACATTGGCTTGCACCTCGGCAGGCATGGTGACGCCGTTCTGCGCCAGATAGCGTTCAATGGCATCCGTCGAGCCCTTACGAATCTGGTTGCCGTTCATGTTCACGCCCGACATGCGCGTCTGCGCGGTGAACGGTACAAATTCCATTTCGTGCGTGGACAGCTCGCGTCCGCGCAAGCCGTACTTTTCTTTTGCCAGCACCACAATCGAGCGGCCTTCTGGCGTCTCATCCGCGAGCGAGGAAAGCTGCGCAGCATCGGCCAGCTCAGCTTCCGTGACTCCAGGCGCAGGGATGAAAGTCGCCGCCTGCCGATTGCCCAGGGTGATGGTCCCGGTCTTGTCGAGCAGCAACGTGTTCACGTCGCCGGCGGCCTCGACCGCGCGTCCCGACATGGCCAGCACGTTGTGCTGGATAAGCCGGTCCATGCCAGCGATACCGATGGCTGATAGCAAACCGCCGATGGTTGTGGGAATCAGGCACACCAGCAAGGAAACCAGCACAAACACCGTCTGTGGCGAGCCGGAGTAGATGGCGAACGGCTGCAGCGTTACGACGGCCAGCAGGAAGATGATGGTAAGACCCGCCAGCAGAATGTTCAGCGCGATTTCGTTGGGAGTCTTTTGCCGTTCCGCGCCTTCGACGAGAGCAATCATGCGATCCAGAAAGGTTTCGCCGGGGTTCGACGTAACCTTAACTTTGATCTGGTCCGAGAGCACGCGGGTCCCGCCTGTCACCGCGGAGCGATCACCGCCCGACTCGCGGATAACAGGTGCCGATTCACCGGTGATGGCAGACTCGTCCACCGAAGCGACGCCGTCGATGATTTCTCCATCCGACGGTATCAATTCCCCGGCGGAAACTAACACCACGTCTCCGGCACGCAGTTTCGAACTCTGCACCTGCTCCGTGCGGTCGCCCTCCACGATGCGGTGGGCAATGGTCTCAGAGCGGGCTTTCCGTAGGGTGTCGGCTTGGGCCTTGCCGCGGCCCTCGGCCATGGCTTCGGCGAAGTTGGCAAACAGCACCGTGAACCATAGCCACAACGTGATCTGCAAATTGAACTTGAAGGCCCCGCCTCCGCGGAACAACAGTATCGTGGTGATCACGCTGCCGACTTCCACCACGAACATTACCGGGTTGGCCATCATGTGGCGCGGGTCCAACTTGACAAAAGAATCAAGGATGGCCCGCCGCACGATCTTGCCTTGCCAGACAGCCTTCGATTTCGATCTGTTTCCTGTCATGTGGACGCCTCAGAACGTCTTGCCTGCTGCCATCAGCAGGTGCTCAAGGATTGGCCCCAGGCTCAGCGCCGGGAAAAATGTCAGCGCGCCGACGATCAGGATCACGCCGATCAGAAGCACGGTGAAAAGCGGTGTGGTCACCGGGAACGTCCCCAGAGACGGTGGAACATATTTCTTCTGCGCCAGATTGCCTGCGATCGCCAGCATGGGAATGATCATCAGGAAACGTCCAATCAGCATGGTGAAGCCGCCGGTGACGTTGTACCAAAGAGTATTCCCGTTTAATCCCGCGAACGCGGAGCCATTGTTGCCCGCTTGCGAGCTGAAGGAGTAAAGAATCTCGCTCAATCCGTGCGGGCCCGGATTGAGGATGCTGGAAGTGCCAAAACCATGTACCGACGAGATCGCCGTGAACGCCAGGATCACCAGCGGAAAGACTAACGCTACCAGCATGGCCATCTTCACGTCGTAGGCTTCGATCTTCTTTCCCAGATACTCCGGCGTGCGTCCGACCATCAACCCGGCAATGAATACCGCCAGTACGATATAGATCAGAATCCCGTACATCCCCGAACCGACTCCACCGAAAATGACTTCGCTCAGCATAATGTTGACCAGGGGAACCATACCGCCTAGTGGCATGAACGAATCGTGCCAGCCGTTGATCGCGCCGCAGCTGGTATCGGTGGTGACGGTGGCCCACAAAGCCGTGTTGGTGATGCCGAAGCGGATGTCTTTGCCTTCCATGTTGCCGCCTGGTTGCGAGGCGCTCACGCGTTGGTCCACGCCGGCCAGCAACGGGTTGCCGCGAGCCTCAGCCCAGTAAGCCACCGTGACCCCCACCGAGAACAGGATCGCCATCGCCGCCCATACCGCCCATCCGTGGGACTGCGATCCGGTCATACGTCCCAGGGTGTAGGTCAGTCCTGAACCAATCGAAAAAATCAGGAACAGCTCGACCAGATTGGAAAAAGGTGTTGGATTCTCGAAAGGGTGAGCGCTGTTGGCATTAAAGAACCCGCCACCGTTGGTGCCAAATTCCTTGATCACCTCCTGCGAGGCCACCGGACCCTGCGCAATGGTTTGGGTGGCAACGGTATCCATGACCGGCTTGCCGGCGGCGTCCACCGCGGGCTTGCCGTCCGCACCGACGTGCTGCACCTGCTGCGGCTCAATCAGCTTCGCCGCGTCGTAGGGCCTCAGGTTCTGCACCACGCCTTGCGAGACTAGGACCAGCGCTCCCACAACGCAGAAGGGCAACAATACCCAGAGGCAGCAGCGGACCATGTCCACCCAGAAATTTCCGATGGTTTGCATCTGGCGGCGGGCAATACCGCGAATAAACGCAATGGCCAGAGCAATACCTACCGCAGCGGAGGTGAAGTTGTGATAGGCCAGCCCAGCCATCTGCGTCAGATAGCTCATGGTGGTTTCGCCGGAATAGTTCTGCCAGTTGGTGTTGGTCGTAAACGATGCGGCAGTGTTAAAGGCAAGGGCTTGCGGTACACCGGCAAACTTCTGCGGATTGAGCGGCAAGTAACCCTGGACACGCTGCATGAGGTAAAGCAGCAGCATGGAGACTACGCTAAACAGCAACATGGCGAAGGCATACTCCGTCCAGCGCATCTCGTGATTTTCATCGACGCCAGTCATCCGGTAGATCAGCAGCTCGATCGGCCGTAGCACCAGATCCAGGAACGTCCGCTCGCGATTGAATACCCGGGTCATAAACACACCCATTGGCTTGGTCACGGCGAGGATCAACCCCAGAAATAAAACGATCTGAAACCATCCATTGGCGGTCATGTCAGAATTTCTCCGGACGCAAGAGCGCGTAGAAGAGGTAAATCATGGTCAATGCGCAGACGGTCAGCATGACTGTCGATTGTGTGTGCATGGTTCTCCTTTACTTCATGCGCTCACAGAAGCGCACATAACCAATCGAAGCGACAAAAAATACCATCGTCACCACGGTAAAAACGACGTCCTGCATACTCTCCCCCCCCGCGACCAAAATCTCAGCATGCATCAGCCGCGCATCTATGCCCTCAAAACAGGAAACCCGCCTCAACCACACCTCGGGGTTGGTTTCGGTTTGTCCCGTTGGGGCCAAACACATCTCCCGGCGTATAACTGCTCGCGCGAACAAAAGAAAAGTCCGCGCGAGTGAAAAAGCGCTGGTATTGATAGGTTGGAGTCAAGGTGATAGACCAGGCGGTGCTTCCCGGGCCGTACAACAGGTTTACCGACTGTTCCCCCACGCTTCCTGTGCTGGCGATGTATTCCCCCCGGCCTGCCAGCGACAAACCGTGCTTGAACGTATGGCTCACCAATGCGGCGCCGCCCCAGGTCGATGCCCCGTGCACAACACCGACCTTCTGGTTGGTTGGGACATTGCTGTATTGAAAGTAGGGCTGGACGATCCAGTTTCCTTTCGCATAGGTATATATGGCGGCATACATGGTGCTGTTGTTTTGCACAGGTGTCGCCAGAGTTTGAAAGCCTGTCTGCCCCAGGTTTCCCATACCGATGAATGCCAGACTGTGCGGACCATTCGCGTACGTTAAGGATCCACTCAGCCAGGAGTAGCGATTGGAATAGTAGCCATCGTTCCAGCTCAGCGAGGCGGTGAATTTCCCAAGAGTCTGATTCACTTGGACGCCCCGATTGATGGCGTTCTCCTGGTTCCACAATAGGCCGCGCTCAATGTTCATATTTTCGAAGTCGAAGGTGTACTCAGCACCCATCAACGTAGGCAGGGCCCCGATCATTACCGAGAAGCTCTTCGTCGGTACCAGCTTCAGGTATGCCTCCGGTACCGGACCGTAAAGGTCGTTGATCGCGTCCTGGGTGGAAAGAAATGGCGTCCCCAGGGCAAGAATGTCGTAGGCGCCAACCTGCACATAGAATTGCCACCAGCTGGTAGTCTTCTGGATAAAGATCTGCCCGTTACTCAAGGCCGCTTGCGTGGTGTTATCGCCGGCTACATGGTTTCCCTGCCACAGACCCAGCCCGCTAACCACGCCGTTCAGGCTGAGCTTGCCAAAGGGCCCGCCCTCGAACGTAATGGGCGGGGCCGCCTGCAGCGGGCCCGTAATCGCGGGACTAGGCAGCGGGCTTGGGGCCGGAGGCGAGGCCGCTTGACCGGCTTTCTGCTGCTGGTTGGCTGGCTGCGTGGCCGGCGGGTTTAGCGGCGCAGATGACTGCTGAGCCACCTGCTGCGGCTGATCTACGTCTGAGTCTGGCTGGGCAACTCTTGCGTCTTGAGCCAGTAGCGAGGTCGACGATATCGCGAGTATTGCCACCAAGATCGCCATAGTTTTGTTTTGCAGTAGGAACTCAGCCATCTGTTGTTCAAGATGAACTAGTACCCTGCGGCCGGCTGCCGAATCGCTCAAGTCTGTCGTGCCCAGCTTCATCACCACTGGAGGCTTGCGCGAGATGCGCTGCGGGCGCGAGCACTGCACCAGAAACATCACAAAAAACATCAAGCTGACGACACAAATAAGCAAGAACAAAGTGCTCATGACTTCCCTTAGCCACGATCGACTGTGGCAATACACATTGGAGCATTCCGCTAATAAATGCCGGCTAAAGAGTTCATAAGTTTTTCGTAAAGAACGGAGTGGGAAAAGGAAGGGGCCCGATGGCCGGGGGGCGTAAAGACCCGTTAGAGAGAGGGCTGAAGACAAGTCCGGCGTGGGAAGAAATCCCGGCCCGGAGTGACAAAAGAAACGGCTTAGAGGCGCAACTGGAGAAGCTAGGGAAAAACTCGATTAACACACGGTTTTCTATCGGGGCACGACTTCAGAGGCTGCTGAAGACCCGATTTCGATTGAACTTGAAGGTGCGTACCTTTAGGTACGCCGCGATAAGTGCTTTATATTTGCGATCCCAAGCCGACTCTTAGTCGGTGAGGGATCTGCAGGAGCCTGTTCAATCGTGCCTCACACCGCGTATTGTTGCTATCTGGAGTGGGCTTCGGCCCGCAAGAGATCCGCCTTGGGACTTCTTCCGCAACACCTGCAGTTGCGCTCCTTCAAGACGAATTGGCTTCTACTTGTTTTTCTTGCCTTGCCCACCGCTACTTACAACTCTGAGGTTGTTCGTAATCTGGAAAGTGCCGGGGACCTGGTTGGCGCGCATCCCCGCCAGGTTCTTGTCGGTTTCACTGTCCACCACGCCATCGAGGGTGACACGGCCACCCTTTACGATGATATGAATGGGCGGGACAGCCATGCCTCCATACTTGAAGAGGGGGCCATAGCTGTAGATGCTGTTGTAGACAGCCCGCCGGATGCGGTCGTCCATGGGGCTCGGCGGAAGCACCTCCAGGTTGTTAACGACCTTCTCTACACCTTCAATGCGCTTCACCGCGTTCCCGGCATCGGATTTCAGTACCGGCTTTGTAACTTGACCCTCCAGAATGACGGTACGTCCGTCGATGCGGAAGGTCAGATTGTCGAACACGTCGTAGTACGGCAGCATGATGAGTTCATGGCGCACTTCCTTGATGAGCCGGTCCTGACTCTCCGGGCTAAGCGTTTCATTTGCTTCCTGAGGCGGCGCAGCACCGCTCGGTTGGGTTTGCACAGGCTGATCCTTGGATTGAGCCGGCTGGACCTGTTGCGTTAAACCAGGAATCGCAAAGCAAATCAGAACCAGGAACACTACGCCCGAGACTCGGTGGGTTTTACGCATACCTCCTCCTGTTGCGGCAAGAACTCTATCTCAAGATTGCTAACGCTGCCAACTGATGACTCCAAATGATTCGATGCCGCCGCCCAGCGAAACCGTGGCCTTCCTGTTTCAATTTGTAAGCTGGCGTCCGCGCTCGGCAAACCGCGGCAATCCAAGTATGATGTCCAATCGTATGAAGACCAAGTCCATGATGGCGCAGCCCGGCAAGAACATTAGCCTGAAGGACTTCGACCCTGTCTTCAAAGGCAACTATGAGTCGCATGCTCACGCCAAGTCCAAACTGAAAAAGAACGTGGAGCGTCTGGCCGAATACCAGGACCTGCTCTATGCCTCGCACACCTACGCTGTCCTGCTCATTTTTCAGGCAATGGACGCAGCCGGGAAGGACGGTACCATCAAGCACGTGATGTCGGGCGTCAATCCTGAAGGCTGTGAGGTGTTCAGCTTCAAGACGCCCTCCGAGCACGAACTCAGCCACGACTTCCTGTGGAGAACTTATCGCGAACTGCCGGAACGCGGGCACATCGGCATTTTCAACCGTTCGTATTACGAAGAAGTGTTGGTGGTGCGGGTACACCCTGACTTGCTCAAGAGCGAACATCTGCCCGGATTCACACGGCCCAGCGAACGGTTCTGGCAACAGCGCTTCGAATCAATCAACGATGTCGAGCGCCACCTGGTTCGCAACGGCACGGTTATTCTGAAGTTCTTTCTCCACGTTTCGAAACAGGAGCAGGAAAAGCGATTCCTGGAACGATTGAAGGACCCGGGGAAAAACTGGAAATTTTCTGAAGCCGACTTGCACGAGCGGTTGCGTTGGGATGACTACATGGCAGCTTACGAGGACATGATCAACCACACCAGCACCCAGCACGCACCGTGGTACATCATTCCAGCCGATCACAAATGGTTCACGCATCTGACTGTCTCTGACATCGTGGTAGATACGCTGAAGGGGATGAAGCTGAAATACCCAAAGGTTACGGATGCCCAGCGCGCGCAGCTCGCGTTAGCCCGAGAAAGCCTGCGACGAGGCAAATAGGAGCCGCCCGGCCTTTAACCGATCTCGACTTGTCTTGTAGGAGCGCACGGCTGCGGGAAAAACCCCTCGCTCCATGAAGCGTCCGACTTTGTCCCCGCACTAAGTAGCCTCTGGATTGAGGCGGGAATCGCCGGGAAAGATTGAAATAAACGTTCGTTCGACTTGCTCGGACCATCAGAGCAGACGTGAGCTTCGGCAAATCTCTATGGGGCAATCAACACTCTTCGTCGACTGGCTGCCAGTAGGGCGAGCGTTTCTTCGCCCGGACCGCAGTCTCCGCAGAAACGGCCTTGGCACGATAACTGAAGCGCTCTACGATAGCCTGCTTCATGTCCTGCTTTTTCATTTCTGCCAGCAGGTCTGGGGTTATCGCTGGGGCTGACGTTTCATCAATCGCAAAACCGCTACGTAACATTGCATCTCCTGTCGTGTTCGTTATAAAAAAATCACGAATGCTGTAAAACCTTGCCGCGCACCGTCAGAACAGGGCAAGCGGCTTCCCGCACGATCTCGTAGGCATTGGGCCACATCAAACGATCGAGGACTCCCGACCATGGACGCACGCCCATCACCAACAAGTCGGCATCGATTTCGACTTCGGTCCGCAGAATCGTGGGCACAACTTTGCCGACCTCAATCCGGCAGCAAAGCCGTAGACCCTCAGCGTCTCTCCCCATCAAGGCTGTCAGTTTTCTTTCGACTCCCTGCATGATCTCGGCACGGTCGGCAACTCCACTCATCTCTGCAATGTCCAGTACATGCAGTATTGTCAACTTTGCGTTGTGCTCCCTGGCCAGCGCGGCAGCGTAGTGCGCCGCACGTTCCGAGGCAGGAGTAAAGTCAGCCGCGAAGAGTATGTTCTGGGGGGCAAAGCCTCGGACTACCCGGTGCAAGTGCGGGCCCACAGTCATCACCGGCACTGGCGACTGCCGAAAAACGCGCTCCGCGATTGAGCCCATCAACATCTTGCCCAGGCCGCCGCGTCCATGCGTGCCCACGACGACCACATCAGCGTTCCTTTCTCGCGCAGAGTCCAGAATGCATTGCGCCGGGTCCCCTTCCAGGAGAAGCAAGTGATAGTCCTTGCTTTCACTGTGGGAGTGGGTTTGCTGCAAGTCGGCCTTCAACTCCTCCAGGTCCCGCTCAGCGGCCTCCTTAGCGGCCAGATAGGCGTCTGGACCGGCAACCAGAAAGTCGTTACTGGGCAAAACGAACACGATATGGGCCTTGGCTTGGTATTTGTGTGCCAAAGCAAGGCCAAAGTTCATGGCAACGGTGGAGTAGCGGGAAAAATCTGTCGCGATGAGCACACTGTGGATGCCCACCCCGACCGGGTTGAGCTGTGCGGTAGCCATCTGGTGCGACCATTCTCCCCACGCGGTGGGGTCGCTCGATGGAAGCGCTCTCGACCAGACGCGAAGCCACGCCCCGCTGATCATCCGGCGGGATGCTTCCATACGCTCTTCTGTCTCTACTTGTAGTCCCTTGGCGCCCGAAACTCTGTGACGTGGATCAAGTGCACGGGTGACGAAAGACACCCTGGGATACAGGACCGAATCGGTACTGAAACCGACCTGCATCCTCGCTATTGTGTTTGGTCTAGGAGGAGGCTCGCTTCTGCTTCTTCTGGCATCTTTCGCAGATGCCGTAGATCTGGAAGGTGTGGCGCGTGGGCAGGTATTTATTCTTGCGGCCTATCTCCTGCTCAACGCGTTCGATTTCTCGCGAGAAGAACTCGACGGAGCCGCCGCACTCGGTGCAGACCATGTGGTGATGATTGCGGCGATTGTACTGGTGTTCGTAACGAGTGATGCCGTCATTGAAGGCAACCTCGCTGGCGAGACCGCATTCAGCCAGCAGCTTCAGGGTGCGATAGACCGTGGTGAACCCGATGCGGTCGTCGTGCTTCTTGACCAGCCGATACAGTTCGTCGGTGGAGAGGTGGTCGCGGGTGTCGAGGAACGTGCGCAGAATAGCATCGCGCTGCCCGGTAAGCTTGAGGCCCACGCGCTTCAAGTGCCCATGGAAAATGGCTTCGGCTTCCCGCACCATTTCCCGCGAGATGGTCGGCTGATCGTCGATGCGCTTCTGGAGCATGGGGGCAGGCCATTCAGCGGTCAGGCGCGTCTAACGCACAAGCGCCGCGATTTCCTATCAGCATAACACCGGAAAAGCAGCGCGAGGACGGGCTTACGGTCCAAACTTTAGCGGCTGGGCGTAGCCGGTCATCTCGAGATACCCCACTCCCTTTGCGGGCGCCCCGCGGCGTGTGCCGGTGATGGCAATGGCTCCTTCCCAGTAGGAAAGACTGGGATTGCCCGGGGTTACCAACTCTTGCGAAGCGAGGGGCGTCGCGATCTGCAGATCCAGCCCCAGCGACGGTACGGCAACCCGCCATGCGACTGGATAGACCGCATGTGTTCCCGCACTCGTATAGGTCTTATCGCCGGGCTGCATGAAAAAATCGGAGACGCCGAGAAAAGTAGATTGCCCGTCTGCATTCACGTAGGTTCCGGCCGAAAAGGGATCGACACTGCCGTCTCTGTGGCGGAAGCGATACAACATCAGTTCGGTATTGTCATCGAATTGCAGGCTCAACCAGTCCCATCCACTTTCTTTCACGTCCATCTGATGAGTGAAGAACTCGTGGTCCATCCACGCTGTCCCTTCGACTTGATAGACCTTCTCGTTCAGCTCAATGGAGCCTTTGGTCAGCAAGCGTGTAAATGAGATGTAATGTGAGGCTTGTCCAGCGCCTGCCGATTTCTGGCTGACGCCGTTCTTGCCATGAATCACGGGAAGCTTGCGCGAACTCATGGTGAGACGCAGTGTGAAGTCGTCGGCGATGGCCTGCAGCTGTTGTTGCCCATTCGTCCACTGCACTTGCCAGTTGCCATTCCAGACCTTGGCCAGTTGCTCGCTGGCTCCCGCCAATCCGGGACCTGTCCGATTGACGCGCTGCGTGTGATAAAAGTGTCCGCCGTCCAAATCACTGAGCGCGAGGTGAGCAAGATAAATGTCCTGAATGTCCCAGTCAGAAGTCTTGGGACGATCACGGCTCACCCCCTGTCGAAAGAAGGTCAGCTCGAAACCAAGCCGGTGGCCATCGGCGGATTTGAGGTTTCCGGTGTAATACCACCACTCCGTCTGATACTCGGGGTGATCGAAGTGATCGCGAGGAAACTGGTAGTGATAGCCGGGAAGCGCCTGCTGGTACTGCGCGCTGAGCGGCATCGGCAGCAAGACCAAGAGCAGCAAACCTAACCAGTTACTCCTCATGCACCACCTCAATCGGGTTTAGCCGCGTCGCCACTCGCGCAGGATAAAAGCCGGCAAGAACCGTTGACAGGTACACAAGTGTCAGCGATCCAAGGAGCACAGCCGTCGGCCAATGGAACTGAATCGTCCAGCCGAATGACTGCTTGTTGATCACAAAAATCAACAGCAACGAGAGCACGACGCCCAGCGCCAGCCCCGCTACGTTGGCGAGCAGGCCAATTAGGCCGGCTTCTACGAGGATGAGCTTGCGTATCTGCGAGACAGTCGCGCCGAGGAAGCGCAGCAGTCCCAACTCCCGCCTCCGGTCAATCACCAACGCGAGAAGCGCACCGGCAATTCCAATGATGGCTACGATAATCGCGACCAATTCGAGTGCGTAGGTAATTGCAAAGGTGCGATCGAAGATCTGAATTGCTTCGGCCCGCAGACTGCGGTTGGTGAACATCAGCACGCTCCTTCCTGCGACAACTTTCTCAACCTCCGCCCTGACGTCGTCCACGTTCGCACCGGAGGCGACATAGACGGCGATGCTTGAAGGCGCGGGATCGGGTAGGTAACGCAGCAGAGTCGACCGCTCGACGATGATGAACCCCTTCTCGCTGCCGTAATCGGAGAAAACATCGACCACGTGAAAGCTCACCCGCGCTCCTCCGAGCGGGAGGGCAATGGTATCGCCTGCGCGTACATGACGTTTGTTGGCGAAGGGCTCGCTGACGACAGCGTTGTCCCCGCCGCGAAGCTCCTCGTCGACGACACTGCTGGGACGGCCTGAAAGGAAATGTATCTTTGCCAGGTCGTGGCTGCCGCGAGTGTCGGCGGACCCAAGCGTCGCCGGCAGACCCTGATAGCTGATGTCATAGCCACGAAAGCGGTCGACACCCGCAACGCCCGGAAGGGCCGCAATCTGGTCGGCCACAGATGGATCGAGCGTGGGATAGCGGTCCGAGGCGGGGTCGCCCGCCGGGCGAAGAAAGAGGTCTGCCTTCAGTTGATCGTCCATCCAGACCTGCACCGTCTGGCGAAAACTGCCGACCATGATTCCCACGGACGTTGTCATGGCGATCGCAGTAGACAAGGCACCCACGAGCACGGAGGTACGACGTAATGACGAGGCCAGGCTACGCGAAGCCAGCATCGCTTCGACGCCAAGTATCCGCCGCAGGAGTCCGGACGAAACTGCCGTCAGTCCGCTGACAAGCGCTGGGACGGCAAACGCGGAAGCGGCGATCATCACCAGCGCAGCGGCATATCCGAAGAATGGTTTGCCCTCGATTGCAGGGGCCTGCGATGCCACGGCGCCGATTACCGCCAGCACCAAGGCAATCCGGAGATCGCGGAATTTCTGCACGCGGGCTGCGTACTCGCGCTCGCCGCGAGCCATCGCTTCGATGGGTGAGACCAACGACGCTTCCCTGGCAGGGGAAGCTGCCGATGCGAGCGACATGCCGACGCCAATAAACAGGCCCAACGCCACGACTCCCGAGGTCAACTCGATCGCGCCGGGGCGGCTGGTTACATAGAGATTCTGTACCGTCGCTCCCAGCAGGCGCACCGCTCCCGTCGCCAATAAGCGTCCGAAGACGATACCGAGCAGCCCGCCCGCAGCGCCGAAGCACATGGCTTCGCCGAGAAAGGCTGTGAGGACGCCTGAGCGGCTCGCCCCAAGGGCGCGGACAATTCCGATCTCAGCTCTGCGGCGCACCACGGAGACGGAAATCGTGTTGAAGATGAGAAATGCCCCCACCACCAGCGCCACGTAACTCAGAATGCGGAGGTTCCAGCGGAATGCGCTGAGCATGCGCCGATTTTCGTCGGTCTGCGCGCCCTCACGACGAAGCTCCACTCCGGCTGGCAAAGCCGGGCGAATTCGGCGCTCCCATTCCTCCACCGACACTGTCGCAGGCACTTTGAGCAGTATGCGATCGATTCGGCTGGGCCGTTGCAGCACGCGCTGCGCCGTCGCGATGTCCATGATGACCAGGCTGCCGCTGTCGCCAGAATCCTTGAGCACGCCGCGAACGGTGTACTCGGAGGCGTGATCGTTGATCTGCAAGCGCAGCTTGTCTCCAGCTTTCGCTCCGAGATGTTCGCTGACCCAGACGCTGTCTTGCCGCGTAGCATCCCTTAGTGCTTTTCCACTGTCAAAGCTGTGATCTACGGAATCAAGATCTTCGGGATGATCGGTGATCAGATCCAGCCCGATGAGCGGCACGGTGTGGCCCGTTGCCGGCACTACCGCGTAGTCTTCGATCCGAGGATGAACCTGGATCGCGTACGGCAGGGTCGCGATGCGACCGACAACTTCGTCCGGAACTCCCCCGATCGCGGTGACCTCCAGGTCGGCGTTCCCAGTCAAAGTTTCAATGGAAGAGCGAAACGAGCCGGCAGCCGCAGTGCCGGCAAGTTCAATCGCGAGCACGACCGCAACACCCAAAGCGACAGCCAGCACGATCAGCGCCGTGCGAAGAGGTTCACGAAAAAAAGGCCTGATGATCAGCCATTGGAAGAGTCGCAGGCGGGGCATGCTAAGACCGCACGATCTCTTCGATCTTGCCGTCGCGCATTCTCACCACGGCGTCCGCAAAGCTCGATGACTCCAGGCTGTGCGTGGCCATCAAGATCGTTGTCTTATGCTGGTCGGCGATGCGGCGCAGCAGTTCGAGAATCATGTTACCGGTGACGGTGTCGAGATTGCCGGTTGGTTCGTCGGCGAGCAAAAGTCCAGGAGCATGCACCATCGCACGCGCGATGGCGACACGCTGCATCTGCCCACCGGAGAGTTGATGAGGCATTCGTGAGCTCAGCTCGGCGAGTTCGACGAGATCGAGTTGCTCCTGCGCGCGCTCCTGAGTATTTGTCTGGCCCGCCAAGAGTAAAGGAAGTTCCACGTTTTCGATTACCGAGAGCGTGTTCAGCAACTGAAAAGACTGAAAGATGAAGCCGACCTTTTCGCGGCGGAGCCGGGTCAGGCCCATTTCGTTCAAGTCCGCAGTAGACACTCCGTCCAGCAACACTCGTCCCGAGGTTGGAAAGTCCATAGCTCCCGCGAGGTTCAACATGGTTGACTTGCCGCACCCGCTGCGGCCGACCAATGCAAGGAACTCGCCAGCTTGTGCGGTGAGCGACACCCCATTCAGCGCGTGAACGCACTGTCCGTCCGTGATGTAGGTCTTCGTCACCTCTTCCAGGCGCAACAATTCGGTTCTGGGGCGGGACTGCAAGTGCTGCGAACGTTCGGATTGCGGTTCGGTCAGACGCATGAAATGTGTACTGGGGTAAGAAGAAGCTTAACGCTATTTCGTTGGATGTTCCTAACTCAAGGAAGTATCAGACTTCGGGTCCAAGTACAGACACTGCCGGCAAGCACGCAGGACTGTTTTGATCGTTGAGAAAATAACCGGCTAAGTTTTGCCGTTGCTCGGCGTGGCGCGTTCCAACAACGCAATGCTCACTTGCTGCTATCCATCGCCGTGAACAGGTTATTCAGCGACTCCGCAAGCGTGGGGTGAGCGAAGACGCCATCACGCAAAGCGTTATAAGGTAGTTTTCCCATCATTGCAATCTGGAACGTAGCCATAACTTCGCCGCCTTCGATACCCAGCACCGCCGCACCTAAGATCTGGCTGGTCTCGGCATCCACGATGGCTTTCATGAAGCCACGGGTCTCGTCGACCTCAAGAGCGCGTGCGACCGAGGCCATCGGCATTTTAGCTACTCGAATGTTCCGCTTTTGCGCACGAGCTTCGGCTTCAGTCATGCCAACGCGCCCGAGTTGCGGATCAATAAAAACCGTGTAGGGCACGAGCCGCCCTTCCGTGGTGGCACTTCCCTTCTCGATCAGATTAGTTCGGATGATGCGAAAGTCGTCGTACGAAATGTGGGTGAACGCTGGACCACCCTTGATGTCTCCGAGCGCGTAGATACCAGAGGCCTTTGTTTCCAGGCGCTCGTTCACCGTGATGAAATTGTGGTCGTCCGTTTGGACTCCAGCCGCGGCAAGATTCAGCGTGTCCGAGTTCGGCACTCGCCCGGTGGCAACCAGCAAATGCGAACCGGCCAGGGATATCGAGCGGCCTTCTTGCTGGGCCCCTAGTCGAATGCTTCCATCCGACTGGCTCACACGATTCGCCTTGGCGTTCAGCAGGACCTCGATTCCATCCTGCTGCAGTATTTTGGCGACTTCCTCCGCGATGTCGGGATCCTCACGGTTTAGTAACTGGTCACCGGACTGAACGATGGTCACTCGGCTGCCGAAGCGGCGAAACATCTGCCCAAACTCCAGGCCGACATAGCCTCCCCCCAGAACCAGCAGATGCTCTGGAACGCTTTCCAATTCCATGATGGAAGTGCTGTTCAGAAACCGCACGTCCTTCAGGCCGTCTAGGTTGGGCACAGAGGGACGCGCACCTGCATTGATGAAGATTTTCCCGGCGGTGAGTGTGCGTCGCCCGCCATCCCTCTGCTGGACGAGCACGGATGTCGCACTGATAAAGCTGGCTTCGCCGAAGATCAACTCAAGATTCGCGGCCTTCTCAATGCGTCCCTGGCTGCCATTGCGAAAGCTGTTTACGATATCGCGCTTGCGCTGCCGAACACGTTCCATGTCAATGCGAACGTCTCCGGTGTGAACGCCATAATCGGCTCCCCGGCGCGCGAGGTACGCGACGCGAGCACTGGCGACCATGGTCTTGGTGGGTGTGCATCCCTCGTTGACGCAGGTACCGCCAACATGTTCGCGCTCAATGAGAGCGGTGCGCATCCCGGCTTCGGCCAGGGCCGTGCAAAGAGGTGTACCGGCCTGCCCTGAGCCGATAACAATGGCATCGAATTGCTGCGGAGGAGTCATGAGCGCCCCAATATTGGATGTGTCCCCCAGACTCAGGGAAGAATAATACGCGGAAACGCCGAGCCTGCAGCACAGGGCAGCAGGCTCACGTTTTAGAACGCACCCGCGGACTTCAGAATCTCGAGACTATGCATAGCCCCAGACCGATCGCAATCAGGTCCTCGGGGACCGCAATCGCAACGTCGGGCGCGTGCAAAGCCTTGCCTAGTCCAATGCGAGCATGATAGCCGCCAAAGGTTCCTGCCACGGCTCCGATGGCCGCCACGATCGCTGCCAACCAGAGCGACATGCCTCCGGCAATGCCCAGGCACGCGCCGCAAAGCAAAGCCATCACAATTCGCGCGCCTAGCTGCATGGGGACCGTACGTGCAGGAGTGCTGGGAAGTTGGTCGGTCACGTATTCGACCAATGCCAGAATGGTAAAAATGCCGACCGCCCAAACCGTTCCCATGAAAGCTAACGGAGAGCCCGAAAGCTTGATCCAGCCCAGGTAGGCCGCCCAGGCCACCACCGCCGGCGCCGTCAGCGCACGCAATCCCGTGACAATACCAATGCCGAACGCCAGCAGGAACACCAATCCAGAACTCATGAAGCTTCCTCCATCAGGATTGCGGATTCAACTGCGGGGCCGAAAAGACGGAACTATGGATGATGGCTCATCAGGAGAGATTCAAATTTAGTGGGTGCACTCGCTCGACCCAAGCTGGAATTTGATATTCAATGTGGATCATGGGAGAGCCTCGAGCCTCTCCGCCATCTCGAGCAACTTGATCACGCTGTTCCAGTTTCTGCCCGTCCCGGATGTCTTCAGCATCTTCTCAATGGCGACCCAGGATAATTTCGGACGCGCCATGCCATTGGGAAAGTAGATGTAGACCTCGCGACCGTCGATCCGCAACTCTTCCGGCCCGGTCTCGAGGGCAAGGACTCTCTCGCGAGCTTCGGCGTCAGGATGGCTGGCAAGAAAAGTGACCAGTAGCCTGCTGGGCTCGATGCCGCGACGCTTTGAGAACGGATTTTTCGCAATTGCCTTTCTCAATTCGGAAGAGGTCCGCAGAATTACCGCAGGGCGGAAGCCGAAGCCGCGCTCGATTGCATCCTCGATCCGCGTAGCCAATGCAAGCAGATCTCGCCGGTCAGTTCTGAATACGACATTGCCGCTTTGGATGTAAGTCTGAGGATCTCGCAATCCAAGAGACTCGTAGAGAGCTCGCAAAGCATCCATCTTGATCCGGTTGTGCGCCCCGAGGTTGACGCCACGAAGCATTGAGATCATGACTGCCATGCTGTGTCCGTTCGGCACCCTAGGGGCTTGGGATCATCATTTACTGCTGGCTTTATGCAATACCTTAAACATTCGCTCTATGTCATTGCTATCATTGTATAAATATGGCGAGACGCGAATTGAATCTCCACGCACGCTGACAAAGACGTTGGCCACTTTAAGGGCCTCGGACAGCGCCGCCGTCGTGCCACGCGGCGGACGAATACCTATCATGTGCGCCGAACGGTCGTCCGGCGGAAGAACTGAGTAGTCAATGTCGGCGGCGAGCTGCGCCACTTTTTCCGTCAGCAATGACAGCGTTTGCTGGATTCGTTCCACCCCCCAAGCCAGGATTTGTTGAAGAGCGACAATGGCCATTGGCGCCAGGACGAATTGCGGAGACTCGCCCATATCGAAGCGTCGAGCACCTGGGCGATAGGCATCGGTGTGGTCGACCAGCCGGGAAAAATCATCGCTGCCGACACGCGCAATCCACGACTGCTCCAGGGGCACGCCTGACTCCCGCCATTTCGGGGCGACGTAGAGATAGCCCAGTCCGTACGGGCCGAGCAGCCACTTGTATCCCACGGCCGTCAGGAAGTCCGGCTGTATGCGTTCGATATCGAGCGGGCGCGCGCCAAGCGATTGGCTTGCATCGATGACCAGTCCGGCGCCCACGGCACGCGCACGCTCTCCCACGCGCTCAAGATCGACGGTGCTTCCGTCCGTCCAGTGACATTGAGGCACGGCGACGATGGCGGTATTCTCGTCGATCTCCCGGAGAAGAGCTTCCGTCCAGTTCACTCCTGCCTCACGCTGAGCCACGACGACGCGTCCACCCGCCTTCTTCGCCAGCTCATACCAGGCGTAAACATTCGACGGGAACTGCTGATGAAGTATGACGATGTTCTGCCCGCGCGAGAACGGCAAGTTCGCCGCTGCGGTCGCGATTCCGTAGCTGGCTGCCGGGACCAGTGCGACACTGTGGCCCTCTGTGCCCATCACTTGTGCGGCGAGACTCCGCAGCTCCTCGGAGCCGGCAAACCACTCGGGTCCGGAGAGAGTCCAAGGCGATGCTTTCGTGCGAACCGCACGAAGGCCAGCTTCGGTAACGCTTCGTAGCTGCGGCGCCATGCTGGCGCAGTTGAGATACGTGATGCCTTCCGGGATCTCGAACAGGTCACGGACAGCTGTTATCGGGGTCAGGGCAGTGGATTGAGTCGGCGTCATAAGTTCCGCATTTGAGTTTACCGGTTATCGAGGACAGCTGGACGGGCCCTATCCGGAACCGATTTCGCGGATAGTGCCGTCCCAGGCAGAAATTAACACTCACTTAATGCAGCATGACATCGCTCTCGTGCTTAACTCAACGCAGTTTAGGTGAGTACCCACCTTACAAGGAAGCGCCACAATGGTCGAAGGTCGAATTGGAAAGATCTGTCTCGCAGTTGCTCTGCTGATGTCCGTCCCGATGTTTGCCCAGACTGGCCCGTTTTTTACTCCGGGCAATCTGGTTGTTGCGGTTGAAGGCTGCGGTGCCCACGGAGGCACATGTACGACGGTGCAAAACGGCACCGGTAACGGCTCCGGCAACAGTTCGGTAGGCGGCTACGGGGACAATCAGGGTGGTCCACTGACGCTGTTTCAGTACACGCCAAATGGCACCGCGAGCGCCTCATTCGTGAACTCTCTGGTCTTGCCGCAGAGCGCCTCTGCAGCGAACGTTCCTGTCTCCGGTGAATACGGATCTTCGTCGGAGGCTTCCATGCAGCTTTCCGGCGGCGGCCAGTACCTGACGATCGTGGGTTACGGCATAAACGCCGATGCGTTCAACGCGAACCCGTTCGCCTACGGCAGCTCAACGGCACTGGCCCAGACGGGCAGCCTGACGGGGCAGAGCTATACCCCCGTGTCTCGCGTGCTGACGTTGATCGACGCCAACGGCAACGTTAATTCCTCGACCCCCATTTACAACATCTTCAACACCAACAACCCGCGCAGCGCTTACACGTTCAATGGGACGACGGCGTACGTTTCGGGCCAGGGCAGCGGCAGTGATGCGACGGGCGGCGTGTTCTATGTCCCGGTGGGCGCGCCCAACACCGCCCCCACCGCGATTACCGGTCTGGACACCAGTGGAAAAACGATTGCGCAGGACACGCGCTCGGTTCAGATCCTTAACAACACGCTCTATGTCTCCGTCGACAGCAAAGAGGGTTCGGGTAACAACCGTTCCTACATCGGTACCCTTGGCTCTCCTCCGGCGACCGGCCTGTATAACAACGGCGGCGGCCCCACTATGCTCACGGGGTTTGGCAATACCGGCGGTACCGGCAAGGTGACCATCACCAGCGGCGCCAACAGCAACGGCAACAACTTGAACGCCGGCCTGCCCATTAACCTAAGCCCGTCGAATTACTTCTTTGCCAGCTCATCGGTTCTCTACGTGGCCGATACCGGCGCCCCGAAGAATGATTCGAATGGCGACAACAATTCCACGGGAACCGCCAACATCGGAAATGGAGGGCTGGAAAAGTGGATCAATAGCAGGTCTGACGGCACAGGAACGTGGAGCCTCGCGTACACGCTCTGGCGAGGGTTGAACCTGGTGAACAATGGCAGCAGTTCCGGCACCAGCGGGCTATATGGCATGGCCGGCACGGTTTCCGGTAACACCGTCCAACTTTACGCGACCAACTACACCCTCAACGATCTGGATTACACATATCTTTATGGCATCACCGATAACCTGACTTTCACCACGGCGTCGCAGGCCGCGAGTGAGACATTCGCTCTGCTGGACACCGCTCCTTCGGATTCCAACTTCAAGGGAGTGTCGTTTGCGCCCACGATCCCGACGGGCAACGTGGAAATCACCACTTCGCCCTCCGGCCTGACCGTCTCTTCCTCCGGCAGCGGGTGCGCGCCTGGTAGCTATGTAACGCCGGTCACCCTGAGTTGGACTCCGGGAAGCTCCTGCACGTTGAGTGTGGTCACCCCGCAAATTGTGTCGGGCACGCAGTACGTCTTCACGCAATGGGCCGACGGCACCACCAGCACGACGGATACGGTGACGGCTCCGGCTACCACGGCGGTCTACAGCGCCATTTTCACCACCACGCCGGGCGGGTTGTACAGTCCGAGCCCAGGAACGACATTGCCGGGCGGCAGCGCTACCTTCCAATGGTTTGGCCCTCCACAAACCACCGCGTTCTGGATTGACGTAGGAAGCACCGCCGGCAGCAACAACTACTATCAGTCGGGACGGCTTCCCACCTCCACACTGTCAACCACGGTCAGCTCCCTGCCGGAAGACGGCAGCGCGGTCTATGTGACTCTGTATTGGCTTATCAATGGTTCCTGGGTCAGCAATCCATACACCTACACGGCCTTCAATCCGAACAGCGGCAAGGGTGTCATCACCTCGCCGGCTCCGGGATCAACTCTGACCGGTAGCAGCGTGGTGTTCGCCTGGTCGGCCGGCTCAGGTGCAACGGCTTACTGGCTGGATGCAGGCAGCACCCCTGGTGGCAACCAGTATTACCAATCCGGCAACCTGGGCAACGTTGTAACCACGACAGTGAACAATTTGCCGACCAACGGGAGCATGGTCTATGTGACCCTGTACTCATTCGCTGGGGGCCAATGGCTGAGCAATGCGTACACCTACACGGCTAACAACTTGGCGACGTCCGGCGGAGTGTTGACGATGCCGACTCCAGGATCGACGCTGACCAGCGGAACGGTGACATTCGGTTGGACGGCGGGCGCCGGAGCTTCGTCCTACTGGGTGGATGCGGGCAGCACGCCGGGCGGCAACCAGTACTACCAATCCGGCAACCTGGGCAACGTGCTGACCACAACGGTGAACGGACTGCCGACCAATGGCGGCACAATCTACGTGACGTTGTATTCACTGATTGGGAGCACGTGGACCGGAAATAGCTACACCTACACCGCGTTCAATGCAGCGGGCGCCTTGGGCGTGATGCAGACGCCGATTCCGGGATCGACTCTGAGCGGCAACATTGCCACCTTCACCTGGACCGCGGGAACGGGCGCAACCGCCTACTGGCTGGACATCGGAAATGTTCCGGGCGGCAACCAGTACTACCAATCGGGCAACCTCGGCACCATGCTGACCACGACGGTGTACAGTCTGCCGGCTGATGGCAGCACCATCTACGCGACCCTTTACTCCTATGTGGGCGGGCAGTGGTCGAGCAACGCTTACACCTACGTCTCGGGCCCGTAGGAGATACGACAGTTCGTCATCGTTGTTTTCGCCCAGCCACTGCGCCATCAAGGGCACGGATTCTTTTCCGTGCCCTTTTCCATGGAGCTTAACCGTCCATGCGGCCCGGCCTCAAAGGAGAGAGCGCATATTGAACGGCGGCCCGTTCGAGCCAACATGCGACGACTTCACGGACGGTACAGCTAACCGGGAATTGCCCAGAGCCGTGGTTTCTCTGCGCGAAAACCCGCCCTTCGGAAACTTATATAATCGGCTTTCCCATGGGAGCTTCGACTATCGCTTCGCCGGCACGGCCATCTCATTCCAAATTCATCTTTCGTGCAGTAGTAGGAGTTTTGCTTCTCCTGCTGGTCGCGTTCCTCGCATTCGATTTCTGGTTCTATCGGGCGGTGCGGGCGGCACTTCCGCAGGTCGACGGAACGATTCACCTGTCGGGCCTGGCGGGTCCCGTCATCGTGACTTACGACGCGCTCGGTGTTCCAAACATCTCCGCCTCGAACTTGTCAGACCTTTTCTACGCTCAGGGCTATGTCACCGCCCAAGACCGGCTGTGGCAGATGGACATGACTCGCCGCTACGCTTCGGGCGACCTGGCTGCCATTCTCGGACCGGAATTCGTCAAACTTGATCGCGAGCATCGCATTCTCGGCCTCAGACAGGTTGCTGAAAAGACTGTGGCCAAAATGGACGTGGCGCAGCGTGCCCACTTCGAGGCCTATGCCGCGGGGGTAAATGCCTACATTGCGCAGCACCAGAAAACCCTGCCACTGGAATTCCGCTTCCTCACTTACTTCCCGCATGTCTGGACAGTGGAAGATTCGGTGCTGGTCGGACTATCCATGACCGAATTTCTGAATCACGGCATGTACAAGGACGAGTTGAGGAAAGAGAAACTCTTGGCCAAGCTGGGACCGGAGTTGACCGCCGACCTGTTCGTAAACACCTCCTGGCGCGACCATCCACCCGGGACCGATCCAACTTCCATCGAAAAGGAGATTCCGGGTGAGACGACTCCCGATGAAGAGGAAGATCCAGCGCGAATCCCTCCGAAGAGTCATGGCGGCAACGCTCCGGGAAAGCCTTCGAAAACGGGAGCAGCGGCGCCTCCTATGAATCGGGCCCCAGCGCGGGCGTCCGACTTCGTGGGTTCGGAACCACTTGCATCAGGGGCTAGGGCCCGGAGTCTTGCACTGCTTCTACGCGGGCCTGAAGGCCCGCACTACCCGGAAGACCTCCTCCATCCCGGCTCCAACAACTGGGTCGTCTCGGGCGCGCATACTGCGTCGGGAAAGCCGCTGCTCTCGAACGACATGCATCTCGACCTGCATATTCCCAATGTGTGGTATGAGGCGCATCTGACGGCGGGAGATTTCGATGTTGCCGGAGTGACATTGCCGGGCGTCCCGTTCGTCATCGTCGGGCACAACCGCTACATCGCGTGGGGCTTCACCAATCTCGGTCCCAACGTCGAAGACCTGTACGTCGAGAAGTTCAACGACAAGGGTGAATACCTGACGCCGCAGGGTTGGGTGCAGCCGGAACGTCGCAAAGAGATCATTCGTGTAAAGGGCAAGCCCGAGGTAACCGTTGACGTCGAGGTCACGCGGCACGGCCCCATCATCAGTGACATCATTCCGGGAGAACAACGCAAGTTGGCTCTCAAGTGGGTCATCTACGATCCGCAGACTTGGCGGGCGCCGTTCTTTGCTGTGGATTCGGCGAAGAATTGGCAGGAGTTCCGTGCGGCGTTTTCGCAGTTTGGCGCACCCGGTCAGAATACCGTCTACGCGGATGTAGATGGACATATCGGCTACCAGGCGACCGGCATGATCCCGATCCGTGCGGCGGGCGACGGGTCGGTTCCTGTGCCCGGTGATGACGATTCGCACGAGTGGAGCGGGTATGTTCCGTACGACAAGCTTCCCAGCGTGTACGATCCGGCCTCGGGACTGATCGCGACCGCCAACGGGCGCGTCGCGCCCGACGGATACCCTTACACCCTGAGCATCGAGTGGGGATCCCCCTATCGCACGGAGCGCATCTACAAGCTGCTGAACGCGAACAAGAAGCTTACTCCGCCGGACATGCTGGCGATTCAAACTGATATTGTTTCGGCTTTTGATCGCTACTGCGCTGAGCGCTTTGTGTACGCCGTCGATCATGCTTCCCAGGCATCACAACGTGCCAAGGCCGCGGCTGACCTGATGCGGAATTGGGACGGAACCATGACCATTGACTCGGCGGCGCCAAGCGTGGCGTACTTCTCGCGCAAGAAGCTTGAGGAGTTGCTGCTGAAGCCAAAGCTCGGCGATGAGTGGAAGCAGTACAACTGGTTCATGAGTACGGTATGGCTGGAGAACGTGCTTTTGCATCAACCTGCGCGGTGGCTGCCGCAAGGCTACGCCGACTACAACGCCCTCTTGACGGCCGCCGTAGAGGGCGTGGTTAGTGACCCGGAGGTTCCGCGTGCGCTCTCAACCTGGAAGTGGGGACGCGTTCATCGCGTGGACATCAGACACCCGTTCTGGAGCAGTTTCCCCATCCTTAAGCGCGGCGCAAGTCCCGGCCCGCAGCCTCTGTCGGGTGATGGTCAAACGGTGAAGCAGGTCGGTGCGCACTTCGGGCCATCCGAGCGTCTTACGGTTGACTTCTCCGACCTGGATGGCTCGACTCTCGACATCGTGAATGGCCAATCGGGCAATATCTTCGACGAGCACTACAACGATCAATGGGACGCCTACTACCACGGCCGCACGTTTGTCTTGCCGTTCTCGTCCGCAGCGGTGCAGCGGGCGGGGGTACATCACCTAAAGCTGGAGCCGTAGAGTAGTGGATAGTGATTGGTGGAAAATGGATAGCGCCCCAGTCCTACCGGAGCACTCCCACCCTGCCGCTACTCAACAACCCGAGGCACGCGAAAGTTCTTGTGGGATAGGGGTCCTTCGACTCCGACGCGCAAAAGCAGACGCGCCTGCGCTCAGGATGACACATCAAGGTGAGTTCATTCCTCGCAAAAAGCGAATGATGAATGGCGAACCACGAGGGTGGCTAAATGGCTGTTCGGTGTTAGCTGATAGATGACAGCCGCCAGCTACTGGTCAACCTGCACAATCCCAAACAGCGCGCCTTTGAATATGACCTGCGTTGATTGCGGCTTGTCCGTGGTCGTGTCGTAAATGATCTGATAGCCGCCCTCGATCACATACACCGTGTTGCGCCCGCTGATCGCGAGCATGCTGGTCACGTTCCCCTTGGGCGGCAGAGGCGGGTCGGCCGTGTTGTTGGAGACGTCGACCACCGACAAACATCCAACAGTGACATTCATGCAGGTGCTGGCGCCGATGTAGAGCTTGTTATTCGTTGCGAGCGCCATGGTGCTGTGGTAACCGTCGCTGATGGCGACCGAGTTAGGGGTCAGACGCGTCATGCTGCTGACGGTGATGGCATCGTAGGTTCCCGCGGGGCCGGGATTGCCGGCGACATAAAGAGTTCCGCTGTTGAGAAGGCCGACGCTGGCGCCTCCTACCGGCACATTCGCGGTGATGGTTTGCGAGGGAATATCAAGGCGCGATACCGACGCGCCCGAAGTCGATCCGCACTCGACTCCGCAATTGATGACGTAGGCCGTATTGCTGTCGGAGGTGAAGAAGGCGTTGACCGGTCTGGCGAAGCCGGGTATCTCGACCGGGCTGACCGTGGTGGCAGTTAAGTTGATCAGGAAAACCGAGTCCGAATCGTCCGCAAATACCAGCAGATACTGTCCGCTGGGACTGAGCGCGATATATCGCGCCGAAGGGACACTATAGGTCGCAGTAATTGCGAAAGTTGAGGCGTTAACTACTTCCAATGCGCCCGGACGAGCGCCGGTGATGGGGACGTTGCGCACCGGTGCATACACGGTGGCGCTGTCGGGCGAGAACAGTGCCATGTCGGTAAAATTGGGAAGAAATACGCTACCGCTTGTCATCTCCGTGGCGTTGTCCACGAAAATTAATTCATTACCGGTCTGCTCATAGACCAGCGTAGTAGCCAGGCTGGGGGCTTCCACTTCAAACGTCAAAGAGCCTCCGATAGAGATGGTCACCGGCACACCCGGTATCACCTGGCCGGAAGAGCTCGTCGTCTCCGCGGTCAAGGGGGTGGTGTCGTTCTGGGTATTCATCACCTGCAAATTGCCCGAATAGGTATTGCTGACAAAAGCGCGATGCTGCGCTTTGCTGGGTGGCGGGGCCGGAGTCGAACTCCCGCCGCAAGCCGTAATCATAAGAACGATGAATAAGGTGAAAAGGAGGACTGGAACCCGCTTCAAGCGTTTACCCCGAACATCATGATGAATTGAGATGATATGTTGGAATCCGCTGCATTATAACATTGCGCAAGGGGACACCCGAGGGCCCTGACGATGGCGAATTCGCGCTGTTTGCGATAAAGTTCAATCAAGCTTGGCGGCTCAGCCTCCACTCTATCCATGACTACAGACCTCATTTCGCGATTGCAGAAGGGCGCGGTTTTATGCGATGGCGCCATGGGCACGTTGCTGTATGCCAAGGGCATTTTCATCAACCGCTGCTACGATGAGCTCAACCTCTCGCAACCCGACCTCATCCGCAATATCCATCAGGAGTACCTCCACGCGGGCGCGGACATCATTGAGACAAACACCTTTGGCGCGAATTCGTTTCGTTTGTCGAAGCACGGATGTGTCGACAAGTTGATCGACGTCAATCGCCAGGGCGCCCGGCTGGCGCGAGAGGCTGCAAAAAGTTTCGACGCTCTGGTGGCAGGAGCCGTGGGCCCTCTGGGAGTACGCATTGAGCCGCTGGGCAAGGTTTCGCTCGAGGAAGCCCGCGCCGCCTTTCGCGAACAGATCACGGCCCTCAACGAAGAAGGGGTCGATCTCCTGATCCTGGAAACCTTCGGTTACCTGGAAGAGCTGCATCAGGCGATCCTGGCTGCTCGTGACGTGAATCCGCAATTGCCCATTGTGGCCCAAGTGACCATCGACGAAGACGGCAATTGCCTCGATGGAGCTGCTCCCGAGCACTACGGGCCGCAAATTGAAGCGTGGGGCGCCGAGGTTGTGGGCTGCAACTGTAGTGTCGGCCCAGTGGCCATGCTGGACGCGCTCGAGCGGGTGCGCGCTGTCACCACGGCCCCGCTATCCGCACAACCCAACGCCGGCATGCCGCGTTCGGTAGAAGGACGCAACATCTATCTCTGCTCGCCGGAGTACATGGCAGAGTTCGCGCGCAGGTTTGTGGATGTTGGGGTGCGCCTTATCGGTGGTTGCTGCGGCACCACGCCCGACCACATCCACGTGATGAAAGCCTTTCTGCGTGCTGTCTCCGGCGGCACCTTGGCGCGCAAGCCGGCCGCGATCGCCAAGACCCAGCCAGTCGAGGTACCGCCACTCCGGGAACGGTCGCAGATGGGGCGCAAGATCGCCGACGGTGAGTTCCTTACCATGGTGGAGATTGTTCCGCCGAGGGGGACGGACGGAAGCCGTGAGATCGAAGGCGCGCGCTTTCTGAAATCGGTGGGCGTGGATGGCGTCAATATTCCTGATAGCCCTCGCGCCTCGGCGCGCATGAGCAACCAGGCGCTCTGCCTGCTGGTGCAGCAGCAGGTCGGGATCGAGCCGATTCTGCACTACACCTGCCGCGATCGCAACGTCCTGGGGATTCAGTCGGATTTGCTGGGCGCAAGCGCGATCGGCATCCGCAATCTGATTTGCATCACCGGCGATCCCCCGAAGATGGGCGACTATCCCGATGCGACGGCGGTCTTTGACGTGGACGCGATCGGTCTGGTCAACATCGTCCACAACTTGAATCGCGGGCTGGACATCGGCGGTAATCCCATCGGAGCGTCGACCAAGTTCGTCATTGCCGTGGGCGCCAATCCCGGCAGCCCCAATATTGACGAGGAAATCCGCCGCTTCCAGTTCAAGGTGGAGGCCGGCGCAGAGATCGCGGTCACCCAGCCGGTGTTCGATATCCGGCTGCTGGAAGAGTTCCTGCGTAGGATCGAGCACTGCCGCATTCCGGTGGTGGCGGGCATCTGGCCTCTCACCAGCACCCGCAATGCCGAGTTCATGAAGAATGAGCTGCGAGTTTCCATCCCGGACGAGATCTTCACGCGGATGGGGAAAGCGAATACCGTGGAAGCCGCCCGCGCCGAGGGAGTGGCGATCGCTCGCGATATGCTCGCCGCCGTCCGTCACATGGTGCAGGGTGCACAGATTGCGGCGCCGTTCGGACGCTACTCGTGCGCTGTGGATGTGCTGGAGGCGCTGGGTACGGGCAAAGGGGCCACGGTTTAACCGGCTGACGACGGACCCTGGCAGTCCAGATTCTCTAGTGGAAAATCTTGCCCGCCGGAGTTCGATTAACCCCGAATTTTCACATTCACGGGATGCATTCTGCACTAGAATTAGTACTGGAGTTTGAGCTTGCCTAAATTCGAAGAGTGTCTCGAACGACTGGAAAAAATCGTGGCCGAACTGGAGAAGGGGGATGTCTCCCTCGACCACGCGCTGGAACTTTTCGACGAAGGCATGAAACTTTCTGGTTCCTGCCGCAAGGAACTGGAGGAAGCCGAAGGCAAAGTGGAAATCCTGCTGAAGCGAAATGGCAAGCTGCAGCCGGAAGCCTTCGAACCGGTAACCCATGCGGGCGACGCTGCCAAATAGCGACGTCGCTCGTCCATAACTGTGTGGTCCCGCGCCGAGTGGGTGCGGAGCTGTTGGATCGTCCACGAACCTCATCACCGGGTTGGCTCTTGCCGCCCCCTCCGCCACTCGAAAAGGGGTTTGCCATGCGGCCTATCAATGTTGTTCTCGCTCACCACGATGCCGATGCCGCCGACCAACTGGCTGCATCTTTGGGTAAACAGTTCCGCAACCTCGCAGTTGCGAAATCTGCCGGGGAAATTGCGCCCGCCGTGGCGCGCCTTCGCGCTCCGTTCGCCGTGGTGGATCTCGAAATGGTTGGACTGCCCCAAGCTGAAGACTCTGTGCTCGGAATTTCCCTCGACCGCCTTCGTGTGCATTCACCGTCTGGCGGACGATCGCATGTGGTCCGACGCCCTGGCGATGGGTGCGGTGGATTGCTGTCACTCCAGCGACCTGCAGGGTATCTTGATGGCCTCGGAGCGGTACGTGGTGCTCACTCGTTCGCGGTCCGCGGCGGCGTGAGCACTTGAGAACGGACGCCTACCACCCTCCGTCCCCGAGGAACTCGAATTTCTTGTCTCCGCTTACCCACCGCTGAAGCGGCGGGCTTTCTTATTTCGTCCCCCGGGCGGGACTGATCCGTCGGAAGTTATGCGGTAACGGCTTCAGCTTTACTCGCTCTCTTCTGCTCCTTCTGCGCCTCGGCCAGCAGCTTACGCAAGAATCCGCATTCCGCTGTCGACGTGCTTCTCCTGCAGCAGGAACGGCGGCAGGAAGCGCAGCACCGTGTCTTGCGTCACGTTAATCAGCAGACCTTTGGCGAGCGCGCCTTCGACAATCGGCTTGCCGGGCACGGTCAACTGGAGCGCCTGAATCGCGCCCACACCGCGCGACTTCCACCGCGATGTCGAACTTGTCCACCAGTTCGCGCAGCTTCTGCGAGAAGTAGCGTCCCGACACGACGCACCTGCTCCAGCAGGTTTTCGTCCTCCAGGATCGCGAGATACTCCAGCGCGACGCGGCAGGTCAGCGGGCCTCCGCCGAAAGTCGTCCCGTGCTTGCCCGGAGTGATGTGCTGCGCGAATCGCTCGCTTGCGAGAAACGCACCCAGCGGCAGCCCGGCAGCGATCGGCTTGGCAATGCAAACCACGTCGGGCACAATCGCCGAAATGCTGGAAGGCGAAGAGCTGTCCGGTACGCCCGAGTCCGCATTGAATTTCGTCGAAGATGAGCGCCGCCTGGTGCTGGTCGGCAACTTCGCGACAAGCGCGCAGGAACTCGGCTGACGATTCCTGAATGCCGCCCTCGCCCTGGATGGGCTCCAGCACGATGCGCGCAAACCTTGTCGTCCATCGCATTGCGCAACGCTTCCACATCGTTGCGCGGCACAAAGCGCACGCCCTCCAGCATGGGATCGAAGTCCTTGCGATACTTCGCCTGGCCGGTGAGCGCGAGCGCGCCCATGGTACGTCCGTGGAAGGAATTCTCCAGCGCGATGACGATGGACTTCTCCGGACCGCCGTTGGCGTGGCCGGCGGCCCGCACCAGCTTCAATGCGCCTTCAATCGCCTCGGTACCGCTGTTGGAGAAAAAGGCGCGATCCAGTCCCGACTTCGTGCAGAGCTTCTCGGCCAGCAGGCCCTGATACTCGTTGTAGTAGAGGTTGGAGACGTGGATGACCTTCGCTGCCTGCTCGCGGATGGCCTTGACGATGCGAGGATGGGCATGGCCCAGGGCGTTAACGCCCAATCCGGTGAGCAAGTCGAGATAGCGCCTGCCCTCAACGTCGTAAACGTACACCCCCTTCCCGCGCGCAATGGCTAGCGGGTAGCGGGCGTAGGTGTTCAGCAGGTATTTCTGTTCAAGCGCAACGATTTCTTCATAAGTAAGCACGATGATGGCCTCGCAAAGAGTTCATTGTAACGCCGCGGGCGGGCCCGGCAGTACTGCGGAGGCGCGCGGCAGGCAGAGAAATGTCCTGTGACCAATCTGACAAGGGAATGTTCACGCGCTTCGGTACACTTAGAAGTATGTTGAGCGAAAAGCAGTTCCGCGAACGCGCCCGAAGCGAACTTCGCGAAATCCGCAACCAGGTCCTCAGCCTGGCGCGCGACCGCGACGTCTACTGGAAGGTGGAGCGCGAGGTCATTGAGCGCAACCCTCAACTGCACGGCGTCCGCAATGCGTTTCTCGATATGGTGAGGGCCGCTTACGCAGACGCCATGGCGGCCCGCGTACTTCGACTGCTCGATCCGGAGAATACGCGATCTCTCTTTGCGGCGGGTGCTGACCCAGCTTGAGGACTATCCCCATCTGCTGCACGACAAGGTGAGCGAGCGGGAGTTTGCCGACGATCGCGCCGAGTTGGACCAAGCCGCCGCCAACTTAAAGCAGGTCTTGAACCCGCATTTTGGCCATCACGAGCGGACCCTGTCCGCCCTGGCCTCCACGCATCGGGAACTCGATCAGTCGATTGACGCGATCATCTCCACGCTGAAGACCTATTACTGGATCATCGCGGACGCCCACCTCGATTTCGAGGTGAGCTATCCCGAGGACCCGTTAGCGATCTTCCAGTTCCCCTGGATCAAGCCGGAGTTGGTGAGCTAGACTATCGCGCCGCGATCAACGCCACGGAGATCAGCGCGCCCACGATGCCCGCATTCTGCGTGGCTGACATGCGCTCCTTCAGGAATATCCGCGCAAGAATCACGGTGCTCGCAGGATAAAGCGACGACAACACCGCAGTGACGTCGAGGCGCCCGTGTTGCGTGGCCGCGATGAAGAGCGCATTCGCGGAGGTATCGAGAATTCCCGAAAACAGAATCGGAACCGAGGCTGGACGTAGTGGTCGCTTGTCGCCGGCTGCAAAAGCCACGATGAGCAGCATGAGCAGCGTAGAAGCAGTGCGCGCCGCAACCAGCGGCCAGAACACTCCGTGATGGCCTGCGTGTTTGCAGGCGATGAAGAACAAGCCGAACATGCACTCCGGCCACCACCGCCAGCCCCAGACCGCGATGCGTGTCGATTTCGCCGTCTGGCCGTGCAATCAGCCATATGCTGACCAGTGCCAGCACGAAGCCCGCAAGCTGAATGCGGTCGGGCATTCCTTCGCTGTACATGCCGGCCAGCACCGGCAACACTCCGGTAATGACTGACGCGACGGGCGCGACGATACCCATGCGTCCGATGGCAGAGCGCCTGGTACAGCGCTGCGACGCCGAATGGCCCCAGCAATACCGGCGACTGCGCCCCACAATAATGTTGAGCGCGGTGGGAGCGGCTCTCGCCAGTAATCCAGACCAACAAAAGCATGAGCAGCAAGCCGCATGCGTGTGCGCCCGCGACAACGCGAAAGACATTGGCCCGCTTGGTGGCGATGCCGCCAGCGAAATCGCCTCCGCCCCAGACGGCCGCGGTGCCCAGGCTGAGACCCGCGCCGGTTAAAGTTCCAGAGGTCATTGGATTTGAGGAGCGATGCTACTTCGCTGCGGTGCTTCTCTCGCGCAGCACAATCGGGTTCTGATCGTAGGGCACGATGGTCACGTTGAGATCTTTGCGAGCGTTAAACTGCTGTTCGGTGACCGGGAACGCCACCAGCACAGTTCCCTTTTGCTCGGCGCCGGGCATGATCTTGGTCTCCACCGTCAACGGTTGCGTCGCGTGTTGGCGAAGCTCAGGGTAGGCAGCGAAGTAGCGATCGTAGTCGGAAGGCGAGGCAGCATCGTCGGACTGATCGCCCTGGTCGGTTTTCAGGTTGGCGGTGATGGACTTGATGTAGAGCGCCTTGTCGCCCACATTGCTCACCGTGACCTGGAGAGCGACCATGGTGTTGGTCATGTTGGCAGGCTGGCTGGCGTATACCGCGTCGATGCCACCCTGCGCCACCGGCTTGGAGCGTTCCACGAAAGCGATCACGCCACCACGATGGCAACGATAACCAGTGCGATGACAACCGGCACGGCGGGCGGCAGGCTGCGTTTGGGGCTGTCGAATTCCTCCGTGATGGGAACATGCCCGGCGTCGTATTGCGGGATGGGCGGAGTCGGATTGTCAGCCATGAGTCACCCCCGATGATGATACAAGAGCGTGCCTTGAGTTTTTCGGGCGTCATCCCGAACAGTCAATTATCGGGCCACTGATGCTTCATCGCCTGGCGAAATTCTTTTTCCGGGCAGCGTGTTCAGCACATCCTTCGGGGTGAGCCATGCGCGTCGCGCCTGAAGGATGCCGTACTTGATCTTTTCGAAGTGCGAGGTGTGGTGCGCGTCGGTGTTGATCACGATCTTCACTCCGCGTTCCCGTGCCATGCGCAGGTGCACGTCGTTCAAGTCGAGCCGATCCGGATAGGCGTTCAGCTCCATCGCCACTTTGTTCTGCCAGCGCGGTCTTCAGGATCGCATCCATGTCGAACGGATAAGCGTCGCGCCGCAGCAGTAAACGTCCAGTCGGATGTCCGAGAATCGAAACGTTCTGGTTGTTCAGCGCGCGCAACAGACGGTCGGTCATCTGCTGCGGCTCCTGGTTGAAAGCCGAGTGCACGCTGGCGACCACCACATCCATCTGTTCCAGCACCGAGTCGGAGAGATCGAGCTCGCCATCGGCCAGGATGTCCACTTCGATGCCCGCCATGATGGTGATGCCGTCGGTCTGCTCGTTGGCGGCACGAATGCGCGCAATGTGCTGCTCGGCACGCTTGTCATCGAGGCCGTTGGCGAACGCCAGGTTTTTGGAGTGATCGGTGATGGCGATGTACTTGTAGCCGCGCTCTTTGGCCGCCGCCGCCATCTCGTCAATGGTGCACTTTCCGTCGGTTTCGACGGTATGCATGTGCACTTCGCCGCGCAGGTCTTCCACGCGTGATCAGGTCCGGAAGTTTGTGCTTCGCAGCGGCCTCGATCTCGCCGCAGTTCTCCCGCAGCTCGGGCGGGATGCAATCGAGCTTGAGCTTGCCGTAGATTTCGTCCTCGGTCGCGCCGGCGACGCGCTGGTTGTCGTCGAGGCGAAACAGCCCGTACTCGCTGAGCGTGAATCCCATCCTGAGCGCGCGCTGACGCAGTGTGACGTTGTGGTTCTTGGAGCCGGTGAAGTACTGCATGGCCGCGCCGTAGGATTCCGGCGGCAAGGTGCGCACGTCCACCTGCATTCCGTTGCGCAACTTGAAGCTGACTTTGTTGTCGCCCTTGGCCAGTACTTCGACGATTCCGGGAAAGCGCAGGATCTCTTCGATCAAAGCCGCGCGCTGCTCATCGTCCACGCAGCACGGTCCGGTGATCAGCACGTCGAGATCGCCGACCGTCTCGCGTCCACGGCGCAGCGAACCGGCGGGCGTGATCTTCTCGAATTCCCTTGATGTGCCGCAGGTGCTCGGTCAGCTTCTGCGCGGTGCGATCGGCTTCGTCGAGCAGGAAGCGCCCCGAAATGCGGCGATAATCTTCAATCGCTTTCAGGATTTTCTGCTCGCTCTTTTCGCTCAGACGCGGCAGTTCGCGCAGCTTGCCTTCGCGCGCCAGCTTCTCCACGCCGGCGAGATCGCTTACCTGGAAGGCGCTCCACAGCAGCGCGATGGTTTTCGGGACCGAGTCCCTGGATCTTCAGCAGCTCCAGCATCGAGGGCCGGTATTTCACCAGTAACTCCTGGTGCGGACCAAGCTTTGCCGCTCCGGCACAACTCCTGGATGTTGGCTGCCATGCCCTTGCCGATGCCGGGAATCTCCAGCAGCTTCTTGGGTTCGTCGATCAGTCCCGAGACCTGCTGAGGCAGTCCTTCGAGGGCTTCAGCCGCGCGGCGATAGGAACGAATGCGGAAACGAGTCGTCGCCGTTGATCTCCATGAGATCGGCGGTTTCGTAAAAGACGTTGGCGATGGCCTTATTGTCCACGCAAGAACACCCGAGAGAAATTGTAACGTGCGAAAGGGATATGCGCCGCGGTTCCGGGAGTCCTTAGATAGTCTCGATACTTTCACGTACTCGTGCAGCGGCATGCCGAAGAAAGTCCGTGGTCCTTCCGCGAGGCCACGTAGCCGTGCTTCTCGTAGAAGCGCATGGCACGCTGCAGCGGCTCGGTCGTGTCCAGGGTGATCCGCGAGCAATTCCTTGGCCGGCCAGTTCGGCTTCGGCAGCTTGCAACAGTTCTTCGGCGATGCCGCGACCCTGCCACTCCGGCAAGTACGGCCATTCCGCGCAGATGGCCTTCGCTGCATCGACAACCGCGCACGCGATGGTGCCGACAATCTGGCCAGTCGTCAGTGACGGCAACAGAACGCACATCGACGACGAGGCGATGCTGAATCGTCTCGCGGCGTCAGAGACGGTATCGAGCGAATGCCGCGTGCGGTGTACTTGTCGCGATAGGGCTCGAACGCAATCTCAGGCATGCAAGGATGCCAGGAGCATCGGCGTCCAAGGCTTTGCGAATTGTGATACCGTTTTGCAATGCAGCAGGTGGCATGGGTGACAGAGCACCCTAGCAGAATTGTATTGCGCCGGAGCAGACTTGCCTGCGCCAAACAGAAAGCCCAGCCTCGGCGGCTGGGCTTTCTGGAACACGGCGAAGGACCTACTGGACCCTCGTCACGTTGCCTGCTTGCGGGCCTTTCTGACCATCGACGATTTCGAACTCGACCTGGTCGCCTTCCTGCAAGCTCTTGTAGCCTTCGATGTTGATCGCGCTGTAGTGCACGAACACATCGGAATTACCATCTTCACGGCCTATAAAGCCAAAGCCTTTCGCGTTATTGAACCACTTTACGGTTCCTTTCAGTCTCACTTTCTTCTTCCTCCTGGCAAGAGCCCATCAGCATCCCCACCCCGAGGATGCCGGTCTTGAATTGCGTCAATCAGGTTGAGCCTAGAAGCCAAAGTCTATGGAGGACTTTTTCCCAGGTCACATCTGGCCAGTTGGATTGGCCTGTTGAACAGCGTGGGTTCAAGTTTGCTCCCCTTTTGGTGGTGTTGTCAAGAGAGTATATAGACCAAAGCCGCATCTGGAGCGGGTTTGTGCGTCTGCCAGCTACCTGTTGTGGTATACGTGCGGACGCCCGGCAGATTCGATGGCGCTTCTGGCGAGGCGTACTTCACAGACTGCCGCTGCGAAGGCTCTCCGCCAGCCACAAAACGGAGGCGATGGTCTTGCCATCGCAAATCTCGCCCGACCGGATCATCTCCAGCGCCTGCGACAAAGGGGTCAGGTGGCACTCGATCGATTCGTCCTCTTCGGGCTGCGCATCGCCCGGCGTCAGCCCGCGGGCGAGATAGACGGTCATGGTCTCGTCCAGAAAGCCCGGGCTGGGATAGAAGAACAGAGCTTTCTTCCACTTGGCTGCGCGATATCCGGTCTCTTCCAGTAGTTCGCGCTTTGCGCCGGCCAGGGCCTTTTCGCCGGATCGACGCGACCCGCGGGCAGCTCCCAAAGGTAAGTCATCGGCCGCGTAACGGTACTGGCGCTCCAGCAGACACGCGCGGCTCGGGGCCGCTGTCGTCCACCGCAAGAATTACGGCCGAGCCGGAATGGCGCACCACGTCACGGCGGACAACGATTCCGTTCGGCTCGCGCACGCGGTCGGAATGACACTGAAGGCGGGCCCTGGAAGATTGTTTTCGACGAGAGGACTTCGGCATCTTCCTCGATTTGCGGGATGGTTTTCTTGCGGTTGCTGCTGGCTTTTTGATACGAGCTTTTTTGATGGCATGGTCACACCACTATAAGGCAGTGGCGCGAGTTTTCGTAACGGCCGCGCTAGAACCGCGGAAATCTGCTATTCTGCCCGCCGTGCCCAAACAATCTCACTCTACCCGTCCGCTGACAGTCAGCATCGTCGGTCCAGGGAATTTGGGGACAGCGTTGGCCTTGACCTTGCCATCCGCAGGATACGTGGTGAAGTTCATTGCGGCTCGCGCCAAGAGCATTACCAGTCGCGAAACGGCAGGCTTGGCGCGAAGAGTAAAGCGCAACTGGTCACGTTGGGTAAGGAGCCGCTCGACAGCGATCTCGTCTGGATTACCGTGCCGGATGACGCGATTGCCGCAACCGCCTTGCGACTGGCGCGAACTCAGGACTGGCGCGGGAAGATCGTCTTCCACTCCAGCGGCGCCCTGACCAGCGACGATCTGGCTCCGCTGCGAGAGCAAGGGAGCCAAGGTGGCGTCGGTTCATCCGGGCATGACGTTTGTGCGAGGTCCCGCGCCGCAGATGCTGGGAGTGGCATTTGCCGTCGAGGGAGATGCGGCCGCCACCCGCCTGGCGAAGCGAATTCGTGGAGGCCTTAGGCGGAACGATCTATGCGATCAACAAGCGCAACAAGGTGCTGTATCACGCCTTTGGCAGTTTTGCCTCCCCGATGGTGATTGCCTTGATGGCTTCGCTGGAGCGCGTGGCGAAGGCCGCTGGAATCAAGCCGGAGGACATCAAGACCATGATGGTCCCGCTGCTGTGGCAGACACTGCGACAATTACTTGCAGCATGACGCCGCTTCCGCTTTCAGCGGTCCGCTGGTACGCGGAGACGTCGCCACCGTACGCCGGCATCTTGAGGAATTAAAGGTGGTACCGGAGGCCCGTGCGGTCTACGTCGCGTTGGCGAGGAGCGCAGTAAGAATTTGCCAGTCAAAAACCGAAAGGCGATGGCGAGAGCGCTAAACGAACGCGGATAGGAGCTATCTCGGAGATAACGTAGTCGCAGCCACTGAAGGATGCGTACGAATGCCGCGCGAGGAATAGTCAAGGCTGATGGATTGGCGTGCCGCGATGAGCTGGCAAGATCAACTGCAGAGAGAGGACGAACATGACGGAGCGACCAGGAATCCACGCTGACGATCCGTTCGCTGGCCGGCAGCCGACCAGTCACGAACGGATGTCAGGACGGCCTTGGGATGCGTCCTACCACGACGGCCCTGCGCCTTGGGATATCGGCCATCCGCAGCCAGCCATCGCGCGTTTGGCATCCGCAGGCGGATTTGCTGGAGCGGTGCTCGATGCGGGCTGCGGGACCGGCGAGAATGCTCTTCTGGTCGCCTCAATGGGATTGTCAGTTCTGGGCTTTGACGTGGCTGAGACCGCGCTGGCGATCGCCCGAGAGAAGGCCGCCGCCCGTGGGATCGAGATTGAGTTCGTCGCGGCTGACGCCTTCCATCTGGAGCGTTTGGGGCGCAGGTTTGAGACGGTGTTGGACTGCGGACTGTTTCACACCTTCGACGGCGACGAGCGACCCGGATACGTGACGAGTCTGGCGTCGGTGACCGAGCACGAAGGAACCTTATATGTGTTGTGCTTCAGTGACGAGGGTCCCGATACTGGTCCGCACCCCATCAGTCGGGAAGAGCTGAGAGCGGCGTTCAACCCCGGCAATGGATGGAGTGTCGCTGCCATCGAAACGGACCGCGTGCAGACGAGGTTCCACGACGACGGTGGAGCACCGGCCTGGCTCGCAACCATCAAACGGACCTAGACTGCGGAAGTGGGCCAGCCGAGTAAAGCTGCAGTCACTGATGACGCCATGGGGGAGATAGTCAACAGCAATACCGGGCCGCCGACGATCGGTTAGAATGTCGCAATTCGATAGTATTGCAGGAGACTGAATGCGTTCTCTTCTCTGTCAACTTGTCTTTGCCTATCGTACTGCTGATTCCAGCATTTGCGCAACAGCCGGATTCGCCCCAGAACCAGCCGAGAGCGCAACGCAGACAAAGAACGCGCCATCCAAGAAAGCGCAGGCAACGCCGTCGAATCGCCGGAGGCCACCGCGACGACGGAGGAACCAGAAGCCGGAAGCCGCCAAGGAATCCGGCGACAAAGGAAGGACAAGGAAGAACACTTCGACATGACCGAAGTGGCACCGGTCGTGACCCATCACGAGATCACGGTGAATGGGAAGCTGCTGCACTACACGGCCACCGCCGGACGCCTGCCGATTAAGCGCGCTGACGGGAAGATCGAAGCGGAGATGTTCTTCGTTGCTTACACCCTGGATGGACAGAGCGCCAGCAAGCGTCCACTGACATTTGCCTTCAACGGCGGGCCGGGTTCGTCGTCGATCTGGCTGCACATGGGAGCGCTTGGGCCCAAGCGGGTGGTGCTGCAGCCGGACGGGTTCATGCCGCCCGCGCCCTACCGCCTGGAAGACAATCCCTACACGTTGCTCGACAAGAGCGACCTGGTGCTGGTGGACGCGATCGGCACGGGATTCAGCCGCGCGGGCGATGCGGAGATGTTCAAGAAGTTCTGGGGAGTGCAGGGCGACATTGAAGCCTTCAGCGAATTTATCCGCCTCTACATCACGCGCAACGAACGCTGGAGTTCACCGCTCTATCTGCTTCGGCGAAAGCTACGGCACGACGCGGTCGGCGGGAATTGCTGGTTATCTTGCCGACAAGGGCATCTCGTTTAACGGCATTACGCTGCTTTCGATGGTGCTGAATTTCGAGACCCTGATCAGCAACAAGACCAACGACCAGGCCTATGTTTTCCTGGTTCCTTCGTTCACCATGATCGCGGGATACCATCACAAGCTGGCCCCCGACCTCGCGCAGGACATGAACAAGGCGCGCGAGGACTCGCAGCGCTGGGCGTCGACCGATTACGCGCTGGCGCTCGACAAGGGCGACGCTCTGACGCCTGAGGAGCGGCAGAAGGTGATCACCCAGTTGGCGCGCTATACGGGATTGAGTCCCGAGATCGTCGATCAGGCAAATCTGCGTATTGATGTCCGCAAGTTTACCCATTATCTGCTGATCGATCAGAAAGCTGCGTGTGGGCCGCCTGGATGGACGTTTCACCGGACCCGATCCCGAATGGATTGTTGGACACTCCGTTCTACGATCCGTCGGGATCGATCACCTACTCCGCCGTTTACTTCGACGTTTCAATGACTATGTGCGGACGGAGTTGGGTTACAAGACGGACATGCCGTACTACGTTTCCGCGCAGCAGGCGGGATTTGAGAAGTGGGATTGGGGATCGAGCATTCAGGGCTTTCCGGACACGGCCACGGCGCTCCGCCAGGCTATGGTGAAAAATCCGTACTTGAAGGTGTTTGTGATGGAGGGTTATTACGATCTGGCCACTCCATACGCCGCCGCCAATTACACCATCGATCATCTGGATATCGGCCCGAAGTATCGCCAGAACATCTCGTTCGCGACCTACGATGCGGGACACATGGTGTACCTGCCGATGGATGGTCTGAAGAAGATGAAGAGCGACGAGGTGAGGTTTATGGAGATGTCGGGCGGGCAGTAGTTGAATTTGCAAAGGAGCCCAGCTTTCGGCACGGCTGAAGCCGTGCCCTTTCAAAACGCAGTTATGAGATAACTGCTGGAGTCCCTCCCCTGCCCCATCCGTTTGTGCACGGTCAACGGTGAGGCCCATCACCGTATCTCCCAGGGCAACCGTGGTATTTCAGAAGCATCATGGATTCATGCCTGATCGGAAGCGATCAGTCCATCCGCGTCACGCCGGTCGCGTAGACGCAAAGGAGGTTCGTGTGCCAATTATCACGATATCCCGGGGATCTTTCAGTGGCGGCAAGATGGTGGCCGAGGGCGTGGCGCAGATGCTTGGCTACCGCTGCATCGATCGAGACCAAATCATCCAGAAAGCTGAGGCATGGGGCGTGTCGCAGGACGAGCTGCGTACCGCTATCGAAAAGCCTCCGAGCTTTCTCGGTCAGTCCCCCCAAACAAGGTACCGCTATCTCGCGTTCATTCAGGCGGCACTTGCTGAGGAAGCCCGGACGGGAAAGGCGATCTACCACGGCCTTGCCGCCCACTTACTGTTCGGCAAGGGACCTCACGTTCTGCGGACCCGTATCATTGCTCCCATGGAGTTCCGCATCGGCCAGGTACACAACCGACTGGGGTGTAATCGCAAGGAAGCCATTGCCTACATCGAAAAGGTGGACGAGGACCGGCGCAAGTGGACCAAGTTTCTCTATGACCTGGACTGGACGGATGCTTCGCTGTACGACCTTGTGCTTAACCTGGAACAAATGAATGTGCAAGAAGCCTGCGACGTTATCTGTTCCGCTTCGCAGCTGAAGTGTTTTGAGTTTACTCCCGATAGTCAAAGGGCCATGGACGATCTGGCCATGGCCAGTCGCGTCAAGGCGAACCTGGCGATGGATGCAACCACCGCCAACCTACAGTTCGAGGTCGTGGCGGAGGGCGGATCGGTGTCCGTGAAGGGCGATATCGTCAGTCCGGGCCAGGCCAAGAGAATCGGTGAGATTGTGCGTGGCATGCCCGGCGTCGCTGCCGTCAAACTGAGTCAACTGGAGCTAGCTGCTCACATTTGAAGCCCCAGCAGGGCTTGGCTTTGCGAGTAACTACGTGGTTAGGGCAGCTAGACGGGTTCTCTCGCCGCGCTCGTTACTCGGGATGACACCTTAAGAAGGCCATCAAGAGAAGTCTTGGTGGCCTTTTCCGTTTGGGTTTGCGGATCCCTTGCTGTGCGTGATGACAAATCTCAGGATTGCCACTGCATTCTCCGAACCTCATTAATTCCGCTCATCACCCCTGCCTGTATTCCGGGTCACTGACAGGACAAAAACCCGGCAGCATAATGTTATTGCTTCCCGGAGGAGAAGATTCCCAGCTTTTTCCCTCAACCGCTGGCAAGCTGAGCGAGAACCAGGCCCCAAAGCTTCCCCTCCCCAGGCGCTCGATTGCACCCCACATTCTGAAGGGAGCCGCCATGCTCCTGCAGGTTACGTATCGTTTACATCGCGCTGGCTTCATCGGCCGGCAGGGAGGCTCCCCCATGAAAAGGCAGAGGATCACTCGGCTGGGATGCGTCGTGCTCCTGGCGATCATTAGCTTGACTGTTGGCCTCATCACTGCATCCGCTCAGAACGTCCCCACCACTGTCCGCGAGGCAGCAGCGTCGTTCACGATCAGCGGCGCTACCCAGGAAAGGGTAGTGCATGCGTTCAACCCTATCACGCGCGGGTATACCCCCTATGCCAACCTGATCTCCGATGCCGTCGGCAATCTCTATGGCACTACCTCCGATGGCGGCACCCACAATGGTGGGACGGTGTACGAGTTGACGCCCAACGGAAGCGGAGGCTGGACGGAGAAGACGCTATTTAACTTCGACAACGGCATCGACGGAGCCCAACCCTACGGCGGCCTGATCTTCGATGCCGCCGGCAACCTCTACGGCACGACTTACGGAGGCGGCCTTCACGGCCAAGGGATCGTGTTCGAGTTGATGCCCAATGGCAGCGGCGGCTGGTTGGAGAAGGTGCTGCGTAACTTCGGCAACGGCTACAACGGAACCCGGCCCTACGCCAGTCTGATCTTCGATGCCGCCGGCAACCTCTACGGCACGACCCTTTCTGGGGGCATCTACGGCGGTGGTACGGTGTTCGAGTTGACGCCCAACGGAAGCGGAGGCTGGACGGAGAAGACGCTGCATTACTTCGGCGGCAGCGCCCAACCGTATGGCGGCCTGATCTTCGATGCCGCCGGCAATCTTTATGGCACGACCTCCGGTGACGGCGCCTACCGTCTTGGGACCGTGTACGAGTTGACGCCCAACGGAAGCGGAGGCTGGACGGAGACGGTGCTGCATAGCTTCGGCAGCGGCGCAGACGGGGCTGGCCCCTGGGCCGGCCTGATCTTCGATAGAGTCGGCAATCTCTACGGCACGACCTCCGGGGGCGGAACGCACCGTGGCGGGACGGTGTACGAGTTGACGCCCCACGGAAGCGGAGGCTGGACGGAGAAGATGCTGTTTAACTTCGACAACGGCATCGACGGATCCCAGCCCCTCGCCAGTCTGATCTTCGATGCCGCCGGCAACCTCTACGGCACGACTTACGGAGGCGGCCTGCACGGCCAGGGGATCGTGTTCGAGTTGATGCCCAATGGCAGCGGCTGGGCGGAGAAGGTGCTGCGTAACTTCGGCAACGGCTACAACGGAACCCAGCCCTACGCCAGTCTGATCTTCGATGCCGCCGGCAACCTCTATGGCACGACCAACAGGGGCGGCAGTTACGACTTGGGAACGGTCTTCGAGCTGACACCCACACACGGGGGGCTATGGACGGAGAAGCTGCTCTATAACTTCAGCTTCAACGGGAGGGACGGGTTCTGGCCCTACGCCAGTCTGATCTCCGATGCGGCCGGCAATCTCTACGGCACGACTGGCGCGGGCGGCGCTGCCACCTATGGGGCGGTGTACGAATTGATGCCCAACGGAAGCGGAGGCTGGACGGAGAAGGTGCTGCATAGCTTCAGCCTCTACACGGACCCGGCGGGCGGACAGACGCCCTGGGGCGGCCTTATCTTCGATAGAACCGGCAATCTCTACGGCACGAACTCCGAGGGTGGCACTTACAATGGGGGGACGGTGTACGAGTTGACGCCCAACGGAAGCGGAGGCTGGACGGAGAAGGTGCTGCACAGCTTCGGCAGTGGCACGGACGGGGCTAACCCCATTGCCAGTCTGATCTTCGATTCCGCTGGCAACCTCTACGGAACGACCTATTCTGGGGGCACCTACGGCGCCGGTACGGTGTTCGAGTTGACGCCCAACGGCGGCGGAGGATGGACGGAGACGGTGCTGCATAACTTCGGCAATGGCACGGACGGGGCCACACCCTATGCCAGTCTGATCGTCGATTCCGCTGGCAATCTCTACGGAACGACCGAATGGGGAGGCACTTACGGCTACGGCACAGTGTTCGCAGGTGACGCCCCAGGGCGGCGAGACAGTGCTATATAACTTCAGCGCCAACGGGACGGACGGCTTCTTGCCCTGGGCCAGTCTGATCTTCGATAGAGCCGGTAATCTCTACGGCACAACCACCTGGGGCGGCACTTACGGCTACGGCACGGTATTCGAGTTGACGCCCAACGGAAGCGGAGGCTGGACGGAGACGGTGCTATATAACTTCACCTTCGGCACGGACGGGGCTATTCCCTATGCCGGTGTGATCTTCGATTCCGCTGGCAACCTCTACGGAACGACCTTTGATGGGGGCACCTACGGCAACGGCACGGTATTCGAGTTGACGCCCAACGGAAGCGGAGGCTGGACAGAGACGGTGCTGCATAGCTTCAGCAGCGGCATCGACGGGGCTAACCCCTACGCCGGCCTGATCTTGGATAGAGCCGGTAATCTCTACGGCACGACCCTTGATGGGGGCGCCATCAGTACGGTACGGTGTTCGAGATCACACCTTAGGCGGTGTTACCTGGAGATGTGACTGCCCCGCCCTAGCCAACATCAGGCTAGAACGGGGCACCCAAGCGGAGGGGCCACGTCATTGCCGGGAAACCGGATCTTCCCTACCACGTGGTGAACAGGTGCCCCATCTTTTCTTTCTTGGTGCGCAGGTAGTTTTCTGAGTGCTCGTAGGGTTCGACGTCGGCGGAGACGCGCTCCACAACCTTAATTCCGGCGTTCTCCACGGCCGCGACTTTCTCCGGATTGTTGGAGATCAGGCGAACCGCCTTCACCCCAAGCTGCCGCAAAATTTCGGCGGGCAGCTTGTATTGCCGGTAGTCGTTGTCATACCCGAGTTCGACGTTGGCCTCGACGGTGTCGAGACCCTTGTCCTGTAATTCGTAGGCTTGCAGCTTAGCCATCAGGCCTATGCCACGGCCCTCCTGCTGCTCGTAGATGAGGATGCCAGCGCCAGCGTGCGGTGATCATGGAGAGCGCCAGCTCAAGCTGCTGGCGGCAGTCGCAGCGCATGGAATGAAAGACGTCGCCGGTAAGGCATTGCGAATGAATACGCACCAGCGCCGGGGCCGTGTGGATGTCACCCATGACCAGCGCAACCGCACCTTCCCGGCGGCGCTCCGCTTTGCCTTCGCGGGCCAGGCGGTCAGCCTCTTCGGGAGATACGCTGTCCAGCAAATTCTCGAAATCGCCTTCAAAGCCGTAGATCCGGAACTGCCCCCAGCGGGTGGGGAAATTGGCCTCAGCAACCTTCTTGACGCTCTTTACCGTCGGACGATTCACCCCTCGATTATAAGCTGTTGGGCGCATTGGGCGATGTTCGGTTGTCACATGCGAAGCAAGCAAGCGACACAGCAATCTGCAACGTGCAGTACGTTAAAGGGCGGCCCTTTCGGACCGCCCCTTGCTTCGCTTCGCTATATTCGACGTATCAGCGACCGTGATGTCCACCGCCACCACCGCCTGAGGAGTGCCCGCCTCCACTTCCGCTGTGCGATCCACCACCACCCGAGGCGTGATAGCTGCCGCCTGAAGGAGCCGAGTAGTGCGGCGCCGAGTAAGCGGGCGCTGAACTGCGGCCACTGTACGCCGGGCTCGATCCATAGCTGCGGCCGGCTACATACGGATACGATGCGCGACTGCTTCCGCCAGTGTAGCTATTGGAGGCCATCGGCGATCCGTATCGCGCAGAAGCGGAGTATGCAGGCGCGGCGTGGTATTGGTAACCACTAGGCGGCCTTGGCGCCGACGCCGTGCCCGATCCCTTGGAGTCAGACTTACTGTTCGGAGTCTGATGGGTGGCGGGCGCGGAGTGCGATGCCGGAGCCGACTGCTGCGACGGCGATGCCTGGTGCTGTGTTCCGCTGCTGCTGGCCGGACGCTCCGGCTGCGTAGACTGCGGGGGGCGCGGCACAGGCGGGTTGTACGGCGTGGAGCCCGTCGAGGAATACGTCGAAGGACCACGCTGCGCCGGAGCGGCAGGTGTTTGAGCATTAACGCCATTAGCATTGCCGCGGGCGGCGGTCTCATTGCGCTCCGGAGAACGCGACTGCGGCGGGTTGTACGGCGTGGAACCTGTCGACGAATACGTCGAGGGACCACGCTGTGTCTGGGGTTGAGTCACCGGCGCACGGCTACTTATGTTGCCCGTATTGCCTTGCGCAGAGCCATCATTGCGCTGTGGCGGCCGGGGAACGGTATGCGTAGCTGGATTTGCCGGAGGCACCGTCCTTGCTTCTTGTGGACTGCTAGTTCCTGGAGTGCTGCGTCCAGTAACTCCTGCTTCAGAGTTACCCACGCGGTTGGTCGGCGCGCCACCCGCATAGGGTGGCCGAGGCACGTTGTGGATTGCCCCGCCGTTGGCGGTTGAAGGACCGTTAACCGGACGCGCCGAATTCACGCTGTGGTCGAGCGACGGAGACCCGTTGCCTCTCGCGTTCGCGGCTTGGCTTGCTTCGAAGCCTGCGGGACGTCCCGGAGGAGTGACGCGAGTTACCACGTTGCGGTTCGTCGCCGCTGCCGGCGGCAGACCGCGGCTCAGAGGGCTGTGTCCTCCAAGGACCGATTCCTTGGTTGGAGCCACATCAGCCATCCGGACGAGATCTCCCTTGCCGAGTTGCGACTTCGGTACGACAGTTCCAACCCGATTGATCGCAGCTCCCGAGGTAAACGCAGACCTGGGAGCGGCCGTGACCGCACCGGGGGTGTTACGGAAGCCGTAGTGCGTCGAGGCAACATTGTTGTGGTAGTAGTTGTTGGTAATGTTGGTGATGTTCGTAATGTGCGTGTTGGTGACGTTAACGTTGCGCAGGTAGGCATTGCTCACGTACCCGCCGTGGTACCCATTTCCCCAATAACCATGACCCCAGCCACAATAGCGGGGATAGAACGGCTCTCCCCAGCCTAGCGGGAACCAGCCAAAGCCAATACCTATGCCGAAGCCGCCACCCCATCCAAAGCCAACGCCAAAGCCGGCGCCGCCGATCCAGCCGACTAGAGCCGGAGAGTAATAGGGGTTCCAATATCCGATTGGTCCGGGAGCCCAGCCCCATCCACCGTTCCACGAGACCCAGCGGCCATAGTGGAAGGGCGCAAATCCCCAGGGGGCATCATCCACCCACGTCCATCCCCAAGGTGCGATCCATGCCCAGTGTCCATAGCGGTATGGGGCCCATCCCGCTTGCACCGACGTCGGCACCCAGACGGCACCGTACACAGGAGAGGTCTGCCAGATGCCGTAGGAATCGAGATCCTGGTAGCCAATCACACCGGGCGAAACGTAGCGCGCGGACAAGGAATCAGCCAACCGCTTGTCACGCACCTGCGCCCAGTCCTCAAAACCATCACGAGCAGGCGCGCTATAGGAAGCGTTCTGCAGCGAGGTGCCACCGCTGAACCGGACCTGCATGCCGGAGTTCACGCGCACCGCCGGCCCCTTGCCTGTCGCCTCGCCGTAGCCGCTGCGCACCGTTACCCAAGTCTGATCGTCGGTGGGATGAACGTCGAAGCGGTAAACGCCGGTCTTCATCACCGTGAAGGCGATGTTCGGCGTGTCGACTTCGTAAATCTGGCCCTTTTCCAAGTGACGAACCGTTATCTCGAGGACACCCTGATCGAGTTCGAGTTGCACCGTGCTGTCGCTCACGTTGCTGAGCGTCATGCTGGTTTCCGCATCCATGCGGAGGAAGCCGTCACCCACGTTCAATTCGGCGCGCGCGTTCTTGTCGGTCCAAACGCGGTCAGCCGTCGTCAGCGGACGGTTCATGCTGGCTGCAATCCAATCGTTGACCCCGCCGGGCTGCATGGAAACCTCGCCCGACATATATTGAATTCGAGCGACGCGTCCCGGAGGATCCTGCACTTGCTGTCCGGCAACGTTATTCTGCCCATTCTGGGCGGGCCCGCTGTCCGGGCCAGGCGGAGTGTTATCGGGAATGCTCTGCACCGACGCGTTTTCCGGTAACTGCGTGGTGTCCTGATCCTGCCCCACAACCGTGATCGCCAAACTGGCGACCAAAAATAACACCGCGACTATCCATTGAAGCCGCCGTGATTTCATTTTGAGACTCCTCTCGCCTCCGCCCCTACCTTCTGTTTCTCTGCGGAGGCGAACTTCCCTGCAACAGCAAAAACCAACTGACACTGGCTTAAACCCAGATCGTATTCCGGTGTTTCGCGTGTCCTTAGTCTATTAGATGCAACGCCAAGGCGGGGGGATCATGTTTGCGAAGCTGAAGCGAACCTTAAGCAACATGGTCGAGGAGGTCTCTTGTGATGCGGAGGGCCCCACACATTCGCGTATTTCGAATTTGTGGGATTCAATAACGAATCATCATCCCAGAATTGCGTGTGTGACCGCCTGCCACCACGGCGGATTGGCGCGCCACAGATACACCGTAAGACTCTGGCCGACGACCAGCACCGGCAGTGCGTAGACATACACCTTGTGAATGCGGCCATCCACCACCAGATCGCGCATCATTCCGGCCACGATCAGAAGGTCCAGACCGGCATAAAAGATATTGTGGTTGAACCAGAAATCGAAGCGGCCAATGGCCGCGTCCATGAGTTCGCAGGTGGCAATGAAAATAAGGCGGCGATGGTAGTCTGGCCTCTTCCTCCAATAGATTGCCAGTGCGATGCACGTACCGAACACAATCATGTCCCAGAACGGAATCGCCAGAAAAGACGCGACGTCTTTCTGATGGAGCACCCCGATATCGAAGCGGGTCATCACCACGGCCACCGTGAAGCCGAGGACGACCATGAGCGCGGCGAGACCGGCCCCGAACCATCCAAGAGTGCGGTGCACGCTCACCTTGCGGACCCGCACCAACGCCGACTGCGCAATGAAGAACAGAATCCAGGTTGCGAATGCAGCGCCGTGAATCCAGAGGAGCAGCGGCCTCCGCGGTCTGGCATGGAACAGGGACGCGTCAACCGTGTGACTGAAACCCCACACGACCAGGCCGGCCATTACCAGCGACATCGTGAGATAGAAATAGCGGCTCAAGAAGCTCTTGAGCGGTGTCATGGTGCTGGTCCGTTTTTCAAGATGGGCAGCTGCCACATTTCCAACGGCCATCAGCCTCTCCTTCGAACGGGTATGCGTGCAATCCTGCGGCGTGGGGATTACCCCGTCAGGCGGAATTCAAACGCAAAGGCTTTGCGGAAACCTGCGGCACGCAGTTGCAATACCATAGCCGCTCTCGCCTATCGAATGCAACCGCAAAGCCCCCTAAACGCCGGCCGCCGTCGCGGTACCTATTCAGATTCGGCTTAGCGGCCTCCGGCAGTGACTGAGATATGCTGTGGGGATTGTGATGAAGCCCTTGATCTTTGCTCTCTGCGTTGTGCTTGCGGGTTGCAGGCTGAGCGCACAGCAGACTACCTGGCAGCCATCGCCCGGACATACGCAAGTGCCGATATGGCCAGGGAGGGTGCCTGATCCGCAACCTGTTGCGGGGCCGGAGCTCGCTAAGACTGCGGGGAAGGATTCGCTGGTCGCCGGCAAGGCGTGGACTTATGTGGACCCGGTGTCGCGGCCTACCATGACGGTTTATTCGCCCAATGGAATAATGAAGAATACGGGTGCTGCGGTTGTCGTCTTCCCTGGTGGGGGCTATCAGATTCTGGCCATCGATCTTGAGGGCACGGAGGTCTGTGATTGGCTGACCTCCAAGGGGATCACCTGTGTGTTGTTGAAGTATCGCGTGCCGGGCGAGGGACTGTATCCGAAGTCAGGACCGTATCCGGAATCGCCGATGGCGTTGCAAGATGCGCAGAGGACGCTGGGGTTGGTGCGCTTGCATGCGGCGGAGTGGCACATCGATCCACACAAGATCGGCGTGCTTGGGTTTTCGGCAGGCGGGCATCTGTCGGCAGCGATGAGTACGCACTTCGAGAGGCGTTTGTATGCGGCTGTCGATGCCGCGGACAAAGAGAGTTGCCGCCCGGATTTTGCGGTGGCCATTTATCCGGGGCACCTCTCGCTTTCCGCGGCGGAATGGGATGCCAGGCAAGGCCCCAAAAAGTTTGTGATTCGAAAGCCGGAGCATGAGACGAGGGCCGATAAGCAATTTGGATTGAATCCCGATATTCCGGTCACCCGCCACACGCCGCCTACGTTTTTGCTGCAAGCGGAGGATGACCACGTGGACAACGTAAACGACTCGCTGGCGTACTACATTGCGCTGCGGGAGGCTGGGGTCCCCGTGGAGATGCACTTGTACGCGCAGGGCGGGCATGCGTTTGGGCTGCGGCGCACGAAGTATCCGATTACCGCGTGGCCTCAGTTGGTGGAGACGTGGCTGGGGACGATCGGGATGATTTCCGAGTAGCTTGATTTTATGCGGCGTCACAGCACGGAATAGGCGTTGTACGTCAACGTGGCCGCCCTCATCGCGAGTCGCTTTTTCGCCGTCGCTGCTCACTTGCCTTCAACATTTCGTTCAAGTCCGCCGCCGGCCGAATCTCGAAAATGCTGCCGTACTTCACGGCCGGATGCTGCGCCATGAGCTGTACCGCATGATTCATGTCCCGCGCCTCAAGGACGAGAATGCCGCCGAGTTGTTCTTTGGTTTCCGCATAGGGACCGTCCGTAGTTGCGACTTTGCCGTTCTTCCAATACAGGGTCAAGGCGGTTTCCGCAGGCTGAAGCGCTTCTCCACCGCCCCAATGCCCGTTGGCGCGAAGATGGTCGTCGTACTCAAAGCATGTGTCGAACATGGCGTTTCGCTCGCCCTCGGTCATGCCTTCATGCTTGCCTTTGTCGTAGTAACCCAAACAGACGTATTTCATTGTTATTCTCCTCCTGGTGAGAGCCCAGCGGCACAGCCTTGCGCACTGGATCGTTCATCCTATAGTCGTCGAGCACAGTAACAATCGACAGCTGAGACGAACTATTTTATTGCCGGGCGCCCCAGTCATTCGCGGGGTTCGAATGAGTGGGTTCCGCGAGTCACAGGCGACTGGCCCACCCTTTCTGTCATACCCCGACCCTCGTACTCAACTTCGGGTGCCCCGCCCTTCCCGCTTCAGCGGGAGGGTGGGCCCAGAGCTGTCTGTACTCCGGTCGCCGAACGTAATTGACTTGCCTACGAACTCCAGCCGCAGCGGCATGCCCATGCGCTCACGTTTGCGGCCTGTCCACTCCGACTCGATCTCCACCACGCCCTCTATTTGGAAAATGCTGACCCGCTCGCGGCACCCCGACACCGGCTGTGGCCGGTCTTGAAAGGGCACGGCTTCAGCCGTGCTGTCTCGAGACACAAACGGGGTCGGCCTTTAGGCCCCGAGGGACCCCGCCCTCAGCGGCTGAAGCCGATTTTATTTCTTCGCTGTTGCGGCACGCCTCAAGGCGTGCCCCTTCAAAACCGGTTACACCTACGCCGAAAACGCCGCAGCCAGGTGATGCCACTTGGAAAATGCTGACCCGCTCGCGGCACCCCGACACCGGCTGTGGCCGGTCTTGAAAGGGCACGGCTTCAGCCGTGCCGTCTCGAGACACGAACGGGGTCGGCCTTTAGGCCCCGAGGGACCTCGCCCTCAGCGGCTGAAGCCGTTCTATTTCTTGGCTGTTGCGGCACGCCTGAAGGCGTGCCCCTTCAAAACGGGTTACACGCGGCCTAGCGTGTCGCCTGATTTTTCTGTCACTGTTTTACGTAACGAAGCGCAACGCATCCTGATTTAAAAGTCTTTGAGTCAACAAGTTTCAGTTGTAATCTCTCCTGCAGGCTGACGCCGTCCAACAACCGTCTGCCTTCGCCTGCAAGGATTGGCCAAACGACAAAACGATACTCATCGACCAGACCAAGCTCTATCAGTTGTGAAGGAACATCTACTCCACCGACTAAAATATTCTTGCCTTGTTCCTGCTTGAGTTTAAGTATTTCGTCGCGAAGATTCGTGCGAACAATTCTCGTGTTTTTGTCTTCGACGCTGTCTAAGGACCGCGAAAATACCAGTTTGTTGATGGAGACAAATGCTTGAGCGAATTCCTTGTCTGCTTTGGACGCGGACTGGTCCTTGGCGACTTCTGGCCAATAAGGAACCATCAACTGATAGGTTTTACGCCCGAAGACTTGCAGGTCAGCCTCTCGCGTGAGGTGCGTAAAATATTCAAGTACTTCGTCGTCAGGATTTATTGGGGTGTGGTCGCAGCAGCCGTCCAGGGTGATGTTGATGGCGAAGATTACATTTCTCATTTGATTGTCCTGCCTTTATGTGCCAGTGCGTGTGAGAGTCAACAGCCTCGCGCGCTGCATCGTTCATCCTATAGCCGTCGCGCACAGAAAAATCGACAGCCGAGGAGAATTTTGTTTCGGGACAGCTGGGGACTGGACGGGCGTTCACCAATCCCCATTCGTTCGAAAAAGCGAGCGGGCGCTACGGCGCATGCTCCGAAGTCGCGGCGGCCCGGGCTGTTTACTTGCTTCCGCCGGGTCCTTGTTCCGGAGCCGGGAAGAATAGAAGTTCGCGCACCTCGCCGACCACATCGCAGGCGATGGCACCCTTGCGCGCCCACGCCAGTGCCTCGTCCATATTGGCGGCTTCCAGTATCCAAAAACCGCCCATGTGCTCCTTGGTCTCGGTGTACGGCCCGTCGGTGACGAGCACCTTGCCGTCGGACTGCTTCCGCACCGTCTTGGCGTTGGCGGCCGGGGAAATGCCGCAGGCGAACTTCCTCACGCCGGCAGCAATCATTTCGCGGTTGAGCGCGTGGATCTCTTCCATCATCGCTTCGGTTACGGTGGACGGGTCGAAGTCGTCGGGGAGGTAGTTACAAACCAGATATTGTGGCATGACTTTTTCTTCTCCTGTACGGTCTTTAGTCTTCGGGCGGGCCGGTTGCCCTGCCTTCACGATATAGTCGAACGGCCAGACCGGAATTCGACACATCGTCCAAGAAATTTTGCTTCTTCCGGATGTTCACCGCAATCCATTGGTCGAAAGACTGGAGAAACGTTCCGTCTGTCCCCAGTTTTATGCTCGACGCCTACTGGTTATGATAGCCGTCGCTCGGTTCAATCGGGATGCGCGTCGCGAAGAATACAGGAGAACAAAATGACAACAAAAAGGAAAAGTCCTGGTACTAGTCTCGAGCGGTCACGGCTTGCCCTTGAAAGATGGCAAGGTTTATGCCGGCGCTGGCTACTACCTCAACGAGCTGACGGTTCCGGTTCGCGCCCTGATGAAGGAGGGCTACGAAATCACCTTCGCCAACCCCAAAGGCAACACGCCGCAAATGGATGTCAATTCAGCTATAGCCCAGTTCTTCGGTGGGGACGAGGCTAAGCTTCAGGACTATCTAAAATTCCGCGACAGCCTGACTGGGCTCAAAAATCCAACTCGTATCTCGGATGTCATCGCATCAGGCCTGGATCAATATGACGCTGTTTTCGTCCCCGGCGGCCATGGCCCGATGATGGATCTTCTCGATGATCCCGACGCTGGCACCGTGATGAGACACTTTCATAAAACATCCAAGCCTACGGCAGTGCTCTGCCATGGCCCGATTTCACTACTCTCGGCTCTTCCGAATTCGACGGAGGTGGTCGCCGCGCTGACGGCGGGCGATGCCGCTGGAGCGCGGGCAAAGGCTCAAGGTTGGATCTATTCTGGATATAAGATGACTATCTTTTCGACAGCGGAAGAGCAGCAGCGGGAGCCGCTTGAGATTGGTGGTAAGGTTCTCTTCTACCCGGACTTCGCCTTGCGTACGGCGGGCGGTGACGTAAGTGTGGTCGCTCCATGGCAGAGCTACGTCCTTCAAGATCGCGAGCTGATCTCAGGTCAGAACCCGTTCTCTGATGAAGCGCTTCTGAAACTTCTTCTAGCGGCACTCAACGGGAGGCGTCAATGAACAGCGTACAAATCGACCAGAAGAGCTATGAGATGCCCCCGCGAGAGGGGATCAGCATCGCGCATTTTCTCACCGTCGCCGACATCGAGCGATCGGCTCGCTACTACGAAAAGGTCTTCGGCGCTCGCATTCTGAGCCTGGGTGACGGCAACGCGCCTGCGTACCTTCAGCTTGCGAATATCTGGATGATTCTGAACGTTGGAGGCGGGCCGACCCCGGATAAGCCGACGGTAACGCTCAGCGTCCCCGACCCGAATCACATCAACAGCTTTATGAATTTCCGCGTTGCGGATATTCAAGCGTGCTATGAATTATGGAAAAGTCGAGGAGCCGAGTTCATCACGGAGCCAATACCCAAGTACGGCGAGATACGCTGCTACATCCGCGATCCTGACGGTTATATCATCGAAGTCGGACAGAGCACCGACCTCAAGTACGGTTAACGCTCGGCCCGGATGGGATGCGGATTTAAGCGCTTGCGGCGGGTGGCCCAGGTCTCGCGGTTTTCGAGACCTGGGTAAGTGCGACACTTCACTGCGGGAAAGTTGTCACTTCTCGAAACTTCAGCTTGTGGGCGCTCCAATCGTTTAGACGGACGGCCCCTTTCTCCTGATAGGCATAAGCGCGGAAGCTGCTCCAGCGCCAGAGTTCCGGCGCTTCCACCAGATCCACGCTTCACTGGGTTACGGTCGTATGTAGCGAAGCTTCTCGATGCGCTTATGTGCCGTGCAGACGTTGAAGTCATAGTACCGGGTTTGCCAAACGCGCTCTGCAGAGTGCTCGAATAAGTCCGTTTGTGCGATCGCGTGCGGCGGCGTTGCTCGGCCAGCACGCGCCGTGCGAAGCCGAGTTTCAGCGCTTGTATGGCCGTCGACAGCATTCGCTGCTGGCGGCTCGCTGACCAGAAGATGAATGTGTTCGGGCATCACCACGTAGCCGATGACCACCCATTGGTAACGCCGCCGGACCTGTTCCAGCACTTTCACGAACAGGTCGCGGCGAGCTGACGTGGGCCGAGCAGGGCTGCCGCCGGGAACAACTGAAGGTGATGAAGTGCAGATCGTGTCCGCCGTGCCAGCGCTCCAAGCCCCAAGGCATAACCGTAGGCTAAAGGAGCCATTGTCTTCGCGCTGTGATTTAGGGCACATTGTGGAAGTGACCGATGACGAAAATCCCCCAGGTCTCGAACACCGCGAGACCTGGGCCACCCGCCGTTTTAACGAAGTTTGCAGATGGGAAGGCTTTCGCGCTCTCAGCCCGTTCTGCTTAGGATACAATCTGACTAACTTTCGCTGAACCAGCCCGGACCTTGCGCCACAGGAGTCTTATTGAATGGCTGATGACAACGGGCAAATCTAAGTCCACCGCCGCTGCAGCTGAACGCGAGCAACCCACCAAACCTCAGAAGGCCAAGAAGAAAGGCCGAAAAAAGGCTGCCAAGAAGGCCGCAGGCTCGGGTCGCGCTCGCGGCGGTGCTGGTCGGGTAAGAGTTCCCCGAGCACTCAATCCTGGGTTGTATGCGAATCCCACAAGCAGTTCTTGAGCAGAACGCGGGCGAAGCCTGTACAGACAAGGAAGGCGCAGCGTTTGCCAAAATTGGTTGGACCGGAGACGTCGCCGTCGAAATAAGTTCCGCCTCCAAGTATGGGTCTGCTTGAGCGACCCACGCCGGGCAAGATCAAGCCGACGGACTCGTGAGGAAGATAACCCGACCACAAGACCCTAAAGACAAGCTCGCGGCGCTGCGACAGTGCGTGATGAACGCTCCCGTCATCTCCGACGTCTACACCAAGTACCGCAGCGAGAATCTCCCGGATAGAGAGTTCTTGGTGAACGCGTTGCGAGATTCGTTCGGTGTGCCGACCGAGCATATTGAGACTTCGTCCGGTTGTTTACCGAGAGTCTGAAAGAAGCGGATCTGCTGGAAGAGGTGAGTAGCGACAAGTTCCGGGTTCTGGACGTGACCTCACCGGGTGAAACCACTACTCCGGTTGGTGAGAAGGAAATCAGGAAACTATCGAAGGGCGTCACGGTCGCCGCAGATGACTCCTGTTTCTGTCGTGATGCCGTTCGCGGACCCAATACGGCGGATACTATGCCAGCATCTATCAGCCAGCGATTGACAAGGTCAAGCTAAAGGCCGACCGTGCTGACTCCGATCTGTACGGCACAGGCAAGATCATTGACCAGATTTGGAAGGGCATTACCTCTGCTCGAATTCTGCTGGCGGAGCTTACAGCCCGCAACGCCAACGTGCTTTATGAGCTTGGCCTCGCGCACGCTCTTCACAAGCCTGTCGTCCTCATCTGCTCAAGGCCAACGAGGCAGACGTGCCTTTCGACCTTCGTCACGTCCAGTCATCTATTACGACAAGGATGATCCTTCTGGGGAACGAAGCTGATTGAAAAGATCGCTGAGACAATCCTCTCGGTTCTACAAGACCCGAGGGACGCGATCCTGTTTCCGGAGAAAAAGCAACCCGGTCCGAGTATCTAGAGAAACAGGCGGCAGACGGGAAGTTGCCCGTTTCTCCTGACGGGCGGTTGGAAACGTTCCAGCCGTCCCCGATTTTTCCCGAAGGCGCGTTGTCGCTGTTCGAAACGGGAGGAGAACTTCGTGACCGATCCACGCTAAAGCAAACATTGGAATTTGGCCCCGTCGAGAAAAAGCGTCGAGGTGGCGCGTTGAACTCAATCGCAACCGGAGTGCAGACCTTTCAGAGATTCAGACCTCGGCTTGAAGGCGATGGCCGTGCAGGCGAAGAGACTCAGATGTGCGCGGTATGCGATCAGGGCGTTGATCCTTCTACGGCTGGGCAGCGAGACTCGGTTGCCTCGATGCGCTGACGGGCTTCGTCGGAGAGCCGCAGTTCTGGCTCGACGATGACGACCGCATAGATCCGCTTTCCGTGGGTTCCGCAGGGACCTTCCGAAACCCGAAGAGAGTCTCTTCAATCTGAGCACCAGGGCGGACAGCCGCTCAGTGACCCGTCAGATCGAGGGAAATTTTCTGTACGCCGTGATCGAGACTCTGAGCCACGCAAGGGAAGTGAGAAAGCAGCCGCGATTCTGAAGAGATTTCTCGATAGCTTTGAGGGTGGCGAGGCACGGGTGATGGTGATTTATGCCAGGGAGCTCGGGATTGTCTCCAACAAGCGGATCCTCGAGTTTACCGAGACAGTACGGGAGATATCCCCGAAGGGAGAGCCGCGAAACTGGTGCTGGAGAATTTCGGGACGTTACCGGTGTTCGACCTGATCCGGAAGCATGCCGCAACGTACGGCACGCCGCTCCGGCAGGCAAAGAGTGGATGCTTCGTTGCGACAGCCGCATTCGGCGACATCAACTCGCAGCAGGTTGTTACCCTGCGTTCGTTCCGCGACGAGGTTCTTCTTCACAGTCGGATTGGAAGGCTGGCAGTTCGGAGCGATTACTCCGTCTCCCCAACTATTGCGGTGCTACGAACGTTCTCCGAGTCGACGGGCGGTTACGCGCGCAGTGCTGGAACGGGTCATCCGCTTGTTGCCAAGCCAATTTGCAGACGAGGAGCTGACCGAAGCAGTGAAATGCGAGTGAGTCAACGACTTGCGGACTCGAGGAGATGAAGCGTGATCATGAGAGACAGAGCGCATCGTCTATTTCTCGTAACGCGGAAATTGGAAGGGCAGTCAAATCGATGGAGCGCCGGTGCTCACGGCGGCAAAAGCGATAGGAGCTTAGAGATGGAATGTGGCTATCTGAAAGCGCAGGGGCGGACAGTGCGGCCCAAGTCAAGTGGGGACCAAGTCTGAAGCTGCACTGTGAGTCTGACCTGGAACGATTAGCACTACATCGGCCACGCTCGAAGTCGCGAGTGCGACCGTTCGCGAAGGTGCAGCAACCTGGATCGCACGGAGCACAGTCGACTCGTGATCCGTTGCTCTTCGCGGCAACGAGATAATCCGCATCGGCTTCTGACGAGTCTTTTTATTTCAGCTGCCGAATCCGCTCCTGCAGGAATTGCCGCTCCGGTTCCTGTTGGGTCAGCGCCAGAGCTTTCTCATAAGAGGCGCGCGCCTCAGCTGTCCTGCCGAGCCTGCGGCACAAATCTGCACGGGCTGAATGCGCCAGGTAGTAATTTGCCAATTCGCCATGTTCCAGGACCGCGTCGATATGCTTCAGACCGGCCTCTGGACCATCGCGCATGGCAATGGCCACGGCGCGATTCAGATAGACAACCGGCGAAGGCTGAATTCGTACCAATTGGTTGTAAAGCGCAACAATCTGCCGCCAGTCGGTCGCAGCCGGTCGATTCGGCCTCCGCATGAACGGCCGCGATCGCAGCCTGCAGGGTGTAAGCACCGAAGCGGCGGGACTTCAGGGCTTTCTCCACCAATGCCACTCCCTCCGCGATCTGCTCCCGGTTCCAGAGCGAGCGGTCTTGATTGTCCAGCAAAATCAGCTCTCCGGTCGGAGAGGTTCTCGCGGCGCGACGGGATTCCTGTAGCAGCATCAGAGAAAGCAGCCCAATTACCTCCGGTTCTGGCTGGAGGTCGGTCAGCAACCGGCCCAGTCGAATCGCCTCGCCGGTTAGCTCGGCCCGCGTTACCTCCGCTCCCGCCGCAGCCGAGTAACCCTCGTTAAAGACGAGATAGATGACCCGAAGCACCGCGTCCAGCCGCTCCGGCAATTCCTGAGGCGCCGGCACCTGGTAAGGAATTGCCTGTATCGCGAATGATTGCCTTGGCGCGCACGATGCGTTGCGCGAGCGTTGCCGGCGTAACCAGAAATGCCCGGGCAATCTCCTCGGTGGTCAGGCCGCAGACTTCACGCAGGGTGAGTGCAACCTGTCCTTCCGGCGGCAGAGCGGGATGGCAGCAGGTGAAGATGAGGCGAAGGCGATCGTCCTCGATCTCCTCTTCCTGTGGCGCTTCGTTGATGCGCGCTTCCAGGTACGGCGCAAGATCTCTCTGTGCTCCGTCAAAGCGCGCCCGCCGGCGTATCGTGTCGATGGCCTTGAAGCGTGCAGTTGAAATCAGCCAGGGGCGCGGTTTGTCCGGTATGCCGGCCTGAGGCCATCTGTCCAAAGCGGCGGCAAAGGCCTCGTGCATCGCCTCTTCGGCGAGATCAAGATCGCCCAGCAGACGCACCAGCGTAGCCAGAATCCTGCCCGATTCAGACCGGTAAAGAGTCTCTATGGTCCTGCTCAGATCTTCGGGCGCATTCGGCAGCATCAATGTCAAACTAGCAAACGGACTCACTCGACACAACTGGCTCGGCAATGCGCTCAGGGGTCGCTACGAATCGTGAGCGGATGACGGGCAAACCGGAAGTGATCAGCACTCCACTGGAGTGCCTCTCGCTCCACTCTTAGATAGTGGTCTCTATGATCTACGGCGTCACCGGAGTCGGGGCGGTCTTGGGAGTGGCGAGATATCCGGTGATGCTGTTCTTGTTGGCGGTGAATACGACGACCTCGTAGAGCATCTTGTCGCGACCAGTGTAGAACTGCAGCGGCTCCCCGACGGTGCGATCTTTTTTCTCGATGGTACGGTCGTCGGCGATCACGTTCACCGTGAACCTGCTTTTCTTGGGATCAACTTTCTTCAGTTGCAGGCTGATGGTCGACACCGGGGTGCGCGCACCCTTTTGCAAAGTGAAGTCGTAGTAGTTGCGGTCGCCCTTGCGCTTCAGAACATCAAGCTCCGACGCGGTGTGCGCGATGAGTCCACTCTGCACGCCGAGGTCGCCGATGGCGCGCTCCAGCTTGGCATTGGTGGTGGCCAGATCAGCCTGCGTCTTCTGAATGTCGGTTTTGGCGGAGCCCACTTCTGTCTTAACACCGCTGACCTCGGTATTGACCGCGGCGATTTGCTGTCCCTGCTGGTTCTGCTCGGCAGTCAACTTGGCCGCCGCGGCCTTCTGCTGGCGATCTAGCTCGGCGGCGCGGCGCGCGAGCTCCTGCTTGGTCGTGCCGACCTCTGAGGTCAGCGCCTGCCTGAACTCCGACGACGTCGTGTGAATGCGGTTTCCCAGTTCAACCTGGGCGGTTTGCAGCGCTTGCTGCTTCTGTTCCATGGCCATCAAACGCGTCCGCATGTCGTAGATGAAATATCCAGAGGCAATCACATAAATGGCGCCAACTGCGATGAGAACGTACTTGAGGATCTCGTTCCGGCGCGAAGGCGGGGGAACGTAAGCGTTTTCGAGAGATTGACTCTCACCTTCTAAAAGCATCAATAAGTCCTTTCCTGCTATGGTCAATTCTCGGGTGTTGAGAAAGCCCTGTCAAATCGGCATGTTATAGACGGATGAGCTATCGTTTCGACAGTAGAGCCATTTGTGAGTGGCTGCGCTGGGCAATTTGTCGACGGGCATGAACGAGGAATCGGACCCCGGCTTCGGGCTTCACCGGGAGGGAACCTGTGACGTCCCTGAAAGGACGCTGGATCAATTTTCGCATCTGACCCAGCGCTTACGAGCTGTGTTCTGTGTGAGAACAAGAGTTTTGGTTCGCGTGTGGAACGGATCGAGCGAAAATCGAGCCCGAAGGGCGGAATAATGATAGCCCAGCACGTAGCCGCAACGGGGTCTCCGATTCGCGCCGCCTTTGCGCGAATTGGGGGAAGGCGGAGTGCTGGGTGAGGTGGGAAGTAGATCCGAGTCCCCCGGGGACGACACAGGTTCTCACCCAGACTCTTCCGCGCTGGCCTAGAATTGTTCCGCCCTCCAGGCTGGAGTGCAGCGCTTCAGACCCGCCGTAACGTGAGAGTGCGGTCCCACATCCAAAAGCCGCGCGCGTTCTAGCCTACCAGCGAAAACGCAACTGAGTTCTCCCAGACGCACAGGTGCCAGTTGAGCGGGCGATTTCACAAGGGCAGTAACCCGGCGCAATCGCCTCCACTACAATCGAAGTCGTGAAGACCTGGGACGTGGTGATCATCGGCGGCGGCGTCATCGGCCTGTCGCTGGCCTGGCGTTTGCGACGTGATGGCGCCAGCGTCCTGATCGTCGAGAAGAGCGAGCCCGGACGCGAAGCCACCCATGCCGCCGGAGGCATGATTGCCCACTGCGATCCGAACAATCCGCCCGCACTGGCTACGCTGATCGCCGCCAGCGCCCGCATGTATCCACAGTTCGTCCGCGAATTGCGCGACGAGTCCTTCGAGTCGCCCGACCTGCGCAGTGCCGGCACTATTGCGTTCCTCGAGGAGGGTGAGTCGCCAGGCTGTGATGCGGCGCGCCCTATAACAGAGGATGAGCTCGCGCGCATGGAGCCGCTGGTCAGTCTGCGCGGGCGAACCTACTTCCTGCCGGAGAGTAGCGTCGATCCGCGAAAGCTGGCCAGCGCGCTGGAGAAGACGCTGCGACACCAAGGCGTGGACTTCGTCACGGGCTCGCCGGTCAACGAGGTGGCTGTGTTGGCGGGACGTGCCGCCGGCGTGCGCACGGCGAAGTCTTTCTACGCCGGCGATGCAGTCGTGAATTGCGCCGGAGCGTGGGCGTCGATGATGAAACCCTTCGGACCGCCGACCCGTCCGGTGAAGGGCCAGATGGTCAGCGTGGTGCCTCAACCGGGAGCGCATCGCCCAGGGCCGCTGATCGAGCATGTGGTCCGCACGCCTGAGGTGTACATCATTCCGCGCAGCGATGGCCGCATCGTGCTTGGCGCTACCGTGGAAGAAGCCGGCTTCGACAAGCGCGTCGATCCCGACACCATCCAGCGATTGCAGAAGGCGGCCGCCAAGGTGGCGCCGATAATCGGCGAGATGCGGATTCATGAAGTTTGGGCGGGATTGCGGCCCGGGTCGCCTGACGACCTTCCCATCCTCGGAGCTACGGCGCTGCCGGGATACTTTGCCGCAACTGGCCACTATCGCGATGGAATTTTGCTGGCCCCGATTACCGCTTTGGTTATGGCGCAACTGCTGAGCGGCAAGAAGCCGGATTGCGATCTTGCCGCCTTTTCGCCGCTGCGGTTTGGGTAAGCTAAAACTGGGGGTGCCCCACTCATTCGTGGTTTTCGAATGAGTGGGAAACCGACCACAGATAGGCTGTCGCACGGGTGCCCCGGAGCCTGCCCTGAGCATGTCGAAGGGTCTCGCGATTTTCGAGGCCCGGGAAGTCCCTCATCGATCACCTGCATGGTGTGCTCGCAATCAACCACGAGGCAACCGTTAGTTTCTGCCCTGTTAGCATTGCGTGACTGGGGCGGGTGACCATGCTTCTCCTCATGTTCTGCGGACAGGACGGAAGTCTGGTGTCGCCGGCTGAAGCCGGCTCGGAACTCAATAAATCAGCCCACCCAAGACTCCGCTCCGCTGCGTCCTGGGCTAACCCCATCTCCACCCCTTCGGGGTTCGAGCATTCGCGATTCCAGAGCGGCGTCAACCGGGCCCCTGCCGCTTTAGCGCAGCGCGAAGCGCGCGGGCGCTAGTCCAGCTTCTCCGGTTCCAAGCGCGATTCCCTTTTCGCCGGCGGCCTTCCTCTCCCAGTACTTGCGGACCCAGGCTTCCCAGCTCTTGCCGGCGGCCGTGTCGCGTCCGCTGAACGCCAGAGCGGCGATGTCGGAATAAGCGACGGAAACTTTCTCCGAGGAATTCTGCGGAATGAGCCGCACGATCGAGGCATCGAGCGTCGCACCGTTGCGCCGGTCGAAGATGTAGCCTTCCACGCGCGATCCGTCCTTGCGGGTGATAGTCACGTCGCCACGATAGTCAAAGGCCTTCTCCAGCGCATCGCGGAGCTCGGCCTCGCTGGCCAGCTCGGGAATCCAGCCTTCGATCTGGTTGCGCTCCCGACCGTCGACGACTTCAAGATGATCGACGTTCAGGTTGTGCTGCGGTTCGGACATGAGTTCTCTATTCGTCTTTTGCTGGGTGCTGCTTCTTCGACCACCCCGAATTCGAGTGTCGTCGGCTGAAGCCGGCTCGGATTCAATAAACCTGCTTACCCAGGACTCCGCTACACTCCGTCCTGGGCTAACTGCAATTCCGCCCTGACGGGCTCGGCCCCTGACCTACCAGCCGTTGACGTGTGTCCCCGAACAGGTGGTTACGTCTGAGAAGTCTGGCATCGCCGCATGCTTCAGTGACCTTCCAGATTCTTGAGGCGGTCCGACAGGGCCTCAACCTAAGCGTCAAGCGCCCGCAGAGCTGCTGCGTGGCTCCGCTGCCGCAATTCGACAGGCGAAGCCCACTTGTGAAACTCAGTGAGAAGAGTGGTCTCCACCCCCTCGAGTTGCTCTCTAATCCACTGCTTGTCTTCGTCGGTAAGCATGGGCCAATTATAGGACCCTTCGGATATCAGTTCTGGCGAAAAGCGAGCAGCGAAGAGCGAAAGTCGATCACCGCTGCTCCCCAATCTGCACCAGCGGATCGTAGGCGTGCACCGGACGGACTTCTTCCTTCAGCATCGCGAGCGCTTCATCGTCTTTGTACTTGCTGGAGAACGTCGCGCGCACCGTTCCCAGGAAATCCGCGCAGCGAGCCGAAGGTATCGTGCACCGCCGAGGCTTCGTATCCGCTGTGCACCATGCAATTGGCGCATTGCGGATTGCCCGACTCGGTGCCGTAGCTTGTGCCACTCGGTCTCGCGCATCAGCTCGTCGAAGGTGTCGGCGTAGCCGTCCTGCAGCAGGTAACACGGCTTCTGCCAGCCGAAGAGGTTGAAGGTCGGCATGCCCCACGGCGTGCACGGGTAGTCGCGCTTGCCCATCAGAAATTCCAGGAACAGCGGCGACTGGTTGAACACCCACTTGGCTTTGCGGTTCGACAACATCGCGCGGAACAGGCGGCGCGTGCGGGCGCGTCCCAGGAAGTGCTTCTGGTCGGGCGCCTTGTCGTACGAGTAGCCGGGCGAGAGCATCATGCCTTCGACGCCGAGGTCCATCATCTCGTCGAAGAAGGCGCGGACGCTGTTGGGATCGGCGCCGTCGAAGAGCGTGGTGTTGGTGGTCACGCGGAAGCCGCGCTGCAGGGCTTCCTTCATGCCGTCGAGCGCAATGTCGAAGCCGCCTTCGCGGCAGACGGAGAAGTCGTGATGCTCGCGCTCGCCGTCCACGTGCACCGAGAACGTCAGATACTTGCTGGGCTTGAACAGGTCAATCTTCTCTTTGAGCAGCAGCGCGTTGGTGCACAGGTAGATGTACTTCTTGCGCGCGACCAGGCCGTCGACGATCTCGGCGATCTGCGGATGCATCAGCGGCTCGCCGCCGGGGATGGACACCATCGGCGCGCCACATTCGTCGACCGCGCGGAAACATTCGTCGGGCGAGAGGTTCTGCTTGAGCACGTGCGCGGGATACTGGATCTTGCCGCATCCGGCGCAAGCCAGGTTGCAGCGGAAGAGCGGCTCCAGCATCAGCACCAGCGGATAGCGCTTGCGGCCATGGAGCTTCTGCTTCAGGACGTACGTGGCGACCGTCCACATCTGCGATACCGGAACACCCATGCGGGAAAACCTCGTAGGAGCTATCAGCTGTCAGCTTTCAGCCATCAGTTAGACGCTCTTCGCTGTTCGCTTCTCGCTGTTCGCCTCGGAAAACGTGAGATTTCGGTTGTCATCCTGAGCGACGAGGTCGCCGTGGCGACCGAGGAGTCGAAGGACCCCTATTTCGCCTACCGCCTCGCAGCAGAACACGAATGCGAACTCTCTTTCGCTTTTACAGGATTTGTGCCATGATGTCAATGGAACCGATCGCCACCCGTCTTGTGCAGCAACGACGATGCCCTTTAAGAATCAACTCGATACACGCTCAAGCTGGGGTCGAAGTCTCGACTGCGGCTCGCCGCACTCCCGCTCCAGTCCCGCAGCCACCACACCGTCCAGCGCGTGCTCGACGCCGCCAGTTCCCTGCTGCAGCAGATGCCACTGGAAGATGTCACCACCACGCGCATCGCCGCGGAGGCTGGCCTCTCGATCGGCGCGCTCTATCGCTTCTTCCCCGACAAGCAGACCATCATCGACGCCATCGCCGTGCGCCACGTCGAGCAGTTCCGCGCCTCGCTGGAAGCCACGGTCATGAAGACCATCGAGCGCGAGTTCGCCAACCTGGAGACCTTCGACCCGGCGCATCGTCCTCGACAGCGTGGTCGACGCCTACATCGTCTATCTCGACGCGCATCCCGACTTCCGCACCATCTCCTTCGGACGCTACATCAGCGCCGCCACCAAGGAGCGCCAGGCCTCGCCCAGCGTTGGGCTGCCCGCTCTGCTGAAGAATTTCATGCTGGAGCGGCTGGGCATTCCCAACACGCCAGAGCTCGACCTGATGTTGCGCATCGTCAGCGAGGCCGGCGAGCGCCTCATCGCCTACGCCTACGAGCAGCCCACCCGCGAAGATCGCGATCGCGTCATCTCCGAGATGAAGCGCATGTTGTCGAGCTACCTCTTCCCTGCCGACCCTGGCAGAGAGTTGAGGTTTCAGGGTTTCTGCCTGTCATCCTGAGCGACGAGTCCAGTCGCTCGCGACTGGACGAGAAGTCGAAGTGCTGCCCGAGCGCAGTCGAGGGGACCCCTATTTGGCGATTCCGCTTCCTTCAGCCAGTTTTTTCAATTCAGCCGCCCTGGATCAGTTTCTCATATTTGTCATCCTGAGCGGAGGCGTCCTGCTTTTGGACGCCGGAGTCGAAGGATCTGCGGTTACCGGCCACTGACACCTGGCCTCTGCTCCTCGCCTCAGAGACGGATTCAAAGTGACCATGCGAAGAATCGAGCCCGTCAGGGCGGAAGAGAAATAGCCCAGGGACGTAAGAGTCTGTGTGAATCCTCAGTCTCGTTTTCGCCAGTGGAGTAGAACGCCCGGAAATCGAGCCCCGTAGGGGCGGAAGTGAAGTTAGCCCAGGACGGAGCGTAGCGGAGTCCTGGGTGTGCTCGGAAAAGAGATCGAGTCCTGTAGGGACGGCACGGTTCTCACACAGACTCTTCAGCCCGACGAGGGATCTGCGTTTCCTGGCAATCGCCAACTGACAACTTACTTCCATGCTTTCCGAGAGAACGGAGTGGCGGACATCGAATTAGAGTGGACGGCCAGAGATCGTGAGTTGAAATGTTCGGTGGGCCAGCCCGAACCTTCCTCAGCCCAGAGCCTGCCCTGAGCTTGTCAAAGGGTTAGCGTCCAAAAGAAGGACGCGAACCGGGGGCATCAGGCATTTCCACACGATCACTTGACGCCAACTGTTGAAGATTCTCAACTCCGGACGGTAATCCAGGGCCCTGGACCGTGCGGCCCTTGCTTTCGAGGGACGCGACTTCGAGATTCAGCGAGAGGACAAATGAGAGGATATCGCTCGTGGAGTCATTCCGTACGCGAGCTTGACTACCGCATCAAGTTCATTCTGGGCTGCTTTGAGGGCGTTGTCTCCCGGTAATTCGGTCAGTTGATAAAGTTCGCGGAGGCTTAGACTCGATTCTTCCATTAGCCCGTCTCGTTGTACGAAGATTCCGCGCGGCTTCTGCTACGCTCGCGATCTGGGTCGAGGTCGGTGTCTGCGGCCACGGAAAGGTGTCAAAGACGGTGTCGGAGGTGTAGCGAAAGCGTTCTGTAAGCGTGGAACATTTCGCGATGAACCACGCCCAGTGAATTGCGGACTGCAGTATTCCGAAGGAGTAGTCGTCTTCGAAGGGAAAGACCATGCACGCGTCGTTGGGATGTATGTCGGGGGAGATAAATTCGAATATCGGACGCTTGGTGACACGTCCGCACACTATGTAGCGCGTGAGTTTCTCAATGGCTTTGATCATGTCGGCACTGCGCCCAACTTAGGAGCCACCATTGCTTGAGAAAATTGGCGTGGTGAGCATTCACTCTTGCCTTTGGGTCTGCTTTCAGCACTTCGTTGTTCCGATTTTCCTCTTCTTTGGCGGCGGCTTGACGGATCGGGCAAGCCTCCTTCTTAATAATCGCAAATGGGTCTCGATATTTCGCGGATCCAACCAGGTCGCGCGGGTGGAAGTCGATTACATATCGCGTGGGCGATGGCGGAAACGTGGATAGTAGGTCGTTCGCGGTCAGGAATGGAAAAACGACGTCACGATTTTTCTCGTCGTCCTTGAACAAACCTTCGGCCCGCTCAGACGAAAGCAGGAACCCCTCATGACCGTGCGTTTGCCCCTGGAAGCAGGTCTTAGAATCTATGTTGACTTTGAGCCGCTTTGCGGTTGATACATCGGTCGTGAAGGATAGCGAGGAGTTTATGGACGAGAGTTTTTCCGCCTTCCATGGCCCTTGGCGATCGTTTCCGACCAACTCAAAGAGAGTTTTCGACCCCTCCTGGTCGCCTTTAATCCAGTTCACGATCGAGACATGCACGGCGGCTTCCCCGGACCAAGGCTGAGAGGAGACTGCCTCGGTGATCGTGCCGTCGTGCTGGACGATATAATCCAGTCCGCCCTCGCGCGAGTAGTTCTGCCGGATGGTGTTGGTTCCGACAAGCCCAGCACGCTGCCCGACTTTCAGACTGTCGTGAGCCTTGCGAAACCAATAGACGCAGTAGTCGGCTCTGCCCGGCACGTCGGGGTACGCATTGCGAAGCTTCTGCAGATATGCCGTGCCGAGTTCCTGCTGCATCTTGTTCTTTGATTGGAAGGGAGGGTTTCCGATAATCGCGTCCGCCTCAGGCCATTTCGTGAATAACGCATCATCGCAAACGACATTCTCGTCCAGGTTGTCGAGGGGAAGCGCCTGGTTAAGAAGGTCTCCCTGGAATTCGCGAAACCGTTCGCGACCCTCCAAGAGACTGAATTCCTTCGCTAACGCGAGCGTCACTTTAGCTAGCTCCGCTGCAAATGGCGTGTGGTCGATTCCGTAGAACTGTTGAGTTCTTACCGCCGAGCCAAAGCCGATCTTTCTGGCGGCCTCCACCCCGAAATTCGTCCACACCTTCGCTGTGAGGTCCAGGCTAATTCTCGAGAGTTCGCGAAACGCCACGTAAAGGAAGTTGCCGCTGCCGCAGGCCGGATCGAGCACGCGAAACCGTTGGATTGAGTCCCGCAAAGACATCAGTTCTTTGAGTGTGTCAGCGTCCTTCAGACGTTTGCGGAAGGGGCGAACGATAGTGGGAAGTACCACCTTTTGAATATCCGCCTCGCTTGTGAAATGGGCACCATGGGCGTGGCGTTCCTTTTGGTCCATGCTGCTTTGAAACAACGAACCAAACACCGCTGGTTGGACTTTACCCCAGTCCTCATCGGCCGCTTGCATCAGCAAGAGCACTTCTCCCGAGGTTAATTCGACCGGGTCAATCTCCTTAAAGAGACCTCCATTGAAATACGGCACGTCCTTGTAACGGCCCCCCCGCGCGGAACTCTCGGTATTCATCTGCTGGAAGAGGTTTCCGATCAGATCGTATGACTTAGCCGCACTGTCGCATTCTTCAAGAAGTTCCAGGAATATTCCGTGTGGGAGTAGCCCGACGTCTTCAGAGACCATGGCTACCAGACATTGCAGAATGAAGCGTTGCGACTTCACCCGATCCTTGGTTCGCCTCATGATCGAGTTGAACACCACTGCCAACTTGTCGGCAGCGGATCGAGTGACTGCAACACGGTTATTGCCGAACCGTGGCTTCTTTTCGACGGGAAGGAGGAAATTCAGCGCATCGTATCGCTTAGGAAGGTCGAGGAGCCGCACTCGGTCCATCGGCTCTTCCATCTGCTCATCAAATTCGTAGATCCAAAATTCATCGAAGTTGCACAAGACCACATACTTGGGTCGGTGGGGAACGGAATGAAGCCAATACTCGAACGCTTGCTGATAATGATCTCTCAGGTCCTCCTTCCGGCTTTTCATTTCAAGGATCAGCCTAGGCTTCCATACGAGGTCGATGAATTTGGCGTGCTGTCCTCGCCGATATTGACGGTCTTCAAGTGTTGCGCCCGCCTCCTTGTAGCCGTCGTGTCCGAATGCCTGGAAAAGCCGATCGCAGAACACTTGGGCCTCGCCCTTCTCATCGCCTTTCAATTTCTGGGCGTATTCGACGAATTGCTGAAGGCGCTCAGCTTGCGCGGTAATCATCGTGGCTGATTAGAACACTTACCGATATCCCTTCACAATGACGGACGGGTGGCCCGGCGTAACGGTTTTCTGTTGGACACATTCTAAAAAAGGGGTGGCGAATGCCTACCGAATCCAGTATTCACGGGTGCCCCGGGTCTCGCGCTTTTCGAGACCTGGCTAAGTATTATCGCTGGGGAAGAGTTGTCGCCCTGCTGCGATTCAGCACTTGCACGCTCCAATCGTTCACCCGAACCAGTCCTGGCTCCTGGTGGTACGCAATCCCCCAAAATTCGGAAGCCATGAAAGGGCGTGCCAACCCCACATGAACCAGAGCCGAATACATTGATCTCGCGTCGAAGGCGGCCAGCCTGTCTGACAATCATGCTATGATGTCAGACATGGCATCCGCCCGTATAACCATTCGCATTCCAGAGACCCTCGGGCAGCGCCTGCGCCACCGGTCGCGGCTAAAAGGACAGCCGGAGTCGGTACTCGTCCGCGAAGCCCTGGAAACCTATCTTGGGCAGTCCAGCGAGGCGCGGCCAGCCTACGAACTGGCCGAAGAAGCCGGATTGATTGGCTGTATCGGGCGCGGCCGGAAATCTCCGCGCAACCGACCTCAGCTCCAGTCCCCGCCACTGGGAAGGTTTCGGAAAATCCAAATGAAGCGCCGCGTCCTGGTGGACACCGGACCGCTGGTTGCCATTCTCTCCAGCGTGGACCAGCACCACGCCGCTTGCGTCAAGGCCCTGCATCAACTCCCCGGCCCTCTTTTTTCCTGCTGGCCGGTGATCACCGAGGCGGTGTGGCTCTTGCGTTCCTATCCGCGGGCTGTCCAGCAACTTCTAAGAAGCTGCTTTTCCGAGAAGCCCGGCGGCTTTCTGGAACTGCTTCCGCTCGCCGGCGCGGAGGCCGGCGCGATTGCCGATGTGATGAAGGAGTACGAGGACATCCGTCCGCAACTGGCCGACGCCGCGCTGGTTTATCTGGCTGGCCGCGAAGGGATCGACACCATCTTCACCCTCGACCGCCGGGATTTTGCCGTGTATCGTTCCACTCGCAATCGCGCGTTCCGCATCGTGCCATGACTCCTGCTTAAGAGACTCCATCAACGAAGCCTGCTGGCCCTAGGTTCGCCCTTCTTTTGGGCCAACCTGGGATCACTGCGGAACGGATATAGATCGTTTCATCGCGGGACGACACCTCAAAACACAGCCCATTTGCTAAACTGAGAGTTGAGGCATACTGCGGGCGTCTGAGCCCGCAGCCGAAATCCTGAGCGAGCCCTTGCGGGCGAGTCGAAGGACCTACAATTCGTCTGCCGTTGATGCGGAGAGGTGCGTGAGTGGTTGAAACGAGCCGCCTCGAAAGCGGCCATACCTTGACGGGTATCGGGGGTTCGAATCCCTCCCTCTCCGCCAGCCTTTACCTCGCACGACACCCCGTAGCCCGGTCTTCCCCAGCCAAGCCCGTAGAAGCGTCGGCAGCGCTCGCCCCCAGCTCTCACCATTGCACTCCGGGATAGAGGCTCGGCAGGTGAATGGTGCGGTACGAGTTCTGATTCAACACGTCCAGCTCCCAGATAGTCTTGGGGCTCGCCTCCTGAGTGACCTGCATAATGCGCGAACCAACCAGATCCGTGGGGGCGGTTTCATCGAGGAAGACGTCGGAAGTGGAAAGCACCTGCGTGTCCCCGCCCCAGAAGGAAAACGGCGTGGTATAGGCCCAAGTCACATTTGCGGTCCGGGCGGTCTCGTTCACTTCAAAGATTGCGGCGCGGCTATAGCACGGCGGCGCTCCCGGCGAATCGCAGATGGTGCCGCTGGGATCCAACACGCGCGCATTGCCGTTGTCGAAGAGGGCCAACTGCACATCTCCGGTCGTGTTGGGGCTCACGATGTTGGCGTAGTGCTGGGCGTAAAACCAATTGGCCGGCGCTCCCGATCCCAGGTCGAAGTCCCCCTGATAGCCGAGCTTCCACAGAACGTCGCCCGAGCCCTGTCCGTCGCGATAGTCGAGCTTCAACACCCAGGACTGGTGCCGCAACGAAATCAGCAGATTTCCATCGTCCGCTGAATAGAACAGCGAGTTGGCATGCGTCCAATCAGGAAAATTCAACGGATGGCGATTCACATCCAGATGATCGAAGGCATTCCACACCCACACTGGATTATTGTTCGCGTCAAGATCAACGATAGCGTTGCCGAAGACGGTGGTATCTCCGGGGTATCCGGGCAGGTCGGTGAAAATTCGATAGGTGCTTACCAGGACGATCAGGTGGCCATTGGGCAGTAACAGAATGTCATGGTCCATCGAGAACACGGGAAGGTCGTACCCGGCATTGATAAGGCTTTGGCTGAGATCGCTGTAGCTAAATTGGCGGATGACATTGCCCGCCAGATCAATCTCCCGCACCGTGCCTCCGAAGCCTCCAATGTAAATTACCAGCAGCATGTGCCCGTTGGGCAGCAGTTTGATGGGCTGGGCTATGCCCAACGAAGGATCGAAATCGTAATACCACACCACGTTGCCCGACGGATCCAGAGCCAGGGCCATGAGCTGGTTTGAGCTTCCCTGGGTCAGGCTCACCAGTTCGACACCAGGCGCGGGCGTTGCGCCACTCGGAGTTGTCACCACCGTTTGCGGCAAACGCTCCGGCGGGATCGTCCCGGACGTGAAGATATGGTCGGCGTCCACCTGCCGCGAGCCATCGCTGTAGTCCACAATGGCGCGCATGTGATACAGCGAGTTCTGCTTCATGCCTGCCACCAGAAGCGTGACCGGCCCTCCTTCGGCAGAAGTTGTTTGCGGCGAGGTCTGGCGGCCGTACGTCAAGTCGGGCCCGAACTCAACCGTCACCGTCGATTGCGCTGGAGGGGAGATCGTGTACTGGGCCACCAAGGGGTTGGCCGTCGGCGAGACCGTTCCCGCATTCAATCTGCCGGCGGCCAGATCGCTGGGCGCCTTCGTACCTCCTCCGCCGCAGTTAACGGTGGCCAGCAGTTGCAAGATCAGCAAGAACAGCAGAACGGTTGTGGTGTGAGTCTCACAGACGAAAAGACACTTCTTCCAACGATGTTCGGACAATTCTCTCTCCTGATTGAAGAACTTTCATGTCTTTCTACAACAGGACGATAAGTGGCCAAACCCTGGGCGCGCTTCACACTTCGGTCTGACAGCCACGACCGAGACGAGCAGGAGTGACGATCCTTGGAAGATTCGGCGAGACCCCAAGTTCTTGGAATTATAAGCGATCACTTTCACCGCCGCGTCAGGTCAGCAAGATTCCCGCGTCGCCCTATGGCGCGTCGATCTCGTACGACACAATCTTCCATTGCCCGTCCACCTTGCTCCATAGAAACGTAAGTGCCGCAGGATGGTCCCCCGGGGTCTTCAGCGCGAACAGCGTGGCATAGTATTTTCCGTAAGTCTTGCTTTGCGCATCGTCGGCAGGCGCTTCATAGGGATGCGTTGCCGTGTGCTTCTCGCAGGAGAAGGATTCCGCCAGGCCACTCGGAACCGCAACCACCGTGTACGCGTCCTGCGACGAATGCGAAACGACTTTCAGGTCGTCATGCTCCGGGACGACGGGTTCGACCGCGTCTCGAAGATGCTTCACCGGACCCACTTCCTTGCCGACTGTGGTGAGCCCGCTGCGAATCCGAGCCACGTATTGCTCAGGCGTCTTGGGCTCTTCCTCGCCGGCAGACAAATAAGGAGTCACGCAGGCGTAGCAGCGCGGAGAGAAGTACAGCGCAGCCTGCGCGAAGTTGTCGCTCACCAGCCAGGAGTGCAGAAACTGATTCGCGGCGTGCAGGAAATCGGAGTCGCCGGTGGCACGCGGCCCCGGGGCCACGGCGACCGTGGTCGAACGCCTGGTGTCAGGGGCCGCATCGGGCTTTCCGTCCTCGGGTTCGACGTCCCAGGAAACGACTTTCCAGTAGTTCCCGTCTTTCGCCCACAGCAGAGTGACCGTGTCGCCCTTACCCTGGGTTGCCTTCAAGTGAAAGACCGAAGCGAAGTAACGGCCGTACTTCGTTCTTGATCCTGCGATGCGAGACTTGTCGTAGTCCGCAAACGCACGCTCGGGGTCGCACTCGAAATCGGCAGCTACGCCGTCCGGCACCTGGTACAGAGCGAAGATCGTTCCATAATTCTGCTTGATGGGTTTCAGGCTGGGATCATTGAGCGGCGAAGCGTTCACCGCGTCCTGCAATTTCGCCGGTTTGCCGATCAATAGATTGGTGGCCGCCATGTCTCTGGCTGCGAGATAGGGCGCCACCCCGGCATTGATCTCCTTGCCGGCCTGCGGACCGTACTCTTCCAGACAGGCGAAGGAGCGCGGCGACAGGTAGGCAGCCGCCAGCTCGGGCTTCTGCTCCACCAGCCATGAGGTCAGATAGTCCGCCACGGCATCCTCAAGTTTGCCCGATCCCTGGCGTGGGACCGGCGGCACCTCTCCGGAAACAATCTTCTCCGTAGATGTAGTCTCGTCGTCGGAGTCGGCCAGTCCAAACAGGTTGTGCCACCAGTCGGTCAGACCGGTCCAGCGCTGGACATGCTTCTGGGTGTTGTTTCCCGCCCGCACGTCGGAATTCGCAGCGGTTAGATGCCCGTTGAAGAGCGCCGTTGGAAACTTCGACGAACGGTAGTCCACATCAATGTCTGCGTGGCGGCCATCTTTTGCCATCGAAACCTGTATGGACGGCGCGCCACCATCCTGCCGGTAGTTCAAGGGGTAGCCATGGTGGTAGATGGTGTTGTCCCGGTCGCGAAAGAATTCGCTGGAGGCTTTCAGTTTCTGCAGAGCGTCCGGCGTCAGCAACACATACATCCGAAACTGCAAATCGCCTCGTGCTTTGGGTACTTTCCCGTTGATGGTCTCGATGGATTGCACCAGCTCCAACGCGTTCCCCATGGATTGGCCGCCTTTGTCGGTGAGGCTGGTATTCAGCAGAGCATGCGTGACCGCTTCAAACGTGGTGCGGGTGGAGAGAGACAGCTGATCGTAATCGGCTGGGTCGTCGTGCGTCTTCATCATGGTGTTGTATTCGGCATACCAATCGTCGATCAGCTTCTTCTGTGCCGGCTGAAGCTGCGCATAAGTCCCCTTAAATTCGTGTACCGAGGTCGCAGGCTTCTCCTGCCCGAAGGCGCACAGCGACAATAAAATAATGAGCCCCATCCTGAGTTTCATAGCCGTCTCCTGGTCGACCCGTTGCTAACGGACAAACAGTATGCCTCACGTCGTAGTGTTCCTGCATCCTAAACTCCCGGCCACCTGCCTGGTCTTTCCCCCTCGACGGCGTCGCACGCTTGGTCCTTCCTCTTAATTGCAGCGCTACAGAGTGGAACTCACACGCGTCCCTTACAATGACAATCAGGAGGAACCCCCAGTGACCAGACCCGCCTTCATCGTGGCCGAGCCCGAGCCGGAGCAGGCCCTGTCGAGCCGCAAGATTCTGCTGGAAACCTTCAAGTACAACGTGATTACGGCGCACTCAGTGGCGGAGACGCTGGATCTGGTCCGCTTATTTCCCAACGTCGATGCTTTGATCGTTCACTGCGGAATTCCGGAGTTCAATGCCGAGGACTTAATTAAGGTGATGAAGAAGTCGGTGCCCCAATTGCCGATCATCGCGTTGACGCCTACGGAACAGGACCTGAAGTGGGCCGACCACGTGGTTTACAGTCACAATCCGCAGGAATTGCTGGACCTGGTGCAGCAGAAATTCGGCGATCCCCGACAGAACCTCCACCAGCCGCGCTACCCGCGCGCCGGCGAGCGGCGAGGCGAACAGGAGAGACAACAGCAATAGCGGAGTGCTTGGGAACGCAGGAGATTGCGCTTATCGTACTGCGAGTGTCCCTCGCAATATCTATCCATTCCAGTCTTTCGTCAGCACGAAACCCCAGCCCGCCCCAGTCCGCGAATGCTCAGCGGTAAACAGGATCTCGGGCATGAGGTCATTCTCCGGCAGCCCCACTTTCTGCCAGACGTTATGAGCGAAATTTCGATACGGAAGGGTCGCAGGACGGCCGCACCTACCATTTAAGTTGTAGAAATTTCCCCGGGTGGCGGCTGGATATCGGCGTCCGCGGGCAGTATTCTAGATAGACCAACCCCGCGAAATCAGCGGTCTCACGGCTCGATTCACTTAGCGCCGATCGTTTGGAGTCATTTGGAGTTATCGAGTGCTGCAACAGCAAACATTTAGTGCTCCACTAGGAGTTTTCCTAGGTGACGCACTTCCCTGTAAGCCCTACCGTTTCAAAAGGGGATAATGGTCGCGGCCCTCCCTCCTTAAGCACGCGTGACGTGCCGTCCTCCTGGGGATATTTCAAATCGGTCGCGATGGTGAGCTCGAGGTGACTTGGATGAATTCTTGCCGAAAAACGTGGTTATCGCTCCTGTTTATAACAGCTTTGTGCTTGCCGGGTTGCGCCCACGCGGTCGCAGAAGAGCCCCTGGACGCCAGCGCCCAGACGCAAACCACCACCAACCCGGCTCCGGCGCCATCGAACTCCGCTGACTCCGACGACGGCTGGCACGTCACGGTAAGCCCTTATCTCTGGTTCCCCGGAATGAGCGGAACACTGGGCGCTCTGGGACGTGAAGCCTCGGTGCATGTCACTCCCATGGATCTGCTTACCAACTTCAACTTCGGACTGATGGGGGCCGGCGAAATCCGCAAGGGCCGTGTGCTCCTCCCCATGGATTTCATGTGGGTCAAGCTCAAAGCTGATAAAGCGACTTCCTTCGATCCTGGAATTACCTCTGTTACCGTGAAAGTTAACCAAATCATTCTCACACCCGGGGTGGGCTACCGCATCGTGGATGGCGAAAAACTGAAGGTCGATGCCCAGGTCGGCTTCCGCTACTGGCACTTAGGGCAGAACATTGCCTTTGAGCCCTCTGGCATTTTCAGCAATTTCTCGCCTTCGGCTAACTGGGTCGATGCCGTGGCCGGAGCCAAAATTCAGGCTGCTCTTTCTTCCAAGGCTTTGGCAACCGTTTTCGGCGACGCAGGTGGCGGCGGGGCCAGCTCCGACTATCAAGTCGGCGGCTTGCTGGGCTATAAGGTCTCGAAGAAAATAATTCTGCAGGCGGGCTGGCGTTATCTGTACGTGAACTATCGCACCAACGCCCCGGCTCTTTTTGTCTACGACGTGCACGAGAGCGGCATACTGTTCGGACTCAATTGGATATTAAAATAAATCGTATACGCCGTTGTCACTTTTCTGACGGCGCGGCCATCTGACACCAAACCATTTAATTCACTTGTTCCGCAGAATTTCAACATTAGGTAAGAGAGGAAAAATCATGAAGAAGCACAAACTGCTCGGCTTCGTTGCCGGCCTGGCCGTACTTATCACAACGTTTGGCATCGCCGCCGCCGCCCAGACCCAAAAGGTCGAAGGCATCATCAAAGGGCGCGCCGGCAACACCATGACTCTGCAGACTGCCGATGCATCCAAGTTGGTCGTATTGCTGACTGACCAGACCAACGTTGCTCAGGTAGAGGGAGTGCTCAAGGCTCGCAACAAGCAGATGTCGATGGCTGCCCTGATTCCCGGCCTTCCCGTTCAGGTAGAAGGAACCATGAACGATCAAAACCAACTGGTGGCGACCAAAGTCCGATTCAAAGGCAACGACTTCGAACAAGCCCAGGCCATCCAGGCGGGCGTGCATGAGACCCAGAAGGAGGCCGCGGCCAACACGGCTGAGTTGCAGCAACAGGCCGACGCGCTGGCTGCCCAGAACGCAGCTCTGAAGGAACAGCAGGCTGCCCTCAACCAACAGCAGAAGGAGATCGCGGCCAATAAGGCCCAGATCGCCGCCAACAGCGCCCGCTTCGGCATGCTGGACGATTACTACATTCTCGACGAAGTCACCGTCTACTTCGGCAACGGCCAGGTAAAGGTCGATCCGAAATACAATGCCCCCTTGCTGGCCCTGGTGCAGAAGGCCATGACCTACAACGGCTATAACATTCAGGTTAAGGGCTATGCCTCCTCGGTAGGCAGCGCGGCGCTGAACCAGCAGCTCAGCGAAGAGCGCGCCAACAACGTCACCAACATCGTGGTGCAGCAGGGTCATGTTCCTTTGACCAACATGCTGGCCCCGGGAGCGATGGGTGAAAGCCGCCAGGTCGGCAGCGACAAAACCGCCGAAGGACAGGCGGAGAACCGTCGCGTCGTGGTCCGGGCCCTGCTCAACAAGGGCATCGCCGGCACCATGGCAGGACTGCCCGAAACCAAGAAGTAACCCTCCTTGCATCGGTCCTATGGCCGGGACGGCGCACGCCGTTCCGGCCATATTTGCCCTTGGTCTGGAAAGGACTAGACTCTTGCAATGGCTGCGTAGGATCGTGTTCGCGCTCGCAATCGTCATCGCTTTGATGGTCACGGTATGGTCGGCCGCGGCGCTCTACTTCGACTCGCCCTTCCCTCCTTTGCGGGCGCCCGCTGCCGTGTTGTACCTCATTGTGGTACTGGCGGCCCTGTGGCTCCTGCGGGGCCGGCACCTGGGTTTATTGGTTGCGTTCGCAGGGTTTGCCGTCGTCCTCCTGTGGTGGCTCACGATTAAGCCGACGAACCGCAGCGACTGGCAGCCCGACGACGCCGAAACCGCCTACGCCGACATCAACGGTGACCAGGTCACCATCCACAACTTCCGCAACTGCGATTACCGCACCGAGAAGGACTACACCTGCCACTGGGAGACCCGCTCCTACAATCTGGCGAACCTGCGCGGCGCCGACATCTTCATTACCTGGTGGGGCTCGCCCTGGATCGCGCATCCCATTGTCAGCTACGACTTCGGCGATCAGGGCTATGTCGCCATGTCGATCGAAACGCGTGACACCGTTGGTCAGGACTACTCGGCCATTCGCGGGTTCTTCCGCCAGTATGCCCTCACCTACATTGCCAGCGACGAGCGCGACGTCATTCGCTTGCGCACGAACTACCGCAAGGACGAAGAGGTGTATATCTTCCGCACTACGGTAAAGCCGACGCTGGCGCGCAAAATCTTTCTGGACTACCTGCAACGCGCCAACGAACTGCACCGGCAGCCGGAGTGGTATAACGCGCTGACCAATAACTGCACCACCAACATCGCCGTCTCCTCCGCCGAGGCCCAGGACATACACACGCGGCTCGACTGGCGCATCCTGCTGAACGGCAAGATGGACGAGATGATGTATGAGCACGGCACCCTGGTCACTGGCGGACTGCCTCTACCTGCGTTGAGGGAGCAGGCGCACATCAATCCTGCGGCGAAGGCTGCCGGCGACAGTCCCAATTTTTCCCAGCTCATTCGGGAAGGACGGGTTGGCTTCACGAAAACTCAGTAGACGGTCTGTCTATTTCACCGCACTCAGCAACCCCTTCAACACCTCGGCTAGCGGGATTTCTGCCAGGACCACGGGCAGCATCGGCAGCGCGACCGCCATGAGCAGAGCGACAAAGGCCCCGCGATCAAAGGGAAACGGCTTCATGTTCTCAACATTTTCGAAGCTGGTCGCAAAGTCGGTTAGTGAGCTGATCTCCGGGGCAGTCAAGAACTCGTCTTCATGCCCGGCGCGGTCCCCCACCCATTTTTTGTGGAAGCCCATGCTATGGAGCTGCGCCAAGATTCCGTACTGCAATATTCCCTGGCGGCGCAGGCGGCCAAGTCTTGGAACAAAAAAGACCAATGGTCCAAAGGCAATCAGAATTACCGTGATTAGCAGAACAATGGCCTGTAACTTGAAATCCATGAGATGCGCGCCCGTGCGAAAGATCTCACTCCTCCAGGTTGAACCGACAGCGGTTGCGACAACAAAAACGGTCGGCGCTATCGCCAAGGGTGACAAGCCGAGGAAGCCAAGTCCGCCGTGCTTATCCGGATGCGTGGCGACCAGCTGCAGATCGAGTTTCGACAACTTGAACAGAAACAACGACCACAGAAACCACTTCCACAAACTGATGCCCAGGAGAAACTGATAGAGCAACTGGCTCACCAGCGCGTAGTACCAGGCCGCAGCCGACAAGTGCAGCCCCGGACCTCCGGCCAGCGCCCAGGGCCGGGCATACATCAGATGGGCATGCGTCAGTTGAAACACATGCGCGTAGGCTGCCACAACGATTACGGTCTCCGGAACGAGCGAGTCACGTAATTTTATGAGCTTGACCAGGGTCTGATCCATGCTGTCGGTGTCGGCCGGCGTAAGCAGGTTCGCATCCTGGATGTGTTGCAGAACGGTGCGGACTGAATGCTCCATCACAAGCTGACCAATCAGCAACACGGGAACCCCGACCAGCATTCTTGCGTTAATGGGATAGTCGGTAAGCAATCCAACCAGCGCGCGCGGGTTAAACAGCAGGGTGATGAGGACCAGCGGAACCCAGCCGACCGCAACGGCAGAAGATGATCCGTCTGCCAAGGTTCCAGCGGTTGGCGTCGATAAGTCGCGTCGCCTGCTGCGCACGATAAAACGGCCCTCCGCGAACCAACGAGATTTCCCTCGTTGTTCCGCGAGCGCCGGAAACCTGTTGCTGGGTTGCGGTTGCCTGTGACGCAGTCATCTCACCTCCCGAGCTGCTTATCCAGCTCCAAGCGGAATGTCGCTGCCCCGCTATCTTCGCATCTCCCAGCCGGTTTTCCTATCACGGAAATCGAGCCGGCATCTTCCGCGGATGGTGGCTGTTCACATACTTAATGTCTTGGGGATGTTGGAATCCGGAAGATGGCGCTTGTCGCAATCAGCCTGAGAGGAACAGACGTTCGATCGCGGAGGTACAACGAAATGCGCGGCGGATGCTTTGGTCACGAACCTATAGCTGTTCCTCAATAGACGCATCCGATTTGTACGGGTAGTGCGGCGCTTCAGAGGCTGCTACGAAACTCCTATGCCGGGCGGTGGGTGGAACAAAGCAGTCTGCAGCCGCCCAGCGGCGACAGGTGATAGCCCACACCTTCAGGTGTGGGAAGGCAAAGTGGAAAATATTGAGTCCGCTTCAGCGGACGACAGGAGTTTCGTAACAGCCTCTTCAGCGCCGCGTTCCGCCTCGGTCAAACACTCTGCTTAGGCCGCTGAGGTCCACGACCTCAGCGGCCTAAGCGATTTTTCTTCTTGCCCTATACGCGGGCCTGAAGGCCCGCACTACCCGTATGAGCGGATACACCCATCCGGGAAGTGCTTTCGGCAACTCTTCCCGCGCTGTACTTCCATCGCCCATTGCTGGAATGAAGTACAGCGCAGGAGAGTAACGGAGTTAGGCTCCGTTGGTGGAATGCAATACCCGGAAGGTGCTTCCGCCGTTGCCCCAGATGAGCACCAGGGCGTCTTGTCCCTTGGGAACGTTCGCCAGGGCCTTCTGTACATCCGACGCGCTCTTCGTCTCGTGACGATTCACACCCAGGATCACCTGACCCGGCTGTAAACCGGCATCATCGGAAGGGCTGCCCGGCAGCACGCGCTGAATGACCGCACCGTGGAGGTCCTCCGGCGCCTTCAGTTGCTCGCGCAGCTCGGGAGTGATGTCGGCGATCCCCAGTCCCCAGCGCGGCTTGTCGTTGGTGTTCTCCGCACTGAGCTTGTTGTCGCGGTCGCTACCGTCCAGTTCTTCCAGCGTGATCGGCACCGAGATGCTCTTGCCGTCGCGCATGACCTGCAGCGTAACTTTGGTTCCCGGACGCTTCTCGCCAACTTCCATTTGCAGTTGACCGGCATCGCTGACTTTCTGGCCATCCATCTCGGTGACCACATCGCCCACGCGCAAACCCGCCTTCGCGCCTGGAGAATCCGGCTCGATCTGGGTTACGACCGCACCGTTGTTGTCCTTTACGTCAAAGAACTTCGCGTTCTCCGGCGTCACATCCGTAATGCCGACACCCATGCGGGCATGGCTCACTTTGCCGTAGCGGATCAGCGAGTCAACCACGGGATGGACAATCTGCGTCGGAATCGCGAACCCCATTCCGGAGAATGATCCCGAAGGCGAGATCAGGAAGGTGTTGATGCCGACCACCTCGCCGCGGGCATTCACCAGCGGACCACCCGAGTTACCGGGGTTGATGGCGGCGTCGGTCTGGATGAATTGTCCCGGCTTGCGCCGGTCATCGGCGTAGGGATTGGGACGGTTCAACGCGCTCACGATACCGCGAGTCACGGTGAAGCGGAATCCGAACGGATTGCCAAAGGCCAATACGGTTTGTCCCGGATGCAACGCCGAAGAGTCACCTATCGGAATGTTGGGCAGGTTCGAGGCATCGACCTTGATCACCGCGAGATCGGTCAAGGGATCGTTGCCCACCAGCTTCGCCGGCAGAATGCGGCGGTCACTGAGCGTGACCTTGATGTCGGTTGCGCCATCGACTACGTGGTTGTTGGTAACGATGTAGCCATCGGGCGAGATAATGACGCCACTTCCGATGCCGTGTTCGATGCGCGGCTCAGGCTGCATGCGCTGCTGCCCGAAGAAGCGCTGCATCTCGTCAGGGATGCCTTCTGCTACAGGTTGCGACTTCGCGCTCGCAGTCACGGCGACGTTGACAATGGCGGGCGTGACGCGGGCGGCCACCGCCTCCATCGCCTGATCCAGCGAAAGCAAGGCTCCGATCTTGCTGTCGTCAAGCGGTGCGGTATTGGACGAAACTGCAGCTCGCACCGGCACAAATGAGGTGTAGGCCAGGAAGGAAGCTGTCAGCGCAAGCGTCAGCACCACAGCGGCGCGATGTTTGCCACAAGCTCTCCATCCTCGGGTTATCCAGGCTTTCATGTTTCTCTTTCTCCTCCCAAATCAAAGTATTGCGTGCGCGCACACTCCTGCGCTGTCACCGCGTGGAAGATCCATTGCTTTCGCGGCTGAATATAATGGGCCCGTCAACCGCCGGTTGAAAGACAACCTATAAGACGATCCGGCAGTCGTCGGATGCTTTAGCTGGGGAGGTTACGACATGGTGTTCGACGAACCGCCTCAGCAAAAGTTAGCGCCGCCAGGCAGAGCCGCCCTTCTGGATTCTGTTTGACGCTTCGTAATCCGGTGGTCCTGAAGGTGCCCACTTCGACGTACCCCGTGGGCCGGTTTGGTGTGCTTGGCTGCTCGCCTTAAAAGCCATAGATTCTGGCAGATGGCCAGTGATATCCTGTGCCCATGACGAATCTTCTGGTTCTACTCGGATGGGGCGTGCTGGCGCTTTTCGTCTTTGACTATTCCGACATGTCGAGGTTCGTTTCGTCGGCTGTGGCTTTCCTTATGCAGAATTGAAGAGGCGGTCTTGATCACCCTGGCAGTCGTTGTAGCATTGAAGGTCATCGGTCGCGCACCGCAGTTTCGCGGGCGCTAGGCTGTCATCGAATACTGGCTTAACACCACGCGGGCGCGATTGCACCGGCATTCCCTTTTCACGAAGATTACGACTCATCCTCTAGTTGAATTTGCGGAAACGGTGGGCGAGGCCGCACCTTGCTGTCCTGTAGCCTCTTCAACCACCGGCGAATTTCTTCGCATAGCGGCGCGACTGATATTCCTCCGAAAGTGGGCGTGCAAGGGTCCAGCCGTCGCAACGCCGCCCGCAGCAACGACGAGGTTCCGTCCAGATTGCCACGCTGAAAATGGTGGAATGCCGCCGCCACCTGAATCAAGCCTTGCAGGAATGCTTTCTCAGGGTCCTGCAACTCCAGCCACACCAGTTCCCAGTGCTCATGCGCCGCAAAGAACTCTTCTGCCCGGTAGCACCGCAGCCCCTCGGCCAGCTCTCCGCAAGTCCAATCAGGTCGTTTCAGCAAGGCCGCATTTCAATCAGACTCTTATGAGTTTCCTATTCGTAGCGCAGCGCTTCGATGGGGTCGAGATTCGCCGCTTTCCAGGCGGGATAGATTCCGAACACCAGGCCGATGGCGATAGAAATGAGGGTGGCGGTGAGCACCCAGGACACCGACATACTGGCCGGCAGCGACGGAAACACCAGCGGCACCAGCGCCGTCAGCACGCCTCCGATGATGATCCCGAGGATGCCGCCTATACCGGTGAGCGTAATGGCCTCCAGCGTGAACTGCAGCAGAACATCGCGCTTGCGGGCCCCGATGGCCTTGCGTACCCCGATCTCGCGGGTGCGCTCGGTCACCGATACCAGCATGATGTTCATCACGCCCACGCCGCCCACGATCAGCGCGACGCTGGACACCGCGAACATAAAGACGAAAATGCCTCCGGTAAGTTGGTTCCACACATCGCTCAGCGCGTCCTGGCTAAAAACCGCGAAGTTGTCAGGCTGATTGGGAGCCAGATGACGGTGCCGGCGAAGCAGCGCGCGCATCTCCTCCATGGCCGGCTCCATGTCACTGTGCGAGGTCGCCCGCACGGTGATCCAGTATTGTTTTTGCTCCGGGTGTAGTTTGTGCATCGTGGCGATGGGCATTCGTACAATGTTGTCTTCGGGGTTAGAACCGTTGCCTAAGGCCGCCTTGCGCTTGGCGAGCACACCGATCACCTGGAACAACTCGCCCTCAATGTTGATCTCCTTGCCGATGGGGTCCTGGTCTTCGAACAGCTTTTCTGCGGTATCGCTGCCCAGAACGGCCACCAGACTGCGATGGTCGTTCTCGGCTTCCGTGAACCAGCGTCCGCGAACGATGTTAAGGTCGTCCGTCTGCATGGTGGCCGGCAGGTTGCCGTCGAGAATTGTGTTCTTGCTCTTGCGGCCCTCGTATTTGACCGCGAAGGTCCCGGTTCCGGTCTGCGGGAACACGATGCGCAGGCTGGCGGTGGCCGCCTTCACATGCGGCAGCTCACGCATGGCCAAAGCATCGTCGAGGGTCAGCTCCTTACGGGTCAGCATCTCGGTGGTCGGGCGGCCGAAGGTGAAGGGCGAAAAGTGAAAGGCGAAGACCTGGTCGGAGCCCATGTCTTTCAACATGCCTTCGATATTGGAGTTCAATCCCCGCACCACCGACGAGATGACGATGACCATCATCACGCCGATCACAATGCCGAGCACGGTCAGTCCCGATCGCATCTTGTTCTTGACAATCGTCTCCAACGCCATGCGCAGGATTTCTTTGTAGTCACTTCGCCGCATGAGTTAACTCAAAGTCCAGCCAACGGTGCTCGCCTGAAAATCACAACTCGAAGCGCAGCGCCACGATCGGGTCCAGCTTGGCTGCCTTGCGCGCCGGATACACGCCAAAGAAGACGCCCACGCTCGCCGACACCGCCAGACCGGCAAAAACCGCCCATAGCTTGATCGCCGATGGCATGCCGATCGCCAGCGTCACCAGCTTAGCGATGCCAATTCCACCGGCCACGCCCAGCATTCCCCCGATCAGCGCCATGGTGATCGACTCGATCAGAAATTGCCGCAGCACGTCCCGCGGACGCGCCCCGAGCGCCTTGCGGATACCGATCTCACGGGTGCGCTCCGTTACCGAAACCAGCATGATATTCATGATCACGATGCCGCCGACGATCAGGGAAATGGAGGCGATCACGATCATCACAATGAAAAACGTGCCGCTCAGGTCAGACCAAATGGAAAGAAAGCTGGCGTTGCTTTCTATGACAAAGCTGTCTTTTTCGCCTGCCCGGTCGTGGCGGCGCGAGCGGAGAACCACACGCGCCTGGTCTACGGCCTGATCGAAGGGCGCGCCGGCATCAAACGCCTTGCCCCAGATGCTGATGCTGTTATGCGCACCATACGTCTTCAGCCAGGTGGCGATAGGCATGATGACGTAGTTATCGCGGCTCTGACCCAGCGTCTTGCCTTCCTTCTTGCCCACGCCGACCACGCGAAAGACCTTGCCGTCCACCCGGATCTCTTTCCCAAGAGGATCGGTCCCCTCCAACAAGTTCTCGCGGATGTCTTGTCCGATAATGGCCACCGCATAGGCGCCGTTCTCATCGCTCTCGTTGAGCATCCGCCCCGCCACCAGGTCGAGGTCGTAGATGCGGGCCATGCTGGGGCTCCAGCCGCGAATAAAAGTGTCGGTGCTGCTCTGGCTCCCGTAGGCGACTTTACCGTTGAAGCTGATGATGCTGGCGCCCACTTCCTTGCATACGCTGCAGCCTTCAGCCACGGCGCGATACTCGTCCATCGTCAGGTCTTTGTGCTTGTTGGCCTCGATGAATTCGTCGACATCGGTCACCACGTGTGGCTGCTTGCTGAGAATGAAGGTGTTGACCCCAAGGTTGAAAAGCTTCTCCGCAACATAACCATTGATGCCATTGACGAACGTGACCACGGCAATTACCGCCGCCACTCCGATGACCACCCCAAGCAAGGTGAGCACCGAGCGCAGCTTGTTCGCCCACAGCGACAGCAGGGCTATCCGGATGGCTTCAAGAATATTCATAATTCAACATCTTTGGAGCAAGACCTGGAACAGCTAGTATCTCCGGTTTGGGCCCGCAAGTCGCGGAAATTGTGACGGGAGGCTTGCGGCTTGCAATGCGCCTCCCATGAGAGCCTCGAACTCCCTGGAGCTGCCCAGAACCTGTCTTCCGCAAACCATCTATGCTACAGTCTCCGGAACATATGGCTCAAACTCCCGAATCACCAACGAACGGCTCGGCTCATTCGCCTGACCTGTACTGCCCTAACTGTGCCCGCGAGGTAGACGATCCCCTCACCTGCGGCGACTGCTCAGCCGTAATCTGCCGGACCTGTGGCACTCCGCTGGAAATGCCCGAGGACCTCGGGATCGGCTGATTCATGGCGCAGCCCACCACAGCGCCGCCTGCAGTCATAGCTCATCATGGGCCGTCACTTGTGCGCGGCCTTTCCCTGTTGGATTCCGTGATGCTGCTGGCCGGCGGCATCATCGGCTCCGGCATCTTCCTGACCGCAGGGCCTATCGCCTCCGCCGTGCACAAGCCGTGGTTCTTCCTGGGAGTATGGCTCGCCGGCGGACTGATCTCTTTGCTGGCGTGCTTTGCCTTTGCCGAGATGGGAGCAATGTTTCCTGAGGCCGGCGGGCAGTATGTCTTCCTGCGTGAAGCCTACGGCGAGTTCCCTGCCTTCCTGTATGGATGGATGATCTTCACCGTCGGCCAGAGCGGCACCATCGCGGCGCTCGCCGTTGGTTTCGCCGAATATTTCGGTGCCGTGCTGCCCTTCGCTTCAGCCCATCTTCCAGTCGCGAACATACTGGGCTGGCCGCTTACACGCGGACATCTTGTCTCCATCGCATCCATCATTCTGCTGACCACAATCAATGTCGTGGGCCTGAAGCGCGGGTCGGCGCTGATCAACCTAGCTACATGGGCAAAATTCGCGGCCATCGGACTCTTTGTCCTGCTCGGGCTCACGCTAGGGCACGGTCATTGGTCGAACTACGCGATCAGCATTCCCGTCAGCCAGCCGATGTCTCTGGGCCAGATGATCTCCGCCTTTGGGGTCGCTCTGATCGGAGTCTTCTGGGCATTCGATGGCTGGGTCTACGTGACCTGGGTGGCGGGCGAAATCAAGAATCCGCAGCGCGTGCTGCCGCGCGCCTTGGTGATGGGCGTGCTAGTGGTGGGCGTCGTCTACCTGGCGGTGAACGCTGTCTATCTCTACGCGCTGCCAATCACCCGCGTCGCACAGGAAGAAACCATCGCCCACGCAGCAGCCGTCGCGCTGTTCTCGTCGAACGCCGCGCGCTGGCTCAGTGCGACGATCGCGCTCTCGTGTTTCGGAGCGATGTCCTGCGCCATCCTCAGCAGCGCGCGGGTTTCGTTTGCCATGGCCCGCGATGGCGCGTTTTTTCACGCCATGGGGCGGGTGCATCCGCGTTACCGGACTCCGGCCTTCAGCCTGATCTCGCTGAGCGCATGGGCGGTGGTGCTGGCACTCAGTGGCAGCTTCGATCAGCTCTACACCTACGTGATGTTCATGATGGTGCTGTCCTACGCAGCGGCAGTGGCGGGTTTGTTCGTGCTGCGCCGTACCCATCCCGACCTGCCGCGCCCCTATCGTTGCACCGGCTATCCTTACTTGCCCGCTCTCTACGTACTAGTGGCGGGAGCCTGGGCGCTCAACTCGGTGGTCACCCGCCCGAAAGAAACGCTGATCGGCATCGCGATCGTTTTTCTGGGCGCGCCGTTCTATGCGTTCTGGCGCTGGCAGTTGAAGAGGAAGCCGTCAGAACTGAAAGAATTCGAGTAAACTGCGGGCGGGTCAAGTGTGGACATCTGCCCAAATAGGGAATACAGAGTTGCTGAATTAGTCGAAATTCGTTGACTTCCTTCACCGCACGGCCTACGCTCGTAGTTGCCACTCCGTAAGGCGAAATAGCACGACCTGGATCGCGAAGCTAGGAAATCCGCAAACGGCATCGAGATCCTCATTCTTCCTCGTCGTGCACACGATGCCGCATCGCTAAAAATTTCCTCCCACCAAGCGATCCATCCTCCTGCCATTACAGTCCTGCCTTGAAGTGCGCAAGGAGGTAGTCATGAATCGTAAATACGCTGTACTTATAGGGCTCGTTGCGGCTGCTCTTATGGTCGCGATGATGCCGAGCGCGGTATCGGCGCAATCCGATTACACCGCACAGCAATGGACAACGCTGAGCGTTCCAAGCGGCGAAAGGGTTGAGCGCACCTTCCATACTGGTGTCTATAGCCCTGCGACCAATCGCCTGATTGTTTTCGGCGGTATCGCCTTGGGCGCCAGCCTGGACGATCTGTGGATCCTGAACAATGCCAATGGCCTTGGCGGAACCCCCTCCCAGTGGACGAAACAGAACAAGTCGGGTAACTGGCCTCAGGCCAGGTCGAGACATACCGCAGTCTATGACGCTGTCAACGACCGCATGATCATCTTCGGCGGCTGTACCTCATTTTGCACGCCTGCCCTCAATGATGTGTGGGTGTTGATCAATGCAAGTGGAGCGGGCGGTACGCCCACATGGCAGCAACTCTTCCCGCAAGGCACTCTGCCGGAAGCACGCGAGATTGCCACCGCGGTCTATGATTCCATCACCAACCACATGATCATCTATGGGGGCGACAATGGATTTCCGGGCTCCCTCTCGGACGTGTGGACGCTGAGCCATGCCAATGGCTTGGGCGGCACGTCGACGTGGACTCAACTCTTTCCGGTGGGAGGCCCGCCGATCGGCCAGAAGTGGCACAGCGCCGTCTATGACGTCAAGGAACAATATCATGACCGTATTCGGCGGCGTCGACGCATCAAATGAGCCGACGAACGAAGTCTGGACTCTCTCGCATGCCAATGGTAAGGGTACTCCGGTTTGGACCAAGCTGAACATCGCATACGGCGATTGTCCGGCAAAGATGGCTCACAAAGCGGTGTATGACCCCAGCGCCAACACCATGACGGTCTTTGGAGGCGACAATAGCGCTCATGTTCAAACCAATGATGCATGGATACTCTGGAATGCAAATGGGTTGGGAGGGCCGGCTGCGTGGACGGCGATGTATCCCAGTGGGGGCTTGCCGGTGGTCCGCGACTGGCCTGCATTTGTTCTGGACACCGCCAATAACCGCGGTATTCTCTTTGGCGGAAACGGGCAAGAAGGCTACTTATTTGTTACCTGGATCATGACCCACGCAAACGGCAATTAGCTCGAAACCCCATGAGCGTGGCGAACCCTGGCAAGTAGACAGCCGGTCGTCACGACAGAAGGCGCTCCACGAGGAGCGCCTAATTGCTTCTATCGTTGAGCCAACCCAAGTATCTGAGGAACTGAAGAGTGTCCGGGAGAACTCTGTCGTCCCTGAGGGGACTCAACTCAATTTCCCACTCTACCCACGGCTCACGAGTGTGTGTGAGAACTCGGTTTCGTTTTCGCCGGTGGAGTGAGAACGCACGAAAATCGAACCCCGAAGCCGGGGTCCCCATTTCGCGCCGCTTTTGCGCGAAATGGGGTGGCGGAGGGGTGGAAGTGCCGTTAGCCCAGGACGGAGCGCAGCGGAGTCCTGGGTGGAGTGGAAAATGAGATTGAGTCCCGTAGGGACGGCACCAGTACTCACACAGATTCTCACCCCTGAGCTAACACCAGTTCCGCCCCTGCGGGGCTATTATCTAATTCAATCCAAAACATAGCTCTCACGCACGGCACTCTCTGAAGCCCAAGCTGTAGATGGCGGCCTACGGCATGGCTGAAGCCATGCCCTGATACAAAACGACCGTCTACGCCGATACGGCGGCGAGCCGAGCCGTTTCTTCGTGGAAGCGCACCGACACCAACTTCGACACCCCGGGCTCCTGCATGGTGACGCCGTACAGAACGGGTGCCATCCCCATCGTGCGCTTGCTGTGGGTAATGATGATGAACTGGGTTTGCGAACTCATCTCGCGAATCAGTTCGGTGAAGCGACCGATATTAGCTTCGTCGAGCGGCGCATCCACCTCATCGAGGATGCAGAACGGGCTGGGCTGATACTGGAAGATGCCGACCAGCAACGCCAGCGCGGTGAGCGCCTTCTCCCCGCCTGAGAGCAGCAGGACGTTTTGCAGCTTCTTGCCCGGAGGCGAGGCGACCACGTCAATGCCGCTCTCCGCCGAGTTTTCGAGGTCGGTAAGGCGCATGAAGCCCTGGCCTCCTCCGAACAGCTTGCTAAAGGTGCGGGAGAAGTTTTCGTTGATGATGTTGAAGGCTTCTTCGAACTTCTGCCGCGAAACCGTGTCGATTTCTTTGATGGTGTTCTGCGTGTTCTCGATGGACTGCAGCAGGTCCAGTCGCTGCGTCTCCAGAAACTCGTGGCGCTGTGCGATTTCCTTGTACTCCTCCAGCGCCATCATGTTTACCGGACCCATGTTGTCAAGCCGCGTCCGCATGTCGCGATACGCTTCCTCTTCGCCGGTCAGTTCTTCCGCCGCGACCCGGGGCAAGGAATCGTCAGTCATCAATTCATGCGGTTGCTGGCCCAACTCCTGCACGCACGTCTCTGACATGTGCTGCACATCGGACTGCAGGCGCGCCTGTGCGGCAGAGAGTTCGCCGCGACGATCGCGCGCAGCGTCGAGCGCTTCGCGGCCAGCTTTGAGAGACTCTTCCAGTTCAACCAGTCGCACCCGGACGGCCTGCAATTCGGTCTGCAGTTCCTGATCGCGGGTGTGCGCGATTTCGCGCTCGCCTGTCCAGCCCGACGACCTGCTCCGCCAGACGTACGTTCTCGGCTTCGCGCTGCTGTTTTTCTGCCGCCGACGACTCCAGTTGCACCTTCAGCTTCGCCAGTTGGGCCGAGATCTCCGACGCCATCGCCTCGACACGCTCGACCGTGGCAACCGCACCGCGCCGCCGCTCTTCCAGCGTGGCCAGCTGTGCCCGAACTTCGCTGGCTCGCTGCGCGGCTTCGTCGCGCCGCAAACGCAGGTCCTCCAGACTGCTCTGGGCAGCCTGCATCTCCAGTTCAAGCTGATGCCGTCTTCCTTCCTGTGCCGACAGTTCCGTGCTTTGTTCCCCGATGAAGGTCTGTTGCTGATCACGTTCCTCGCCAACCCGGCCGAGTTCCCGCTCGTAGGTTGCCAGCCGCTCGCGCACCCGCACCATCTCCGCTTCCAGTTGGCGAAGCGTGTGGCCCGAGGTCATGGCCTGGCGCTCAGCTTCACGCTTTTCGTCCTCCAACCGGTGCAGTAGTCCTGTCAGTTCGTAGATTTCGCGTCCTAGAGAGGCCACACGCATCTCTTCGGCGGCCATGGCGCGCTCCATCTCGCCCATCTGCTGCAACACATCGCGCAACTCGCGCTTCATGGAGAGCGGTCCCTGGCTGCGCTGCTTGCCGCCGGTTACAGTAACGTTGTGGAAGCACTCGCCGGACTTGGAAAGAAAGAAGGCGTCTGGATTTTCCAGAGCAAGATCGCGGCCCGCACTGGCATCGGGCACGATATAGCCATTGCCCAACTTCGGGAGAATTACTTCCAGCGATTTGCCGAAGCCGTCGAGCACGCGGATGCAATGCTTGAGCGGAACCACGCTTTCTCCGTGCGCGACCTGGTGCGTGGACTCGTCGAAAAGGAAGGAGAACTTGGCCTGAGAATCCTCGGGATGGACCAGGAACGTCGCGCGGCCATCCACATCGCTGCGCAAGAGACGCAGACCCTCGTCGGCCGCGTCCCACGACTTCACCACGATGTAATTCAGTTCCTCGCGCAGAAAGTCATCGACTACATGCTCATAGCGATCTTCCACCTCCAGGAAATCGGCGAGCACACCCACCGGGGCAAGCCCTTCCTTCATCGCTCCCGAGGTAAAGAGCTTGCGCACCGATTCGGTGGTATAGCCGTGCTCGGTGATGACCGCTTCCAGCGAACCCTTCTTGCCCATCGCGCCGGCGTATTCGCCACGCAGCGAATCGAGGTGGCGCTTGCTGGTGGTCTCGGCGGTGCGCTTGGCTTCAAGGTTCTGGCGCGTGTCGCCGATTTGCTCGGTTAGCGCATTCACGCGTTGCGAGGCGGATTCAAACTCCAGTCCGAGTTGCCCTTGCTGGCCACCGAAAGTCTCCAGTTGCAGAATCGCAGCCGCAGTTTCGTCCTGCAGTCGCTGCGCCTCGCGATCCAGCGCTGCAATACGTTCTTCGGCTTGCGTGATGCGGTTGCGGACCGCGGAAGTCGCGGAGACGGCGTTCAGGATCGCATCACGACGCTGCTCCTGCTGGCGCTCCACGTCCAGCAGAGAGGCAGCGGTGGCAGAGGCCTGCTGCTGCGCGGCTTGCGATTCGTGCTGCGCATGGGCCACGTCCACATTGGCCGATTCCAGCGTCGCTCGATTGCTTTCAAGTTCCTGCTGCAGGCGCGCGAGCTGCGCTTCCGTACTTGCGCTCTCTGCCTGGGCGGCCGCGGCACGTGTCTCCAGTTCGGCGCAGCGCTCGTCGTTAGTACGGCGACGCGCAGCAGCACGATCGATCTCCAGCGACAGCGTGTTCAGCTGCTCCCGGTTCTCCTGCGACTCGCGCTCGATGGCATAGCCGCGCTGCGTTCGCTCGCCATGCTCGCCTTCCATTTGCTGAACGGCTTCGCCCTGCGCGTGCATGACTGCGCCGATTTCCGTGAGTTGCTGGTCGAGAAGTGTAGCCTCGGCGTCAAACTGAGCGAACTTACTAGCCAGTAACACGCGAAGCTTGGCGCGCATCTCGTCGCGGAGTTTGGCATAGCGCTCGGCCTTCGACGCTTGCCGCTTCAACGAATTCATCTGGCGCGTGACTTCATCGAAAATGTCGTTGATGCGCGCGAGGTTTTGCTTCGCATCTTCAAGCCGCGCTTCCGCCAGACGTTTCCGCGTCTTGAACTTGGTGATGCCGGCGGCCTCCTCGATGATGGCGCGGCGGTCGGTCGGCTTGCTGCTGAGAATCTGCCCGATACGACCCTGCTCGATGATGGCGTAGGACTCCGGACCAAGACCCGTCCCCATGAAGATGTCCTGGATGTCGCGCAGGCGACACAGCTTGCCGTTCAGCAGATACTCGCTCTCGCCGGAACGGAAAAGACGCCGAGTGATCGTAATCTCGCCAGCCTTGAAAGTGCGCTTGAACTTGCGGCGGCGAATCTTCAGCACCACGTGCGGAGCGACAGCATCGTGAGCGGCCGCTTCGGTCTCATTGCTGGGCGCGTCTTCGTCATCGCTCTGACCGGGATGAACTTCCTCCGAGTAACGCTCAACGTCTTCGGCCTTCGCCGCGCGCACAGCGGATTCGTCCCAGTCGTCATCAGGGAGGTCGTCCTGGATGTCAATTTCAGGCTCGACCACATCGCCGTAGATTTCGGGGTCGACCAGCGTCAGCGAGACCTCGGCCATACCGGTCGGCTTGCGCTCGCGCGTGCCGGCGAAGATGACGTCCTGCATGTTGACGCCGCGCAGAAGTCGCGCCGATTGCTCGCCGAGCACCCAGGAAATGGCATCGGAGATGTTCGACTTGCCGCAGCCGTTCGGACCGACGATGGCGGCAATGCCGTCACCCTGAAAGCGAAGGTCGGTGCGGTCACAAAACGACTTGAAGCCAAGGATTTGGAGCTTCTTTATTTTGAGCAAATTCGTACTCCGTTCGGGTGGCGCCGGCCTGCTTCTACTGCGCTCGAGAGCAAAACGTCAGGTCAGCGCTATCCGCGTTTCATCTCGACCCGACAAAAACGCCTAGGCAACTGTACTTTCCAAGGCGAGGAGGGGTCAAGACGTAAAACACCATATTTGGGGTCACCCCTGTCTACACCACATTATATTGCACCATACGTGCAACAAACGATGGGCGCCAAGGGCGAAAAATGCTTGGGGAGGAGGGAGGAGGGGAGAATCGCGGGAGCATCTTCGAGTTTAGGCAGCCTGCCAGCCAGATTCAAGCGCAAAAGCCGGGGGTACCTCAGCGGTTACATTCCGCCTCCGGCTCTACCCGCTCCGCGCCCCGATCCATCGCGGCACAGACCGCACCAGCGTGGCATTCAGCAGGATCGAAATCAGCGACACCGCCAGCACCGCGTAATAGAACTCATCGCCCAGCAGATCGTTCGCGTGCGCCACCTGCACCAGGATGAACGAGAACTCCCCGATCTGGGTCAACCCGATCCCCACCAGTGCGGCCGTCTTCGTCGGATACCCAAACACCTTCACGACGCCCGTCCAGATGACGAACTTGCCCACGATGACGAGCGCCAGGATCGCCAGCAGCAGCGCCGGATGCGTGAGCACCACCCGGGGATTGATCAGCACTCCCACGGTGACGAAGAACACCGCCACGAACGCGTCGCGCAGGGGCATCAGTTGATCGAGGGCACGATGCGCATAGTCCGACGCGCTCACGATGAGCCCCGCGGCAAACGCTCCCAGCGCCAGCGACAGGCCAACTGCCTCGGTCAGCGCTGCGGTGCCCAGGCAGATGGCCAGCAGCACCAGCAGGAAGAGCTCCTTGTTATTGGAGCGCGCAATCCGCTCCAGCGCGCGCGGCACCAGGTACACCGCCAGAAAGCCAATCGGCACCAGAATCAGAGCGGCCTTGCCGAGCGCCTGCGCCACGCCCAGCACGTGATGCGGCGTAAGACTGGCCAATACCGGCATCAGAATGGTCAGCACCACCACCACCAGGTCTTCCACCAGGGTGATGCCAATCATGATTTTGCCGTGCTGCGACTGCAGTTGTTTGCCGTCGATCAGCAGCCGCGACAGCACCATCGTACTGGCCACCGATACGATCATCCCGATCACCACGCCTTGCAGCGCGCCCCAGCCCAGCAGCATCCCCACGCCTTCGCCCAGCAGCGCCGACAGCGCCACCCCCACTGGCGCTCCGATCAGCGACACCCATTTCACTTCGCGCAATTCGTCGAGCGAGAACTCCAGTCCGATCGAGAACATCAGGAAGACGACGCCGACCTCGGCGACAATCTGGAAGGTGTGCGCCTCGCGTACCGCCGGACCTGGCGTGAACGGGCTGATGAAAATTCCCGCCAGCACGTAGCCGAGAATCAGCGGCTGTCGCAACCGCCACGCCAGCGCACCTCCCAGGATGGCAGCGATGAAGATGTACGACAGCTCTTTGAAGATGATGGAATGCTCAGTCATGTTTCGGCGCCCGGCAACTGCAATCTCGGTATCCTAGCAGGCCGTGAGAACCTGAGACACGGAGTGGGCGACGATCGGGCTGCCCCATCAATTGATATGATCACATCGGAAAGGGCAGGCCTCCAGCCATACAAAGGCATGCCTGTACCTGATAAACGGGGACATCACCGGAGGACAGCGCGATGCGCATCGCAAGCGTGGGTCATGCGGTCTTTGCGGCGACCATGATCGCCCTCGGAATCCTGGGCCTGATCAAAGGCGATTTCACCGCGGTATGGCAGCCGGTACCCAAGGGTGTGCCCGCACACCAGGTACTGGCCTATCTCTGCGCCTTCATCTCCCTGGCATCTGGCATCGGCCTGCTCTGGCAGCGCACAGCCGCCGCCGCTGCCCGCGTGCTGCTCGCCTATCTCCTGCTTTGGTTGCTGCTGGTGAGAGTGCCCGGCATCTTCCTCTCGCCCACGGTGGACTTTTGGTGGTCAGCCTGCCAGATCGCGGTGATGGCGGCGGGCGCCTGGGTCCTGTATGTCTGGTTCGCCGCTGACTGGGACAGGCGGCGCCTCGGTTTCGCCACCGGCGACCGGGGTCTGCGCATCGCGAGGGTGCTCTACGGCCTGGCCTTGGTCCCTTTCGGTGTGGCCCATTTCCTCTATCTCAAACCGACCGCCGTGCTGGTGCCTGGCTGGCTGCCATGGCATGTGGCCTGGGCATATTTCACCGGCGGCGCCTTCATCGCGGCGGGCGTGGCCGTGATCATCGGTGTGTGTGCACGCCTGGCGGCCGCGCTCTCGGCGTTGCAGATAGGCCTGTTCACGCTGCTGGTGTGGGTACCCGTCGTGGCGGCAGGCCGCCCCAACGCCTTCCAATGGAGCGAGACCGTCGTCTCTGTGTGCGCTGACGGCCGGCGCCTGGGTGGTGGCGGATTCCTACCGCGGCATGCCCTGGCTCGCCGTGAACATGCGCTAGGGCGGCGGCCCACCCTTTCCGCCCGAGTCCCAACCTGGGTGCTCCATCCTTCAGAACCTAGCGGCAAGGGCAGAGCGCTCACCGCGGAGGCGAGGTTGCTCAGACTGCCTGTTAGTCGAGCGCGCAAGCGGGGTGCTTGCAGTCGCACTGGATTTCGATTTCCTTTTCGTCCTGAGCGTCCTTGCAGTAGGAGCTGCAGTATTTTTCGCTTTCTGCAACCGTGCATTCGCACATCGAGTGGGCGCACTTCTTGCTCTCATCAGCCATGGAGGTTTTCCCTTCTCTCTTTGGAATTTCTGTCGTCTACGGGACTTCGAATTTATATGACGCTTATCCAGCACTCCGCCGTCGGCCTTTGCCGGGCCAAGCTCTTTCGCACCTACTCAGAGCGCCGACCGAACCGCGAGAGTCTACCAGCAGTTGACCCAAGAATTCAAACTCCTCAACTCTTCGCTCTTGCTTTCGTCTTGTTGACCTTCAGCGCCAGGTCCTCGACAACGTTGTCGTCTTCCTCTTCCAGTTCAGCCATGAGGCCTTCGTCGGTCAGGTCGAGCGGGTGCGAGTTTTCCCAGTCTTGATGCACGACTTCGTGAATCCGCTCAACGATATCTTCGTCGCGCACTTCGATGGCAAGCTCGCGACGGCTATCGAAGCTGCCCGGCGCGATGTTTATGGAGCCGATAATCGCCCGCACGCCGTCGGCAAAAAGCAGCTTGGCATGAAGTTTCAGGCCTTTGAGCTTGTGCACCTTGACCCCGACATCATCCAGGATGCGCAGGCCCCCAACCCCTTCGATCAGCTTCTCCTTCTTCAGCTTATGCGGAGGCCTTGCCATCAGATGAACTTTCACGCCCCGTTGGTTGGCCCGCACCAGGCGTTCGATAATGACCGGATCCTGATAGCGCTCATTTTGCAGCCACAGGGAATGTTTGGCCTCGTCGATGAACTGGCCGATCCGCTGGCGTCCATTCCCAACGCACCAGATCAGATGGGAGTGTTCTCCGGGGTCGAACGCCTGGCGGCTCCAGTCGGCTTCAAAGCAGTCGCTGATTTCCTTGACTTCATGGCTGTGCGCGGTGACCACAGCGTAGTCTCGGGTCTCGGTCAGGTTTTTCGTCTGCCAATTAAGTGACTTTACGAACGCCATCTCATCATCGACAATCATCGACTTTTCGTGGGTCAGGTCGAAGGCAGGATTGCTGTCAATGACCTCAACGCCGGCGGCCGTGAGCAGTTTCCTGGAGTCCTTGTTTTCGGCCTCTCCGCTGCGGCGCGCGGGATTCAGCATGATGCGGACCTTCACTCCCCGCTTGTGGGCCGCGATGACCGCTTGCAGCAGGCTCGGGTCGGAGAAAACGAACATCTTGATGCGCAGGGATTTCGACGCGTTATTGATCGCATCCAGGATTGGTTTGGCGGTATCGTCGGGTAATACGATCAACGACCGGGACATATGGTTTAACCTTCCATCATGGTCGGCGGCGAGGTGAGATTCGTCCGCTCGCGAAAGAACATTTCACCACAGAGAACACAGAGGCACACAGAGTCTTGATGTCCACAGAGTCCGATCCGCGATGTCCGTCGCCTCCGTGGCTACCTTACATCATAGGTGCGCCATAGGCCCTTGTGGCGCTCCGTTAAGTCGCAATTTTTCACGGGCGCAAACAATTTGGATTGTCATCCCGAGCGTAGCGCAGCGGAGCCGAGGGATCTGCGGTTCGCCTGGCGTCACCAAGAAACGCAGATCCTTCGACTGCGCGCCCGCCCGCCCCGCAAAAGAAGCGGGTCGGAAATTCTTTGCGGTCGCTACGCTCAGGATGACAGTTCATAAATATTCCAGTTTGCGACACGGCTGAACAGGCTGCTGCAAAACTCGATTATGGTCGCTTTGAAGGGGCACGGCTTCACAGGTTGCTGAAAAACTCCATACTGACAACAGCCCGGGTAGTGCGGGCCTTCAGGCCCGCGTTCACCTGGTTTTGTGAAGAGGGCTTTAGCCCCGGCGGTACCTCGTCCAAAGCCGCTAATAGAGCCGCCTCTAGATGTCCCCAGGCCTAAAGGCCGTTTCACTGTACTCGCCTGACGCGGCGCTGAAGCGCCGCACTACCCGAACTCGCTCCTGAGAGGACTTTTTCAGCAGCCTGTAAAGCCGTGCCCCTTCAAAGCTAATGTTCTCACCTTTCCACACCAATAAATAATGCACGTCGAATTGTCTTCTTACGCCCCGGTCTTTGCCGACGTCGGATCAAACTGAGTGCGATGAAGATCGGCATAGATTCCGTTCAAGGCCATTAACTCGTCGTGGTTCCCCGATTCTGCTACCACGCCGCCACTGACCACAATGATCTGGTCGGCATCGCGAATGGTGCTCAGGCGGTGCGCGATGGTGACGACCGTGCGGCCCTTCATCAATCTCTCCAACGCCTCAATCACCGCCCGTTCCGACTCGCTGTCGAGCGCGGCCGTAGGCTCGTCGAGCAAAAGGATCGGGCTGTTACGGACCATCACGCGGGCAATCCCAATGCGCTGGCGTTGCCCTCCCGAGAGAGTCAGCCCGCGGTCGCCCACCATGGTGTCATAGCCTTGCGGCATCCGCGAGATGAACTCATCGGCATTGGCCAGTTTAGCAGCCGCGACAATGTCCTCCTTGGTCGCGTTCGGCCTTCCGAATGCAATGTTCTCTCGTATGGTTCCGCGAAACAGGACCGTGTCCTGTAAGACGTAGCCGATCTGCTCTCGTAACGGGCCAATTTTGAAGCCGCGCAGATCCTGGCCGTCAATCTTCACGACGCCCGAGGTGGGATCATAGAAGCGCGGAATCAAGCTGACTACCGTGGATTTCCCGCTCCCCGTCGGTCCTACCACCCCCACCATCTGGCCCGGCTTGATGGTAAAGCTGACATCCTTGAGCACCGGGGAGTCAGCAGCATAGGCGAAGGCGACATGCTCAAAAACAATCTCGCCCTTGATCACGGCCGGCGCAATCGCGTCGGGACGCTCGGGAATAATGTCGTCGGTCTCGAGAATCGCGCGAATACGATCGACGCCGACCGCAGCTTGCGCAATCGCATTGGTCGTCGTGGCGAGGTCCTTCACCGGCTTGAAGAACTTGCTCAGGTACGACAAGTAAACGGTAAGAGCACCGACCGTCATTACATCTTTCAGGATCAGGGACGCGCCGCGCCACAAGACCACCGCGGTGCAGAGCGCCACCACCACGGTCACCACCGGCGAGAGCATGGACTTCACTCGCCGGGCGGCAAGAGCTGCAGTCACGGTCGCGTGACTCACCTCTGCCAGGTTCCTCTCCTCCAGGTCCTGGCGCCCGAAGGCTTTCACCACCTGCATGGATTCCAGACCCTGCTGCACCACGGCGACGATCTCGCTCTGTTCCTTGCGCACCTGGTGGGTCGCCTTCTTCACCGCTTTTTTGAACCGCGACACAAAGAACAGCAGGAACGGCGTTACTCCCACGGCGATCAGGGTGAAGTCCCAGTTGAGCCAGAACATCAGGCCAAGCATGCTGACGATGGTCAGCATATCAACCAGGATGTTCAGGGTCGAAGACGAGGCAAAGCCTTGGATTGTTTGGATATCGGTGGTGATGGTGCTGAGTAGACCGCCGGTCTGGTGGGTATCGTAGTAGCCGAGCGAGAGCCGCTGCAGATGATGGTAGGTGCGCAGGCGGAGATCGTTGGCCACCCATTGCCCCACGCTCTCCGTGAAGTAGTTATCGACGTAGGTGGCAAGCGAGTCCAGCAGCGCGATGACGATCACGGCCAGCGCCGCCAGGCCGGCCACCTTCAATTTACCGCCGCCTTCCAGCATGGGCCGGACGAGTTGGTCGAGCCAGTGCGGCAGTTTGTGGCTGCCGACCACGTTGTCGATAATGACCTTCAGCGGCCACGGAGCAGCCAGGCTCATGGCTGTTTCGACCATCATCGCGGCCAGGATGATCACCAGCGTACCGCGGTACGGACGAATTAGGTCGCGGATCAGGCGAAACATGCGGTGGCCTCGGCTTAAAGATAAATTACATCAGCGGCGGAGCGGAGCGGTATGGAAAATGGCCCTAGGTAACGCCCGGGAAAGGCGGGCGGTTCGTTTAAGTTCGGGTAGTGCGGCGCTTCAGCGCCTCGTTAACGCCGCTTCTTTATGTTCAGGCTTTAGCCTCTCGGATACCTCGTCTAGATGCCCCACCGTCACGGCCGATGCCGCAATAGGCTCTGATGCGTATAAGCCGATGCAGTGCTGAAATAGGTCTTGGTCAGTGAGGTACTTGGGGCTAAAGCCCGCTTCCCTAGCTGTCCGTTTGAGCGGCGCTAAAGCGCCGCACTACCCGAACGTGGCGTTTCACGCGCGACAGAGCACCGCACGACGCGAACGCGCACTACCCTCGCCGACTGTCTCCCCTTTGAAGCCGCTTAATTACGCCCGATGGTTTCGACGTTCGCCTAGCTCTTGCCCGGAGGGTACTGCTTGAACATCTTGACCACGGAATTGTTGACCTGGTTTTCCAGCTTCTTAGGGTCATGGGCGCTCAGGTTATCGGTCGCCATGCCACGCCATATCAGCTTCTTGGCGCTCACATCCAGAATGTCAACTACCAACTGCCCTTTGTGAATGGTGATGGTTGTGTTGCCCCACGTCCCAGCCAGCGCCGGACCGAAGGCACTGGGATCGAACGGGGGAATGCCGCCGGTCGCCATGTAGAGCGGATCGTTCGAGGTCAGGCTGCTCTCCTGATCGATGGAGCCGTACAGATGGATGACCAGGTCGGGATTGTCGGCAGTGAGCAGAAGTCCCTTGGCCTTCATTTGTTCTTCGATGGCGCCTACCACGTCAGCCGCCAGCATGGGATGCCCAACCGCGCCGAGCGGCGCCCAGGCGTAGGTCTTAAACTTGGAGAAGTCGATACTCTTGTCGTAGCTGACGTTGACTTTTTGTGCCTGCGCGCCCAGGGAGACGAGGAGGACGAGCAAGAAGACCTGCAAGCCACGGAAGCATCGCGTGACTGGATTTCGTAAGTTCATGTAGTCCTCCGTGGAGCCAGATAAGGTTCGCTCGGAAAGGGCGTGCCAGGCGCGCCCTGGCTCGGCGATCCGCCGCTCGGCTACCGCCTGAAGCCGCCACCGCCGCCGCCAAAGCGATCGCCTCCGCCGCCCCAGTGATCGCCACCACCGCCACCCCAACGGTCACCGCCCCCCCATCCGCCGGAATGCTGAGACTGGGAGAAGCGCTGGCTCTGCTGGGCGCCGCGCGCGCGGTCCTGCGCTTCCTGATTCAAATCGCCGTAGGAGGAAGAACCGCCGCTGGGATGGTACCCACCCTGTCCACTGGTCCGCTGCTGGTTATAGCTCTGCGCCTTCTGCTGATCGGCGGAGTAGTTGGGATTGCTCTGGGCCCTCTGCTGGGCAGATTGGTCGTAGCTCTGTGCCGAGGTGGTGGTTGGCTTTTGCACATTGTTCCAACTCCCGTTGTTGTACGACTGCCAACCGGAGCCGGTGTTCTTATACACGTTACCGTCGTGCGCGGCATACATGTCGCCGCTGGAGGTCTTGCCGGCAGCGGTGGATCCATAGGCCGTATTTACGCCGGCAGCCTTGCCTCCAGCGGAGGTTTGTGCCGAGGCCGCGGTGCCGTAGGCGTTACTGGCATGCTGGGTATAGGCCGTTTCGCCGTTTTTGTTGTACACGGACTGGCCCCAGGATCCATAAGCGTTCGAGCCCTGGCGGGTGGCGGCCGATGCGCCGGTGTATGGGTTGTAGGCTTCGCCGGCGCTTCGGGTGCCGTAAGGAGTAGAAGCCGTCGCGCCGCGCGCGTAGGTCCCGGTGTTAGGGTTGTAGCCCGCTCCCCAATGCGCACTGCCATACGGTCCGTAGGCCGCACCGCCCCATCCATACGCCCCGGTGTAAGGGCTGTACCAGGTGTGATAGCCATACGTGGCGGCATAGGGATAGTAGAAGCCGCCATAGACATAGGGCGGGTAATAATACCCGGTGCCACAGGCCACGATCGCGCCTACCGTGGCTCCCATGATGAACGCTCCCGTGTATCCCCCGGTGTAGGTGGCTGTGACATTGCCATCGGACGCAGGGACCTGGGTGACGTAGGTAACGTTGTACACCGGCGAACTGGGCGGGATGGTGTAGATCACCTGCGGCACAGTTTGCGTCAACTGCCAGGGGCCTTGCGCGCTAAAGGAAACGAACCACGCACCCTGATAGCACAGGTAATACGCGTTGCCGACCTGAATCACGCGGTTGGGCGTGTTGACGGCATAAAGCATGGTCGTGCCTTCGATCGGCTGGAATTGCGGCTGGCCGACGTAGCTGACCTTGACTTCGTTCGCGGCCGCGGGAGTCACGGTTGCGGTCGTCGGAATTTGCGCAATCAGGACAGCGTCTTCGGCCTGCGGGGTGCCGGGAACCGAGGCCAGCACGTTCCCGGCTGGGCTGTCAGGCGGGATCTTGGCAAAGTCTGGAGGCAGGCTACTGGTCGCGAAGGTCCACGGTCCGGCAATCGGAGTGGTGGTGGTGAACCAGCGGCCTGAAGTCAGGAAGTAGTAGGCCCCGGTTGGTGCGTACTTGAATACAGGACTGCCGGTGTTCGCCGCGTAGGAGAGTTGTGTGCCCGGGATCGCGGTCCACTGTGGCTGGCCGCTAAAAACGACGATCTCCGCCGGAGTGGCACTGTAATAAACCATGGGAAAGCTGGCTGCGCTGCCGGGAGGCGGCGGGATGAATCCCTTCAGACTGGTGAAGTTCGTGTTCTCTGGCACCTTCGACATGTCCTTGGGGAGCTGATTGGTGGGCGTCCACGTGCCTTGCAGGCTGGTGTTGAGGAGCCATCCCTTGCCGTCGAACAGATAATAGGTGGACTTGCCCTCCTCGACAAACAACGGCCAATTGGCGTTGACCACGAACTGCAGCTTCGAGTTCGCGATGGGAGCCATGCTGGGCGCGCCATTCACCAACAGCAGGATGGCCGGTTTGAAGCTGATGAAGATGGTCGGCGGATCGTTGTTGAGCGCGGTCGCCGCGGGCGGGGTCTTGTCTTTCTTGACGCTCGCCACCAGGCGGTCCAGCGAAATGGTCATGCTGGCCGCTGGGTTCAGAAATGTCTGCATCAACTGGTTCATCTGGGCGGTGGTCGTGGGATCAAGCCCGGGAAACGCGATACTGCTGACCTGAGGATCGCTGAGAAAGACAGTGTGCGCGTCCATATTGACCGCCGACTTCAAGCTGAGGGCCACCACCCCGACGTGGCTCTTGCCGCCGGTTGGCGTAAGCGTGAATGCCATGCGCGCGTTGACCTGCTGGTAGTTGGTCCAGGAATCAACCTGTGGTTGGTAAAGCACCAGCTTGCCGCCTGGCTTGGTGATGGTGCGTGGCCATCCCGGGTCCTGGGCGGTCGCCGTGGCTACCATCAAGACGGTCACGGCACATAGAAGGGATATGTTCCTCGTGGTCTTTTGCACGCTGCTCATTCTGAAATTGCGAATCATGCCCAACCTTCTTTTGAAAAACGATCTGCTGCGTGGTTCAGCGGTTTTGTTAGAGTGCCGCTCCTCCACACCTTCTCCCGAGGCAATCGGGCCGTCCCGGTAGACCGACGATAAGAGAAAGAGAGGGATTGGCGGCCTCCATATTACGTCAGAGAACGACTTTTTCGTAGTTCTGTTTGCATGCGTTCCGGGCAAGTCTCCTCGGCCGGCTGGGGCGAAACCCCTACCGACGCTAGCAGAACGGGGCAATGGGCGAAACTATCAACTTTGTCAGGGGCTGATCGAAGAATTGCCAGATGTGCTACCGAGAGGAACGACCGCGGGTCAACGGTATCCGGCGGGGAGGAACTCTTCGCCGCGAGACGCGGCTTTGATGGCATCCACCAAATCGGAAGACGCGCGCGACTTGAATACGTAGCCGGAAACCCCAAGCTCGAGAGCGGCGCGAACAAAATCTGGACTCTCGTGGACCGTCAGAAACACGATCCTGGCAGGACACTTCATCTCTCGCAAACGCCTGGCCACGTCAAATCCGGTCATGTCGCCCAACGAGATGTCCAGCACGACTACATCCGGGTTAACCTTGGCGATTTCCAGCAGTGCGGCGCAGCCGTTCGGCACGGCGGCCGCAATCACGAAGTCATCCTGCAGCATCTCTACAACGTTTTCCAGGACTGCGGGGGAATCATCGGCGATCAAGACCCGCACAGGTGGCACAGCAAGGCTCCAGTCAACGCAAGTATCGGCCCGGGGTCTGGGCCATCGCGCTACTATCAGGCTAATCGGCCTCGACCGGTATGCCTACTGGCAAAAATGCTTGTTCTGTAACCCGAAAATGCGAGGTGGGAACCTCAGGCGGCGCTTGCCAATGCGGGTTCGCTCTGCTGACGGCTTCGAAGCAAAGGAAAGCCGGGGTCTGGGGCCCCGGCTTTTCAAGGTCGGATTCAGAAGTTGATCTAGCGGTGTAGCTTGCGGCGCACAAAGCCAGCCAGTCCCAGAATGCCGGTTCCGAACAGGACAAGAGTACCGGGCTCTGGTGTCGTACCTGCCGTGACTCCAACAAAAACGAAGGAATCATCGTTGTAATTCCAGTCAGACTCGCCGTTCGGCAGGTCTTCCATGCCCACGTAGGTTCCCGCCGGGATTAAGGCGCCATTGAGTACTCCGCCGCTAAAGTGCGTGCCATAAGCGTGATTCACGCCATCCTCGCTATAACTGGGGTCCGACGCGAGAATGATGCCGCCGAGCGATACATTCTCAAGTTCAAACACCAGCGTGTCACCCGCATTGACGAAACCGAAGTCGGCGGTGTCGCCAGGCAGTGAGGTCTGGTTATTGAACAGCCACGCGCTGGTCGTTCCCGTCGTGATATCCAACATGCGGACAAAGTCGAGATCAGCCGCGCCACCGCCGCTGGCCGCGCCACCCTGAATGAAGTATCCAGTGATGTCGCCAGTCGAATCGGCAGTAAAAATGTTGGTGGGAGCTATGGTGCCTATGTTGCAGTACGGAATGCATCCATCCGCAAAGGCGGGCAGGGAAACAGCCACCACGAGGGCTAACAGCACGAAACCCACACGAGTCATCTTCACGTTGCCTCTCCTTCGGATCTGCTAGAAACGGGCCCACCACTGTGGTTGCATTTAAGGCACCAAATGATCCGGGGTCTCAACGCAAAGATCTCAGCCATTTACAATCTTGTGCAAAGCTCAGGAACCAGTCGCTGTGCACGCCATTGCACACAGAAATGAACAAGCCTTCTTCATAGTTAGACTACGACTCGATGGAGGTTGGCGTTCCTGCTAGGGTCGGGAGGGTGTCATTTGCCGCTTGATCGCGTACTCCAGCAGCTCCGCATTGGTCTTAACTCCCAGGGTTTCCATCATTCGATACTTATGAAACGCGACCGTCCCCGGCTTGAGATCGAGGACATTGGCCACTTCTTTCATGGACATACCTTCCGCCAATAGTTGCAGAATTTCGCTTTGCCGCTTGGTAATGCGTTTCTCTTCGACGGGAGATTTACCCTGGTTGAGCAGGAAGGTAACCGTCTCGCGAGCAATCAACGGCGATAAGTAGGATTCACCCTGCACGACTTTCCGGATGGCAATCAACAACTCTTCCGCTGCGGAATGCTTAAGGACGTAGGCGGATGCGCCACGTCGAAAAGCCTCCGCCGCCACATCCGCGGCCATGTTCATGGTCAGGTAGACCAGCTTGATCGCCGGCATCTTGTGCTTGATCTGCTCGCCGGCGTCCAAGCCATTCAACTGGGGCATGGCAATATCCAGGACGATCACGTCCGGTTTGAGCGTTGCCGCAACCTTAAGCAGGGTCCGGCCGTCGGTGACCACACCGACCACTTCAAATTCCGGCTCCAGCAGGCTTTTGCAAGCATCGGCCAGGAGCTTGTGATCGTCAGCAATCAGCAATCGGGCCGCGGATTTCAGTTCCATAGCACCACCGTTTCCCACCCCGTTGAAGTTGCTGCAGCAATCTAGCTCTGGCTTGTCAACTATTGTGCACGCAGCAGAGGGACAAAGTCGAGCGGCGAGTCGTGAACGGTTTGCAGAGACGGAAACGGCTGCCTTGCAGCCTGTTAGGCGAGCGCTCAGGCGCTCATCAAGCAAAATGGCGCCGCCCCCTGAGGGCGACGCCAAATGGTTGAAACGTGATTGGTTCCGGCCTGTTACTTGCTGCCGAAGGTGAAGTTCACGCCAGCCATGTACTTGAAGTTGTTCTGCCAAGCCGAGGCTCCGGCGATGTGGTTGGAGCCAAAGTGAGTGGCCAGATAGTCAACTTCGACCGGACGGAACTGAATAGTCTTCGTGATCGGAATGTCCAGACCGAGGCCGTACTGCATCGCGAAGCCATTGTTGCTGCCGCTGCCCGAGCCACAATTCCCCTCTAACTTGCAGATGTTTGCATCGAGGTTGGTGTGCGCGGCGCCAAACAGGGCCTCTCCGAACGGCTGGAACTTGCCGGAGTGCTTCTTGATCTGGGGTCCGAACATGTAGGTGAACAGGTTACCGCTCACATTTCCGACGAACTGACCGTTCTGGCTAAGCCGCTGGCCGCTGCCTTGGGTGTATCCCATGAAATCGGCCTTAATGCCGAAAATCGGGCTGACGTTGTAAACAAATCCGCCGCCGCCACCGAAGACGTTGAAGCTGGTCAGGGCCGCCTGATTGGGGTGAACATTAACAAACGAAAAGCCCACCGGGACTTCGAACTTGGGATAGTCCTGCGCGAAGGCCGCCATGCTGAACAGCGATACGAGTGCTAATACCAGAATCCACTTACTATTTTTCACTTGCGAATCTCCTATTCGGGTAATCCAAAATTTGACGTCTGTTGTTGCATCGCCCCGCTTACTTATTGGACGATGCATGATCCGATAAGTTAACCATGGATTGCTTCCATGGTATGTGTAATCGCTCTTCCGGGGGAACTAGTAAAAGTGCGAGGACAGGTATCTAAAACATGCAGGATGTAGCAGTTAACTCTATTGATTCCTATTAGTTGACTGAGGTTGCAGAGCGCCAAAATATTGGGACGAAAACGCGAATTTGTGGTTTTATTCCCACATTAGGGAGATCTGTTGCAGTTCGGCGCGCATGAAACGGCAAGAGACCGAGGCACTGGAACGGTTGGCGGCGACGTACAAGCAACCTGAACCTGGGTCGCGATCACTTTTCGATGGCGTACTCGCGGTTGCGCTCCGCCGGCACCGAAGGCTTCACTGGTTGCGCTACGGCTTGATGGCCGGAAGCTGCGACGCCATCTGCACGTTCATCAGATAGTCCAGCCGGCGATCGAGTTGGAAGAACAATGCTGCTTTGGTGCCTCCGGGCAGCGCCTGCTCGAACTTAGGAAGATACTGCACACGCAGATTGATGATCGCCGTGTCCGCGTCGGCCAGCAAGTCGAAGCATGCTGTCGGCCTGGTCCGGAGTCAGGGTCTGATAGACATCCGCGTAGTGTTTCATCAGACCGAAGCGGGTGTCGTTGATCTTGCTGACCTCTGCCGCGTACTCGCCGTACACCGGCCAGAAGGCAGCGGCCTGCTCATCGGTTAGCTGCATGTTCTTGGTGATGAGCTGCTTGGCCTTGGCGCGCAGGTCCTGCCTCAGCAGCTGGACGTCTTTGTCGTTCACCTTAGGCAGTGGGGTTGAATAAGTCTGTGCGAGCAATCGGGTGCCCGGCAACAGTACGGAACTGGCTAAAACAAGAATGGCGACGGGGCGGTTGAACATGATCCCTCTCCGTGAAGAATGCCGGGGGTTTCGGCTCGGCGACGCTAGCGCGACCGAGCCGCCCACATAAACGAATCAGCGATCGGGGGACAACCGCTCACATCGGGTTGGCGCGCTTGCGCATGGCCTGTTCGATCTCGCTCTGTCGGATCTGCTGAAGCTGCTGATACTGTTGCGGCGATAGAATTTTCTGCACCTGAGGATTGGTCTGCTCGTGCAGGGCCCGCAGCTGCTCCATTTTCTGCATACCCGTCAGGGAGGTGTTGGACTTGATGGCCTCAACCTTTGGAGCCTCTTCCTTGAGAATCGGCATAAGCTGCATCTTCTGTTCGGGACTGAGATTGAGCTGTTTGGCCAACGCTGCCAGCTTTTGGGCCTGACCGCCAGCTTGCATTTGATCTTGCGCCTGCGCTGCTGGCGTGGTCGCCAGCAACATGCCCAGGGCAAGCGCCAGGACGGTGAGAATGATCATGCGATGTTTCATGTGGTTTGAACCTTCCTTACTTTCGGATTGCCGGACGGCTGTCGAGTTTACACCAAGTAACCTGGGCGACGATTTCCTGGCCTAATCACGACGCGGGGCTAAAGAGTCCGTGTGAGAACGGTGCCGTCCCTCCACCACCCCAGCACGTGCAAGACCGGCACGTGTTGGGGACTCCGGCTAGGGAACTCACTCTGATTTCCCACTCTACGCATCCCGAGCGGGCTTTCGCTCGCGAGGGATCTGCTGTTTTGAGTTTTCCCGCAGCCTGTAAAAGCCGTGCCTGGATGCGAATCGCAGCCCACAATGTTACGACATGGCTGTCGCCGAATTGCATTCTACTGCTTGACCATCGGAATGCTGGATGCCAGTTGCAGGTCAATCAATAGGGCGACACGCCGGTCGAGCTGGAAGAACAGTGCCGCCTTCTTGCCGGGCAATACCGCCTCGAACTTGGGCATGTACTGCGTGCGCAGATTCACGGTGGCCTGGTCGGTGGCAGCCCATCGCTTGATCAGGCTCTTGGCCTGCGCGTCGGTCATGGTGGCGTAGGTTTGGGCGTATTCCTTGATGAGCGCCAGCCGGGTATCGCCAATCTTAGTGGCCTCGGCGGTATAGGCATCGTATACCGGCCAGAACTTGGTGGCCTCGGCGTCGGTCAGTTGCAGGTTGGCGGCGATGATCTGCTTCTTGTCCGATCGAAGGTCCTGGCGCATCAACTGAATATCCTGGTCGCTGACGGTGTTGGAGCCGGTGGCTGGCGTCTGCTGTTGCTGCGCAAAGATGATGGCCGGTAAGACCAGCGCACCAACCAGAATCAGTATTGCAGTGATATTTTTCTTCAAGACTTCTCCTCCTTGTTAGTCGGTTTTCCAGTTACGAACTTTGATTTTTCGACTGCCAGGTAATCACTTCCATGGCCACTAATCTGGCAATGAGGACGGCCAGGTACAACTGTCCGGCCAGCGCCTCCCCCATGGAGAGCGCGCGTGCAATCGGCCGCACCGGAGTGATGTCTCCGTAGCCTACCGTGCTGAGCGTGACGTAGCTATAGTAAGCCCAGGCCACCACGCTATCGAGAGGGCCGGCGGTGCTGTTGAACGATCCGGGATGTAAGAGCTCGGTGAGGTGGTAGGCGTGGGCCCAACCCACTCCGAAGAGCAGGTACACCGCAATGGCGCCCTGGACGCGGTACGAAGTGACCGGCCCCGAACGGAAGACCTGTGCCAGCAAAACCAGGGCTATCACGATGACGGCCGCCAGCGACCAGATGACAGCCCACACTTCCAACGCAAAGGTCGGCGTGAAAAATGCCATCCAGCGCACGGCGATAGCGACGCTGCCGATAAACGCCGCCAGCGGGAACAGCCAGCCGCCGCCCCCAGGCGATGGCGACTCCCGAAGCCAGCAACAGCGAAAAGACGAAATCGCTGTACCGGACCTCGTCGCTTTTTCCAAATCCCAGGGAAGGAAGTACGAAGCCGACCGTTATCAGCAGCGCCCAGGAAAAACGACAAGTTGGCCTGCGATTGCCAGCTCTCCTTGATGAAGCCGCGGGCTTTCTCGCGGACTGCGCTGTGCTCGTTATGTGCCGGGTGGGTTCTGGCATTGGGCCTCGCTAGGCGTGTGCTAGACGTCTGGCCGATATGCTCAACATCAGACGCGTGGTCCCCGTCATGATCATGCTGATTCCCACCAGCGTCCCAATCACCCACAACGAGCTTGAGGGCCATTGACGCCAAACCAGCAGGCCGAGAAGCAAGGTGACGATGCCGTCGAACAGAATCCAGCCCGATCCCGCGGCGCTGCGGTTCTGGAAATAAGCCACCAGATCGAAAACTCCTTCGACCACAAAGAAAACCGCCAGCGCGAAGGTGAATGCGGCGACTCCAATCAGCGGATGCAACAGAAAATAGATGCCCACGATCAAGTATGCAATTGCCACCAGAAGCTTCCAGATTATGTGCCCGGCGCCATGCGACTGGAAGGCATGGATGAATTGAAATGCGCCGCTGAAGACGATCAGCCACGCGATGACAAGAACCACGCCCCACGAGGTGGCGAACGGCAGAGCAATCGCCAGAAAACCGAAGACGATCAGGAGAATCGCCCACACCATCGATTTTCCGGAACCCAGATTGGACAGTCCTGCTTGTGCCATGTTTGAATTCCCCCTTGCATTAAGGAATTGCTGCTTACAGCACCTGGAACCGTTACGCGCATGCCAGCGACCGGCACGACGACGCCAATATATTAGCAGCCGCCCTAATGCCGTTTGCTCTCGTACTGCCCAAGGAGGCTTCACCATGCCGGAATCGGTTGGAGGTTCCACCGTAGAAGTGGCCCATCACCTCAGCGAACACCAAGATCACTCCCAGTCCCGCGCCCACCAGATTCTGGAGATCGCGGAAGCCATCGTCCTCGCCGTTGTCGCCATCGCCACCGCCTGGAGTGGGTACCAGGCGGCGCTGTGGACGGGCCATCAGGCGGAACTGTACGGTTTGGCTAGCAGGTACCGCGTTCAAGCTGAGGGAGCCGCGACCGCCGCCAACCAGGAGCGTCTGTACAACGCCTCGACCGTGGTGGAGTGGCTGAAGGCCGAAGCCACCGGGCAAAAAAGGCTCGCCGATCTGTTTGAGCGGCGGTTGCTTCCTGAATTGCTGCCGGCGTTTCAGGCCTGGAAGAAGCTCGATCCTCTCAATAATCCGAAAGCTCCCCCAGGCCCATTCTTCATGCCCGAGTATCGCAGCGCCAAAGCGGAAGAAGCGAACCAGCTGAACGACAAGGCCACGGAGACCTTCGAGCAGGGGAATCGGGCCCGGGAGCGCTCGGACGACTACGTGCGGGTAACGGTCATGCTGGCCACCGTCCTGCTCCTGACCGCAATCAGCCAGCGCTTCAAGGTTCCCGCGGTGCGAAGTGGGATGGCGGTACTCGCAGCCCTGCTGCTCTGCGTTCCGATTTACCGCATCATTACGCTTCCGCGAGCTTAGGGCAGCGCCCGGACGATCAAACGCACACAGTTGGGGAGGGCAGGTCCGAAGAAACTGCTCTCCCATGACATAAGGTCAGCCGCCCTCTTCCTTCCTGCCAGCGCCGTCCGCCGCCTCCTGGCACCGGAAAGGAAGCCCTCCAAAACGGCACTAACTGTTTTTGATTGACGTACAGGTACTTTTCATAGTTATCTTCTGGTTAGCCATCAACGTACCATTCGGTCGTCGCACAAAAGAGTCTCTGCCGACGGCAAGGACAAGGAGAGAAATATGCGTACTAGGACAGGATTTTCCCGGCTTATCTTCAACGTTCTGCTTTTGAGCAGCCTGCTGCTCTTGGCCAGTCTTGCAAGCTTTGCACGAGAGAAGAACGAAACCATCGACGCCACTGCCTGGGGCACCAGCACCCAATTGGGTAGGAACGTTGGTATCACGCTGATCATCTACGAGTATTCGACGCCGGCCGACCGCGAGATCCTCGTCGATGCCTTCCAAAAGGGCTCCAACAAGGGCTTGGTTAACGCTCTGGAGAAGATGAAAGCGGTAGGGCACATCAATATCACCGGCACACTGGGATATGACGTGAGCTACATCAAGATGACCCAAACTCCGACGGGACGCCAGATCCGCTTCGTAACCAATCGACAGATCAAGTTTGGCGAAGCCTTTTATGACACGCAGTCGCAGTCTTTCGATTTAACGGCCGGCGAGATCAACATCAATACTCAGGACAAGAGCAAGAGTGCTGGTGTTCTGTATCCCGCGGCTCAGCTGGGAATCGGTGACGATGGAAACTTGACCCTCAACCTGCTGCAGAACGCCTGGAGACTCGGTGACATTATCGACTGGGCCGGAACGGCCGGCGAGAACTAGTGGGCGGCTAAGACTAGCGGCCCGAAGGCGCTGAGTGACTCTGTCTGAGGCGCTCTTGTGGCTGCAATTACCGAATTACATTTCGACTGAGGTGCTTATGAAAATGCAGCGCTTTTCTATTCATTTTGCCTTGCTGCTGTTGCCCGTCCTATTGGTCGCCAGCTTCTCTGCGGCCGAAGACAAGAAGAAAGACAGCAGCAAAGACGCTTGCTCGAATCCGAATCCAGCGAGCCTATGCACGGCCGACAACACCTGTGGATCGGCTTCTACTCCCTGTACCGTGGACGTCAAACGTACCTCTTATTCGTCCTCGGCCACCCCGAGCATTCCAGGAGCCAAGGGGAACGATCTTTTCTGCGTCAAGGCCGGGACCACCGTAACTTGGCAGTCTCCTAATAAAAACACCGGGTTCCTCATTGACCCCGGTAAGTCTTCCCCATTCGATCCTCCCGGAACCTTCATGGGGGGCAGCGAAAAGTCAGTTTCGGCGGTCGCGAAGACGCCGGGATGCTTTACGTATCACTTTAGCGCCACGGCTCAAAACGGAATCTACGGCAAGAGCAAGGCCGCAACGGGCCAGTTGATTGTAGTTAGCGGCCAATAAGAATCTGGCAGCCGCACGCTGCGGGTGGAGAGCAGGGCTGTGGATTCCGTGGTGGTGGAAGTCTCTGTTGTCTTGGCGGCGATGTTACTCTCGGCGGCCGGGGTCCTGGTCGTCCGGCGGTACGTCGACGTCAAGTGGCTGGAGCGTCATCACGAGATTGCCGGCTATTTTGTTGCCGTCATCGGAACACTCTACGCAGTCCTGCTCGCCTTCGCCGTCTTCGTGGTGTGGAACGACTTCAAGCAGGCCAGTTCCAATCTGGAAGAAGAAACAAACCGGATAGGCGATCTCTCGCGCATGGCCAAAGCGCTTCCGGAGCCGTTACGCACTGACATTCGAACCGCCCTGGTGAACTATTCCCGCTCCGTCCTCGATGACGAATTTCCCGCCATGGATGACGACCGCGACAGCCCGCGCACCTGGCAGGCTGCCCAGGATCTGTGGAACGTCTACCGCGCAGCCGATCCTGGAGACGCCAAGTCGCGCTTCTATTACGAAGAATCTGTAAAGCGACTGGTGGAACTGGGAGACTATCGCAGGCTGCGACTTCTGGCCAGCCATGGCACGGTTCCTGGAATTCTCTGGTGGCTTTTGTGCACGGGGGCGTTCCTGCTGGTTGGCTTCACCTACTTTTTCGCCCTGCCCAGCGTTCGTTCGCAAGTCGTGATGACCGCTGCGCTAGGCGGCTTTCTCGCTTTCACCCTTCTGCTGATTACTGCCTTGAATAGCCCCTTTGGCGGAGCGGTGCGAGTTCCCCCAAACCCCGTAAAGATTGAGCTGACTCATCTCGCCGCGGGCGAATCGGAGTAGGGCTGGCTGAAGCGTCGCCTTACCTCCTTGATAGCGCGAGATTCCCTTCAAAATATCTCGCCATAATGGTGGTCGTCGTGCCTATAATGAGCTCATCTCAGGTATTCAACTCCGGGGCTTTTTTCTGACATTGAGGACGTGACTTGAAAGCTACGCCAAAAGCGTCGAAGCGTTTCTCGCTCATCCTCGTCAAGCCGTCGCACTACGACGATGACGGCTATCTCATCCAATGGTTTCGCTCCGCTATTCCCTCCAACACGCTGGCCGTCATGAATGGCCTTGCGCTGGACTGCAAAGAGCGTCGCGTACTTGGTCCGGACGTTGACATCGAGATCTCGGCCTTTGACGAAACCAACACGCGCGTCCACCCGGAGCGTCTTGCGCGCCGGTTACGGGACGGTCGTGGCCTGGTTGCTCTGGTTGGAGTGCAGTCCAATCAGTATCCCCGGGCCATGGATATCGCGCGGACACTTCGCGCCGCCGGCGTTCAGGTTTGCCTTGGGGGGTTCCATGTCTCGGGCTGCTTGTCGATGTTGCCAGAGCTGACGCCCGAACTGAAGGAAGCTCTCGACCTCGGTATCTCGCTCTTCGCGGGTGAAGCTGAGGGGCGCTTTGAGGCTGTCTTACTCGATGCCTGGAATGGCAAGCTCAAGCCGATCTATGACTACATGAACGATCTGCCCTCCCTGGCCGGGGCCACGATACCCATCCTTCCGGCCTCGCGTATCAAGCGCACCGGCGGCCGCCTGACCAGCTTCGACGCCGGTCGCGGGTGTCCGTTCTTGTGCTCCTTCTGCACCATCATCAACGTACAAGGGCGAAAATCGCGGCGCCGATCGGCCGATGATGTGGAGGCGATCATCCGGCGCAATCTGTCCCAGGGGATCAACCGCTTCTTCATTACCGACGACAACTTCGCCCGCAACACCGACTGGGAAAGCATCTTCGATCGTCTGATCCGGATGCGTGAGCAGGAAAAGCTCAACATCAAGTTCATTATCCAGGTGGACACCATGTGCCACCGTCTGCCCCATTTCATCGAGAAGGCGGGCCGGGCCGGCGTGGCGCGCGTTTTCATTGGTCTGGAGAGCATCAATCCCGACAGCCTGCTGGGCGCGCGGAAAAAGCAGAACAAGATCAGCGAGTATCGCAAAATGCTCCTGGCCTGGAAGCACGCAGGCGCTACGGTCTTTGCTGGATACATCCTCGGCTTCCCGAATGACACACCTGACTCGATCATTCGGGACATCAAAATCATTCAGCGCGAGCTGCCCATTGACCTGCTGGAGTTCCACTGCCTGACCCCGCTGCCCGGCTCCGAGGACCACCAGCGTCTGCACCAGGCAGGCGCCTATCTGGATCCGGACCTGAACAAGTACGACCTGGAGCATGTGACCGCTCGGCACTCCACAATGTCCCAAGCCCAATGGGAACAGGTATATGAGGACGCCTGGAAGACTTACTACACTCCCGAGCACATGAAGACGGTGATGCGCCGGGCCGTGGCGACCAATAGCAATCCCGGAAACATGCTGTTCCTGCTGAGCTGGTATTGGGGCTTTATCGCTCTTGAGAAAGTTCATCCTCTGCAGGGGGGATATCTGCGTCGCAAATACCGCAGAGAGCGCCGCCCGACTTTGCCCATTGAGAGCCCGCTGGTTTTCTATCCCCGTTATGTCGCCGATGTGGTGGCGAAGCACTTGAGGCTGTCACAGCAGATTTGGCGGCTTGGCATGTTCCGGCAGCAGTTGAAGCGGGACCCGGGCGCCGGACAGTACACTGATCGGGCATTAGTACCTGTGACGGACGATGAATCCGCTTCCTACGAGATGTTCTCCACTGCAAACGCCGCCAAGCCGGCAGCCGTAGGAGCGAGTGGCCTCGCGGAATTGCGGGTCGCCGGTCAAAGCGTCCTGGTCAATATCGAATCGTAAATTCTGCCGCGTCAAAATGCGGGTGGGGCCGGTCTGCGAGGACGACTTCGGAGCAGTCCCCGAAGTCTGCTCTTTTGGTGGGAGAATGGCACTTTCTTAGCCAACTTCTAGTAGTCTTTGGAGTATCCAGCCTTCGTCGGTTCAGCCATACTTCTCGGTACGCAATAAAACTATTTGGCCGCAAAGCGATGTATCAGGGGCGGCGTCGTCGATCCGCCATCGTGGTCCTTGGCCCATTGAATTTCCGGCTCATTCGAAGCACGAGCCAACTCAGATGCGCACGTGAAGGAGAAAGTGATGAAGAAGCTGTTGGTAGTCGCGTTTGTGCTGTCGTTGGGAATGACAGCTTGGGCGCAAGACGTACCCAAGGTGGAAATCCCTCTTGGATTTTCCATGATCAACGTCCACCCGAACCTGGCGCCTATCACCAGTTTCAACGTCTTCGGAGGTGGGGGACAGATCGACTTTAACTTCGGCAACGTCTTCGGCATTAAGGCCGACTTGATGGGGTACACCCAGGGCAGCGGCCTGCGCCATCAGCTAACCGAACACGGGCTCGCCTCTGGACAGGCCAACGGCAACCTGTTCACCTACATGTTCGGACCTCAGGTCAAGAAACATACCGGCAAATTCCAGCCGTTCGGTGAAGCGCTGTTCGGTTCCGCGCATACCAATGCTTACACGACCATCCTTACCGCAGAGGGCCGAATTCTGCAGGGTCAGGGGAGCAACAACGGCTTCGCCATGGCGCTGGGCGGAGGGCTTGATTTCCAGGTCTCAAAGCACTTGGCACTCCGGCCGGTTGAAGTCGACTATCTGTTCACTCGCTTTTCCGCCAACCGGATAAATTACACAGCGAGCCAAAATAACTTCCGCTATGTCGGCGGCCTGAACTTCACCTTGGGCGGCGCGCCTCCTGTGCCGGTGAGCGCCAGCTGCTCGGCGTCTCCGACCGAAGTTTGGTCCGGCGACCCGGTGACCGTAACTGCCAACGGCGCCAACTTCAATCCCAAGCACCCCGTGACCTACGCCTGGACGGGCAATGGCGGCAAGCTCTCCAGCACCAGCACCCAGAGCGCAACTATCGACACTGCCGGAATGACTCCGGGAAGCTACACCGCAAACGCCACCGTCACCGATCCCAAGGAGAAGAAGAACAATACGGCGACGTGCACGGCGAACTTCACTATCAAGCAGCCTCTGCCACCGGCGGTGAGCTGCTCGGCCAATCCGACGACGATTGCTATCGGCGAGCCGGCAACCATCACCATGACAGCCAGCGACCCGCAAGGATGGCCGTTGACCTATGGCTGGTCGAACACGGGTGGCACCCTGAGCGGCACCGGCACCTCAGTCACGGTAACCGCGACCAATGCGGATGCGGGCAACACCATCACCGTCACCGGAACGGCGACTGATGCACGCGCCAATTTGAACGCGAGTTGCACGGCCAGTGTCAATGTGCCTGGCGTCGCCAAGTGCACCGTGATCGAGGATTGGGGCGAGTGTACCTTTGAGAAGAACCCCAAGAAGCCGTGGCGCGTGGACAACGATTGCAAGGACACGCTCGACAAACTGTCCCTGCGGTTGCAACAGATGCCCAATGGCAAACTCAACATCGTTGGCTACACCAACCAGGAAGAGTCGGTCAATGTGCAGACGCTGGGCTCGCAGCGCTCCGTCAATGTCAAGTATTACCTGACTACGGATGGGCCCAACAAAGTCGACGCCAGCCGCGTCCAGCCACGTCAGGGCGCGACCAAGGGCCAGGCCACTCACTTCTACTTTGTCCCTGAGGGCACCATGTGCGGCGGGCAATTAGAAGAGGGCACGACCGTCGACGAGAGCGCAGTGCAGCCGCAGTCACGTAATGCGCCTGCTGCTCCGGCCAAGAAGCACCACAAGGCCAAGCCAGCAGCGGCTCCAGCGCAGTAGTCAAGTGCGGTAGTTGAACTGATGCCCCTTGCGGGTTCCCCATCCAAGCCGGTTTGCTTGGGTGGGGATTTCTCTTGGCGTGGAAGGCGTGGTGGAAATCGAGTCAGAATCGGACCAGGCGCAGGCGCGAGCGAATGGGAATGCCTCGGAGAGTGAGGTTGTGCAAGGACCACCCCCAAGCAAACCCGGCTTGGATGGGGCACCCGCAAAACCGTAGGTTGGGCTACCCGCCTCTCTAGCGTCACAGCTGGGACGCTCTTAAAGGTTGAGGCTGTGGACCAGTATCCATAGCTGATACACCGCCGCCCGGGCACCGTTTAGTGAATATCGCTCATTTCGAAACCAGGAGATATCCCCTCGTCTTCCCGGAGGTGCTGTCGATCGTAGCCATCGCGCTCCACAACTCCTTCGTGTTCACCCATGAGGGAGGGTATTTATAGCGCGCTACGTCGTAAACCAGGAAGGAATCCGATTGCTCGTGATAGGCGGCGAGGGGCGAAAAGTGTCCTCCCCCGACCTGTCCTACACTCGTTCTGAGAAAATTCACGATCAAACAGCTAACGGAGCCTTTCAATGCTTGCTTCGCATCTTCCCGGAAATCTTTTTCGGATTTGTCGCTCGCGTGACATACCCGCACTTTGACCGGGAATGTACCCAGGGCGTTACCGAGCTGTTGCAGGGTCATCCCTTCGGCAAGCACACCCGCGCGCGGAGCTATCTTTTCGACCGCGGGTGTGAAGAAAACCGATTGCGCGAAGAGGCAATAGGGCTTCCACTCGGGCACAGGCGGCCGCTCCTCCTTGGGGACCAGCGCGTTGAGCACCATGGTGCTGGAGGCGACGCCGCAAAAGGTTTGGGTCTCCTGGCTGAGGAAGTACATGGCGAGCGTAACGAAGCTTCGGCGGTCGCTCTCCTCGAGCCGCCTGAAGCCCTCAACGGAATCGAGGTAGATCGGCTTTTGTGGCCCCTTTTCGTTCTGGGACTGGGTAGGAGTGGGTGTTGCGTCGGCTTGAGCTTTCATCGGTACCTCCTCCGGATAACTTGAATGTAGGAAAGTTTAGCGACGTTCTAACACTGTGTTGATGGGCAACAGAATTCTAAACGTCCGCCGCTTGGTTTCGCCATCATGGTTACGGGGTACAGTAACTATGGAACTGCCCTAACTTTTAGGGGTGCAAACAGAACAGCACTCGGGTCGGTCAAGTCAGCCTCCACGCTTACCAGAACTTGCACGATACGTGTTACCGCGTCATCACACAGCTTGATGGTCTGCTCGTCGTTAGTCAGGAAGGCGGCATTCTGGACAATCGACAGTGCATTGCGAAGGTGATGGTTCAGGTACACGCTAACCTGTGCCTGCTTTCTCTCTCTGAGGTTCAATCTGACTTCCGCCCTCACTGCTCGAGAGCAGAAATACATGGCGGTGGCGGCGTTCAACAGGTTGACGAGAATCATGGAGAGAAGCAGCAACTGGCGGTGAGGATGATTGAGCCAATCAATCAACGAACCGCGCAGAATCTTGATGCAGAGCAACTCCGTAGTCACGCTGAACGCAAAGACTGAAACGGCAACTTCAAGGGGCCGGCGGCTCATGGCAATCTCCTCTTCTTGATGAATGGCTTTTCGTCACAAACAATCAGATTCGTTGTCAAGTGCTTGCCAAAACAACACGGATCCCAACGGACATTAGACGCCGCTTGGCACGAAGGACTGTTCGCTTGCGCGATGGAGGGGCGGGGATTGTGATCGCGAACGACAATGCGAGTCAGTACCATGATGCGAATTTAACCCATAAGATGCGCACAGGTTTCATCAAGGTGCAGCATCGAGCAGGGTATTTCACCCCGCTCGATGCCTGCCCCACGAAGTAGCCAACGGTGTCCCCCGCCCCCGCCGTGAAAACCGCTGCCCGTCACGCCGAAGCCGTGTGGGGCAGCTGATCCACGGAGTCCGCCTTCAGCGTGGCCGCAGCGTAGCCCGAGCTACCAGGCATCTGATTAAGTCTGCCATTCACCCCAAATTCTCGATTGAACATTGGTGGGTCCCGCAACTCTTGTAAGGTTGGGGTGTTGGTACCAGTACTGAGGATATCCTCATGTGGGGTATGTTTCCGAGTTTCAGAGCTTTCGTCGCCAGGGCCGCGGTCTGGCATTTTAGGGCAGCGGTGTTGTGTGCTCTTCTTCTCGTTTTCTGCACCAATGCAAAACTGGCCCGCTACGAGATTCATAACCCCACCCTAAAGCTGGCTTCTGCACAGACCTACCTCGACGGCGAAGAGATCCGCAAGGGGCTGTCGAAAACCACTCCTCTGGTGACGTTTGTTGAAGTAATTGCGGTTCCGCTCTCGATCCAGAGGAAAGCCATCCAGTTCCCGCCGGTCGTCCTTTCGAGTTCACAGTTGTTTAAAGGATTCGGCCCCGAGTCCCGTCTCAGGCCTCCGCCCGCCCGGTAGTTGCAACAGTGCCACGTTCCTATTCAGGCTTGATCCGTAACCATGAGTGGTGCGTCTGCGTAGCAACTGCGGGCTGAGGTCCGCGGAGTGGAGTTTCCTCCAGCCCACGGCACCGAATCCTACGAAGCGCACACGTGATGTTGGGTTGCCAACGATCTTGTCTAACGAGACAAAGGCAACACTCGACGCAAGAACAACCCGCACTGACATCAAGGAGGTCCCATGACAAAACCGTCACTACTCAAATCGACGCAGCTCCATGCGAAACAATACAACTTGTCACATCGCGACGAAGGCGAGATGCAGGAAAGAATCAGGCGTCGCGCCTATGAGCTATATGAAGAGCGCGGTCGTCACGATGGCCAACCTGAGGAGGACTGGGCACGGGCGGAGGAACAAATCCGAGGCGAGTCCGACTTCGACAAGGCCGCGTGATGACCTGCCAGAGAAAGATGTAGGTGGGCCAGGAGGGTAATTCTGGCCGGGAAGAAGGCCGCCCTGACCGGCGGCCTCGGTTCCCGTTTCATCTCTCGATCGAGGGCACAACGTGTCAAGGCAATGCAAAACAGAGGGAGGCGAGCCATTTCGCTTCCAGGAGGTCAATGATGAAAAGCGTAATCAGAATCTGGGTTGCAGCGATGATGCTCGTGGGCACTATGGGACTCACCAGCGCCCATGCCACGAATTCATCGCGAGCGACTTACAAGCAACCGGTAGAAGTAACCGGATGCCTGCAGCAAGGCCCCGTTGCCAAGGAGTACCTGGTCCGAGCCAGTGACGGCACAACCTGGGGGGTTAACGAGACCGACATGTACATCAATCATTACCTTGGTCAGAGGGTTACAGTTGTCGGTGATGCGATGCAGCCAACATCCGGGGAACGGACCGCTGGTGGCGCGCAACACTATCTGAGGGCAAGGGATCTGGTGGTGGAGAGCGAGAGCTGCCAGAGATAGACGGGACGGTAGGTGAGCCTGGCGAGTCTTCCCACCCTATTCGCGTCCTCTGCGAAAGGGTGGGAAGACGTGAACAGCGGTGTAACGGCAAGGCATGTCACAGACCCCCTCGTAGCGACATGCCAACCCCTCCGCCCTACAAACCGAAGGCGTACAAATACGTATCATTGCCGCTGATGTACACCACGCCATTGGCCACCACCAGCGAAGCGTTGACACCGTCTCCCACCCGCTGATGCCAGAGAAGCGCTCCTGTGCCGGCGTTTAAGGCGTAAACGTTGAAGTCATTGGAGCCGAAGTACACCACGCCGTTGGCTACCGCCGGCGGAGAATACACAACGTCCCCGGTCGTGTAATGCCACAGCGGCGCTCCCGTGCTCGCGTTCAAGGCATACAGGTTATGGTCATTGGACCCGACATACACCACGCCATTTGCTACCGCTGGCGAAGAAAGGATGGCGTCGCCCGTCGTGTAATGCCACAGCACTGCCCCCGTGCTCGCGTTGAAGGCGTACAGATTATGGTCGTCGGACCCGACGTACACCACGCCATCGACCACCGCCGGCGAAGAAGAGACAGTGCTCCCGGTCGTGTACTTCCACAGGAGTGCTCCCGTGCCCGCGTTCAGGGCGTACACGTTATTGTCATCGGACCCGATGTACACCACGCCGTTGGCCACCGCCGGCGAAGAAAAGACAGCATTCCCGGTGGTGTACTTCCACAGCGAGTGTTCCGCGTACCGGCGTCCAGGGCGTACACGCTATTGTCGTAGGACCCGACGTACACTACGCCGTTAGCGACCGCCGGCGAAGAAAGACAGAGCTCCCCGTCGTGTATTTCCACAGGAGTCTTCCCTCACTAGCGGTCAAAGCGTACACGCTATTGTCCCAGGAGCCGAAGTACACTACGCCGTTGGCCACCGCCGGCGAAGAAGTGACAACTTCCCCCGTCCTGTACTGCCACACGTGTGCCCCCGTGCTGGCGTTCAAGGCGTACACCCTGCTGTCATAACACCCGACATAAAGCACTCCATTGGCGACCGCCGGCGAAGATTCAAAGAAGTATCCCGTTGTATACCGCCAATGCAGGCTGAGATTTGCAACCGTGGTGGGACTCAGAACCAACTCATACGGATTGAACCCGGTTCGGCAGGGCGAAAAGCCAAACTCTGCCCAATTCACCACCGCTTTGATGGGCGACGGGCTGCACGGCAAGCTGGGTGGTGGAACGGCCTGGGCCGTGGCCATTGATCCAATGATCATCAGCAAGCCCAACCAGCAGCAAAATCGAATCTTCATGCTCTCTCCTTGTCCCAGCTGACGTCCCCAGCCCCGAAGCAGATTGCGGTTGCGAATTGTGTACTCTTTCAGCGCGCAAAGCAAGCTACGACTTGATCTACGACCTTCTCGTCATTCGTTTTGCTTGACTTCCGATTGCGAAACGCAGACTCTCAAAGTGTTCCATAAAAACCTATTTCGCAGCGGTAAACGTTCGTTCACTTAAACGATTGACGACGCTGCAAGATCTTCAGCGAACTGCGTACTCAGTCGAACTTTGGAGAAGAACCATGTACCTGCGCACTCGAGCCTGCATTCTAAGCATTGTCCTCATACTTTGCGCCATCCCCAGCCTCACGCAAGAAAAACCGGCCAATCCGTCGCCCGGCCCCGCCCCACAACTGCCATCCGCCGCCAAGCGGACAGACCGTAGGCTTGGTCCTCCAGGGTGGCGGAGCGCTGGGCCTGGCCCACGTCGGCGTCATTACCTGGATGGAGGAACATCACATTCCGATTGACTACATCGCCGGCACCAGCATGGGCGGACTGGTCGGCGGGGTTTACGCCACCGGACACAATGCCGCAGAGATGCGCCAGATCGTAAACGGGATCAACTGGGACGAGGTGCTGCGCCGGGCGACGCCTTTTGACGACCTCTCGTTCCGGCGCAAGGAAGACGCCCGCGCTTATCCCAACAGCCTGGAGTTTGGATTGCGCAAAGGCCTCCAGTTTCCCGCCGGCCTCAACTCCGGCCAACAGGTCTCTCTGGTTCTCGATAAGATCGCGCTTCCCTACTCGGAGATCAAGAGCTTCAACGATCTCCCTACTCCCTTCGCCTGCGTAGCCACGGACCTGGTCAGCGGCAGGCCCAAGGTTTTCCGCAACGGATCCTTGGGCCTGGCCCTGCGGTCCACCATGTCTCTGCCCGGAATCTTCACGCCCGTGCGGACCAAGGATGCCATCTATGCCGACGGTGGATTGCTTCAGAACATTCCCGTCGAGGTAGCAAAAGAGATGGGAGCCGATCTGACGCTGGCGATTCACCTGGAGGAGGCGCCGATGCCTCGCGAATGCCAATCTCTCCTCGTTCGCGGTTCTCGGGCAGTCGATCTCGGTCATGATCTCGGCCAATGAACTGCTGAGCATGGAAAAGGCGGACATACTCGTCTCGGTGCCGGTGCAGAAATGGAGCGCGTTAAGCTTCAACGACGCTGACGCGATCATCAAGGCCGGATACGATGCCGCCGCTGCGAAGTCCAAGATCTTGATGACCCTCGCGGTGGATGACGCCACCTGGAAGCAATACCTGGCCGATCGCGCAATCCCGTGTCCGCGGCAATCCCATTCCGACGTTTGTCGCGGTCGAGGGTGTGAATGGGGATCTTTCGCAGCGGATCGAAGAGCAAATGGCCAACCTGGTAGGGCAAGCCCATCAACTTCGACGAACTGGACCAGGAAATCATGCACCTGAAGGGAACGGGACGCTATTCGGTGCTGAGCTACTCAATTCGTAGGAGCGCAATGGTAAGCAGGGCCTCCTGATAAAGACCGAGGAAAGTGAGGTATGGCCCACCGGTGGTTCGATCCCCTCATCCTCATCGACGGGTCCAGTTTGAAGAACGTTACATTCGACCTGGGAGCGAGAATAACCTGGTTCGATATTGGGGGCTTCCGCTCGGAATGGCGCAATGACATCATCCTGTTCTCCGAGTACGGGCTGAACTCGGAGTATTACCATCCCTTCACGCCGCTAGACCCACTGGTTCATTGCGCCACGGGCTACTGGCCGATAACAATCCGCTTTACATTTACGACAACAACCAACTGGTTTCCATCTATCGGCGTACCACCCTGGGTGGAGGAGTCGATGTCGGCTACCAGTTCGGCAGGACGGGCGAGCTGCGCGTCGGATACGAAGGTGGGTGGCAAGACTTCGAGCGGCAAATCGGAAACCCGAACGAGCTGCCAACTTTCTCCGGCGGCTACGGTGCCAGCAGAATTCAATACAAGCTGGATCGCCTCGACGATCCAGTGATTCCTCGTGCGGGACAAAGCTTCACGGGCGATTTTCATCTGGTACAACGCCAGTCCGGACGCGCCCCAACCGTATCCGGTGCTCGAAGGCGCTGGGCAGGCTTTACTTCCGCTGAACGAAGCCGTCCTCGGTCTTTCTGGATGGATCTGCCGGGACCACGTTCAACCACGACACCGGCATCCCGCAGTTCTCCCTGGGAGGCTCTCTGCAGCTGGTGTCCTACGGTACCAACGAACTGCTGATGGACAAGTACTTCCTCTTCCAGTTGGGATACATCCGGCAACTGGCGAAGCTGCCACCGCTGCTGGGTAGCGGAATCTATTTCCTTGGGGTCTATGAGGCCGCGCAGGTTTACGGCCCGCCCCACACCATGGTGAATAAGGCGTCGGGCTTCCCGACCGATGCTGCGGCGGCTTAGTCGTCAACACCATCTTCGGCCCCGTGGAGGCGGCCTACGCCTACGGCGATACCGGCCACCACAAGTTCTTCTTCCGGGTGGGACGACTGTTCTGAGGAACGACCCGCACCACGCGTCGGAGCGGTTCCAGAATCGATGGCCCCGCTTGCACGGTTGCGCAAAGTTAAGCGTGTGCGCTGTGTGGGAACTAAGTTTGCCCTTGGGCAGTGGACGATCACAGGCGAAAATCAAACCCCGAAGGGGTGGAATTGCAGTTAGCCCAGGACGGAGCGCAGCGGAGTCCTGGGTGACGTGGGATTTTTGGCCGGAGCCCCTCGGGGGCGACACAGTTCTTACGCAGCCTCGTAAGCCCTGGATGGGCTGCGAATGATTCACTGAGCCCCTTCAGGGGCGGCACAGTTCGGTTCGCTAGAAGGGGCGCGCCTTCAGGCGCGCCCCAACGAGCCCCTTTTTTTGTTTGTCATCACCAGCCGGCTTCCACCGACGAGGGCTCTGCCTTTCCGCCTTTTCTCAGGACGACGGGCTTTCCCTAGCGCGAACCCAATGCACCTGCGGCTACTTCTGCACCGTGATACTGTCGGCGATCTTCCCGTACTCTTCCCGCGAAATAATTCGCTTATCCAGCAATTGATGGGTGTTGTCGTAAGGCCGCGCCGCGATGATCCGGTCGGCCGAGGCATCGTCAATGCCAGGCAAACTCATCAATGCGCTCTTCGAAGCCGTGTTCAAATCTAGCGGATGATCGGACGTAGGCCGGCTCAGGCCCTCGCGTATGCCCTGTGCGACTGCCTTGGCGTTGTCCTTCAGTTCGGCCGTCGCTTCAGCAGTCTTTTCCCTGACCTGGTCTGGATTGGATGGCCGGGTATTGCACGCATTGCAACCGGTGAGCACAATCGGGCCGCCACTCAAGATCAATGCGAACAGGACGATCTTCGCAGGCATAGCTTGTAAGATGCGGGTGCCGGCTCGCGGGTTTGATCCGTCTCAAGACTCCAGCAACCGGCTAACCAGGCTTGTCACCAGTTGCGCCCGTCGTTCCGGCCCGTATTGCCACAATACGTCCTGGTAGGCACGGGTTCCTATGGAGGCACGCAACTCAGGACTCTGCACCAAATCTCGAAGGAGGGTGTACCACTGCTGATCATCCTTCGCCAGAAAGCCGGTTTCTCCATGGCGAATGGTTTCGACGAAGGGCTGGGTCGGAGACGCAACGGTTGGAATACCAACCAGCGCTGCCTCGAAGAACTTCAACTCGCTCTTCCCTTCACAAAATGGATTGCCCACCTCTAACGGAGCAATGTTGATGTCGAACTTGGCGTACTCGCGAGGAGTTTGGTCGCGAGGCACGCGATCGCGCCATTCAATTTGACCCGCCAGTTGCTCCAACTCGGGGAACTCGGTCAGGTTGACGGTTTCGCGCCATAGGACGAGTCTGACTGCAGGATTTTCGGCGAGCACGGCAGCCAACCCACCCGAGGCCACCGCGAAGTCTCGCTGATGCGTCAGCGTTCCCGAGAAATAGCCAATGCGGACGAGCCCATCTTTAGCGCTTTCCTGCCGTACAGCACGAGACAGTTCCAGCCGCTCTCTCTCGAAGCCATTGGGAATGACTGTCGTGGGCTTGCCCAGGTCTTCGGCCTGACGCGCGAGTGCAAGTGTCGTGGTGGTGAAGTGGTCAGCATGCAACAGCGTCGAACGAAGGCGCTCGTAGAGCTCGCGCGCGTCCTCTTCGCTCTGCCCCATTGAGCGGATGCCGTCAATAATTTCACTTCTCGCCAACTCCGGCCGAAAAAGCAGGTCGTCGATGTCAAAGACCACTCGCCCACCCCTGCGTCGCGCCGTCTCAATCGCATTTGCGACAGCATCTGACCAGGGCGTGCGCCAGAGCCACAGAATGTTGCACCCCTCGATTTCAGCGAGCCGTTGCGGAATTTCTTCAACCGGAATGAGCATTGTTCGATAGCAACGAGGATCGAGTGACCCGGCTAGATTCAGCACGCGATAGCGATGCCCGACCGCATGCTGGTTGCCGGAGACGAAGACGATCTTAGGACGGCGATCCCCGGCCCGCGCCGGGTAGTCGGAGGCGGATCGGGGCTGAATGGGAGATTCGCTAGAGGATTCAGCGCGTGGCTGTGGTGGCCCAGGCTGTCGACCTTCGGCCCGTCCCCAGCCAAGGTAATGCACTAACGGATTCATACCAGCATTGGCCACATCTGGGTTCTGTGTCAGATACCACTTGCTGTCAAACTGTAGACTCGGCGCGCGGCCTTCAACCCCGCCCGACAAGAGGTAGTGCTCCACCGGATCGACGCCGGCCCTGGCAACATCCGGATTCTGCGCCAAGTACCACTCCCGGTCGAACAGACCTGACCCCGACACGAGCGCGCTATCGCGACGCAGTTGTGCCCGTCGCCGGAGACGCCCGGGAAGCCGCAGAGTCAGTGTCCACCAGGCCAATTGCATCGCCGATCGAATGCGGCGTTTGACTCCCGACGGCATGCTGTTTCCCAAGGCCCTCACCGAGCCCGTCATTCGCCAACTGGTGGAAGAAGTAATGCGGCGCAGATCTGCATCGCGATCCTGGAGGCTGGCCTGCAGGTCTTGGCATTGCTCCGTCATTTGCTCTGCCTGTAGCTGGAGGCGCTCCAGCTCTAGCGCCTTTGTGGCCAACTCAGCCTGCAACTGCGCTCGTTGGGCCGTGGCCTCTGACAGTTGCTCTCGCAAGGGCTGTGTCTCTGCCGTTTTCGCCGCCAGCTCGCTCTGCAGACGCTCGCAATCCGCGGCTTTCCGCGCGAGTTCGGCACCGGCGTGCTCCACTTGTGCTGTGCGCTTCTCAAGCAGCCAGCGGTCCTGTAACGCACCGCCAAGCCGGCCATAGATTTCGCGGATTTCCAGGGTCAGAGATGGATCGCTGGAAGCGGCGAAGAGAGCGGAAGGCAGGTCGGGAACTGAAGGTCCCACACCCAAAACACCCAGCCCCTGCCCATGAACAAACTCGAAGCGAGGGTATTGCTCCTGCAGCTCATTCCATAGCCGATATACGCCAAAGTCACGGCGCTGAACTGCGATGTCATGAAACAGAACGATAGCGCGGTCGGATAGCTTTGGCTTCCAGGTTTCAAAGTCGTGCCTGACGTCCTCATAGAAATGCCTGCCATCGATATGGAGCAAATCGACAGATCCATCCTCAAAATGGTCGAGCGCCTGGTCGAAGGTCGTGCGCAAGAGCTGCGAGAAGCTCGAATAGTTCTTGTCGTGATATTCATGCAGCGCCGCAAACACCTCATCGCCGTAAAAGCCTGCGTGCTCGTCTCCCGCCCATGTATCGATTGCAAAACAGCGGGTTGCAAGCTGCAATCGTTTTACGGCTTGGGCGAAAGCCAGGTAGGAGAACCCGGAGTGGGTGCCCAGTTCCACGAGTACACGAGGACGGTGAGCGTCAACTAGCCAGAAAGCGAACGGGGCATGCTCGATCCACGCGGAAAGAACAAATCGGTCTGGCACCCAAAACGACGCCGGAGAGATGAAATCCCGGCCGCTGGAGGGCGTTCCGCTTGGGCACTGTCGCACGGGAGGCGTTGTCATGCTAATTTTTCCGGACCAGATCCTCAGACCGACAGACAAACGGGAGCTTCCACCAAACCTTTGGCAAGCACCATCTCGCGAGATCGACCAACGTAATCCCGAGGTGGCGACACGACCCTCCCCAATATATCGCGATTATCAAGTAGGAAGGCCATGGCTGCATTGGAAGTGGCCGCCCGGGCAGAGCCATCGACACAAAAAGGCACAGCCCACTAGCTGTGCCTTTTCGTTCGCTTTGTGTCAACCTCAGTCACGCCGGCGGCATACGCAACGTTGCGCTCGCTATTCCGCTGGAGTACTGCTCTACAAAACCGGGCCCTGCGAGGGGCCACTGATCACCCGGCCAGTCGCGCAAACCGAAACTTCTCAATCCGCGCTCTCACCGTCACGGCCCAGGACCAACAGGTAAACTTTCGCTCTATGCGTAGTACGCAGCATTCTTCTCGATGAATTCCTGCTTGTCAGCCGGAACTTCATCCACAATGAAAATCGAATTGGTCGGGCACACCGGGACACAGGCGCCACAATCAATGCAGCCTTCCGGGTCCACATACAGCTGGGTCGCTGCTTCAAACTTCTCTTCGTCCTTCTTGGGGTGAATGCAGTCAGTCGGACAAGCGTCGACGCAGAGCTCATCTTTCGTACAGGTATCGGTAATAATGTATGCCATGATTGCGATCTCCGGTTTTGGTATTGTTGCTGCCACCCTCGTCGCGACAGCGGCGCTCTTTCCGCCACCCCCAATGTACAAATAGCTCGACCACCAAGGCGGTGATGCCAATCACTCACCTGTTGTGAGCCAGCGCACATCGTCAGGGCACTCTGACCTCTGAATTGCGCCTGCGCTTTTTCGTTTGGTGGTACTGCGAGGCGTACGGGTGTTACAAAGCATGAGAGGGCAAGCCAAGCACAGCCGATTGGCAGCAAGCGTGCACCATTTTCCGTAATTCTTCGGCCAAGCCAGCTAAATGGCGGAAATTCGACCCAGTTCACGAGGCGCGGAGGGTAATTCTTGCATCTAATGGAACAGCCTCAGCCTGCCCACGGCCTCCGATATAATCGATCCTCCAGCTTCGCTGTTGCTGATATTGAAGGAGCTTCTGAATGCACGCGGTCCACAAACCGAAGGTCCTGGTCGTCGACGATGAACAGGTAATCGCCGACACCCTGGCCAAGATCCTCGAACTTAATGGCTACGACGCTTCGGCAGTTTACACAGGAACAGCCGCGGTCGAGAGCGCACGCGCCCTTCGGCCGGACCTCATCATTAGCGACGTCATCATGCCCGATATGGACGGCATCGAAGCTGCCATCAACATCCGGGGCTTTCTCCCCAACTGCAAGATCCTCTTATTCTCCGGACAAGCCGCCACTGCTGACTTGCTGGAGAATGCGCGCTCCCGAGGTCACGAGTTCGAAATCCTCGGCAAGCCCGTCCATCCTTCTGATCTGCTCACAAAGCTGAGGGAATAGAAGAAACCTGTCCTCCAGTCTGAGCCGCACCTAACCCACCGAGCCGGGCATCCAAGTAGAAAACGCCTCGTTCGTGCAAGGACACAAATGAAAGTTTCGGAAGTTCTACAGGCGTGGACCACGATCCTCGCCGGACGCCGTCCCTCATTGTCCATCGAACTAACACGCGAATGCCCGCTTCGGTGTCCGGGTTGTTACGCGTACGAAGACGCACACTTGGGCTCGGCAGGGGTCACGCTGCGGCAGCTCTCCGATAGCAAGGGGAGCGCGTTGGTGCAGGGCGTTCTTCGCCTGGTTGAAGAACATCGCCCCTTGCACCTGTCCCTCGTAGGAGGAGACCCTCTGGTGCGCTACCGCGAGTTGCTGGAACTGCTGCCCGAGTTGGACCGCCGCGGTATCCACGTGCAGCTGGTAACCAGTGCGTTCCGCGAGATTCCTGACGCATGGAATGCCCTCTCGCGTTTGAACATTACGGTCTCGGTTGACGGGTTACAACCTGAGCACGACGTCCGCCGCAAGCCGGCTACCTATGAGCGAATTCTGAAGTGCATCGCGAACAGCCACGTCAGCATTCATTGCACCATCACCAGCCAGATGATGCAGCGCGAAGATTACCTGGAAGAGTTCGTCAAGTTCTGGAGCCTGCGCAAAGAGACCAAACGTATCTGGTTCAGCATCTTCACGCCGCAGAAAGGCGCGGTCGATCCGGAGATCCTCACCCTGCCGGAACGCACCCGCGTCATCGCCGAACTCCTGCGCTTACGCGAGCTCTATCCGCTCCTCGACATGCACGCGTCCGCCATCAAGGAATTCGCCCATCCTCCGGCTTCGCCGCGCGACTGCATCTTTGCCAGCACCACGGCCACCATTTCCGCCGACCTCAAAACCCGCGTCACCCCTTGTCAATTCGGTGGCGACCCCGATTGTTCGCAGTGCGGCTGCATCGCCAGCATGGCCCTCGCCGCAATTGGGCACCACCAGCTCCTCCCCGGCCTGAACACCGGGCAGGTCTTCACCGTCTCGCAGCTGATTGGCCGCAGCGTGAATGCTCTGCGGGCCTTCGGCCACTCGAACAACGACGTCGTGGTTCAGCCCGAGGTTGAGGAAACCCCCCGGGCAGCCTAGGCACAAACCCACGATTCAAGTCTGGGTGCCCTGTTCTAGCCCGGTTTCGGCTGGGGCGGGGCATTTCTCTTCCTACTGCGGTCATCAGCTTGTCGCCGCCTGAGCGGAGCGCCCGCTAGGATCTTCTAACCGCTGCCCCTTTCGGGGTCTTTTCTTGCATTTATTATGGTACGTTGGTACATTGTTACCATGAAACAACCTGATGACTCTCTTATCGTCGACCGCGTCCAGACCGGCGTCCGCATGGAGAAACGCCTGCTCAAGGTGCTCAAGGGACTGGCCGAACTGAAGGACCTGACGCTCGGCGACTTGTTGGAGGGAATCGTGCTGCACGCGTTTGAGGGCAAGTGCGCCTTCTCTCCCCAAACCCTCAAGGAAATCGAGAAACTCAGAAACATCTATGGCCTCACCCTCAAGGCCGCAGACAGCCATCTGCTGAAGGAGCGTTCGTAATGAAATGGGAACTGGCAATCTCCGCCGTCACGTTATTCACCGCCATGGTTTCGCTCAGTCAGGCTTCTGCGCAGGAACGGGCGTCTTCGTCTGAAACTCCGCCGCTCCACGTGCGCAATGAATTCAGCTTTACGGTGGACGCACCTTTCGATCAGGTCGTGCCGCTCTTCGGCGCTCACGAGGAGCGCAAGTGGGCGCACGATTGGAACCCGCGGTTTGTGTATCCGAGCCCGGCGCATGATCAGCAGGGCGAGGTCTTCACCGTTGCGCACGGGCACAACACCAGCATGTGGATAAACACCGCGCTCGACCTGACAGGTGGGCATGTCCAGTACACCTACGTGCTGAACGATGTCATGGCCGTGCTGATCGACATCCGCGCTGTTCGACAGGGAGAGAACAAGAGCAGCGTCACGGTCGTCTATGAGCGCACCGCCTTAATGCCTGAAGCGAATGAGCATGTCCAGCATTTTGCGAAAGGTGACACCGAGGCCGGCAAGGAGTGGAGCTACGCGATCAACGAGTACTTCACTAAGCTTCGATCGCGGAAGTAATACTGGCTGTCATCGTGGGGGATTATTGCGTCCGCGAAGGGCGAACAGCGAAAGGCGGCTGTCCTATAGCTCCCTACGCCCTTCCATCGCCTTCTGCATGGTGACTTCGTCGGCGTACTCGATATCGCTGCCCACGGGAACTCCGGTTGCGATGCGGGTGACCTTCACCGCGGCTGATTTGAACAACCGCGAAAGATAGGTTGCCGTGGCCTCACCTTCAACCGTGGGATTGGTTGCGACGATCAACTCATCCACCCCACCCGCTTCCACGCGTTTTACCAGGTTGCCAATGCGCAATTGGTCCGGGCCAACGCCATGCAGCGGTGACAATGCACCGTGCAGCACGTGGTAGACACCGTTGTAGTGGCGCGTCTTTTCGACGGCGGCAATGTTCGTCGGCTCCTCCACCACGCAAACCAACCGCAGGTTGCGGGTCGCGCTGGTGCAATAAGTGCAGGGATCCACGTCAGTGATGTTGTTGCAGACGGAGCACAGGCGCAGGCTTGCCTTCACCTCGCGAATAGCGTCGGATAGCAGTTCGGCATCTTCGTCGCTAGCGCGCAGGATGTGAAACGCGAAGCGCTGGGCTGTCTTGCCGCCCACGCCGGGCAGCTTCTTCAATTCATCAATGAGTCGAACCATTGGCTCAGCAAATCGTGTCATGGGACCTCAGGGGTTGTCGCCAATGCGGTAGTAACGTCCAGCTTTGCGATCTCTGAGTTGATATCTCCAAGGATCGTCAAATCAATTTGAACCTGTCATCCTGAGCGGAGCGCCCGCAAAGAATTTCCGACTCGCGCGTCGGGCGGGCGCGCAGTCGAATGGATCTGCGTTTGCTTCGGGCTGCATATCCTACTGACGAACCGCAGATCCCTCACGGGCTGACGTCCATTCGGGATGACAAAATCAATGTTTGGTTCCTCACGAATAACCTAGCCCCAGTCCTGACGCGCTCACATTCCCGGCAGGCCCAGGCCGCCGAGCATGCCGCCCAGGCTGGATTTCAGCGCCTCATCCACTTTGCGCGACGCCTCGTTCACCGCCGCGGTCACTAGGTCCTGTAGCATCTCAATGTCGCCCGACTTCACCACCTCAGGTTCGATCATGACACTCAGCAGCTGCTTCTGCCCGTTCATCTTCACGGTCACGCTGCCGCCGCCTGAAGAGGCTTCAATCGTGACCTGCTGCATCTTTTCTTGCAGCTTCTCCGCCTGCTGACGCGCCTGCGCAAGCATGTCCTGCAAATTGAATCCGCCCATGAACTCTCCATCTCAGCCGCGATCTTTGTGATCGATCACGGTACGAATCTCTGCGCCAAACTTCTCCTGCATGCGCTGCACGACGGGATCGGACGCAGCCCGGCTGCGCGCCCCCGCTCCGTTGGTCGGACGCGTCGCGGCCGGTTTCGGCGTGAGCTGCACACCGCCGCTTACCATCTTGAACCGAAGCGGCCTGCCCGTGGCCTTGTTCAGCGCTGTTTGAATCACGCGCTTCGGTTCCGCCCCCAGTGCCACGTCGATGAGCACCTGCGACATCGCGACCGTAACGCATACCTCGACACCGCGCACCGACCACTCAGCTTCTTCAAGATTGTGCGCCAGCATCTGCTGTCCGGCATCTTCCAGGGCGGCCAGTACCGCCTCCCGAGCTGCCTCTACGGAGATTTCACTACTGTTGGCTTGCGGAGTCGGCTCGGAATCGAGTGCGACAGCCGTCGCAACACCAGTTTCCCTTTCGGCTGAGACATCGCCGTCGGATATCTCCGGCCTGGCCTGAACGCTTGCTCTCGGAACAGGGGCGGAACCAGCAGCCTGTTTGACGAGGTCGGGCTGGGCTTCTGCTTTAGGTTCGGTCTTACGGCTGCGATCTGCTTCGAATGGAGAAGGCCGCGTAAACGGCGATGCCGCGGGCGTCCGCGCCGATTGCGGCTCCGGCTCGCTGGCCATGCGAGAGCCCACGTTCGATCGCGCCGCCGGAGGAGCCGCAGGCCGCGAGCTTGCACTTCCCGCACGTGACGGCGATGCCGATGGAGCAGGCTTCCCTTCCAGGCTCAACAACTCTTCCAACGGCAACAGGCGCTGCGCGTGCACCAGCTTCAGCAGCCCCAGCTCCAGATGGAAGCGCTGCTCCTGCTTGTAACCCAGATCACTGTGCGTGCGCAGCATGATCTGCATGAAGCGGGCCAGGTCTTCCTCACTGAAGCGTTCCGCTACCCGCGACACTCGGGCGCGTTCGTCCGTCGAAATCTGCAGCACGGGAGAATCGCTTCCTGCCACTTTGGCCACCATTACGTTCCGCAGGAAGCGCAACATCTGCCGCGCAAAGTGCTGCGCGCTTTGCCCTTCCACTAGCAGACGGTCGACGGCCCACAACACATCCGCGCTGGAGTTACGCGCGACCGCGTCCATCACGTCTTCCAAGACATCCGACGACACCGTTCCCACCAGCCCGCGTACCACGTCGCCACTCAGCGTGGTCCCGCAGCAGGCAATGGCCTGGTCCATGATGCTGAGCGCGTCGCGCATGGAACCGTCGCCCACCTCCGCCAGCAACGCCAAAGCGTTGTCGTCGGCCGTGATTCCCTCCTGCCTGGCGATGTCGCGCAGCTGCTGGACGATGTCGTCGAAGCGAACGGCGTGAAAGCTGAAGTGCTGGCAGCGCGAGCGGATGGTCTGCGGAATGTCTTCCGGCTGGGTCGTCGCCATCATGAAAACGATGTGGCTGGGCGGCTCTTCCAGCGTCTTCAGCAGCGCATTGAAGGCGGCGTCGGTGATCTGGTGCGCCTCGTCGAGAATGTAAATCTTGAAGCGGTCGCGTGCCGGGCGATAGCGCGCGGCCTCGCGTAACTCGCGAATCTCGTCGATGCCGCGGTTGGTGGCCGCGTCGATCTCGATCACGTCCACCGAGTTGCCGGCGCGGATCTCGACGCAGGAATCGCAAACCCCGCACGGCTCGGGCACAGGATGGTCCTTCGACCGGCAATTCAGCGCCATCGCCAGAATGCGCGCGATGGTCGTCTTGCCAATGCCTCGGTGGCCGCTAAAAATGTAGCCGTGGGCGATGCGGCCCTGTTCAATGGCATTCTTCAGCGTGCGGGTGACGTGCTCCTGCCCGATCACCTCGGAGAACTTTTGTGGACGGTATTTGCGCGCCAGGACCTGATAACTCATGGAAGGGAAAATTCGATTATACAGTCCGGCGAGCACGGGCAGAGTGCGCCTTCGCGCCGGGCCTGTAAGTCATTTAGGATTCGCAGAGCTGGGTTCAGCCAGCAGGACCGAAATCGAACTTGGTCCCCGGCCCGTTGCGCCCGGCTCTGTTTTTCCGGTAGTGTGTTCACCATATGAAACCGTCCGAAGCACTTGTAACGCACCGTGCAGAGTTGCGCCGCCTCGTCAACCGCTACGGCCTGTCGCACCCGCGTGTCTTCGGATCGGTCTTAAGCGGTACCGATACGGATGACAGCGATCTTGATTTGCTGGTTGATCCTGCGGAATCCACCAGCCTGCTTACCATTGCTGGTTTGAAAATCGACGCTGAGAAGCTGCTCGGAGTCCCGGTATCCGTGTTGACTCCCAATGGATTGCCGCCGAAATTTCGCAACCAGGTGCTGCAACAGGCCCAACCTCTATAAAGCACCCCGAGCGCCTGGAAGACTATTTGGAGCACATTGCGGAGGCCATCGCACGAGCGACCAGTTACCTTCAATCTTTAGAAAATCTCGAAGCTCTCCAAAAGAACCAACAGGTTCAGGATGCAGTTGTGCGCAACATCGAGATTATCGGTGAAGCAGTAAACAAGACTCACATCCTTGCGCCGGATTTCATCACGCGACACCCTGAACTTCCGTGGGCGCGAATGCGCGGCATGCGTGACGTAGTCATCCATGAGTATTTCTTCGTGGATTTGCAAATAGTCTGGACTACGGTCAAGGAAGATCTGCCCCGGCTGAAAAGGCAGATTGATGGCTTGCTAATTGAGCAGCGGCGAGACAACGAGTAAAACGCCTCAGTTTACCGCTCTCCTTTCGCATGAGGATGCGTGCGGTCGTAGACCTCCATCACGTGTTTGACGGTAAGCTGCGTGTAACGCTGGGTAGTCGATAGACGCTCATGGCCGAGCATCTCCTGGATGGCCCGCAGGTCAGCGCCTTCCTCCAGCATGTGAGTGCCGAAGGCATGGCGCAGCGTGTGCGGATGGACATCGGGCGAGAGCCCGCGCGCCACGGCGATCTGCTTCACGATACGGCCCACGCTGCGGGTAGTCAGCCGTGATCCACGGAGGTTGATCAGTAACGCCCGCTCAGTCGTGCGTTTCGTTTCGCCCAGCACTCGCTGGCGAGCCGGGAGATAGCCCTGCACCGCCGCTTTCGCTGAGTCGCCGAAGGGAACAAATCGTTCCTTGCGGCCTTTGCCTCGCACCAGAACGAGCTCGTTAGACCACCGGATATCGTCGACGTTGATGCCGATGAGCTCCGAGTTGCGGATGCCACAGCCGTAGAGCAATTCCAGAATCGCCTGGTCGCGCTCAGTGAATGCCGAACATTCGGGCATGGCCGCATCGAGGACCGTATTCACCTCTTCGATGGTGGGCACGCGCGGCAGTTTCTTCGGCAGTCTGGGGGTGGCCACTAGCGCCGCCGGATTTTGCTCGACCTCGCCCTCCTGCGCCAGCCATTTGTACAGCGACCGCAACGCGGCCAGTGCGCGCGCCACCGAAGTCTTGCTCAGTCCGCGCTCGTACAAGCTGGAGAGATAGCTCCGAATCAGCACATGATCGATGTCATTCCATTTCTGCGGACCAACGTATTCGGCGAACTGCTCCAGGTCCCGGCGATAGGCCGTGATGGTGTGCGGCGAGGCATTCCGTTCCTGCAGCGACCGAATGAATTGCGCCACAGCCTTTTCGACGATGGTTACTCCGCGCTTTGTCATTGTGCCTTGAAGGGGCGCAGCTTTAGCTGCGTCGTGCAGGTCCTAACATTTTTTTTGTCATCCCGAGCCGACTCTAGTCGGCGAGGGATCTGCGGTTCCCGGCTTGTCCACAAGTGCTCGCTTCCCCCGCGGATGATGCTCCTTGTACACCCGGTTCAACCGGTCCAGCGCCAAGTGCGTGTAAACCTGCGTGGTCGAGATGTCGGCGTGGCCAAGAATGGTTTGTACCGTCCTAAGATCGGCGCCGTTCTCGACCATATGGGTGGCGCAACTGTGGCGCAGCATGTGCGGGCTGGCATGCCGCGCTGATTGCGCCGACGCATCGTTCACCACCTGCCACACCCGTTGCCGCGTAATTGGCCGCGCCCCGCGCGCGATGAACAGAAAGGGAGACGGCTTCTCCGACGCCAGTACTGGACGGGCGTCCCGCAAATATTCCTCCACTACTTGCTGCGCGGCCTTCCCCAGCGGAACGATGCGCTCCTTATCGCCCTTGCCTCGCACCAGCACGTAACCCAGCTCCAGCTTCAAGTCTTCGAGCTTCAGGTTGATGACCTCCGACACGCGCAGCGCTGCGGCATAGAACACTTCCAGCATCGCCCGATCGCGGCCCGTGAGCGCCTGTGAAAGGCGATCGTTCCGGGAGCGGGGCGGCCCTTGTAGCACCCCTTCGATTTCGTCGGCGGCCAGCGACTTCGGCAGCACCTTCCATTGCCGCGGCGAATCAATGTTCAGCGTGGGGTCGACGGTGATATAGCGGTCGAGCAGAAGGTACTTGTAGAAGTGCCGCAGCGCGGAAAGTTTGCGCGCCACGCTGCGCCCATCGACGCCGTTCGAGAGGAGTGCATTCAGGAAGTCGCGCACGTCTTGCCGTCGAGCTTCACGCGCCGCACGCTTACGTTTCAGCAGGAACTCAGAGTACTGATCGAGATCAGACTTGTAAGCCGCTACGCTCAACTGCGCCAGGCCCTTCTCCACTTTGAGGTAGTCGAGAAAAGAGTTCAGTAATCGCAGATTAGGATCAGCACTCTGCACGAGATGAGTATGAACGCTCGTGAGCGGTGCGGGAATAACAAGCAAGGTTCAGGACAGAGGATGCTTGTCATCCTGAGCACAGCGACCGCAGGGAGCGCAGTCGAAGGGCCCCTATTCCGGCCACATCTCACACAAATCAGATCAACCATCGAGGCACAGAGGCGAGGGGAAAACTAGGGGGCTTTGATTAGGTCTAGTTCTTCGAAGGGGACGGCCTTCAGGCCGTTCGCAAGGGCAACATTTACACCGATGGGGCCTTGGCATGTGAGGGACTTCCGACTGACTTATTCAGAACTTACCTTAATCGAAGCCAATACTCCGTCATGCACGTGCCTTCGTGTTGAAGCCAGTGTTTTCGCTCTAAGGCTCTCAGCATGGATCCCAGTCCCGCTTTGCGGGACGACTCAGTCTAGCCCAGCACGTAGCCGAAGGCGGAGTGCTGGGTATGGTGAAAAGTCGACCTGAGTCCCCTAGGGACGACACCGGTTCCTTGGGTAACGCGAAGTTGCATTTTGCCCTTCCGTGCGCGTCACTTCTTGCCCACCTTCGTTCTCACCGAATTCAGCACTTCCACCGCGTTATGCGGGCTGCGCGGGTCTTCCTCATGCTTGAAAAAAGCGTAGGTCTCCAAGCCATCGGCCACACACCGTCCCACCCGATCGACGAGCCTGCTTAGATCTTCTGACGAGTAGCTGGGCTGACGGAAGCGAAAGTAGATGTAGCTGGCGGTGCGCACCTCCGGAGTGCTGAGCTTTTCGGTCTCCGCGACGCAGAGCGTTACGTTGCGATCTTGTAAGGCCTGGTAAATCTCGTCGCTGAACCACGACGGGTGCCGGAACTCGAATGCAGCCTTGAAGGTCTTTGGCAGCAGCGCCAGGAAATCCCGTAGTACGCTAACATCGGCCTTGGCATTGGGCGGCAGTTGAAAGAGCACGGGACCAAGCTGCGTGGCCAGCGGCTGCAGCGTAGCCAGGAATCGCTGCATCGCTTCTTCGACATTCTGCAGCCGGCGAATGTGTGTAATGTACTGGTTGGCCTTCAGCGCGAAGCGGAAATTCGGACCGACGTCGGCCATCCACCCACTTCCGGCTTTCTCTGACAAATGGCGGCGGAAGGTGTAATTCACTTCGACGGCAGTCAGCTGCGTCGCATAGTATTTCAGGAAGTTCTTCGACGAAACGTCCTTAGGGTAAAAATCCGGCTTCCAGATGGTGTACGCCCAGCCCGAGGTGCCCACGTAAAGCGGGAGGTCGGAATCTGGACTTGCCGCGCCAACCTCCTCTGGAGCAGGAGAAGCATCTGGGTTTTTGTTTGCGGGACTCATTGCGCTGGACACAATATCACACCCGTCTACGTGTAGAGGACGCCTTCTTTGGTGCGATGGACTTGCCTTTGGTGCGCGGTACCGCCGCCTTTTTCCGCGGCTCGTCAGGTGTAGACGCACCTTTCGGGGCCGGCACCGCCTTCCCTGTCGCCTTTGTTTCCGGGCGCTGCAGCGCCTCCAATGGTGGCATCTTCTGTTTCAGTTTCAACACAGGCTCGAACAGGTCGCCGTATTTCTTAACTCGCTCCAGCACTTGATCCGACTCGAACACGAGCAATCCTGGATCGCTCCTCTTCAGGCAATTCTCAACCTCGTCCCACTTCAATGGAGTGGAGACTGTGGGTCGGTCCTTTGCCCGCAAAGAGTACACGCAAATTGTGGTCTTGTGGTCATCGTTCTGGCTCCAGTCGACGAGCACTTTGCCGGTGCGCAGCGCCTTCTTCATGTCCGAGACCACCAGATCTGGATGCTGGCGCTCCAACAATCGCGCCAATTCATGGGCGAAGGACTTGGTCTGGTCGTAAGTGACCGCGGTGTTCAGCGGGACATAAATCTGCAGGCCTTTCGATCCTGAAGTCTTGGCGAAAGTTTGCAAGTTGAGTTTGGCGAAGATGTCACGCACCCACACGCCGACCTGGCAACACTGCACAATATTGGCGGGCGCGCCGGGGTCCAGATCGAAGACGAGAAACGTAGGCCGCAGAATCTCCTTGCCCAGCGACAGGCTAGTGTGCAGCTCCAGGTCAGCGAGGTTGGCCGCCCACACCAACGTTGGCAGGTCCTCAGCCAGGCAGTAATTCATCCACTTGTTGTTGCCGGAGCTCCACACGCGCGCCGTCTGCACCCACTCGGGACGATGTTCGGGACAGTTCTTTTCGTAGAAAAACGGACCGCTCACGCCGTTGGGATAGCGCTTCATGGTGAGTGGCCGTCCGCGCAAGTGCGGTAGCAAGACAGGCGCGACCCGCACGTAATAATCGATCACCTGCCCCTTGGCAAATCCAGCCTCGGGATACAGGACCTTGTCGAGATTTGAAAGCTTCAAGTGCTTTCCCTCGATGTCGACCACAGTGTCTTTGGCCATCGTCTCCTCGCTCGCGCCGCACAGAAATGATGCAGGCTAGACAAGCAAGTATGCAACTCGCTCGGGGGGAAAACGCAGGATTTCATTTGTAAGGCGCAGGGCACGGCTGCTTTCTTCCGTTTGACTTGCGCGTCCTTATCTGTAACTTTTTAACTTATGCATACTCACGACTGCCCTTTGGAGGCACGATGAAGTGCTGGTTTGCCAAATTGACTTGCCTGCTCCTGCTGGCAGCTTCGATACCGCTGGGGGCGCAGGACTTGGCGTCGTACGAAAAGCGCGTCTCGGTAAAGACGCTGCCTAATGGCTTGACCATCGTGTTGTGGCGACGGCCCGAAGCCCCAGTGTTTTCGTTCTTCAGCCTGGTGGATGCCGGCTCAGCGCAGGATCCCCTCCATCAGACCGGCCTGGCACACATGATGGAACACATGGCCTTCAAGGGCACGCCTGATATCGGCACCACTGATTATGCGGCAGAGAAGCCGGCGTTAGAGAAGGTTGAGCAAACCTACGCGGCCTATGAATCCGAGCGCATCAAGCGGGTGGGCCAGGATCCCCAGAAGCTGGCGCAGTTGAAGGCAGCCTGGGAACAGGCCATCAAAGACGCCAACAAGTACGTGGTGCAAAACCAATTCGGTGAGATCGTCGAGAGTCACGGCGGCGTCGGGGTCAACGCTTTTACCAACTACGACGAAACCGGTTACAACTACTCGATGCCGTCCAACATGATCGAGTTATGGGCGGCGCTGGAGTCGGACCGGTTGATGCATCCGGTGATGCGCGAATTCTACAAAGAGCGCAACGTGGTGATGGAAGAGCGCCGCATGCGAACCGATAGCCGTCCAACCGGGCGACTGGTCGAGCAGTTCCTGGGCACGGCGTTCATGGCGAATCCTTATCACCGGCCGACGATTGGCTACGCCTCTGATCTGCAAAGCTTTTCCGCTACGGACGCAGCCGAATTCTTCAAACGCTACTACGTTCCCAGCAACATGGTGATCGGACTGGTCGGCGACCTTGATCCCGCTCAGGTCTTCCCCATCGTGGAGAAATATTTCAACCGGATCGCCGCCACCCCCAAGCCGCAGGAGTTGGTCACCGAGGAGCCGGCGCAGAATTCGGTACGCGAGGTTACGCTGCACGATCCCTCGCAACCCTTCTATCTCGAGGGCTATCACCGGCCAAGTTATCTCGCGCCCGACGACGCGGTTTACGACGCAATCAGTGACATCTTGTCGAACGGCCGGACCTCGCGCCTGTACCGGTCCATGGTGCGCGACAAGAAGATCGCCGCCTTCGCAGCGGGCTTCTCCGGGTGGCCGGGAATCAAATACAGCCACCTGTTTGCGTTCTACGGCGTTCCGCTGCCCGGCCACACCAATGAAGAATTGCAAAAGGCTGTCCACGAGGAGATTGCCAAGCTGAAAACGCAGGACGTTACCGACGATGAATTGCAGATGTTCAAGACGCGCACCAAAGCCGATCTGATTCGTGGACTCGCCAGCAATGAAGGTCTGGCGCAGCAGCTTGCCACCTATCAGACACGCTACGGCGATTGGCGAGAGCTATTCCGCTATCTCGACCGCGTGGACAAGGTCACCAAGGCCGATATCCGGCGGGTGTCGAACCAGGTTTTCACTGAGACGAATCGCACGGTCGGCGTCATTCAGACACAGAGGGCAAGCAACCAGGCGCCTGCGGTGGCCGGCAAGGGAGCGGACTGATGCGAACTCGGCGATTGCTTTTCCTGCAGGCGTCGTTCTGCTTTCTGTTGATGACAGCAGTTTTCGGCTCGGCCCAGGTCAAGCCCTGGAACCAGATTCAGCCGCCGCCGCTGCCCGCGTTCAAGCCTCAGCAACCGGTCCGGGTCCAATTGCCCAACGGCATGGTGATCTTCCTCCAGGAGGACCATGAGCTCCCTCTGATTGATGCGACCGCCCGCATCCGTGGCGGCTCCATCTACGAAGCGGCGAACAAGACCGGGCTAACCGACCTTTATGGCGAAGTCTGGCGCACCGGCGGTACCAAGGCCAAGACCGGCGATCAGATGGACGACTTTCTGGAAGCCCGGGCTGCGAAGATCGAAACTGACAACCAGTCGGACTCGACTTCGATTTCGCTCAACTGCCTCAAAGGCGACTTCGACCCTGTATTCGACATGTTTCTCGACTTGCTGCACCACCCTGAGTTCCGGCCAGACAAGCTGGAACTGGCGAAAGAGCAGATGTACACGGAGATTTCGCGTCGTAACGACAACGTGGACTCCATCGTGCACCGCGAGAGCCGCATCCTCGCTTACGGCAAGGACAATCCCTACGCACGAGTCGCCGAGTACGCGACCGTCGCCGAGGTCACGCGTGAAGATCTGCTGAGCTGGCACCAGCAATACGTGTATCCCAACAACATCATCTTCGGCATCACCGGCGACTTCGACGCCAAAGCGATGGAAGCCAAGCTGCGCCAGGCGTTCGAGTCGTGGCAGAAAGGGCCGGATGCGACTCCACCCGACATCAAGTTCGCGCAGCCCAAGCCGGGTTTGTACTTCGTCCGCAAGAGCGACGTGAACCAGAGCAGCATCGACATGCTGGATCTCGGCATCGAGCGCAGCAATCCCGATTACTTTGCGGTGACGGTGATGAACGAGATCTTTGGAGGCAGCTTCTCCTCGCGGCTCTTCAACCATCTACGGTCTGGAAAGGGACTGGCGTACGCGGTGAACGGAGGCGTGGGTTCCAGTTGGAACCATCCCGGCCTGACCAGCATCCAGATGCAGACCAAGAGCGCCAGCACTGTGGAAGGCATTCAGGGGATCGATGGCGAGATCGACGACCTGCTAAAGAACACGGCCACCCCGCAAGAGCTAAAGCGCGCCAAGGACGACATCCTCAACTCGTTTATCTTCCAGTTCGACACGCCGGAGAAAGTTTTGCGCGAGAAGATGGCCTACGAGTTCTATCACTATCCCCTCGACTTCCTGGAACGCTATCGCAGCGAAGTGGAAAAGGTCACCTCGGATGACGTTGCGCGCGTGGCCCGCAAGTACGTCCACCGGGACCGGATGGTTGTGCTCGTGGTAGGCAACGACGCGGAATTCGGAAAAGCGCTTGGCACGCTTGGATCGGTACAGGAAGTGGATATTACTATTCCTCCGCCGCCGGCGAGCCTGATGCAGCAGGGGCCCGGCGGGAAGTAAACTCTGCGTTTCGCAAACGAAGTCGGCACACCGCGGCAAAATCGATCTCTTCAAACCCAATGCCGCGCTCTCCCTGATGTGTGCCTACTCGGCACACATTGGCGTCTGGTCCTTCTGGGCGCTTGGACAAAAGGTAAGATACGGTGATGTCTGCTGAAGTGCCGCACAAGATCCCGCCCGGCCAACACCTCCTCATTGACGCTGATGACACGCTGTGGGAGAACAATGTTTACTTCGAGCGGGCGATCGCCAACTTCATCTCCTTCCTGAATCATCACGAGTACACGCCTGACCAGGTGAGAGAGGTCCTGTATAAGGTTGAGCGGGAAAACATCCGCACCCACGGCTACGGCATGCAGAGCTTCGCACTGGCCCTGGTCCGATGCTTCGAGCAGTTGTCGGTCGAGCCGCTTACTCCCGCTTTGCACGACACCATTCGCGGCTTCGCCTACGCAATCGCCGAGCATCCCATGGAGATTCTGCCGGAAGTACCGGAGACGTTGGCCGAGCTTGGGCAGCGTCATCATCTCTTTCTGGTGACTAAGGGCAATATCACCGAGCAGTCCGGCAAGGTCGAACGCTCCGGGCTGAAGGAATATTTCACGGCCGTCGAAGTCGTAGCTGAAAAGGATGCCGCAACCTATCACGCGGTGGTCGACAAATATGGCTTGTTGCGCGAGAGCACGTGGATGATCGGCAACAGCCCCAAGTCCGACATTAATCCCGCGCTGGAAGCCGGACTGCACGCTGTTTTTGTTCCCCACCACAACACCTGGATGCTGGAGCGCGACGAACTACGTCCAGAGAACGGCGATGGCCGCCTGTTGCAGGTGGAAAGCTTCGGACGCTTGCGCGATCATTTTTGATTCTGGGACACGCCGATCCCTCGATTGCGCTCCGTCGCGGTTCTCAGAGGACCTCGTAGCCCGGGGGCGGCGATTGGAAATTGGGTTTGCGCGCGATCAGCAGCAGGGCGCCGATGCGCTTGAAGTCGCGCAGCTCCTCGGCATTCTTAAACCATTTGCCGCTGTACTCCTCCGGCGTCGGCGTCAGGTCTGGAATGCGCACTGCGCGCACCTCTTCGAAGGTGTGCGCTCTAAGCAACTGGATGTACTCCTGCTCGGACCGAGCCTGCACCGGCACCTTCAGCTCATCGACCCAGCGCAGCGAGTAGGGATTGTCACTGTAGAGATTGATCAGGATAAACAGCTCGCCCCGTGGCGCCATTACGCGAAAGAGTTCAGCGAGGGCGCGGTCCTGGTCGGCGTAGTAATAAAAGCTCTCGACCGACAGGACCTTGTCGAAGAAATTTTCCTCCCAGGGAATCTGCTGGGCGGAGCCGACCACGAACATGATGTTGTCATGTTCCTTCGAGCCGGCCCGCGCGCGCCGAATCATTTCGTCCGACACATCAAGCCCGATCACCTGTCCCGGCTTGTCGCCGTGAGCTACAGCGCGTGCCATAAGGCGGCTCGCCCATCCCGCTCCGCAGCCGAGATCGAGCACACGCTCGCCCGGCTTCAGTTCCATCAGCGCCAGGGTTTGCTCGGTGATGCTGATGTGGTGGTTCTCCATCTCCTCGCCGCGGCCTTGTTCGGCCCATTGGTTGAACTCCTGACGCAGACGTTCATCAGCGGCAACGGTTTTCTTATCGATCATTCGGTCCTCGTGAATCTCCACTTCTCTCGCTTCGGCTCGCTCCTGGAACCACACACCATGATTGAGGATGCGCAGCCAGTTCATTCCAACGTCTCCGCTTGGAATTTCGCAGCAGAAGGCATTTTACGCGCCTCCAAGACCTCGTAGAGAGTTCGATGGTAAAAGTTGGATTGTTTGTTCGCTTCGAAGCGAAACCCGCCGAGCAACACCGCAAGCGGGTCTGTGGCCTGTTCTAATCTCAGCCTGCCAGCGACTCGATCGCCCGCACTGCCTTCGTGGAGAGCACCAAGTCACAACTGGCGAGGTCCTGCTTCATGTGATCGGGGTTAGAGGTTCCGGTGAGCGGCAGTATCCCGGCCGCACGGGTGAAGCTGAATACAATCTGAGCGGGCGTCGAACTCAGGTTCGCAGCGAGATCGGCGATCAACGGATGGTGCAGCACCTCGACGTTGGCGGTGAGCAGTGAGAATCCCTGGTAGCGGATCTTTCGCTCCCGGCAGAACGCTCGGACCTCGCGGTCCCAGCCGAGAAGCGCGTAGCAGCGGTTTTGCACAAATGCAGGAGCTTCAGCGTGGGCGGCGATCATCATCTGTTCGAGATGCAGCAAAGAAACATTGCTCACTCCGAGAAGGCGCGTGCGGCCGGAATCACGCTCTTTGCGCATGGCCTCCCAGACCTCTGCGTCGGCGCGAGTCCAGCCGTAGGACGAAGCGGGCCCGTGCATAACAAAGCTGTCAACGTAGTCGGTCCCGAGATGCTCGAGAGAACTGCTCAACGACTGGGCCACCTGTAGGGAAAGCGCGGCCTCAGGATCGTAGGGTAGCCGGTGATCCTGACCGCGTTGGTAGGTGAACTTCGTCTGCAGGAAGAGATCAGCGCGGGTGACCACTCCTGCACCGTAGGCGGCGGCCAGTCCTTGCCCTACTCCGGCTTCGAAATAATGGCGTCGCTGGTTGGCTGTGTCGATGCCCCGAAATCCCATTCGCAGGGCAAGTTCGGTGAGGGCGGGGGTGCGGTCTTCCTTCCATGCGGTGCCGTAGAGGAAGTCGGGAGTCGTGGGCATCGCGCTATTGTCCCATGCGACACATGGTTTTGACGTTTGCGTTGGGGTCATGTTCTAACGGACCGAGAAGTAGAGATTGAGCATAAGGCCCAACGCGTTCACCTGCTGATTCGGCGATCGGCCAGTATTGTTCTCGTGTTCATAGTAGGGATTAAACTCGACGTTTCTTCCTAACGGGAAGTAGAAGCCCGCGTAAAGAGCTGTCGTGCTCCACTTCTGATATTGGTCCTCGTAGAAGAATTCGGCGCTCCCGTACGGAATAACGTGGTGGGAGGCAATCGCGAAGGTCCGCTCCATCTGGAAGCGATTGCGATAGCGCCATGTGAAGCCGCCGTTCTGCCAGTCCAGATCGGCACGGTTGCGGTCGGAGAGCAGTAACGCTCCCTTAAGGGGAACTTGGAAGGTTGCAACCGGCTCCATGCGGTTTATGGCCGGCGCACCATTACCCTGCGGAAGGTAACGGTATCCGATGGACAAAACCACCAGTCGGGTCTTCGAATCGTCCAGATCGAAGCTTGTAATTTGGGCCAACTTAGCCAGCGACTTCAAATAAACGTCGAGGCTGGGTCCAACTTCTGCCTGCAGTGGGACACCGCCCTCTCGCGTTCCTTTTGCCTGCAGCCAAATCCGCACATCGGAATCGAGCTTGACATAGGTATCAAGCTCGGGCAGAAACTGAGCGGTCTGAGCACTTGCACGCAGGCACGAAATGAGGACCACGGCTGCCGGAATCAACCACCAGCTCGGAGTTCGAATCATCTTCGCCGTCGCGTTACCTGGTCAGCGCACAAAAGAGTGAAACCTGAAACCGGCTGCTCAATTTCCAGTGCTGGCGAGTCTCCTGGCAAGATCAGACTGGTCCCCTCTCAAGTTGTTGAAGGATTTGGTGGACCTGGTCGGGATCGAACCGACGACCTCTTCCATGCCATGGAAGCGCGCTCCCAGCTGCGCCACAGGCCCACTTTTGCGAAGGCAGACGCCCAGAGCGGGCGCCTTACGTATTTTCTCCCACCTGCATGGCTTAGTCAAACTTCCAGGCGCGCAGCTTCGTATCCATGCCCATGAGTTCGCCGAACGCATGCGGCTATAATCTCGCCGACTCTCCATGCCATTGTCCGTGGGCACAAAACTCGGTCCTTACGAGATCCTCGCGCCGGTTGGCGAAGGCGGAATGGGTGAGGTATATCGCGCCCGCGACACCCGGCTGGACCGCTTCGTCGCCATCAAAGTCCTTCCCCAGGCGATTGCTTCCGACGCCGACCGAATGCATCGCTTCGAGCAGGAGGCGCGTAGCATTGCGGCGCTCAACCATCCCAACATCGTGGCCATTCATGACGTCGGAGTGGACGACGGCACGTCGTACCTCGTGATGGAGTTGCTGGAGGGAGAGACGCTTCGTGAACGCTTGAACCGGGGCCCGCTTGCCGGTGCGCAAGGCGGTCGAGATCGGGACCCAGATCGCCTACGGGCTGGCGGCCGCCCACGAGCGCGGCATTGTTCATCGTGACCTGAAGCCGGAGAACATCTTTCTCACGAAGGACGGACACGTGAAGCTGCTGGACTTTGGTTTGGCGAAGGACCAGTCCGCAACGGCGCATGGGGTTTCAGCCAATGGCGCAACCGCCACCATGCGCACCGCGCCCGGGATTGTGATGGGAACGGCCCCCTATATGGCGCCGGAGCAGGTGCGTGGCGAGACGGTGGGCTATCGCGCCGATATCTTCAGCTTTGGCGCCGTGCTGTACGAGATGCTCTCCGGCAGGCGGGCCTTCCCCGGCGATACGTCGGTGGAGACCATGAGCGCGATCCTGAAGTTCGATCCCCCGGAGATCGATCCCGCCCTGGCCAAGATTCCTCCCGGCTTGGATCGCATCGTGCGGCACTGTCTGGAGAAGAATCCGGCAGACCGTTTTCAGTCGGCGCGCGACTTGACGTTCGCGTTAGGAGCTTTGTCAGGCTCCGGATCCGCCTCCACCTTGCCGGTCGTCGGAGCCGGTCAGCGTCGTAGCCCCTGGCTGTGGGCCGCCGCTGCGGTTGCACTTGCAGCCGCGATCCTGGTGGGCTATTTTGCTGCGCGATCAGCGTCAGCTTCGTCGGCGCGGCGCATGGACTTCGCCATTCCCACCTCCGCCGAAGTGACCCATCTGGCGCTGTCCCCTGATGGCAGCATGCTGGCATACGTCTCTCCCGATGAGGATACCGGCGAGGGCGTTATCTACGTGCAGCGCGTGGGCTCGACTGCCGTGATTCGGCTCGGAAGACACCCAGACCGCGAGCTATCCTTTCTGGTCGCCGGACGCGAAGTACATCGGATTTTTTGCCAACGGCAAGCTGAAGAAGATCGCCGTCACAGGCGGCGCACCGGAGGTCATCACGCAGGCGGAAAGCGGCCGTGGCGGAACTTGGAGCAAGAACAACGTCATCGTCTACTCGCCAAGTTCTGCCGGTCCGTTGTGGAAGGTGAACCCCGACGGCACCGGCGCCGCCCCCCTTACCGACAAGCTGATGAATACCGGCGAATCCTCGCATCGCTGGCCGGTATTTCTGCCGGATGGGGAGCACTTTTTGTTCTGGTCCGGTGACTTTCACGAAGCTCTCGACGACCGCCACACCGGAATCTATCTGAGTTCGCTCTCTGCCGGGAAGAAAGATCTGGTCATGCCCTGTCGCTCCAGCTTCGGCTACGGACAGGGTCATCTTTTCTATCTGGATGACAAGCGCTCGCTGATGGCTGTCGGGATGAACGAGCGAGGGCCGCATCCAAGGCGGGTCGCAGGTCGTCGCTCCTCAGATAGGCCGCAATCCTTCGACGTACTGGGCGGCGTTGACGGTCGCGGAGAACGGTACCGTGGTCTATCACCTCGGCGTCGGCGCCCCACTTTCCCAGCTGACCTGGTACGACCGCAGCGGAAAGGATTTGGGCAGTCTGGGAGAGAGCGCGATCATCGCCAACCCAAGCATTTCACCCGACGGGCAGCGCGTGGCCGTGGATGTTGCCGATGGGAAGGACAAGAACGTCGACGTCTGGATCCACGATCTCTCGCGGCAAAGCTTCACTCGCTTCACCTTCGATCCGGCCGAGGAAACCGACGCCGACGTGGTCCCGCGATGGCAAGACGCTGGCTTATCGCTCGGGGGCCCCGGGGACGGTTGTACGACTCAAGAACGCAAGCGGGCTGGAAGCGGAGCGCGGGCTGGGACCGAATCGCAATGTCGGCGACGCCATACCGGTTTCGTGGACTCGTGATGACAAGGCAATTGTCGTCACCAACCTGGGCATTTCCGGGGGATCGAAGCTGGAAATGTTGTCCCTGGCGGATGAGAGTTTCACGCGTGCGGTGGCTGCCAATGGCAATCAGTGCGAGGGCCAGGTCTCGCCGGACGGTAAGTGGCTGGCCTATGCTTCCGACGAGTCTGGCGATTGGGAGGTATATATCGCTCCCCTGCCTGCAACCGGCGGCAAATTGGAGGTGTCCCGCGGCGGAGGCTTGGAGCCTCGCTGGCGTAGCGACGGCAAGGAGATTTTTTACGTCAGCTATGTGGGCTCGAACAAGCGTCTGATGGCCGTACCGGTCAGCGCAGACGGCGGAATATCCACGGGCACGCCAACTCCGTTGTTTCAGATTCGCGGCCGCACGATCGTCTCGTCAACCGATCTGTTCAGCTACGATGTGACGCGCCGACGGCCAGCGCTTCCTGGTGAATCAGTACGTCAAGCCCGCACAGGTCCAGCCACTGAACATTGTGCTGCAATGCGACGGCAGACCAGCCACTGAATCGCACCTTGCGTTTCCGCAAAAACCTGAAGCTGTTCAGCGAATCACCGAGCCTGCAAGGGACCATCGATGCCGCCGGGCTGGCGCAGCCGCGATCCTATGCGGTAGCATCGAAATAACGTTTGTATAGTTGCCTTTTCCCCACGTCGTCTGCGACCGCTCGTCTGAGGTTTTCCCCATAGGAGCGGAAGATGAACCTGAGATTGGTCCCGCTGTTCGTTTGCCCTGACTGGCGCGCTGGCGTTGGCGCAGACCCCGGCACGTGCCCCGGCACCGCGGACCACAGGCCGCCGCCAGCGCGTCAATGCGCCCGGTTCGTTGCCCGATCTGGACAGACTGCAGGCTGCGGCGTCGCAGGCCAACACTCGACATCGGCCGCATGCGAATCGACAAATGGAAAGCGGACGGAGAATCCAAACGGCAAGCCCAGTCCAATGCCGATTCCCTTCAGCGCAACCTTACCTCGGCGTTGCCGGCATTGATTGATGCAGTCCGCTCGGCGCCCCAGGACTTGAGCGCCGGGTTCAAGCTGTATCGCAATCTCAACGCGCTGTACGACGTCTGCGAATCGCTGACGGAGTCCGCCGGGGCCTTCGGGCCGAAGGGTGACTACGAGGCACTGGCGCGGCAACTCGAGACCGTCGATACTGTACGACGCGATCTGGGAGACGCGCTCGAGCAAATGACCTCCTCCACGCAGTCCGAGCTGAATCAGTTGCGCAGCCAGGTTCGCGCGCTACCAACAGACCGCTGCTGCTGTGCCGCCGGCGGCGCCTCCCAAGAAGGTTGTCGTGGACGACACCGAGCCGGTCAAGAAGACCGTGCACAAGAAAAAGACAGCGGTCACCGATGCGTCCAAACCCACCGAGAGCACGGGCGCATCGCCTCCCAAACCCTGATCGCTGGATGGGCTACCCGAACCCTTAAGAGAGCGTCTCTAAGATTGGGAACATTTCGACCCTGTCTGGGGTCTATTTCAGCAGGTTCCGCCGCAGGGACGGTCGGACTGGTTCGAATGGAACGTGATTGCCGGTATGGACGGCGGAGTCGGGTGACGCCAGGATCGTCGCGGAAGGTTGTTGCAGGCTCCGAATCTATTTATCATTGAGGTACGCCTACATGGCGGGAGCAACAACATTGAGTGACCTCGCAAGTGCGCTGGACGTCCGCACCGCGGAGGCTAGCTATCGTGGCCGAACTGAAGGCCGGGTCAGAAGATGCCTTTTACTGGCTTATCGCGCACTATAACCAGCCGGTCTACAGCCTGGTCTACCGGATCCTGGACGATCCCTCCGACGCCGCCGACACAACCCAGGAAGTATTCATCAAGGTGTTTCGCGGAATCAGAAATTTCAATGCCGACTCCAGCCTGAAGACCTGGATTTACCGGATTGCCGTGCATGAGGCTTCAAATCACCGGCGGTGGTGGTTCCGGCATAAGGTCCAGGAGATGTCGATCGAGCCGGCGAGCGAAAACGGAGACGAGTACTCCTGCCCGGGAATGAAGTACACGCTGGTGGATGAAGGCAAGTCTCCGTTGCAAAACGTATACGACGAGGAACTGCGGGCCCGGGTGGAATGTGAACTGAAGGCCCTCAGCGAGCCGTACCGGACAACGGTGATCCTGCGCGACATCGAGGAACTGTCGTACGAGCAGATCGCCGAGGTAATGGATGTCTCCCTGGGAACGGTGAAATCACGGCTGGTGCGCGGCCGCGAGGCGTTGCGCAAGCGCATGGAGCGTTATCTACAGGCCTTCGGAATGAACCGGGGCGTGGCGCGCAATAGCAGACGACAGAAGGACGGTCCGGTTGGCGGTCAGAAGGTTGAGGTCATGCCATGAAGTGCTCAGTTGCGAAGCGTCTCATGTCGTCGTACCTGGACGGGGCAGTGACCCGCAGCCAATTGGCCCAGGTGAATGAACACTTGCAGGGCTGCGCGGAATGCGCGGTGTACTATTCGTCCGGACAGCAGATTCAGATGCTGGTTGGGTCGCTCGGGCGGAAGCCCGCACCTCCTGACCTGGCACTCAGGCTTCGCGTCGCGGCTTCGCAGGAGCTCGCCAACTCGCAGCGTTCGCGCTGGGAGATGCTGCGGATGCGTTGGGAGAATGCTTGCAACGCAATCATGGTGCCGGCCACGGCCGGCGTGGTGACCACGTTGATCATTTTTGGGCTGCTGATCAGCCTCCCGTATTCCACGCCAATGACTGCGTCCAACGATGTACCCACCATGCTTTACACGCCGGCGCAATTGCAGTTCGCTCCCTTTGAATTGTCGGGGGTGGCCAATGCGGAGTCGCTGATCGTGGAGGCGTATGTCGGGCCCGATGGTCGCGTCCAGGATTACCGCATCCTGTCGGCTCCGGAAAACGCCGAGGCCATTTTGCCGCAGCTGAAGAACATGCTGATCTTCACTACCTTTCACCCGGCAACGGCCTTCGGCCAGCCCACAGCGAGCCGGGTGGTCCTGTCGTTCTCTAAGGTGCAGGTCAAGGGATAGGCCACTTACCTTTTGGACAGGCTTACAACGACGGCGACATCCGCTCGATTTGCGCGTCACCTACTCTGCTCGTAAACTGTAGAGACTGATTCCCCGCCGAAATCGTGTCAGGAGGCTTTTCTGGGCTGTTTTCGCCGTTTGTTTGTCCTGCTGCTTACGCTGGCGTCGCTTCTCTGCGCCGCAGGAGCGCAGTCCAAGGCCACGCTTGACGTCAGCGAGACATTGTTCAGCGTAGTGGCTGCAATGAACGTCTGTGGGTACGACCAGGAACTACAGACGTCGTCTCCCATCCGCATGGAAGTTCGGGCCGATCTTGTCGAGGCGAGCAAGTTGCCCGGCGCTGCGACAGCCGCGAAGGAGATGTGCCAGTTCTATCGCGATCACCAGCAAGGCGATGGAGCGCACGAGCTGGCACAATACGTTTCTCTGGCCTTGTACCTGGGTCCCCCTCCCGATTTCACTCCCCGGGTCAAGGAATCCGACATGCCACCGAACTCTACGTATGTGTTGGGGTTCGTACCGTTACTTAAGCAGTATTACGCTGCTGCCAACCTGCATGCTATCTGGCTCAAGCACCAGTCCGAATACCTTGCCCTGATTGACCGCTACCACGAACCCGTCGCACGCATGATCACTTCCACCGACACCTACCTGCGGATGCCCCTGGCGGGATACCTGGGCCGCAGCTTCACGGTGTACCTCGAACCTATGAGCGCCCCGGGCCAGGTCAACTCACGCAATTATTTTCAGGATTATTACTACCTGGTGATCTCTCCCAACGGAGATAACATCCACATGGAGGCCCTGCGGCACACCTATCTTCATTTTGTGCTTGATCCGCTGATCGCCAAGCGAGCAACCGCTCTGCAGCGCTTGAAGCCCGTCCTGGCCGCGGTGCAGAAAGCTCCCATGTCCGAGGACTACAAGCTGGATCCGGGGCTGCTGGTCGTCGAGTGCCTGATTCGGGCGATCGAGGCGCGCAACCCGTACGATTCCAAATTGCCGGACAAGGAACGCCAGGCGATGTTGCAGCGGGACGAAGCCGAAGGATTTATCCTCACCCGCTACTTCTACGACGAACTGAAGGATTTCGAAAAGGAAAACAGAGGGCTGCAGGACGCTTTTCCGGACTGGCTACACAATATTGATGTTGATCACGAGAAGAAGCGTGCGAGCGAGATTGAATTTGCTTCGCAAGCCACGCCTGAGGTGGTACGGGCCGCGAACCCCGCATCGCAACAGAAGGTCGACCTGGCCGAACGCGAGCTCGCCAGCGGCGATCCTGCGGGAGCACAAAAGCTTGCCGAAGAGGCTCTCAATGACAAGGAAGACCCGGCGCGAGCTTATTTCGTAATGGCTCGGGCGGCTACCATGAGCGGCAACATGCAGGGGGCGCAGGACAACTTCCAGAAGGCGCTGAATGCGGCCAAGGACCCCCACATCGTGGCTTGGTGTCACATCTATTTAGGACGCATCCTGGACCTGCAGGATGAGAGGGAGAAGGCAGTTGCGCAATATCAGGCAGCGCTCAGCGCGGGGGATCCGTCGCCCAACACCCAGAAGGCAGCAGAACGCGGGCTGAAAGAACCCTACGAGCCTCCAAACGCAAAACGGGAACAGTGATAACTTCGCATTGGCAGGGAGGCCGGCGTTTCTCCCCCGAGAAAGGACACCCATTCATGAGATCGAGCTTCGCAATCTTAACGGTAGCGCTGGCCGCAACCATGGCCCAGGCAAAGCCTGCGCAGAATCAGGCTGGCAGTTCCAGCGGACAGCCGCCGGCCCAGAGCGCGCCCGCCTCGCCGGCCCCAGCTGGAGCGCACAAAGTCCTGCAGGCCAAGTCGCAGGACGAGATGAAAGCCTACCAGGACGCGGCAACTAAAACTGATCCGGCTCAAGCAGAGGCTGCCGCGATTGCTTTCGCCGCCAAGTACCCGACCAGCGACCTCAGGGCGACGCTCTTCATTCGCTCCATGAACCTGTATGGACAGGCGAACAATTCCGATAAGGTGATCGAGCTGGGGCGCAAGGCCATAGCCGCGGATCCGACCAACCCGGTGCCACTGGTACAGGTGGGGTCGGCTCTGGTGGAAGGCACTCGTGATACCGACATGGATCGCGACCAGCGTCTTGCCGAATCCGCCAAGGACGCCCAATTAGCGATCGACAACATTGGCGGCCTGCCGGTCCCGCCTGACGCGCCTGCCGATCGGGTCGCGGCGGTGAAGACAAGCATCATCACCATGGCCTACGGCACGCTGGGTATGGTCAGCCTGACTAAGAAGGACTATGCGGCCGCCGAGCAGCAGTTCCTGAAAGCGGTGGATGCCGGCAAGACACAACCGGAAGCGGTCATCTTCTTGCGCCTTTCCGTGGCGCAGGACCAGTTGAAGCAGTATCCCCAGGCGCTCGACTCGGCCACCAAAGCCGCGCAATATGCGCCGGCGGGAAGCGCGGCGCAGAACCTGGCGAAGCAGCAACAGGCGCGATTGCAGAAGCTGATGGCGGGTGCGACGCCGGCCCCCAGCACACCACCGCCGGCCCAGGCGCCGGCTCAGACTACTACACCGAATACACCTCCGCACTAGGACGCACGGCTATTTAGAGGATGGTCTTGCGCCGCGGTACCGAAACGGCCCAGGCACATCGAACTCAAATGAACTCCAACGCTCATGACCTTTCCGCCCTGGAGGAAGCTCTCGGGCATCGCTTCGCGCGGCGCGCCCTTCTGGAGCAAGCCGTCACCCACGCTTCCTATGCCCGGGAGTCGGAATCGCAGAACGCCGCAGGAAACGCCCTGGCTCCGGCTGCCGATAACGAGCAGATGGAATTTCTGGGCGACGCGGTGCTGGGTTTTGTGGTTAGCCGGGAACTTTTCCAGCGTTTTCCCGAATATCAGGAAGGAGAGCTCTCCAAGCTGCGGGCCCACCTGGTAAGTGCGCGTCACCTGCTTCGTCCCGCACGCGAGCTGGAGGTGGGACAATACCTGCGCCTCGGAAGGGGGGAGGAACGGAGCGGGGGCCGCAACAAGGTGGCCTTGCTGGTGGACGCTTTGGAGGCAGTCATCGCAGCCCTGTTCCTTGATGCGGGATTGGAAGTGGCTCGTGGCTTCATCCTACAGGCGATCCTGGAACCCGGTCTGGCGGAAGTGCACCAGGGCGGCAGCAGTGCTCTCCCGGTAATTGACTACAAGTCGGCGCTGCAGGAAGCGGTGCACGCCAGCGGACGACCCCAGCCGCGCTATGTACTGATAAAGGAAGAGGGCCCGGACCATCGCAAGGTGTTCACCATGGAGGCGCAGGTTTCAGCCGCGGCCAACGGAGGCAAGGGCTTTGCCTGCCGCGCGGAGGGCAATACCAAGAAGCTGGCTGAGCAGAAAGCTGCACGAGAGGCCTGGGATTTTCTACAATCGCTGAAGACAGAGTCTGGGACGCGGGATACCGATCCCTCCAGCAAACTGACCGAACATTGATGAGCGAAGTCCGTACCGAACCGTCCGTCGAGGTGGTTGTCCAGGAGCAGAGGACAGTGGTACCTCGTCCCCCGGCGAGTCGCCACTCCGGCAGCATGAACTCGCTGCAATCGTTGGCCACCACCATCGTGATCGCGGTCTTCGTCATCGCCTTCATCGTGCAGGCCTTCCAGATCCCCTCTCCCTCCATGGAGACCACTCTGCTGGTCGGTGACTATCTTCTAGTGGACAAGGCCCACGAAGGACGGTCTGCGTTTTGGCGGTGGCTGATGCCCTACCAGCCGGTGCAGCGCCAGGACATTATTGTCTTTCGCTATCCGCTCGATCCGCGACAGCACTTTGTGAAGCGCGTGGTGGCGCTTCCCGGCGACCGGGTCAGGCTCATCAACAAGCATGTCTACGTCAATGGCGTTCGCCAGGATGATGCCTACGCAACCTTTCACTGGGAGCAGAAGGACGGTTTCCGCGACAACTTCCCCGACGGTAATCTATTGGTCCTGGGAATGTCGTCGCCGTGGTACCTGGAAGTTCAGAAGCTTCTCGAAGACGGCGAGTTGATCGTCCCGGAAGGATCGTTCTTTGTTCTGGGGGACAATCGCGACGACAGCTCCGACTCCCGCTATTGGGGATTCGTGCCTGAGGAGAATATTGTTGGCCGTCCTCTTGTGATCTACTGGTCTGTGCTGCGCTCCCCGTCCGCAGCCGCCGACGGGCTTCCGTCTGATAAACTTTCGAGTCTGGCATACGACGTTACCCACATGTTGCGAGGCCTGCGCTGGCACCGCATGCTGCGGACCGTGCAATAAAGCGCGGCTCCCTGCCGGTGTGCGCTGAAAGGCCCACGGGCTAACTAGAGATCGCCAAGGAAGAGTGCATTTGGCTACTACGAAAAAGATTGTCAAGACCGCACCGGTGAAGACCCCGCCGGTCGCGCCGCAAGAACCGGAAAAGGCGAAGGAAACGACGTCAGAGTTCATCGCTTCGATCGCCATCGTGCTGGTGACCGGGTTGTTTATCATCACCTTCGCTCTGCAAGCGTTTACCATCCCGTCGAGCTCGATGGAGAACACCCTGCTGATCGGTGACCACCTGTTCGTTGATCGCACCGTGCTTGCCCCGAAGACCACCTGGATCGACAAACTGATTCCCTATCGCGAGCCGCGTCACGGTGACATCTTCGTCTTTATCGCTCCAGCGCAGCCCGGCCTGTACCTGGTAAAGCGCGTCATGGGCCTTCCCGGTGACCGGATCCATCTGCAGGACGGCGTGGTGTACCGCAACGGTGAGCGCCTGGATGAGCCCTACGTCATACGCAAAGGCGATTACAACTCTTACCGCGATAATTTTCCCACCGTGCCGGTCAACGATTACGGAAACGTGACCCCGGAGTGGCGCCTCACTTTGCCCTCGCACATTGAGAATGGCGATCTGGTGGTACCGCCGGGCAGCGTCTTCGCGATGGGCGACAATCGTGACGTCAGCCTCGACTCCCGTTATTGGGGTTTTGTGCCGCGTGAGAATGTGATCGGACGCCCCATGTTCATCTACTGGTCGTTCGTCACCCCGCGTGACGAGTACGAACGGCAGGGCCTGGGAGACCGGCTGGCGTGGATGTTCAATATCGTGATCCACTTCTTTGACCAGACCCGTTGGTCGCGCATGTTTCACGTGGTGCGTTGATGCCGGGCCGTACCGCGCGGTGGATGATGTGGGTAGTTCCGCTGATCGTCCTCCTGGCGGTGCTGGCGCCACCGTTCGTCAACGTAAACCGCTATCGCAGCCGGGTGGCGGAGGCCATCAGCCGCGCGCTGGGGCGCGAGGTTACAGTCTCCCGCATTGAACTGAAACTCCTTCCTCGCCCGGGCCTTGTCCTGTCGAACTTTGTTGTGGCCGAGAGTCCCGCCTATGGTGCGGAACCGATGCTGCGCGCTGACACCGTCACTGCCTTTCTTCGGCTGACCTCTCTTTGGCGTGGCCGGCTGGAGATCGGGACCCTCGACCTGGACAGTCCCAGCTTGAATCTCGCTCGCCGTTCCGATGGGCACTGGAACGTGGAAGAACTGGTGGAACGGACCTCGCAGGTCAGCCCTGAACCCACCGCCAAGACCCGTCCGGGGGCGCGACCGCGCTTCCCTTATGTCGAGGCTTCGAGCGGGCGCATTAACTTCAAGCTCGGGCAGGTGAAGAAGGCGTTCGCGTTTACCGATGCCGACTTTGCGCTGTGGCTGGAGTCGGAAAATCAATGGGGCATCCGGTTGGAGGCGCGGCCCACGCGCACCGATGTTGACATCCACGATACCGGCATACTCAAGCTGGACGGGCGTTTCCAGCGGGCTTCCAACTTGCGGGACACGCCCCTCGACCTCAAGTTCACCTACAACAAAGGCCCACTTGGCCAGCTGACAAAGCTGATCTATGGACGCGATCGGGGCTGGCGGGGCGACGTGCGTTCCAACGCATCGCTGACCGGCACTCCGGCCGCACTTGGGATCACTCTGGACGCGCGCGTGGACGACTTTCGCCGCTACGACATTGCGGTTGGCGAAGCTCTGCGCCTGCTCATACATTGCACCGGCACCTATTCCTCTCCCGACGACGCATTGCACGATCTGCAGTGCCAATCGCCCGTCGGTCCGGGCATCCTCGAAGTTCGCGGCAACGCCCAAGGGTGGGCCGCTGATAACTACGATCTAAGCATCTCCGCCGAGCGGATTCCGGCGGCAGGAATTGTCGCCTTTGCCCACCACGCCAAGAAAGACCTGCCCGCCGATCTCACCGCCACCGGCGACTTTGAAGGAGTGTTTGCCGTCCGCAAAGATCCGGGAGGAGTTCCCGCATGGACAGGCGGCGGTCGTATCAGTCTCCTGACGCTGCGCTCCGGTGTACTGAAACAGGACCTGGAACTCGGAACGGTGGAAGTCGCGATCCCAAAGGCGACTGCTCCTGGTACTCCGCATCCGAAGCGGCGTTCCGTTTCACATAAGGTCACGCCGCCGCCAACTCCCGAGTTGCGCCTCCTGGTGAAGCCATTTCCTATTCCGCTGGGTGCAATTTCGCCGGCCACCGCCAGCGCCGAGTTCGATCAGGACCGCTACAGCGTCAATCTCAAGGGAGCTGCGGAACTGGCGCGCTTGTTGAACATTGCCAAGGCGCTGGGAATAGGCACACCGGGGATGGGATTGGCTGGAGATGCTCAAATCGATCTCGATGTGGCCGGAACCTGGGTTGGATTTGCGCCTCCCATATCTTCCGGTAGCATGCAAGTGCACAACGTCACGGCAGAGTTGCAGGGGGTCGCCGAGCCCTTGTTGATTTCATCGGCATCGGCAACGTTAGCCAACCAGCAGGCTGCGGTAACGTCGTTTACGGCAGGATTCGCGAAAGGGCCGGAGATCAGCGGATCAGCCGGTTTTCCGGTGCATTGCACCGCTCCGGAGAGTTGCATCCTGCATTTCGACGTTCATTCCGATGACGCGTCGCTGGCGCGGCTCAATCAATTGGTAAATCCAAACTTTTTTAACCGGCCATGGTATCACCTGCTGGACATAGGACAGCGGCATGAGGATGCGCTTCTGAAGTTGCACGCCAACGGACATTTTGCCAGCGCCCGATTTGAATTGGGAACGTCGGTTGCCACCAACGTGAGCGCGATGGTTGAGTTCGACGCCGGCAACTTGCGGGTGCGCGACTTGCGCGCGGACATGCTCGGCGGAAAGCACAACGGGTCCTGGACCGCCGACTTTACCGTGGCGCCTCCAACCTATTCGGGCACCGGAAGTGTTACGCGGGTGTCGATGCCGCAACTGGGAACTCTGATGCACGACAACTGGGCCGGTGGAACGGTGGACGCTCAATACAGCCTGGCCCTGCGTGGGTTGAGTCCCGAGAGCCTGCGCGATTCGGCAACCGGCTCAGCCGATTTCACCTGGAATGACGGCTCCCTGCGGCATGTCGTCCTCGATGGCCGCGGCGCTCCGCTGGCGTTCTCGAGCCTCACCGGCAAGCTCACGCTGGCGGGTGGAGCTTTTACTCTGGTTGACTGCAAGCTGCAGTCGAGCGGAGTCAACTACGCAGTCAAGGGCACAGCCTCCTATGATCGCAGCCTTGCGGTTCGACTCGAGCGGGCAGGAGGACACTCGTACGTGATATCCGGTCCGCTGGACAAACCGCGGGTCGAAACCGTGACAGCGCCCTCCGCCGAGGCAGCACTGCGATGAGACGGCGCTTATTAGCTCTGGCGATAGTGCTCGTTGTGGCCGAGACCGCCCTGGCTGATCGCAAGCCCGAGCCGCAGCATGACAATCACACTCCCGACTACCGCGCGATGGAGCAGAAGATCGCGTACTTAAAGCAGAACGCGGCCCGGCCTCATCCCGATCCCAAGCCCACCGAAATCACCGAGCGCGAAGCCAATGCCTACTTCAATGAAGGAGGCGTGAAGCTCCCCAAGGGAGTGAGCCATGTGCACCTCACGTCCATGCCGGGGACGATCGACGGTCATGCCCAAGTCGATTTCGAAGCCCTGACACAAGGCAAGACATCGGCGAATCCCCTGCTCAGCCTGTTCAGCGGCACTCACGACATCCACGTGGTGGCGCAGGCATCGGGCGCGAACGGCGTGGGTACCATTCACGCGCAATCGGTCTCGCTGGACGGCCTCGAGGTACCGCAAATGCTCCTGCAGCTTTTTGTGCAGCACTTCCTGACGCCCAAGTATCCCAACGTCGGCATCACCAGTACGTTCAAGCTGCCGTTACATATCGACGGTGCGGTGGTGGAGGCCGGACAGGTGCGGCTTACGCAGAAATAGCGCTCAAGAGCTCGCGCCCATGCGCCTGGTGGTGCGGGCTTTCGCTTTCCTGCATGTTAGTATCGAAAGCAAACTGCGATGCACTTTAGCGTCATTGATGTTGTCTTTCAGATCATCGTTTTCCTGTTCGCGATCAGCGTGCACGAGTCGGCGCACGCCTGGATGGCCTCGCGCCTAGGCGATCCGACGGCCCGCATGCTGGGACGTGTCACTCTGAATCCCATCAAGCATATCGATCCCGTCGGCACCATTTTGCTGCCGGCAATCGCGATGATCACGCACTTCCCGGTCATCGGCTGGGCCAAACCGACGCCGGTGGACCCGCGCAACTTCAAGCACTACGTGCGCGACGACGTCTTGACCTCGGTGGCGGGTCCGGTCAGCAACTTCCTGACGGCCGGGATAGCCGTGGTGGCCTTGACAGTAGTGGCCCACATTTCACAGATCGGGCGATTGGTGGTCTTCGCGCTGGCGCGCGGCGCCTCCAGCGGGGACCTTGCCCAAGTCATGCCGGCCGACGCAGGCGCTATCGTCCCCATCGGCGCGTTGCTGTACGCGGCCATGGAGATCAACGTCCTGCTGGGTGTCTTCAACCTCATTCCGATTCCACCCCTCGACGGCAGCCATGTGATCCGGCACTTTCTTTCGGCGGGCGCGCTGCGCGTCTACGACAACATCGGCATGTGGGGATTGGTGATTCTCCTGTTCTTCGGCGGCGGCATTCTCGGCGCTTTCATGTACCCGGTGCTGAACTTCTTTAACGGATTCTTGTTGAGACTCTGATGCCTTCTCCCACTACAAAAGGCCGCGTGCTGAGCGGCATGCGTCCTACCGGAAAGCTGCACCTCGGCAACTATGTCGGAGCGCTGCGCAATTGGGTCGGCCTGCAGGACAGCTACGAGTGCTTCTTCTTCATTGCCGACTGGCACGCGTTGACCACCGATTATTCCGACACGCGTAGCGTCAAGCAAAGTTCGCTTGAGGTCATCATCGACTACCTTGCGGCCGGACTCGATCCCGAGCGCAGCACTTTGTTCATTCAATCGCATGTGCTGCAGCACGCGGAGTTGCACCTGCTGTTCAGTATGATCACTCCCCTGGGGTGGCTGGAGCGCGTGCCGAGTTACAAGGAGCAGCGCGAGAACCTCAAGGACAAGGACCTGAGCACCTACGGTTTCCTGGGATACCCGCTGCTGCAGTCGGCCGACATCCTGATTTACCAGGCGGATTTCGTTCCCGTCGGCGAGGACCAGGTACCGCATGTAGAGTTGACTCGCGAAGTGGCGCGGCGCTTCAACCAGTTCTACCCGCGCAAGGTACAGGCCGGCGATCACGATCCGCAGCGCGAAGTGGTGTTCCCCGAGCCTAAGCCACTCTTGACTCCCGCGGCCAAGCTGCCCGGTACCGACGGCCGCAAGATGTCGAAGTCGTACAACAACACCATCCTGCTCAGCGAGCCTGAAGCTTCTCTGCGGTCGAAGCTGAAGACGATGGTGACCGATCCAGCGCGTATTCGGCGGACCGATCCCGGCAATCCTGACGTGTGCCCGGTCGGTGACCTGCACAAGATTTTCAGCAGCACGGAGACCATGGCCAAGGTGTATGAAGGCTGCCGCACCGCGGGCATCGGCTGCATCGAGTGCAAGGGGTGGGCGGCCGACAGCCTGTGGAACGTGCTTGCTCCCATACAGGAGCGGCGCGCCCAGTACGAAGCCGATCCCAAGCTGGCGTGGGATGTTCTCGAAGAAGGATCGAAGAAGGCGCGCAGGGTCGCAGAGGCAACCATGGTGGAGGCGCGCGAAGCCGCGAACCTGTCGCACGAGTACGAACCGCCAGTGCAGACGGCCGGCGAGGGCAAGTAAAAAGCGTTCACCGCGAAGACAGAGAGAAGACTGTGGTTTTCTCGGGGTGTATCAGGGCACGACTTTAGAGGCAGCTGAAAAAGTCCTCTCAGGAGCGAGTTCGGGTAGTGCGGCGCTTCAGCGCCGCGTCAAGCGAGTACAGTGAAACGGCCTTTAGGCCTGGGGGACATTTAGAAGCGGCCCTATTAGCGGCTTTGGACGAGGTACCGCCGGGGCTAAAGCCCTCTTCACAAAACCAGGTGAACGCGGGCCTGAAGGCCCGCACTACCCGGGCTGTTGTCAGTATGGAGTTTTCAGCAGCCTGTTTAGCCATGCCGAATCGAGGCAGAAAGGCTGGGGCTTTCGCCCTTGCAGAACAAGGCCTCAGGGGCTGAAGCCGTGCCCTGATACAAAGCGATTTATGAAAGGGGTTCTATGAACAAAACTCCGGGTCCCCCGTGCCTCCGTGGCGAATGATTTGTCATCCTGAGCGAAGAGAGTCGCCGCAGGCGACGAACGATCCCTATAATCGCAATTAACTCCATGCCCGAGAATCCCGAGAACGCCGCGAATCCCGAGGTCAAGACGCCCGTCCCGCAGATAGTACCCCGCAAGGACGGCGCGGACCAGTCGTCGTTCTCGGTCATGGTGGGCCAGGTCTACGACGGCCCGCTCGACCTGCTGCTCGACCTCATCCGCAAGCAGGACATCGACATCTACGACATCCCGATCGCGAAGATCACCGAGCAGTACCTGAAGTACGTTGAGGGCATGAAGCAGTTCGACGTGGACGTTGCGGCCGAGTTCATCTACACGGCATCGCTGCTGATCCACATCAAGTCGAAGATGCTGCTGCCGCGCGATCCCGACGCGCCCGCGGGTGAAGACGATCCGCGACTGGATCTGGTCAACCGCCTGCTCGAGCACGAACGCTTCAAGACAGCGGCGCAGATGCTGATGCAGAAGCAGCAAATCGAAGAAGCGGTGTGGTCGAATCCGGCGCTGAAGGAATTTCGCGACGCTGATGGCACCGAGCCGGAAATGGCCACCGATGTCGTAGACTTGGTGAGGACCTTCCAGCAAATTCTGGACCGCGCGCGACAGAAGCCGTCGTTCAACGTGGACGACGACAGCGTCACAGTTGCGCAAATGATCGACTACGTGCGCCGGCGGCTTTCGCTGGAGGACCGGCCGGTGCGGCTGAAACAACTGTTGCGGAACATGCGCTCGCGGTCGGCACTGGTGTGCGCTTTCCTGGCGATTCTGGAGCTGATTCGGCTGCAGGCAGTGCTGGCGCGGCAGGACAATGTCTTCGGCGAAATCGTGCTTAAGAAGCACACCGGCTTCGACGCGCTGATGGCGGAGAATCCGGCGGTGCAGGATGATTGGAAATGAGGAGCTTTCAGCCGTCAGCTCTCAGCCGTCAGCTTGTTGCCTAGTACCGATTAAGGTTGAGCTGACAGCCGATAGCTGACAGCTGATAGCTACTTACATGAGCGTGAAAGCCAAAGTCGAAGCCATTATCTACGCCACCGAAGAGCCGGTGACGCTGGAGCAGCTCGCGTCGTTGCTACACGACGAAGTGCTTGCCGAGTTGCGCGCCGAAGAAGATGCTCGGCTGGCGCTCAACCAAGTCATTTCGGACGGCCCTGCGCCGGTTGAGAGCGAGGAACTGGAAGAGGATGCCGCATTCGACGACATTCCTCTAGCGGCCGCCACGGATAAACTCGGTCCCGCGGACGCTCCGCGTGGGGCCGAGATTGCACCCGTCACCGCGAAGGACAAGAAGGCTGAGGCCAAGGAAGATCTCAAGCTCGTCAAGTCGCATCTACGTGGAATTATCGACGAGTTGGTTGGCGAATACTCCTCCAACGCACGCGGCATGGAGATTCGGCAGATCGCGGGCGGCTACCGCATGGCGACCAAGCCCGAGCACCACGACGTGGTCGTCAACTTCGCCAAGAGCTTGAAGCCTCCGGTGCGGCTATCGTTGCAGGCGCTGGAAACGCTTGCCGTGATCGCCTACAAGCAGCCGGTCACGGTGCCGGAGATCAGCGAGATTCGCGGCGTCGATACCTCCGGCGTCATCTCGACCCTGCTGGATCGCAAGCTGGTCACAACCGCCGGACGTAAGCAGGTCATTGGGCGCCCCATTCTCTACAAGACCACCAAGGAATTTCTGCTGCGCTTCGGGCTCAACGATGTCTCTGAGCTGCCCAGCATGGAAGAGTTCGAGAAGCTGGGAGATCCGCAAGCTGACTTGTTTGCCGGAGTCAAGCAAACCGAGCCGGCCGCCGAACGTCCCGCCGAAGTTTCCGGAGCGGATGAATCAGAACCGGTCACCGAGGCCGTTCCGGAGAGTTCCGATGCCAACCCCCTGGTAGGCGACAGTACGATGCCCGACGACGGAACCTACGCGACCGAAGCGGAAGCCGGAGGTTCGACGGAGAAGGCCTAGGCCGTTGAGCACCGGTTGTCAGCATTACGGTTGGGCCGCAAGGGTGGCGCTCGTTTGTGATCACCGCGAGATATCACATCGATCGATAAACAAGCTTCTTTGTTTCACGCGCGCCACAGAGTACAATTTGCAGGGAAGGGTGCCATGCGGGTTGTGTCCGGGCGTCGCACCGCACATGCCCTTCAAAGCGTGACTGAGTGATTCGAGACCAGCGTTGTCCTTCCGACCGCCCGCCTTTGCAGCCAGCGAAGACCAGCACCTCTTCTTACTCGCGGGATTTCTCGCGTAAGTCATTATTTTGGAATATTTTGCATATAACCCCTTTCAATGGAATATTTTGCGGGGAATTTTTTCAGCCATCCTTTTGTTATCAATATTTTACAAGTCAGGGGGGGAGGGGGGGATACCTCGTCCCGTGGTCAGCAGATGGCTGCCATCTCTGAGAAGTGGCCTTGCTGCTGGTCAACGAATCGCCCAATAGAACGACTCCGGAACTGCTCTCGGAGGCTGGCGAAAGGCGAACTGCGAAGAGCGAAAAGCCTGGGGGTGGCCGCCCATGCCCGCTGAGCGCCTGCAGAAAATTATTGCCGCCGCCGGGATTGCCTCGCGCCGCAAGGCCGAGGAACTTATCACGAGCGGGCTGGTGTCGGTCAACGGGCAGATCGTCACCGAACTGGGCAGCAAGGCCGACCCCGAGCACGACCACATCAAGGTCAACGGCAAACTGCTGAAGGGGCCGGAGCGCCCCGTCTACCTCCTGCTCAACAAACCTAGAGGCTACGTGACCACGGTCACCGATCCGGAGGGCCGGCCGACGGTACTGGATTTGGTTCGCGGCATTGGAGCGCGCATCTATCCGGTCGGGCGTCTCGACTATCTGAGTGAAGGGTTACTGCTGCTCACGAACGACGGAGAGCTGGCGCAGAAGTTGATGCACGCCTCGTCGCACGTGGCCAAGACATACCTGGTCAAAATCAGCGGCAAAGCCACCGACGAACAGATTGACAAACTGCGTGCAGGCATCATGCTTCCGGCGGAGCGCGCTGCCTTGAAGACGCCTGCCGGGAAACTTCCCGACGAGCGCCAGAGACGGCGATCGGTCGCGGTGAAGACCGCGCCGGTGCGAATCAAACTGGTGCGCGAGGCCGCCAATCCCTGGTACGAAGTAACGCTGGTGGAGGGACGCAATCGCCAGATCCGACGGATGTTCGAGCAGATCGACCATCACGTGGAGAAGATCAAGCGGGTACGCTACGGGCCGTTGGTGTTGGACGTCGAGCCCGGTGAGTTTCGGCATCTAACCGCGCAGGAAGTAGCACAGTTGAAGAATCCGGCGGCACCAGCCCGGGCGCAGCATCGCAGTCGTACCCGGTAGCAGTTGGCTTCGGAGACTGCGAACGAGCATCAGCAGCCGCAATCGTAACTTGAGGATCGAATGACAGAATTCAGCAGGCTGGTTCCAGCACATGTGCAAAGGCTGGCCGCCTACAAGCCAGGAAAGCTCCTGCGAGATGCGGAATTGGAGAGCGGCATGCCTTGCATCAAGATGGCTTCGAACGAGAACCCCTTCGGGCCCTCTCCTCTCGCCATTGAAGCGATGGAGGTGGCCGCGCATGAGGTCAACTTCTATCCGGACAACGGGGTCACCGAGCTGACTCGGCGCCTGGCGGAGATTCACGAGGTCGACCCGGCGCAGGTCCTGGTCACGGCGGGCTCCAGTGCGCTGCTCGACATCATGGCGCGGACGCTGCTGGGACCTGGGCTGAATGCCATCACCAGCAAGCTGTCGTTCATTGTTTATCCCATCGTCACGCGCGCAACTGGAGCTCAGTTCATCGAGGTGCCGGCGCTGAGTGATGGTTACGATCTCGATCGCATTCTCGAAACGGTCGACGACAATACTCGCTTGATCTATCTCTCGAACCCGAACAATCCCACGGGCACGGTCCTGGATGCGAACGCGATTGATCGCTTCCTCGACCAACTACCCGCGCACGTCATCACGGTGTTGGATGAGGCCTATTGCGATTACGCCGGCCACTTCGCGGCGGAGCGTGGCTTCGACTATTCGCACGGGCTGGACTATGTGCGCCAGGAGCGCCGGGTCGTGGTGCTGCGGACTTTTTCGAAGGCCCATGGACTGGCCGGGGTGCGAGTCGGTTATGGCATGGGCCCGGCGGAGTTGATGGGTTACTTCGCGCGCTTGAAACCGGCATTCATGGTTTCGTCTCTGGGTGAGGCTGCGGCGCTGGCAGCGCTGGCGGATGCAGATCATGTTCAGCGGGCGCTGGAGACGAATGCTGCCGAAGCGAAGTGGCTGATTCCGGCTATCACGGAGATGGGAATTCGCGTGACTCCCACGTGGACGAACTTCCTCTTCTGCCGGATTGGCGACGATGCCGGCAGCCTGTGCCGCGCGCTGCAAGACGAGGGCATCATCGTTCGCCACATGAGCGGATCGTGGGGAGCGCCGGATGCCTTCCGGGTGACGATCGGCACGCCTGAGCAGAACCCGCACCTCGCAAAAGCGCTGAAGCGGGTCGTCTTGCGAATTCCGGCGTAGCGTCTACGAAGCCGCCAGCTTTCGCGCACGCGCGAGCGCGCCTTCCGCCGGGTTCCTGGTCGACAACAATATTGAGGAGTTCGGAAGAAAATTGCGAATGTCCCTCGTCAACGATTCGCGCACCACGGAAGAGCTCTGCAACACACCTCCGCTGAGCGCAACCGTCACGACATCGTCTGGATTCCACAAGCGGCGAAAGACGATCTGCGCCAGTGCTGCCAGTTCCGCGCCAGCGTGGATCAGGATTTGACGAGCGTAGTTGTCGCCAGCTTCGGCCGCAGCGGAGACGACTGGGAAGAGACCGGCAAAATCCGGCGATGGCGATGCGTTAGCGCGTGAGATGAGCTCGTCATAGGAGCCGATGCGCCAGGCTTCCAGAATGCGATCGGCGAGCGCTGTGTCGTCACCCGAATCGAGCGCGCGGGTCACAGCCGCTACAACTCGCACGCCGATCCAGTGTCCCGAACCTTCATCGGAGATGGCAAATCCCCAACCTCCTGCTCGCGCAGTACGACCGCACGGGTGACGCGCATAAGCCATCGAGCCAGTTCCGGAGAGCACGATAATTCCAGCAGCACCATCGAAAGCAGCCTCGTGAGCGATGACCATGTCACCGACAACATCGATTCTTCCCGCGACTGACTTGGCCAACATCGCAGTGGCTCTCTGTCGCACGTCGTCGCGCGCAGCGCCAGCAACTCCCGCACAAACCGCGGCGATCTGCGCGGGTTCGATCCTGCCCTGCTGACAGACTTGATGAACACCCTGCTGCAAAGCAGCGCGTGCCTGATCGTCGCCGACACGAATCAGGTTGCTGCCGCCTGTCTGCGCCGACGCCAGCACGTTTCGTTCGTCGCCGAGCACGAAGGTCGTCTGCGAGCCACCACCGTCGATCCCGAGGAAATAAGCCACGGGTCAGTATAGTGAATGGTGAATAGTGGATAGTGGATAGTGAAGAACTTCTATTCACTATCCACTAGTTACTATCCACTGCTATGAACCTTGTCGACCTGGCGCTGATCGCGGCTTACCTCGTGGGCATTACGCTTTTCGGGCTGCGCTTCCGCAAGAAGCAGCGTTCGCTGCGCGACTACTTTCTCGCCGACCGCAATATTCCCTGGTGGGCGATTGCGCTCTCCATCGTGGCTGCGGAAACCAGCACTCTCACCATCATCGGCATACCAGGACTCGCGTACGACACCAACTTCACCTTCCTGCAACTCGTCATGGGCTATCTTGTCGGTCGCGTCGTGATCAGCTACCTGCTGCTGCCACACTACTTTCGCGGCGATCTCTTCACCGCGTATCAGCTGATCGAGCGACGCTTCGGAGGACGACTGCGCTCGCTGACCGCTGGACTGTTCCTGGTGACTCGCGCCGCAGCAGAAGGAGTACGAATCTTTGCGGTCGCGCTCGTCGTAGGAATTGCGCTGGGTCCGCTTCTTGGCGACATAAGCGCACTACAACGCGACGTGATTTCCATCGGCATCGTGACTGCGCTTACGCTGCTCTACACCTTCGAGGGCGGGATGGCTGCGGTGATCTGGACCGATGTTGTGCAGCTTGGCATTTATCTGGTCGGTACAGCGATTGGCCTTTTCACCATCCTGCACCTGGTTCCTGGAGGATGGATGACGATTCACGCGCAAGCGGCGAGCGCCGGCAAGTTTCGTGTGTTCGACTTCGCCCCCGACTTCTATCGGACTTACACCTTCTGGTCGGGCGTGATCGGCGGAGCGTTTCTGACTACCGCAAGCCACGGCACCGATCAACTGATTGTGCAGCGACTGCTCGCCGCCCGCAGTGAAGCACAGTCGAAGCTGGCGCTGCTGAGCAGTGGAATCGCCGTGTTTCTTCAGTTCTCGCTCTTCCTGCTGATCGGCGCAATGCTGTGGGTCTTCTATCGCAACTCGCCGCCTGCGATGCCCTTTGACAAAACTGACCGCATCTTCCCAACCTTTATCGTGACCTACATGCCTCATGGCGTTTCGGGGATCTTGATCGCTGCCATTTTGGCTGCTGCCATGTCGAACCTAAGCGCCGCGTTGAATGCGCTCTCTTCCACGACCATGGTTGATTTCTATTTGCGGCGCAGACCTGATACACCCGAGCGACGGCGCGTGCTGCTTTCGCGCCTCGCGACCATCGCGTGGGGATTGGTGCTGTTCGGGCTGGCGATCCTGTCACGACGCGGTGGAAAGGTGGTTGAGCTGGGATTGAGTATCGCCTCGGTCGCGTACGGTGCTTTGCTGGGAGTCTTCTTGCTTGGCGTACTCACTCGTCGCGCCAACGAACGCGGCAGCATGATCGGAATGGCAATTGGCTTCTGCGCGAATTTGTACATCTGGCAAGGCACCGCGGTCCTGCAATGGCTGCAGCGATTGACGGGCGCGCCGTTTGCCTCCCTCGCCTTGTCGCGCCCGATTCCCTTCCCCTGGTACGTGCTGATCGGCAGCGCGATTACCTTCGCCGTCGGGTATAGTTCCAGTCTGTTGCTCACATCGCCGGATGACACTGCCCGTGGCACAGTCTTCTAACTCGCACAGTCACGCACCTGCGCTTTCGCGCGATCTTGGCGTCAGTCACGCCACTGCGCTAGTTGTGGGAACGCTGATCGGGAGCGGCATCTTCCTGGTTCCCGCCGAGATGATGCAGGCTGTCGGTTCCGCGGCCTTGGTCTACCTCGCGTGGATCGTCGGTGGTGTGCTCTCGTTCGCCGGCGCGCTGACCTACTCCGAACTGGGCGCGATGAAGCCCCAAGCCGGAGGCGAGTACGTTTACATCCGCGACGCTTACGGGCCTTTGCCAGGCTTCTTGTACGCGTGGACAACGTTTGCCATCTCCAAGCCAGCTTCGGTTGCAACCATCACCACCGGACTCGTGCGAATTCTCGGGACCTTTCCGGCGCTGGCGTTCTTGAATGAGGCGGCGATGCACTCGCCCTTCCTCCTCAGCTATGGGCAATTGGTTGCGATCGCCGCCGCGGCCTTTGTCACCTGGCTAAACTACATTGGCGTCAAACGCGCGGGTGAGTTTCAACTGCTGTTCACGCTGTTGAAAGTGGCGATGATCGTTTCGGTGGGACTGCTCGGATTCAGCGCGGCCAGCGGTACCTGGCGGAACTTCGCCACCCAGTTCTCCGGTGCGACCGGCGGCATCGCCGGATTCATGGCCGCGCTGGTGGCAGCGCTGTGGGCCTACGATGGCTGGAACGACTTGAACATGGTCGGCGGCGAGATTCGCGATCCCGGACGCAACATTCCGATTGCCCTCATTGCCGGAGTGGCCATCGTCGCCGGACTCTACATGCTGACTAACGCAGCCGTGCAATATGTCATGCCAGCGGCCAGCATTGCCGCCTCACCACGCCCCGCATCGGAGGCGACGGCGATTGCGGTAGGACTCTGGGGCGCGGCGATCGTCAGCGCCGGGATGGCGCTGTCCATGCTCGTCACCTTGAACGGCACCGTCATGAGCGGCGCGCGCGTGCCCTTTGCGCTCTCGCGCGACGGCTACTTCTTCAAAGCGCTGGCCGAGGTGCATCCTCGCTTCCATACGCCCTCGATCGCGCTGCTGGTGCAACTGGGCATGTCGGCATTTCTTCTGCTGTTTGCCGGCAACTTCAGACAGCTGTTCTCGCTGGCCATCTTTTCGGAATGGCTCTTCTACATGATCACCGCCAGCGCCGTCTTCGTACTTCGCAGAAAGGAACCGAACGCGGCGCGCCCATTTCGGACATGGGGATATCCGCTGGTTCCGGCGATATTCATTGTGGCAGCGGCGGTGTTGCTCTACTACACGTTCACGCAGAACCTGCGGAATTCCGCGTGGGGCGTGGCGGTAATTCTGGCTGGCGTGCCCATCTATCTTTACTTCGCGAGGAAGAAAAAAGAGGAACTGGCAACCAGTGGCTAGCAAAATGGTAATTGCTCGGTGCTAATTCCTACCCAACCGCAGCCGCCCTTAGCTGTCTTGCGCGCTCGTAGACTTTCACGTATTCGCGGGCGGAGTTGGGCCAGGAATAATCCTGCGACATGCCATTGCGCATCATGGTGTGCCAGGCGTTGGGATCGGAGCGATACACGGCCAAGGCCATCTGCACCGTCTCCAGCAAGGTTTCGCTGTTGTACTCCTTGAACTTGAATCCGGTGCCTCTTCGGGTCTGCGGGTCAAACTGCTCGACGGTGTCGTCGAGGCCGCCAGTCGCGCGCACCACGGGTATGGTTCCGTAGCTCATGCTGTAGATCTGGTTCAGTCCGCAAGGCTCGTAGTGTGAGGGCATCAGAAAGATGTCGCTGCCCGCCTCGATTTTGTGCGCCATCGCGTTGTCGTAAGCGATCTTCACGGCAAACTTCTGCGGATACTGTTTGTTCAGCCTGCGGAACAGCTCCTCATACTCGCGGTCTCCGCTGCCCAGCACTACCATGATCAGATCTTGCCGGGCCAGGCGATCGGCCACCTGAAGAATAAGGTCGAAGCCCTTCTGGGCCGCAAAGCGCGACACAATGCCCACCACCGGCAATTGCGTGTCCACCGGCAATCCAAATTCCTTCAGCAAATCCGCTTTGCATTTTGCTTTGCCGCTCAGGTCGTCGGCCGAGTAGTGCGCCGCGATGTAGCGGTCGCTCCCGGGGTTCCATTCGCCGTAATCCACGCCATTGAGAATGCCGGCCACCGTGCCGGAGCGCGCCCGCAATACGCCTTCCAAGCCGAAGCCATACTCTGCGGTCTGGATTTCCTGGCTATAGCGACGGCTGACGGTAGTGATGAAGTCGGCCATCGTGATCGCGCCCTTGAGGAAGTTCACCTTGCCGTAGAATTCCAGCTTCGACATGGTGAACAGGTCCCACGGCAACATAAGCAGAGGCAGTATCTCGGGCGGGAAGAGTCCCTGATATCCGATATTGTGAATGGTAAGGACGCACGGCGTGCCGGTAAAGGCCGGGTCTTCCTCATACAGCGTCTTCAGCAGGATGGGAATCAGCGCCGTCTGCCAGTCATGGCAATGAAGCATATCGGGCGCGCCCAGTATTTTGACCGACTCCAACACCGCCCGGCAGAACAACGCATACCTTTCAGCGTTGTCATGGTAGTCGCCCAAAGGTGTACCGTAGAGCGAATCGCGGTCGAAGAACTTAGGGTAGTCGATGAAATAGAATTGCACTCCTGAGCGCGCACCGCCATCGACGACGGAGCAGAAGCGGTAATGGTCGTCGAAAGGAACGGTGATGCTGGGAATGACGACGCGGGGATTATCGAGCTTAGTCTGCTTGTAGCGCGGCAGGAAGACGGTGACCTTGTGACCCAGGCTGGCGAGCGCGGGCGGCAAAGCCCCGATGACATCCGCCAGCCCGCCGGTCTTGGAAAAGGGTACGCACTCGGACGCCGCAAAGGCAATGTTCATGAGACCTCCCGGCGCGAACGGAGATGTTCTTCCGCAAGCAGGCCGAACTGCGTAACTGAACCGCGCACTATGATGTAAAGAAATGCTGAAAGAGTTGAGTCTAATTGGCGAATTGAAAGAGGGTCAATGTGGTTAAGACCGCAGCGAATAAATCCGTTGCCAGCCCCAAACGCAAGCCCAAGCTGGGCCAGAACTTTCTCACCGATCTGGGCGCAGCGCGGCGCGTGGTGGAGGCCCTTGGGGATATATCGAATCGAACCGTCATCGAGATCGGGCCGGGACGCGGTGTGCTCACCGACCTGCTGATTCCACGTGCCTGGCACGTGATCGGAATCGAACTGGATCGCGTCATGGCGGCGCAGTTGCGCATGCGCTATGCCACCAAGACGAATGTCGAAATTCTCGAGTCGGACTTTGTGGCGGCGGAATTTACCTCCATGGTCGGACGCCGGCCGGGACCTCTGCACGACCTGCGGCCCACGCAGGAAGAGACGGTCGACGTAATCGGCAACCTGCCGTATTACATCACCTCCGATATCGTTCTGCGGATCCTGGAACTACACCAAAACATCGAGCGCGCGGTGATCATGGTGCAGCGCGAGGTTGCGGACCGTCTTGCCGCCGAGCCGGGCAGCCGGGACTACGGACTGCTTTCCGCCACCACCCAGCTCTTTGCCCGTGTCGACAATCTGTTTACGCTGCCGCCCAGCGCGTTTTCGCCTCCGCCGCAGGTGCACTCCAGTGTGGTGCGGCTGACCATGGCTCCCCGGTTGCAGGAATTGCAGGTCGAAGAAGGGCCCTTCATCGCGTTCCTCAAGCTTGCTTTCGCACAGAAACGCAAGACCCTGGTGAATAATCTTCGCGGACAGTACGACCCGGCCGTCATTCGTGCGGCGATGAAGTCAGCCGGCCTGCGTGCCGATGTCCGCGCCGAAGCCATGTCGCTGGAAAAAACCGCGGCGATGTTTCGCGGGTTGCGACAAGCGTAGACTTGGCTCAGAGATTGCCAAGGAACGAACATCATGGCTACCGCAGTGCGTCAGCCAGCCGTTGCTGGACGCTTCTATCCCGCCGATGCGCAGCGTCTCCGGGCGGAGGTTGAGACCTTCACCACGGCGCGCGCCGATGCTGTCGCGGACTCAGCGCCCAAAATTCATGCTTTGGGTTGCATCGTCCCGCATGCCGGGTATATCTACTCCGGGCACGTCGCAGGCGCTGTCTACCGCCGCCTCGATTTACCTCGGCGCATGGTGATCCTCTGTCCCAACCACACAGGCATGGGCGAGCCGCTGGCCATCATGAGCCGGGGCGCATGGCACACGCCGCTGGGCGATGCCGTGATCGACGAGGAGATGGCGGACCATCTGAAGGCACTCATGCCGCTGCTCACGGAAGATCAGGAAGCCCATCGCTCCGAGCACGCGTTGGAGGTCCAGCTCCCTTTTCTGCAGGTGCTCGCGCCGGAATTTCAGTTCGTGCCGATCACCGTGGGGACCGGCAATTTTGAGGTGTTGAGCGCGCTCGGAGTCGTGATCGGCGCAGTCGCTGCGGAGGCCAGTGAGCCCCCCCTGGTCATTGCGTCGAGCGACATGAACCACTATGAGAGCGACGACATAACCCGGGTAAAGGATAGGCGCGCCATCGATCAGGTGTTGGCGCTCGATCCGCGTGGACTGTACGAGATCGTGCATGAAGCCCGCATCAGCATGTGCGGATATGGGCCCGCCGTTGTGATGCTGACTGCGGCCAGGAAGCTGGGAGCGACCCAAGCACAGTTGGTCCGGTATGCCACCTCGGGCGACGTTTCCGGAGAGCGCGACCAGGTCGTCGGATACGCCGGCATCGCGGTGTACTGAGATCTTGTTTGCAGGCAAACAAAAAGGCGACCGATGACCAGGCCGCCTTTTCAATATTCGGTTGTTCTTCAGTGGTGAGACGGACCCGAGCTGTGCGTGGAGCTGGCGTGGCCAGTAGACGCCGCAGCGGTCCCAACGCTTCGACCGGAGACCGTTCCATATCCCGGTCCTGCCGCTGGGCCCATGGCTCCGGGGCTGACAGCCACGGCAGACGGCGCAGGAGCAGGAGCGACAAATACATGGGTCGCCTTGGCGCCGCGCGTGTCGAAAGCGTTGTACTTGGTTGTAGGCGCTTTCTCAGTCATCGCGTGATTTTGTACACCGCCGTGCGCCGTGCCGTTATTGATTGCGCTGGCGCCGGCTCCGCGACTGCGAATCACCCCGCTGAAGTCGGGAGGCATGCGTCCGCCTGGCACTACCGCCGTAGAACCAACCTTGCCAACCATGACAGTCGGTTTCGCAGCTTGATCCGCCACCAAGGCCGGAGCAGTAGAGGGCTTCCAGCCCGCAGGAGCTTTGGTAACAACTGGCGTGGTCTGGAAGCGATTGTTGTACCAGTTGCCGCCATAACCGCTGCCCGGTAGCCATGCCCATCCAACGCCGTTCAAGTAAGCCCACGATCCATAGTGATAGGGCAGCCATCCCCAGGGATATTGCGAGGCGAACGTGTAACCTAGGCCGGGGGAGAACATCCACGCGCCGGCGGAATAGGGATCCCAGGCATTCATCGAATTTGCGAAACCGTACGGCTGCCAGACATATCCGTAACCATTCACCGGGAAGAAGCTTCCGTAATAGTTCAGGTCCTGCAGCCCGTAGCCGGCCCGTGGACCAGGATTGCCATAATTGCCGGCGTAGGATTCCTGATAAGCTGCGCGCTCCCGGTTCCAGGCATCGGTCGAAATGGCCTCGGTGCCGGCCGCGACCTTGTACTCCGAGGGATTCTTGGGATCGATGGTGAGAGTTTCCTTGCGCTTTACATTCACCATCTGTGGCTGGTCCATGAGTTCGACATTGCCCTTGAACACGGCCACCTGCGTCTGGTCGGCGCTGGCGCTCAAGCGGAGTTGGGTGTCGCGCAGCACTACGAAGACCGAATCGCCGGTGCGCATGCGGTAGATGTCATCGCCCTTGGAGCGTGCGTCGAGATAGACCAGGCCCTTGACTACCTGGATCTCGTTGACCTTGGCACCGCTGTCATTCATGGACAGCGTGCCAAACTCGATTTCCGTGTCCTCCGCGATACGCAGAGTGCTCGCGTTCTCGAACTCCACTTCAGCCAGGCCGTCATTCCCGGTCACAATGCGCGTGCCCTGCACAATGGGCGTATTCAAGATGGCGCGTTCCAATCCCTGTCCCGCGCGATCCGTCTGCACGTGCCCGTTCAGGTAGCTGAGGCGGACGATCCTCACGTGCGACTCTGCGAACGCGCCGGCCGTTGTGGCCAGCACAAACGCCGTGATCAGTGCTAGTGTGGATTTCACGTGCCGTGGCATAGCGTTACTCCTTACCCCTTGTGCGTCCTTATTGTACGCGTCCTGAGAGAGCGTCGACGCGGTTTGGGATAGCGAGCCTCGTCGAGGCTCTGTCTGATTGTATTAAACACCTATCCGATAAGAAGTTGTGAAAATTGCTCTTACCCAGCCTAGGGCTGCGCCGGCGTTTCACCCGCTTGGGCAGGGCGGTTCAGAGAACCCAGAAGCTGTTGAGCGATCTGGCGGCTGATGTGCATCATGTTGGGATCATCCGCGATCTTGCGCAGAATCGGCTCGATCGCGCCCAGTTCCTCGGCATAGTGGTTGGCCCTTATGTCTTGCAACTCCTGCAGACGCGTGTTCATCCCCAGTTTGTCAAAGCGGTACTGGAAGGTCAGCTTGCGGCCGTAATCCAGGGTGTTTGCAATCGCCAGAAAGAGACGATTCAACTCCTGCACGTCGGCGTTCTGCGACCAGTTATATGTGGTTGAACCATGCGTAGCCGCCGACTGGTACGCCAGCGTCTTGCTTCCTGTCTGCGCAATTTTCTTCAGATGTGAATCGACGTCGCCCTGAAAGTAATTAAGCTTCTTGGCCAGCTCGAAGATCTTCACGCGGTTGGCCTCGGACATGGTGAAGTCCTGCTGAAACGGATCAGTGTCGCCGGGGCCGTCGGGGGTGGGCGTCCCCTGGAAATGCGTGTTGCCGTCCGCCTGCACTGTGATTGAGTATGTCTGCCAGGGAATGCCCTGGTTCCAGTCAAAGCTGAAGGTCACCGCGGGCCGGGCGGCCGGGGCGGCTTCCTGTTGCGCTGACACGGGCAGAACGAACAGAAGTAGGACGATGGCAAAACGCAATGTCATGCTGAAGTGAAATTCTATCCGATTTTGCTGGACCTGCTACCGCCTGCTTTCGAGAAGGATTCAGCCCGTGATCGCGTGTTGCCGGCGCAAGGTGCCTGCGGTGTGCAAATGGCAAATAGCGATGGCGAGTGCATCGGCCACATCCGGCGGTTCTGGGGGAGCGGGTAGCTCCAGCAGGCGGGCAACCATCATCTGCACCTGGGACTTCTCGGCTTTGCCGTATCCGACGACCGCCGACTTGATGGAAAGCGGCGCATAGGCGACCACCTCCAGCCCGGCCTGGGCCGCCACCAGCATTGCGACTCCGCGCACGTGCCCCAGCTTGAGTGCTGACTTAACATTCACTGCGTAGAAGACGTCTTCGATGGCTACCTGCTCCGGCGTATAGGTGGCGACGATCTCCGTGAGTTTCTCGCAAATCTTCTTGAGCCGAAGCTCCAGTGGTTCACGGGGTAGCAGATGGATGGCCCCGCTGCAAAGATGATGCAGAGAGCCGTGGTCGTCCTGCTCGACCACTCCGTAGCCGGTGTACTCGCCGCCGCAGTCGATTCCGAGGATACGCATGGAGTCTTAGTCGCGAGTGTAGCAGCAGACGCAGCAAGTTCAGCGGGTAAATCGGCATTGGCAGCCGGCTGGTAAACCGGCAAAGAGGCTGTCGAAAAATTTGAACTTCTTGAGTGGGGGCCCCCTGCTTCAGCAGGGGGAAGCTTGATCGGACCTACGCTGCTGTCCTCCCGCAAGCAGAAATCTCCGGATGGCTTTACTATTTCTTTTGGAGGCGTTCTGCCGAGATGAGAATTGGGATCTTGACCGGCGGTGGAGACTGCCCAGGACTGAACGCGGTGATACGCGCTGTAGTGCGCAAAGGCATCATGCACTACGACGATCAGTTTGTCGGCTTCATGGAAGGCTGGCGCGGAGTCTTCGAGAACAAGACGATGGAAGTGGACATGGAGGCTATCTCAGGGATTCTGCCCCGGGGAGGCACCATCCTGCGCACCTCGCGCACCAACCCGGCCAAGCGTGAAGGTGGACTGCAGCGCTGCCTGGAGAATCTCCGCAACAACGGCGTGGAGGCCCTTATTGCCATCGGCGGCGACGATACTATGAGCGTTGCCCAACGCATGTATGAGCAGGGCCTGAAAGTAATCGGCGTTCCCAAGACGATCGACAACGATTTGATGGGGACGGACTTCTGCTTCGGCTTCGATACCGCCGTGAATACGGCGACCGAAGCCATTGACCGCGTGCATACTACCGCGGAAGCGCATCAGCGCGTGATCGTGGTGGAGGTGATGGGCCGGGATTCGGGCTGGATTGCCGTGTATAGCGGTATCGCCGGCGGGGCAGACGTCATCCTCATTCCCGAGCGCCCCTTCGATATCGAGGAGGTTGCTGAGCGAATCCGGCTTCGCCATTCACGCGGGCGTTACTTCAGCATCGTGGTCGTGGCGGAAGGAGCAAAATTCGCTAGCGATCTCGACGCTGCACACGGGGCTCCAGTGGTCACCGACATGGGCAAAGACGAGTTTGGTCATGTGCGCCTGGGCGGCATCGGCCAGATTCTGGCGCGCGAACTTGAGCATCGCACCGGGCTCGAGACCCGCAACGTCGTCCTTGGACATATCCAGCGCGGAGGCAGCCCCAGCGCGTTCGACCGGGTGCTGGCTTCGCGTTACGGAATCGGCGCCATTGACCAGGTCCACAAAGCCGAATTCGGCGTGATGGTCGCCCTCCGGGGGACTGATATTGTCGCAATTCCGTTGGTCGATGCCATTCACAAAACCCGTCCTGTTGATCCGGAGCTGGTGGAAGTCGCCATGGGATTGATCGATCCTATCCCCACGACCCCTACGAACAAGTAGCTTCAACGGGAAATGCCTGTGAGATCAGCGATGCACCGTCGACGAGGGTTGTTGCTGTTCGCAGTCGTCGTGCTCTGCAGCGCTTCGGCTCTCGCGCAAAGCCCTTTTGCGCCGAGAGTATCTGGACCGCTGTCGCAGCGAGTGGTGGCGTACCAGATTGACGCGCAGTACGATCCCGCAAAACATACGGTCGAAGCCACGGAGACCCTTACCTATCACAATCTCACAGGTCAGCCGCTCGATCGTTTCCCCTTCCACCTCTATCTGAACGCCTTCCAGAAAAAATCAACCTGGATGCATGAAGCGCATCGTGACGGCAACTTTCGCACCAGCAGCCTGGATGAGTGGAAGCCTGAAGATTACGGCGTGAACGACGTGTCTTCGTTTGAGGTCGTGGGCATGGGCGACCTGACAAAGCAGATGAAGTTTGTATCGCCTGACGACGGTAATCCCGACGACAAGACGGTGTTCGAGGTGAAGTTGCCGCGTGCGGTCGAGGCGGGACAGGATGTGCAGTTTAAGATCGAGTTCAAGGCGACCTTTCCGGAGGTCATCGCGCGCACCGGGTACAAGCGCAGCTTCCTCCTTGCCGGCCAGTGGTTTCCGAAAGTCGGTGTGTGGTGGCATGGTCAATGGAACTGCCATCAGTTCCACGCTATGACTGAGTTCTTCGCCGACTTCGGGACCTATGACGTGAAAGTCACTCTGCCGAAGAATTACGTCATCGGCGCCACGGGAGTGCAGACGAGCGACACCGACAACGGCAACGGTACGAAAACCGTCGCCTACCACGCCGAGGACGTCCTCAACGGCTTCGTCACCGCCGAGAACGACCTGCACCTGCTCGACTACAACGCCACGGCCGGCTACATCACCTACGACATCACCTACACCAGCCCGAACGCCGTCACGCCGCAGATCACCAGCCTCCAGGCGGTCAAGCCCTCCACGGTGAACACGGCGGTCGGCACCCTCGACGTCACCTTCAACGAGCCGATCAACCTCAGCACGTTCACCGCCGCCAACCTCAGCCTGACCTACAACGACGGGGCGAGTCGACCCTCAGCGGCGTGACGATCGCCTTGGTCTCGGGCAGCACCTACCAGATCAGCGGCCTGGTACCGCTCCGACCGCCGACGGCAACTACAAGGTGATCGCGACGCCGCCGGCGTCCAGGACGGCCTCGACGACATGGGAGGGCTCGGCGAGTACCTCGTGGACCATGGACGCGACCGACGTGAACGTCATGGTCCAGAACGTCGCCCCGGCGCTGCGGAACTCGGCCGTGACCGACATCGTCGTGCAGTTCTCCAGCCCGATCAACCAGCCGACATTCACCACCGCCGACCTGAGTCTCACGCTCAACGGCGGCAGCGGTCACCATCAGCGGCGCGACCATCACGAACATCGTCGGCGGCACCTATGACGTGACGCTCCCCGCCAGCCTGACCGCTGCCAACGGGACCTATGACTTCTCGGTCAGCGTGGTCGGTGTGCTCGACGCCGACGACTCGGTCGTCGGCGGCGATTCCACCGCGTGGATGATGGACACGACGGCGCCGGTCATCACCAGCCTGCAGCAGCCGCAATCGCCCCGCAATACCGTGGTGCCGACCCTGACGCTCACCTTCTCCAAGGCGATCGATCCGGCGACCTTCGGCCTGGACGACCTCACGCTGACGCGGACGGTCGGCGGGGTCACCACGGCCAACCTGCTCGACAGCCGCGTCAGCATCGCCCCCGATACCGACCCCCTGGCCCTGCCGAACACCTACCTGATCAGCGGCATCAACTGGCCGCAGGCGATCGCCGGGACCTACACCTTCACCGTCGCCCAGTCGATCGACGATCCCGCCGGCAACTCGCTGGGCCCCAGCAGCCCCGGCAGCGTGAGCTGGGTCCTCGACCTGACGGTCCCCGCGGTGCCGAGCGACCTGGCGATCAGCCCCGACGAAGGCCCCAACCCCATCGGCAGCACGCCGAGCGAATTGACCAATTCGCAAGCCATCACCTTCTCCGGCTCGGTGGACGCCAATACCGTCGAGGTCCGGCTCCAGGACGTCACGACCTCCACCTACCTGGGCGATGCGTTCCTGACCGGCCAGACCTTCAGCCGGACGCTCACCCTCTCCCCCGGCCTGCATGACCTGACGCCCAGGCGTTCGACCTGGCCGCCAACGGCTCGCCCGTCAGCACGTATGACGTCTTCGCTGACGCGGCGCCGCTGGTGATCAACAGCATCGCCCCGATCAATCCCAACCCGGCGACGACCCCGGTTCGACCCTGAGACGGTCGTCCTGAACAAGACCGTCAAGACGTTCGACTACACCGCGCTGAGCCTCACCCTCAACGGAACCCGGTTGCGCTCAACTCGAGCGTGACGGTGACGCCCGTCAGCGGGGCCGCGAAGCCGACCTACCAGATCGCCGGCCTGTCGCCGTTCACGGCCGCGAGCGGCAATTATGCCCGGACCGGCGACGCCGGCAAGATCATCGATTACGCCAACAATATGGGCTCGGGCACCGCGACGGTCACCTGGACCTGAAGCCCAGACGATCGCGAACGCGACGATCACCAACACGGTCGACAACGCCGCGCCGCACGAGGGCAGCCAGATCCAGTTCACCGTGAAGGTCACCGACGCCGGGCCCGCCGACGCGACGAATGTCAGCGTGCTCGACCTGCTGCCGAGCGGGCTGCACGTGGTGTCCGCCGCCCCCGGTCGGGAACCACTACGACACGAGCACGGGGGTCTGGTCGATCGGCCAGATCAGCGGCAGGCTCGAGTGCGACGCTGACCCTGACCGCGACCGTCAACCTCGGCACGAGCGGCGAGACGCTCGCGACCGTGGCGAGCATCACCGCTGGACCAGACCGACAACGCCACGCCGACCTCCGCCGAGCAGGACGTGACGGTCCAGCAGACGGCCGCGCGGACGATCACCAACGTCCCGAGCATGCCATCGTGGTGGAGAACGGCTCGCTCACTTACACGCTGTCCGTCAAGGACACCGGGCCCGCCGCGGCGACGAACGTGGTCGTCACAGACACACTGCCGGCCACGCTGACTCCCTC
>CAWJAO010000011.1:0-320088 GCA_963840905.1 uncultured Acidobacteriaceae bacterium
ATCTTCTCGATCGGGTCGCGGATGCACACGGAAATGTGACCACCATCGAATACGATGTGTTAGGAAGGCGCACCGTTCTGAATGACTTGGATTCCGGAACGACGACCACTCACTATGACGCTTTTGGTTCTGCGAAAGATCTCACCGACAGCGTGGGACGAACAACGACGTACGTGCGGGATTTGTTGGGCCGTATTTTCCAGATTTCGTCACCTGAGGGTGTCACGACGCTTACTGGGATACAAGTCCAAACGGGTTGGGAAATCTCACATCGTCGGTAAGTCCTGATGGAGTTACCATCAACTACTTCTATGATGCGCTCTCTCGGCTCGCTAGCCAGAACTGGCGCGTTAATGGTAGTGCGTACGCATTCAGCTACTCCTATGATTTGTTTGGCCGACCCTTTACCATGACCTACCCGGTAGTAAACGGAAAAGCGTTTACCTTGCAACGAAACTACACAAGTGCAGGAGAACTCCAAGACCTGAGCGATCCGGAGCCAGTAGCATGTGTACTGGTCTGTAAAGGGAAGAAACGCAGCCGAACAAATCACCTCAGAGGCATTTGGAAGCGGCGTGGCGACAACACGAATGTACGACACAGAATACCGTCTAAACAGCATAACTACACTCAACGGCACGAACCCCCTGCAGTGCATTGGTTACGGACACGATCCAAGCGATAACGTGATCAGCCGGAACATGACGCAGAACAGTACGTGCACTACCCCTCAAGGGCCCAACCCATCTCTAGGCATCGAAAGTGCTCCTGTCGATTGGGCGAATCAAATCTCCAGTTGGAGCAGTCCAGGTTCCGGCTGGAATATCACATTTCACTACGACGACATCGGTAATCTTAAACAGCAGGCTGGTCCGCTGATCGCCGTACCACCGCAAATGGATTATACGTATGGCGGGAACGGTGCCGGAGTTCACGCGGTGACAAAAATAACGTCGGGAAGTACCGTTCTTAACTATGGATACGACCAGGCGGGAAACCAAACGAACGCGCCAGCGCGAAGCATTCGCTTTACATCGTTCAATCTTCCGTCGCGAATCACCACGGGCCGGCAACATCCGGCACGACCTACAAGTACGATGCATTTGGCAACCGGGTGCTGAAGCGGGATGCCAGGTCGGGAAACAAGACCGCGTACATTAATAACGTGTTCGAAGCGCGCACAAACTCTGGGACGACGAAATACGTCCTATATCTGCCGGCCGACCAGCGTATCGTCGGGGAGGTGGTACTCCCGAGGAATGGTGTCCGGGGCGAAGTCTTCTATCTTCACGATGATCTATTGGGGTCAATCGAAACAGTCTCGGACGCGACTGGAAATGGAATCGAGAGATTCAGTTACAGCCCTTTCGGTTTCCGGTGGCGCCAGGCCCCGAGCTCAGGGCAACCGGATATACGTTTGGGGTTTACCGGCGCGGAGGAGGATGAGGAATTCGGACTGATCAACTTTGTAGGACGAATATATGACCCCCAAATCGCCCGATTTGTTAGCAGTGACCCGATTGTGCCGCACCCGTTCGCGGGACAATCTTACAATCGGTATAGCTACGTCTTGAACGATCCCTTGACCCTTACTGACCCGGGCGGGTTCCAAGACGATAGTGGGGACGCGGGTCAACTGACACGAGACGCGCACTTCGCTCCGGAGTGGACCGCGGTCAACCTCCCTGGAAACACGAGCCAGTCCAAGGGTCAGGCAAGCTCTGATGGCCAAACGACCACGGGCAGGGGCGGAGAAGACACGAGCCAGCCCACACGTCAGGCAGACTTTGATCCTCAAACGATCACGGTTACGCTGCCGAAAGCTGCGGACGACAATGGGACACATCCTGACAGCGGAACGGGAGGGGGGTGTTCCGGAAAGCTCTGCGGCAACCCGCCAGCGGCGCAAAACTCTGGGACCGGATGGAATTCTTCGCCCAATACCGCTTCCGGAGCGCCGGCGATTGCTAGGGGGGAACGGCACATCGCCAGCAGGGCAGATCTGTTCCGCGTGCCACGGCGGAGGCGCGATTTATGCCACCCCGTTTGATGTGCCATTGCCTCCGGCCGAAGCACTGTCACCGCCCGACGACACCGGCGGATTCCGAATGCGGCCTTGCGGACGGCCATCAATTCCGCTATTTTTACCCTCGCCGGAAGAACACTGGCCTATGGCACCACACACACACTTCTCGGGAAGCCGATGGGTTTTAATCTCGTTTCCGCCGAAAACGCGGGCGGTAGAGCCGGTGTTGGAATAGCAGCCGCTTGGCAGAGGCAAAACGCCCTCTACGACGAAATTGTCGCGACCCACGGGTACCCCAAGGCTTCGCCTCCTATTCCGCACTTTCCGGGATTCGCGAAATCTTTACGGAGTACTGTTCGGGAGAAATTCTCTCTCTCGGACAGTTTGCAGTTTGGATTGGAAGTAGGACAACAGTCCCACGTGCCTAGTGGCGCGGCGATTATTCCGGCGCCCTGATGGTCTGCACCGGGATTAAGGATTACCGTTATTCTGACCGATGTCCCATATGACAACGCGAGCTGCGAGAGTTTCTTCAAGACACTGAAGCGGGAGGAGATTTATTCCTGTGGTTCGCCAAAACTAGAGACGCTTCCATTCTTGCCTGGCAATAGTTGCAAATGCACGAGATGATGCTGTCAGTCCAAGTGTGCGAGGAGTTGCTTTGACGTATTGGCGGCGGTTCGACAGGCTTTGACCGGATCGGGGACCAGAATTGCCTAGCGTCCAGCAGGTCAGCCCGCGGAAACGACTTACGGAGACTCGGCTCAGGCAGCTACTTCGTACCGGTGGTGCAGTCCCGACCCCAGCTGCGATAACGAGATAACTTCCCTTCCGTTGGGCAACACCGCGAGTCGACCTGAGGGTGCATCCTTCGCGAGTCCGAGATGAGTCCGGTCCTCGTGGTAATAGCGGACGTATTCTTTGAGCAACCGTCGCAAATGCCGTTGGTTCAAAATGATCACATGGTTGAGCAGGTCACGGCGCACGCTCCCAACCCAACGCTCGGCGATACCGTTCTGCCAAGGACTTCGAAAAGCAGTGCGGACAGGCTCGGTGCCGTTCTGTTTGATGGCCGAGACGACCTCAGCTGAGAACTTTGCGTCTCGGTCGAAGATTAGAAATTTATATGGCTGCTCGAATCCCCAGGCTTCCCGCAGCTGCAATACGGTCCACAATGCGTTTGGCTGACGGGTCACATTGCAGTGCAGAATCTTCCGTCGGTCGTGGCCGATGACGAAGAAACAGTACAGAATCCCGAAAGGTCAGCGTCGGCATCGTGAAGAAATCCATTGCAGCGATTGCTTCACGAGGATTTCTGAGAAATACCAACCAACGCTGGGCTGGATCCGCCACCACTGGCCGCACGCTTCATCCAACGCGATACCGTCCGCTCTGAGATATCAAAACCCCAACTTGAGCAGCTCCCCGTGGGCTCGATGCCAGCGGACAACAGTATCAGGCCTGACCAAGATCAGTGGTCGTCTCCAGCCGGATCAGACTCGTCGGAAGAGTAAGCCAGAAAAGCTTGCTGAGGATGCCCAGCCGTGGACGCGGCCGCTTGGCATGTAGCGCCAAGAGTTGCTGGCGCAGAGCTAAATTTTCCAGGAGGAGTTCTTCTCGTGAGCGGAAAGCAGCAATTAGCCAGCCCAGAAGATAGCGAAACAGCACGAACATGCCTGGAATCATAGCTGAGATGCCAGCGCCTGGAGTGCCTCAACTCACTGATTCTGTAAGCGCACAGAGTTTTGGCGAGGGACAGGCTGCAAGATGAGCTGTTGTGACGTTGTGACGTAGCAAAACGGATTTCGGCAATTTGGGATTGCGTAGATAGATACAGGATCAAGAAATAACAGATTGAGCTGAAGAGCTTTCCGATCTGTTCTGAGACTGATGTTGCTCGGAGGACTCTATGAGGACGGATTTTTTTCCACTAGTAGTGAAGTGGCGCTTTTCTAAAAGCGGATGCCGAACTAAGCCCTTGACAACGCCGACATTGTCAGAGAGGCGATATTACGCCACCTATATCAAAACGCCGCGGACCGACGGGTGCCTTGTAGGGCGTTGTGTTCAAGACCGCCCCCAGCCACCGCCTCCGTCTGAGTAGCCTCATTCTCGACCACGGCGGATTGATCGCGACAACTCAGACAACCTGTCGAGCCAACCCTTGCTCACGGGGTGAGTTCAAAGACGATCCCGTGACCATATGATCCGCCGATGGATGCTGTTCCGTATATATCGCCGCCCCGGTCCAATACAAGCCCATCGAGGGGACGACCCCCATCGAGGCCGCCCGTGAAATCATGCAGATCCGTATAGATCCATCCTCCTGCCGAGGGTGTGAGTTTGAAAATATTTCCGTAGCCATGCGTTCCTTCGGCGAGCGTCGCACCATATAGGTTACCTGCGGCGTCCATGACGAGGTTCCCTTGTGGGGCACCGTCGGTTCCAGCAAAGGCGTATAACACGCTGTATGTCCAACCGCTACCGGAGGGCGAAAGCTCAAAAACTACACCGCCGCCGGTGCCACCATAGAGAGTCGCGCCATAAAGGTTGCCCAATGCGTCACGGATCACGCCTGCCGTGGGATTGCCTCCATCGCTGTCGCCCGTGAAGTTGTAAGGCGTCGTCTCGGTCCAGCCCGATTGAGATGGAGACAACTCGTAAACCGTACCGTAATTGTAGAAACCGCCTTGGTAAGATGTGCCGTAAAGATTGCCAGCCGGATCAAGGATCACACCGGCAAAGGGATAGGCTCCGTCCCCTGGTCCGCCAGTGAAGTTATGGATAACATTCTCCATCCAGGGGCCCATACTGGTAGGTACTAACTGGAAAACCACGCCAATGTTAGAGGTGCCCCCCGCGTTCGTGGTTCCATACAGGTTGCCTGCCTGGTCGAAAGCTAAGTCGCCCTGCGGGCTGAATCCCTCATTACCGACGGTGAAAGAACAGAGTTGCTTTTCGATCCACGGCGACATCACAGAGCGGGGCGGCGTTGCTGACGGCCTCAATTGAAAGATGGTACCGTTATTGCTGCCTCCGCCCGCCACGGTGCTGCCATAGATCAGGCCATTTGGGTCGCGAATTACTCTGGCGTAGGGCACAGCGCCATCGCCGTCATACCCTTTAAAGGAGTAGAGAGAAGTTAGCAGCCACCGGGAGTCCTTGATGCTCATTTTGAAGACTACGCCGACGGAGTTAGTCCCTCTACTGCCTATGCTGTGCCATACAAGTTTCCCGCTGTATCAATGTAGAGGCCGGCGTAAGGCGTAGACCCATCTAGTTGGCCGGTGAAGTTGTGCAAGACGCTGATTGTCTGCGCCTGCACCGATGTTGTCAGGACGGCCAGCACAAGCCCGAGCGCGGTGATTGCTGTTGCTCGCTGGCTTATGTAGAAATAAAGTTTCGGGGATTGGTATAACAACATGGGAGCATCTCTTTGGGCTGAAGGCTGATCCTGAACTTACCTTGAGTGCGATCCTGCTGTCTTTTTCCGAGACCTTTTGCGAATCGAACTCGGCTGATCGTATACCACTTACGCCTTCGAATGACATCTTAAATTAATGCAGAGTTTCAAAGGTCCCTACACCTATTAACTAGACAGCAAGATTATTTACTTCACAAAAGCTCGGCGGGGGTGTTGAATGTACCCTGAGCCGAGGAGGTGGCGGGATGTCCGCAGGCCAACCCCGGCAGATTGGGGTGTTGGAATGACGGTCTGCATAGCCATGCTGTGCGAGATGGGTAGAAAAATTGTTTGTGTCTCTGATCACATGCTATCAATGGAGGCTTTCTCCTCCGATAATGCAACCTGCAAGAGCGAGCCAGTTCAGCGCAACTGGTACGCAATGTGGAGCGGGGATGTGTCCTACGTTCCTCTTGTAACCGACCTTGTCACGCAGCAATATCTGGATCAACCGCATAACCCAGATCAGCACGAGATGGCCACCGCTTTCGCCAATGCGTACAACTCCCTACTCCGACGAGAAATCACCAATAGGCATTTGGCTAGGCTGGGGTTTAAGGACGTTGACGACTTCCGAATAAGTGGCAAAGAACGCCTGACCGCTACGGCATTCAATTCGATGTTGCGGAAAATTGGAGAGGTTGACCTAAAGGCGGATTTTCTGGTTACCGGATTCGGGGAAGATGGGGATGGCCATATTTTCGTGCTCGACTCCGACGGCGCGACCAAGAGTTGCGATGCTGCTGGTTTCTGGGCTATCGGAACCGGGTCTTACAATGCGCTGTCCACCATATTCCATCACGTTAGGCATAGTGGCTTTAACCGCATGGGATCACTGAGGAACACCCTATACGTTGGCTTAGAGGCTAAATTTATGGCCGAGTCTGCGGACGGGGTGGGCGAGAAGACATTCGTTACTGTTTATGAGTCATGTCGCTCGATTGCCTATATTCATCCAGCAAACGTAGCCACGTTTAGGGAGCATTGGATTAATAATCGAGCCCCTAAGATATTTGAAGATGATTGCCACTATCTTGAGCAGAGCCTAGAGGGCGGGATTGACCTTACGCAACAAGCTGCTCAAACGTCATCGGGTCAGCAGTAACCATATGGCGCAACGTGTCCAAAAACAAATCGGAGCGGTTGCGACGGTCAAAGCGGAAGCTCATCTCGTCAAGATAGGCTTGCAGGTGCTTCGCGCTGATTCGATGCCACGTCCCGATGATGCCACGCTTCAAAAGCGAGAAGGCCGATTCGATAGTATTGGTATGAATATCAGTCCCAAACCGAACGTACTCTTTGGCGCTGTGGTTGACGGTCTCGTGCAGCGGTGCCGACGGCCTTGCGGTACGCGGGCCATTCATCGGTCACGATAACATCAACGTCTGTGCTGATGTTTTCTTTAACATACTTCGCCAAGGTCCCCGTCTTGGCATCTTCGGCATGGAAGAAGCGAAGAGCGCCGCCGCGCTGGCGGATACCGATTACGCACTCTTTGTGAGCTGTCGGCGACCTTGAATGCCGTGCGCTTTACTCCACCGACATAGGTTTCGTCCATCTCGACAGTACCGTCAAGCATGGGGCGATCTACTTCGACCATAGCACGACGAATGCGGTGGCAGAGATACCACGCGGTTTTGTAGCTGACTCCAATTGTCCGCTTCATTTGGTTAGCGGAGAATCCCTTGCGCGCCTCACACAGCAGATGAGTAGCGACGAACCATTGGAGCAATGGCAAGTGGGAGTCGTGGAAGATCGTGCCAGCGGTCACGCTGAATTGATAGTCGCACTCTTTGCAGTAGAGAAGTTTCGCGGTGAGCCTCGCCAGTTCGCGAGTATGGCAACGCGGGCACTCAGGGCCAAGGGGCCAGCGCAACCGCTCCAAGCAGTTCGCGGCAACGGTCGTCAGAATCGAAAGCGGAAGTAATGTCTAGGAGCGTCACTGTGCATACCCCCGATGAGAAGGCGCAAGAAGGAGCAATTAAAGCGGGTTCCGACTCGCAAGCTACTTGCTTCAATAAAGCATGATATTCGGCGGACGCTTGTGCGTCTGCGTCTCCGAAACCAAAGAAAAGCAAGTAGTTAACCTAATCATGGGAGTATTATGGCATGTGGCCTAACTTTTGTTAAGTAAATAATCATGGAGATTTCCAGCTGCGGTGCACTCTCGCCCGACTCACGCTGCTCAGGTGGTTAGGGCAGGGATATTGCGGCCAAAAGAACCGCGCAAGGAAAAAAGAGCGACCGAGGGAAGACTCGGTCGCCACTAGGGTTAAGGTTTAGCTTACAGCCGACGTTACTGAGCGGACGGGGTGGCGATGAAGCCGGTGTTGATGGGGGCGGTACCGAAGAAGCCTACCAGGATGCCCGCATCATTGATGCCGTTGACGATGGTGGTACCGACACCGTTGGGATCGTCGACGGTCACGAACTTCGCCGTGCCGATCGAGTAGACGAACCCGTGCGACGCGCCGGCGGCCATCGGTGTAGAAGCCGACAACCTGCCCGTTGTTGTTCAGTCCCAGGGCCTGCGTTCCGGTGCTGCCGGGGTAATCCAGAGGCATGAACACGCCGGTGTTGAGGATCCAGCCGTGGTTCACGCCGTCGCCATCGATGAAGAAACCGAAGGTCGCGCCGGAGTTGTTGATGCCGGTGGCCTGGGCTCCGCCCACCGCGCCGGGAATCGTGATCACGTGGAAGATTCCGCCGACTTCGTCATAGGTGTACGGGATGTCAGGAGTGGTGTTGTTGAGGCTGTTGCTGTAGTAGCCGGCTGCCTGATAGTGGTCGTTCTGGCTCAGCAGCTGGTTGAAGGCGGGCGACACTGCGGGAGCGGAATAGTCGACGGTGGTGAACTGGCCGCTGCGCGTGCGGATAGAAGCCATGGGTGACACCGGACTGGTCCACGTAGAAGCCATCCGTGGTCAGGGTGTTGTTGATGCCGATGACCTGGGTCATCATGGAGTTCGGGAAGTTCTCGGTGGTAAAGGCGGTGGGCAGCACCAGCGTGAATCCCTGGTTCTGCGTTGAAGTTGTGGTACCCGGCGATGACGCCGCTGTTGTTGATACCCAGCAACTGGGTGAAGCCGCTGCGGTTCGTTGGGGTTGACGACGTTGGGGAAGCTGTAGCTCTGCGCGAACATGGAAGTGCAGAAGAACAGCGCGAAGACCAGGGCGAAGGACAGTTGGAAGCGTTTCATTTTCGTATCTCCTCTATTTTTGCGGCCGCGGCCGGAAGTGATTGATTTATTGCAAGCAGCTTTGCGAATGTTCCGAACAACCGCGACCGCCTACATCTAGATATGTGACATTCGCGTCCGAATTCCCTCACGCGGGCAAAAGAAATTTTGTGGCTGGTTGCGGAAGGCTGAAGCGGCGCGAGAAAGCACCTTTGCTTGGGGCGGGTTAAGGACAGCCCGGAACGCGATATTCCGGGCAGGGCGCGCAGCTTCGGAGTTGTCCAACCAGCTCGTTGCTGGCCACCAGGCACGAAGGGGAGTCGCCCGGAGCGACTTTTGGGATATAATCCAGCCGGGAAATCATGCCGTGACGAACGCATGTAACGCTTTCAGGCTTGCGGGGTCGAGTCGTAATTCTGTGGGGAAGATCGAAGGCGGTTCAGCAGGCCCGCGGGAAGTAGATAGGTCCCGGGCCCCCAGGTAGAGGTCCAGATCAAGGAAACGCGGATGTCGCCGGACCGGCAGGACGTGACCATGCTGCTCCAGCAATGGAAGGGCGGCGACCACGAGGCCCTGGACCAGTTGATGCCGATCGTCTACGACGAGCTGCGCCGGCTGTCAGCGCGATGCTTGCGATCGGAAAGACCCGGCCACACCTTGCGGGCGACGGCCCTGGTCCACGAGGCCTACATTCGGCTGATGGATGCCGACGTTGGATGGCAGGACCGGGCGCACTTCTATGCGGTAGCTGCCCGAGTGGTGCGGCGCATTCTTGTGGAATACGCCCGGACCCATACTCGCCAAAAGCGCGGCGGAGGAGAGGAGGCGATTCCACTGGATGACGCGGTACTGGTCGGACCTGCAGGCTGCCTCGACGGTGTTGGACCTGGACGAGGCCCTGCAACGACTGGCCGCGCTGGATCGAGCGCAAGAGCGACATCGTTCAAATGCTATTTTTCGGCGGCCTCACTTACGATGAAGCCGCCGCTGCTCTCGACATTTCTCCCGCGACAGTCCACCGCGAACTGAAATTAGCGAAAGCCTGGCTGCATCGGGAACTGGCGCAGAGCCAGTCCTAAGGGGACAGTATGGACCCTGCCGACCGTTGGCGCCGGATCGAGGAGTTGTTCCATGCTGCGCTCGAGCTTGACCTCGACGCCCGTTCGGCATTTCTTCAGCAAGCCTGTGGAGCCGACGCCGACCTGCGAAGAGAGGTTGAGTCGCTTCTGCAATCCGCCGAGAAACCCATGGACTTTGTACCCGAAGCCGTCAGAGAGGTGGCGCAAAAGATCGCGTCGGGAGGTAGTCACCCGAGTGCTACCGGCGTTCAGCTGGCCCGTACCGGTCGACGGTTGCCGCCGGCACGCAGTTGGCGCATTACAGCGTCATGTCTCTGATTGGAGCTGGCGGCATGGGCGAGGTCTACCTGGCTGAGGACATGCGGCTCCGACGCAAGGTCGCGCTCAAAATGCTTTCCCCGGAACTGACCGGCGATGAACGTGGCTTGCGTCGTTTCGAGCAGGAAGCACAGGCGGCTTCCGCTCTGAATCATCCCAACATTCTTACCATTTATGAATTCGGGCAGGCCGAATGGGTTGCATTTCATTGCCGCGAGTACGTCGAAGGGCGAGACCCTTCGCCAGAAAATTGGCGGCGGCAGACTTGAATTGAAAGCCGCGATCGATATCGCAATCCAGATTGCGAGCGCTCTGGCGGCGGCCCACGCCTGCGGAATTGTTCATCGCGACATCAAGCCGGAGAATGTAATCGTTCGGAACGACGGGATTGTCAAGGTCCTCGATTTCGGAATCGCCAAGCTAAGTTCCAACCGCTCCGGGACAGACAATCGCCGCACCGCTATCAGCTCTGGCCGTCTTGACCAGCGAGCCTGGAATGGTGCGGGGCACGGCTAAGTACATGTCTCCGGAGCAGGCGCGAGGCATGGAGGTGGATGCGCGCAGCGACATCTTCAGCCTGGGGTCGGTGATGTACGAACTTGTCACCGGCAGAGCGGCCTTTGAAGGCGATACGGCCAGCGATGTGATTGCTGAGATACTGAAGAGTGAGCCGGCGCCGCCGGCGAGTTCGCCCCCGACGTGCCGCCCGAAATCGAGCGCATCATCGGCAAAGCTCTGCGCAAGGACCGCGAGAGCCGATACCAGTCGGTTCGAGACTTGCTGCTTGATCTCCAGGACTTCCAGAAGGAAGCGGAGTTTCAGGCTAAGCTGCACGCTCCACTGGACAAAGCAGCGTCGGATCGCATAACGCCGGCGCGCGCGATGGCAGTTTCTTCGGCTCAAGTTGGTTCGTCTCGACGTTGGTGGACTTGGGGAATCGCGGTGTTGCTGCTGGTGCTCTCGTCGATCGGCTATCTGTATGTCAGGAAATCGAATGCACGACCTACACCGACGGCCACTCGCAGTCTGGCAATTCTTCCGTTTCGAAATCTGAACGGCGATCCAAAGACCGACTTCCTTGGATTTTCGCTGGCCGATGAGATCATCACCAAGCTGGACTACGTCAATTCGCTGACTGTTCGTCCATCGTCTTCGGTGGACAAGTATCGCGACCAGGTCGTCGATCCCAAGAAAGTTGCGGCGGACTTGAATGTGGACACGCTGCTCACGGGTACCTTCATCAAAGACGGCGACAATCTGCGAATCACCGCTCAACTGGTGGATGTGAAACCGGACAAGATTCTCTGGCGCGGGACTTTCGACCTGAAGTACGACAACCTGCTGACCGTGCAGGACCGGGTAACGCAGCAGATCATCAAGGAAATGGAGTTGAAGCTGTCGCCGGCCGAAGCGGCGAATCTCAAACCGGAGAAGCCGATCAGCCGCGACGCTTACGAAGACTATCTTCGCGGAATCGATCTTTACTCGCTGAATCAGTTTGCCGCCGCGATTGAAATGCTGCAGAAATCCACGCAGCTCGAACCGAATTATGCGCCCGCCTGGGCACAGCTGGGACGGGCCTACACGACCAATGCGTCGCTGCAGTTCGGCGGCCGCGAGAACTACGACAAGGCACAGGCTGCCTATGAAAAGGCGATCGCATTAGATCCGGCCCTGGTTGAGCCGCGAATCTATATGGCCAACTTATTGACCGATACCGGAAGAGTGGAGCAGGCTGTGCCCTTGTTGCGGTCGGTTCTGCACGATAGTCCCAATAATGCCGAGGCGCACTGGGAGCTGGGCTATGCCTATCGCTTTGCCGGCATGCTGAAAGAGTCAGTGGAAGAGTGCGAAAAGGCCCGCCAGAACAACCCTCAGGTCAAGATAAGCAGCTCTGCGATAAACAGCTACTTGTATCTGGGAGAATACGAAAAATTTCTGCAGAGTCTGCCGGATAACGATTCTGTTTACATCCTGTTCTACCGCGGCCTGGCGGAGTACTACCTGAACCATCTCGACCAGGCTGCGCAGGACTTCGATCGTGCTTTTGAGAAAGAACCTTCCTTGCTTCCGGCGAACGTGGGAAAAGCCATCAGCTATTCGATCAAGCATGACAATGGCCGCGGGCTGCAGCTCCTGAAGCAAACCGAAGACAAGATCGAAGAGCGCGGGGTGAGCGACCCTGAGGGTATCTATAAGGTCGCACAAGCCTATGCAGTTCTGGGAGACAAGACCTCGGCTTTGCACATGCTGCGGCATAGCATCGGAGGTGGGTTCTTTTGCTATCCCTACTTCGTGCGCGATCCTCTGCTGCAAAGTCTCCGCGACGAACAGGAATTTCAAGAGCTCATGAACCAGGCCCGGCAGCGGCACGAACAATTCAAGAGCACGTTCTTTTAGGGCGAGGAACACGAGGCTGCGCCGTCCTGTTTTCTTTTCCGATTGGAGGGAGGAGCTCACGCTACCCGCCTCGCCGCTTCCACGGCTTGCCCTTCACAAAGGCGGACACATTCGGACCGTACCGATGCCCGGCTGGGTCAAGGCGGCGCTGGATCTGTGAGTCGCGGCGGCCGAGATTTCGGCCGGACGGTTGTTTCGATGTGTCTGTCGAGCAGGCGAGCATTGGGGTGATGGAGTACGGAGCGGGTGATCTGGCACGTGGTGAAACAGTACGCGAAGAAACTCGGTTTTGCGCGGATCGCTCCGCATGATCTTCGCCGCTCGTGCGCAAAGCTGTGCCATTCCGCAGGTGGTGAATTGGAGCAAATTCAGTTCCTTCTGGGCCACGTGTCCGTGCAGCAACCGAACGGTATCTCGGCTGCAAGCGGCGGATTCAAGGGGCGGTGAATGATCACCTCGGCATCGAACCATAATGCGAGCTGCTTCGGACAGGAGCGCGATGCCGACTTCTCGTCCAAGTGATTTCCGCCGCGACGGGGCGTCTGCGACCCTACCCTGAGGGATTGGGAGTCGTAAGGGCGTTTCCCGGCATGATTCGAAAAGGCTGTGCAACCACGTCTCTCTGCTCGCATTGCGGGATCCTGTAGTGAATGAAGTAACGCATCTCAGATTCGATTTCCCGCTCTTCCAATACGCGCCAGCCGGCCCGTTGGTACATGGAAAGCGGCCGCCACGCCGAAGTCGCATAGCCGGCGTGCAACCCGCACGCGCTAAGTAAGGCGACACAGCGAGCCCAGAAGTTTGCCCGCACCAGAACTGTCTCGGTTGCGACGGCGAAGAAAGTCAGCACCTCGAAGGCGCCTACCGCTGCCTCTGGAGCCGCGAAGCCATAGGCTGCAGCCTGGAATTGATGAAGCGCGACATTGAAGGCCATCGCCGAATGTAAGCTGCCGGATGGGTCGCGCGACGCGCAGATCAGTTGATCTTCATAAGGGACTCGGGTCTTGAGCCTTCCGGCCTCGTGGTCCCACGCCCATAGCTTTCGTACCAACTGGTTGGTGCTGACCTTTGAGAACGACTGGTAGAACGCCGCTTCGTATTCCTGCACGGCGCTGGGGTTTGATGTGTCAAGCAGTTCAAAGCTGAAGTCTTTCACTTTCTCACCTCTAAATACAATGGGATTTCTTGCGCTGGTACCAGTGTGATTTGGGCCCTCGCTTCTACCGGTTCGCGATTGGCCCGCGCCAAGCTATACCGCTGGCCGATGATGGACAGCGTTGTGATCATCTCGGTCATGGCGAATTCGTTGCCCACGCAGATGTGTTTTCCGGTTGCAAACGGAAGGTACGCACGTCGCGGCCAGGCGAATCCTGAGCGAAGCGCTCTGGACAGAATTTTTCTGGGTCACTGCCCCAAGCGTCGGAGCGATGGATGCCGTAGACAGAGATCAGAATGGTCGCCGACTTTGGAATCTCGTAGCCGGCGATCTCATCGCCTTGCATACACTGGCGCGCCAGCGTGTGTCCGGGGGGATACAGGCGCATCGCCTCGTTGAGGACCTGGGCGGTGTAGCGCATTCGCTGGAGATCTTCCCACTGCGGTGTGCGGCCTTGCAGCACGGCGTCGACTTCTTCGTGCCACCGGCGAGCGTGTTCCGGATGCGAGGCGAGCAATACAGCGTCCAGGCCATCACACTTGAGGTGGTCTCGAACCCGCCCAGAAACAACGTCTTGGTTTCGTCGATGACTGCGCGCTGAGGTAGCTTCTCTCCGCTCTCGGGATCTTCCGCCGCCATTAACACGCTTAAGAAATCGTTCGTCTCGGGTTGGCCGCCTCTCCGGCGGGCTTCAACATGCGATTCGATGAACCGATCGAGAAACTGGCTGTGATCATGCAGTCGCCGGTTGCGGTGTATCGGACAGCCCAAGGGAAGCGCAAACAACGAAGTGTTATGCCGCCGCAACAGCAGCATTGCCTCACGCAAAGCGGTTCCCAGACGAGTCGCCGCCTCCTGACCGATGTTCGTGGAAAGCAGAATGCGGCCAATGGCTGATATGGTCAGCCGCTGCGTCTCACCGACAACTTCAATCGGGGCACCATTGACTCGCTTCGTCTCCCAATCTCTAAGTACCTCGCCAACCGAGTCGCAGACCGTAGGTACCAGCCTCTTCAAACGTTCCCCTCGCAGAAGCGGCTGAATGATCTGGTGGCGTTTGCGCCACTTGGCGCCTTCGCTCACCAGCAGTCCATTGCCAGTGACCGTGGCGATGCGCTTGTAGTGCGCGCCTCTTTCGTATCGCTCGCGATGCGAAACCAGCACCTGGTAAGCGACCTCAGGATTCGCGGTTGCCAGGAACCTCTTGTGGAGGACACGAAACTGCACCAAGCTTCCTTTCTGCCGTCCGAGTTCGGCGACAAAGCGGTGGGGAGAGTGGGCAAACTCCTTGGCGCTGCCTAATAGCCAGTGGCCATCTGCTCTAGGAATGGAGTGCGAACCGACGCTGCTCATGGCTCTCCTTGTTGATCAGGCTCGTGGTCTCTTGCCGAAAAGTCTTGTCGAGTCCGGCCCCGGTCTCGAGTAAACGGGCGACGTTGTGGGCAAAGTTGGCCATGGGCATCCCGTCGACAATGTCGTGATCGGCGGCATACGCCAGGCAGAGCATTTTCCGTGATACAACCTTGCCCTCGCAGTTCAGCTGCAGGCGTGGGGTGATATTGCCAACGGCGACCGAGGTGGTGTGTACGGTAGGAATTATCGCGAACACAGGATTGGCGGCAGCACGATTTCGTACATTCGTGACGATCATGGTTCCGGTCGTGCGCTTCAGCCAATAGGGATTGCGTTTGCATCGCCATGCCAGCAGGCGCCGTATCAACCACGGAGAGCAGGCCAGTTTCCGGCGCGCCTGCACCGTCGCATCTTCGGCCAAGTCGCAGGCTCTCACCGCTTGTCGTATTTCCCAATTGATTTGCGCCAGTGTCTTGTTTTGAGCCGCACGGATGATATGACCGACAGGAATTCGAACTCCGCCGGGAAGCCGCTTGTCGATCGGCGAGAGCATGTCGATGTCTTCGAACGTAAGCAGCTTCTTGCCGTAGCGATAGGTATGCATGACGGGATGCTGCATCGCCGCCTGCACCACGCAGTAGACGATAAAGGCATGAAACGAAATCGCAATTCGCAGTTCTTTTTCTATCCGGCGAATCGCTGCCAGACTGTCAGTGACGTCCACTTCGGTAATGCCTCGGATGACGTGTCGCCGGCACTGCCAGAGAAAAGCGATCATGCCATTGCGAATCTCGGGCCAAGCGGTCTCTCGCGCGAAAGGTTGAAGTTTCATGGCTACGCCACCACCTCGCTATGACAATTGCGAAAGAACTCCATGAACTTGCAGAGGGACTCGACGGCCTCGAGAGTGACGGCGTTGTAGAGCGAGGCCCTCACGCCGCCGAGCGACCGATGGCCGGCGAGACCGTAATAGCCGGCGATCTCGGCGAGATCCAGGAACTTCTGTTCGAGCTCCAGCGTGGGCAGCCGGAAAGCGACATTCATCAATGAGCGGTCTTGGGCAGCGGCGTGACCCTGATAAAAACCGTCGCTGTTGTCGATGGCTGCGTACAGCCGTTCGGCCTTGGCTGCATTCAACAATTGCATAGCCTCCACGCCGCCGATTTCCTGCCGCAGCCAGCGGGTCACCAGCATGGTCACGTAAATGGCGAACACCGGCGCGGTGTTATAGATCGATCCCGCTTCGACGTGCGACCGGTAGTCCAGCATGCTCGGCAGGTTGTCAGGGATGCGCCGGAGCAAGTCATCGTGCACCACTACCACGGTGACTCCAGCGGGGCCGAGATTTTTCTGGGCGTGGGCGTAAACCAACCCAAAGCGGCTCACGTCGAACGGCCGGCTCAGGAAGTCCGAAGACATGTCGCAAATCTGCGTTACATTTTCATGGCCGCGAAAACCATGAAATTGCAGACCTTCGACCGTCTCGTTGGCAACATAGTGAAAGTAAGCCTGGCGCAGCCTTTTGCCGCCGCTCCACCGTGCACCAGCGAATTGACCTGCAACGGGCTGTGGAACTGGTTGTAGTAGGCTGGCTGAAATCCTGCAGGAAATCGCGGGTCCAGGGACTGCAGCAGCGGCGTGGATTGCAGGCTCCGCCGCAATCTTCAGTGCCTCAGTCTCGTTCACCGGAACCAGCACCTGTGCCACCTCATACCGTACCAGGTCTCCTCATCCAGCGAGGCAGTTGCAAGCGGTTGAGTTCTTCGTTCTGTGGACCAGCATGTCATGCGAGCCCGGGAAACATCTTGGTATACCGGCTGAAGTGCCAATGAGTGTCGGAGTAAGAACGGAATGACTTTTCTTGTGTACCTTGGGATGGGTTACTGCGGATGCGGGAGCAGCGGCGACCGACATCAGTAGACACAGCAACACCGTCGCAGCCAGCTTGCGGTGGAAGTCCTGCGAAGCGAATTCGCTTGCTCTGCCGAAACGATGACCAGAGACTTGACAGTGGCAATACTGGCATATTCCGTACGGATGCTGGACTACTTCATCTAGAGACCGCTCTTGCATTAGATCACAAAACCAGCCGAAGGAGAAGTCTTTCTTACCTCCTACGACTATCAGAGTCACTTGGCGGGTGGCGTCCGTGCTAAGGTGCATCGTCGCGGACGTCATGCTGCTCCTCCAAGAGGAATCCCTTCGCCCCCAAGATGGGGCCGACTCATCTCCAAGGGACCGGCTGAAGCATAGGTCGTCGCTCTAGTCCGCCGCAACTTGTAAACCCCCCGCTGCCGTTGGTGGTGCCCATGGCTCCAATATTGCCTGGCGCCAGTGCAGAGCACGGTGAAGGCCGGCCACGAGCCTCCAAATTTGGATCCATTGAATGGGCTGCTGAAAACCGGCGAACAAGAGGCAAACGACGCAGCACCGACCTGGAGCGGGACAACAAGCTTAAGCAAACCGGTTTCTGGTTCGGGGCACGGGGGGTCGGAGGTTCAAATCCTCTCTCCCCGACCAATTATTTCCAATGACTTGCACCGATCCCCTCCGAAACCTCAAAACCGACCCCCTGGTTTTGCACCAGATTTCTCCGCAGTGCAGCAGCGTTCGGAGCCGCATAAACACTGCACTTCTCGCACAGCGTGCAGCACTGTCTACAAAATCGACCACAGTGCTGTGACGGGAAAAAATGCAATATACCCTACCAATTGCAAACTGTCGACTAAGCAGCCCGAATGCACCTCCGGCGACACCTAAACGGCCACTGGCTATGCCTTCAGCTTTAACGACGACTCCGAGCTACGCTGGCTTTCCAGAAGCCTTAGTGCAAGCCCGTTTCTGGACCCCATGCCATGTCTCTGAGCAGACGGACCATTTGAGGTGAGCTCCGGTGGGGTTCATGGGCAGTGCACATAGGTTGGCTGATAATGCCGATTTGCATGAAAAAATCGTATTCAGGGCGTGTACGCCCCTGGATGCATGTTTCTGAATCGACGAGGTCTCTGACTCCATTTTTCAATTGACGGCTCGTCTTCCGCGGACTCGCGCCTTGTCTTCCGTCAGTTTTACAACGAGTACTTCCTCACCCAGATCTGGTCTGCGGGAGCCGATCTATCCCGCAATCCCGCGCCTGGCAAAGGGCGACGGAACGGCCAGCGAGGGCGCCTTGGCCGGGCGTCCACTGTGATGGCACTCGACAAGGGCCGATAGACCCACTAGCAGCTTGAAGGATCGACGCGGCTGACGCGCGCCCTATGGGGGCTGAAACGGTTGCCCGTGGCCTCCCGTACTTAGCGACTGATTGCGAAGGTGTCGCGCGCGATCACGAGTCGATTGTCAGAGGAGACATCGTAGGAAAAGATTAGATCGGAGTCGAAGTTGGTGAGTTTCCTGACGGCTTTGCGTCCCATCCTACTGAAGATGTTCCCCATCCACACTTTGGGCGGAGAAAAGAAGTTGCCGTCGTATTGTCATCCCGACGAGGGATTTTGAGTCCGAGGGGAGGGACCGGCTTTTTCCGCACCACTAATCACCACTATCCACTTTCTCTTCCTCTAGATTCCGCTTTGGCTTGCCGGTAGATGGGGATGTCGGGATCAGCGGTGCTTCTTCAGAGAGTCATAAAGTCCTGATCTTGCGCGCGGCAGTCTTGTCGCCCATCATCGCTTGCGCTCGGCCACGAAGATGTGACAGTAAGTTCAGCACTGATGGGTCCGACGGTCAATAAACTTCTGGGAGGGCGTCTTGCTGCCGCTCTTTGCTGCTGTTTGGCTTCTTTTAGATCAGCTTCTGCCGAGACCAACTCCAGCTTCCCCAAACCAATAAGGTCGTTGCCGAGTTCGCATGGTGGAGTTGAGTCCTCAGGATCTCGATTGCTTTAGCAGGGTTGTTCTTCTCCAGCTCACGCCGCCGAATGGCTGGCAGCGAGCAATTCTGCATTAACGTATCCAGGGGACTCTTGATTTGAGTTTTCCGCCATCGTCTGCGCCTGCGTGGTATCGCACGCGCCAGGGCCAACGCCGCGGTACGCTTCTCGTCCAGCGCTCAGCCCTAAGCCCTCCGCCGCCATTCCTCCTGCGCCCGCCCGCAATTCCCATTTTCCGTCCAGGCATGGAAGGCCTGCCATCCTGCCGCCGTGTCCGGGGCATCGTCTTTCAATGCCGCTTGCACGGCCCGGCCTGTTATGCGACTGCGGATGCGGCCATAATAGGTCGCGCTGTCCGATTCTGCCCACAGCAGCCAGCTTTCCACCTATTGCCCATGCTACCTGCTCCTCCAGGGCCCGGTCACCCAACAGAAACGCCAACCGATACGCGCAGCGGCAGATGTACCCCGTCGGAGACGTGCTCGTGCCTCGTCGAATGCATTTCGGGCTTCCTGCAACCGGCTCAGTGCGGCTGTTTGGAAGCATGAGATCGTTAGCTGGAAAGAATTGTCCGGGGCCAAACGTAGCGCTTCCTGATTCTCGGCCGCAGCCTTCTCCCCAACTACCCGGTGGATCAGTATGGTCCCGATCTCAGTTCGTGCTTCAAGCACGAACTGAGATCGGGACCATACTGATCCACCGGGGTCAGTGGGAGAAGGCTGCGGCCGAGAATCAGGAAGCGCTACGTTTGGCCCCGGACAATTCTTTCCCAGCTAACGATCTCATGCTTGCCGACATGGCACTGAGCCGGTTGCAGGAAGCCCAAAATGCATTCGACGAGGCACGAGCACGCAACCTCGACGGGGTACATCTGCGGCTGCAGCAGTATCGGTTGGCGTTTCTGTTGGGTGACCGGGCCCAGATGGAGGAGCAGGTAGCATGGGCGATGGGTAAACCCAAGGTCGAAAGCTGGCTGCTGTGGGCAGAATCGGACAGCGCGACCTATTATGGCCGCGTCCGCAGTGCGCGTGAGTTCTCTCGCCGGGCCGTGCAATCGGCATTGAAAGACGATGCCCCGGACACGGCGGCAGGATGGCAGGCCTTCCATGCCTGGACGGAAGCTGAAATCGGGAATTCAGGGCGGGCACAGGAGATGGCAGCGGAGGGCTTAGGGCTGAGCGCTGGACGAGAAGTCGGATCTACAGCGGCGTTGGCCCTGGCGCGTGCCGGAGATACCGCGCAGGCGCAGACGATGGCGGAAAAGCTCAATCAAGAGTTTCCCCTGGATACGTTAATGCAGAATTGCTCGCTGCCAGCCATTCGGGCGGCGATTGAGCTGGAGAAGAACAACCCTGCTAAAGCGATCGAGATCCTGAGGACTGCGACTCCATGCGAACTCGGCAACGACCTTATTGGTGGGAAGCTGGTCCCAGTTTATCTGCGCGGAGAAGCGTATCTGAAAGCCGGACAAGCGAAGGAGGCAGCGGCGGAGTTCCAGAAGGTTATTGACCATCGCGGCATCGTGCTGAACTATGTTCACGGTGCTCTCGCGCATTTGCAGCTCGGCCGAGCGCAAGCGATGATGGGCGACAAGGCTGCCGCGCGCAAGTCGTATCAGGACTTTATGACTCTCTGGAAAGACGCCGATCCCGACATCCCCATCTACCGCCAAGCCAAAGCGGAGTACGCAAGGCTGCGGTGAAAGAAAGTGGATAGTGGGTGGTGATTAGTGGATAGAAAAGCAGGTCCCGCCACTCGGACTGAAGTCCTGGTCGGGATGACAATACGACGGCAACTGTTTTTCTCCGCCCGAACTGTGGATGGCGTTGGGAACATCTTGGTCGGCAACGATGGGACGCAAAGCCGTCAGGAAACTCACCAACTTCGACTCCGATCTAATCTTTTCCTACGATGTCTCCTCTGACAATCGACTCGTGATCGCGCGCGACACCTTCGCAATGGGCATGGCCCTCATCAAGATCGCTAAGTACGGGAGGCCACGGGGCAACCGTTTCGGCCCCAATATAAGGATGGGCGCGCGTCAGCCGCGTCAATCCTTCGAGCTAGTGGGTCTATCGGCCCTTGTCGAGTGCCATCACAGTGGACGCCCGGGCCAAGGCGCCCTCGCTGGCCAGTTCCGTCGCCCTTTTGCCAGGCGCGGGATTGCGGGATAGATCGGCTCCCGCAGACCAGATCTGGGTGAGGAAGTACTCGTTGTAAAACTGACGGAAGACAAGGCGCGAGTCCGCGGAAGACGAGCCGGTGCGATTCAATTGAAAAATGGAGTCAGAGACCTCGTCGATTCAGAAACATCGTCCCAGGGGCGTACACGCCACTGAATACGATTTTTTCATGCAAATCGGCATTATCGCCGACCTGTGCACTGCCCCCATGAACCCCGCCGGAGCTCACCTCGATGGTTCGTCTGCTCAGAGACATGGCATGGGGTCCAGAAACGGGCTTGCACTAAGGCTTCTGGAAAGCCAGCGTAGCTCGGAGTCGTCGTTAAAGCTGAAGGCATAGCCGTGGCCGTTTAGGTGTCGCCGGAGGTGCATTCGCGAGTCTTCTTAGTCAACAGCTTGCAATTGGTAGGGTATCTGGTTTTTCCGTCACAGCACTGTGGTCGATTTTGTAGACAGTGCTGCACGCTGTGCGAGAGAAGAAGTGCAGTGTTTATGCGGCTCCGAACGCTGCTGCACTCGGAGAAATCTGGTGCAAAACCAGGGGGTCGGTTTTGAGGCTTCGGAGGGGATCGTAAGTCATTGGAAATAATTGGTCGGGGAGAGAGGATTTGAACCTCCGACCCCCTGGTCCCGAACCAGAAACCGGTTTGCTAACTTGTTGTCCCGCTTAGGTCGGTGCTGCGTCGTTTTGCCTCTTGTTCGCCGGTTTTCGGCAGCCAATGGATCCAAATTTGGAGGCTCGTAGCCGGCCTTCACCGTGCTCTGCACTGGCGCCAGGCAATATTGGAGCCATGGGCACCACCAACGGCAGCGGGGGGTTTACAAGTTGCGGCGGACTAGAGCGACGACCTATGCTTCAGCCGGTCCGAGTTGGAGATGAGTCGGCCCCATCTTGGGGGCGAAGGGATTCCTCTTGGAGGAGCGGCGTGACATTCCGCGACGATGCACCTTAGCACGGACGCCGCCCCCGCAAGTGACTCTGATAGTCGTAGGAGGTAAGAAAGACTTCTCCTTCGGCTGGTTTTGTGATCTAATGCAAGAGCGGTCTCTAGATGAAGTAGTCCGGCGTCCGTTACGGAATATGCCAGTATTGCCACTGTCAAGTCTCTGGTCATCGGTTCGCAGAGCAGACGAATTCGCTTCGCAGGACTTCCACCGCAAGCTGGCTGCGACGGTGTTGCTGTGTCTACTGATGTCGTTCGCCGCTGCTCCGGCATCCGCAGTAACCCATCCCAAGGTACACAAGAAAAGTCATTCCGTTCTTACTCCGAGCACTCATTGGCACTTCAGCCGGTATACCAAGATGTTTCCGGGCTCGCATGACATGCTGGTCCAGCAGAACGAAGAACTCAACCGCTTGCAGCTCCCTCGCATGTTGGATGAGGGAGACCTGGTACGGTATGAGGTGGCACAGGTGCTGGTTCCGGTGAACGAGACTGAGGCACTGAAGATTGCGGCGGACCTGCCGGAGAGTCGCCGCTATTGCCGTCCCTGGACCCGCGATTTCCTGCAGGATTTCAGCCAGGCCTACTACAACCAGTTCCACAGCCCGTTGCAGGTCAATTCGCTGGTGCGCACGGTGGAGCAGCAGCAAAGGCTGCGCCGCCACAACCGCTACGCGGCGCCTGAATGGGGAGACACGGCTTCCACCCACCTGACCGGAGTTACCTTTGACCTGTCGCGACGTGGGTTGACGGGCGCGCAGTACGGCTGGATCCTGGCTTATCTGCTTCCCTTGAAGGAGTCGGGGATGGTGGATCCCATCGAAGAGAGCCAACCAGTCCTGCACGTCGTGGTTTTCGAGAAGTACTCCGACCATTTCGAAATGAAGGACACCTGGTCTGAGGCGAACGAGGCAACCGAGGCCAGCGTATCGACCGGCATGGGAGCCAATCAGCCGTAGCGGAATTCGACATTTTTGAACGAACGCGGCGCGGCCTGAACAAGGTCAGCGCCGTTTTTTTCGTGCCAAAGCAATTTGACGACCCATACAACGGCACAGCGAGATTTTGAGTCTCACTGGGCAGTAGGTGAGAAGAATGCTTTGGACAATTGTCGCGATTCTGTTGGTTCTCTGGATGCTGGGATGGGGTTTCCATGTGGCGGGAAGCTTGATCCACCTCTTGCTGGTGATCGCCGTGGTGGTGATGATCGTCAACCTGGTGACGGGACGAAGGACGGCGTAGGGCTGGAGGATGTGCCGCCGGCTGAGGCCAGCAACAAAGTCTTGTGCCGTCCCTGAAGGGGGTCGGAATCATTACGACCGTCTACCTAGCGCTGAAGAGTCTGTGTCTGCGTGAGAACCTGTGTCGTCCCCGGGGGACTTGGAGCTACTTCCCACCTCACCCAGCACTCCGCCTTCGGCTGCGTGCTGGGCTATCATTGTTGCGCCCTTCGGGCTCGACTTTCGCTCGATCCGTTCCGCACGCGAACCAAAACTCTTGTTCTCACACAGCAGACTCTGAAGCGCTGGGCTAAGACGTTTCGTCCCTTCGGGACTTCCCTCTTGGGCCGTTTGATATCTGCTTCGCCCATCGTAATTTCGATACTTGAGTATTCACACAGAGGCTGTGATCCAAGGTTGCAGAACTGCTAGCTGCCTAGCTGACAGCTAATCGCCAGTGGCTGATCGTCACGCGCCCAACGCTAAGTTCAATTAGCAACCGCTAACCGGCAATTGCCAGTTGCTACTTGCTGGGAGGCATCTCGCAAATACCGGGCAGGTTTTCTCGATCAGGTGATCGGCACGGCTTTGCTGCTGCTGCTCATTCTCGCTATTACCGACGAACGGAATATGCCGCCGGGATCCAACCTGTCGGCGCTTATGATCGGCCTGGTGGTGGTCGCCATTGGCATGAGCTTCGGGGCCATGCACGGGTACGCTATCAATCCCGCGTGCGACCTGGGGCCGCGGCTGTTCACGGTGGTTGCAGGATTTCGCAATAATGGAATGACCGACGGCAGCCATGCTTGGTGGATTCCCATTGCTGCGCCGCTGCTTGGCGGTCTGGTGGGAGCTGCCATTTATGATTTTGGAATCCGCCGCTTCTTACCTCGAGCCGTCTAAGTTCCCAAGCCGGCTTTCGTAGCATGGAGGTTGCTTTGACATACGTCCTGGCGCTTGACCAGGGTACAACCAGCTCGCGAGCCATCCTCTTCGATCACGATGCCGCCATCCGGTCGGTGGCGCAGCGGGAGTTCCAACAGATATTTCCACAGTCGGGCTGGGTGGAACATGACCCGGAAGAGATTTGGACCTCACAGATCGGCGTCGCCGTAGAGGCGTTGAGTCGGGCCCAGGTTCGGCCCCGCGACGTCGTAGCGATCGGCATCACGAATCAGCGGGAGACCACCATCGTATGGGACCGCAAAACCGGCAAGCCGATATATAACGCAATCGTCTGGCAGGACCGGCGCACCGCCACCTTCTGCGACCAGCTCAAGGCCGCCGGCCACGAGGCTTTGATCCAGCTCCCGCGTAGGACGCCGTGAACCCTCGAATTCGTCGGCTGGACAGGTATCGATTGTTTCCCACCCAGAAAACTTCGTCTCCCGTGAGGGGATTGGGCAGCGAACGTCGCATATGTAAGTGAAGGCGAAAGACGACGAGTTGCATCGTAGCCGCCTGACATAGCGCCGTCCGCGAGGCGCACCTCCATGGAGATGACAATGCTAAGCAGCAGAACCTACGTTTCGTCCCCCAGCACCCTGAATCCAAATGGCTTCAACTTTTCCGGCGGCCCCGGTGCGTTGCCGGAAAGTGTCCTGGAAGAAACTCAGCGTGCCATTCGGCAAGTACCCGGACAGGAACTCTCAGTCCTAGGCATGAGCCACCGCTCAGACTGGTTCCGTAACGTGGTGGACGAAGCCGAGGCGAACATCAGGGAATTGCTGCAGGTGCCCACCGATTACCGTGTGCTGTTTTTGCAGGGTGGGGGAACACTCCAGTTCTCCATGGTGCCCATGAGCTTCCTGCGCGGAACCGGCTGCGTGGCCGAGTATCTTCATACCGGCTACTGGAGCGGGAAAGCGATCGACGAGGCACGCCGCGAGGGGCAGGTGCGGGTGCTATGGAGCGGCGAGAACGGTGGTTTCCGGCACTTGCCGGGAGAAGACGAACTCCGTTTCGATCCGAGTGCCGCTTACCTCCACTATGTTGCCAACGAGACGGTCGAGGGTTTGCAGTTTCACCGTCTGCAAGGCCTTGAAAGTGTGCCCCGGATTTGCGACATGTCTTCCGACTTCCTGAGCCGCCCGTTCGACGTGAGCCGTTTTGGATTGGTCTATGCCCACGCGCAGAAGAATCTTGGCCCCGCCGGCGTCACGGTGGTTGTGGTGCACGACGACCTGCTCCAGCGGATCCCCGACAACCTGCCCAGCATGCTGGATTACAGAACACACGCCGAGGCGGGATCGATTTATAACACAGCGCCCGTGTTTGCGATTTACGTGACCATGCTCGTAACGCGGTGGCTGCGGGAAGAAATCGGCGGTGTGCAGCAAATGCAGGTCCTGAATGCCACCAAGGCCGCCCGGTTGTACGCCACCATCGACCAGAGCGACGGCTTTTACCGGGGACACGCCGCCGCTGAGGACCGCTCGTTGATGAATGTCGCTTTCAGGCTGCCCAGCGTCGAACTCGAGCAGAAGTTCCTGGAGCTCGCCCAGATCGCCGGCTTCCACGGTCTCGGCGGCCATCGCTCACTCGGGGGCATACGGGCCTCGATCTACAACGCCGTCACCCTTGAGGCCGTCGAGTCGCTGTGCGAGTTCATGGAGTTCTTCGGCAACTCTCATCGCAGCGAGGTTGCGTAGCCATGCAGCATCCACCCATCGCCCAAGAAGTAGCGTGGCCTGAGATTCGTAATGCCTTACTCGCTTTTTTGTGGCAGGGCAGGCCGCACGTCATGCACGGCACTACCGAGGTGGACATCACCGACAGCCTGGCGGCGATTCGCCGGATCGAAAAGGAGCTGCGCATTGCAGTTTCATTCCACGCCTTCGCCGTGTATTGCGTTGTGCAGGCGGCCATGCAGCATCCGTTGATGCATACCTATCGCTACGGCAACAAGCTGATTACTTTTGAGGACATCGACCTGCTGTCGCCGATCGACAAGCGGCTTCCCGGTGGAGTGCGAATTCCAGTCGGCCACATCATTCGGGGCGCGCAGAATAAGACGCTGGCGGAAATTAATTGGGAGATACGCCGGGCGGTTCGAGCGCCCGATCTGGCCGAAGATGCGGCTGTGCAGGCGCGCCGGAAACTTGCCCGCTCGCCCTATTGGTTGCGGCGAATCTGGGCGTGGCAATGCAAGCGCAACCCTTATTGGCTCAAACGAACCAGCGGCAACATGCTGGTAACCAATGTGCAGAATCAGAGGGCCATTAATCCTGCCTTCGCTATAGCAGGCACCGCGCATACAACCTCGGTCGCCATCGGCAACATAACGCCACGCCTGCAACTGAACAGCGAAGGAAAGGTCGTATCGCGAAAGATGCTTTGCCTGTCGGGTGCAGCCGATCACGACATTGTCGACGGCATGGGCATCGCCCGCTTCTCTCACCTGCTCGCCCGCTTACTCGAGTCCGGCGCCGGGCTCGACGAAAACTTCGTAGAACAAACCAGAAGCCTGATCAACAAGGAGAGCCATGAGCAGCGCTCTGTCACTGTCGATGCCTAACAGCGAGGTTAGCCGGCCGGATCCATGCCAGGACATGGCCCGGTCAATTCCCACTGCAGACACGCATTGGCTGTTGGGAAGCGCCCGGGAGTTCGCTCACGCGCCCCATCTGTTTGTTGCCGAACAAGGCCGGCGGAACGGCGGGTTGACCCGGTTCCGAATCTTGCACAAGCGGTTTCTGGCGACCGCCAGCCCTGACGTTGCCCACCAGATTCTGGTCACGCATCGCGAGCACTACGAAAGAAGCGCGCACTACAAACGGCTGGGAATGCTCATCGGCAACGGCCTAGCCGCCAGCGAGGGTTCTACCTGGCGTAAGCGGCGCGCCCTGATTAATCCGCTCTTGCGGGGTGAGCACCTAAAGCAGCTAGTTCCCACCGTATGCGATTCGGTTTGCGAAGTCCTGAAAGACTGGGAAGACAAGCGCGTACACGGAATACCGATCGAAGTGGTTAGCGAAACCCAGCGGCTGGCCATGGGGGCAATCAGCCGCATGCTGCTCTCCACCGGCATCGGCCCAGATACGTCGCATCGACTGGGGACCGCCATGCGGGAGTCCATGCGATTCTTGCGCGAGTACAACACTTCGTTATTTCCCATTCCCCTATCGTGTCCCGTCCACCGTAATCGCAGGTTTCACGGCCACCGCGAAACTCTGGACCGTTTCATCGATGGGCATATCAAGTCACGCCAGGACAATGGTCAGCCGGACAAGCCCGACTTTCTGAACGTGCTGATGGCGGCCACGGACCCCGACAGCGGAGAACGGTTGCCCCAGCAAGCGCTCATGGATGAAACTAAGACCCTGTTCCTGGCGGGCTTTGAAACCACCGCCAGCGCGATGTCCTGGGCATTGTATCTTCTGGCTTCGCATCCTGAGTGCGCGGCCAAGTGGCAGGAGGAAGTTGACCGCGTGCTGCAAGGCCGCCTGCCGCAATGGGACGACTTGCCCAAACTTTCCTACATCGCTCAGGTTTTGCAAGAAACCATGCGCCTGTACCCGCCCTTTTACACGCTGGCGCGACAGTGTGTCCGGGAAGACAGGATCGCCGGCTATACGGTTCCCAAGTTCGCAACGATTCTGATCTCGGTATACGGTATTCATCGCGACCCTGTGTGGGGCAGCGACCCAGAGAAATTTCGCCCGGAACGCTTCGCCCGGAAGGCCGACGTTCCCCGTACCGCGTATATACCCTTCGCAACCGGCAAGCACGTCTGTGTGGGAAACGACTTCAGCATGACGGAAATGATCGCTACGCTTGCCATCCTTGGCCAGCGTTACAGGTTGAAACGCACCGACGACAGGCCGGTGGCAGCCAAAGCGCAAATCGGGCTAGTCCCGGAACGAGAGATCCAGTTGTATTTGGAGGCGAGAAAATGAACGACTTCCAGTTTGAACTGCTCAACCCGTCCGATCCCGCCGCGGTACAGGAATACGAAGCGGCCTTTTACAAGGCATTCGCCAGGGTCACGACCAACCGGCTGGTGCAAAAGCTGTGGCTGTGGGACGACGAGACTGCACGAGTCAAGACGCGCGTGCCCTACCAGGACCAGCTCATTTGTACCTTGCGCGATCAGGCCGGCCGGTTGCGGTCGGCGATGGCCTTCAATGTCGAGCTGCGCCAATTTCAAGCGGCGGCATATGGCTTCGCGGCTCCGCCGGCGCCCTGGACAAGCTTCGAGGTGCTTACTTTCTTTGCTTTGGCCGCACAGATGCCCGGCGTGATTGCAAACTTCTGGTCCAGTTGTCTCGCACTGCTTAGAGGAAGGGGACTCACGACCGGCTATGCCACAACGGCGCCTCGTCCGCTGCGAATGTATCAGCGCGCCGGTTGGCGAGTATTGCAGGAGCAGGAAATTGAATCGGAGAGGCGTTATTTTCTTCGCTACGAGATTCCACGATTCGGGCAGAGAGACGTGGTTGCACAGCCTTGGGATTAGTACCGGGAAACGCCCTTACGACTCCCAATCCCTCAGGGTAGGGTCGCAGACGCCCCGTCGGGGGGGAAATCACTTGGACGACAAGTCGGCATCGCGCTCCTGTCCAAAGGAGCTCCATTACGGTTCGATGCCGAGGTGATCATTTCACGGCCCCTTGAATCCGCTGCTTGTAGCCGAGATACCGTTCGGTTGTCTGCACGGAAACGTGGCCTAGAAAGAACTGAATTTGCTCCAATTCGCCGTCTGCGGAATAGCACAGCTTTGCGCACGAGCGACGAAGATCATGTGGAGCGAGCTGCGCAACACCGAATTCCTTCGCGTAGTGTTTCACCACGTGCCAGACCACCCCGCTCCGTTACTCCATCGCCCCAATGCTCGCCTGCTCGACAGACACATCGAAACAACCGTCCGGCCGAAATCTCGGCCGCCGCGACTCACAGATCCAGCGCCGCCTTGACCCAGCCGGGCATCGGTACGGTCCGAATGTGTCCGCCTTTGTGAAGGGCAAGCCGTGGAAGCGGCGAGGCGGGTAGCGTGAGCTCCTCCCTCCAATCGGAAAAGAAATCAGGACCGCGGAGCCTCGCGTCCTTCGCCCTAAAAGAATGTGCTCTTGAATTTCTCGTGCCGCTGCCGGGCTTGGTTCAGGAGTTCTTTAAATTCCTGCTCGTTGCGGAGACTTTGCAGAAGAGGGTCGCTCACGAAGTAGGGATAGCAAAAGAATCCGCCCCCGATACTATGCCGCAGCATGTGCAGAGCCGAGGTCTTGTCGCCCAGAATTGCATAGGCTTGTGCGACCTTATAGATACCCTCAGGGTCGCTGACCCCACGCTCTTCTATCTTGTCTTCGGTTTGCTTCAACAGTTGCAGCCCTCGACTATTCTCATGCTTGATGGAATAGCTGATGGCCTTCCCCACGTTAGCCGGAAGCAAGGAAGGTTCTTTCTCAAACGCACGATCGAAGTCCTGCGCAGCCCGCTCGAACTGGTTAAGGTAATACTCCGCCAGGCCGCGATAGAACAGGATGTAAACAAAATCGTTGTCCGGCAGGCTCTGCAAGAATTTCTCGTATTCTCCCAGATACAAGTAGCTGTTTAATGCAGAGCTGCTTCTCTTGACCTCAGGGTTGTTCTGGCGGGCCTTCTCGCACTCTTCCACCGACTCTTTCAGCATGCCGGCAAAGCGATAGGCATAGCCCAGTTCCCAATGCGCCTCCGCATTATTCGGACTATCGTGCAGAACCGATCGCAACAAGGGCACAGCCTGTTCCACTCTTCCTGTATCGGTTAACAAGTTGGCCATATAGATTCGCGGCTCAACCAAGGCGGGATCTAATGCGAGCGCCTTTTCATACGCGGCCTGGGCCTTGTCATAGTTCTCCCGGCCGCCGAACTGAAGGGACGCGTGGGTGGTGTAGGCCCGTCCCAGTTGTGCCCAGGCAGCCGCATAATTCGGCTCGAGCTGGGTGGCTTTCTGCAGCATTTCAATTGCGGAGGCAAATTGATTCAGCGAATAAAGATCGATCCCGCGAAGATAGGCTTCGTAAGCATCGCGGTTGACCGGCTTCTCCGGCTTCAGATTCGCCGCTTCTACCGGGGACAGCTTCAACTCCATTCCCTTGATGATCTGCTGCGTCACCCTGTCCTGGACCGTCAGCAGGTCGTCGTACTTCAGATCGAAAGATCCGCGCCAGAGAATCTTGTCCGGTTTCACGTCGACCAGTTGCGCGGTGATTCTCAGATTATCGCCGTCCTTGATGAAGCTTCCGGTGAGCAGCGTGTCCACTTGCAAGTCCTTCGCAACTTGCTGAGGGTCGATGACCTGGTCGCGATACTTGTCAATAGAAGAGGATGGACGAACAGTCAGAGAATTGACGTAGTCCAGTTTCGTGATGATCTCATCGGCCAGCGAAAATCCAAGGAAGTCGGTCTTGGGGTCGCCGTTGAGGTTTCGAAAAGGCAGAATTGCCAGACTGCGAGTGGCCGTCGTTGTGGTTCGTGCATTCGACATTCTGATGTACAAATAACCAATCGTCGAAAGCACCAGCAGCAACACCGCAAGCCCCCAAGCCCACCAGCGTCGGGACGACGCCACCGCAGTCGAGGAAACTGCCACCACCCGCGCGGGCGTTATGCGATCAGATGCTGCTTTGTCCAATGGAGCGTGCAGCTTAGCCTGAAACTCCGACTCTTTCTGGAAATCCTGAAGATCAAGGAGCAAGTCTCGAACCGATTGGTATCGGCCCTCGCGTTCTTTGCGCAGGGCCCTACCGATGATGCGTTCTATTTCAGGGGGGACATCGGGGACAGACTCGCTTGGCGGCGGAGGCTCACTTTTCAGGATCTCGGCAATCACGTCACTGGCAGTATCGCCTTCAAAGGCAGCTTTGCCAGTGACAAGTTCATACATCACCGATCCGAGGCTGAAGATGTCGCTGCGCGCATCCACCTCCATGCCTCGTGCCTGCTCCGGGGACATGTACTTTGCCGTGCCCCTCACCATTCCGGGCTCGCTGGTCAGGACTGCCAGCATCGACAACCGGTACGGAACTGACTGTCCCGGGCGGACGGAGCTTAGCTTGGCGATTCCGAAATCGAGAACTTTGACGATGCCATCGGTTCGAACAATTACGTTCTCCGGCTTGACGTCGCGATGAACAATCCCGGAGGCATGGGCCGCAGCCAGGGCGCTTGCCATTTGTATTGCAATGTCGATCGCTGCCCGCAATTCAAGTTTGCCGCCGCCAAGTTCTTGACGAAGTGTCACCCCATCCACGTACTCAGAGGCAATGAAATGCAATCCATTGGCCTGCCCGAATTCATAAATCGTAAGAATGTTGGGATGATTCAGGGCGGAAGCCGCCAGGGCTTCCTGTTCGAAGCGACGCAGGCCGCGTTCATCCCCGGTCAAATCCGGGGAAAGCATTTTGAGTGCGACCTTGCGTCTGAGCTGGTTGTCCTCGGCCAAATAAACCTCGCCCATGCCACCGGATCCGATCAGCGAAATCACCGTGTAATGGGCTAACTGCGTGCCGGCAGAAATCGCCGGCCGCCACTGAGCCAACTGAACGCCAGTAGCGCTGGGGTGGCTATCTCCCGACGCAATCTTTTGTGCCACCTCCATGACGGCTTCAGGTACAAAGTCCATCGGCTTTTCCGCCGATTGCAGAAGTGACTCAACCTCTCGACGCAGCTCGGAGTCGGCTCCACAGGCTTGCTGAAGAAAGGCCGAACGAGCGTCGGGGTCAAGCTCGAGCGCGGAGTGGAACAACTCCTCGATCCGGCGCCATTGGTCGGAAGGTTCCATATTCCCCTTAGGACTGGCTCTGCGCCAATTCCCGATGGAGCCAGGCTTTCGCTAATTTCAGTTCGCGGTGGACGGTTGCTGGAGAAATGTCGAGAGCAGCGGCGGCTTCATCGTAAGTCAGGCCGCCAAAAAATAGCATTTGGACGAGTTCACTCTTGCGTGGATCCAAGGCCGCCAGGCGTTGCAGGGCCTCGTCCAAATCCAGGACGGTCGAGGCAGCCTGCGGCCCTACCAGGACCGCGTCGTCCAGTGGGATGGGCTCCTCCCCTCCGCCACGTTTTTGGCGAGAGTGGGTCCGGGCGTATTCCACAAGAATGCGGCGCACCACCCGGGCGGCTACCGCGTAGAAGTGGGCCCGGTTCTGCCATCCAACGTCGGCATCCATCAGCCGGATGTAGGCCTCGTGGACCAAGGCCGTCGCCCGCAAGGTGTGGCCGGGCCTCTCTGATCGCAGGCATCGCGCTGACAGTCGCCGCAGCTCGTCGTAAACGATCGGCATCAACTGGTCCAAGGCCTCGTGATCGCCGCCCTTCCATTGCTGGAGCAGCCTGGTCACGTCCTGCCGTTCGGGCGACATACGCGCTTCCTTGAGCTGAGCCTCTACCTGGGGGACCCGAGGTCATCCACTTCCTGCGGGCCTGCTTTGAACCACCTTCGATCTGCCCCCACAAATGAATGACACAAACCCGCAAGCTACTGAGCGTTAGAGGCGATCGTCACAGCATGATTTCAGGGCTGGATTATATCCCAAACGTCGCTTCGTGCGACCCCCCGTTTGTGCCTGGTTGCCAACAATGGAGACTCTACTCCGCACTCGCTTTCTGCCTCTGGCTGAAGAGGGCTCGGACAACTCCGAAGCTAGCGGTCCACCGTCTCGGGTCGTGCGGCGCTTCAGCGCAGCGGCCAAGCCGTCTTATTTAAGGGGTGCGGCGCTACAAGTTTCGGGAAAACTCGGCTTGCCAGCGTTCTGTATCAGGGCACGACTTCAGTCGTGCCGATAAGCTCTTCATTATTGTCATCCCGAGCGGGCTTTAGCCCGCGAGGGATGTGCTGTTTTGACTTTTTCCGCAGCCAGTTCAGCCGCGCCGAACGAACTCCGGGACTTCGCCTTCCTCCTGGTTCCGGCCGCCCTTCTGCTTCCAAAATGCAGAGGCGTCTCTCGCGCCGACTTCCGCCCTCCGCAACCCTGCCACAAAATCTTTTCGCCCGCGTGAGGGAATTCGGACGCGAATGTCACATATCTAGATGTAGGCGGTCGCGGTTGTTCGGAACATTCGCAAAGCTGCTTGCAATAAATCAAACACTTCCGGCTGCGGCCGCAAAAAAGAGGAGATACGAAAATGAAACGCTTCCAACTGTCCTTCGCCCTGGTCTTCGCGCTGTTCTTCTGCACTTCGATGTTCGCGCAGAGCTACAGCTTCACCAACGTCGTCAACCCCAACGAACCGAGCAGCGGCTTCACCCAGTTGCTGGGTATCAACAACAGCGGCGTTATCGCCGGGTACCACAACTTCAACGAGAACCAGGGATTCACGCTGGTCTTGCCCACCGCTTTCACGACCGAGAACTTCCCGAACTCCATGATGACCCAGGTCATCGGCATCAACAACACCATGACCACGGATGGCTTTTATGTGGACCAGTCCGGTGTAACCCATGGCTTCTATCGCACGCGCAGCGGCCAGTTCAAAACCGTCGACTATTCCGCTCCTGCGGTGTCACCCGCCTTCAACCAGCTGCTGAGCCAGAACGACCGCAATCAGGCGGCCGGCTACTACAGCAACAGCCTCAACAACACGACTCCTGACATCCCGTACACGTATGACGAAGTTGGCGGAATCTTCCACGTGATCACGATCCCCGGCGCCACGGGCGGAGCCCAGGCCACCGGCATCAACAACGCCGGCGCGACCGTCGGATTCTTCATCGACGGCGCTGGCGTGAACCACGGCTGGATCCTCAACACCGGCGTGTTCATGCCTCTGGATTACCCCGGCAGCACGGGAACGCAGGCCCTGGGGCTGAACAACAACGGACAGGTTGTGGGCTTCTACCTCGATGGCTCCGGCGCGTCGCACGGGTTTGTGTACTCGATCGGTACGGCGAAGTTTGTGACCGTCGACGATCCCAACGGTGTTGGTTCCACCATCGTCAACGGCATCAATGATGCGGGTATCCTCGTAGGCTTCTTCGGCACCGCCCCCATCAACACCGGCTTCATCGCCACCCCGTCTGCTAAGTAACGTGGGCTGTAACCTAAACCTTAACCCTTGTGGCGACCGAGTCTTCCCTCGGTCGCTCTTTTTTTCCTTGCGAGGTTCTTTTGCCCGTAATATCCCTTGCCCTAACCACCTGAGCAGCGTGAGTCGGGCGAGAGTGCACCGCAGCTGGAAATCTCAAAGTGTGGCAACAATCACCTACGCTGGCTTCTGGTTCAGGCAGCCCACGACATCCTGAGTCGACTCGCACCCGACAGTTGACTGCGACGATGGGGGGCTGCTGTTGGCTTCGCGCGGTGGCAAGAACGGCAAACGTCGAGCGGTGGTAGCCGTGGCACGCAAGTTAGCGGTACTGCTGCATCGGCTCTGGGTTACGGGTGAAGTGTACGAGCCCTTGTACGGTCTTGAGGCAGGGCTGGTGTAGAGCAGAACGGAATCAAGAACGATCGCATTGAGCTGAAGCCGCGTTCGGGTGACTGCGAAAAATCGTCCGATCCAGCGAGACGAAGTGGCAAGCTAAGTCTCGCCGAGATCGCTCTGTAGATGGCAGCACCCCCCTGGAAGAGGAACTCCTATATGCACCAGGGCTCACGAACAGCCCGGCGAGAGTGCGGATGGAAGCGGAGCACAGGCGCGCGGCAAAGCAAAGGCAAGGACAAAAACAAAAGCAAAACCCCAGGGAATGAGGATAAAGAGTCTTGCTAAACTGCGCCGCCACATGGAAGACGATTTTGTATACGGTGCCGCTTCTTCCGATGACCATAAAGGGCAGTATTTGTGCGGTCGGGAGGGCTAGAGCACTTGGGCCAAAACCAGTTGGGTCGGTTTCTGGCGCCTCGCGGCATCGCTAAGTTGTTGGAAATAATTGGTCGGGGAGAGAGGATTTGAACCTCCGACCCCCTGGTCCCGAACCAGATTTAGCACGTTATGGAAATCTGTTGAAATCTGCGTTTGTAATTGATTGATATTGAATCTGTTGCACGCTCCTTGTTGAAAGTTGTTGGTTCGCGTTGAACGTGGAGGCTCTGACCGTCACAAAATCGTCTACAGCCGAGTATCGAACAAAAAGCGAAGCTGCGAAATCGATAGTTGGTACGGTCTGCTAACCCGCTCAGCATCGAGCGAACCGAGCACTTGCTGACCCGCTTGTTTTTCAATCCCAGGGGCGTTTCCGCGCGGAGTGTAGCAAGCGCGTGTGTCCACCAAGCACCCTGCAGCTGGGCGGAGCCGGGTCTTGCATTCCCTTTTCCGCTCCGGCATTACCAGTGATTCGTTAGAAGTTCTCCATCATCCAGATATTACTATCCATCGTCCAGCTCTTGATGGCGAGATGACGGCCATCGGGAGACGGGATCGCATACGTTCCGCCGCCTCCGTCCTGTGTCCAGAGAACGTGTGACGTGCCTTTTAGATCAACATACATCAGGTCCATACCCCGCAGCGTGTGACCTGAGACAAAAAGGCCCTTTCCATTGGCACTCCATGCCACCGAATCCAAGGTATTCCAATCTTTCACTTGAAACACCCTCGCAGGTATTCCCTGCAACGAAAGAACATGAATTGGTCCTTTTGCAATGTCGAGGAGGGCAACGCCCCCCCAGAAAGTGCTATGCGCCGGCGAGCTTACTGTTTCCTGATGGTCTTGATAAATGCCGGCCGGTTTGCTTGTGCAATCGCCTGGTTGCAACAGTTACTACCGGTTTGCCCGTCAACCGCCAAGAACGACGAATTACATAGACTATGGGCTCGATAAGTAACTTGGCGATGATGCATCAATCCAGAAACGCTCCTTCACCCGAAAGCATTTCTCGGGAACGACGCACGGCCAGCCCTGAGGCATACCCGGTTTCGGCTCGTCCGACCGTAACAACATACCGCCTTTCCTTGCACATCCTTTGCCGACAGCTCCGCGAATTCGCTCGCTACTCGTCACCCAGGTCTAAAATGCATTGACTCGGTGGCTTGGCCACAGTAATGTCTGCGATATCTCACGATTTCTAACTGTTAGACATCGACTGAATCAAGGAGGGCTAACCAATGAAGCCATTCTTCTGCGTGGCAGCTTTCACCTCTATGTGTTTGCCATTCTGCTGCTGCGTCGGCACAATCGAATGTCAAGCACAGAAAACCCATTTGTGCCAGACCATCACGGAAGGGGTGCTGGCAGAGAGACCGTTCGAGAACATGTTTCTTCCAGTTGCAGTCGAACTCCTCCTCGAAGGAGACGTGCCAGCGGGCGCGACCCCGGTTTCTTTGGACATCCAGGCGGGAAAAATAACCCATGTCCCTGGAGGTGTGCAGAATGGCCCCTGGACGACGTGCCAACGGAATGGTTATTGCGAGGACATCTTTGTTCCGGCCGAGGCGCCGGGGAATGTAATCGACAAGCCCTTAGGGGATTGGAATGACGGCAGTCGTCATTACGGTGTAACGCTAAGGGCTCGTTTCGAGCCCCAAGCGAGACATTACACGCTCAGCTTCGCGAGGATGATACTAACCTACACGATGGACGAAAAAACAGATTGCATCTCTCAGCAATCGTGGGAAATGGCGCAAGGCAGCATACAAAAGCCGGAGGTATCTGGCAGAACGCGAATGTTGCCCGAGGGAACGAAATTCGTTCAATACGCCACATTTGGGAGCTCGCTGAAGGGAGCGGGCGAAATCTGGGGGCCTGGATGGCACAACTGTGACATTTGGATTCAGCAAACCAACAAATTCGCACAACAGGATCAATGCGAGCCGAACAAACCGGGCGTTCTTACTTTCAGTATCAATTGGCTTAGCGATTTCGGCTACCAGGTCTATCAATACCAGGCGAAGGGAATAATGTTCAACTGTATCAACAGCAATGAGCACCGCCGTGCCTGCAGAGCTCAAATTACATACAAATGACCGTAATCGAGTAATTGATTCTCCGTATGCAGGGCTTCATCGGTTTGGCCCGGCCTGTAACAATATTACTCGGCATGGCACGCAGCGTGATTGATGATCTGTCCCGAATCGAACGCGATCGAGACATCCGGCGTGCAATCGGTTTTCAGGGGTTCAAGTCACGGGTTCCCCCTCGGCAAGTACAAATGCGCGTGCCTTGCGCCTGGCAAGTCACAACAGTAGAAATACTCCAGCTGGTTCTCCGCTGATCATCGGGGATTTGTGGTTGGATTGTTGGATTGGCGATAACAGGCCAAAGCGCTCATCGAGGAGCCGTCGGTTCGTGTTCCGGGTGGATTGTCGGGAAACCGGAAGTTATTCGTTGAAGTTATTCGGACCAACTGGTACGGCAATCCTCAATTGGCGTTATATCGCCTCACACAAGTAACGCCCACAAGCGCCGTCTGGCCCATCCCCCCTCAGTATACGAGAGGTAGATTGCTAGTCTCCTATTGCGCTGATTCACAAACAGATATGTCATCCAGACATCAACACCGCAAGTAGATAAGGGTACACTCTCGGCGTTGTACTGTGCATCTGAGGTTTGCTCCTGACTTCATTTGCAAGGAGCCTTTTGGATTGAGATTTCAGGGACTTAGAGCCACTGCGCAGCCCGCGTGGCGCGAAGCGCGAGCGGGCGAAGCAGAGATGTATGGATTGCATTTTGATTGTTGGGTTTTAGCCCGCTGCATGACCGTGAGCGGAAGTGGTTGGGATGGACTGTGATCGCGCTTGAGGTGGTAGATACCGGGAACCGACGCGACGAAAATCAAAAGCGCCATCCGTGTTGCGGATGGCGGCGAGATCGAGTCAAATTTTCGGCGAGGCTTTCAGCCTCGCGTTTTTGTTTTGAAGGGAACAGGAATGCCATCCGGGAAGGCGCGCGAATTCGCCCCGCCCTCAATGCCGCCCACGGCGGCGGTTTTCGGCTAGCGCGAAAACGTCCGGATGTCATTGATTCAAAATGGTCGGGGAGAGAGGATTTGAACCTCCGACCCCCTGGTCCCGAACCAGGTGCTCTACCAGGCTGAGCCACTCCCCGACTTTGGAGGGACTGCGCCAACGACGCAGCGCAGTTTGGGGCGCCTCAATCACTTGCTGGTGCGAAAGAAAACGCCAAAGATTGATTATAGCAGAGCTAGCATCGGGCCGAATGCCATTCACTGTGCTGCCTACATAGGTATTACAGGCGCACGCAGGTGACGCGGTGCTGCCGGTTATTTGGAACCCTGTCCGTCGAGACTCGACGGCCTTGCATCGCCCATCCCGACTGGGCTGCCTCCTCCTGAACCCGCCCTATGTGCTCTTGGCCTGGACCCTTGGCCTGGACCCGCACTCTTGTTATAGCGGAGAAGGTGTATGGACTTCAGCCCTGCACCGGAGGGGCTGACTTGAGGTCTGCCCTTGATCGGCACAAGTGATACATCTTGTTCAAAACGGCTCCGCCGTTCGACTTCGGCGTCGTACACTCAACTGTCAGGAAGAGTTGGAGGATCAAAGCCTACACCGTGTCAACTGTCTTGCTAGCTCGGCAGCTGCTTACTCCCCTTGAGCTCATTGAGGATGCAGTCCTTGTAATTGACAGCGGGATCATAGCGGCCGTTGGCAGCAGGAACGCGGTGTCGATTCCCTCTCAGGCGCAAGTTGTGGACTTCGGCGATTCCATCCTGACGCCCGGACTGATTGACATCCATGTCCACGGTGGCGCGGGGCACGATGTCATGGAAGGTTCAGAAGAAAGCCTTGCGGCAATTGAGGGGTTGATGGCGCGGCATGGCGTCACCAGCTATTGTCCGACCACGGTGACCGCCCCGCTGGATCGAACGCTGAAGTCTCTGGAGGACTTGGCAAAAGCGGCGGAACGCTCAAGCAACGACATCGGCACGCGCCCGGCTCGTGCGCGCCCGCTTGGTATTCATCTCGAAGGTCCGTTTCTCAGCCATGCCCGGCGCGGGGTTCACCCTGCCGTCCACCTGCAAACGGTTTCGGGCGAAACTTTCAACCAGATGTGGGATGCAGCCGCAGGCCGTATTCGGGTGCTCACCATTGCTCCCGAGTTGGAGGGTGCGCTCGCTCTCATTAGCGATGCCTCGCGTCGCGGAGTGTGTGTCAGTATGGGGCACTCCAACGCCACCCTGGAGCAGGGTCTCCTTGGTATCCACGCCGGAGCCAGGCACGCTACACACACTTTCAACGCCATGCGTCGCTTCGATCATCGCGACCCGGGACTGCTGGGCGCGATTCTTACCGATCGTAGGATGACCGCCGACATCATTGCCGACGGCATTCACGTGGACCCGATCATCGTCGACCTATTCGTCCGATGCAAGGGAGTAGAAGGCGCCGTCCTGATCACTGATGCCATCAGCGCGACCGGCATGCCGGACGGGAGCTTACAGGCTGGGGTCTTTCGAGGTGCAGGTAAGCGACAACCGCTGCGTGTCCCATGGAAAACTTGCAGGCAGTGTTCTGACGCTTGATCGCGCTGTCCGGAACATAATGAGTTTTGCGAAGGTCAGTTTTCAGGACAGTATTCGTATGGCGACGCTGAATCCTGCGAAGGTCCTGGGCATAGAGCACAGGAAGGGCGTGTTGCAGGCTGGCGCCGATGCCGATATCGCCATCTTCTCTCACGCTGGGGAGGTCGTGCAGACGATCGTGGGTGGAAGGCTCGACTAGAGCAGCCGCTAGTGCACCAGTTGGAAGCGCTCCTCTTCCTTCTTCATCCTGGCAACCGCGATCAATTCCACCGCCTTCTGAGCGATGTGCTCGGCGCTGACTTCGAACTCCTTGATTAACTCCCACGGCGCACCGGAATCGCCGAAACGATCCTTCACGCCGATCGCGCCTGTGATGACCGGCGTTCCCAGCAACTCTGGGCTTGCGGTGATGACGCCGCTCACGCGCCATGCCAAGGCACCAATCTGGTGCTCCTCGGCGGTGACAACCACTCCTGTCTCCTTGGCTGCGCGCACAATGGCCGTTTCATCAATCGGCTTCATGGTGTGCATGTTGACCACGCGGGTCTCGTAGCCAAACTCCTGCTTCAGGATCCACGCCGCGCGCATGGCTTCCGGCACCATCGGCCCACAGGCAATGATGCTGAGATCTTCGTGCTCATTCTTGTAGTTAGGGGCAAGCACGGTGTCGAATGCATCAATCATCTCCGGGGCTCCACGGCGGAGACGGCTCACGTTCGCCACTCCGAAGACAAACGGAGTATTTTCCCGAGTCACAATCGGAGTCGCCTCGCGCGCGAAACGGATGTATTTGGGTCCAACATGCTGGAGCAACAAATAGTCGGTCGCCTTGCGGGTTTCAATGGCGTCGCAGGGGACAACCACGGACATGTTGGGCAGGCCGCACATGGCGAACAGATCTTCCAGCGCCTGGTGTGTGGCTCCGTCGGGACCAACCGAGACTCCGCCGTGAGCTCCGGCGATCAATACGTTGAAATTGGCGTAGCAAATGGAAACGCGAATCTGGTCCAGATTACGTGCTGCGGCAAACGTTGCGTAGGTCCCGAAGACCGGCAGCTTCCCTTCCCGCGCCAGTCCGGCCGCGGCCGCTGTGGCGGACTGCTCCGCAATGCCCATGCTGATCCAGCGATTCTTGCGCTCCGGCTTGCCGGCGTAGAAATCGCTGATGGTAATAGACCCGGAGATATCCAGGCCGAGGCAGACTACCCGCTCATCGTCGCCGTTGTGCTGTAGCGATTGCCCAAAGCCCTTGCGCGTCGGCTCCATTTTTACTTTCATCTGACCGGTGGTGTTCCACCAGTAGTTGCGGAGGAAGCTCGGAGTCTTCGCGGCGAGGGAGACGTCAACTTCCTTCTGATACTCCTTTGCCTTTGCCAGTAAAACATCGTAGGCGATGGTCTGATCAAGGCCGAGCTCCCTTAGCCCCTTTGTCATCTCGTCATAGGTGGGAGCTTTGCCGTGCCATCCGGCGATGTTCTCCATGAAGCTGACGCCTTTGCCCTTCACGGTGTTGGCGATGATCGCGGTGGGCTTGCCAGCGACTGGAATGCTCTTCGCCTTTTGCAGAGCATTCACGACTTGCGGAAGATCATGACCGTCGATCTCGATGACTTCCCAGCCGAAAGCTCGATAGCGTTCGTCCAGCGGCTCGACGTTCATCACGTCCTTTACCCAGCCGTCGATCTGCAGCCGATTGCGATCGATGATGGCAACGAGGTTGTCGAGCTTGAAGTGCGATGCCCCCATGACGGCTTCCCAGACGTTGCCTTCCTGCTGCTCGCCGTCGCCCATGATGCAAAAGACGGTGTGATTGCTGCTGTCGAGTTTGCCGGCCTGCGCCATGCCAACGGCAATGCTGAGACCCTGTCCCAGCGATCCGCCGGAGACCTCGACACCCGGCAGCTTCAAGCGATGCGGATGCCCCTGGAAGGGTGAATAGAGCTTGCGCAAGGTGACGATGTCTTCGATTGGGAAGTATCCGGCAAAGCCGAGCCCGAGATAAAGCGCCGGGGCCTTGTGGCCTGCAGACCAGATAACGCGGTCGCGTCCCTTCCACTCCGGATTGTTCGGATCGTGATTCGCGACCTTTAGATACAGGGCCGCTACGATCTCCATCATGGAGAGCGTACCCCCGGAGTGGCCGGACCCGGCGGCGCATAGTGCAACCAGGTCATAGCCCCGCATCAAACGGGCAGCCAGCTCAAGTTCTTCCAGGTTGAACTCGCGAACGACGGCTTGGGAGAAGGAATTGACGATGGGCATGATGAATCCTTGTGCGGGCGAAGGCGCGCCTGAGACAGAAGTACCCGCGATATGTGGGACCCCAGTGGTTAAGCCTAGGCGGGAGAAAACATAGGGTCTGTGAGGTAGGTCACGTGGGGGTGTGACGCGAACGACCTGCCCATGAGCTATACGATCCCTTGCTAACTCTCCGAACGCGGGGAGCGCGCAGCCCTGGCCTGGGCGCCCGACAACTCCAACTCCAAGGCAGCGAGCGACAGCACGATGTCGCGGATCGAGTAGTAAATCGAGATCACCAGTGAAACCAGGCACAGGGCAAAGAAGGGGAGGCCAACAAAGTCGAGTGAAAGATGAAAGACCTGCTCGGCAAACAGAGAGAGGATAGTGAGGGAGACGAAGAAAATGCTGCAAGAGCCGAAGACCATGGAGGCACGCAGCAAACGGGCGCGTTGGTGCGTGTGCCGCAACTGGTCTTCCAGATGCCGCACATCGCCGCTGTGCGGATCAACATGGTGAAGGTCGCGCATGAGCAGACGAGCACGGTCAATCGCCCGTCCATATCGATTCGTGATGCTGAGTAGGAGCAGTCCAACACCCGAGATCACAATGACAGGAGCGATGGATGCGGTCAGGATCTGAACAACGGCGTTAATGGGCATGCGCTGCGGGCTCCGGGTCTATGATGCACGAATCAAGCGCGCCCACGCTATTGTTCCTTGGGAGCATCGGCCCCGGACTACAATGTTTGCATTCATTGAGGCCCAAAAAATGGAAACGGCGGAAGCGGTAATCATCGGCGGCGGTATCGTAGGTTCGAGCATTGCGTGGCACCTGACAGAGGCCGGTTGCCGCAATGTCTTGATCGTGGAGCGCGAATCGCACCAGGGGAAGGGTTCGACGGGCAAGAGCATGGGAGGCGTACGCGCACAGTTCGCTACTGCGCCGAACATACAGATGTCGCTCTACTCCATCCCCTTCTACGCGAATTTTGAGGAGCGGCTGGGTCATCCTTCGGAATATCGTGCGCAGGGCTACATGTTTGTTGCGACCAAGCCAGCGCATTTGGACTATCTGCGAACCAATCAGCAGTTGCAGAAATCATTGGGGCTCGCAGGAGTACGAATGCTGACGCGGGACGACATTATTGCGATCGTTCCCCAACTCCGCTCGGATGACATCCTGGGTGGATGCTTCTGCGCGACCGACGGCTTCGTCGATCCCTACAGTGTCATGGTCGGATTCACTACTCAGGCTTGCGAGCAAGGTGCAAGGCTTTGGCGGTCGACCGAGGTCACGGGCGTCCATCGCGATGGCGACGAGATCAGTGGAGTCGAAACCACGCGTGGACGGGTGAGCACGCGGGTGGTGGTCAATGCAGCTGGTCCGTGGGCAGCCGAAGCGGCGGCCCTTGCCGGAGTGGGATTGCCGGTCGAACCCCTGCGCCGGATGTTGATTCCGACAGAGCCCTTCGACAGTGTCCCTCACACTGTTCCCATGGTGGTTGATATGACGAATGGCTTTCACTTCCGGCCAGAGAGTTTAGGATTTCTGTTGGCGTGGAACGATCCGGAGGAAACGCCGGGGTACAAGACAGACTTCGATCCAGCTTTCATCGAGAAAGTGCTGACTCGCGCCGCTGATCGGGTGCCCTGCTTCGAGAATCTTGCTGTCAATCCGAAACGCGCGTGGGCCGGACTGTACGAGATGTCGCCGGACCACCACTGTATTCTTGGGCCGGTGCCCGAGGTGCGCGGCTTCTTCTGCGCCAACGGTTTCAGTGGGCACGGGGTGATGCATGCTCCGGCAACGGGAAAGATTCTGGCTGACTTGATCCTTCAAGGCACTACGAACGTCGTAAGCAATATTGAGGTCCTCAGTCCGGCACGCTTCGCCAAAGGCGAAATGTTGCATGAGACAGCGGTGCTGTAGCGAAAATTCATGGCCATTCCTCACATCAAGCTCAAGCATACGGACCTGGCGGTCTCACGTCTCTGTTTTGGCACCATGACCCTGGGTAAGCCACTCGATCAAGCCGGATCTACGCACCTGGTCAATCGTTGTGTCGAGGCCGGGATCAATTTCTTCGACACCGCGAACATGTACCAGTACGGCGTAGCGGAGACCATGCTGGGACATGCCATCAAGGGCAAACGCGATAAGTTGGTCCTTGCCAGCAAGGTCTTCTTCAAAATGGGCGATGGGCCCGATCAACAGGGACTTTCGCGCAAAGCCATCTTGCGCGCCATCGACGAAAGCCTGGAGCGTCTGGGCACGGACTATCTCGACGTCTACTACTTCCACGCGCCAGATCACAACACTCCGATTGAGGAGTCGATGGAAGCGATGGAGTCGTTGGTGAAGCAGGGGAAAGTACGATATCCGGCGTCATCAAACTACGCAGGGTGGGAGGTCGTGCAGATGCACTTCATTGCGAAGGAGCGAGGGTGGCAGGCTCCGTACATCTCGCAGCCCATGTACAACCTGCTGGCGCGAGGCATCGAGCAGGAGTACCTGCCGATGTGTAAGGAGTTCGGGGTGTCGACCGTGGTCTACAACCCGCTCGCTGGTGGGTTGCTGACGGGCAAGCATCGGCAGTCGCAAGTCATCCCTGGCACGCGCTTCGACAATAACAAGCTGTACCAGGACCGCTACTGGCACGAGCAGTATTTTCGAGCTGTCGAACAGCTTAAGCAGATCGCTAAATCCGCAGGCAGGTCGATGGTCAGTTTGTCTTTAAGTTGGCTGCTGCATCACACTGCGGCAGATTGCATCATCTTGGGCGCCTCAAGCATGGAACAACTGAACCAAAACCTGGCGGCTACGGAAGATGGTCCGCTGTCCGAGGACGTGATGAAGGCTTGTGACCAGGTGTGGCAGGAGCTGCGGGGACCATTGCCCGTCTACAACCGCTAACCAGTTTTCGGCTATGCAGTAGAGAAGGCACGGCTAGAGCGGTGCTTCAGCGCCGCGTTGGCGACCTTCATTCTGTATTTAGTCGGCTTCAGCGCGGCACCTTCCTGCAAGCACGACTGCACTAAAAACCAAACCGCTCTAAGCAGCTAGGTCAGAACCCGTCGCAGAAATCCCTTCACGCCGATCCATCCGAGCACCGCCAAACCAATCGTAAGGGCAAGGAACGATACCCATGGTGGCATGTGCGGAAGCCCGGGAGTCAGCGTGGCACGCAGTCCTTCGCTCATATAAACCAGCGGATTAATCAAAATCAGGATCTGCAGCCAGCGCACCTTCGCCAGCATTGCCCAGGGATAATAAACACAACCCAGGAACGTCACCGGCACCACAATGATTCCGAACATCAGCGCGATTTGTTCTGGTCTCACGACCGTCCCGATAGTGAGACCGACCGCTCCAGAGACCAGGCTGGCGAGCAACAGAATACCAATGAGCGTCGGCCAGCTGGCAATATGGATGTGCACTGGCGATACGGGGATGAAGTAAGCCATCGGGAAGATAACCAACGCCGCCAGAATGCTCTGCAGGGCGCTGAAGAAGATCTTCTCCACGGCAACCCAGGTGACGGGAAGCGGGGACATAACGCGGTCATGGATCTCGCGCGTGGCGCCGATCTCCATGGAAAGCGGTAGGGCCGTTGCCATGATGCCTTGGATGAAGATGCCCACGGCCAACAACCCCGGCAGAACCAGCGTACCGAAGCTGGCACCGGCAGAACTCTGAAAGCCCTGGCCAACCTTCGGGAACAGGTAGGTGAAGACGAATACAAAAAACAGCGGGTTCATCACCGTGCGGATCAGGAAGGCAATGAATTCCCTGCGCAAGACGCTGATGTCACGGAGGAACAATCCCCAGAAGGCACGCCAATACAGGACAGAACTAGTCACGCAGCTCCCTTCCCGTCAACTTGATGAACACCGTTTCCAGGCTGGTTTCACTGACCGACATGTCGCGCAAGTTATCGCCCGCCAGCGCCACGATCTCGGGAAGCAATCCGCCTCTACCATCTGTAAACACACGCAATCCCGACGCCTGCCCTTCCACTGCCGTCACGCCAGGCAAGTCACGCAAACGAGTGCTCAAGCCGTCTGCCTGCGCATCCTGAAGGTGCAGCTCGAAGACCTTCTGCGCGCCCACGGAGCTCTTTAGCTGGCCAGGCGTGTCACACACCAGAATTTTGCCATGATCAATGATGGCCACACGATCGCACAGCGCGTCAGCCTCCTCCATGTAATGAGTGGTGAGGACAACCGTGATGCCCTTCTCGCGAAGCACTCGGATCACATCCCACAACGCCAGACGGGTTTGGGGATCGAGGCCTGCGCTGGGTTCGTCCAGAAAGAGTACTCGCGGGTCGTGCGCTATAGCGCGCGCGATTTGCACGCGTTGTGCAAGGCCTCCCGACAGTTCGCGCGGAAAAGCTTTGCTGCGTTCGTTCAATTTGAACAGATCAATCAGTTCCGTTGTCTTTTGCGAGGCCTGTTCGTGGCCGAAACCGAAATAACGGCAATGAAAGTAGAGGTTTTGCCAAACCGTGCATTGCCGATCCAGAGTGTTGAATTGGGTCACCACCCCCATGAAGCGCCGGGCCTCAGCGGGATGAGCCACCACGTCAACGCCAGCTATCGTCACCCGGCCGCTGGTGGGCAGCGCGCGCGTGGTGCAAACACTGATCGTCGTGGTCTTGCCGGCGCCGTTCGGACCCAGAAGCCCGAACAGTTCTCCGCGCGCAACGGAGAGATCGATTCCCTTCACCGCTTCAATCGGCGTCTTGCCGGGATACGTCTTGACCAGTGCTCGAATGTCGACAATCAGGTCTGCTGGTGTACTCACGACTCTCCGCTGTCAAGTAACGTTAGGTTCCCCACAGGGTGTTGACAGCAGTTTACCAACCCTCCCCAGGACGACAAAATCGAGGGTGCTGCTGCCCCAGGGCGACGGATGCCAACCGCCTAGACTGCTTGTCCAGCGCAGAATCCCGAAGCCCATGCCCACTGGAAATTATGTCCACCCAGATGGCCGGTGACATCGACAACTTCTCCGATGAAGAACAACCCCGGCACTCTGCGGCTCTCCATCGATCGTGCGGAGAGTTCATCTGTGTCGACGCCGCCGGCGGTCACCTCGGCTTTCTCGTAACCTTCGGTTCCATCTGGCAGGACTTCCCAGTGATGGATCTGATCCTCCAGTTCGTCGAGGGCGGAATTGGTCCAGCGTTGAGGCGGATGCAGATCGAGCCATCGCTCGGCCAGGCGAATGGGCAACGCCCTGTGCAGTGCGAGTTTGGCGGCCGCAAGATCACGGCGCACGCCGTCCTGCCGCATGGCAGCCGTAACTTGCAGGCCCGGAGCTAGATCGAACGCAATGGGCTCCGAGTCCTTCCAATACGAAGAGATCTGCAGCACCGCAGGGCCGCTCAAGCCGCGGTGGGTGATTAGCAATCTCTCGCGAAACTGCTGGCGCCCGACTGATGCGATCACTTCCGTCGCTACGCCGGCGAGATCACAATAGTTTCGCTTGTCATCCGCGTTGAAGGTGAGAGGAACCAGAGCAGGACGGCATTCCTTGATCTTGATCCCGAACTGCCGAGCGACCGCGTATCCGAAGGAAGTCGCGCCGATCTTCGGTATGGATAGGCCACCTGTCGCGACAACCAAAGCAGGTGCATAGAATTCGGCAGTATCAGTTCGGACCACAAATCCGTCTCGCTTCCGAACCTCCAGCGGCCGAGTCTTTACGAAGATTTGTACTCCAGCAGCGTGGCACTCGGCCTCCAGCATTGCGACGATGTCTTGCGCCGTCCGATCACAGAAGAGTTGACCGAGTTTTTTCTCGTGATAGGGGATTCGGTGCTTCTCTATGAGTGCGATGAAGTCCGCGGGAGTGAACCGCGCCAACGCGGACTTGCAGAAGTGCGGATTTTCAGACAGGAAGTTGTCTGGACAGCAATGCAGATTGGTGAAATTGCAGCGTCCGCCGCCGGAGATGAGTATCTTCTTGCCAATGCGGTCGGCGTGCTCCAGCACCGCGACCCGGCGGCCGCGCTTGCCGGCTTCGATGGCACATATCAGGCCGGCCGCGCCGCCGCCGAGAACAATTACGTCAAACGCTTCCTTGATCAAGTAACGAGTTTCAGGTTTCGCGTTGCGAGTTTCAAGTCAAAATGCGAACTGGGGATGGAAAACCAGGAACAGTACCTACACAGTGCTATGCGACTCAATGGCAGGTCCTGTCACGGCGCTTGACGAGGCGGGAATAGAGATCAGCAGGAGAGTGGCATCGTCACCAAGCTTGTCATGCGCGTGGCGGCGCACACTCTCGATAATATTTCCATATTGTTCAGACAGCGGCCCCGCAGCCTGATCTTCCAGCAGCGAGGTAAGGCGGCCCGTGCCGAACTCTTCCCCGCTGTCGTCGGTGGCTTCGGTCACGCCGTCGGTGTACAACAGCAAACGGTCGCCGGCCGACAACCGCAAACGTTCGGAACGGAAACCGGCGTCGAGCATCAGTCCCAGAACCGGCCGAGTGGACGAGAGCTCCTCGATCGATCCATCCTCATGCCGCAGGAGGGGAGGGCAATGCCCGGCGTTCACGAAACTCAAAACGCGAGTCTTGAGGTCGAAGACGCCGTAAAAGATGGTGACGTAGTGACCTTCCCCCAGTTGGTTGCGCAGGATTGTCTCGACATTGCCGAGGATGAGATCGGGGCTGTTACTGGACGCTGACAGGGTGCTGACCGAGGCATACAGCATCGCCGCAATGAGCGCGCCCGGCGTTCCTTTGCCCGATACATCAGCTACGCAGAAGTGGAGCGAGTCTGCGGTCGGCTGCCACACGCCAAAGTAGTCCCCGCCAACAACGCCAGCCGGAATACTGTCTCCGAAGAGTTCGATTCCCTCAGTAACAATGTGACGCCTGGGAACGATACGGGTTTGCAGTTGGTGCGCGTCTTCGCGTTCGTGATCGGAGATGCGCTGCGACGAGCGGAGCTCCTGAGCGCGCTGCGTCAGCATGCGAACCTTCTCCAACAGAGAGTCGTTACGCCACGGCTTCTCGACAAAATCTGATGCGCCGTGTTTCATCGCGCTGACCGCGAGATCAACATTTCCCCAAGCCGTAAGCGCGATGATAGGAAGCGCACCGTCCACCTGGCGCAATCGCTCGATCAATTGCAATCCTTCGAGCCCCGACGTGCTGTCACGCTGATAGTTCATGTCCACCATCGCAAGGTCGGGCGGTTGCACTTGCGCCGCAGCCAGCGCCTCACTGGGCGAAGAACACAGCGTGACCGAGTACCCGTGGCCACGCAACAACATTGCCAGGGCTTCGCGCACATGCTCCTGGTCCTCGGCGATCAAGATTTTCGACTGGTCAGGGGAGGCTACCATATCGTCTGCGGATGATATTGCAGATGGATTGCCAACGTGACGATGCTCGCATGTTCTGTGGAGAGAACGAGATAACTCGTTCATCAGATGGATGCTCGCCCACAAACGCAAACCAGCTGTCCGAATACGGACAGGTCGCTAATGGAAGTTTCCGGCCCGATTGGGAAGACGGGTTCCAAAGTGGAACCACCTTGGCGGGAGAGCCGCAGTCGACGATTCTGAACTCGAATATCTTGGGTTCGGCACGGTATGATCAGGTTTTTGGAACCTCGCCTGTTGCCCGGAGGCATAAATGCATAGTTCTATCTCATCCCTCTTGCTCGTTTTTTTCGCGCTTCTACCCTGCGCCGCCTTTGGGCAGAACGCGGATTCCACGGCCACCTGCAGCTTCGATGCTGACAAGGAACTGACGGTGGGATATCAGAGGGTTTCGTTCAACTTGAAGAAGCAGCCGATTGGACGGGAGATCCCGTACGGCAAGGCTTGGGCTCCCGGAGGGAAGCCGCTGACCCTATTCACCAACTCGGCTGTCGAAGTCGGGGGCAAGATACTTCCGGTCGGCGCCTACACGATGTTCGTATCGCCCGCACAAAAGCAATGGACGCTGATTATCTCCAAAAGCACAGACCTGACCGGCAAGTATGACGAGCAGCAGGACCTGGTGCGGGTAACGATGGAATCGGGAGAACTTCCTGAACCCGAGCCTGAGTTGAGCGTAGCGTTTGTCCATGCCGCCCCCGGCCAATGCAACCTTCGTCTTGGTCTTGCCAAGACCGGCAATTGGGCGGTCTTCCAGAAAAAATAAGGTTGTGATGGCTGAGAAGTCTCGGAGCTAATCTGCGAAGACCGGGACTTCTTCCTGCTTGCGGGCGACCTTCCTTCGTCCCGGAAGAAACCGCACCACCCAGTCCTTGAAGTGATCCATGTAGAGGTAGACCACTGGCGTGGTGTATAGAGTCAGCGCCTGACTGACGATGAGCCCGCCAACAATGGCGATGCCCAACGGGTTGCGGATTTCAGAGCCAACTCCGCGGCCGAAGGCCAAAGGCACTGCGCCCAGCATGGCGGCGGCCGTGGTCATCATGATCGGCCGGAAGCGTATCAGCGCCGCTTCATGGATCGCTTCTTCTGCTGTCTTTCCCGTGCGTTCCACCTCCAGCGCAAAGTCGATCATCATGATGGCGTTCTTCTTCACGATGCCAATGAGGAGAATGATCCCGATCAAGGCGATCACATCCAGTTGCTTGTGGAAGAGCAATAGCGCCAGCAGTGCTCCGGTGCCCGCGGAAGGCAGCGTGGACAGAATCGTAATTGGATGGATGTAGCTTTCGTACAGCATCCCCAGCACAATGTAGACCGCAACCAAGGCCGCCAGAATCAGGATGGGTTCCGACGACAGCGAGTCCTGGAATGCGGCTGCGGTGCCCTGGAAGCTGCCGTGAATCGTGGCCGGCATGCGCATCCGCAGTTCGGCGTCGGAGATCGCCCGCGTAGCGGTACCAAGGTCCCCACCCGGCGCAAGGTTGAACGAGAGAGTCACTGCGGGAAACTGTCCCTGGTGGTTGACCGTAAGCGAAGTGCTCGCTGGACCAAAATGAGCAAACGCAGACAGCGGCACCTGAGCACCTTGGCTGGTGATGACGTACACGCTCTGCAGCGCATCCGGGGTGAGCTGGTAACGGGGATCCACTTCCAGCACCACATGGTACTGGTTCAGTGTCCGGTAGATGGTCGAGATCTGCCGCTGACCGAAGGTGTCGTACAAAATATTGTCAATTTGCTGCGGGGTGATTCCCAGACGCGAGGCGGTGTCGCGATCGATGATGACGTTTTCTTCCAGGCCGCTAACCTGCTGGTCGCTGTTCACGTCTTTGAGTTCGGGGATCTTCTTGAGCTGCTGCAGAAGTTTGGGCGCCCACTCGTAGAGTTCGTTCAGGTTCTCGCCCGACAAGGTGTATTGAAACTGGGCGCTCGACTGACGTCCGCCGATCTGCAAGTCCTGCACTCCCTGGAAGTACAACGTGGCGCCGGGAATGTGCGACAGCTTGGGGCGCAGGCGAGCGATCACCTGGTCCACGCTGACCTTACGTTCCGCCAGAGGCTTCAACGTGACGAACATGCGGCCCTGGTTCTGGGCCGCGTTGCCGCCTACAAACGCCAGAACATTCTGCACCGCGGGGTCCTTCTTCACAATGCGAATGAACTGGTTGGTTTTGTTATTCATGTCCTGGAACGACACGTCCTGATCGCCCATGATGATGCCAGTCATTCGTCCGGTGTCTTGCTGTGGGAAAAATCCCTTGGGGACGATGATGTAAAGCCACACATTCAGCACCACCATCAGGATGGCAACCGCCAAGGTAAACCGCTTGTGGCGGAGGACCCAGCCTACGGTCACTTTGTAGGTGCGGTTCATCCACAGCCACCCACGCTCGCTCAGGAGGTACAGCCTGCCGTGGCTGCCGGGGTCATGGGCCTTGAGGAAGCGGGCGCACAGCATGGGTGTAGTGGTAAGCGAGACCACCAGCGACACCGCGATGGCGGCGCTGAGCGTAACAGCAAATTCCCGGAACAGCCGTCCCACTATGCCGCCCATTAGCAGGATTGGGATGAAGACAGCGATCAGCGAGGTACTCATGGAGACTACGGTGAAGCCGATCTCGCGCGCGCCGAGCAATGCAGCCTGGTAGGGCTTCATCCCGCTCTCCACGTGGCGCATCACGTTCTCCAGCACCACGATGGCGTCGTCCACCACGAAGCCGGTGGAAATGGTGAGGGCCATGAGGGACAGATTATTAAGAGAAAAGCCGCACAGGTACATGATCCCGAATGTGCCCACGATGGCCAGGGGCACGGCCACGCTCGGAATCATGGTGGCGCGCACCTCGCGCAAGAAAATGAATACCACCAGCGTGACCAGGATGACGGAAATAATCAGAGTGCGCTGAACGTCCGACACCGAGGCCCGGACCGTGGTGGTTCGGTCGAGACCAACCACGAGATTCACGGCTGCCGGCAGCGATGCCTTAAGAAATGGCAGCGTCGCCTCGACACGATCGGCGGTGGCAATCATGTTCGCGCCGGGCTGGCGGAAGATGACGATCAGCACGCTGGGTTTGCCGTTGAAGCTTCCCGCATTATTGATGTTGGAGTAGGAGTCCTGGACATCGGCCACGTCGCTCAACCTGACCGGCGCGCCATTCCGGTAGGCGACAATGATCGGCTTGTAGTCGGCTGCTTTCTTGAGTTGGTCGTTGGCCCTGACCATCCAGGACTGGCTGCCGTTGTCCAAAGAGCCTTTCGCGATGTTGGCGTTCTGCGATGCGACTGCGGCACGCACCGCCTCCAGACCGATGTTGAGCTTGTTCAGGAGATTGGGATTCGCTTCGATCCGAACCGCAGGCTGCGACGAACCCCAGACGAAGACCTGGCCGACACCTTCGACCTGGGCCAGCTTTTGGCCCATGATCGAATCGGCGGCGTCGTACATCTGGTCCTGGGTCATGGCGTCGGAGGTCATGACCAGGATCATGACCGGAGCGTCGGCCGGATTGATCTTGCGGTAGGTCGGATTGCTGGGCAGGTCGGCGGGCAAATAGCCGCGGGCGGCGTTGATGGCGGCTTGCACATCGCGCGCCGCCGCGTCGATGTTGCGATCGAGGTCGAACTGCATGGTCACGCCGGTAGATCCCAGCTGACTCGACGACGTCATCTGGTTGATGCCGGCGATACGGCCGAACTGGCGTTCCAGAGGAGTCGCAACCGAAGAAGCCATCGTCTCCGGACTTGCGCCGGGCAGGGACGCGCCCACGGAGATTACAGGGAAATCGATCTGCGGAAGAGGCGCAACCGGGAGTTGCACATAGGCCAGAGCTCCCGCCAGCAGCAAAGCAAGGGTCAGCAGCGTGGTGGCGACGGGCCGCTCGATGGCTGGTGCGGAGATGTTCATGAACTAGTCTCCGAGCGCCTCCGCAGCACGAGGCGCGCGCAGGTGACGCAGCGCTTCGCCCAGCCGGTCAAACCACAGATAAACGACCGGGGTCGTGAACAGGGTCAGCAACTGGCTGACCAAGAGGCCGCCGATGATCGTTATGCCCAGCGGACGCCGCAGCTCAGAACCCGTTCCGGAGCCCAGTGCGAGGGGAACAGCGCCAAACAGCGCGGCAAAGGTCGTCATCATGATGGGGCGGAACCGCAACAGGCAGGCTTCGTAAATCGCGTCCACCGGCTTCTTGCCTTCCTTGCGCTCCGCCTCCAGAGCAAAGTCAATCATCATGATGGCGTTTTTCTTGACGATACCGATCAGCAGAATGATGCCGATCAAGGCCATCACACCCAGATCCATGTGGAAGATGCTGAGCGCGAGAATGGCGCCGACTCCGGCCGACGGCAGGGTCGACAGAATCGTGATGGGATGGATATAGCTTTCGTATAGAACGCCCAGCACGATGTACACGGTAATGATCGCCGCCAGGATCAGCCAGCCTTCGTTGGCCAGTGAGGCCTGGAACGCCCGGGCCGTGCCTTGGAACGCGACCTGGATGCTGGCCGGCAATCCGATTTCCGTGGCGGTCCGCTCAATCGCCTTCACTGCCTCTCCCAGAGAGGCGCCGTTGCCGAGGTTGAAGGAAATCGTTACCGCCGGGAACTGTCCCTGATGGTTGATGGTCAATGGCCCGGTACTGGTTTCGAAATGCGCGATGGCGCTGAGCGGAACCTGCTGTGCGGTGGCCCCCAGAACGCCGGTGCTCGGACTGTTGGCAACTGGAGCGTTGCCGCCTTGCGCCGCGGGGCTTTGTCCCCCGCCTGCCGGCACATAAATACTCTTCAGCGAGTCAGGATCGGCGCGGAAGCTGGGATCGACTTCCAGCACCACGTGATATTGGTTCAGTTGCGTAAACATGATCGATACCAGGCGCTGACCGAAGGCGTCGTACAGGGTGTTATCGATTGCGCTGGCCGTGACACCCAGCCGAGAAGCGGTGTCGCGATCGATTACCAGATTGGCTTGGGCGGCCTGGTCCTGCTGATCGGTAGCCACGTCGCGCAGTTCGGGCAGCGTCTTCAGCTTGGCGACCATCTTCGTGGTCCACGATGCCAGCTCTTTGGGATCAGCGTCCTCCAGACTGAACTGGTATTGCGTGCGGCTGACGCGGTCCTCCACGGTCAAGTCCTGCACCGGCTGCATGTAAAGCGTGATACCCTCAACGCCCGCCACCTCTTGCTGGATGCGCTTCATGATGGTGGTGACATCGTCACTGCGGTCGTCGCGCGACTTGAGGTTGATCTGCATGCGCCCGCTGTTGGGCGTTGTGTTGGTGCCATCCACTCCAATAAACGATGAGAGACTTTCGACGTCCTTGTCCTTCAGAACGGCTGCCGCCAATTCGCGTTGCCGCTCCGACATAGCCGCGAACGAAATACTCTCCGGCGCATCGGTAATGCCCATGATCACGCCGGTGTCCTGCACCGGGAAGAAGCCTTTGGGTACAACGATGTACATCCAGATAGTAGCGACCAGAGTCCCGATGGTGACCAGCAGGGTCACCGTCTGGTGCTTGAGGACGAACTTCACCGTGCGACCGTAGAAGGCGATGGTGTTGGAGAAGGCCCGCTCCGACCATTCGTACAGACGCCCATGCTTCTCCTGGCCCTTCTGCCGCAGAAGCAGAGAGCACATCATCGGCGTCAGGGTAAGCGAAATGATTGCCGAGAAAAGAATGGTCACGCTCAGCGTGACTGCAAACTCGCGGAACAGCCGGCCCACAATGTCGCCCATGAAGAGCAGCGGAATCAGCACTGCAATCAGCGACACCGTCAACGACACAATCGTGAAGCCAATCTGTCCGGCGCCTTGCAATGCCGCCTCCAGCGGACTGTGGCCCTCCTCGATATAGCGCTCGATATTCTCGATCATCACGATGGCGTCGTCGACCACGAAGCCGGTGGAAATCGTGAGCGCCATCAGCGAAAGATTGTCGAGCGAGTAGCCCAGCAAATACATCACGGCAAACGTGCCGACCAGCGACAGAGGTACGGCGACGCTGGGAATGACCGTCGCCGCCAGGGTGCGCAGGAAAACGAAGATGACCAATACCACCAGAATGATGGTCAGCATCATTTCGTACTGAACGTCTTTAACGCTGGCGCGGATGGTATTGGTTCTGTCAGTAAGAACAGTAACTTTAACGGAGGCCGGAAGGTTCGATTGCAGTTGCTTCAGCCGCAGCTTGATGCTGTCGACCACCTTGATAATGTTGGCGCCCGGCTGCCGCTGAATATTCAGAATGACCGCCGGCGTGTTGTTCATCCACGCCGCCTGGTTCACGTTCTCCGCACCGGTGATAACTGTGGCAACATCCGACAAACGCACCGGGTTGCCATTCTTGTAGGCGACTATGGTGTCGGCGTAGCCCTGCGGACTCAATAGCTGGTCGTTAGCGCCAATGGTGAAGGACTGCCGGTTGTCCTGCAGCTGCCCCTTGGCCTGATCCACGTTGACCTGGGCAATAACCGTGCGCAGCTGCTCCAGGCTCATACCGTAGGAAGCCAGCGCCGTGGGATTGGCCATGATGCGGACTGCGGGCTTTTGTCCACCGCTGATACTGACCAGTCCAACTCCCGGCAGCTGCGAGATTTTTTGCGCGAAGGTTGTGTCCGCCAGGTCCTCCACCTGATGAAGCGGCATGCTATCCGAGGTCATCGCGAGGGTCAGAATGGGCGCATCGGCGGGATTCACCTTGCTATAGATCGGAGGGGTCGGCAGATCGGCGGGCAAAAAGGTCTGCGCGGAATTAATCGCAGCCTGGACTTCCTGCTCCGCTACGTCGATGTTCTCTTCCAGGGTGAATTGCAGCGTGACCACCGAAGCGCCAAAGGAACTGCTGGAAGTCATCTGGCTGAGCCCGGGAAGCTCGCCGAATTGGCGCTCCAACGGCGCGGTGATGGAGGACGCCGTTACGTCCGGGCTGGCCCCGGGATAGAACGTCACCACCTGGATGGTCGGATAGTCCACCTGCGGCAGGGCGGAGATTGGCAATTGCCGGTAGGCCACAATGCCCACCAGCAATAGTCCCGTCATCAGCAGTGACGTGGCAATCGGCCGGAGAATAAATGGCCGCGAAATACTCATGTTTGCGATCCGATATTGCCGCTGGTTTGCTGATTTTGGCGGGCGGGAGCTTGAGGCGCCACGTGACTGCCCGCTTGTAGCTTCTCCTGTCCGTCCGTCACTACCTTCTCGCCTCCTTGCAAGCCGGACGCAATTACTACGGTGCTGCCCTGGGTCAGAGCGATCTGTACCGGCCGCATCTGGACGGTGTTGTTGGCGTCCACCACGTAGCTGAAAGAGCCATCGGGCCCGCGGAGAACGGCACTCGCTGGTGCGGTGACCGCGTCCTTGCGGACCGCCAGCAGCAGATGAACGTTGACAAATTGGTTCGGCCACAGAGTGTTGTCAGCATTGTCGAAAATCCCCTTCAGTTTGGCGGTCCCCGTCGTCTGGTCGATCTGGTTGTCAATCGTCAGCAACTTCCCCGTGCCCAGCTTGCTGCGGTCGTCCCGACTATAGGCGTCGACCTCCAAGGCCCCTTTCTTCATCTCACCCGCCACCGATTGCAGCTGGTCTTCCGGCAATGTGAAAACGATGGCAATTGGGTGAAGCTGGGTAATGACGACCATCGGAGTATTGCCGGCTGCGGTGACATAGTTGCCGGGATCGACCTGGCGCAGACCGATTCGACCGTCAATAGGAGACTTGATGTAGCAGTAGGTCAGGTTCAGTTTGGCGTTTTCGATGGCCGCCTTGTCCGCGGCGATGGTGCCTTCGAAGGTCCCGAATGACGCTTCCATCGTGTCCAGGTCCTGCTTGGCAATGACACCCTGCTGGTAGAGCACTTTGTTGCGCTCATATTGCGCCTTCGCGTTGGTAAGCTGGGCCTCGTCCTTCTGCAGATTCGCCTGTGCCTGCTGCAATGCCACCTGGTAGGGACGCGGGTCAATGACGATCAGCAGCTCTCCTATCTTGACATCCTGTCCTTCGCGGAAGTTCACCTGCATGATCTGCCCGTCGATGCGGGTCTTTAAGGAAACTGTGTTGAAGGCCTGAACCGAACCCAGTCCAGTAAGATAAACGTCAAAATTGCCCTGTTGTACCGTGGCAACCCCGACCGGAACGGCTGGCGGCGGGCCGCTGGCTTTCGCGCTCTTCGCCTGCTGTGAACCGCAACCGGCAAGCGCGGCACAAATCGCCAGCGTCAGTCCCAGTCCCCAGAATGCCCGTGTCTTCACTAACTCCTCCTGAAACCGCGCCCTACTGACCCCCTCCAGACACGGCGATGTCCGGCCTTGTCGTACAGGTACAACTCGGCGCATAAGTTGCAGTACTATAAAGTACATACTATTAGATCGGACAGGGGTCGCGACAGCCGTTAAGAGAGGGTGAAGGAAAGTTAAGATTTGTGAAGGAGCCCAATCCATCCCGAAACAATTCTTCACCGCACGCACGCGCGGGAAAAGGCAAAATGAATCCCGTGAATCGTCTGCTCATCATCGACGACGACCACGGACTGGTCAACCTGCTGAAGCGCTTTCTTGAAGGCGAAGGCTTTCATGTGGATGCGGCGTACGATCAGGCTGCCGGTTTGAGCGCTGCCCAATCGGGCAATCACGAGTTGATTATTCTTGACGTTATGCTGCCCGGTGGCACGGGGTTTGAATTACTGAAGTCCTTGCGCCTGGAATCCACGGTTCCTGTTCTGCTGTTGACGGCCAGAGGAGAAGCTGTGGATCGAATCCTGGGCCTTGAAATCGGCGCCGATGACTACCTGGCCAAGCCCTTTGATCCGCGCGAACTGGTGGCCCGGATACGCGCCATATTTCGCAGAACGCGGGAGACGCCAGCGGCGGTGCCCGTTCGTCCTGATCACGAGGAAGTGCTCAGCGTCGGAGACATCAGCATGTCGCTGGCGACTCGAACCGTGACCTGCTCCCATGCGCCGGTCGACCTCACCTCGGTGGAGTTTAATGTTCTGGAATTGCTCCTGCGCAACGCCGGCAACGTGGTCACCCGGGAGCAAATTGCCTCCGTTGCTCTGGGAAGGCCTTTGAACATATTCGATCGTAGTGTCGACGTTCACGTCAGCCGGCTCCGCAAGAAACTGAGCATCTGTGCGGGAGCCGACGAATTGATCCGACCGATTCGCGGGACCGGCTATTTCCTGGCAGCTAGAGTGCCGGAGAAGAGCAAGGCATGAACCGTCGCCTATTCTGGAAGATATTCCTTCCCTTCTGGCTCGCGCAGGCGGTGCTCCTGGGAGCGCTCTATCTCCGCATTCATTACCGCATTTCTTCCGAGCACCCGTGGTGGATCCAGCCGGAACGTCGCGAGATGCCGGTACTGGCCAATTATGCGGCCCAGGTCTACGAAAAGCAGGGCAGCGTCGGACTGTCGCAGTTACTCGACAACTTGTCGTTGCAGAACCGCTCCAAGTACTGGCTGGTCAATTCCGAGGGTCACGAGCTCGCGGGGCGTCAGCTACCCGAACGCGTTCTTCGTGACGCCGCCGCCGCCGAAAAGTCGGAGGGTCTTCACCATTCCTTTGAGGCCAACGTCCTGGCCGCTTCGACGGTCACTGCTAACGGCCGCTATACCCTAATCTCAGAGCTTGTATCGCCGAAACTGTCGGAACGCGTTCCCGGGGACATCCTTTGGACGTTGAAGCTGGGCACTATTTTGTCGGCGCTCCTTTGTTTCGTGATCGCCCATTATTTGAGCAAACCCATCGAACGCCTGCGCGACGCCACCCACGAACTGGCGCGTGGCAACCTCGACATCCGGGCAGGAGAAAATCTGGGCAACCGCCGCGACGAAATTGCCGACTTGGTGCGCGACTTCGACTCGATGGCGGGCGATTTGCGGGTCCAGATCCAGAGCGAACGCAACTTGCTGAGCGGCGTCTCGCACGAATTGCGTTCACCTATCGCACGCATCCGGCTGGCTTTGACGCTGGCGCGCGACGCCGATGACGACGAACGCGCGGAGATGCTCGATCGCATCGAGCAGGACACCATCCAACTGGATTCCATGCTGGAGCAGATTCTTACCGTGGCCCGCCTGGAAGGCGGACAACAAAAGCCGCGTTTTGAGCTCCTGTCGTTGAACGACATCCTCGACAATGTGCTGCACGATGCCAATTTCGAGGCCGCCGCAACCGACGCGACCATTGCCTACCAAGGCGAAGGCGACATGCAGATCAACGGGGATGCCGGGCTGTTACGCAGCGCCATCGAGAACATTGTGCGGAATGCGATCTTTTATTCCGGCCACGGCGGGAAGATCGGGGTTCGGCTGAGTGGGGAAAATGGAACGGCCGTCATCTCCGTCCGGGACAACGGGCCTGGAGTTCCCGAGAACGCCCTGCCTTTATTGTTCAAGCCGTTTTATCGTGTGGACGATTCGCGCGGTACCACTACGGGCGGAATGGGACTCGGTCTCGCGATTGTGCGCAATGCAGCCGTCGCGCATGGCGGCAGCGTTTCCGCAAAAAACGTGCTGCCTCATGGGCTGGAAGTGGAATTGCGCTTGCCGATTCAGCCGGCCTCGCAATCGCCCCGCCCCTCCGGCGTGCACCGCCTGGTCGGAACAACCAGCACAACCACGTAGCCTGCGGCGCCCCGCACATCCGACACTGGTTTCAGGATTGACGTACTCACCTTCGCCGGGTTTGAAGAGGCACGGCTTGACAGGCTGCTGAAAAAGCCTTCTCAGGGGCCAGTTCGGGTAGTGCGGCGCTTCAGCGCCGCGTCAAGCGAGTACAGTGAAACGGCCTTTAGGCCTGGGGACATTTGTTAGAAGCGGCCATACTAGCGGCTTCGGGCAACGTACCTCAGGGCTAAAGCCCTCTTCACAAAACTAATTGAACGCGGGCCTGAAGGCCTGCACTACCCGGGCTGTTGTCAGTATGGAGTTTTTCAGCAGCCTCTGAAGCCGTGCCCCTTCAAACCCGAACTATAGCCCCTCTGGAATTGCTCCACGACACAGACAAGTACCCGCTCACGGTGTTAGGTTTATACCTTTCCGAGGGAGCGTCATGTTTACCAACGATCTTCTGAAGGGCAAACGCATTCTCATTACAGGTGGTGGGACTGGAATAGGCCGCGCCCTGGCCGAGCGATTTCTGCAATTGGGTGCGGAGGTTTTCATCTGTGGACGGCGTCGGGAGGTAGTCGAGGAAACAGCCGCTGAGCTTTCCGCCTCGACGGGCGGAATGATTGAGGGACTCGCCTGCGATGTCCGCTATCCCGAAGATGTCGAGCCTCTCATCGAGAAGATCTGGAGTAGCGGCCCCCTGGATGTGCTGGTGAACAACGCGGCGGGCAACTTTCTGGCCCGCACGGAAGAGCTGTCAACCCATGCATTCGAGGCGGTGATCGGCATCGTACTCAAAGGCACCATCAACATGACCATGGCTTGCGGAAGGCGCTGGCTGGCATCCCAGCACAAGGGCGTCGTACTGGATATCGCGACCACCTACGCGGACACCGGCTCGGCGTACGTGGTCCCGAGTGCGGTCGCAAAAGCCGGGGTCGTCGCGCTGATGCGCAGCCTGGCGGTGGAGTGGGGTGGCCGGGGTGTTCGATTCGTTGCCATTGCGCCCGGCGCGATTCGTACGGAAGGTGCGTTTTCCCGTTTGCTGCCCACACCGGAGCTGGAGAAAATGCTGCTGGAGCACAATCCTCTGCACCGCTTCGGTACTCTGGAGGAGATTGCTAACCTGGGAGCGTTTCTGGTCAGCGATCAAGCGGGCTACATCAATGGCGAGATGGTCTACATGGACGGCGGGGAGATGCTGGCAGGATCAAGCACGTTCAGCCTGATCGGACGACAGATGCCCGACGCGGCGTGGGAAATGATGAAGCCGAAAAAGAAGTGATTCTCACCAGAGAACCACCGAAGCACGGGGTTATTTCTTCTGGAATCTCAGCGAGTGCGCTCGGAAACTGCGTGGTCAGGGGCAACTGTCAGCGTGACAATCGATTCAGGGTCGAGGACACTTCCAACAAGTGCGCCACAGAGACGCGCGGTGCGCGGAGTCGATTGGGTTGTTGCCCCATTTTTCTCTAGCTGAGAATGCGCTCTCCGTACTCCGGCGTCTCCGTGGCAAACCGGTGCTAGTTCAGTACATGAATGTTCTTCTTCTCGCACATCTCCTTCAGCACCTTCGGCCATACCGTGACGCTGACTTCGCCAAGATGCGCCTTGCGCAGCAGCAACATCAAGGTCCGTGACTGCCCGATGCCGCCACCCACGCTCAACGGAATCTCATGATTCAAGATGGCCTTGTGGTAGGGGAAGTTCAGGAAATCAAGTTGGTTGGTCAGTTCCAGTTGTTTCTTAAGCGACTCCGCGTTGATCCGGATGCCCATCGATGTCAGCTCATGGCGCCGGTGCGTCACCGGATTCCACACCAGGATGTCTCCGTTTAACCCGTGCCGCACGTGGCCGTCCTCTGACTTGGTCTCCGTGACCCAGTCGTCGTAATCGGCGGCGCGCATTTCGTGCGGATAACCGTCTTTCAGCGTCCAGCCAATGCCGATGATGAACACTGCCGGATACTTCTGCAGAATTGCAGTCTCGCGCTGCTTGCGCGGCAGGTCAGGATACATGTCGAGAATCTCTTCGGCATGCAGGAAGGTGAGGTTCTCCGGCAGATTGGGATATCTGGAATCCTTCAGCTGCGGGAAAAGTTCCTGGGCATGGCGCTCCGCGCCGACGATTACCTTCCAGATCTTGCTGACGACTCCCTTTAGGAAGCTTAGATTGCGCTGTTCAGGCGTAATCACTCGCTCCCAGTCCCACTGGTCAACGTAGGCACTGTGGTCATGGTCGAGGAAATAGTCCTTACGGACGGCCCGCATATCGGTGCAGAGTCCCTCGCCCGGCTGCAGGTTGAATTGCTTCAGCGCCATCCGTTTCCATTTCGTCGCGGCCTGTACCACCTGGGCGTTGATGGGATTCTTGTCGCGGTCATTGGAAATATGGAACTGGATCGGGGTGCGGGACCCATCCCGGTCGAGATAGTCATTAACCCCCGAGCCCTCATCGACGATCAAAGGCACGGTGACCATCATCAGGTTCAGTTCTTTGCAGAGGTTCTCTTCGATATAGCTCTTTACGTCAAAGATTGCCCTCTGGGTTTCTTTGGGTGATAGCAGCGAGCTGTAGTCCACCGGAAGTACATGTTCCAGTTCTGTGTAATCGCCAATTCCGGGGCCAGCGAGATCTGCCTTTTTATCCGCCATGCTGTTCTCCTTACGGTTCGGTCGATGTGGCGGCAGAACGTGTCTGCCAAAGTGTGAATCTGGGAACACACATCGTCAGCTTCATGAGAACACCCGGTGGTCAGGAAGGCAGTAACCGGCGTCACCATGGCGTGTGTCAACGGCCACCGGGCATGGGCGAGCCCCGCAGGGTAGCGGTTTACGTACAAGCGCCGGAAGCAATCGTCTTTCTGTGCGTCCTAGGGTGGGTCCTAAGTGGCAAGTGAGGACGTTTTGGCTGCAACCCTGCGGATAACGCTAGTTCTCCACGCTGGCGAACTTTTTTTCTTCTGCTGCCATGTGCAGCCGCATCATCCGCGTGAGGTCTGTGCCGTCCTTCTTCAACTGTCTGACCGCAGTTTCGAGATCTGCGTTCTCGCTCAGGTGCGCGAGGCTGTCTCGCAAGCCTTCCAGCCTTACCCGTATTTCGTTGTGCTGCCGCTTCATCTCACGGGCAAATGACTCCAGCTCCGGACTCATCCTGGCAATCGTCTCCAGCACCGTGGTCTCTTCATGCGCGTAATGGCGTGGGAGCCATTCCGCTATCCACTTGCCCTGGCTCACCGCCTGGTTGGCGGTGGCGAGATCGGTGAAAACCTCCGCATAGCAGGCCATCTGGTCAACGGCGGCATCCAACTGGTCCAATTGGCCCAGCAGTTGCTCATGTTCGTGATGAATGCTGACAATCTCCTCGTGAAATTTCGGATCCAGGCTTGCCATCTTGCACCTCGTCAGCTTGATGGTCATCCTGGGGGCCCGCCTCGGCAGTGATGAAAATCACCTGACGGCGTGATGTCGGGGCCAGTCCACAAAAAGAGAAACTGGAGCACCCGGTCCCGGTCCCGGTCCCGATCCATGGTGACGTTGCGCCGCCTCGGCTACTTCTTGCCTTGCACCGCCGTCAGGCATTGACCAAACAGGTCCAGCAGATGCCGGGCATAGTCCTCGGCCTTCGAAACCGTACCGCCCTGGAACCCGGCCTCTGGCGAGCTCGTCTTCCCATATCCCGTGGTGACCGCGATGAATTTCATCATGTCCAGTGCTATGTCTTCATTGCGACGCATGATTACGTTGCCCGCGCCATGTTCGTCCATAAGTGCTGACCTCCCTCGTACGTCGGCCTTCAGCGCCGACGGGGAAGAATGATAGCAGAGCGTGAAGTCTCAGACCTCGAACGCAACATGGCACACGCGGCCCACGATGTAGTCGGAATAACTCCGCCCCCGCTCGATGCGAACCAGTTCCACCGGGTACAACGGGTTCTGCGGCCGCATCACCAGGTGGTCGCCTGATACTGAGACGTAGCCGATGAGGCAGCGAGCTTCCACCCCAACGGCATAAATGTTGGGCTGCAGGCGGCGGTATGGTTGCAGGGAGTTGTAGTGCCGGTCCACCAGGAACGCGGCCCCTGCCGGCACACGCTGCCACACTCCCGCTGCTGCCTTGGCGTCGAGCCGGAGCAGGACAAAGCGCAGCCATTCACTGCGATCTCCGGTGTCGTTGGGCTTTAGTCTGCGAAGAAATGACTTGCTGAAGCGGACGCTCTCCCGTACCTGCCCGGGCGCGAAACGGGGCAGGTGCGCGGCCTGTTCGCCAGTCACCACGGCCACACTCTCGAATCCGGCCGCGGCACCAGGAAACAACGCGCGCCGCTGGATGTCATTGGCATCGACCAGGTCGAGGAGGCTGATCTGCAGGGTCTGGAGGAGCCGGTCCATGGATTCCAGACTCAGGCCACGGCGGGAGTTGAGAAAGTTGGAGAGGTGGCCCTGCTGAAAGCCGGCTTCGCGGGACAAACCGCTACCGGTCAGCTCCCTTCGGTCAATCCGGGCCCGGATATGTGCGCGCAGTTTGTCCTGCAGGTCTTGAAGTCTCATTTTTGGGTCAGATTTTCTGAGAGCTATACATGTACTTTAGTAATATTCCGAAAGCAATAATTTTATTGACTGACCTGATTCTCCTGTGCCACAGTCGAAGTGTCGCCAGGTTCTGTGGTTCTGGCCGAGGTGAAGGAAGCAATGACCGAGACGGAAACCACGGGTGAGGAAAGAACGTTCGCCGAGTTACGGCGCAAGATCAGGGAGGCCGAGCTCCTTTCGGCAGCCACCGAGAAGCTCCTGCGCAATCTGCGCTTCTCGGGAAGACTTAGCGTCGTCGTCAAGAACGGGTGCATTCTGAAGTCCGGATACGAAGAGGGCTATTTCAGCCGCCGGCAAGACGGGCGGATGATAACGTGAACCAAATGCAGCCGCACCGCCAGAATGCTTGGGCTTGCAACTCGGGAGTCAATGACGATTGCGTGTAACTAAATAACCGATAGCAGGTCATCGTAACTTAAACGAGCCCTGTGGACAGACCCTGATCGTACTCGGGTCTGTCGCAGGGCTCTTCGTTTTATGACGAAAGGAAGTCAAGAGACTCATGCCGCCACTTAGCTTGGAATTGAAATATTGTGAACGCTGCGGTTCTCTGGGGCTGCGCCGGGCCGCGTCCGGCGAAACCTACTGCGGACCGTGTGGGCACCTGCTGATCAACTTCGCGCTTCCTCTTCATGCGGAGCGGGCCTCTCGCTTGCTTCGTAAACCCCGGGCGAAATTCCCTGTTCCTCCTGCAATGAACCCTCAGCCGCAAGCAACCCTTGCGTTGGGCAGGTCGCAATGAAAAGCCTCACGTCATCCTCGCTGCAGTTAAACCTGTTCCACGCCAACCACTCGACCGACGAGGGGGACGAACTCGATCCCCGGCCGGAAATTTCATGCTATCGCGGACAGACCCTCGCCATGGTGCGGCATTTCTTCGAGATCTCCTCGCAAGTCGGCAGGCTTCCCTCGTTGTTGGGTAGAGAGTTTTTTCGCGCCCGGGTCTCTCACCACGCCATCCCCAGCTTCGAGGACCAAGTGGTTTTCGTGCGCGATGTCGAGCTGTGTTTTGCACGGCTCAGCGAGCCTCACGCCGAAATGATCACCTTGGTCGGCCTCTATTCTTTCTCCCGCGAGGAAGTTGCGGAGATGCTGCGATGTAGCCGGGCTTGGGTGAACGGGCGGGTCGCCGAGGCCTTGGATGCTCTCAGCGAAATCTTCCTGCAGGCTGGCCTCCTCCGCGAAGACCGTCCTGACCGCAGGCAAATGCAAGTGACAGCCCGGTCTATTCCGCCTGATATCGCTGCAGGATCATTGCCCTTCAAGCTGGCAGGCCCCCCCGCAAGCCGCCCTTGCACGCATGTCAACCCTCGGTGCATCCGTGCCCGCAGGTGTCCGCATGACTTATCCGCGCGATACTCCGGACCGGTGTTGTTTTCACCCAATCACGGGCCAACGGGCAGTGGAGACCCGCAAACATTGACTTGCCCACCGCCTATCCCTAACATGACACGCCAAGGGTGTTTATTGCTTACAATGCTTGGCCAGACCATTTCCCACTACCGTATTGTGGAAAGACTCGGCGGTGGCGGCATGGGAGTGGTTTACAAGGCCGAGGACCTGAAACTTGGCCGTTTCGTGGCGATCAAGTTCCTGCCGCCTGATTTTGCCCACGATCCCCTGGCCCTGACCCGCTTTCGCCGCGAGGCGCGTGCTGCTTCCGCACTCAATCATCCCAACATCTGTACCATCCACGAGATCGACGACCATGACAACCAGGCCTTCATCGTCATGGAGTTTCTGGATGGGGTCACCCTCAGGCATCTGATCGGCGGCCAGTCGATGGAACTGCATCGCCTGCTGGAGATTGCTCTCGATATCGCCGACGCCCTGGATGCGGCGCATGCGGAAGCAATCATGCACCGCGACATCAAGCCGGCGAACATTTTCGTGACCAAGCGCGGGCACGCCAAGATCATGGACTTCGGCCTGGCCACCGTGGTCCCCGCCAAGACGGCGGCGCTGGTCGATGCCCAGGATACCGTGGAACACGCGCCGCCCAGTCATTTGACCGAGCCGGGCACCACCATCGGCACGGTCGCCTATATGTCGCCAGAGCAGGCATTAGGCAAGTCTTTGGACGAACGCACCGACCTGTTCTCCTTCGGCGCCGTGCTCTACGAGATGGCCACCGGCGTTCTGCCGTTTAAGGGCGAGACCACCGCCGCCGTCTTCGACGCTATTCTGCACAAACCGCCGATGGGAGTAGCTCGTTTCAACGAAGAGGTGCCCTCTGAATTGGAGCGGATTATCCGCAAGGCATTGGAGAAAGATCGCGACCTGCGCTATCAGCACGCCTCCGACATGCGTTCTGATTTGAAGCGTCTCGAACGGGATACGCGGATTGAAAATGATCCCACCGTCTCCCTCGACGTAGCGACGACTACGGAGCCTGTCTCCAGTGCGTAGCAACGGGAACTCCGCCGCGGTTGCCACGGCGCCATCGGTCAAGGTGGCAAGTACCCCGCACAGGCGCGCTACGGATCTGAAACCGCCGAGTCGAAGCAAGTGGCTTTGGTTGCTGCCGCTGTGCATTGGTCGATGGTCGCCGCAGCCGGAGCTTGGTATTGGCATTCCCGCCAAAGTCAGGGGTTGACCGAGAAAGATACCATCGTCGTCGCCGACTTCAATAACACCACGGGAGAGCCGGTTTTCGATGCCGCGCTGAAGCAAGCCCTGACCGTCGACCTGGAGCAATCTCCGTTCCTCAATGTGTCTGTCTGATCAGAAGGTCAACGAACAGCTTCGCTTCATGGGTCGTTCCACGGACACGCCTCTCACCGAAGACATCGCCCGGCAAGTCTGCCAACGAACGGGTAGCAAGGCCATGTTGCTGGGCTCAATCTCCGAACTGGGCAGCCACTACGTCCTCGGATTGAAGGCCATCAACTGCCGTACTGGCGACTCGCTGGGGAATGAACAAGCCGAGGCGTGACGGTCGCGAGCAGGTGCTCAGCGCGCTCGGCAAGGCCGCAACCCAGTTGCGCGGAAAACTGGGCGAGTCGCTGGCCTCGCTGCAGAAGTACGACACTCCGGTCGAGCAGGCCACTACTCCCTCGCTGGAGGCATTGCAGGCTTACAGCCTCGGGCTCAAGATGCAAAACACCCAGGGCGACGCGTCGGCCGTCCCGTTCTTTAAGCGCGCCATCGACCTGGACCCCAACTTTGCCATGGCATATGCGCGTTTGGGCGTGGCCTATTTCAATCTCAATCAGCCCACTCTGGCCGCTGAGAGTACTACCAAGGCCTACCAACTGCGCGACCACACCAGCGCCAAGGAGAAGCTGTACATTACGTGCCACTATCACGACCTGGTTACCGGCGACGTAGACCAGACGATTGCGGCCTATCTCCTGTTGCGCCAGACCTATCCTCACGAGGAGTCTGCTTACACCAATTTGAATTCTGCCTATACCTACAGCGGGCGGTACGAGCAGGCCCTCGTCGAAGCGCAGAACGCGCTGCAGGTAGATCCCAGTGACGTTATCAACTACACCAATCTCGCCGGTACCTATCTCAATTTGAATCGCTTCAACGACATGAAGGCGGTACTGGAACAAGCGCAGGCCCGCCACCTGGAGAACCAGGCGATGATCTGGGACTTCTATGCCATGGCTTTCCTGCGCGGCGATACCGAGGACATGGCGCGCCATTTGGCGACGGCCATGGGCAAGCCGGGGATGGAAGATCAAATGCTCGCCATGCAGGCAGATACCGACGCCTATTTCGGCCGCTTGACGAAAGCCCGCGAGTCTACGCGATTGGCGCGTGCGTCTGCACTGCGGGCAGACTCTCAGGAGGCTGCGGCGTTGTGGCAGCTGGATGGCGCCCTTCACGAAGCAGAACTAGGCGACCCTCAGCGTGCCAAGCAGCAGGCGCTGGAAGCCATCGCCGCCGGATCCAGCAAGAACGCCCAGATCATGGCGGCCCTTGCCTTGGCGCGCAGCGGCGATCGCCAACGGGCGCAGTCGCTGGCCGAGGGCCTCAGCAAGCAGTACCCCTCAGACACGTTCGTCACCGACTACTGGGTGCCCGCGATTCGAGCTGCGATTGCCTTGGATGAGAAAAATCCCCGGGCTGCCATTGAGACTTTGCAACTGGCTGCGCCCTATGAACTGGGCTCGCCTCCTCCAGGAATAGCCTTTCTTTACCCTGTTTACCTGCGGGGACTGGCATACCTGCAAGCGGGCGAGGGCAAGCAGGCAGCTGCCGAGTTCCAGAAGATCCTTGACCATCGCGGCATCGTGCTGAACTTCCCCACTGCTGCCTTGGCGCATCTTCAGTTGGCTCGCGCCAAAACGATGAGCGGCGACAAAGACGGGGCCCGCGAAGCCTATCGCGACTTCCTGTCGCTATGGAAAGGGGCCGACCCAGATAGTCCCGTTCTGCGACAAGCCAAAGCCGAATACGAAAAGCTGGAGTGAGTTCCCCCGGCTGGCTGTACAGGCAAAGGCTTATATCATCACGCGCGCCGGAAGAAACGAGTCTTCAGCAGAGAGAGGGCGTCTCTGCTATCAACCGCTTGGACCGGGCGGGACCCCGAAAAATCGTAATGCAGTCCGCTGACTGGTCCTCGCACCCGGACCGGCGAGTTCTCCAAATACCGAATACTTATGGAAGACCCAAAAGTAGAGATGTTCGCTGCCATCTGCGGCTGGATGCCTGTAGCTCGCGTATCGATGGGCTGGTTATGCGAAACCGTCCCCATGGCCCGCGGTGCCGGAGAGTGCGCCCGTGCAGATTGCAGCGAGTTATTGCCGGACATGCGCGGCTGGACCGTCGCTGCCGTCCTGTGAGTCGGATTGCTCCGCAATTCCGAACGCTTCTGACCGCAGCACATGTTCTATGACTCCTTCCCCAGGTTGCGAGGCCGGTTCGATAATTACTGGTTCGTGACCCAACCGTTCAACGAGGCAGGCCGCGCCAGAAAGTCCAAGCCAACAGAATAACCACTCCAGCGGCCTTCGCGACACAAAAAGCGCTGCCGGAGCTGCGATCCAGAAGCTGAGGCAGTTGAAGCAATCCATCAGCTTGCCGATCCACCGATCGCCCAGCCATGCACGAAATCGTACGATCAGGTCGGCCGGGCCGTCCTCGCTTGCCAGCAGGTGTGTAACCCGCCAGGTCGCGAGGGCGGCCAAAACCAGTCGCGCCCAGAAGCCAAATTCGGTCATCGTCACGTCATCTGATGAGTTCCCACGCCTTCGGAAACTCCCGTTGTTCGCTACTGCCCACTCGTGACCGGCGGCAGGTCATTGCAGATGCAAACCGCCCACGGCGATGAATAGGCCCAGTGGCAATTCCCCGGTCCGCTGTCATTACCCCAAGTCTTGTCCTGTGCGTAAAGCACAAAGGCGTAGCCGCAACACTTGCCGCGTTCCAATGGGAAGCCAGCCGGAACCACGTAAGGTGCGGGGACGCTCGGAGCGCACACCGCATCAAAGATACGCAAATCCAGGCTGGTCAATACCTCCGTAAACTGGGACGGCGGCGGCGGTGGTGGCGGACACCCGCCTACAGCAGGGATGGGCTCGCATCGTGTACCCGGGTCACCACGTCGACAGATACCGGCAAAGGCGTTTGACGGATCAGTACAGTGCGTGATGGGTACACTGATGGTCGGTCCACCTTGGCGTGTGATACTGAGGCTGTAAAAGCCGAAGTTGTCACTCGGATAGGTCATGTCGGTATAGTCGATGTATTCGTCGTAGGCAACGCCGGACAAGTCCACCGGCCAAGGCACGTTACATGGCGCGCCCGGAGGCACGAACGCTCCACCCAACCCGAGATGCAGGTCGGTACAACCGGGCAGTCCGGAGATTCCGCCAAACATCACGTGCTCGTCCGGGCACATCGGTTTGTTGTCAATCCACACCTGCTGCGTGTCGTAGTAATCAAAACCCATCGTATCGGTCACATGCAGCAGCAGGGTGTACTTGCCGCTGCGGCAGCGATGATGCGGATCGGGGCAGCCACTTGAGTCATTCACTGACAAGGGTAAACAGCCGGTGCTTGGACCATTTGGGCATACGAACGAACCGCTGTTGAAGCAGAAGTCTTGCAGCTTCCACACCTTGATCGGTGTGCCGCCCAGGTCAATGGTTGTCTGCACCAGGCTGGTAGTCAGCGCGTGGTCGCCCATCACCCAGTTCCAAGGGGCGCGTTTCTGCGACTCGTCGGGGGGCTCATAGCAAACTGGTCCCAAGCCCGGCGGACACGTCAAAAGCGAACCCACATAGTCCGCGGGGTTGAATCCCAATTGGCCTGGCCCAGGCAAGAAGCCAAAACCCCATCTAAGATCGAAGCATTTGATCTTCCGGTTGTTGCAGTTTCCCACGAAGGCGCTGCCCTTAACTGTAAAGCAGCAACCCACTGGTACCACTATGCCCCCCGGATTGCCACTGACAATGGGCGAGTCTGGATTAAACGGCCCCCACCCTGCTCCCGTCTTCACCGGAGCGCCGGAGACGCGCTCGATCCAGACCATCACCTTGAAGAGCTCAAATATGATGCAGCAGCAGGTGCGGGGCGCGTTGGTCGCGGTGGAATAAACACAGAGCCTGATTTGATAAGAGGAGGGAGCCAGAACCGTCGTATCAAGCCATCCCAAAGTGCCACCCACGACCTGGACGGTACCGGTGGTCCCACCGCCGGGATAGCTGATTCCGGCACAAGACCATCCTGTCGTGGGCTGTGAAGAACCGTCGGGCGGGCAGGTCGTATCGTCCTGGCAGGGATCGTCGTTTTCTACTTGGCGCCACTCCAGGGTGTAGTGGTCGAAGAAGCCACCTGCCGCAGTGCCGTCGATCTCGACCGCAACTGCTCCTGACACCAGACCTTGCTGCTCCGCGGTGCAACCGGTGGGCGCCGTCAGATCGCAGGTAAGCGGCCGGAAACAGTCGATCAGACAGCGGAAGTACGCCCACAGGCAGAGCACCACCTGCTGAAGGTTCCTTGCGCGGGCCAGGCAGCAGCCAAAGCAGAGGGCGCAAAGGCACCAGCAACGGCAGAACCAGAAGAATTTCTGCTGACTCTGCTTTTTGAATGCTTCCTCTCCCAGCAATGCACGCGCGGCCTCGGTGGTCAACAACCGTTCAAATATCCGGCACGCCTCTTGATCGTCGGTGAAGCAATCGATCTGTCCGGAGATCACTTCATTCGGAACGCCTTGTGGGTATTCGACGGTTGCGAGTTGGTCGGTCAAATACGGCTTGAAGGCGCCGGCCAAAATGTTGACCAGGGTTTCAAAGTCTCGCCGCTGCTCCTCGGTCGGAGGATCGTTGACGGGACTGCCGATGACCTGGCGAACACACTTCCAGAACTCGTAAAGGTAGTAGGCATACCCGCGGAACGTACGCGGCCAGCGGCAGACCAGCCAACCGAATACGATGCAACAGAGAATGTGCTGCAGGCACCAACGCCACTGGTCCGCCGGCCCAAGAAGTTCCTTCGCCTGGACAGGCAGCAGGCGCATGGCCGTGTCCTCAGTTACGAACTTCCCGAACATGGCGTAAGCTTCTTTGAATTCGTCGGCACAAGTGCGGGAGGCTGTAACCTGCGCTTGCTTCTCCAGTTCGTCCGGGTTCTTCGCCAGGCTGAGTTGCTGTTCGAGTATGGGCTGGTAGATGGCGACCAGTGCTTTTAGGGCAGCTTGAAAGTCCGGGTTGTTCATTTGAGGCGCAGACGGCGCTCCGGCGCCTGACTCTGCTGGCTGGGTCTTTTCCTTATCTGGCATACGGTTTCCTCACTTTCGGATCGAAGTTGACGTCCGGCGCAATCGCGGTCGTGAGGCACTTTCACCTGCCAGAGCCTGAGGAGAGACGGTCGCGTGCAGGGTACTCGTGTCGGCCTGTTCTGTTTTTAGTGGCACGACGTTACACCCGCTGTCAGTGAGAAATCAACGCCATCTAAGTGCCTATTTGTAAAGAAGTGGCGAAAGAAAGTTTCCCTACTACCGGCCTTAGTCGCCCCTCCGAGCTATATTTACGAGAATCCAAGGAGGCGGAGATAGAGACAAAAAAGCCCAAAGACATCGCCCCTCTTCCTTAGCAGGAACGCAAATCTGTAGTTATCGTCGATCGTTCTTGCACTCGAATTAGAGACACGTGTAACTTCTGTGTCTCTCGGCAATCTCATACGCAGGCGCGCTCGTACAGAGGTTAGAATGCCCGACGATCTTCCCGAAGCACAGAAGCCATCTGCGACGGATTCGCAGGAACGGGCCGAGTCCGCGGCTGGTGGCGATGTGCGGTCCGAACAAGCGGGGCCAGAACCTGCCGCTCTCCATGAGGAAGTCTCTGCTCCGGCCATTCTGCGTAGTGTCGGTCCGGCGGGCGAAGAAGTGCGCCGCGTCACCCGCGCCGAGCGCGGACGCATGAACCGCCGCGAGCTTCTGAAACTGGTTCCGGTGGTTGCGCTAGGCGCCTTCGCCATATCCGAGCTTCGCAAGCCGCTCTTGAACGAAGGACTTCATCTGAGCGACTGGGCCTCGGGAGAACTCTTCGGCCGAAACCGGCTGGCAAAGGTCTTTCGCGATAGCGACGTCGTTCCTTTCGAACGCTTCCCCTACAACTTCTATGATGTGGTCGATCCCGGAGTCGATTTGGAGCGGTGGACGCTGAAGGTGGAAGGGCTGGTGCAGCGTCCCGGCGAGTACAAGTTGGAACAGATTCAGTTGCTTCCCAAGGTCACGCAGAACACTCGCCATGTCTGCGTGGAAGGATGGGATGTGATCGGAAATTTCGGGGGCGCCCGCGCCTCCGATTTTCTGCGGTTGATCGGCGGCGATACCACCGCACGCTTTCTCGAAGCCGAATGCGTGGATGGATATTACGAGTCATTCGATATGGCCACGGTGCTGCATCCTCAGACGTTGTTCTGTTATGAGATGTATGGCGAACCGCTGGACCGCGGACATGGCGCGCCGCTCCGGCTGCAGATGCCCACCAAACTCGGCTACAAGCAGGCCAAGTACCTCGATACAATCCGGGTGACAAACGTATTGCGAGCTGACAAGCGCGGCTACTGGGAAGACCAGGGCTATAGCTGGTACGGCGGGCTGTGAGGAATGCGCTGAATCGGGCTTTTTGGAGGCCGTCCGAGAATTGCGCAAAGTCGAGCCCCGAACGGGGCGAAAGGCTCAGCCCAGCGCTTCGGAGTCTGTGTGAAAAGAAGAGTCTTGGTTCGCGTGTGGAACGGATCGAGCGAAAATCGAGCCCGAAGGGCGGAATAATGATAGCCCAGCACGCAGCCGCAACGGGGTCCCCAATTCGCACCGCCTTTGCGCGAATTGGGGTGGTAAGGCGGAGTGCTGGGTGAGGTGGGAAGTAGGTCCGAGTCCCCCGGGGACGACACAGATCCTCACACGGACTCTTCAGCGCTGCGTGAAGTGAGAGATAAGGTTGAGACTCGTAGGGACAGTAGAGTTCTTCTCGGGAATTTTTCTAATGAATGCTTCGGAACAAAACGCGACTGACACGCTTCGCATCACCGTCGCCTATGAGCATCCCTGGGTGGTGCGCTTCGCTCACTGGGTAAACGCGGTGGCGGTAATGGTTCTGGTGGGCACCGGCCTGCAGATCTTCCGCGCCTTTCCCAGCTTCGGTCCCAAGATTCCTCAGAAGGACTTCATCGATGTGCCTCGCCTGATCACTCTAGGAGGATGGCTTGGCGGGGCGCTGCAATGGCACTTCACCTTCATGTGGATCTTCGTTGCCAGCGGGCTGATGTATGTGATCTACCAGATCGTCACCGGCCACTGGCGGCAGGTGCTGTTTTCGCCCTGCGACATCAAGGGCGTTTGGCCAATGGCCCGCTATTACTTCTTGTTTGGGCCAAAGCCACGAGTTGACGCCGCCTACAACCCTCTTCAGAAGCTCGCTTACACTTCCACTATCTTCTTCGGCGTGCTCTCGACACTGACCGGCCTGGTGCTCTACAAGCCTGTTCAATTCTGGTGGCTAACGTGGCTCATGGGCGGCTTCCGTCTTGCGCGCATCTGGCACTTCTGCTCCATGTGTGGTTTCCTGGCGTTTATTCCCGGACACCTGATCATGGTCCTGCTGCACGGGTGGAATAACTTCTATTCGATGGTCACTGGATGGAAGCGGGACCCGGAATACCTGGGATAAGAATCCATTCACTACCGAGAACACAGAGCGCACGGAGAAACCGGCCCCAGTTTTGCCCCTTGGTCCCCGAACTTAGGTTTGTCATCCCGAGCGGAGAGAAGCGAGCCGAGGGATCTGCGGTCCGGGCCTCTAAATCTGCTTTGACCGTCTACTTCGTCGGCCGCGACTCGATCATTCCCATCAGCTCAATCGTCGTGGGAACAGCTATGTCGTGCCGTCTCCCTCCGCGCACGATTGGCCCGCCGATAGCGTCCAATTCCAGTTGCCGGCCTGCGGCAACGTCCTTGGCCATGGAACTACGCATAGCGGGCAGTAAACTCTCGAAAGTCCCACGCAGCTTCGACAAGTCAACTTCTGCCCCATCCGCCTTCGCCACCGCAGATGCTTCAATCGCCGCGGAATCCAATTTTCTCTTCCAGACCGGGTCCGCGAAGATCTCTCCCTTGTTCTTTCCCGAGGCCGAAGTCACCAATGCAAAGGGCGCCAGGAAGCACAGCTTGCCCCACAGCAGGGTCTGTTCGTTCTCCACAAATTGGCAGGTGAAGCCAAGATCGTTTAGGCGCATGACAATCGCTCCTAATAGAGGCTCCGCGCTGGCTGCAAGGTTGAATCGAACGAACGGCGAACGCTGGATAAAACGTCCCGGCTCTGTCCGCTCTGCTTCCACCGCGATCGTCGCCGGGACCACCTGCTCCTTCCCGTAGCGTGAACGCAGCACTGCGATGTGGTCCACTCCGTTGAGAAGCGGAATTACAGTCTTGGGCGCCGACTCAACCGCCTCGAGTGAGTCTCCCAACTGATAGGTCTTAGTTGCGATCCACAGCACGTCAACTGGCTGGGAGAGCTTGATAACGGCCTTCGCGGGCGCAGTGAGCGTTCCCGGCGGGCGTTCCAGCGACAACGTCTCAGGATAGCGCGCCAGTTTGTCCGGCCGCACAATCATCGTAACGTCCTCGCCGATCGAGCCGAGGACGGTGCCGATCAGCCCTCCAATCGCACCAGCCCCCAAGATTGCATGCTTCATCGCAGCTCCGTTGGAAAGACTATACGACAGGATGTAATGAGGCGGTTGTGGTCATGGCTGGTAGTGCAGCGAGGCTGCGCCCAGGATCGGCCCGCCATCGGCACCTTGCACCAACACTGCGACCTTGAGATTGGCCGGGTTCCAGTCGGAATGTCTCGGGACATCGACGGTCTTCTCGAACGATCCGCTCTTCACGCTTCCTAGTTCGCGCAACTCCCTCACGACTGCGGCGTGCTGCAAGGTTCGACCGCTGTTTTCACCTCCGCCAATTGCCGATCTGAGTCCGTCCTCGGTCACAGCCAAGAACACCTTCGAATGCGTCCCAGGCGGAACCTGTACCCCTACCTTCAGATGATCGCCTGCTTGCCACTGCAGGGATATCTGCGCGGCCTTCGGCTCACTCGATGCCAACTGCAGGTTGCGTTTCAAGGCTGTGGAGTCGTTTCCCACAAACTGTACGTGGCCGTCGATTACCATCTGTGGAGTGTATGGCCCATTGACGTGAAGACGGCTTTCATAATCGTTTTGCCGCTGGCTGAATTGCGCCGAGGAGAAGCGGTCCTTCCATCCGTCGTGGTTCCAGTAATCCACGTGTTCACCCAACAGGATGAGATCCACACCGGGCGGAGCTTTTTGGCTTAGTTGGACCAGCAGTGCGTCGGCCGGCGGGCAACTTGAGCAGCCCTCCGAGGTGAACAGCTCAACTACAACCGGAGTTTGAGCCCCGGCGCGCGAGAGCAAGCACGTGCCAAGAACGACCAACGCAAGCGCTATCGGAAAGGCCTTTTTCATAACACCCGATAGGACGCGCGACCTCGCAATTCGATTCAGGTCCACGCGACTTTTCAGGACTTCATCTTGCTGTTGTCGCCAAAGGCGGTATCGCAATCCAATCACCTCCCATTTGCGTACTCTTGAGTGGTGTATTGTACCCGAGAAGGAATCGGCAAATTGCACCTCCCGAATTGCCTGTAACTTTCGGAGGAGTTGCGACTCTAACCGGATGTAGGGCCTCGAACCGAGGGAGGATGGTTATGTCGAAGTTTCGTCTCAGTATGCTTGTTTCTTCTATATTCATATTGCTCTTGGCTCTTGCAAGCATGTTGGCTGGCGCAGGTGATAAAAGCGCGGGGGTTCTCCCCAATCCCACCGTGGACGAACCCGCGGCCGCAAGTAGCCCGGAGACCGCTGTTTTTGCCGGCGGGTGTTTCTGGGGCGTGCAGGCGGTATTTCAGCACGTAAAGGGCGTCATTAGCGCGACCTCCGGATACTCGGGAGGCCCGTCCAGTGCCGCGGAATATGAAGTAGTCAGCACGGGCACTACCGGACATGCGGAGTCGGTCAAGGTTGTCTTTGATCCGTCCAAAGTCTCCTACGGTCAGCTGCTTAAGGTGTTTTTCTCCGTAGCGCACGATCCTACGGAGTTGAATCGCCAGGGTCCGGATACCGGAACTCAGTATCGCTCTGTGATCTTCTACAGCAGCGATCAACAGAAGCATATTGCGCAGGCCTACATCGCTCAGTTGGACCAGGCCAAGGTCTTCCCGCGTGCGATCGTGACCCAGGTGGTCCCGCTGAAGGGCTTCTATCCGGCGGAGGCTTACCACCAGAACTACGCCACCCTGCATCCTGACAACCCCTACATCAAGTACAACGATTTACCGAAGGTGGCGCACCTTCAACAGCAGTTTCCCAATCTCTATCGCGCGTCCATCAACGGAAACTAGAAGCCTGAAAGCGGTAGGTTCATCTATATGGCTGACAGACGAAATTTTCTGAAAACCACATTTCTTTCTCTATCTGGAGTGGCGTTCATGAGCATCTTTAAAAGTACGGAAACCGAAGCCGCGCCTGTCGCGGACTACGTCGAAGTTGTCGCATTCAAGGACTCAGGGGAGAAGATCGGCCCTGAGCGCATAAAGAAGGTCGTCAAGACCGACGCCGAATGGCGCGCTCAACTGACGCCTGAGCAATTTAACGTGACCCGGCAGAAAGGGACCGAACAGGCCTTCACCGGCCAATACTGGGACCTGCACGCGAAGGGGCTTTTCCGCTGTGTCTGCTGCAAGAATGCACTCTTCAGCTCGACCACCAAGTTCGATTCGGGGACCGGCTGGCCCAGCTTCTGGGCTCCGATCGCCAAGGAAAACGTCAAAGTTAACAGCGACCGCAGCTTTGGCATGACGCGCTCCGAGGTCCTGTGCGTCGAGTGCGATGCCCACCTGGGTCACGTGTTCGATGACGGCCCGAAGCCCACGGGCCTGCGGTATTGCATGAACTCTGTATCGCTCGATTTCGTGAAGAGCTGAAAGTTTGACCTTTGGCAACGGGCGTCTGGCAACTGGTCAGGCGCGCTATGCGGCAAGTAGGCGCGGACAAATTCACGCGCCGCTTGCCGCAACGCATTCACTTTTGCCAAGAGCTACGTGTCAAGTCCCGTCCACCGAATCTCTGCCTAGAACCTCGTCTCGGCCCCCCTTCGCTCTAAAGACAGTTCTCTCCTGAGGCGTTTCGGTATAGCATGATTGTCCAGCCCCATTGCAGCTAAAGTACGGAGGAAGCTCAACATGAGTCCTGTCCCGGTGCGCGAAAAGGAAAAAGAGAAGCCGTCGCACAAGTCCAACTCGGTGGAAACTGCCGTCGCCGAAACCGCGGAAGCAAGCGGTGCCAGTGTGGAGAAGATCCGCGAGATCCTCTTTGGTTCGCAGATCAAGAACTACGAGGCGCGCTTTGCCCGTCTGGAAGAAGCCCTGGCGCGGGAGACCGCCGACATCAAGGACACCATGCGCCGGCGATTGGACTCGCTGGAGGCGTTCTTCAAACGGGAGACCGAATCCCTGGCGGCGCGCTTGAAGTCAGAGCGTGATGAGCGCGAGGAGACGCTAAACACGATCGGCCGTGAATTGAAGACCACCGCCGCCCAGCTCTCCAAGAAGATCCTCGACCTCGACAACAAGGCTGCCCAAGACCGCAGCGCTTCGCGTCAGGAGCTGATGGCCGAGTCACGCAAACTGCTCGACGAAATCCGGCAGCGCCACGAGTCCCTGAGCGGCCTGCTGGAAAATCGGGTCCAGGAATTGCGCCACGCTAAAACCGACCGGTCCGCACTGGCCGCACTCTTCGTCGAGCTCGCCGTCCGCTTGAAAGATGAGGGCGACGAAAGCAAGCCGCGGCCCAAGCCGATCCGTAGTGCCACTGAAGCATGAGGATCCTATGGGTTCGACGCCGGCTGACCTGAAGCCCGATGCCGAGTACCACCAGCCTCCAAACGAGCTGGCGGAACTCCGGGCCTTGCTGCTTGGTCAGCAGCTGGTTGAGTTGGAAGCCCTGCGCAAACGGCTCGACGATCCCGAGCTTCGGGCTGAAGAAATTAGCCAGATCCTCGGCCAGGCGGTCGTGCTTTCCAGCAGACGTGACGGCGGTCTGAGACGCTCGCTCTACCCCATCGTAGAGCAGGCGCTGAAGATCTCGATCAAGAACGATCCCAGCATCCTTGCCACTTCTCTGGCACCCATCATTGGCGAGGCGGTTCGTAAGGCGGTTGCCAACGCGTTCCGCGGCTTCGCCGAATCCGTCAACTTCCTGATGGAACGTAGCCTCTCCTGGGAGAGTGTGAAGTGGCGGCTGGAAGCGTTGCGCACCGGGAAGACCTTTGGCGAGATCGCCTTGCTGCGCAGCCTCCGCTACAAGGTGCAGCAGGTGGTTCTCATCCACCGCCAGACAGGTTCGGTGTTGCAGTACCTCAAGGCGCCCGGGGAAGGAATCAAGGAAGCCGAGATCGTGTCGAGCATGCTGACGGCAATTGGAGATTTCGTCACCGATTCCTTCGACGCGAAGCGGTCACAAACATTTGAAGAGGCACGGACCGGCGACTTTGCCCTATGGGTCAACCATGGTCCGCAGGCGTCGCTGGCCGCGACCATTCTGGGTACGCCTCCGCCCGAGCTGAAAAATGTTTTCGCGCACGAAAACGAACTGATCCACCAGGAGTTCGTGAGCGCGTTTGCTTCATACAACGGGGACGCCAGCATCTTCGATGGCGCCCGGCCTCATCTGCAGAACTGCCTGCTCGGCCAGACGGGGCGTCCGCAAAAGCAATCCTGGTGGTGGTTGGCTGCCGTGGCAGCGGCGCTCATCGTGGTCTCTCGCGATCGGGTTCTTCGTTCATCGCCGGAATGTCCAGTGGAACCAGTTTCTGGCGAACCTCCAGAGTCATCCGGGAATTGTGGTTACCGGCTCACGGAAAAGCTGGGGGCACTACAGCGTTACCGGCCTGCGCGATCCGCTGGCCGCTGATCCGTTACAGGTTGCGGCCGAATCCGGCATCGCGACCGGGAGTCTGGAGACCCACTTCGCACCCTATCAATCCCTCGATCCTGGCTTTGTGCGGCCACGCGAGTTCGAGTCGGAGAAGCAGCAACTGGAACAGCAGATGGTATTGTTTCCAGTGAACTCGAGTGTGCTGTTGTCCGACCAGGGAATGCGACTGGATGTTATTGAGGACCACATCAATCGTTTGCAACAGATCGCAACCGATACGGGGCAAAAAATTCACGTGACGGTTTATGGCCGGGCTGACCACACTGGCGCCGAGAGCAAGAACGCTGCCCTGAGCAAGGAACGCTCGGAACACGTTGTCGCAGCACTGCGCGAGCGCGGCATTCCGGCCGACATGATCACCGCCGTCGGGTTGGGCGACAGTGACCCGATTCAACACGGATCCCCCTCATACCAGTTGGAAGTTAATCGCAGTGTTTCTCTTAAGGTCGAGTCGCAACACCAGGGAGACAAGTAATGATCCAGAAGAAGATCTGCATGCTGGGTTCATTTGGTGTAGGAAAGACGAGCCTGGTGGCGCGCTTTGTCAGCGGCATTTTTTCCACAAAGTACATCAGTACAGTCGGCGTGAAAGTCGACAAGCGGCAAGTGAAGATCGACGAAAAGGATGTGCTGTTAATGGTGTGGGACCTCGCCGGAGAGGATTCGCGCACGCAAGTTCAAACTTCTTACCTTCGCGGGGCGGCCGGATACTTCCTGATCGTCGACGGCACCTGGTCGGAATCTCTGGTGACAGCTATGAGTATTCACAAACGAGCGGTGGAAGCGGTTGGCGACATTCCGTTCCTGCTCATCGTGAACAAGTCGGACCTCTGGGACAAGTGGCAGATTACCTCTCCGGACCTGGAAAAGTTAGAAGCCGACGGATGGAAAATCCAACTGACCAGTGCGAAAAGCGGAGTCGGCGTGGACGAAATGTTCACCCGCCTGACGGAAGAAATACTGCGTCAGCCGCAGATGGGCGACGACGCCGGCGATCTTGAAGTCTAGTCTAGATTAACTCCCACGATGGCTCTACTCCGCTGTCACTCCGAGCGGAGCGAAGCGGAGTCGAGGAAACTGCGGTTCCGTTCCTTGGGCAGCATTTGCACTACTTTTTGCTTTCCGCTATTGCTTGAACATCACGATCGCGAGTGGCGGGATGTCAAGCAATAGAGAATGTTCCTGCCCGTGAGTGGGGATCGGGTCGCTGGGGCATCCTCCCATGTTGCCTTCGTCGGTACCGCCGTAAATCGCAGCATTGCTGTTCAGCACCTCACGCCAGAAACCCTCCTTGGGAACGCCGACGCGGTATCCTCGCCGCGGAACCGGAGTGAAGTTGCAAGCTACAACCACCGAGGCGTCCTGATCTTTCCCAAAACGCATGTAGGTCAGCACGCTGTTGTCGGAGTCGTCGGCGTCAATCCAGCGCCATCCGTCCGGACTGAAGTCGCATTCGTACAGTGCGGGCTCACTGCGATAGTAGGCGTTGAGATCGCGGACCCATTGCCGCAATCCCTCATGCGGCGCAAACTGCAGCAAGTGCCAATCGACGCTGCCATCGTGGTTCCATTCGCGGTATTGGCCAATCTCGCCACCCATGAAGATCAACTTCTTTCCCGGCTGCGTGAACATGTATCCAAACAGCAGCCGCAGGTTGGCGAACCTCTGCCATTCGTCGCCGGGCATCTTCCCGATCAGCGATCCCTTGCCGTGCACAACTTCGTCGTGCGACAGCGGCAGCACAAAATTCTCGGTAAAGGCGTACAGTCCCCGGAACGTCAGCTTGCTATGGTGATACTTGCGATGGATGGGGTTCTTCGACATGTAGAGTAACGTGTCGTGCATCCAGCCCATGTCCCATTTCATGCCGAAACCGAGGCCGCCTATGTAGGTTGGCCGCGACACCAGCGGCCACGCGGTGGATTCCTCGGCGATGGTTTGAATATCGGGAAACGCCTTGTAGGTGTCTCGATTCACGGCCTTCAGCAGCGAGACGGCTGACAGGTTCTCCCGTCCCCCAAACTCGTTGGGAATCCACTCGCCCGCTTTGCGCGAGTAGTCGAGGTAGAGCATCGAGGCAATCGCGTCCATGCGCAGGCCGTCGGCATGGTAGCGATCGAGCCAGAAAATGGCGTTGCTCAGCAGGAACGCCCGCACTTCGTTACGGTCGTAGTTGAAGATGGCCGACTTCCAGTCGGGATGAAAACCTTTGCGCGGGTCCGCGTGCTCATACAAGTGCGTACCGTCGAAGTAGGCCAGTCCGTGTTCGTCGTTGGGAAAATGTGACGGCACCCAATCGAGGAAAACGCCGATCCCTTGCAGGTGCAGATAATCCACCAAGTACATGAAGTCCTGTGGGGTTCCGAAGCGTGCGCTGGGAGCGTAATAGCCGGTGACCTGGTATCCCCACGAGCCGAAGAACGGATGTTCCATTACCGGCAGAAACTCGACATGGGTAAACCCCATATCGTGTACGTACGCCGCAAGCCTGGGCGCCAGCTCGCGATAACTGAGCGAGCGGTTACCCTCCTCGGGAACACGCATCCACGACCCGAGGTGCACTTCGTAGATGGACATGGGCGCGTCGAACTTGTTACGGTCGTGGCGGGTCCGCATCCATTCGGCGTCGTTCCACTCGTAGTCGAGGTCCCAGACGATCGAAGCTGTGCGTGGCGGAATTTCGTTGTAGTAGCCATATGGATCGGTCTTGTCTACCACGTACATTTTGTAACGGGAACGGATGTGATACTTGTAAACCGTGCCCTTACCCAGGCCGGGCAGAAATGCCTCCCAAACTCCTGAGTTTCCCCGCGGCCTCATCGGATGAGAGTCGGGGTTCCAGCCATTGAAATCGCCCACCACCGAGATGCGGTCGGCGTCAGGGGCCCACACCGCGAAGTAGGTGCCTTGCTTGCCATCGAGTTCGGTCAGGTGCGCGCCGAATTTCTCGAACAACCGGTTGTGTTTGCCTTCGTTGAAAAGGTGCAGATCGAAGGGGGTCAGCAAGGTCGAACCCTGCTCCTGGGACGCCAAAGGTGTCATCGATTCTCTCTCCTCATGGCTTGGATGAGGCTTTGCCCGGTCGCAACAGGAAGAACTTTCCTAGTGTAGAGGAATACTACGCTATGAAGCGAGAATTGCAGTCGTGACTGGCAAGTCAGCCCATCCAAGGCAATGGAAAAGGCGGCCCACAATGGGCCGCCTCTCGTTTACAACGATCTCGAGCTATCTAGTGAATGTCGAAGTTCTCCTGGTGCAGCAGCGGATCGCTCTTCACCAGTACGGTCTTGCCGGTCAAGTCTTCCATCTCGGAGATCAGCTTGCCGTTGTTGGCCTTCAGGGCCTTGGCTACCTCGGGATGCACGCGCACGGTGATGTCGGTCTTGTCGTGCATCTTCGCCATCTTGCGCATCTCGATGTAAAGCTCGTTGCAGACGGTCGGCACCGATTTCACAAAGCCCGCGCCCACGCAGTAGGGGCAAGTCTCTCCCAGGGTGCGCTCCAGCGATTGCTTCACCCGTTTGCGGGTAATCGCAACCAATCCGAAATCGTTGAACTGGAGCACCTTTGACGGAGCGCGATCGTTGCGCAGGGCCTCTTCGAGCGCCTGCATCACCTTCTGGCGATTCTTGCGCTCGTCCATGTCGATGAAGTCGATGACGATGATGCCACCCAGATCGCGCAGGCGGATTTGCCGCACGATTTCCTTGACCGCATCCACGTTGGTCTTGGCGATGGTGTCTTCCAGTCGCTGGGTCTTGCCGACATACTTGCCGGTGTTGATGTCGATGGCTACCAGCGCTTCGGTCTGGTTGATGACGATGTGTCCGCCGCTCTTCAGCCAGACCTTCGACTTCAGCGAGCGATTGATCTCGTCCTGAATGCCGAACTGCTCGAACAACGGCGTGTCTTTGGTGTACAGCTTGATGCGCCGAACCAGCGACGGCTGGAAGCGGCTGGCAAAGCGCACCACGCGCTCGTATTCGTCTTCCGTGTCCACCCAGATCTGCGAGAAGTCGGCGTTCACCTGGTCGCGCAACACACGTTCGACCAGGTTCAGGTCGTGATAGATCAGCGCCGGCGACTTGCTGTTCTCGGCGCGGCTCTTGATCTCGGCCCACAGATGTTTAAGGAAGCGAATGTCGGCGCGCAGATCTTCTTCCTTGATGTTGACGGCCGCGGTGCGGACGATGAATCCGCCCAGTCCGTTTTCGCGTTCGCTGGTCACGATGCGCTTCAGCCGCAGGCGTTCTTCTTCGGACGCGATCTTGCGCGAAACCCCCACGTGATTGACCGTAGGCATGTACACCAGGAAGCGGCCGGGCAGCGCGATGTGGCTGGTGATGCGAGCGCCCTTCTTGCCGATGGGTTCCTTCGCAATCTGGATCAGCACCTCCTGCCCTTCCTTCAGCAGGTCGGTGATGAGCGGCTGATTGCGATTGGTGTTGGGACGAGCGCGCATAGTTGCGGCGCGGACCGCCGCGGCGATTGCGATCGCGAAAACCACGGCGATCGTAGCCGGGACGCTCAGCCTGCCGCTGCTGATAGCCTGCGGTGGGAGACGCAGCGCGCACTTCGGCGCTGTCCGTTGGTTTCTTCTTCCTCGCCAGCTCTCTTCGTCTTCTTCCTCGTCGGTGTCGGGCCCGAAGATTTGTTCGCCACGCTCTTCGGCGGCCACCACTTCGTCCTCATCCACGTCGGCAATCTTGGGAATCCAGCGGCCTTAGTCGCCGTCGTCGGCATCGAGGGTCTCTTCCTCCAGAACGAGTTCCTCGTCGCCCTGCCACTTCGCTCATTGCACTGAGGTCGTCGGGCACGGGATGGAACTCCATCTCCTCGTCTTCCAGTACTTCATGCTCCAGCGTGCGTCCCTCGGGAGCGACTGGACGGAGCAGCATGGCGCTCGAAGGTACGGCGATTCCTGCGTCGCGATTTCGGCATGGTCTTGATCGGTCGCCACAAATTCAGCATTGCGAACGTCGGTCGGCCAGTCTTCAACAGAAGGTTTGATTCTCCGGTGCTATAGACGCAGAACCCGGGGGCCGGGGCCGTGAACGGCTCCTGTGCCCAGGCTTCCGGCTGCGAGTGGAGTGTTTCTGAAGGTGCAACGCTCAGGTCCCTGGATTTCTCCGCGTTCGTCGGTGCTGGCCGCGGACTGGGCGTGTTCACGTATTCATGCGCGACACCCGTCATCTCGGCGGGAGACGGAGTTACAGATTCAACCGGCTCCGCTCCCGTCGAGGCGTATGCGGGCTCGAGATCAGAAGATGGCTCGGTCTCTTGAAATACATCGCTGACATGCGACCGCGAATCGACAGCCGGAATGAAATCTTCAACCGGATGAGCTACGGAAGCCTGCTCCGGTGCGTCGTCGTCCTGAGGGTCGGGGCGCAGGTTGGTGCGGCAGGTTGCGATACTTCGAAATCGATTCTCCCGGCAGAACGATCGGCGTATAGCCTGCGGGTGGCCCGTAGTCTGAGCGAGGACGCTGTGGGGGACGCGCTTCCGCGTGAAACGTCGGCGATTCTTCTGCTACCGGTGCTGGCTTAGCGGTCTCGGTCTTGGGCTCGGGCCGGTCATCGCGCTCGTCTCCCTGGCCGCGACGTCCACCACGACGGCGACGGCGACCTCGCCATGGCCGCGTTCCTTCCGCCGAGTCCCGATCCTCGCTGGACGAAGCTTCGGTGCTCTCTCCCGGCGGCCGTCTGATCGGTCCGTAGCATCTTCAACGGCGAGTTCGAATTCCTCTTCGACCTCAGGCTCAGCCACGGCAGTAGCCGCCTGAAGATTGTGCCTGCTGGTAGCGGCATGCGCTTTGCTTACGTCGATGGTCGTTGCGCGGCACGGGAATACTGCCGAACTCTTCCTCGTCTTCTTCATCGCCGTGCTTCGAGGAAATCGGAAACGTAGAGAAAGGCGTCGCGCTCCAGTCCGATGTCGACGAAAGCGGACTGCATGCCGGGAAGCACGCGCGTGACCCGGCCTTTGTAGATTGATCCTGCGAGGGTGTATTCGTTTTCCCGCTCGAAAAAAACTTCGGCGAGCTGATCGTCCTCCACCAGCGCCACTTTGGTTTCGTGTGGCGTGGAGGACACGTAAAGTTCCTTGTTCATGGATGCTCCGGTTTAACCGGCGCGGTCGATCGGAAGGACAGGAAAACTCTACAGGTGATTAGGCTGGGGGCACACCGCAGCTTCCGCCGGGGTGTGAACCAGACCTGATTCGTGAAGCAACAATTTGTGGAATCTTTAGCACCGTATAGAGCACGCGGTTCGAAGGTTGTGGCCTCACTCTCAGCATCAGCCAAGGGGCCGTTTCCCGCTTCGATCAACGTGCTTTGCAATCCTGTCCGGCCCATTTCTCCTGGCGGCCGGCATGCCCTCGTACGTGAGGGCGGTCGTAATCTTGTTGTCATCCTTCGGAAGCCCGACTTCCAGTCTGTAATGGCTTCCCCGGCGAATGAGACCGGTCTGCTTCTGAAGTGCGTCCCAAGGACGCTGAAAACTCCAATGCCAAAAAGTTTGCAACTCAGTTCACAAACCGGCGCATGCGAATGTTCATCACAATTCCCAGCGCCAGGAACATGAACAGTACCGATGATCCCCCGTAACTCATTAACGGCAAGGGAATACCCGTGACCGGCATGAACCCAACCACCATGCCTACGTTAACCAGGACGTGGAACGCGAGTACCGCAACCACACCCATGACCACGAAGGCACCAGCCCGGTCCGGGGCCGTCTGAGCGTTCTGGATCAGACGCATCAGTACAATAAAGTATAGCAGCAGCAAGCCCCATAGCACCTAGGAACCCATGCTCCTCGGCGAAGGCAGCAAAGATGAAATCGGTGTGCGGCACCGGCAGAAATTGTCCCTGCGTCTGACTGCCGTGTGCCGTTCCCTTGCCGAAAATGCCGCCTGAACCCACGGCGACCAGCGACTGAATCACCTGATATCCGTGACCTTGAGCGTCAGCCTCGGGCTCCATGAAGCTGGTCAGCCGGTCGCGCTGGTAGGGCTTGAGAACATGCCATCCCACCGGGGCCAGCAGTGCCCCCAGCACCAGGATGACCAAGGCATGCCGGGCCTTCATTCCACCCAGGAACAAGCCCATGATGGCAATCGGGAGGTAGGTGAGCGCCGTACCGAGGTCCGGCTGGACCAGCACCATGAGCATGGGAACGCCGACCAGGGCTCCGGCTTTGACGATGTCCTGGGCCGTACATTCGGACTTGGTGTCGGCAAAGTACTTAGCCATGGCGAGAATGAGCACCAGCTTCACCCACTCCGATGGCTGAAAGTGAAACGAGCCCAACTGCACCCAGCGGCGCGCGCCCAGATACTTCTTGCCGAACACTTCCACCGCAACCAGTGACGCGATGGAAATCAGGTACATCAGCGGTACCCGTTCCAGCAGGGCCTGGTAGTTGAAGAAGCTGACCACGAACATCAGTCCCACGCCGCCCAGGATCCAGTACACCTGCTTGAGGTGTACACCCATGAACTTGGTGCTGAGGGTCGCGCTGTAGATTTCGACCACACCCAGGGCGCAGATCAACAGCACCAGCACCAACAGGACCCAGTCGAAATCGCGGAATGAGATGTAGCGGCTCAGGGTTGCCTCCGCGGGAACAACTGCGGCCGCAGGCGCGATCGTTGGCTCGGCCGCAGGCTTCTTCGGCTCAGGTGGGGCTTGCTCGTCAGGCGTTGTCGCCGGCGGCGTCGGCTGAGTCTCCGCAGGAGGTTGGGTTTCGGGATGGGCCATCTCCACGTGCGACTCCGTGGTTTCGAGATCGGCAGCAGGAATAGGCTTGTCGGCTTCTCCCACTCCGGGCGCCGAAGTTACCGGCTTGGTCTTGCCATCGGTCGGGACCGTGAAATGTCCTGCCTGCATCTTGTCCGGGAGACTTGGCGTCGCCCTCGTGCCACACCGCAGCGACTTCCGCCTGCTGGCCGGCGGCAGCTGTTCCGCTTGCCTTGGCCACTTGCGTCTTGGCGACTGCGCTGCTTCTCGACGTACGCCTTAATCACCTTGGACGCGACTCGAGCCGCAAGCGCTCCGTGCTCGCCACCCTCAAACAGACACGCCACCACGATTTCAGGATTGCGGCGCGGCGTGACTCCAACGAACCAGCCGTTGTCCTTGAAGTCTCGTTTGCCTTCGGCGCCCAATCGCTTCTTCAGATCGTTGGAAATTGTCTGCGCGCTGCCCGTCTTGCCGGCGAAATCAATCCCCGGCAAATGTGCGCTGCCCGCTGTTCCCATCGGCGAAACCACCTCTGCCATGGCGTCGGTAATCGTGACCCAGTTTTCCTGGTCGAGCCCAATGTTCGTTTTGTCGGTGTAGTTGGCCACCTGCTTGAACCCCGGCGGAAACTGCTCGGGAAATGCCACGTGCGGACGCACCAGCACTCCGTCGCTGGTAATGGCGCCGATGGCCCGTGCCAGCTGAATCGGCGTGGTCGCTACCGCGCCCTGGCCGATGCCGACCGAGATGGTTTCGCCCGCGTACCATTTCTGCTTGAAGTTCTTGATCTTCCATTCTTCCGACGGCATCACGCCGGAAACTTCCTGAGGCAGGTCAACACCGGTCTTCTGTCCCAGTCCGAGCAAGGTGGCATACTTGGCGATGCGGCTGATGCCCAGCTTCTCGGCAAGAGTGTAAAAGTACGAGTCGCACGACTGGTAAATCGCCTTGGTGATGCCAACGCTGCCGTGGGTGCTGTGTCTCTCTGCAATCCAGCACTTGAAGAAGCGTCCGTAGAAGGTCTTGCCGCCGCCACAGTTGACGACGAGGTCCTGCGCAATCCCTTCCTGTAGTCCGGCCGTCGCCATGATGATCTTGAACACCGAGCCGGGAGCGAGCTGCGCCTGGATGGCTTTGTTCAGCAGCGGCTTGCCGGGATCGGTGACCAGCGCGTTCCACTCGTCGCGCGTGATGCGCACGGCAAACTCGATTGGGATCGAACGCCGGACGGCTGACCATGGCCAGGATTTCGCCGTTGCGCGGGTCCATGGCAACGATCGCACCGGGCTTGCCTTCCAGCGCCTCTTCGGCAGCGATCTGCAAATCAAGATCGATGGTGAGCTTGAGCTGTTTGCCGGGAACCGCCTGCACGTCGCTGAGCGTGCCCACTTCCTTGCCGCGGCTGTTGACCAGCACCTGGCGCGAGCCGTTCTTGCCCATCAAGATATCGTTGTAATACTGCTCGACCCCCGACATGCCGACGATGTCGCCCGGGTTGTACAGCTCCCACTGCGGCTGGGTCAGCATGTCTTCGCTCACCTGGCCGACGTAGCCGATGATGTGCGCCATGAATCCGTTGCGCGGATACAGGCGGCGGTGAACGGTGATGGTGTCGAGCTCGGGCAACTCCGCTTTGTGCGATTCGATGAAGGCCAGCTCGTCGGGAGTGATGTCGTCCTTGAGGAACAGCGGCTGATATCCCGGCACAGCGGCCATGCGCTTCAGGCGGGCGCGCAGCTCGTCGGGGGGGATGTGCAGCCCAGCGGCAATCTTGTCGGCATCGGCCTGGAGATTGCGGTTCTGATCGCGCAGCAGCAGCACGGAGAACGAAGGATAGTTGTCAACGATGATGCGGCCTTCGCGGTCGAGGATCTTGCCGCGCGGCGCCAGAATGGGGACCTGCTTGATGCGGTTCTGCTCGGCCAGAGAGCTGTAGTAATCGTTGCGCGCTACCTGCAGGCGCCACAACCCGAAGGCAAGAACAAGAAAGACTCCCAGCAGGACGTATTGCACTGCGGTAAGCCGGAGCTGAGAGACTTTTTCGTCGCGACCGAACATCAACTACATCTTCCCGAAGTAACACAGTTGCAAAGGTTTGAAACTGACAGAGCGCTCCGGTCGAGCATCAATTCCGAAGCGCGGAGTTGTACATCGCAGGATTGCACCCGATTTGCTGGCAAAATGACGGATCGGAAGCCCTCAACTATTGTAGTCCGATTAGGCACGGGAACGGAGGGGAAAAGCGCGTAAATGGTTGGAGTCCGGGGTTCCGCGCGCTGCGTCGGGGTGGCAATCGTGAAGTATCAGCGCCGAGGGCGCGGAATAAGAGAGCCCACCGCTTCAGCGGTGGGTAAGTTCCGGCCATGGATTCCGAATGCCTCGGGCACGGCATGCCCTTCTATCCGAAAATAAATTTTGGATCGTAACTTATGCCCGAGTGACGCAGCATCGTTACGAACTCCTGCTCAAAGCTGCGTTTCTGGGCAATGCGAGATTTGACTTGAGTGCGTGGGGCATGACCGTCATGGTAAAAGCGTGATTCGGCTGCTTCCGTGACGTCGGGCACGAATGTCTGTGTCGTCCCCGAGGGACTCGGTTCCTTTTCACTCCTACCCCACCGCTGAAGCGGTGGGCTTTCTTGTCCCGCGCCCTAGGCGCTGAGGGTACGCGTGGTTACCGCTGTTTGAATCTGTCCAGAAACTTGAAGACGAATATCCCGATCACGGCATTGGCCAGCGCGGAGATGGCTACATGGCTCCAGCTCCATTCCTGCACCTGCCGTAGCAGGCCGTGCGCCACGCCGTAATAGATCACCCTGGTGGATTACGAAAAAGATGTAGGTGATGATGAATCGCGAGCCGGGATTCTCAACGTCAATCTTCAGGCCCAGCGACGACGCCATGTATCCGATGATGGTCAGGGCAATGCCGTACATGCCCAGCGGATGGTTCGGACCGGCAAACAGGTCCTGCATCAGGCCGATCACGCAACCGGTAAGGCAACCGCTGACTGGGTTGCGGCGGGCCACCGCGAAGAAAATGGTGACCATGAGCGGCAGGTCAATGATCGGAAGAAACCGCACCCGCACCGGAATGAAGATCTGAATCAGCACCGCAACCAGCGGGATGAAGGATGACCGCGGGCCAACTGAACTCGTAGACCGCAACCTGGTCGCGCGAGGTCAGGCTTCCCCGGAATGGCATGACTCGGCTGCTCATTGCGGTGGCTGCTCTCCGGCAGGCGGCGTGGAGGGCTGTTGCGGATTCGCATTGGGCGTCGGCTCCGGAGCCGGCTTGACTTGCTTGGGCGCAGGCGTCGCATCTTCAGTCGCGGAACCGGTCGCGGGCGTTTGATCGGCTGTTGGCGCGGTACCCTTTGGCTTCGGCGCAGTTACCGTTCCAGACCCACTCAGCGGCTTCGCAAGGGTCCCGGCAGGCGCTGGTTTCACCGGCTTCGGACTTCCCGCGGCCGCACCTGGCGCGGTAGTCGCCGCGCCGTTGGGCTTGGGAGCAACCGCCGTTGCACCTCCCGTCGCAGGCTTGGTCGCACCTGGTGTTCCTGGCACGCCGGGATGGGCAGCGGTCGCACCCGGCCCCGTCGCGGGACTCGTGCCCGTTGTGGTCCCGTTCGCGGTACCGGGCTTCGCATTTCCGGCGGCATCAACCTCCGGCTTTGGAGGAACCGTCGGCAATCGTTCGGCCAAAATATCGGAAGCACGCAACGGCCCCAATTCCTTGGCGTCCGGCATCTTCTCCGTGATCTTCGTAACCACCAATACTTCCTCAACCTGATCGAGCCGGGCCGCGGGCACTACGCGAATGTTCAGGAAAAGATCTTTTCCGGGCTCGACCGAAACAACTTTGCCGACGGGCAGACCCTTGGGGAAGATCCGGTCTCCGCCGCTGGTGATGACCTCTTCGCCAGGCTCGACCTTCTCGTCGCTCATGACGTATTGCAGGGTGGTCGCGCCATTTGGCGCCCCCTTCAATATCCCCTGAAGGCGCGAGGATTTCAGCGCGGCGCCGACTCCGCTGAATTGGTCATTGATCGGCAGCACCTGCGAGGCGTCGGGAAACACTTGCACGATCTTGCCCACGATGCCGGTGGGCGTGATGACGGCCATGTCCGGCTTGAGGCCATCCTTGGAGCCCTTGTCGATGTAGAGGATGCGCGACTGCTCGCTGCCGCTGGTGCCGATCACTTGGGCCGCAACGGTGGTGTCGACGTACTGCTCCTTGAAGGCGAGCAGTGCCTGGATGCGACGCGCCATGCGGGCATCCTCGGCATAGCGGGCATCATCGACCTTCATGCGTTCGATTTCGGCGCGCAGTTGCCGGTTTTCCCTGCGAACACCGCGAAGGTAGGCGTAGGTGTTCCAGGTGTCGTACACCCACTTCTGGCGTGTGCACCACTGCTTTTTCGACCGGAGTCACCGCGGAGATCGCCCACAAGCGAAGGAGGCGCGTGTCGCCGCCCTGCGTTGGACGGCGCACCTGAACAGCCAGGGCAATAATCTGGGCGAACAGAATGGCCGCCAGCACAATCAGGTTCTTATAGCGGCCGAGGAATGTATCCATACTGTTGCCGGCTGCGAGGACCTTAGTCAATCGATATCTTCCGCAGCAACTTGAAGTCGCTCAACATTTTTCCCGTGCCCAGCACCACGCTGCACAACGGATCGTCTGCAATCGAGACCGGCAGGCCAGTTTCTTCGCGGATGCGTTTGTCCAGGTTCTTCACCAGCGCGCCACCGCCGGTCAGCACAATGCCGCGATCGCTGATATCGGCGGACAACTCTGGAGGCGTGCGCTCCAGCGCGACCCGAATCGCGTTCATGATGGTGGAAACGCACTCGCTGAGTGACTCGCGAATTTCGCTGTCGTCAATCGTGATCGTCTTGGGTACGCCCTCGATGAGATTGCGGCCCTTGATCTCCATGGTGAGCGGCTTGTCCAGCGGATAGGCGGAGCCAATCTCAATCTTGATCTGCTCGGCGGTGCGCTCGCCGATCAGCAGGTTGTACTTGCGCTTCAGGTAATTCATGATGGACTCGTCCATCTGATTGCCCGCCATGCGCACCGAGCGCGAATACACGATGCCGCTGAGCGAAATCACCGCGATGTCGGTGGTGCCGCCGCCAATATCGACCACCATGTTGCCGCTGGGCTCGGTGATGGGCAGGCCCGCGCCGATCGCGGCCACCATGGCCTGTTCCACGAGATGCACTTCGCTGGCCTTGGCGCGATAGGCCGAGTCCATGACCGCGCGCTTTTCCACCTGCGTGATCTCCGAAGGCACGCCGATCACGATGCGAGGATGCACCAGCATCTTGCGGTTGTGCGCCTTCTGGATGAAGTAGTTCAGCATCTTCTCGGTGACCTTGAAGTCGGCGATGACGCCGTCTTTCATCGGCTTGATGGCGACGATGTTGCCGGGGGTGCGGCCAAGCATCTCCTTGGCCTCTTTGCCGACCGCTTCGACTTCACCGGTGTTCTTGTTGATGGCGACGATGGAAGGCTCGTTGACCACGATGCCTTTGCCGCGCGCGTACACCAGCGTGTTCGCCGTCCCCAGGTCGATGGCTAAATCGCTGGAGAACATGCTGAACAGCGAGCGCATGTTGCTGAATCGCGAGGCGCTACTATGAAAGCCGTTAGATGACATTACGAGCTATTTCTTCCTAAGTATGAACGGTGTTGCCTATAGTTTATGACAGAAGCGACAGGTGCGTAACTTACCAGCTTGCTCGAGTCCGGCAGATAACAAGGCTTGTGTTCCGAGGATAACCGCCGGCAGGCCGGTTCACACCGTGTGGACTAGATTAACACCTGAGACTAGCACTAGAGAATGTTAGTTTGGGGTAAAAAGGCTCGGTACAACCTGTGTCGGGCTCACCGCTCGGTTCCATGCGTCCCTCAACTCGGGCTCGCTTGCGATGACTCCCCCGCGGAAGGAAGCCGTTGAACCACCCCGATTAAACGCCGATGGCCGACCGCTGAACGAAGGCCTCCGAGATGACAAGCTGCGAGCCACCAGATAGCATTAAAGGTTTGGAGTTCGCTGTGGAGGGCAATCTTATGGCTACTATGGAACAGAAGACGGCAAGCGTTCATACCGGCGCGAAAGCCAAGGTGTTCAAGAATTTTATCGGCGGCGAGTGGGTCGAGAGCCGCACTGGTCGCACCTTTGAGAACCTCAATCCCGCTGACACGCGCGAAGTGGTCGGCATCTTCCAGAAATCGGGCAAGGAAGACGTCGACCATGCCATCGAAACCGCCAAAGAGGCGTTCAAGAAGTGGCGTCTGGTGCCCGCGCCGCGCCGCGCCGAGATGCTCTACAAGGCATCCGAGCTGCTGATCGCGCGCAAAGAGGATTACGCGCAGGACATGACTCGCGAGATGGGCAAGGTCATCAAGGAGACGCGCGGCGACGTACAGGAAGCCATCGATTGCGGCTACTACACCGCCGGCGAAGGCCGCCGCCTGTTCGGACCGACGGTGCCGTCCGAGCTGCCCAACAAGTTTGCCATGGCCATCCGCCAGCCTCTGGGCGTCTGCGCCATGATTACGCCGTGGAACTTCCCCATGGCGATCCCGTCGTGGAAGCTGTTCCCTGCCCTTGTGGCCGGCAATACCGCCGTGATCAAGCCTGCGCAGGATACTCCGCTCTCTACGTTGAACTTCGTGAAAACGCTGCACGATGCCGGGATTCCGGCAGGCGTGGTTAACATTGTTACCGGATTCGGCGGCGAGGTCGGCACGCCGATGACCGAGCATCCGGAGGTGCGCGCAGTTTCGCTCACTGGATCGACGGCGGTCGGCCGCATTGTGGGACAGGAAGCGGCCAAGACGTTCAAACATTGCTCGCTGGAGCTCGGCGGCAAGAATCCGATGATCGTCCTCGACGATGCCAATCTTGAGCTCGCGCTGGAAGGTGCGCTCTGGGGCGCGTTCGGCACCACCGGTCAGCGTTGCACCGCGACCAGCCGCATCATCGTGCAGAAAGGCGTGTACAAGAAGTTTGTGGACGAACTCGTAGCGCGCGCCAAGAAGCTGAAGGTAGGCAATGGTCTCGACGAGAGCGTGGACATGGGCCCGGCGGTCAACTCCAGCCAGATGGAGACCGACCTGAAGTACATCAAGATCGGCAAGGATGAAGGCGCCAAGATGCTGTGTGGCGGACATCGCCTGGAAGGCGAGCGCGTGGAACCACGGCTGGTTCGTTGCGCCCACGGTGTTCGCCGATGTGGATCCCAAGATGCGCATCGCGCAGGAAGAGATCTTCGGCCCGGTGGTTTCGATCATTGCGTGCGATGGCCTGGAGAACGCGATCGAGATCGCCAACGACATCGAGTACGGACTGTCATCGTCGATCTACACCAAAGACGTGAACAAGGCGTTCACGGCCATGCGCGATCTGTACGCCGGCATCACCTACATCAACGCGCCCACGATTGGCGCCGAGGTGCATCTGCCCTTCGGCGGCACCAAGGCCACAGGTAACGGCCATCGTGAAGGCGGCATTGGCGCCATCGACTTCTACACCGAGTGGAAGTCGGTGTACGTGGATTATTCGGACACACTGCAGCGAGCGCAGATTGACAATCGGTAGAGAGAGAACCCAGTTCCGCCTTTGCGGGACGGCCCAGTTTAGCCCAGGACGAAGCCTTGGCTAGGCTGCGGTTGTGACAGTGCTGGTCCCGGCAGGGACCGCACTCGCTGGAAAACGCCAAGAGGACCGTCCTCGTAGGGTAGGGTCCGGCCCTGCGGGACTGGTTCTACACCGGTCGAACACGTTCTCCTTCGCAATGGTCCGTACCCATTTGGGAGATTGTCTACTAATCCTTGCTGCCCTCAGGTTGACTCTTCTCCTGCGGCTTGACGGTCGAACGGACCACCATGAACTTGTTCAGCACGTCGAACCAGAACGGCGCTCCGAGCGATAACGCCAGCATCGTAATGATCCAGCCGATCACCTTTTCCAGCCAATAGAGGCCGTTACCGCCGTGCTCGGTTGACCAGCCGAATGGGACAGGGAGGCTTTTCCCCAGGTTCGACAAAGTGGTCGCCTGGTCCATGAGTTTCTGCTCGGGAGTCTTGCCTGACTCAGTCTGTGGAGTGTTACTGGAATCGCCTGGAAGGTTGGTCCCCTTGTCCGTCTCAGGGGCCTTCGCAGGCCCGCTTGAAGCCTTAATGGGGTTCGCTTCCGCATACTTTTGAGCGAGGTCAACCGTTGCCTGGCGCGCGACAGGGTTATTCCAGAGTGTTACCGCTATGTGCAGGGTATCGACGTTCAGAGTGAGCGCCACCACCAGAGCGATGGCCAGCAGAAACTTTTGGGTGTTGCGCTTGTACCACCCTGCCGCCCGGTCCATTGAGGCGTTGTACCAGTCCTCGATCTTTGCTTGAAACTCCGGAAGCTCACCCTGCGTGCTCGCAAGCAAGCTCAGTAATGCCTGCTTGGTCAGGCTATCCGGCAGGGCCATGATCCCCCGGCGAACATCATCCAAGGAACGCGGGACTGTCGCGTTGGGCGGCGCGATGGCATCCATAAGCGCAGTCGTAAATGTCCCCGCCGGAATGTAGGACGGGAGGCTCACCTTTTTGAGCCTCTGCGCTGCGTTGGCCAACTCGGCGGAGATGTTCGTCAAAGCACCGGCAGCCACTGGGAGGTCCTTGAAGAGTCCGCGCACCAGCCCATGCTCGTAGATCGCCTGCACAAACTGCTTGCCATCCGCCGTCTTGCTGTCCGAGAACAGGCTACTAATCCCAGCGACAAGGTTCTTCGCCCGGAGAGAAAGGAAGGCGGCAAAGCCTTCGTTCACGACCGAGCAAATAAGGCTGAAAAACAAGTAGATAAACGCGATTCCAATGGCAACGTCGACAATGGCGGTACTAGGCATGGCGCATCCTTTCGTGCTGCGGGGCCCGCAAGACGTATTCCAGGTTGGCAGTGAAGGTCCGCGAGCGGTGCTGCGTAAGGTCGAGAAGTATAACCCACTACAACCGAGGACAGAAGAGTTTCTATCCGTACATATGGAACCACGAAATTACGTGCCGGCCAGACTGCCTGGTTTCGATAGCGAGTTTCCCGAATACGCCCGCTGGGTCATAATGTAATGTTCCCGCAACGCGGAGTCATTCTCCGCCAAGGACGTACTCATGACTACCCAAGAAATCTCTAAAGTCCTGGCCGCCAGCCGCATGGCCAATGTGCGGTACGCGATTCGCGATCTGGCTGTGGTCGCCGACGAAGTAGCGCGCGAAGGCCACAAGATCCTCTACCTCAACATCGGCGATCCCTGTAAGTATGACTTCCCCACACCGCCCCATATGATTGAAGCGGTGTTGAAAGCCATGGTTGACGGCCACAACGGGTACGCCGACTCGCTCGGTATCAAGCCGGCGATCGAGGCAATCCACCGCGAAGGCGAGCGCAACGGCTTCCGCGAAATTCAGAGCATCTTTGTGGGCATCGGCAGCGGCGAGGTGATTGACAGTTGCCTGACCGCGCTGCTGAACCCGGGCGACAATGTCTTGACGCCCAGTCCGGAATATCCCTTGTACGGCGCCATCATGGCCAAGCTGGATTGCCCGGCCAACGCCTACGACCTGGACGAAAACAATGGCTGGGAGCCCGACGTCGCGGACATGGAGCGCAAGATCAATTCGCGCACAAAGGCCATTCTGCTGATTAATCCCAACAATCCAACTGGCGCCGTGTACTCGAAGCAGACGCTGGAGAAGGTTCTCGAACTTGCCCGCCGTCATGCATTGATCGTTTTCGCCGACGAAATTTATGACAAGTTGGTCTTCGGTCCCGGCGCCAAGCACATCTCGATCGCAACCCTGGCACAGGATGTTCCGGTAGTGACTTTCAACGGGCTCTCCAAGGCCTACCTGGTTCCCGGCTGGCGAATTGGATGGGCCATTGCGACCGGGCCACGCGAGGTGCTGCACCCTTACATGGAAGCCGTGCACCGGCTGCTGCGCGCACGTTTGTCAGCTCCGCATCCCTTCCAGCACGCAATCCGGCCGGCGCTCGAGGGTCCGCAGGACCACCTTGTAGAGGTTTGCGAAAAACTGCGACGGCGCGCCGACCTTACCGTCGATTGGGCGAAGCGGACGCCACGCGTGAAACTGGTCGCGCCTAAGGGTGCGTTCTATGCCCACCCGTCGCTGGACATTCCCGAGGACGACCTTGCATTCGTGACCGACCTGCTTAAGCAGAAGCACGTGCTGGTGGTGCATGGCTCCGGTTTCGGCGAGAAGCCGGGCTCGCGTCACATGCGCATCGTATTCCTGCCGCAGGAACCGGTGTTGAGCGCAGCGTACGAGGCAATTACCGAATTCATGCAAGAGCGTTACGGATAGAATCTTCAACGGCGGATTCACGCTGTGCCGAAAATAAGTCGCGAGGTGATGGGCTTTAACCCCTGAGCGATTTCGCCTGGATAGGCTAAAGGCGGACGGTATCTCGCGAAGAGACGGCACGACTGAAGAGGCTGCTGAAAAATCCTCCCAGGAGCGAGTTCGGGTAGTGCGGCGCTTCAGCGCCGCGTCAGGCGAGTACAGTGAAACGGCCTTTAGGCCTGGGGACATTTGTTAGAAGCGGCCATACTAGCGCCTTCGGACAACGTACCTCAGGGCTAAAGCCCTCTTCACAAAACTAATTGAACGCGGGCCTGAAGGCCCGCACTACCCGGGCTGGTGTCAGTATGGAGTTCTTCAGCAGCCTGTGAAGCCGTGCCCCTTCAAAGCAAGCTGAGCTCCCGAACAGGTTGGGCCCTTCACATGGTTGATCTTCACTGCCATATCCTTCCCGGCATCGACGACGGTCCGAAGACGTGGGAGTTGACTGCCGGGATGTGCCGAATGGCCGCCCTCGACGGCATTACCCACATCGTGGCAACGCCGCATTGCAACGATGAGTACCCTTACGACCGCGACCGCTACACGGAGATGCTGGGGCAGCTGCACGATACGGGCGAAGGAAAATTGACCTTCAGCCTGGGCTGCGACTTTCATTTTTCCTACGAAAATGTTCAGGATGCTCTGGAGCATCCGCGGCGATACACAATTGGCGCCTCGCAGTATCTCCTGGTGGAATTCAGCGACTTCGGCATCCCACCCTCCGTCAAGAAAAACCTGCTTGCCATTTCCAGTTGCGGGATGGTCCCCATCATTACCCATCCAGAACGCAATCGGCCATTGCTGAACCGGCCTGAGATGGTTTTGGAGTTCGTCGAGCAGGGCTGCCTGGTGCAGGTCACAGCCAACTCCCTAACCGGGTACTGGGGCAGCCGCTCCAAGAACATGGCCGAATGGCTGCTCAAACGGCGAGCCGTTCATGTGATCGCCAGCGACGCCCACGACCCGGTGCACCGGAAACCGCTGCTCTCGGAAGCTCGCAAAGTGATCACGAAACTCGCAGGGGCCGGGGTCGCAGAGTCATTGTTTGTAACAACTCCGGCGGCTATCGTGGATGGCAAGGGCTTGCCCAATCCGGCCGCCGCGGACGACTTGGACAGCGAGCCTTAGGGCTTGTTCCGCAATTGAACGTCACTAAGCTGGGTGATGGGCGTCACGGCCCGGGGACCCGCCGCAATGCTCTAATGACCTACCTCTCGGAACTGGTAGGTGGGGGTTCCATGCCACCTTACAAGGTCCTATTCCTCTGTGATGACTGTGTTGCGAGCGCTCCGGTCCTGGAGGCGCTGCGTGCCGGTGGGCTTCGATTGCAAATTGCGCATAGTCTCCGGCAGGTTGGTGCGTACCGCGGCCAACGGGCCGATGTCATCGTCATCTTAAGCCCGCATCACGCCAACGCCTGGATCGCCAGACTAAAGCTGCTCGCCGGCGCCCCGGCCCCTGTCGTCCTCTTGTGCAGCGGCTCCGAGGCTTTGACAACCATGCCGCCTCCGGTTGATGCAGTGTGTCACATCGAATCGCTCAAATCGGTCCTGAACGCAGTCCGACTGGCTGCCGGCTCGTCGGCACGGGTTCCCGTGCTGTACCCGCCGCTAGTCGCCGGATTTCAACCCGGCTGAGGCTTAGGGCGCTTTCAGGATTGCGGTATCAATTCTGAATCTGCCCTAGTCCCCTTGTTTCAAGAACACATGGTCGATCATCTGGCGCATGAAATGGCCGCCGAAGCCGCCCGCACTCGCCGCCAGTATTTGCAAGAAGGCCCCATAGACCTGGCCGCGATCGTGCGGCCACTTCACGACAAATTGGTAATAAGCGAGAACGAGGGGAACTCCTACCCACACCAGCAGCACCCAGCGCCACGGACGCTGCGACTTCCACGCGCCCAACATCATGGCGAAGGCGAGCACACAAAGCGCCGTAAGCAGAGCATCGTCGACCTTCTGATTGACCCAACCTGAGAAGAGTCCGAGCAGAATGGCAATTATGTACACCACAGAACTGGTGCGGGAAGCCGGTTTGATGTACGGAGGGTCGGCAGGGCTAGCTGGGCTATGCAAAACATTTGAGTGTAGCAGAGGCAGACAACGGGATATTCAGCTGGCCGGAGGAACGCGCAACGATTACTCAGCTGCGGTCCACGGTCTTAGATCTCGCTCTTTTGGCTACCGTTCGATTTTCCTTTTCGAACCCGAACCAGGATGCACGTGGCGTTGTCTTCTCCGCCACCTTCATTGGCTGCGTCGATCAAGGTTTGGCAGGCAGCTTCCAGCGATGGGAGTTGCAAGAGAATAGTACGCATCTCCTGGTCGGTAACGTGGCGCAGGACGCCGTCGGTGGTCAGCAGCAGGATGTCGCCATCCTGCGCGGGAAACTCGCCCAGATCGGGGAGCGTACTTTCGTCGGTGCCCAAGGCGCGGGTAATGATGTTCTGCGCCGACGAGCGCTTGGCTTCTTCCAGGGTCAGCATCCCGCGGCGCACCTGCTCCATCACCAGGGAATGGTCCTCGGTCAACTGGAGTAGCTGTCCTTCGCGAAACAAGTAAATGCGGCTGTCGCCCACATTGGCAATACTGAAAAGGCCGTCTGAGAAGCGTGCTGCCACCAGTGTCGTACCCATTCCTGATGTGTTCTTGTGCTCTTCGGCGTACTCCAGGATCGCATCGTTGGCCTTCTTGACGGCTTCGGCCAGTAGACGTGCCCCGACGGGAGCGTCCTCGAGGTAAGCGTTTTTCTCCACTTCCGGCGAGTGTTCCCGGAAGTATGCCAGGAGGGTCTCTACGGCGATTTGACTCGCGACTTCTCCAGCGGCATGTCCACCCATGCCATCGCATACCACAAAAATGCCCAGACGCTGGTCGTAGCCGAAATTGTCCTCGTTGGAGGGGCGCACTCGTCCGACATCGCTGCGGCCAGCGACCTCTAAGTTTAATGACATTCGGGCAACAGTTTACGCTGTCGGGAGGAATCGTGCGAGCGCGGAAAGTGCCAGGCCGAGGTCGCGCATTCCTCAGGCACGAAGATGGAGGAGGCAGGGGTCAGGGTCAGGGGCAGAAGCCAGAGCTCAGGCCGTGCAATTAGAGGTTGACCGCCGAGTAAAGAACGAGACCAGGCTTGTTTGTCTGACAACTGGACCCTCGCGTCTGACCCATAATCCCCAGCCCCTGCTTTCTTATGGTCTGGTTCTAGCGATCTCGGGCTCCTTCTCGCGTGTGTTCCACTGGTCCATGTGATGGGTCGTCAGGTCTTTTCGTAAACACTCGAATGCTTCCTCGGGGGTGTTGGCCCAATGAAATAATTCCAGATCTTTGGGCGAGATGGTGCCGGCATCCACCAGTGCCTGGAAATTGATCACGCGGTCCCAGTAGTCCTTGCCATAGACCACGATGCAAATACGCTTGGCCAGTTTTTCGGTTTGTGCCAGGGTCAACAACTCGAACAGTTCATCGAAGGTGCCGAAACCCCCAGGAAACACCACCAGGGCTTTCGACAGGTAAGCGAACCATAATTTGCGCATGAAGAAGTAATGGAACTCGAAGTTCAGGTCCGGAGTGATGTACGGATTGGGCATCTGCTCGAACGGGAGATGAATGTTGAGACCGATGGTTTTTCCGCCCGCTTCGGAGGCGCCGAGGTTGGCAGCTTCCATGATGCCCGGGCCACCTCCGGTGGTAATCACGAAACGATGCCGGGGCTGGTTGATGGTCTTCGTCCACTGGGTCACCAGGAAGGCCAACCGGCGTGCGTCTTCGTAGTAACGCGCCATCTGGACATCAGCCCGCGCCCGGCGGATGCGCTGCTGCTCTTCCTCGGGGGCCGGGGTTGCCGAGCCCGGTTTGTCCAGAAGTTGCAGAGCGTCTTCGGCTTGCGAGCGACTATGAAAGCGCGCCGAACCAAAGAACACGATAGTGTCCTGAATGCGCTCGCGGCGAAAGCGGGACATCGGCTCCTGATATTCAGCAAGAATACGCAGGATGCGACCGTCCGGACCGTTGAGGAATTTCTTGTTCTCGTAGGCCAGCGGCGCGCGATTGTGGCGAAGATGTTCTGGTGTCTTTTCAGCCATAGGATTGGTCTCTCAGTCCATCAAGAGTTTCCAGGAGACGCAGGTTGGATGCGAAAAACAAACAGCCTGAGTAGGGGAGCAGCACTTCAGATGTCCGGGGCTTCGCGATAGCGAACCGCCTCTGCGACTCCCATCCAAATATCGACCAGGCCCAGTCCGCTGATTAGCCCACGTACAAAATTCTGCGTCAGGAATTCTCGAACCTGCGGGTATCCCAGAAGCAGCGAGTTCTCCGTCCAGATACGGGTCCAGGGCAGCACGGTGAGGATGATGCCGACTTCCAGGCAAAATAGCACAAAGACCACCAGCCAGATGCGTCGTAGCCAGAGATGCGGCCGCTTGTTAGGAATAGGTGGTGGCATCACCAGTACTGGGCCGTTGGGATCAGTCCCATTGTTACCCTGCGGCTCTTGCGCAAAGGAACTCATGACCCGCCCCGAATCCGGCGTCTGCCCAGAAAATGGATCCGGCACTGTCACCATCGCTCCTTGCAGGGCACCGCCCCGCCAGCTCCGAACCCCACGGGTAGTGAAACTCCCATAGCAGGATTCTACCAGCGCAGGTGCGATAAGCTGCCGGGAACGCCGGCGAATTGACACAGGGAGTTAAACCACAGAGATACCGAGATTTGGGTTTCATCAGGATTCTCCCATTCTCGCTTCCTCTACATCCGTGTGTTTTTGTGCAAAAACCGGCAACGCGCTGGGAAGTTTTGACACGGGATACATGCGCACATATACTTTGCAAATGAACGTCACCTTGTCTGTTGATGAGCAGTTGGTCGCGCGCGCCCGTAAGAAGGCGGATGCCCTTGGCAAGAGTCTGAATCAGCTGATCCGCGATTACTTGCAAAAACTGGCTGGTGGCGACGATCCGGAGCGGAGTATCGAAGAGTTCAAGCGCCTCTCGGGTCGCGGTCATTCCCGTGGGTGGCGCTTTGATCGCGACGAGATTCATGAGCGCCCGTAGTTTCTTCGACACCAACGTTCTGGTCTACGCCGACGACAAAGCCGCACCAGCCAAGCAACGGCGCGCGCTCAGTCTCATCGCCGACCACCGGCGAGCCGGCACCGGCGTCATATCGCTACAGGTACTGCAAGAGTATTTCGTCACGGTGACGCGGAAGCTTCATGTTGACCCCTACATCGCGCGCCGGAAGGTCGAACTGCTCGCCGAGTTTGATGTCGCCGCTCCCGGGGTGTCAGACATACTGGCGGCCATCGATTTCCACCGACTTCATGGATTTTCTTTCTGGGATGCCCTGATCTTGCGCGCAGCGAAGCAGACTGGTTGTAGCGTCTTGTTCTCCGAGGACTTCCAGGACACGAGGGAGATCGATGGTGTTCGCATCGTAGATCCCTTCCGGTAGCCGCCTTTCGCGGATTTTCTTGCAAAGAGCAACAACGGACTTGGCTGACGGCTTATAGCCGACAGCTTCTTTACAGCAGCTCTTCGTTCCAGGTCTCCAGGAATTTCTTCACATCCAGCATGAACTGGTCGGCTACCGCCCCGTCGATGATGCGATGGTCATAACCGATGCTGAGGTGCATCATCGAGCGGATGGCGATGGAGTCGTTGCCATCCTTGTCCGTCACCACAACTGGCTTCTTGGTGATGCCACCTACGCCCATGATGGCCACCTGCGGCTGGTTGATAATCGGCATGCCAAACTTGGCGCCGAAGATGCCGGGGTTGGTGATGGTGAAGGTCCCGCCCTGCACCTCGTCGGGCTTAAGCTTCTTGGTCCGGGCGCGCTCGCCGAGGTCGGTGATGGCCCGCTGCAAGCCCACGAAACTGCGCTCCTCGGCGTTCTTCACGACCGGCACGATCAGACCCCAGTCCAGAGCAACCGCGATGCCCAGATTGATCGAAGCGTGATAGCGGATGTTCTCGCCTTCCACGGACGAGTTAATGATGGGCCATTTGCGAATGCCATGCACTACGGCACGCGCAAAGAAGGGCGTAAAGGTGAGCTTGTTGCCGGTCGCCTGCTCGAACTTTGTCTTCATCTTCTCGCGCAGCTTCACGATGCGGGTCACGTCGACCTCGAACACTCCATGCACGTGCGCGCTGGTGCGCTTCGACATCACCATGTGCTCGGCAATTTTCTTGCGCATGACCGACATGGGAACGACGTCGCCCGGGGTTACGCCGCCGACGGGCTGCAGGGGTGCGACAACCGCCGGAACGGAAGGCTCCGGAGCCGCAGCTGCGGGAGCGGCGGGCGCGGAAACCGCAGCCTGTTGTGCCGGAGCGGCGGGCTGCGATCCGCTAGCGCCGTGCTTCGCGATGAAGGACTCGATGTCGTCCTTGGTGATGCGGCCACCCAGACCAGTTCCCCGGACCTGTGCCAGGTCAACTTTGTTGTCCTTGGCGATGCGGCGTACCAAGGGGCTCGAACGTACGCGGTCGTCGCCTTCGGAATATTCCGCTCCCGGTTGTCCTCCCGCGTCCATTGCGGGTTGCGCGGATTCCTTTGCCGCCGAAGGCGCGGAAGATTTCCTGGGCTCTTCGCCGCTGGGAGGTTGTGCCACCTCGGTCTGGGTTGACCGACTGCCATCTCCGCCGGCAGCGGCCGGAGGCGCGGTGCTGGCCGCCGGAGCCGAGGGCGTGGCTGCCGTTTCGCCTTCGCCCGCGATCGTGCCTACCACGGTGTTCACCTGGACCGTTGCGCCGGCCTGAACTTTGATGTCCTGCAATGTGCCGGAGGCAGGCGCGGGAATCTCCGCGTCGACCTTGTCGGTCGAAATCTCAAACAATGGCTCGTCGCGTTGAACCTTTTCACCCGGCTGCTTGAGCCACTTGGTGATGGTTCCTTCGAAAATCGATTCCCCCATTTGGGGCATGATTACGTCAGTTGGCATAATGTCCTTCCGCGGGATCTATAGCTGGATCTGCGAGCTTGCAGCAAACGAATATTATATCGCCTAAAAGCTGCGCGCTGTCGCCAGGCACTGCACCAAAAACCGCCCGCCCGCTCACCTTGCCTTGATACATCAGCTCAGGCGCCTTGCCGGCATCTTCCAACTGAACTGGGGTTGAATCACTCAGCGACCGGACCAAAACGAATTCGATGACGCAATTTACCGAAACGATACATCCTGCGAGTAGGTGGAGTGTGAACTCATTGACTCGGGTGCACCACTCGGCTACTCTCAAGTCCGTAACGGTTCGCGAGTGGCTTTTTTGAAAGGGCACAGCTTCAGCCGTGCCGTAAGGCGTGGTCCCAGATTTGGGCTTTGGCCCCGGGGAAATTCGAATTACCGAGTTGTTCTGACGATGGCCATTGATTTGATTGGCGTCAAAGCGGTGACCCTCAGTGGCTAAAGCCGACCCCTTCCAATCAGGCCTGAAGGCTGCCCCTTCAAAACGCAATAGCCTCCTGCCCGGTCGCACTTGATCGGCGTTTTCCAAGCTCATGCAGATCTTCTGCCTCACAGTCTTCCTGATCGCTGTTGCCGTCATCCTGTACGGCATCGTCGGCTATCCGTTGCTACTGGGATGCATTGCAAAGCAGGCGAACAATCCGGTTCATAAGGATGACAAACTGCGCTCGGTCTCGTTCGTCATCGCGGTCCGCAACGGAGAAAAATTTATCGAGGGCAAGCTGCGCTCGATTTTTGCGCAAAATTACCCGCGCGAGTTGATGGAAGTCCTGGTGGTCTCGGACGGATCGGACGACCGCACAGACGAGATCACCCGCAGCTTCGCATCGGAAGGCGTGAAATTGCTGCAGCTTCCCCATGGGGGCAAGCCCGAGGCGCTGAATATCGCTGTCCCGCAGACCTCGGGCGAAATCATCGTCCTCACCGATGTGCGCCAGACCCTCGATCGCGACTGCCTGCGCAATCTCATCGCGAACTTCGGCGATCCCAAGGTCGGAGCGGTCAGTGCCGAGTTACGGGTTGTGAGCGAGCAGACCCACGAGGAGTTTTATACCGATCTGTACTGGCGCTACGAGCTCTGGATGCGTAAACAGATGACCCAGATCGACTCCAGCTTTGGCTGCACCGGCGCGTTCTATGGATTGCGGCGCCATTTGTGGACGCCCTTTCCGCCCAACTTGCTTCTCGACGATGCCTACCTGCCACTGACGGCGTTCTTCAAGGGCTATCGAATCGTCTACGAGCCGACGGCGAAGATCTTCGATTTTCCCACCAGTCTTGATTCCGAGTTCGAAAGGAAAGTGCGCCGTCAAGCCGGTCTGTACCAACTGCTGAAGCTGATGCCGGAATTGTTCAGCTCCAGAAACCGTATGCGGCTGCATTTCCTATCGGGGAAATACGGACGCGTGGTGGTGCCCTATTGCCTCATCCTGATGGCTTTGGTGACTTTCGGTTTGCCGCCCTACTGGCGCGCCCTGGCCGCCATCGGCCAGTTGGCGTTCTATGGGTTGGCCGCCCTGGACGCGGTGATGCCGGCAAACTTCCCGCTCAAACGCCTGACCTCACCGTTCCGGACATTCGTTGTGCTGATGGCTTGCGCTCTGTTTGGCGTGAAGGTCTTCTTCGTCCCGCCCAAGAGCTTGTGGAAGGAAACTACCGTGCGTCTGACGGAGAGCTAGGAAGGGCAGCGTTTATAGCAACCCCGAATGGTTTTGCCTTCAGGGTTTGTCTTCTGAAGTTGTGCCGTCCCTGAAGGGACTTGTTATCCTTTGCCACTCCTACCCAGGGCTTACGCCCTGGGCTAATATTGTTCCGCCCTGCGGGCTGGACTTCATGCAATTCGTTCCAGCCTGCCAACTCAAGACGAGCTCTCGGATCGCTCCTGATGACAACACCGTCATCATTCAGGCCGGGTGTGCGTCCAAGCTACGAGTGGACCTGCGCCGCCATGCTGCCGGCGGGTGAAGCGGCCACGCTGGTGAGCGGCACAATATCGCCATCCACCAACTGGTATTCCTTGAAATGGTCGATCCCGGCCAGCACCTCCGCCACGGTCCCGAATTTGTAGGTCTTCAGTAGCGTGCGCAGCTTGTCTTCCGCGGTGTCGATGTTCACGTAGTACTTAAAGCTCTTGAAGCGCGGCAACTCCAGCCTTGGTTGCTGAGGATTGATCTCCCGCGGGTGGATATAGGTCATCACCGGCCGGCCCTCGCGATGGTTCTGGCGGAATCCATAGTGAATCATCGGCATGGTGAACAGCCGGAGGTAACCGCCTCCAGAAAACGGCACTCGCCTGCCTAAGGCGCTCATGATGGACACAGGAAACACTTTGAGCGAGCCGGCTTCGGTGTGCAGCAGAAACGCGTCGCGGGTGAAGCCGTCGATGCCGCCGTGATCGCGGTGCGCAGGCACGACCGACACATCAACTGTAATCCCGTGCTTGCGGAGGATCGGGTAGGCCCAGAAACATTCCCGCTTCATGGAGAAGCCCGGGGCCCTGAATGAGACTACCGGTTGTCCGCTGACCTCGCGCAAAGTCTTCAGCGCCCGCTCGATGTCGCGGTCAAATTCCTCTGGCGTCAGGCTGTACACCAGGCGGTGAAAATAGCTGTGACACCCAATCTCGTGCCCGGCATCGCTCAAGCGCTTGATGAGTTCGGGGTAGCGTTCCGCCACCCATCCGACAGTCAGAAAGGTCGCCTTGGACTTGGTTTCGTCCAGCAGACGCATGATGACTTCGGTATCTTTCACCACGTGGCTTGGCGCCGAGGTCCAAGTCGACGGACTGTCGTACGGCGTACTGACCTCGCAGACGTGAAACCACTCTTCCAGATCAATGCAAAACGCGTTCAGAATGTCGCTTCCGCGATCAGGGCGCATTTACATTTCCTCCTGGCGCCGGGGGAAAGTTTTGACCACCTTAGCAGGATTCCCTGCCACCATAGTGTACGGCGGAACGTTGGTCAGCACCACTGCCCCACTGGCTACTACCGACGCCTTCCCCACCGTTACGCCCGGCATGATAAGGGAATTCACCCCAATGAAGGAATGGTCTTCCAGTACTACTGGCTTGAGTACTACCGGCATGATTCCGCTCTCGCGCAGATAATGCGGCGCCTTGATGTGGGTCATGATGATGGCACGCGCGGTCACGCGAACGTCGTTTCCGATGGTAATGTTCTCCGGGTAGGCAGTTTCAATGATGGCGTTGGGATCGATGTAGCAGTCCTTTCCGATTTTGACCCCGCGCAGGCGATGCAGCGGCAGGATCACGCCGCGCGGCGCCCAGCGAACCAGGTTCCCTAGGAACCAGTTGCGCCAGAGGTAATTGATGGCTAGACCGAGGAGTCCCTTGCCACCCCGGTCAGCCGCTGAGACTCGCGCGTCGTGCAGGAAACCGTGCTTCCTGGCTGGAACCTCTGGACCGCCGGGTTTCGAAAGCGATACTTGCTCGCCAGGCTTCTCATCCGGCTCAGTGGTGACGGTCGGGGCCTCGAGCACTGCCGTGCCCACGGCCGGCTCCGTCTTCTGGCGCTCTACGTAAGCCAGCACATCCGCCTCGCGCACCAAGTCGGTTCCCGCAAACACGTTGGGATCGATGGCGTGCTGCTCGATCAGGAGCTGCGCCTTCTTCGAGATTCTTAAGCCGGCCCCAGCAGTTCCATTGCCGCGACCTGACGCAGGCTCCGTCACTGCCGCATTGGCTTCCTGGCAACGATGGGCTGGACCTGGACGCGCCCGATCAGCTCGCCCACGGGAAGTTCCGCGCCTTTGGGATGCAAAATCTCGAGGTAGCCTTCCGCTTCCGCTTCGAGGTCGATCACCGCCTTCGAAGTCTCGATTGACACCACGACCTGCTTGGGCTGGACTTTCGCGCCGTCCGCCACCTCCCACGCGGCGATCTTCACCACGTCGTCGTTGACGATCTCGCGAGGAATTCGGATTTCAGTGGACGGGTTCACGGACCAACTCACTGGCCATGCGTACGATGGCGTCGGTGTCCGGCAGGCACTGCTCTTCCAGCGGCCGCGCTGACGGGATGGGACAGGCGCTGGCGGTCAGCCGGCGGCATTGCACATTCAGATGTCCGAAGCGCTCCGCTACCTGCGCCAGAATCTCGCTGCTCATCGAGACGAAGCCCTGTCCCTCTTCGATCACCAGCAGCTTGCGCGTTTTGCGGAGACTTTCCTCCAGGATGCCCACGTCGAAGGGGTAAAGCTGGATGGGAAGGAACAGGTCGCCCAATACTTCTTCCTCTTCGAAGAGCCGCAGTACAGCGTCTTCCGCCTCGACCGACATGCCGCCGATGGCAACCATGGTCAGGTCGGGCGTCTGCTTGGGCATCAGCCGCGCGGTCGGGAACGTCTCGACGGTGAACACCAGCGAGTAGCCCGCCGGCGGCTCGGGATTCACATAACGCGTGTAGAGAATTTTGTTCTCGACCACCAGCGTGGGCGTGGTAATGGTCGCCAGCAAATCCCGGTACAGCTGCGCCGGACTATAGCGATGATGCAGGCACAGCACCCGGGTACCGGGAACGCCGAGGAAGTGCTTCTCGATGCTCTGGCTGTGGGTCGGACCGTAGCCGCGTTTGCCACCCATCGGCGTGCGGAGGACGATCGGGACATCGATCTTGCCGTTGTACATCCAATGAAACTTGGCGGCGCTGTTGATCCACTGGTCGGCAGCCAACGCCATGAAGTCGCCGAACATGATCTCCGCGACCGGCTTCAGCTTGGACAACGCCATCCCGTTGGCGACACCGGCGATTGCGCCTTCGCTGATCGGCGTGTTGCGCACTCGTCCGGGAAAGCTCGCGCTTAGACCCATCGTGCATTTAAAGGCTCCGCCGTAGGGCGATTCGATGTCCTCGCCGATCAGTACCACTTCGTCGTGGGTCACCAGTGCTTCTTCCAGGCCGCGCCGTACCGAGTCGACCACGCGCTCCCTGGGAAACGACCTCGGCCCCCACTGGCTCGCGTCTGGAACGGCGTACGTAGTGACCAGGTTGTCGTCGGAGAAAGGAGCAGCTTCCGCCTCGGCCACCGCCTGATCGATCAGGTGATCGATCTCGCCAGCCATTTGCAGAAAACGGGCGTCGGAAGCATATTGTTCGGTCAGCAAAGCCAGGGGATCGCGCTCCCAGTAGGGTGCAACTTCCGCCTCGGGCCGGTTGTCGTCGCCTTTTGAATGAGCCATCAAGCGGTAGGTGTCAACTTGATGGAAGCGCGGCCTGCCCGTAGTCCTGACGAGCTGCGCGCTTTCCGCAATGGAATCAAGGAGTTCCGGCCAATGCCAGGTGTCGCTGTGCGCCGTCTCGATACCGAATGCCTCCGCCCGGCCGCCAATGCTGCCCGCCAGAGTCTGCGACTGGTTCGTCGACTGGGCGTACAGATTGTTCTCGCACACCATCAGCAACGGCACTTCCCACTTGGAGGCAATGTTCATGGCCTCATACAGGACACCTTCACCGAGAGTACCGTCTCCAACGTAAACCACCGTGATGCCGTTGGTTCCGCGCACTTTCTGACCGTAAGCGAGACCGGTGGACACAGGAACGATCGAACCCTGCACACCGTTGGAAAAGAAGTTCTCCTGGTGCAGATGCTGGCTACCGCCGCGTCCGCCACACACTCCAACCGACTTGCCCATGACCTCGCCGATGAGGCCTACCAGGTTCTGGCGATAGGCCAGGAAGTGACCGTGACAGCGATGGTTGGAGAAGATGTTGTCCTGGGGCTGCAGAGCGCGCGCGACGGCGATGCCGACGAATTCCTGACCGATGCAGGTATGGATGGTCCCGAACAGCTTCCCCTGCTTGAAAAGTTCCAGCAGGCGCTGCTCGGTTTTGCGGATAAGCAGCGCCAGGCGAACAACTTCGCCGTACTGCTGTAGCAAATCGGTAGTTGCTGCCTGTGTGGTGGCTGTCATGGGCGCCTTAGGAAAGTCCATCGAGTCTAACCGATTGTAATATGAGTCGCAACAAAGGATAAGGCAGCTTCTACGCGGTTTGAATCGAGGGAATCAAGCGCGCAAACGCCTGCATGAAAGGCCGGAAGCGTTCACTGCAGTTCCTGATTTACGCTTCAGCCTGCGAACCGATATTTGACTCTCCGAGACGGCGTGGGCTAGCCTCAAACCTTGCACTTACACAGCCGTCACTTCTTGCGGCCAAGCGCATCTGAGCGTCCGGGGATTCGGGCTATCCCGCCTTTTCTTATGAAAATAAGACACCCACTACTGCGTGCTGGTACTTGCGCTGGCTCTTTGCGCTCAAGCCTTCGCCGGCAATGGGATGCATCCGGTGCATGCGCCTAAGGCAATGGTGGCCACGCTGCAGCCCGAGGCGTCCGAGGCGGGAGCCGCGATCATGCGGCAAGGCGGCAACGCCGTCGACGCCTCGGTGGCGGTCGGATTCGCCCTCGCGGTGGTGCTTCCACAGGCCGGCAACATCGGCGGAGGCGGCTTCCTGCTCTTCCGCCGGGCCGACGGCGAGGTGCACTTCCTCGACTACCGCGAGAAAGCGCCCGCCAAAGCGACCGCCAATATGTACCTGGATGCCCAGGGCAACGTGATTCCGGGAATGAGCATACTTGGTTACAAGGCGATCGGCGTCCCAGGATCGGTGGCGGGCCTGGTGTATGCACAGAAACATTGGGGCAAGCTCACGCTGAAGCAGGTGATGGAGCCCGCGATCCGGCTGGCGCGCGACGGCTACGTTCTCGACTACGACGCGGCTAAGTCGCTCCACGATCCCAACCTGGCGAAGTTTCCCGAATCACATCGCATCTTTCAGCGCGACGGCGACTACTACCAACAGGGCGATGTTTTCAGGCAGCCGGAGCTGGCCAAGACTCTCGAGCGCATCGCCGAAGATCCAGACGACTTCTACCACGGCGCGATGGCGCGCGAGATCGGCGGCGGCAATCGAAAAGGGTGGCGGCCTGGTCACTGCCGAAGACCTAGCTCACTACGAGGCCAAGGAGCGGCAACCGATTCGCGGCACCTATCGAGGGTACGAGGTCATCAGCGCTCCACCGCCATCGTCCGGAGGCGTCACCCTGATCGAGAGCCTCAATATCCTTGAAGGATACGACCTGGCCAAGCAGGGCGAGGGTTCGGCGCAAAACATCCATCTCACCGCCGAGGCGTATCAGCGCGCATTCTTCGACCGTGCCGAATTTCTCGGCGACCCCGACTATGCCAAGATCCCGGTTGCGCAATTGATTGACAAACGCTACGCCAACGCCTGGCGCGACACGATCCCGCTGCGGCGCGCCACACCCGGCGCCGAGTTGCGGCGTCCGTCGATCTTCTCCCAGCTGGATAGCTATGCCAGTTCGCATCCTCAGCCGAAGTCGCTGGTCGAACCGGTCCACACCACGCACTATTCGGTGGTCGATCCCGAGGGCAATGCTGTCTCAGTCACGACTACGCTGAACGAGAGCTTTGGCTCGCACGTTACCGCCGAAGGCCTGGGCTTCTTGCTCAATGACGAGATGGATGACTTCTCCTCGAAACCTGGCGTGCCCAACGTCTTCGGCTTGCTGCAAGGGCCTGCGAATGCAATCGGTCCGGGCAAGCGGCCGTTGTCCGCCATGGCGCCGACCATCGTGTTGAAGGGCGGCAAGCTTTTCCTGGTTCTGGGCGCCGAGGGAGGGCCCACCATCATTACGACAGTCGCCAACGTGCTGATGGGCGCAGTGGATTACGGATTGAACATCCAGCAGGCAGTCAACGCGCCCCGCTTCCACCAACAGTGGCTGCCCGACGAGATCAAGCTGGAGAAGGTCGGCTTCTCGCCCGACACAGTTCGCATCCTCGAACACATGGGACACAAGGTGTCCAGCGACGCCAGCATCGACACTCTGCCGGGACAACGGCCTACCGCGAAGGATGCCTACTGGGGCGATGCCCAGTGCATTGAGATTGATTCCACCACCGGCGAACGGCTTGGCGCCAGTGACGGACGCCATAACGGAAAGGCGGTCGGATTCTGATGCGGCGCGCAATGTCCACTTTGATCTATGCGAAGCGGGAGCGTCTGCATCCTGGCTTGCTTGACGAGTTGGTATCGGGCGGTGCGGAAGCCATCGAGATCTTCGCTGCGCGGAACCACTTCAACTACACCGATCGGCAACAGGTCCGACAGGTCGCCAACTGGTTTCGCAGTACCGGAGTGACCTTCCATTCGATGCACTCGCCCATGTACTTCGATGAAGACTGGGGACGCGGCGGCGCGCCGCCGGTGAACATCGCATCGGTTGAAAAGCTGCAGCGGGTCGCCGCTACGGACGAAATCAAGCGCGCCATCGAGGTAGCTGAGCAGGCGCCATTTCGGTTTCTGGTGCAGCATGTCGGCGTCGGGCACGAAGAAGCGGACGAGCACAAGATGGAAGCCGCTATCAGTTCGCTTGAGCACCTTCATGCCTTCGCCAAACCCTTGGGCGTTCAACTGCTGGTGGAGAACATCACCAATGATCTGTCGACGCCAGAGAAGCTGCTGGAATTGCTGCACGCCGGGCGCTTCGACGACATCGGTGTCTGCTTCGATGTCGGTCACGCGCACATCATGTCGAGCGTGCCGCAGGCTTTCGAGATGCTAAAGGACCGCATCCGCTCCACCCACGTGCATGACAACGGGAAGGATCGCGATTCGCATCTGTGGCCGGGCGCTGGGAGCATCGACTGGAAGGAAACACTGTCATTGCTGCGGACCGCGCCGCACGTGCCGCCGGTGTTGCTGGAAATCGAAGGCGTGGAAGGGGAAAAGGTTTCCCAGAGGATGGCGGAGGCGTTCGGGAAGTTGGGGAACCCTGGAGAGATCAGCTCAGGATTGACAGTCGTACCCGATGATCTTCGACCATCGACACCTGGGCAATCTAACCTGGTATTCTCCAACTCGGTATAGCTGCCAGCGTGGCCGCGTTCACCGGGGAAAACCAGCTCAGCGTGCGGGTCGCCAGTTTCGGCCATAGCGGCATTCCCGAGGAACGACAATTGCAATTTTTCGTCCCTCGAGGTTTTGCTGGTAGCGAATGTTCTTGTCGGTGGTAACCAGCACATCGAAGCCGGCGGCTTCCGCTTGTGCCAGCAGATCTCCATTGCTTAAGGTGTCCCATCCCTGGGCTCTTGCGACTCTGATCGTATGGCCGACAAGCAGCCGCGTCAGCCCTCGAGGGGTCCCGTGGTCAAAGAGCACGAGCATCTTTAGGTGTACACAGGGTCCTTGTGCAGGCTGCGTGTGACAAATTCCAGCACTGCATGGACCTGTTCACGAGTGACGTCGAACTGTTCCATTACTTCATCAACCGTCATCCCGGAATCAAGGTTTTCGAAAATAATGGAAACTGGCATACGAGTTCCCCGTAGCACCCACGCCCCGCTCACCTTGCCGGGTATGCTTTCCACGGCGGGACATTGTGACCAGTCAAGCGGCATAGTAAGCTCCTAGAGTCATTCTAACGCGGCTCGGAACTAAGGACTCATGAACGCACCAACGAAAACGGAAGCTACCGAAATCCCCGTCACCACCATCCGCGAAGTTGGCCGCCACGAGGGCCAGACCGTCACCATTCGCGGCTGGCTTTACAACTTGCGCGAAAGCGGCAAGCTGCTTTTCCCCATTTTCCGCGACGGCAGCGGCATTATCCAGGGAGTCGTCGCCAAGAATGCCGTCTCGCCTGAACTGTTCGACTCCATCAAGGGCCTGACCCAGGAGTCCAGCGTGGTGGTCACCGGGAAGGTGCGAGCCGACAAGCGCGCCCCCGGCGGCTACGAAATGGACGTGACGGACGCGCAGGTCGTGCAACGCGTAAACCCCGACGATCCTTATCCCATCTCGCCCAAAGAGCATGGCGTGGATTTCCTGATGGAGCACCGCCACCTTTGGCTGCGGTCGCCCCGGCAGGCGGCTATCTTGCGGGTTCGCGCCGAGATCATCAAGGCAGCGCGCGACTATTTTGACGATCACGGATTCACCCTCACCGATCCGCCGATTCTTACGCCCGCAGCGTGCGAAGGCACCACCACCTTGTTCCCCGTGGACTACTTTGACGAGCAGGCCTACCTGACGCAGTCAGGTCAGCTCTACATCGAAGCCACGGCGATGGCCCTCGGGAAGGTGTACAGCTTCGGACCGACCTTTCGCGCCGAGAAATCGAAGACCCGGCGCCACCTCACCGAGTTCTGGATGGTCGAGCCGGAAGTTGCCTTCGCTACCCTCGACGACCTGATGGCCCTGGCAGAGGAGTTCATTACTTTTATCGTTACCCGGTGCCTGGAGAAGCGACGACCCGAACTGGAAACGATCGGCCGCGACCTCAGCAAGCTGGAGAAGATTGCCACGCCTTTCCCTCGCATCTCCTACGACGACGCGGTACAGATGCTGCAGGAAGGACATGCCAAGGGCCTGGTGGAGAACAAGTTCGAGTGGGGGGGTGACTTCGGCTCGCCGGATGAAACCTACATCTCGTCGCAATTCGACCGGCCGGTGATGGTGCACCGCTATCCGGCTGCCATCAAGGCGTTCTACATGGAGCCCGATCCGCAACACCCGGAGTCTGCCCTGTGTGTGGATGTGCTGGCGCCGGAGGGTTACGGGGAGATCATCGGCGGCTCGCAGCGCATTGGAAGCTACGATCTGCTGCTGAAGCGCATTCACGAGCACGAGCTGCCGGAAGAGGCCTTCAAGTGGTATCTCGACCTGCGCAAGTTCGGTGGGGTCCCGCACGCGGGATTCGGCATGGGTATCGAGCGCGCTGTGGCCTGGATATGCGGGTTGGAACATGTGCGCGAAACCATTCCTTTCCCGCGCACGCTGCACCGGTTATATCCGTGAGATCGGATTCTTGATGTACCACTATGTGGTACGACAGCGTGGGACATATGGCAGTCCGCTGATACTTAGCGTGCCGAAAAGGCAAGCCTTGAAGGGGTACGACGTTCGAGGTCACTAAAAGGACCGGCTTGAGAGGGCGTTTTGAAGGGGCTCGGCTTTACAGGCTGCTAAGAAAGTCCTCTCAGGAGCGAGTTCGGGTAGTGCGGCGCTTCAGCGCCGCGTCAAGCGAGTACAGTGAAACGGCCTTTAGGCTTGGGGACATTTAGAAGCGGCTCTATTAGCGGCTTTGGACGAGGCACCGCCGGGGCTAAAGCCCTCTTCACAAAACCAGGTGAACGCGGGCCTGAAGGCCCGCACTACCCGGGCTGCCGTCAGTATGGAGTTTGTCAGCAGCGTGTTTAGCCGTGCCGTTGGGTGTGGAAGTTGGGATGCAGAGACTGTGTCGCAACCGTGTTTTGGTTGGCCACGGTGGAATGAAGCGGTCAAGAACGAGCCCCGAATGGGGCGAAAGAGCTTAGCCTAGCGCTTCAGCGCTGGGTAAGGTGGGAAATGAGACCGAGTCCCGTAGGGACGACAGAGGTTGTGACACAGTCTCTGCAGCCCCTGAGGGAACTCGGAGTTCGTTCCAGGACCGAATTCCCTCAGCGGCTAAAGCCACCATCAGGACCGAAGCTTACGGCACGGCTGAACAGGTTGCTGAAAAAGGCAAAACCGCAGATCCCTCACCGACTAAAGTCGGTTCGGGATGACAAATATAAAAGACTTACGACGGCGTACCTAAAGGTACGCCCCTTCAAATGCGGTCCAAAGCGAGTTTTTCAACAACCTGTGAAGCCGTGCCCCTTGGAAGCGTGAGATCCTCGCGAAGAAGGCGCGGGGACGAACGCTCTGCGCTGCCCGAGTATGTGGATGGCGACATCGTTTTTTAGGAACTTTTATGGCAACTAGCCCAATCACCAAACCGTTACAAAACGTAGAAACCAAGCAAATCCGCATCATTGGCGTGCCCCTGGACCTGGGTCAGTCCCGGCGCGGCGTTGACATGGGTCCATCGGCGATGCGCGTCGCCGGCCTCGAATCCAAACTCGAGGCTCTCGGCTACGAGGTTGAGGATGGTGGCAATGTGCCCGTGGCCCTGGCCGAGACCAAGGCTGAAGGCGATCCTAACGCCAAGTATTTGAAGGAAATAACCGAGACCTGCTCGAAAGAAGCCGAACTGGTGGTGAAAACCTTGGAGGCCGGGAAGATCCCCATTGTCCTGGGTGGCGACCATTCCATCGCGGCCGGAACGGTGTCAGGCGTGGCTGAATTTTATCGCCGCCGGAAGCAGCGAATCGGACTGCTGTGGATTGACGCACACACCGACATCAACACCCCCGGCAGCTCACCGAGCGGCAACGTGCATGGTATGCCGCTGGGCGCGATCATGGGCCTGTTTGAGTCTCCGCTCACCGACCTGTACGGCTTCAGTCCCAAGGTGCAGCCGCAAAATTGCGTGCTGGTAGGCATCCGCGACGTCGACAACCACGAGCGTGAAAACATCAAGAAGTCAGGCGTGCACGTCCTCACTATGCGCGACATTGATGAACGCGGAATGCGCGCGGTGATTGAAGAGGCCCTCCGCATTGCCGGTCGTGGCACCGTCGGGTATCACGTCTCGCTCGATCTGGACTGGATCGACCCGGAGGACGCACCCGGCGTGGGCACCCCCGTCTGGGGAGGCGCCACCTACCGAGAGGGACACCTGGCGATGGAGATTATCGCCGATCACGGACGCATGCTCAGCTTCGAACTGGTGGAAGTGAATCCGGTGCTCGATGAGCGCAACCAGACGGCTGAGTTGGCAGTCGAGCTGGCGTTGTCGGCGTTCGGGAAGAAAATCCTGTAGACGCCATCCTGCTTCGTGGCTAGCTTTATGGATTGGCGCCTACGAATCGAACAAGCTTGCGAGAATGGAGGAAGAGATGTCCCTCAGACATTACCTTGCAACCTACATTGTGATTGACGGGGAACACGAGCACCTCGGCCACCTTCTGATTAGAGCGCGGAACGCGAAAGAGGCGCGGTCTCTTGCTGATTCTCTTACGCATGACACAGACTGCTGGGACGATGAGGGTAGTGAGGAACACCCTTGGTCCTATGGCGACGGCACTACGGCATCGGAACTGAGGGTCGTACGCGAAGTCAACGGGGAGCAATTCAGGTTTGTCAAGAACGTCATGGCCTCGCTGGTCTACAAGGCTCCCGCGGTCGCACAGAGGCACAGGCACGAGCCAATCCACGGCCAATCGCGTAAAGACTCACGCCGCTGCGGAACGCACTTCCGCCAGTAGCGGTGCGCAGATTTTGTCGACGGCGGTTGCCATGGGAATAGCTGTCAACCAGAGGGCAATGCTCCGTGTTCCTGTGTTTATTTCTGCTTTGTGAAGTACTCTATTTCGACTGATCATTCGCTCCCAAGTGTTGGGTGTACAGGGATAGGCGAGACACACAACGACGCGGGTGGTGCGCGCCAAGCTTGCATACGCAAGCACCTGGAACAGATCGTTTCGATGCTGTTCCCTTACCATTTCTTCGATCGATCGCCAAGGGTTGTCTTCTAGCTCATCCCAGTGACGCTTGTATTTCGCATCGACAATCAGAGTTGTCGATCCCCAATCGAGCCAGATATCCGGTATTAAGGCCTTCTGTGATCCCAAGTAGGAGGGTTCCCAATTGATCGGGTGAACGGTTTCCCTTCTCCTTCCAACCCGGAGTCCTGCTCCGATCTCCCTAGCCACGGAACGGAAGACGGTCTCGACCCACGCCTCAAAAAATTCTTCCATTGGCATCCGCCAAGGTATCCCTTCCAAATCACTGACGCCCGCCAAACCACGATCTTCGATCGTCCATTCGATCGCTTGCAAACCCTCTCGAAAGTGCTGAATCCGCAGTGGCCTCTGCAGCCAAGAGGCCAGCGTGTTGGGTGACGGCAAGAACGACGGATTATTCTGAACCTTGCGTAGAAGCTCGTTGCAGAACGCAATGAGCTGATGAACAAAACCGCCATGTTCTCGCTGCGACTCAAGGGCGCTGCGTTGTTTTTCCAGCGAGTAGCGAATCGCACCGACGAGCAACCGGTCATCCCGCAAGTCTGGAAAGGTACAGGGGACAGAAAGAAATTGCCCCTTCGTCAGATACTGAGTCGCGTACTGAGACCAGCGAACGGTTCCTCTTGGTGCTGATCTGTTCTCGTTAACTAATTCGAAACGTCTGCTTAAGGAATCTAGCAACGCTTTCAGTCGGGCAAGCACCATGGACGAAATGACCCAAGAAGGCACCTTGCGCTCGGAGCGTTTCAGGAGAGGCAACTTTAGTGGGGTTGGCGCTATTCGCCAGCCCATTTCGGCGAGCATTGGGCCGATACCCGACCAGGGGAATCGTGGTTGGATGACCAATCCGTAATCGAGCATTCCGCTGGTTGGGGGAGAATAACGGAATTGCGCCCACAACATTACCTGCCTCGAGTGTGACATAGACATCGCTACCGTCGTACGACCGATTGAGTCGAACATCCATTAAGGAAAAGAGCGAGCGGTTCTGCGTTTCGAATTGTTCTAGCAACCTTGCTGCGGTAGAGGTTGGATCCTTAAAAGCATTCCGCAAACCGAAGAAGTTCACTGCTGACTTCTGAAGGACAGAGTTATCCCGTAATTCGAGACAGACTTCGCGTGCGGGTTGCGGAGGCAGCAAAGGTGGAGGGCTTCGCCGGTGGATCCGAGCTTTACGGTGTGTCACAGGCTTTGCAGCCATTGCAGGTACGTCCGAATCTGCTCAGCGAAGCCCGTCACATATCCCTAAGCTAGGTACTCTTCTAGGAGGGGCCCCAGATTCACTTTCAGGCTTTCTTTGGCTGCGGTTTCGTCGGGTTCAAGGAAGTAAGAATGGCCGGAACGAGTGCGAATGCATCCTCGCCAGCGTACTCGATAAATAGAGATACAATTCGTCGAAACGCATCCCTCATTAGCTCGCAACCGTGCTCCTCGACTACGCTCATCTGCGGCCACAGAGAAACGAATGCAAACCGCCGTCGCACCGCGACATCAACGATTGCAATACTGCGGTCGGCACTGTTCATCGTACCAAGAACTCGTAGGTTTTCTGGCAGTTGTAACTTCGTGTGGAATGGTTCACCGAAATCATAGGGCAAATCGATTTCCCGTTTCTGTGGAGATTTGGATTCAAACAGGTAAATGGCTTCTCCAAGAATCTTAGCGAGATCAGCCCGATTGATTTCGTCTATGTGTAACAGGTACGGCTTCGGATAGCTGGTTCTCGCCCGTTTTGCCGATTCCATGAGAAAACCCGCTTTGGGTCCGAAATGAAGCCCTAATTGGGTTCCGGACTCTTCCGGAGCTAAGCCTCCAATAAAGCTTTCGTACGTGGTATTAGGATGAAACTGAATAGACCGTCCTAACCCGGCATACCCGTCGGATAACAAAGCCAGTGCCATCATCGTTTTGCCGGTCCCGGGTGGTCCTTGCAAAATGACAAAGCGCCTGGAATCGAGCAGCTTTTCCACTTGGTCGCGCGTTACAACCGGCATCAAACAGCCGAACCACTTGGCCCGAATTTCCTCGCGGTCTTGTCGACAACTAGCGTTGACGAGAAATCTTCGCTCTTCGAAGGTGAGATCCAAGAGCGCAGTGACTGCCTGATGAGTAACCTCAGGATCGGGGTTTGGCTTGAAGATCGCGTACATCACATTTCCGTATCGATCGAAAACCGCCTTGTAATCACTCCACTGTCGTTGTAAGTCATCAGGAACATTGACATCTAAGCGAGTCGGATCCTGCTTGGCCCATGCTATCTGTTCACCTCTTCCGAATTCCTTGTTCAACCAGGCACAGATCGCTTGCGCTTTACGGGCGTGACCGGGACGACCCAAGATCGCTTCGTCAGGAGCGAGTCCTTGTGTTCCAACGCCAAGCCCGACAAGGCACGGCGCACCGGCAACGGGAAAAATTACGAATGAGAAACCGCCATAAGCGCCTTTGGGAGGATTGGAGGGATGAATGTAGGCTGCGAAAGGAATTCCAGAATCGTGGCTCATCTCGGGAGCACGAAGCGTTACGGACTTCTCGGCTGCCTTCGGGTATCGCCCCTCGGGACTGCCGAAAAGTGCCTTAAACGCATCATCGTTTCGCTTGTTCCACTCATCCTGTTGCAGCGAGTGAACAAGCTGCACCAATAGGTCGAGGCTCATAGATTTTGCGCCCCCAGGGTAAATGCTAGGCCTGAGGCGCACAAGAACTTAAGTTAGTAATTAGACGAACAGTCGTCTTCGCCTGGCAGGTGCCTATTGTTGACGGTTGTTTTTGGCATGGATGTCGCCGGTGCGGGCATATTCCAAGAACGAATGCAGCTTTCTGGTTCGCGAAGATCCAACGCAATCGAGGCCGAGACTTGGCGACTGCAAGAAACCTGCGACGGATGGCCTTGCGCGTCCTCCGCTTTTGGGAGCATGAGCTTCGCGGTAACCCCGAGCGTTGCATATGGCTAATTGCCCAAGTCCGTGCTCGGTGACCTGCGAACCCGGTGTGCCATTATTGGACGAAGAGTCCGTCTGAGACTCTGTTTAAGGTGCCTTCCATGACCTCTAGCGCGTCGTCGCCTCAATTTGTCCTGCCGCCACTCCCCGAATTGCGGAGTACAACTGTTTTCGGACGCAAGATCTGTTACTACGACATCGGCAGTGGACCCACGCTGGTGCTCGTCCATGGACTGGGTGGTGACGCCGATCAGTGGGCTTTCTGTTTTTCGGGGCTCTCCGCTACCCATCGGGTGGTCGCATTGGAGTTGCTCGGCTTCGGCCGCTCGGACAAGCCGAACATCAGCTATCGGATCGCGGGATTCGTGGAGGTGCTGGAGGGTTTTCTTCAGGCGCTCGGCATCACGCGCGCCTCTCTCCTCGGACATTCGCTGGGCGGTTGGATCGTCGCGGCATTCGCACTGCGATTCCCGGACAAGGTAGACAAACTTGTACTGAACGACGCGTGCGGAATGGACTCAGGCGCGATAAAACCCCCGGTCGATCTGAATATCTCGACCCGCGCGAACATGCGCGCAATGCTGGAATGCATGTTCTACAACAAGACCATGGTGACCGACGATTTAGTCGATCTGGCTTATTCGCTGCATCTGGAGCGGAACGACGGCCCCACGATTCGGAGCATTCACGAGGCCTTTTCACTTCCGGACGAAAAGCTTGACCACGACATCGGGGCGCTGACCGCTCCCACCCTGCTCCTGTGGGGCGAACAAGACGAATTGACTCCACTATCGCTGGCACATAACTTCGAGCAGCGTATCGCCGGCTCGCGACTCGATGTGATTCCGGACTGCGGCCATTTCCCCGCTCTGGAAACACCGGCTGAATTCACGCAACGAGTTCTGGAGTTCCTGCGCTAGAAACGACCGTAATACCGTGCTCCAGCAACTAGGATTTGTGTTGCGGCAGCGACAACACGGCCAACCGCTTGCCCAGCTTGGCAAATTCGGGATCGGCGGTGACCAGAGTCGCCGCGTTGGCCAGCGCGAGTTCGGCAGCAAAACTGTCCGCATACCCCAGACCGTGGCGGGCTTTTAGCTCAGCCGCAGCGGTGGCGCGCTCGCGATCAGCCGGCAGGATGGCCAACGGAAGATGTGCGATGTTCTTTTCAACCCTCCGCGCCTCCGCCTCGCCGCCTTGTTTCCAAATGGAGTATATGACTTCCCCCCAGTTAACGGCCGACATCAGCAGTGGAGAACGATTGCGCAGCGACTCGTTGAGAAGGGCCTGCACGCGGGCGGCACCTTGTCGATTCCCTAAGAAAATTAGAAGGGCGTTTGCGTCGAGTACATAACATCTCACCGCCCTTGCTCCCGGTCGCGTTTGCGCTCCTCTTGCAAATAGTCGAGCGCCGCGCCAGCACATTCAATGGAGCCCCTCAGGTCCTGAATAAGGCGGGAAGTCAGAGGCTGCACGATGAGGCGGTCGCCGCCATCTTCCGGGAAAGAGATGTTGACGTGCATGCCTTTCTTCAAACCTAGTCGCTTTCGCACGGGCGCGGGCAGCACCATCTGTCCCTTGGAACTGATCGTAGTGGTGTATGTGGCGGCGTTCACTGGCTTCTTCATGGCTGTATCTTACTATAAGGTAAGATGACGCTGAATCGCACGCAGCTTCGCCTCATGACATTGGGGCAGCTGAGACCCGCCCCCTGGGCAGTCCATCCTGTAGAGGTGTCCAGCCGGGTGGTCTCTGGCGAACCGCCCTTCTCGCGTTAAGATGCACTCATGAAGAAAATTCGGGTGGGTGTCCTGTTTGGCGGGCGCAGTGGTGAGCACGAAGTCTCACTGCTGTCGGCGGCCTCGGTGCTGAATGCGATCGACAAGAAGAAATACGACGTGGTTCCTATCGGCATCACCAAGCAGGGCCGCTGGGTCACGGCGGCGCATGCCGAACGCCTGCTGAAAGGCCACGACGACGCCCTCGCCCACGAAGCCCGGCATCTGCGCGCCGGGGATCCCGAGGCTACTTCTGCCGCCGCTGTGCTTGCCAAGGGCGAAGGCGTTGTTGTCCCGCCCATGCCGGGAGAGAACCATTCCGCGCTGATGCCGTTTGAGACGCATGCCGCCCAGTTGCACGCAGCGCCTAATTCGATAGACGTGGACATTATCTTTCCCGTTCTTCACGGCACCTTCGGCGAAGATGGCACGATCCAGGGCTTACTGGAGTTGGCGGACATCGCCTACGTTGGTGCGGGCGTCCTCGGCTCCGCCGCAGGCATGGACAAGGACGTAATGAAGCGTCTCTTCCGCGATGCCGGCCTGCCAATCGTGAAGCATGTCACGGTGCTGCGGAGCGCGTGGCGGGAACAACCCAAGAAAGTCCGCAGACAGATCGAAGCTGCGCTGAAGTATCCCGTGTTTGTTAAACCTGCGAACCTGGGCTCGTCGGTGGGAATCAGTAAAGTTCACGACTCCGGGGAGTTGGCTGCAGCTATGGACGAGGCCGCGCGCTACGACCGCAAACTGGTGATCGAGCAGGGTGTCGGCGGCGCGAAGGGCAAAGCCCGCGAGATCGAATGCTCAGTGCTCGGCAATGACGAGCCCTATCGCATCCCTCCCCGGCGAGATCGTGCCCGTCAAAGAGTTCTACGACTATGACGCCAAGTATCTGGTGGAAGGCTCGGAGTCGATCATCCCCGCCAAACTTTCCAAATCCAAGCAAAAAGAAGTGCAGCAACTGGCAATCGCGGCTTTCAAGGCGGTGGATTGCGCCGGCATGGCGCGCGTGGACTTCCTGCTGGATCCGCGCCAGGGCAAGCTCTACGTCAATGAGGTCAACACCATTCCGGGCTTCACCTCGATCAGCATGTATCCCAAGATGTGGGCGGCAACGGGTATTGATTATCCCGAGCTGATGGACCGGCTCATTCAACTGGGCCTGCAACGTCATGAAGAGAAAAGGCAGAATCAATACAGCCGGTGACTGCTAACCCTTTTTTCTGTTCCTCGTCTATCTCAACAAGCAGGGAGCGATGCTCTTGAGGGGCGTGCGCGAAGTTCCACTCCGCTAGAGTAGCGCATGCCCCGGGCACCGCAGCCTGCCCTCCGTATCTCCTGATTCGCAACCACGGAACAAAAGCAGTCTCCTCCTCGTAACAACCAACGAGGAGGAGTCTTCGTGCGTAAAATCTTCCTAATTCTTCTGCTCTGCCTCCCGGCGCTGGGTCTATCAGCCTTCGCCGAGGAATGGACCAAGACCTACCAGGTGGGCGACAAGCCCAGCCTGCGTGTGGACACCAACGATGCCTCGGTGGAGATCACCCGGGGAGCCAGCCACACCGTTTCGGCACGAGTGACCTCCGAGGGGTTCAACATCGGAGGCAGCGGCGTGCGTGTCACTGAGCGCCAGGATGGCGACAAGGTCGACCTGCAGGTCCATGTCCCGGGTAGTGGTTGGGGCATCCACATCAGCACCCATAAGGGCGTGCGCATTGAGGTGCAGGTACCTTCGGACACCGCACTCGACCTGCACTCGGGCGACGGACACATCGGAGTCGATGGCATCTCGGGGCAGGCACGCATCGATACGGGCGATGGTCATATTCAGGTACGAAACTTCACTGGCGGTTTGCATGCCCATACCGGCGACGGTCATATGAGTATTGACGGTGTGCTGACGGATGTTGATTTGCGCACCGGTGACGGACACATCGACCTCACGGTGCGGCCGGGATCGAAGATGAGTAACGGATGGCTGATTCATACCAGCGACGGCCGCGTGGACGCTCGACTGCCCGAGGACTTTGCCGCAGAGCTTTACACCCACACCGGCGACGGGCATATCCAGCTGGACATGCCGGTGACGGTGAACGGATCGATTGAACGGTCCCGCATTCGTGGCAAGTTGAATGGTGGCGGACCGCTACTGGAGATTACTACCGGCGACGGCAGCATCCACATCGGCAAGTACTGAGCGACGGCATCTCAAGCGACCCGCGGGTTCAGCCGATAGAAGTAGACGAGCGGCCGTTGGCAGATGAACGCCCTGGAAAGAACCCCGTGCGCTGCACCCAGCCTGAAGAGCAAGCTGTTCCTGTTTTGTACTCATCCCCTGGCGCAGGAACAGTTCGCACATCTGCTGAGGCACAGCGAGTTTGATGTCGTTGTCACGCGCGAGTTACGCCTTCCTGACACCGGTGTCCCGCAAGCGTGTCTGGCGATCGTCGATGCCAGCAACGTGGCTGGTGCCCTAGAATTAGTTCGCAGGCTTCACAGCCAGCAGCCCCCCATCAACCTGCTTGTGCTGTTGCCCTCGTTCGACGATTGCGTTACTTTTCCCTTGTTACGGCTGGGAGTGAAAGGTCTGCTGACCTATCCGCAGACGCAGCGGGAGCTGTGCCGGGCGGCGCTGCAGGTTTCCGGCGGGGGCTATTGGGTACCGCGCGAGCTGCTGACTCGCTTCGTCGAATCGATTCTTCCCGAACTGCGGGGCTGCAAGTCACTCGATACCGAGGCTGGTATCAGCCGGCGTGAGCGCGAAGTGCTGGACCTGCTGCTCGACAACCTTTCCAACAAGGAAATCGCGGGCAAGCTCTTTGTCTGTGAGCGCACGGTGAAGTTCCATGTCTCCAACCTGCTCAGCAAGTTTGGAGTGCAGCGGCGCGCCGATCTCATCGTCCTATGGATGCAGCGCAGTAGCGCTTTTTCCCGCCCGCCCAAAGATATGGGCAAGAGCCTGTCCACGCACGTCAACTAGCGGGTAGTGTGCGACGATGGGCATTCACGATACACAATGAGGACCCATCATCGCCTCGCCGGCTTCACTTCCCGCGCGGGGGTCGCGCACCGATTCTGCACTCCTGCCCGGGCATCTCCCGGAAACTACTTACACGGCTTGCCGTGATCTGGATGGGCGCCTTTTGCCTTAGCATCAGCTTCGCTCATGTACGAGCCCGACTTGGTGGTGCCGTAGTACTTGGTTCCGGGACAGTGATAGACATTGGTGGAACCATTCAGCCAGACCTTGTCTGCGCCTCCACCTGGCGCTGGCGCCGTAGTGGCCGCCTTGGCGGTGGTTGCAGGAGCCGATTTCGCCGGCGCTGGAGTGGTAGTTGCGGCTGATGCGGGAGCAGCTTTCGACGTTGTAGCTGGAGCCGGAGCCGGAGTCGTTGCAGCAGGAGCGGCCTTCCCGCTGCTGGCCGGGGCCCCATACCACTCCTTGACACCCTGATGCCCACGGCAGGCACCCTGTTTGCTCGCACCGGAGTAGTAGGTGCCGTCTTTGCACAGCCCGGTGGTGCCGGCGGGCGCACCGGCGGGCGCCTGCGCCATGCCCACTTGCGCAGCCAGAAGACCGGCGGCAAGCGCCAGCGATCGAATCAATAACTTTGTGTTCATCGCACTCCTATCAGATCTTGAGAGAATTGATTTGGTATGGAATCGGTACGACTCCTCCTGTGACGGGGACCGTCCCGATACGATCGCGAGGGTCAAAGGTGAACCACTCCTGGTGCGATCATCCCAAACCCATCGCGTGAGACTACCACTAATAAAACGACGGGACAACGGTTACCACCAGGCCTCGAAAAGCAGGGACACTCCTCTGGCTGCGGGTGTTCAGCTATTTCGGCAGGCCATTCCGATAGTGAGGGGGCTTCAGCGCAGACAAAACCGTTCAAAGGAAGGTTGAGCGGACACCCCGCTTTGCTCCTATCCTTCGCCAAACTCGACGCCGGCGCTCCTGCCCATTTGTGTCTGTGGCCACCTCGACGACACAGTGGCGCTCGTTGGGATTTCGGCTTCGGGTTTGGTACAAGAATGAATCGCCTAGAACCGCCAAGCCGGGTTTTCCCTCCTCTCCTTGCAGAAGCCAAGTGTGCCGCCCCCAACGGGACTCGGGTTCTCAATCACGCCTACCCAGCGCTCAACCACTCCATCCCGCGCAAAAGCGGCGCGGGTCGGGGACCCTGGTCGCGCTGAGCTATCATCTTCCGTCCCGCGGAGCGAGACTGAATTTGCTGTGTACGTTCCATAGGCAGCGCTGAATTTGACTCCCACGCTTTACCCTGGAAATGGCGGGCAACCTTGATTAGTTGGGCAACGAGCCGAGTTTTGGGCAGAAACACACATGTTCGATCTGTGACGCCATGATGCAATTATTTGGGCTCTTTAAGCCGCTCTTGCGACTTCTGCAAATTGTCCAGAGCCCTCTCGATCGCCTTGTTCGCTGCGTTCTTTGTACTGGATTCGGTAGTTTTTTCGCCCCATTGCCACGTGTCTATATAAGCCCCCACAAAGCGAAAGTATTGGCGAGATGTATAAGTGGCAGGAAACCCAAACGGAGCATAGTCAATGACAATTACGATATCGGCCCGAGATGGCGGGGCGGCAGAGTGCATCCATTTACAAAATACGGTGTCGTTGTGCCCGCTCTCCACCTCTGCATTACGCGGCTCAGTATCCCAAGTCGCTACGGAGTCCTGAATAGTGGTTTGGGCAGCTTGGATGTTATTCGCATAGCAAAATGTCCTTTCAATGCGAAATGGGAGATAGCCGCTGTTGTGAATAGTGAAGGGAGAGGAAAATGGCTGTGACTTTTCTATTTCCTCTTTCGGAGAGACCTCCATTTGCGGACGCAATTGTAGGTACGCTACCACTAGTGCTATTGCTAGCCCTGCAAAAGCTAATAGCGCGCCTTTATGACTCTTCGAGGTGCTCCCCGCTAGCGTTTCTGGCTTGCCTTTCTCGGAGCGTTTACCTGTTTTATGTGGCGGCGATAGTTTGTTGGACATGAGTGCATGACAGCAGAATACAAATGAGTCCAGGAAACAAGAAAAAACTAACAAATATGGCTTCGATTTACGTTTTCTCGGTTAAAAAACAGGGTCGATGCCAAGTTCGTACATTTTGTGGATGAGCACCACTAGGTTATGGCACAACACCTTGCAAAGCGCCTTGTTGACCATCGCAACATCGACCTTGCTGCGCAGGGAATCGCCGAACTTTCGTTTCATCATCGAAAATGTGGATTTGACGTTCGACCGGTGCGCAAGGAAGTCTTCCCGCTTTAACATGAAGTAGTGGTACAGATGCCCCCGCATGCCGCCGCCAATCCCCTTGTGATGGTCGCCAAACGGACATGTAGGGGGTGGCTCCCAAGATCGCAATGGCGTTAGCATTCGCCTTGTCAGCGGAGACCTCGGAGATTCGGAAGTTCTTAGCAGTAGTGTCCAACATCGGGGGCAGGAGTTTGGAGTCGTTCGTGACTGCCGTCACGATGTTGGTTTTAACTCCGCACATGAGTCTGCGAGCTTCGCGATATGCCCGGTCGAGGGAAGGCGGGGGAAAGTGAGTAGGCTGAACAGGGGACCCCTGGACTTCGCTCTGTCGAAAATCATCTCGTAACTGCTAGGTTGCGGCGAGTGGCTTAACCTCAACTTGATAGCCAAGTCTTCGTAATATGCGCAGCAGGTTTAGGGCCCGCTGGCGTTTCCTGCGGGGATCGGGCTCAAGCCCTTGCTCCACGAATTGCATTTTCTCGTGCAGGATCTTCCAGGCTACCCGGCACAGGCGATGAGCGATGGCCCAGATGGCTGCCTTATAGCCCAGTCGGGGTAGCAGGCGACGGAACACCGCTTGAAAATGACTGCCGTTCTTCTTCACCGCGGCTTGCGCCGCCTGATTCAGGATGCGGCGCATGTAGCGATTGCCTTTGGCGCAGCGACTCCCGTGGTTCTGCTCAGCACTCTCCTGTTTACCGGGGCAGGTTCCTACCCAAGAGGCTAGGTTCGCAGCCGAGGCAAACGTGCTGGCCTGCACTCCCACTTCGGCGATCACCTGCTGCGCGGAGTCGGCTCCGAAGCCGGGAACCTCGGCCAGGCGAGCACCACGTCTTCGTGTGCCTTCATAGCTTCGGCGGTCATGCGCTGGAGCTTCGCGATCTGCTCCGCCAGCATCTGATAGCGGTCCAGATACAGAGCCAGCAGTTGGCGATGCAGGGGCAGCGGGTGGCCGCGCAAGGCATCCACCAGTTGCGCCCGGGTGCAGCGCAGCCGATCATCGCCCAAAGCCGCCAGCTTCTCGGGGTCGGTTTCTCCTCCTGCCAAAGCCCGCAAGGTGCGATAGCCGCTCACCTCCAACAGGTCGCTGATCACGATGGACAGCTTGATCCGCATCTCCTCCAGCAGACACTCCAGTTGACTGTCCAGCCGCGACTGTTCGCGCGTGAGTTGCACCTTCATTCGGGTCATGGTTCGCCACGCGCGCTGTTCGCCTGCGGGAACGTAGCTGAGCGCCAACTCGTTCGCCACCAGCCGCCGCATTAGCCGTTCGGCCTCTTTGGAAGTCGTGCTTGCGGCCGCGCGGCGCGCGATTGGAGTACGCCTGGGCCAATTGCAAGCGCATATACGGCTCCAACTCGTACCACACCGGCTTCCAGTACTGCGCGGTCGATTCCATCACCGCTTCCTCCACCCCTTGTTGCCGCAACCACAGCGACAACCGCTGCAGTTCGCTGCTGGTGGTTCCCTATCGCCCGCGCTCCACCTCCCGTCGGTATGTGGTTTCCCAGCCAGATGGTTTCAGCAGCTTGCGAGGGTGACCTCTATCACATTTGCAAGTGATAGCAATCACGGCTGATGTGCCCGTCCAGAGGCGACACTTGTTTGTAAGAGTGAGGGGCCCGGAGCCGAAGCGTCGCACCCTGCCTTATGCGACCGTCGGCCGAGGTGAGAGAGGTCCGCCATGTTGCTTGCATACCGCCTAGTAAAGCTGATCGAGAGCCATTCCGATGGGTTGGCCCGCAGTCTGCACAATCGTTATCGCCAATGCGACAAGTGCTCGGCATACGCCAACGTGCCCGACAGTGAGCTAACCGAAAAAGTATATGAGGTGTATCGCCATCTCGGCGAGTGGCTGCTGGGCAAGACCGAGGCCGACATCGAACGGCGTTACCTGGAGGTCGGCGCGCAGCGAGCGGCGCAAGGTGTGCCCGCCAGCCAGGTGGTGTGGATGATTTGCCTGGTCCGCGAGAACCTTTGGGACTACATGCAAAAACATGCCGAACTGGAGCACCCGGCAGAGATCTTCGGCGAGACTGGAACTGCTGGAAATGCTGGACAAATTTTTTAACCTTGCCATTTACTACGCCGCGCTGGGGCACGAGCGTGCCACCGCCGGCTATTCAGTGAAGTCTGAAACCGTATCTGCTTAGACAAGGACTCACTGGCTATGTCCTGGATTGATCAATACCGCAGCAAGCTGGTTACCGCGCGCGAGGCCGTTGCCTGCGTGGAGTCGGGAATGCGGGTGTATATCCATCCCGGCTGCGCCGAGCCGGAAGCCCTGGTCGAAGCCCTGATGGGGCGCGCTCCCTTCGTGAAGGACGTTGAAGTGTACACCTGCTCACCATGGGTACCTCACCGTACTGCGCGCCTGAGATGGCGGAACACTTTCGCCACAACGCACTGTTCGTTGGCGGCAATGTGCGCGAGGCGGTGAATGATGGCCGCGCTGACTACACCCCCATCTTTCTGGGCGAGGTCGAGGCGTTATTCGAAAGCGGCGAAGATGCCGATTGATGTTGCCTTCATCCAGGTGTCGCCGCCCGACTCCCACGGCTACTGCAGCTTCGGCGTTGGCGTGGAGTGCACGCTGACCGCCGCGAAATGCGCCCACTACGTGGTTGCGCAGGTGAATGCCGCAGATGCCGCGCACCTACGGCGACAGCTTCATCCATGTCAGTGAAATTGACGCCATCGTGGAGCTCTCGCGCCCACTGTGCGAATTGAAGGTGCAACCCAGTTCGCGAGTTGTTTCGGGCAATCGGCACGCGAGTGGCATCGTTGATCGAAGATGGAGCTGTCCTACAATGTGGGATCGGCGGCATCCCCGACGCGGTCCTGCCCAACCTGATGGACCGCAAAGACCTCGGCGTCCACACCGAGCTGCTCTCCGACAACATTATTCCGCTGATCGAGGCGGGCGTCGTCAACGGTCAGCGCAAGAACTGGAAGCCGCGCAAGGTCATTCTTAGCTTCGTGTTGGGCACCAAGAACGCTGTTCGACTTCCTGGACGAAAATCCTATCTTCGAGTTTCATCCCTCGGCCTACACCAACGATCCCTTCCGCATCGCGCAGAATGACCGCATGGTGGCCATCAACTCGGCCATCGAGGTGGATTTGACCGGGCAGGTGTGCGCCGAGTCGATCGGGTCGCAATTCTACAGCGGATTTGGCGGGCAGCTTGATTTCATCCGTGGGGCGGCGCGCTCGAAATACGGCAAGCCAATCATCGCGCTGCCGTCGACGGCCAAGAACGACACGATATCGCGAATCGTGCCACGGCTGGCCAATGGCGCGGGCGTTCTGACTACGCGAGCCGACGTGCACTATGTGGTCACGGAATACGGCGTTGCCTATCTGCATGGACGGACCATCCGCCAGCGGGCTGAGTCGCTCATCCAGATTGCTCATCCCAAGTTTCGTGACGAGCTTTACGACTATTGCGAGCGCCAGCGCTGGTTCCAGCGCAACGCTTGCGCGGTGGAAGTGAGAGGGTAAGGAGCGCAAGAAAATGACATCGCAACCGCGCGGTAACGTGATCATCGATCCGGAAGAATGCAAAGGATGTGGCTTGTGCGTGGACTCGTGCCCGCCCGAGTGCCTGGTCCTGGCACCGGAGCTAAGCAAGTACGGCGTGCATCCGGCGCAATACACCGGCGAGGATTGTACTGGCTGCGGAGCTTGTTTCTACTGCTGCCCTGAGCCGGGAGCCATCACGGTGGAGCGGTTAATCCCGGCAAAAGCAGCAACCGCGGCCGTCCCGAAAAACCAGGAGGTGACCCGTGAGGCAACTCTGTAAGGGCAATGTCGCCATCGTCAAAGGCGCAGTGCTGGCGGGCTGCCGGGCTTTTTACGGATATCCCATCACTCCCGCCAGCGAAATCGCGGAATATGCCGCCCTCCTGATACCGGAAGTGGGCGGCACTTTCCTGCAGGCGGAGAGCGAAGTCTCGGCGATCAACATGGTCTATGGTGCATCGTCTGCCGGCATGCGGGTGATGAGCGCCTCGTCGGGCCCTGGGTTGAGCCTGATGCAGGAAGGCATTTCGTACATCGCAGGCGCCGAGTTGCCGTGCGTCATCGTTGATGTGGTGCGCGGCGGTCCCGGACTGGGCAACATCGCGCCCGAGCAGAGCGATTACTTCTGCATCGTGAAGGGAGGCGGTCACGGTTGCTATCGCAATATCGTGCTTGCGCCGTCGTCGGTGCAGGAGATGTTCGACCTCACCGTGCTGGCCTTCGATCTCGCCGACCGCTATCGCAATCCGGTGATGATCATGACCGATGGCTACGTTGGCCAGATGATGGAGCCGCTGGACATCCAGTTGCGCAAGATTGAGGCTCCGGAAAAAGACTGGGCGGTCAAAGGCACGGCCGAGACGAGGAAGAACGTGATCACCTCGATCTTCCTCGAGCCCGATGTGCTGGAAGCGCACATTCACAAGCTCGAAGCCAAGTACCAGCTGGCGCAGGAACTCGAGACTCGCTGCGAAGAATATCTGACGGAAGATGCCGACGTGCTGCTGGTCGGCTTCGGCATCGTGTCGCGCGTGTTGCGTTCCACCGTAGACCAGTTGCGGGCGCAGGGACTGAAGGCAGGCCTGTTCCGTCCCATTACGTTGTGGCCATTCCCGGCACGCGAGCTTAGCGAAGCGGCGCAGCAGGTCAAGTCGGTGATGGTGGTCGAGCTGAACACCGGAATGATGGTGGAAGACGTGAAGCTGACGCTCAACGGCACGGTGCCGGTGGAGTTCTATGGACGCGCGGGCGGCAATGTGCCCGCGGCAGAAGAAATTACCGCGCAGGTGTTTTGCGCGCATGTCAGCCTGGTTTAGGACGCCTACCCTTGTCCGTCGCGGCAAGTTGGTCTAGGAGGAGGCATTTGTGAACGGGTACGAAGTCATCCATGAAAAATCGCCGGCATTCTACGATCACTACGAACGCAAAGGGGAGCTTCAGCAGCAGACCCATTACTGCCCCGGCTGCGGACACGGCATCGTTCATAAGCTGATCGCCGAATCGATCACCGAACTCGGCCTGCAGGACCGCACTGTCCTGGTGAGTCCTGTCGGGTGCTCGGTTTTCGCTTACTACTACTTCGACGTGGGCAACGTGCAGGTGGCGCACGGACGCGCTCCCGCTGCGGCGACCGCTCTGAAACGTTCGCATCCCGAGTCCATCGTCATGGCGTACCAGGGCGATGGCGACCTGGCGGCCATTGGCACCGCGGAAATTGTGCACGCTGCCAATCGGGGCGAGAACATCTGCGTGTTCTTCGTCAACAACTCAGTCTATGGCATGACCGGCGGGCAAATGGCGCCGACCTCGCTGATGGGCGAGGTGACCACGACATCGCCCTGGGGACGCCGCGCCAGCAATGAAGGCTTGCCGCTGCACGTGTGCGAGCTGCTGGCTGCACTGGAAACACCGACTTACATCGAGCGGGTCTCGCTGCACGACATGAAGAACGTGATGAAAGCCAAGCGCGCCGTGAAGAAGGCCCTGGACATCCAGAAGAATGGCGGCGGCTTCTCGCTGGTGGAGATCCTTTCGCCGTGCCCGACCATCATGAAGATGGATCCCGTGGTGGCGCGCAAGTGGGTCGGCGACACGCTGGTAAAAGCCTTTCCGCTTGGAGTATTCCGCGATCGCAAGCCGGAGTTGCCGCCCGGACCAACAGATTCCGGTGAAGACCGTCGCCGAAGCGCTGGATGTCGACGAGGGCGTCTCCGGAACTCATACCCACGCGCCGTCATCACACCCGCGATCTGACGGTGAAGATCGCCGGCTTCGGCGGGCAGGGCATCTTGCTGATGGGACAGTTGCTGGCCGAAATGGGATTACGCGAGCACATGGAAGTAAGCTGGTTGCCATCGTACGGTCCGGAGATGCGCAGCGGCAGTGCACACTGCCACGTTTCGCTGTCGCACGAACGCATCGGCTCGCCGCTCATCTCGCAACCCGAAGTGCTGATTGCGATGAACGAACTCTCGCTGCACAAGTTCGCTCCCAGCGTGGTTTCCGGTGGATTGATCCTCTACAACCACACTGAACCTGCCGAAGGGTTTCAGCGCGCCGCAAGCGCGTGTAGTGTGCGTGCCGGCGTCAGAGATTGCCGACCGTTTGGGTTCGGCAAAGGTGGCCAATGTGGTCATGCTCGCGGCGCTACTGGAAGAGACCGAGTGCTTGCCCGCCGAGTCGGCCATTTCGGTGCTCGAGGCGACGGTGAAGAATCCCAAGCTGCTCGAACTCGACCGGCAAGCCATGAAAGCGGGACGCGATTACGTGGACACGGAAGTTGAAGTGGGCGCGGTGTCGCAGCCGGACGGGTATTCGTACTGAAAATAGCTCGGACTGCTCGCGAGAGCCTACGCTGATTCGCCATGGCCGTAGGCTTCCTTGGAGCGGAGATCGACGCCTTGATTTTTCGCATCCCTCCGGCACCCGCAGGGAATCCAATACCAGATCTGGAATGCGACTCCGGTTTCTTCTAATCGCTCAGCAGTGGTCGTCGTCTCCGGGCAGATGCACGAGTGGTGGCGCGGAGTTTTTACCGTTTCCTCCGCTTAAGTCCGGCCGAAGCAGAACGGTGTCAGGCAGGACTACACCACTCGTTTCTCCACACAAAACTCAACGCACCAGCCCAATCAGGAAAACAGCAAGGAGAATCAGCACAGGACGACTCGCCAGCGCCTTCCTTCGGGCAAGGGGCCTCCGCCGGAGAACACGAGGCGGTACCCAGAACAGCGCCACAACCGCCATAATCAGCGCTGGTACGAACAGAAAAGCCAGCAAGGCGTATTGCGCTCCGCCCTGCGTTAACAGCCTGCCCTGACGCAAAGGCGATGCCAGCGCACTTCCCAGGAACCAGCACAATACCGCGCTGCCCAGTCCTGCGACTGCGCCAAGTACGCGCAAAATTGGAGATGTCATCGTTATCGATAGCAGTGTAACAGTTCGATCGCAATGGGCCGAATGCGATTCTGGTGTGCAGCTGCGAAGACCGGATGGCTGCTAATTACTGCTCCCGAGCGGAGATATTCCCGTGGAAGAGATCGAGACAGTTCCAACTCAGCCTAACGCATCGCCGGTGCCCCGGGGGCCGCGGTCCTCGTCAACTTCCACGGGTCTGAGCTTCGGCATCCCGGGAGGCATGGACATGGCGCTCATTTTGAGTTCGGCGGTGGTGTCGCCCGTCAACCGCATAGTGAAGCGATCGGTCTCGTTCGTGTCCGGATTCTTCGCCGTCAACAACAAGCCATCGCCATTGAGGGTCGCGTCTTCGATCACCTCGGTGACCTTGAGTGTCACCCACGCTCTTGATTTCGCCCGCATCGTTGAATTTGAGGTCACGCGCACGACGTAACGATCCGGAAAGCTGTTGACCCTGCAGCGCCAGCTGCACCGTCAACCACGGACGCTCCTCAAAAGTTCCAGTCCAGGTACCGGCATAACCGGCCAGCGGAGATTTCTTGACGGGCTGGTTTGGCAGTCGCTGCCTTCGATGAGGTCTGCGACCACACGGCACTACCGAGCGCCAGAACGCCATCACCATGATCGCAAAACGCTTCATTGAAATCCCTCCCAGTTCGTACGGATTGTACTCTCGACTCACATTCCGTGTTGGACAACGAAAGCCAAATGGCCATTTGACGCCTATCAATTCTAGTCAAGGAGCTAGAAGCGGTCGGAGCAGCGGAATGAGTGTGTTGAAAAGAAAGAGGGAACGGGAGCGCGTTCCCCGGTGACTGACGAGTGGCGCTGCGGCGGTAGCAACCCCGCCGCAACCACAAGCTAGACCTCAGCCTCTACTCCCCGGCTGCAGGAGCTCAGGCTGTGACGATCGCCTTTGAAAATCCGCACCGGCGTGGCTTGCCGGGCACGCTCTTCCTGGTGGCAGTTCCAGCACAGCGGGCGCATGTGCTGCAGCGTCTCCTGTAGGTCCTCCAGGTGCATGTGGCGCAGTTCGAAGAGCTTGTGCTGCTCGTTGAGGAGTGCCAGCCGGCTCCGTCTCCAATCCGATGGAGAAAGGCTGCGCTCGCAAGTAGCGCAGATCTTACCTTCGTACCATTTGCTCAGGAGCCGATCCACATTCTCTGGTGACGGATTGACTTGGGCCAGGCATTCCTGGCCGCAGTCGCCCTTCTCCGGCCAGCGCGAGCACGACTTCAGCCGTGAATGCTCTTGTCCTCGCAGGGCGGTCCAGAATGCAAACTCACTGGTCGACTTCGATGTCGACCGGTTGCCCCGAGTCAGGACAAAGGGCAGACTGTCGTCCGCGGTTCTGGTAGTAACTTTGAAGGCTCAGCGCCACCGGTAGACCAGTGACAAGAGCCGCGCCAAGGAAGAACAGAATGATGGGAAACAAGGCAAAGGTCAACATAACTCACCTGGAGCGGGAACGATTCACAAGCTATTTGTAACCCGCCTTATCACCGGGATTCAGTGACATAGCGCACATCCGGATGTGACGCAATCGAAAACCAGCCCCAGACACTCCAGTGCGCCTCTCCGCCTGCGCGATATTCCGCGCCTGTTAATGGCGAGCTGGTCATTTCACATCAAAGGCCCCTCGGTGATATGTTCCTCCCGCAGGTTCACGCAGGAGACAATTCCGTGCTTCGAGTCCGAGCGATCTCATGCCTTGCCTTTGTTCTGGCCACGGTTCCAGCCCTGTACGCCCAGCTGCAGAGCGCCGACCTCTACAAGCTGCATTCGATAGGAACAGTGCGGTTCTCGCCGGATGGAACGCACCTGGCCTACGTCGTCGACAACTACGATCGTCCGGGACGTTCCTGGAGCCAGGCCTGGATCATGGATGTTACCCGGGGTCAGTCTCTGCGCCTCGGAGATCCCGACAGCCCCAGCAACAGTCCCGAATGGTCGCCAGATGGAAGCTGGATCGCATACCACGGGGAACAAGGCGACAAGTCGGGCATATTGGTTGCACGACCCGACGGAACCGCTGCGCGGTTCATTGCCGAAACGCAGGACACCAATGCACCATTGCCGTACGAAGGACGAAGCGTCGCTTGGTCGCCGGATGGCAAGCGCCTCGCTTTTGTCTCGGCGACTCCCGGTCCAGAAGCCGCGGAAGCCACCGGTGATCCAGCAGTCATTCGGCGCTACCTATATAAGCCGGATGCCAGCGAAGGGCTGACTCGGTTCAACGACAATCGGCGGTTGCACATCTTTGTGGCGGAAGTTGCCTCGGGTCGGGTGCGGCAGCTTACGAACAGCAACACGTACGAGCATTCCATCGATTGGTCACCCAAAGGAGATGAAATTGTATTCGTCTCTGAAGGCGAGCCCGACGCCGACCAGTTTTACGACGATGATCTCTTTGTCGTTCAAGTTTCCGACGGCACGATTCGGCGCTTGACCAATACGGAGGGCAGCGAGTTTTTCCCGCGCTGGTCGCCCGATGGAACCAGGATCGCCTACAGTGCCACCAAGCGCGGCCTGACCGACCGTGAAACCAACATGGAAGACTCCCACGTCTGGGTGATGAACGCCGATGGCAGCGAGCGGCGCGAGATCGGTGCGATCATCGACGACCGCCAGGGTGCACCCATGTGGTCGTCCGACGGCAGCGCGGTTTACTTTTCGGTGCAGGAGCGGGGAAGCATTCACCTGGTGCGATTGCCGGTTACCGGCGGACGGTCCGAAACAGTAGTCAATGACACGGGCTTTCTGCGCGGCTTTTCCGTGGACCAGAACGGCAATGTCGCCTACAGTTTTTCCAACCCGACCGAGCCGGCAGAAGTATTCCTGAAACCTGCTTCGGGGACCGTTCGCAAGCTCACCAATCTCAATGCTTCGCTGTTGAGCGGCAAGCAAATCGCTCAAGTGGAGTCGTTCACCTTTATCAGCAACGACAATAAATGGGAGGTTGAAGCATTCCTCACCAAGCCCCTGGATTGGACTCCGCGTTCCAAGTACCCCATGATCGTCAACATCCACGGAGGACCGCATGGCCAGCAGGGGCCGGCCTTCAATTTCAAGAACCAGATCTATGCGGCGCAAAGCTGGGCAACTCTGATGGTGAACTACCGTGGCTCGACCGGCTATGGACAGAAGTTCACCGATGCCGTTTTTCGCGATCAGGATGGAGATGAGGGCAATGATGTTCTGTACGCTGTGAGTGCTGCCGTTCGCCGCTATCAGTGGATTGATCGAGACCGCATGGGGATCGAAGGCGTCAGCTATGGTGGTCAGCTTACTGACTGGCTCATCACGCAGACCAATGAGTTCAGGGCCGCGATACCAACGGCTGGAATCAGCAATCTGGTCAGCTATAACTACATGACCTACTACAACCAGTACGAGGCGATGGAGTGGGGAGCCTATCCTCACCAGGATGACCTGATGAACATTCTGTGGGAGCGCTCAGCCCTCAAGCACGTGGCAGCCGCGCACACTCCGACGATGCTGTTGCATGGCGAGAACGACAACGATGTCCCCATCGCAGAGGCTGAGCAGTATTTCATCGCGCTGAAAGATGTCGGTACGGAGGCCGTCTTTGTCCGCTATCCGCGCGAGGGGCACGGATTGAGCGAGAGTAAGCACATCGTGGACGGCATTGATCGGTCTATCGAGTGGTATCGGAAACACTTTGCAAGTGTGACCAAGACGGCCGTAATACCTTGAGGGCTGGTCCAAATACCCACCCGTCAGGCACGGACTAACTCGTGCTTTTGGCGGATAACTGTCCGCGGGAAGCGCTGGGGTCTCCCTGCAACTTTTAGACTGCCGGCGGGTTCATAAGGCAGCATTTCATCTGCGCAGAATTTCATCCCGAATCCTTCGGTAGCGAGTTATCTTGCCGGCTCAATCGCGCGCTCATGCGTCAAAACGCTGGATTTCATTGCTGACGCTAACCTATCTCTTGGGGCTATACCAACCGCTGCCAGGTCAGCAAACCCCGACCTTTTCGTCCGACGTCAAAGTGGTCAATGTACTGGCGACAGTCAGAGACAAGCACGGCCAGATCGTAAATAACCTGACCAAGGACGACTTCAAACTGGAGGAAGACGGCCGTCCGCAAACGATTCGCTATTTCGCCAAAGAGACAGATCTTCCGCTCACGCTCGGTTTGCTGGTGGACACAAGTATGAGCCAGAGGCGGGTGCTGGAGCAGGAGCGCATCGCGAGCTATGCCTTTCTGGAGCACCTGATGCGCGAGGACAAAGACAAAGCCTTCGTCATCCATTTCGACTGGGAAATAGAACTACTGCAGGACCTGACCTCTTCGCGGAAGAAGCTGAACGCCGCTCTGGAGAAGCTGGACAATCCGGAGTTTCAGCAGAGCGGTGGTGGCCCGCCCGGCTCGGGAGGTCATCACCGGGGCGGAGGGACGACGCTTTATGACGCGGTCTTCCTTGCTTCGGAGGATTTGATGCAGAAGCAGCAGGGCCGCAAGGCGCTCATCATTCTCTCGGACGGGGTTGACACCGGCAGCAAAGAGACGCTGTCTCGAGCGATCGAGTCGGCGCAACGTGCGAACACGCTTGTTTACTCCATCCTGTTTTCGGACAAGGAGGCCTACGGAAACGGAGGGGGCTTCGGCGGCCACATGGGCGGAATGGGCGGAGGGATGGGTCGTCACGGCGGCGGAGGCGGAGGAATGGGGCGCGGCGGCCCTCAAGGATATCCCCGGGAATCCCATCCTGATGGTAAGAAGGTTCTGGAGCAGATTTCAAGGGAAACTGGCGGGCGCTTCTTTGAGGTGTCCAAGAAGCAGTCGATCGATCAAATCTACGCAAGCATCGAAGAAGAACTGCGAAATCAATACAGCTTGGGCTACTCGCCGGACAAGGCCGATGCTACGCCTGGTTATCACAAGATCCATCTGACGATGGTCCAGAAGGACCTGGTGGTGCAGACCAGAGATGGATACTATAGCGGAGGCGCTTCCGATCAACCGTGAAGAAACTGCGCGCCCTCTCCGGAAACGCGAAATCCCGCCTGAGGCAGCGGGATTCGTTTGAGCACAAATGTTGAAAAGCTCTTTCAATCATGCGGCCACAACCACCCCCTGTACCGCGGACTTGAAGTAATCCAGCGACCGGCGCAAGCCGGTCCGCAGGTCGATGGTCGGCTCCCGTCGCACAGATGCGAAGCCAGAAAACCTGCATCACCGGTCACCAGTACTCGCATAGCTATGGAAATGAGGTATCGCAGCATTGCGTAGATGGTGAAAGAAACCGTAGTCAGGTGACGATCTTGGAGAAACCCTAGCTCCTTGGTTTCAGGGTTGAGCCATCCCGCTCGGCCCGCGCAACTCAGGTGCGTAAGATTCAAGACCCGGTAAGCTCGGCATCCTGACATCGTGGGTGTCACTATTTTGGGGGAGGATGTCGGGCCGTCCCATGCTCACGTAGTGGAAGTTCAGCTGACGCATGATCTCCGGCTCCAAAAGATTGCGGCCATCGATCACGATTGGATAGCGTAGCAACTTGCGGATATGAGAGAAGTCGAGCTGCTTGAAGTCGTCCCACTCGGTCAGAATCAGCAGCGCGTCGGCATCTTTGGCGGCCTCGTATGCCGATGACGCATATCGGACACCGTCGCCCGGGAGTAGTTGGCGCGCGCGTTCCATGGCAGCGGGATCGTAGGCAGAAACCTCACAACCTTCTGCCAGAAGAGATCCCACGATCGAGATCGCGGGGGACTCGCGCACATCGTCCGTGCCGTTCTTGAAGGCCAGGCCCAGCACTGCAAGCCGCTTACCCTTCAAGGTCCAAAGTGCACTCGATACTTTATGCAGGAATAGCTGGCGTTGGGCGTTATTGATACGGATCACCTCTTCCAGTAGGCGAAAGTCGTAGCCGCATTCAAGGGCGACTGCACGATAGGCAGCGACATCTTTCGGAAAGCATGACCCCCCGTATCCGATGCCAGGGTTCAGAAAACGTCCACCTATCCGGCTGTCCAGTCCCACGCCTCGACGGACTTGTTCAACGTCTGCGCCGACGCGCTCGCAGATTGTGGAGACGGCATTGATGAAGCTCACCTTCATCGCAAGAAACGCATTGGATGCGTACTTGATCAATTCTGCCGACTGGGTCGAGGTAGTCAACATTGGGGGTGGCAGTTTGGTGGCGCGGGGAGAGGGAATAATGTCTCCTCCCCGGTAGTAGCTACCGTCGAGCATAGGCCGGTACACTTCGTGTAATACCTTCGCGGCTCGCGTCGTATTCGCGCCGGCTACGATGCGGTCCGGGTACAGGAAGTCGGTAACTGCAGTGCCTTCGCGAAGGAACTCCGGATTCGAAGCTACGTCGAACAAGTGAGCGGGAGCGCCATTCAACAACATGATGCGACGCACCCACTCGCTGGTATACACCGGCACGGTGCTCTTGCCGACAATCACGGTGTACTTGTCGACGGAACCTGCTAGTCCACGCGCTACACCCTCGACATAAGAAAGATCGGCCGACCCGCTGGAAGTGGGAGGCGTGCCGACCGCGATAAAAACTACTTCACTCTGGCGAACGGGCTCGGCCAGAGTCGTTGGCAAACGACAGTCGCTTGCTGCGATGACGCGCCAGGAGCTCAGGCAGATGCTGTTCATGGATAGGACATCCGCCTTCCGCAAGCGTGTTGTATCGCGCTCTATCGTTGTCGATCAAAATGACTTCGTGCCCGAGTTCGGCCATGCAGGCGCCTGCAACCAATCCGACGTACCCCGAACCAATTATTGAGATTCTCAATGCCATTCTCCCAGAGATGTTGGTCTGACTTATAGGAAAGGACGTTACTGGAGTGTGCAGATATCTTGAGTTTGACCGACGTCAGGCGCCGGCACCCACCGACTTGGAATCATGGGTAAGGGCAATCGCCTGCGCAATTGCACCACCCAAAATGGAACCTCGGTAGCGATCGCGATTACTTTCGAAGATCTCCTGGATTATTTGCCGTACACCGTAATGCATCTGCCAATTAGGGTAGTGAGTACGAAATCTCGTGAGGTCGCTGACGTACCAAATGTGGTCTCCTACCCGGTTCGTGTCAGTATATTGCCACTGCATTGGCTGACCTACAATTTCCTCGCACAGCTGAATTGCTTCCAGCATTGAGCAGTTGCTTGCGGTTCCCCCTCCCATGTTGTAGACCTCGCCCTGCCGGGGAGCGTGGAAAAATTCGTCAAATGCCAGCACCAGGTCAGCGCTGTGGATGTTGTCTCGTACCTGCTTTCCCTTATATCCAAACACCGTGTAGGGCTGGTTGGTCAGACAGCATCTAACCAGGTAAGCCAGGAAGCCGTGCAACTGTGCTCCTGAGTGATTGGGGCCAGTCAGACACCCACCACGGAAGCAAGCGGTCTTCATCCCGAAGTAGCGTCCGTACTCCTGAACCAGCAAGTCGGCTGCAGCCTTAGAAGCTCCAAAGAGGCTGTGAAGAGATTTGTCGATTGGCATGTCTTCACCGATTCCATTGCTGTGTCCGCTCCCCGGAGCCGGCGACCAGCGAGTGCTCTTCTCCACCAGTGGCAACTGATTTGGCCGGTCGCCGTAAACCTTGTTCGTCGACATGAAGATGAAGGCCGCATCGGCGGCATAAGTCCGGGTCGCCTCCAGCATCACCAGCGTTCCAGTTGCGTTGACGCTGAAGTCTACCAGTGGTTCGCGAGCTGCCCAATCGTGGGAAGGTTGAGCGGCCGCGTGAATGACTAACTCAATGCCGCGGCCGAAACGCTTGAAGAGTCGAAACACTTCTTCCTGATGCCGAATGTCAAGATCGACGTGGACGTAGGAAGGGATTTCGTCTTGTAATCGCGTACGCATCCAGGATGTCGAGGCCTCCTCGCCAAAGAAATAACGTCGCATATCATTGTCGATTCCGACGACCTCCATGCCCTTGGATGAAAAGTAGCGCACGCATTCCGATCCGACTAACCCGGCCGATCCTGTGACGATGGCAACGCTCATGACTTGGCCTCCAATTCTTTGGTGCTGAATCGAGTTGTAAGAAGAAGTGGTAGCCGACGCGCACTACCTATGACGAATCCTTAGCCGTACAGCAACTCAGAAAGCGGTGCCTGACCCTCGGTGGGGAAGTGCTTTAGCCTCGCCGCCTGCAGCAGGAGCAGGACGAGATACGCGGGATTTAAGAGGGCATAGCGTTTCCAAAGTCTTGCGGGCTCCGCGCACCACCGATAGAGCCATTCCAGGCCGTGGCGCTGAATCCATTGCGGCGCCTGGCGTAGAACACCGGCGTGGAAGGCAAACGCGGCGCCGACTGCAATGATCGGCACATGAGTACAGTTGCGAAACTCATAAGCCCATACTTCCTGCCGCGGACAGCCCATACCGACAAACACGATGGCGGCGCCAGAATTGCGGATCTGGGCGATCACCTCGTCCTTTTCCCCGGGTTGCAGGCGGCGGAACTTTGATGGGGTAGTACCGGCTATTTCAAGACCGGGAAAGCGCACCTTCAAGTTGTGCGAGAGCTGGCTTAGCGTGTCCGAAGTACTTCCGTACAAGAAGATTGGGAGATGCTCGCGGACCGCTCCCTCGCAGATCGCAAGCATCAGATCGGGGCCATATACACGGTCGCGCAACCCCGCGCCATGGAGCACGTTGAGGGCCCAGCGGACTGGTTGACCGTCTGGCACGACCAGGTCGAGGTGATTCAGACGAAATCTGTGTTGTGCATCAAGGGCGCCGGTCATCACGCCATGCACTGCAAGTGCGGAAACCGCACAGGGGCGACCCTCCCGAGCGGCGGAAATAACATGGTTCACCGCTTGGTTATAATCAGTTGCATTTATCAATACTCCAACCACGTTGCGTTTACTGTCGATCATCATTAAGCGCCTCCGCGCAGACACAACTTGGGAATCGTCAGAACGGCGGCCCGGGCTTGCCGCTTCCAGTAAAAGAGCCGACGGCCTTCGACAATGCTGCGGAAATCCTCCATCGAAAAGTGAGCCCTGACATTTATGCGGTTGAGCAATCCAGGAAGCCTTAGCCGGCTGGCGCGATTCATGTCCTCGGTGCAGGTGCCGAATAAGGTGTATCCCACGCGAAACGCCAACTCAGTGACCCGCGAATCAAAATCGCCACCCGGCGCGGCAAAGTGCCGGACCTCTCCGCCTAGTAGATCCTCGAGCCACTCTTTGCTTCCCCAGAGTTCGTGCAGGCATTCCGATCTTGGTATCCGCGTGAGCCTCCTATGACTGACGCCATGGCTGGCGATGGAAAACCCGCCCTTTCGTAGCTCCCGGATGTCTGCCGGCCGAATGTAGCCCTCGCGTCCCTGCGACCTGTCGCGAATCACGCAGAATGTCGCGCCGCATCCCATCGCTGCGAGTACGTCCGCCGCGTACATCGAGCTTTCGTGCCCATCGTCCAATGTGATTACAACGTATCTTGAGGGAAATGGAGATCGGCCGCGGAGCCGCTGCTCAAGTAGCTCCAGATTCTCCGCGATATAGCCCTCGGCTTTGAGATAGCTTAGTTGCCTGGTGAAATCCCGGCCGCTTGTTGCGTACTGCCGCTTGGGCTCGTCTCCTACGATGTGGTAGGTAAGAATGGCAAAGCGGTCTGTAGCGTCATCGGTGTCTTTAACTGCGGGTTCGTTTGCCGGCATATGTCACGAAGCCTTGTGGCTGAATTGCTGACGGTCTGCTAAGCAGTTCTAGCCTGCAGAGTCGACTTTTCGCTCGATAGCACGGTCTGATAAAGGGCCGTAAACTGCCGAGTCACATGGGTCGGATCGCAGGGATTAGGAGGGACACGCGAGGGAGGTTCCATCGTGATCGCCATTGCAATCGCAGCGGCAAGGGTTTGGGCTGTTCCATGTTTGGAGTGCCAATACGCGGCGACCGGCAGGCCTAATTCCTGGAGGACTGGGATATCCGAACACACAACCCTAGCACCACAACATACCGCTTCGATCAGGGGCATGCATAAGCCTTCGTGGGATGAAGGAATCACCGTGGCCAGACAGTTACGGTAAAGCCACGCCAAGACTGAGTCAGACATGCTGGACAGAAAGAATACGTGCTCCTGAATACCTAGCACCTGCGTCAGAGCATGCAGGGCCTTTGTCTCTGGGCCCTCAGAACCGACGATCACCAGGGTATAGGTATTCCAGGGATCGCCGGCGGTCTTGAGCTGCGAATATGCCTCCAAAAGGATATGCAGGTTCTTATTTCGCCGATGCTGCCCCACGGTTAGGATAAAACGCGATGGATAACAACCCGTTATCGCAATATGGCGAGGCGGGGGTTCGGGAATAGGAACGGGGTTGTAAATCTGCGAGACAAGACGTGCGCTGCCAATCCGCGGGGCAATCTCGTGCAATCGTTGTGAAGTAGTTCGAGAAACACATACAATTGCGTCTGACTGCGAAATGCACCATCTGAACATTAGCTTGTTGGCGAAAGGAAAGCTGAAGTTCGTGGGTAAGTCGTATGGATATAAATCGTGGACAGTAACCACAATCGGAACCGAGGACATCTGCCGCAGAATCGGCATCGGATAAGCAAGGTGAACCAAATCAGCACCAATCCGCCGGGCGAGCGTCGCTAGGGAGGTCAGACTCCAGATGTTCCGAGAAGCGGGATTGTTCTTTCTGTCGATGGTAATAATCTCGGAGTGTAAGTGCGTCTTGAAGACATCGTGGAAGTAGGGGGTCTGCCAGGGGCCGAGCGCAATGCTCACTTGTGTGTTTCCCGAATGCGAGAGCGACCGTCCGAGCATGTCTGTATAGCGGCACAGACCGCTCGGAGCACAAAAGCGAGATAATCCAACAATAAGCACATGCATGACAGGTTTCTATGAGCCGACTTGCAGAAGCCGAAAGGGTAATAGCGTTAGGGCGCGTCCGAACAATTGTTAATCAAGGGTGGGGCAAAGCTGGAGTTGAGGTCTTGGTGGCTTGCCGATTGCCAGCCGGCGAAGTCGATCGTCTGCGTGCCACTTCCGGTTACATACCACTGGAAAGCCCTGGTCTGTGCTGGGTTGTACCACGCGTTACCAGTAGAGGTGAGAGTGCTAAAAAAACGGTTCAGAGCGGCGGTTGAGACAAAGTTCAGCTTGAGGAGCGGTTGATTTGTAACGCCGTTGTAAGTGTCCTGAAGGAGCGATAACCTCTCAGGATTCAGCTGATAGTAGACGAGGGTTTCCCAGTCTTGCACAGTCAGAGTACCCGATTCTCCGTCGAGATAGACCTGCGCGCTCTGGTTGCCGAACACCAAGTCGCCCGTGAGCGTGACTGAGGGAGAGTTTGCTAACACGCCTTCATTGCCGCTCCCGCAGATTCTGCTGTCACTGACAATGACGGGTCCTTCGCTTTTTTCAACGAAGACACCGTTCCTCGTATTGTGTGTGAGGATGGCGCCATCGACTACTATGTTCGCGTTGTCCGTGTCGAACCATATGCCCCGGCCACCATTGCGAACGGCCGTGTAGTTGGTGAAACTTCCTCCATGGACACGCAGAAACTTCCCACCGCCGGTCTCCCAGGTATCAAACCCTCCCCAAAGTCCACGCCAGTCGTTATAGGAGGTGGTTACCTCCTGCACCGTTGTATTCTTGAGTTGCCATCCATTTATTCCCAGTTCGCCGTTGTTATCGCCGTGAACCCGCTGGATCGCCAGGTTCTTCAGATTGTAGAAGGCAGCGCCCATCCAGTTGTTCCAGGTGAACGACGAGTCCTGCACAGTTACATATGAGGCGTTGGAGATGACCACCGCCGCGGTGTTGGGCGTGGAAACACAGGGGTTGGCATTCTGGAAATTGATTCGGCTCAAGGTGAGGTTCGATACGCGATCGCTGTAAAAGAGGGTGGGGCGGGTCGACACTTCGACTGATGCCGTCCTCATGTCAATGTTGGCAGGTATCCAGATATATACGCGCCCATGGCTCTCGTCGACAAAGAAAGTACCCGCCTGCATCTGGACCTGAGACATGACTTGCGTCAGCAGAGTACCGTTCAGAAATATCATTTCCCGGCGCAGTACGATGTCAGTGAGTGGCGGCCAAGTCGGCTGGGGAGTGCACTTTCCCCAGCGATATGGCCATGAATACCAATACAGGCTGGGATTCACCACATCTTGCGTCCAGCCAGGCCAGACATAGGAGCCGGTCACAACCACGGAACCGGTCGGCGCCCCGCGAAAGGTTATCGGGGGACCGTTTTCCGCTCCGGTTCCGGTCAGGCTCACGGCCTCGCGGTAGATGCCGGCCGCGATTTCAATGTTTGTCCCAACCCCGTTCGCATAATTCTGCATGGCCAGAGAGGTAGCCCTTCCTATCGTCTTGACCGGCCGATCGACAGTTCCTGGATTCGAGTCAGAACCGCTAACACTATTGACATAGACCTCGGCTACGGTCGAACCCGATACGACCGCGAAATGAGAGGAGGTTGTGATGAGGAGGACACACGCCAGAATAGATAACAGCCAGTGAAAAGCCGACGCTTGGCGACGTGATTGAGAAGGGCTCATGATAGGTATACCTCGTGGCGTCTTAGATTGATAAGGCGTCTAGAGAACTCCGCACACCCCAGGACAATCAAGAACGGCATAGCATCGTGGGTGATGAGGTTCCCCGTAAAGAACGAGCGAATTTGAATGATCGTCATCACACAAACAATTTCAATCAGCAGACGCCTGGCCCTCGGATCCAGCAGGGGACTTCGAACTGATTTCAGCAGAGTAGCCCAGAGTGCGACGACTGCGACGACGAGCGCCGTAAACCCCAGAAGTCCCGTATCAATAAGAGGCTGCACCCAGCTGCTGAGAATGTCTCCGGTTTCATAGCGCCCGATGCCGGCCAGAACTACAAACCTGCCTCCGGCGTATCCGCCGTATCCAACCCAAGGCCGCTGCCAGAACTTGAAGATCGCATAATGCCACCAGTCCATTCTTCCCGAGACATCTCGTACCGCTTGGATGGATTGGCCGCGCATGAAATAGTCCATCAGCACTGGACCCGCTTTCGTTGCCGCCAATAGAAGGATTACCGCGAGAAGGCCCGCCCCCGCCAGCAGCACACCTTGAAGATATCGTCGCGTGAGCAGAGCGAGCGCCATGGTAGCCACTAGAAAGCCTGCGATGGCTGCTCTCGTTTGCGCGTAGACCAGGGTGACAACCGCGGACGCAAAGAGAATCCGGTACCACTTACCATTGAACTTGTTTTCCGGGTCATACGCGAGCCGGCCTAGAGCAACAATTGCCAGTATTGCGCTCCACTCTCCCACGCTGTTCGCGTCGATGTTCGGGACGATGCCATTCAAGCGGCCGGTGAGAGGCCCTTCCACTTGACTTAACTTAAGGGCGTTCACGGGATCGACAATGGCGCCGATCCATGCCGACAACAGCATGACTCCTAGAAGTGACCACGCGATATCAACAAGTTGCTCGACCTCCTCGGTCGACTTGAGGGATATGATGATCGCCGCCAGTGCTGAAAGATCCACGAGATATTCGATGGACTTGTAGAAAGTCCATCCTGGACGGACAGACCACGCCGTGGAGACGAGAGAGATCATCGGGAATATGACGACGATCCCAATAATGCCGGTGAAGAGAGGCCGCAACCAGTCTGTCTTGAACGTGAATAACCGGAAGAGCAAGACTAGTCCAACAAACCCCTGTAGCCCCACGCGCAGTAGAGCAAAGCCGTCTACTGGCTGAGAATTGATGTCTTGCAGTTCCCGGACCCGCCACACGATTCCGCTAACGAAGCAAAGTACGAACAGTCCCTGCCACCAGGTAAAGGTGTGGGCAAGGCTCGCCGCTCCGGAGAGTACGGAGCGCGCCGAGATCGGCGCAACGAAGATCACGGTCACTGCGGCGACGAGCAGCAGGACCAGACCAAGCATCTGGTTGTGAAAGGAGATCGCCAGGTAAAAGGCCGCGACCGTGCACAGGGCGATTCCTGTGGCATACGCGATGGATCTCAGTCTAAGCATGGCCATTACCCAGCGAAACACCTACGTGTACGAGGTCGGATTCCCGCGTGATTTGTGAGTAAATGCGAGCCAGGTCCTCGCCTTTCTTCTCCCAGTTAAACTCCCGTCTCACCCGTTCCCTCCCTTGCTCACCAAGCTTCATACGGCGCGGCATGTCAATCGAAAGTTCGGATAGCGCAACCGTCAGGTCCGTTACAACCTGCTCCGGAGCGATGGCAGGAATCTTGATCCCGGTCGCGTCTGTAACTTGCAGCGCAGGGCCGCCGAGGTCCAGGCAGATTACGGGCCGGCCTGCAGCCATGGCCTCGACACTTGCCCACCCGCCTGAGTCGTGCAGGCAAGGGAAAAGGAGTACGTCGCACTCGCCAAGCATTTCGAAAACTCGTGCACGTGGGACCGTTCCCCAGAATTTGACCTTGTCCTGAAGCCCGAGTTCTTGGGTCATTCGCTTCAAGCGTTTGCGCTCCGGACCGTCGCCAGCAATCCAGTACTCGCTGTCGGGACAAAGACAATGGAAGCGGGCAAAAGCCTGCAAAGCAAAGTCCCACCCTTTCAGGTGCAGCAGTCGCCCGAGACTGAGAACGCGAAACGACTTTCGGCTGATGGGTAAGGGTAGGGCCAATAGCTCCAGAAGTTCATGTTGTGGCAATGCCACTTGAGAGAGTATCGACACGTTCTTGCAGCCGAGGGCTTGCAGGCGCTTCTCGGTTTGCGCCGTCGCTGCCAGAGCCACAGCAGCTCGGCGTGCCGTAAGGCGCACGAGCGGATTCATTTCGCCTAACGTACGTGCGCAATCGCGGAGGATTTCGTAGACCCGCCCTCGAAGGCTCAGTGCGCGTCGCAGGTGAGGCGGGGCCGACTCTCCGCCGCCGACTGGGCCCCAAACAAAAGGAACCGGCAGCAGAGGCAGGAAAATCGGCATCCAATAATTCACGAAGGTCACATGGTGCGCCAGATCAAAACCGACCTCGCGATGTAACTCGCGGGCCGTGAGATACGCACCAAACTGCCAGCAGTGGTAGTAGGTACGCATGCCGCGGACACCCTTTTTCCAGAATGACGCCCAGCGCGGAAGGTCGAAATATATCCAGTGAACGTTGGGAAGCGGATCGAGGGCAAGGGCTTCATCGATGGCCTGACGGTTGTTAGAGCGAGTAACTACCCACACTTCATGGATCCGGGCAGCTTGCTGCACCTGGTTCCAGCCGACACTCGGCTCGGAGCCCTTACTCGGCTCGCACGCATAGGCTGACATGAGGATCTTCACGTTCGTTCGCGATCCAGTTATTGTCTGTTTGTCGCGCTCACCACAGAAGCCTTCGGGCGCTTGTCGATTCATCGCGGAGGTTGAGGATCAGCTCAGAGAGACTTATAAGCGGCGTCCATCAGTGTGCCCTTCTTGTCCCAATTGAAGTACTCGTGTACCCGCGCCCGCCCTGCCTGCCCCATTTCAGCGCAACGGGTGCGATCATTGACCAGGATTCTCAGGGCGCGGGCTAACTCTTCCACGACCTGCTCGGGAGCGGCGGGCTTCACCTTGATGCCGGTATCGGGAGTGACCTGTAACCCTGGTCCCCCGAGATCCAGACAAACGACTGGCCGGCCGGCCGCCATTGCCTCAAGACTTACCCAACCTCCTGAGTCGTGAAGGGTAGGAAATAGCAGCACGTTGCCTTGTGCCCATCTTTCAAGCACTTGCTCCCGCGAGACCGCACCACAAAAAATGACCGTATCCCCAATCCCAAGCGATTGGGCCAACCGTTCAAGTCGATCGCGCTCTGGTCCGTCGCCTACGATCAGATACTCACTGTCGGGATAGCCTCGATGAAATAGGGCGAAGGCTCGCAGACCAAGATCAAACCCTTTCCAGTACAACAGACGGCCGAGGCTTACTACGCGAAATGTTTCGCCGCTTGGAGTCGGTATCGCCGCGAGTTTCTCAAGCTCCCCGGCAGGCAGGCCGACGGCTGGAAGTACTGATGTGTTGCGACACCCCAACGCTCTCAGCCGTTCCTCGGTTTCGCCGGTCGTGGCCAACGCGAGAGCTGCGCGTCGCGCAGTAAGACGCACCAGCGGATTTATTTCGCCCAGCTTGCGTGCACAATCGCGGATCGTTTCATACACCCGTCCCCGCAAGCTCAAAGCACGGCGGAGATCGCGGGGAGCTGACTCCCCACCTCCCACCGGCCCCCAAACAAACGGAACCGGCAGCAACGGCAAGAAAATTGGCATCCAGTAATTCACGAACGTTACATGATGCGCCAGGTCGAAGTGGACTTGGCGATGCAACTCGCGGGCTTTCAGATAAGCGCCGAACTGCCAGCAATGATAGTAGGTGCGCATTCCGCGCATGCCCTTCTTCCAGAAGGAGGCCCAACGGGGGAGGTCGAGATAAATCCAATGCACATTAGGTAGAGGGTCAAGAGCCAAAGCGTCATTGATCCCTTTACGATTATTGGAGCGGGTGACGACCCACACTTCATGGCTGCGAGCGACCTGTTGCACCTGATTCCAGCCAATGCCCGGTTCAGAACCTTCCCCGGGACTGCATGAATACGCGGATATCAAGACCTTAGTCATCTGTGGCTTATTTGTAGGAGAGTATGAAACGTTAGAACAGGCGAAGACTTAGTCGGCGGCCCCAGCGAGCTCGGTCGCGCATTGCGCCGAGACCTCTCGGGACTTCGCCCGAATCAACAACAAGCCCGCTCCAAGTGCTGTGATGCTGGACAGCGTAGTTCCCACACAAACGCCACGGATGCCGTATGCGGCCGCAGCGGGGATTCCGACCGCTAATGTCACGATGGCGGCCGCACCGTATACCACGAAGACAGAGGCAGGCGACTGAATTGCCCGTAGTACGATAGGCGGCGCGAAGGCTGCAAACCAGAAAATGGACGCGACTGCGATCCAAGGCAGGAAGTAGGTGACATCGCCGTAACGGTCCCCGTACAGCAGTCGAAATAGTGGACCTCGGACGGGTAGGATGACTAGCCAGTACATGATCGCCCCGCCCCCGTAGAGGCCTACGATTTCAGGTCCCTGGCCCAGAACGCTCGCGCTGCCCCGCAGTGCGAGTCTCCTTGCCACGATGGGATGCGCGAGCAGTGAAAGCGCCGAAAGCGTTTGGCCCAAAGGCAATAACAGGTTCATGATGGCTCGGAAGTCGCCAGCCGAATCCATTCCCCGGTAGTGCCCCAGAACTGAATAGTAGACGTTCCAGGGTAGCCATGTGACCACAGCACTTGCCAGCGCCCATCGCCCGTAGACCCAGTGTTGTCTCGCAACCAGCGATAAAAAGTGACCGCTGGATAGTCGCATCAACGGCCTGAGTCGAGAGAGCAGGAACGTACTGGCGGCAATCGCTCCAAGGCCCATAAGAACGTAAGCGGTCAATGGTGATAGGGGCTGTATGTGGTGTAAGAGAAAGAGCGTCAAACCGAGCACGATGCAGTAGAGAACGGAGCCGATAAGTGCGGTTCGCGAAGCCAACTTGGCATAGCATGCGCCACGAACCAGCCAGTACAGAAGAATGGACGGTGCTGCAATGCTCACACCGGCAAGCGCACGGGGGAGGGCGGATGAATGCGCCAATAGGTGGATCATTCCTGAAAGCCCACCGAGTATCAGAGCAATTAGAGTTGCCGAGACGAGGCATAGCCACAGAAGAGCTCCCAGATATTGGGGCAAGCGGTTGGCGAACTCCGCCGGGCCCAGGACGCTTTGCGGCTCCAAGAGCAGCGCCTGTTGAACTTGCGAAAGCAGAAGGAAGATCGAGAATGTGAGAGCATATGCGCCGTATTGATTTGGGGCCAGCCAGCGGGCTAATAGGATGCCAATTGCGAAGTTAGATCCGGATATGAGTGCCTGATCGAGGATGGCCAACAAGCCCTTTCGCATGACGGGCAATCGACGCGCCGGATAGTCCGCTAAGCGGTCAAGTCTTTGCAACGGAGGCTTCCCCTCACTGGTAACTGATTTACCCTATGGCTAACTGGCTAGCTAACAGCCTGTATCGATATTCCAGAGCCGTGCCTGCAACCTCAGAGTGCTCTTCCATACATTGTCGGGCCGAATCCAAGAGATATAGGAGGAACGAAGCTCGCTCACCGCTTTCCCGATCCAGGGTTAGATGTATTCCTCGGGTCCGTCTTAAGAAGATTGAGGCTTGTACCCTGAAATGGAAGGCATCCCAAGCATGCGGGATCTGCGACTCTGCCGATTCCCAGTCGAAGACAAATAGTTGACGGGCTGACACAAGAGTATTCCAAGGTGTGAAATCTCCGTGCGAAATGCCACATCGCACCTTTAGGTTCCAGAGTTCCCGCTGAGCTACTTGTAGGGCCTGCAGTCCGACTGCCCGCCAGCGGGCAGGCGACATCGACTCGGCCCTGTCCCAGTTCTCGGCGATCCGATTGACGAGTTCACTTCCCGGCGTCTCGACACTCTCGACGGCAGAAAGATGTTCCAGAAATGTGCGATGAAGCTCGCCGAACCTTACCGGTACCGGCTTTGATTGCTTCGCTGACTGAAAGAGAATGAAGCTCGACCCCCAGTCGTCGGCATACAGAACCCGGGGGACCTGCGGGCGCAAAAGGTGACATTGACTCAGCCGCTTGAGCGCCTCCGCCTCGCGACGCACTCGGAACACCGCCGCCGGCGTCAGGGGAAGTTTGATATATCCCAATAGATCGCTGTTTGGCCGCATCACACGGATGGACAACTTCCGAAAGCTACCCGGTGTGCCGAGTGAGAGAGCAAATACCGGGCCCCGCTCTCCAGTTACCGCGGTGACCAGCGACTCGATCTCCAGCGGGATCCGTGATGCGATGACGGCATGATCCTTGGCCCAGGATGACCATCCTAGCTTGATGGCAGCCGCAAGTAACAGCTTAAAAATCTTTGCCGTAATGGCGAATGGTTGACATACACTAAGTCCTGCCAGGGCCCATAGCTTGCGATCGGTCGGTATGAACCATCGAGCAGAGTTGACCGAAGGAATCATGCTGAACGTTCGAATTCTAGTAAAGCCCCGAGATTCCAGCTGTTGGATAGTCGATGCACGACTTCTACTTCGGCAGAAACTCACGTTTGGCTGGCTGCAAGCCTTACTCTTTGTATCCAAGCTGCGATTGCCGCCACCCACAAACGTATCGACAGCCAACTGAGCGTCTACTGCCATTAATTTAGGCTCCTAGAATTCGGGGAGTGCTGAACGGACTAATAGGCAACCTAAGGTCGCCTGGTTCAGACGACTAGAGCGACTCGTGCGGTGGCGCAACCCAGTGGTTCAGGCGTCGCTCGAATCGGCGATTCATCTGATCGGCAAGTGCACGAAGGCTCGCGAGTAGCATTGCGACCACACATGTGTCTGTGCTAATTACTACGCAGTTGGACCCGCAGCTCGCGAGCTCGGCATAGTCTTCGCGCAATCGCAGCAGTTCTTCTTCGCGAATCTCTTGCTTGCGTGAAAGAACGCGCTCAACGTCGGCGTCAAGTACCACGAACATGTCGGGGCGCGGAGCCAGGCGCACCAGAACCCTCGGAAGCCAGGAAGGCCCGCCGTAGCGATAGCGCTTGCTGTCTATCGCGATGTCGTCAAAATAGCGGTCAAATATGACCAATCCTGAGCGGACCAGCCGCGGGCGAATCACAAAAATGTGACCCAGCCAGTAGTCCGCAAAAAATCCGGCAAGCCGCAGGACAGATCCAAAGGTGCCGCGTGCCGGAATACCGTGAGGGTCAGTCAGTGGACCCAGGTCCGGTCTCTTGCCGATAAACTGTGGCCGCCAATGAAATACGCACCGCGACTGGAATTCGGGCCACTCCAGCCCCATCATCTCCCGTATTAAGGTACTTTTTCCCACACCGTCCGGACCCATGACAGCGATGAGGATCCCCGTTGGGCGCACAATACGTCGAAGAAGGCGGAGGCCTTCGCCGACCAAACAACGAAGAGTAGCGAGGGGGTTCGTTCGAAGCGCGGTTCGACTCATAGCCGTCGCCAGTTCACCGCAAATCTCGTCAAGGCCGTCCGCCAGAGCCGTTTCGACGACCCGCCGTTTCATTTGCTCACCGAATAGAGCAGCCGCAGCTGCCTCCGATTGTTTCTTTCCCAACTCAAATAGCAGTCGTTTGATGTGCTGCTGCTGAGGGGGAGCAAACCGCCGTTTCATCGTCCTTTTGGCAAGCAGGTAACGCAGAGCAACTGCGGGCTCGGGGATCCAGAAAGACCGGTGGCGACGCCGGCCGGTCATCAGCTCGTTAGCTGTGAGAATAATTGTCCCATTTCCGCGGTACTCAAAGATGACATCAATCGCAATACAATGTCGTTCAGCGTCGTGGAACCAGCAGAAATAGAAGGTCTGAGCGTTGACTTCATAGTTGTGACAGTCAATCGGGAGAAATCCGAACTCTCGCAAACGGCAGAAAACAGAAGGAAGCTTGTCATGATCTTTCGGATGAACCGCGAGATCCAGATCGCTTGATAGTGCCTCCGGAAGGCCATCCCATCCATGCAACACGCAATAATCTATTCTTGCCTCTTCAAACGTGTGGAATAGTAGCTCGATGAACCCCGACACACTGTAGCCGCCCGCTAACGCTCCACTAGCTGCAGGCTCAGTGATCGCACCATGGCTGAGATGCTCTTCGGTAACGGATGATGACCTATGGATCGCCATGCTTAAGACCTATTGCAAACCTCATCGCTGAGACGGATCAGTGCAGGAGGTTAGCCGGAGAATCATGCAGCTCCTGTCCCCTTCAAAACCGCCGGGATCGTTCTAGCCAGAATCTTGATATCAAGCCACAAAGACCAGTTGTTCAGATACTGGATATCGAGTTCCATCCAACGATCGAAGGGAATGGCGCCGCGGCCATTTACCTGCCAAAGACATGTAATGCCCGGCCGGACAGTAAAACGACGGCGTTGCCAATCCTCGTTGAACCCTTCATAGTCACGTATGGGCAGAGGACGGGGACCAACCAGGCTCATATCGCCCACCAAGACGTTTACGAGCTGCGGCAACTCGTCGATGCTGGTGCGCCGGAGGAGTCTTCCCAGGAGGGTAATTCTGGGGTCATTCTGGATCTTGAACACCGGGCCGGATACCTCGTTGAGCCCCTCAAGTGCAGCCATCATCTTCTCCGCGTCGGTGACCATCGTGCGGAACTTTAGTATGAAGAACTTTCTCTTGTTCAAGCCTACCCTCTCCTGGCGGAAGAATACCGCTCCGGGCGAGGTCAGCTTGATGAGCAAAGCAACTGCAAGGAATAAAGGGGATAGCAGGATCAACAGGGAAATCGAGGCCAGAATGTCAATAGCTCTTTTCAGAGCACCCGGCCATCCATAGTATGCGTCAAGGTATGAATAGGTCGTCATCTGAATGTCCTCGTCCAGTATCTCGGCGCGTGACCGGGCAATGCCGAGACTAAAAATGTCGGAATTCATTCTTACGACAATCCCGTGCTGTTCACACAATTGCGCAACGGCCAGCGCGAGTCCGTAGAAGGACCGCAATGGGAGATAAATCGCGACCTCGTCCACGACGTTGCGCCGAAGAAACTCACCCAGCTCATCAAAGCTACAGCAGAGCTTACCTCCTGCCTGTAGAAAATCCGTTCTACCTTGCCAGTCGCTGTCCACGAACCCGAGCAGGCGATAGCCAAGCTCGGGACGGCTTTCGAGCTTCCTTGCGAAGTCGAGAGCTCGGTTGTTCGTGCCAAGGATGATGATATGACGCAAGTTCCGGCCTTGTCGGCGGATGCCCCCCAAGATGTATCGTCGGGCGACTCGGCCTGCAATGGTCAAAACCGATGCGGCCGTCCAATAGGCCGCTAGGAACGCAGGTGTCACTAGCTTGATTCGGAACGCCATGGCGAAAGGTACGAGCAGGAAGGTGAGAATCGCTATAGCTTTCAATATCTCCATCATCTCCAGATTCCAGCAAGCCAGGCGCTTTGACTGGTAAAGCCCGCAGCTCCAGAGGACAATGCTGGATATGACCATTAGCAAGAGGAAGATTGCCACATTCGAGATACTCAACCTCATGGAGACAAAGTCCATCACGGACGCTGGGCGCGCATCTCCAAGTACCGCACACGTGGCTGCGCCAAATGCCACGATCAACATCGCCAGATCGAACAGCCGTAAGCAGGTCATTGCGAGGCGTCGTGTTGCATCGGTCATAGTGGCACCTCAGAGTACTGGTTCGGAATCCGTACATAACAGGCTTGGGGTAATTACGGACGTGCGCCAGAGCATTTGGAAATGGATGCCAGCGTCGCCTGGGGTAGACGACTCTATTCGATTGCTCGCCAGCGACCGTCTAGGCTTTAGGCTTTAAGCTTGGGCAGAGATGCCAAGACTGGAATATCCAGCAAGCTACTCACTTCAGATGGTACCCTGAAGGTCGGGTCAAGATATTCGGCGCAATAACCGAAGCCTACACTAACCACGGTTGCAAGAACAAAGCCAACAAATGCGATAAGCAAAGGACTATGCGCGGGTAGAGCAGGCGCGACGGGAGGAACGGCGATTGCGACATTCGCAATCCTCTCGCGGTCGAGAGCGTCAGCCACTCGCTGCTGTTCGCGTTTATCAAGGTAAAGCAAGTACGTCGCCTCGCCCGCCTTGGCTTCTCGCAGCAGGGCAGCTTGCTTAAGCGCCTTCTCATCGAGGCTTACTACCTCCGTCCGCATTTGCTTGATACTTTGGCCCAGAGCCCCAGCGGTTGCAACGTGAGAGGCCAGGTCAGCCTGCGATTTGGCCAACTCCTGCCTGAGCAGCTCAAATGTCGCGTCCCTATCGGTACTTTCCGTTATATATTGTGCCTTCCTAGCCTCAGTAATCGCGGCACGTATGTTCGCAATCTCCTGGTCTGCCTCCAGTACCAACGGGTAGCTTGGATCGTATTTCAGCGCGAGGGCAGTCCGCTTAGTTTGTGCCTGCAAGAGACTCGACGCCAGCTCCTGTAGAAGAGTATTGGCGGGCGCCGTGACCTGCTGTGATGATGATCTCGAGGGAGTGACCTTCATTTGAGAGCGGATGTCCGCAATGCGGCGCTGATCAGCAGAGATAAGCTGCTGCGTTTGGTAGAGGGAAGCCATGGATGCGGCCAGTTGCTGGGCCATGGACTGCCGCAGTACATCAGGAGCAGCCACGCCCTCATCACGTCCAAAATCGACAAGACGCGCCTCAGCCTCCTGCAGCTTCTTCTGGTACTTGTCAGTTTGGTCGGCAAAAAACTGGGAAGAGCCCTTTGGGCGCTGAAGTTCCAGGTGCTTTTGGACATAGAGGCTTGCCAGCGTACTCAGAACACAGAAGGGGGGTTTTCGGAGAACCGGTGCTCCCGTAGGTCACATTGATTACATCAGAAGTTTTCTCGGCCTCCACGTCCAGACCCTTTGCCAGGTTGACGGCCGCCTTTTCGAGCTTCGCGGCTTTTCTAACCGCCGGGTCGCGCGGCAGAAAAATATCCCCGACGGACCAGTTGCGTGCCAGATCGCAGCGGTCTGCTACTTCCAGCAGGATGTCGTGCCCTCCGAGCAGCGCAACTTCTGAGCTAATCTCATCTGGGGTGATGACCCTACTCATAACTGCGGCGTTCGGCACTGAAGTGATTGCTGGATCCGACCTATTCTGCTCGACGAGCACTTGCATCTTGGCTTCGTAATACCGTCCAGCCCACAAAACCGCGAATAGTAGGGTTCCCAGCAAGATTCCGCTGAAGGTCAGAACCACCAACCTGCGTCGTCGGAATAAAGGCGTGAGTACATCTCGCAATGTCATCCTGGTCATTGGGTCTGGGGCAAAAATAGGCGAACGCTCCATGGTTCCCTGCTCCTTCTTTTCATACAACCGATAGGTGCGAATCTCGTTATAGGAGGGCCGTCGCCGCGTTCATATAAAAACCAAGGGTATACGGGACGTACCGACGGAACTTCGTGATGAAAGTGGTGGGGATGACAATCATGTCGCCCGGCTGAACATGAATGTCCTCGTTCACATTCTTGCCCTTCAGAATCGACGCCAGGTCCATCTTCTTGACTTCTACCCAATCGTCGGACACTCGATGAAATAGGAACGCTTGACCGGTAGCATCCGGCGTGACACCACCAGCGATAGAAACTGCTTGGGTCACTGTAATGTCGTAACGAAGATCGTATTGACCCGGCTTTCCTACCTGCCCGGAGACGACGAAGAAGGGCTTCTGGAAGTCTTTGAGGTCGACATCCACTATAGGATGGTTCAGCACGCCGGCGTATGCTTGCTTAACCGCGTCTGTTACCTCTGGCACGGTCATGCCTTGGACGTAGACGCTTCCTATGTTGCCTAGAGAAATATATCCATCGGGCTGGACTGTGGCGGTCTGGTTAAGCTCAGGCGACAGGGGAAAGCTCAATGTGAGGACATCATCGCGCATGACTTTATAACGCGGATGACGTTCGAAGAAACCGTTGCGATTTGATTCGGGCTGCTTAGTAGCCTCTACAGGAGAGCTGCTTTGGAAAGGCGTTCCTGCGCCTGCCTGACCCATTGCACCGGTTGATGTCTGGGCACAGACGTCGAGAGACACGCATAAGAAATATAGGCCGCCTACAGCCACAAGGAGTTTCATCATCATCTCAATTCTCCTATCATGCTAGAAAGACATGGGCCTTGGAGTACAGTCGTGTGGGGGACCGAGGGACAGAGCGCAGAGCGCCGTCAAATGCGCTCATAGTTATGCATCTCTACAGGAAATGCAATATTGCGCTGAAGCGGGCCGACTGAAATTACGATCCACGTGCCCGACCTGTCGACGAGGCTGCCTTCCAGTCCATCAAGACATCCTCCTAGGATCCTCACGCGGTCACCGGCCTGGGGCTGAGGGTAAGGCACACACGCAGTGTGTTCACAAACACGCCGCACGTTGTCAATTTGTTCATGAGGTATCACCGCGGGGTTCTTGCCGACACGTACGAAATCGATCACCCCATCCAGTTGTAACGCACGCCCAGCGATGTCGGAGGTAAGGTCGCACCTAGTTAGCAAGTAACCAGGCAACATCGGAACGTCCACAATCTTGACCCGGTCGCTCCAGCGATGTTTCTGCCGGGAAACGGGGAAATAGATGTGTAGACCCAGATGTTCGAGGTGCGCTGCTAACTTGCCTTCGAAGCGGCAGCGAACCTGCAATGCATACCAGGAATCCTCCAAATAACCATAGGAGATCTGTTGGCATTGAGGCGTAGCTCCGCCATTTGAGTCACATTGATAAGTGCCCATGGTATTGTGCACAGGATGTGACGCCGGCCCTGTGGCATGCCGAGTCACGAGTGATTGTGGTAAGTTACAGCCTGTGGTAGAGCTTTGCTGGAATTGGATAGGTGCGGTTATGTAGAACTGCACCTAGTAACATCACATCAGCAGCCTTGATCGACTCGGATACTGTCTGTGCGACCTTCCTGCGCGTTGAACTAGCCTCAATCACCAGAATTAGACCGTCTGTCAATCGTCCGAACACAACTGCATCACAACGCGATCCAGCACTTGGTGTGTTGATCAGTACATAGTCAAATTCTTTACGAATCTCAAGCATACCCTGTGTCACCACTTCGGCGTCGGGGGATGATCCCTCGGGGTACCCTATGGCTGAGGCGCTGGCAATCCACAAATTGCTTCTCACCTGGACGCAATGCCGAAGCACACGGTCATCTGTCGGCGTGGATGTGTCTGGAGGCTCCACTTTAAACAGGCGGTATATATCGCCCTTAGTACTGTCTGCCTCAACGATGCAGACACGCTTACAGGTCTTGGCGGCCAAAGTCTGGGAGGCGCGAGCGCACACGATCGCGCTGGCGTTTGGATCATCGACAGCAGCGAACACTACGGAATGAGGCGAGTCGCCGTTCATTGATAGAAATACGCGCTGCACAAGACGCTCCAGTTCCTCGCGCCCCAAGTCGCTTACCTTCGCGGCAGCTATGGCACGGTTACTCTTCTGTCCAACATTCTCTTTCGTTACGGCCGAAGCAACATCGTCGATTAATGCTGGCATTCCAGTAAGTGATCCAGAAGTGTGAGCTATGCTCATTGCTCGCTCCTAAGTCGGTGTACCTGTGTCTCTGTCCTAAATATGCAGGTGCAGCACGTAAGCGGATAGGCCCACGGTTATCGTTATCACCTAGTGGCCACTCCAATACAAGACTTATGCGTCACCGTTTACGTGGTTGCAACATTAGCGAATGTATTTCTGTGTGTCCAACTCATAGTTTTCATTGAAAAGATGCACAAAACAACGTGTCCGGCAATTCAGATAAGCCAGAGGGTGAACAGTGAAATAGCTGCTGAGGCTACGGACGTCGGCCGAGAGAGGCCACTCCAGGGGTGGTGTAGTGAGGGAAGCAACGTGCCGAGTGGGCCACGTCACACCCGCATCAAATGTGGTCAGGAGTAAACTCCATCCTTAGACCAAGCGTATATAGGCCATCGACAATAGAGGGCGGCATTAAGGCGAAAAGAGCCGTCAATCAGGCTATGCACAAAAGTGGAGCGCTGTGGTTACTATCGTAAGTGAATGCTGCGCCGACCATGGATATGAAGGATGCAACGACTACGCAAAAACGGAGAAAAGGAAGAAGCAAGTCAATATATTGAGGTGGAGGCTACAAAGGCGTGGCCTACTCTTCGGGCCAGGTCACCAAACCACTGAGAGAACGATGACACCTAGACCGCGCACGCCGAAGCAGAAGACGGTAGCATCTTGTCCACGACCAAATCTATGAACGCCATTGCGGCTCGGGGAAGCACCCGCTCCCGGCGATAGACCAATGCTAGCTCCCGCGCTAGTGTTACATCGGCTAAGGGGACAAGCTTCAGTGTCCCGGCGGCACATTCGTTGGAGGCGAAGCTTCCGCATATCAGAGAAATTCCCAACCCGGATGCGACGAACGCCTTGATCATAGCCACGCTAGGTAATTCCATCGCAATTCGCAGACGGGATTGATATGGGCGGAATAGCCTGTCCATTGCCATGCGCGTCTGACCAATTTTGGGGAGCAGTATTGGATATTGAACCACCTCGCCGATGGTGACGGAGCTCTGCCGGCTGAGTGGATGGTCGCTGCTTACGATCAAGGTGAGAGGATCATGGAAGATGCGTTGCGTGACGAGCCGGGAGTCCTTGACGGGCATGGTTACAACCCCGACATCGACGGCGCCTTCGTGAAGCTTCTGAATGACCTTGTGGCTGAATGATCGATAAATGCTGATTTGTACATGAGGGTTTAGAGAACGATAGGCGGTGAATATGTCGGGCAAGACATACAGGCATGTCGCTTCATTGGCGCCAATGGAGAGCGTTCCCCGCGGAGTCTCCTCCGGCCCCGCGACTACGCTCAGAGATTCGTTACGCAGAGCAATGAGCTTCATCGCGTATTCGAACAGAACTTCCCCAGCAGGAGTCAATTGGACTCGCTTGCCTGTCCGATCGAGGAGCTTTGTGCCGTAATCCTGCTCCAACTGCCGAATTTGCACACTGACAGCGGACTGCGAGCGAAACACCTTTTCGCCTGCGCGCGAAAAGTTGCCCAATCGCGCGACTTCCATGAACGTCGTAAGTTGATCAAAGTCCATATTGCGTAACCACGTCGCACCGCCCCGTGCGCGAGCGGGAACTACTAAACCGGCAAAAGTCCGGAACTTCCTTTTATGAAACTTAGCGTATGAAGAATCCGCAGTGAGTTTTCACTTGAGATCCCGACAGGCGGCCCCCGCCGACTTCTGACCGTGCTCTGCATTCGTTTGACGCAGGACGAGTGCAAAGCACGAAGCGCCCATGACCACAGAACCCAATGGGACGAGCGATGAAGCGCGGTATCGCATTTTGCGCTTGGCAATCCCGGAAATGGAAGTACTGGTCAGACTCTAAAGTGCTCCATCCATAGGAACGGCGCGCGGTCTCCTCCGATAGATTGGATTTACGCAGCGAAACAAGAACACTGGCCAGAATGCTCTTCACGTAGGAAACCACCTAAGGTAAGATTGCCTCTTGCGTGCCGAATAGTGCCGTATTGTTCCACCTAAAGAGGCCACATGTATATAGCATTTAAGTGGGGTTAATAGAAGGAGGGTTTCTGATGGTTAGGAGCTTGACGCTCCAAACGGTAGTTATTGTGGCCGTCCTTCGGGGCACTCTTGAATTGAGTGGGCAGATGTTCCCAATGCTAAATGGTATCGAATAGGTTCTTGCTGGATGCCGGGGATTTCCTTGAACCCTTGGGAGGCCATTCCTCAGGTATCGGGCTAAAGACGGCTCTAGGAGCGCGGGCGAGAATCGACGCGCGCCTGACATCAAGCTTGATTGCCACAGTTAGACAATACTCAGGATGCATTTACAATCCATATACTCTCCTGGTATCAGAAAATTCGAATCCCATCCGACGTCATTGACCGTGCATGAATGTTCTTGAGCTGAGTGCGCTAATCGGGCTTGGTTCGTTGCTCGCCGGGTTTCTCGGAGCGCTGACCGGCTTGGGCGGCGGTGTCGTGCTTGTCCCGATGCTTGCGCTGCTGTTCCACGTGGACATCCGCTATGCTATTGGCGCATCTCTTGTTTCCGTGATCGCGACTTCTTCAGGCGCGGCTGCCGCGTATGTGCGCGAGGGCTACTCCAACATTCGTATCGGCATGTTTTTGGAGACCGCGACCACGGCTGGCGCGCTCGCTGGAGCCGCCATCGCTCTTTACGTTTCCGGCAATGCGATTGCAGTAGTATTTGGCCTCGTGCTCCTGTACTCCGCATATCTGTCAAGCCGCCATCGTGTAGGACACGGTGCCCACCTGGCTTCCTCCAGACTGGCACAGCAGTTGCGCTTGAATGGCGCCTATCCCGGACCTGACGGAAAACAGTCCTACAGTGTCACAGGTGTGCCGGCTGGGTACGGTCTGATGTTTTTGGCAGGCGTGCTCTCCGGTTTGCTGGGTATCGGCTCGGGAGCGGTGAAAGTGCTAGCCATGGACCAAGCGATGAAGATCCCGTTCAAAGTTTCGACGACAACCAGCAACTTCATGATCGGCGTTACTGCAGCCGCGAGCGCGGGACTGTATCTTCACCGAGGCTATATCACGCCCGGATTGGCGATGCCAGTAATGCTAGGAGTGCTCGCAGGTTCGCTTATCGGCGCGCGCGTTCTGGTGAAGGCCCGCGTCAAGGCGTTGCGATACTTGTTCGCCGCTGTGATTGTGGTACTAGGAATGGAGATGATCTACAACGGAGTAACGGGGCGAATATGAGCAGCAAGAGCTGGGATGATCAACGCATCGAACTCATCATCGGCGCCTTGCTTCGCACGGGGGTGATCCTGGCCGCCGCGGTGGTTCTATTCGGCGCCGTGGTGTACCTGGCTCGTCATGGGAGTGACGTGCCGAATTACGCCGTATTCCATGGGGAGTCGGACAACTTGACCGGCCTGAGCGCCATTGTTCGCGGCGCGATGGGCATGAGCGGAAGTGCGATTATACAACTCGGATTGCTGCTGCTGATCGCAACGCCGGTAGCGCGGGTGCTATTTTCAGCGATCGCTTTCGCCATTGAGCGCGACTATCTGTACGTCTTTATCACGCTGATCGTCTTGGGAATTCTGCTGTACAGCCTCTTAGCTTCGAGCGGGTGAGTTCCTCGGTGAACTTGCCAAAGTATGATGCACCCGTTATTGTCGTGAACTGTCGCCTTGGGCGGCCGGGAACTGGATGCTTCGCAGGGAGGAAGAATGGCGGGAGTAAGTCTTGCAGATGCGCGCCGCGTGATTGCGGCCGCCGAAAAGAAGGCGCAGGAGATTAGCCAGCCAATGAACATTGCGGTGGCTGATGAGGGCGGCAATATCGTGTCCCATGTGCGGATGGACGGGGCGTGGATCGGCAGTATCGATATTTCCATCAAGAAGGCCTACACCTCGCGTGCCTTCGATATCACGACCAAGGACCTGGCCACGCATTCCCAATCGGGCGGACAATTCTTCGGCATTCATGTCTCCAACGACTGCAGGATCATGATCTTTGCCGGAGGAATTCCGCTGAAACGCGACGGGAAGGTTGTGGGGGCGATCGGCGTCAGCGGCGGTTCGGGCGAGCAAGATCATGCTGTGGCCGAAGCGGGTGCCGCTGCGTTCTAGTCGCCTTTGTGCCCATATACTGCTTCCGTGGTTCGCGCCGGTCACTGCGGTTCGTTGTTAACTGCAGTCACGGATTCCAAGACATCGACTGCTTGTCGTAACTGTCGTAGCTCAGATTCGGGCCTCTGCGCCAGCATGCGTGCGAGGGCCTGTACCCGTCGGTTGCGGGCGCGTTGCATGAGCGATCGGCCGCCCCGGGTAGCGGAAATACTGATCTTTCTGGCGTCGGAAGGGTCGGGGCCGGTTACGGCCAGTTCGCGTTCCACAAGTCCACGCACTATACGCACCATAGTGGGCGGCCTTACCTGCTCAAGCGCCGCCAGACGTCGCAGTGACATGCTGCCACCGAACACCAGCACGGAGAGCGCCGAAAGTTGAGCCGGCCCGATTCCGGCGACCCGGTCTTCCGAACGCACTTGGCGCAGTAAGTGGATCGCCGCCGAGTGCAGCCCATCCGCCAACTCGACGACATCGTTTCTTTGTTTTGACATTTGCTCCGCGGGGCTCTAGTGATGTATTGTATGGGGCACGAAAATAGTTAGCAATGCTAATTAATTCGGGAGACTGAGATGAATCCAGACATATTCGCTGCCATTACCGCGGATGACAAGAGTGGTGTTGCGAAGTTGCTGGCGGCCCACCCAAGTGCGGCGCGTGCCCGCAATTCGGCCGGCATTTCTGCTCTGATGCAGGCACGTTATGAGAACCGACTGGAGATTGTTGAGCTGCTGCGCCAAACGGTGGGCGAGCTCGACATCTTCGAGTCAGCCGCCTTAGGCGACGCTGTGCGACTGAATGGGCTGTTGGCGGCCGACGCCGAACTGGTCAAGGCGCGCAGCAGCGATGGCTTTACACCGCTACACCTGGCATGCTTCTTCGGGCAGCTTGGGACGGCAGAGATCCTGGTCGGTCACGGGGCCGATACCAATGCGGTCTCGCCGAGCCGAATTGCCGTCGTCCACAGCGCAGCTGCATCCCGCGACGCGGCGATCTTGAAGTTAGTGTTGCAAGCGGGTGCCAATCCGAACATCCAGCAACAGCGTGGCTACACCGCCCTGCACGAAGCAGCGATGCACAACAGCGTGGAGAGGGCGCAAGTGCTGTTGAACGCAGGCGCGGATCCGGCCATCAAGAATGACGCAGGTCAAACTGCAGCCGATATGGCGGTGCAAGAAGGCAACAAGGAAGTGGGCGAATTGCTAACCTACCAGAATTAGAGCGGAGGCAGCCTCTGGCTATTGCGCTTCGATCCGGTCCTCGGCAGCGGAGTGGCTACGCAGAATTACTGTTCCGGTGAGTACGGCGCAAAACAGCAGGAGGACCCGCGCGACATTCGCATGGAGCACGGGGTCGCCAAGCAGGATCCGCACCAGTCCGAAGGCGGCGCTGGCCGCGCAGAAAGCGAAGTAAAGCTTTTCCTTGGCGCAATGGGAAAAGCACAGCAGCATTAGAAGGACGGCTGTAACGATCACGTAGATAGTCAATAAAATGATGCCGCCCGCTATCCTCTCGCGACGGATAGAAAATGCTTCGGCCCGGGAAATGGCAAGCTGCGCCCCCGCAACGCCCAAAAAAAATACAGAATGCACCAGCGCGATGATGGCGCGTTTGCGATTGGTGATGATGGCGAAAGTGTCCATGAACACCCTTATAGTTTGTCGCTCGAACCAAACATTTGGCTGTGATTCAAGTCACAATAGCGACGGTTTTAGTGCAGAAAGAGCACGACCGGCCGAGTGTGCCGGACGCGTGGCTGGGACTTCGCACTCACGCTTCGGACAATCCGACGGTCATCCGGCCGGAAGGTAGTTCGCGCTCCGGACACTAGAGAGAATCGGGCAGTCTTAGTGCAACTACCAAACCACTTTGCGTGTAGGGTGAGTGCCTGCAATCAAACCATATCGGAAGGCTCGCCCGGGCAGCCTCAGTCGCCCGGTTGTCCAGTTTGGCGGAATGCGTCCATTCTTGAACGCTGGCCGATGGGCGAAGGCTCTCTAACCGGGAAGTATGTAGGAGTCTGTTAGATTGCCGACTCATTCACAATTCCAGGACGAGCATGTTGGTGGCGAGTCGAGCGCCAAGTCGGGTGGGAAGAGCCGACTTACCTGGAGGACGAATTGTGAAGAGTACAAAGTCCTTGGCAGGCAATGAGTGAAGACTTGGAGGCGCGGGTGGGAATCGAACCCACGCATAAAGGTTTTGCAGACCTCTCCCTTACCACTTGGGTACCGCGCCTCGAATGGGTGAAGCGAAAAACCCTCGCGCACGGCGAGGGCGACAAATTCTGGAGCGGGAGACGGGATTTGAACCCGCGACTTCGACCTTGGCAAGGTCGCACTCTACCACTGAGTTACTCCCGCTCGCCGTATTGCATTATAGCGAAAGGCTGAACCGCCGGGCAAATGAGCGCGAGACAAACTACCTGAAAACACGCGCCGCCGGTCGCTTGTGGCCTTGCAATGCTACTGGATCATCTCGGTCAATACACTCCGCCGTGTCCAGTGGCATGGTCGGCATTAACTCGTGAGGTGATCTCGTTGCGGACGTCCCAGAGCGCGCGATATAGAGGGTATTCCATCCTCTGCTTAAGTACTTCCACCGGTGTCCCCATGGTGCCGACTACACCGCCGCCGATGATTCGCTGTGCGAGCTTGAGATGAGCATAGCGGAAGAGCTGCATGCGTTCGTCATAGTCAACCAGTTCCTCGGCGACATCGTGCAATTCGAAGAACTCAGTGTGACGGCGGTACAGCTCCTCCAGCGTCAAGCCCGCAGTTTTCAGCCGCTCAAAGAAGGCGTCAGCCGAGACGCGGCGAGATGTGCAACAGCGCGAGAAATCCCGGCGAGTCCAGGCCGCTTCCATGACCCAGCCCGGCGCGGATGATGTGATACTCATACGGCGTGATGGTCTCGAGCAGGCTGAGCATGCGCACCGGATAGTCGAGCATCCTGTTAGCGCGCCGCAGCAGCCGCGATGCATTCCTGAAATCTCCTTCCAGGATGCATTGGCGGGCACGATCCAGTTCCCACGCTGCCCCCTTCATCAGCAGCTCTGAAGCCTGGTGAGTAACCTGAAAGGTCAGCTCGTCGGGATGCAGCATCTCATCCGACGATTTCTGTAGAGCCAGTAGCTCGTCGGTGCGAAGGTACCGCTCGTAGTCGGAGGCTCCGGGTCCGGGCAGAATGGGAGAACGAAGGTCTTCAGTCATGGGCGAGGCTCCATTGGGGATCTTCCTCGGGCGGCACGATGGAACCATCGCGCATGTGAATAATGCGATCGCCATAGGACGCGGCTTCGGGATTGTGCGTAATCATCAATACAGTCTGTCCCAGCTCCTGGTTCGATTGTCGTAACATCTTCAGCACAATTTCAGAATTCTGCGAGTCGAGATTGCCGGTGGGCTCGTCGGCCAGAACGATGGCGGGTTGATTCACCAGCGCGCGCGCCAGCGCTACTCGTTGCTGCTCACCGCCGCTCAACTCGGAAGGACGATGGTCGAGACGCTTGTCAATGCCGAGCAATTGCGTGATGCGGTTGATGTATTCGCGGTTGCCGTTTCCATTGCTACGGCCGGCGATGTCGCGGGCAATGTCGATATTGCCCTGGGCGGTCAGCGTCGGCAGGAGGTTGAACTTCTGGAAAACGAAGCCGATCTTCGATTTCCGCATTCGCGTGCGCGCCGAATCTGACAAAGCGGTGAAATCGGTTCCGTCGATCAGCACCCGTCCAGCGTCGGCATGGGTAAGTCCGCCAAGGATGTAGAACAGCGTGGATTTCCCGCTACCCGATGGACCAACAATGCTGACGAATTCACCCTTCTCGACCTCCAGGGAAACTCCGCGCAACGCCGGCACGTCCACTTTGCCGATGCGGTAGGTTTTGCGAACATTCTCAGCTTGGATCATCCACGCCATGCGAATCCTTGATATTACACGAAAGTATTAGGGGGCCGGGGACGCCGAGCCATGTGGACGCCGCCCTCGTGCCACTCGTCCGATACTCCCCAAGTCCTGGAATTCGGGGTACAACAGCAGCATGGCGAGAGTGTGCCGCGAGGCCAAACATGCGAAGTTGATCGAGCGAGCCGTCGAGTGGCTTCGTCACTCGTACCGATGCGGCATCGTACTCTCGGAACAGTATTGCGCGGGCGGTGAGGTGCCTGACGTGATCGGCTGGAAGGGCTCCTGCCAGTCCGTGCTTGTGGAGTGCAAAGCCTCGCGCAGCGATTTTCTCGCCGATGCGAACAAGCCGTTTCGCCTGAAGCCGGAAGAAGGTCTTGGCAGCCGGCGGTTCTATATGGCTGCGGCCGGCTTGATTGCGCCCCACGAATTGCCCAAACACTGGGGACTGCTTGAGTGTAGGGGTCGGCAGGTGGAGATGTCGGTAAGACCCGGCAAGCAGGAACTGAGGGGCCCAATAGGACTGATGAAGGAGATGAACCTTTTGCTGGCGAGCCTCAGGCGGGTGGAAGTACGCATCGAGCCGCAGACCATTACAGATTTCCTCAAGTGGAAGAACCGACTGATGGAGTACAACGGAGGCCGCTTGCCTGAGGGCATCACGTCGCCGGACGAAGAACAGAACCACTATCTTGTTACGTGATGCTTGTATTGCGTGCGGGCGTCGCCAACGGTCATGCCGGTTGTACTTGGGCGCGCACTAGAAGAGGCGCAGTTGCCGCTTCATCCGCTGAACGAAAGCGGAGTCCGTCACCTCATAGGTTGATTCCGACGGACTGGCCGGGTGTCCAAACCTAATCTGCGGATTCGCCTGCGTCGAGGTCTCTTGCCGCTCCATAAATGCTGTCATGTGAATCTGGGTGCATCCGGTAGCGATGATCAAATCGCGCACATTGTCGAATCCAATGCCAGCGCCCGGTAATACCTCGATCCTTCCAGCGGCACGCTCAATCAGTTGGCGAATGAGTTCGCGGCCTTTCGGAGCGCCACTGCGTTGACCGCTGGTGAGCACCCGCGTAATCCCCAGATCGACCAGTTCTTCCAGCGCACGAAAGGGGTCAGGGGTGACATCGAAGGCGCGGTGGAAAACCGCTTGCCGCGATCCAATCCTTCCACGAATCATGCTCGCGCGGCGAGTGTCGACCGTGCCATCGGCGCTAAGGATCCCGAAGACGATTCCGTCGGCCCCATGCTCAAGCAGGAGATCGGTATCACGTTCCAAGACGGCGAATTCGACCTGCGAATAGCAGAAGCCAGCCGGTCGTGGACGGTTCATGGCCATGATAGGAATCGTCAAACGCTGCTTGGCCTCGACAAGCGAGCCCGCAGACGGAGTCAGCCCTCCGAGGAACAATGCGGAACACAATTCGACGCGGTCGGCGCCACCACTTTGCGCTTCTACAGCATCTTCCGTTGATCCGCAGCAGATTTCCAACAGGATGTCAGGCATAGTAGGGATCCCAGCCGAAGGCCTCCGGCTGGGATTCTATCTGACGGTTTCGGTTTCTTGCTTCTTCGCTTGCACCTTCGCGTCCCAAGCCATTCCGCTGACGAAACCCTGCAGGCTTGGCGAACGAGACCGGTCGAATCTCGATAGCCAGCTCCTGCATTTGTTCCCAGGTCGGCCGGTTCTTGTCCGTGTAGTTCGAACATTCGCGGACCTTGAAAGGCACAACCAGCAGATGGTCGCAGTCAAAGGTGCAGTACACGATCTCTTCGCTCTCCCGAAACCCCTGCAGAATATGAGCATGAGTGCACGAAGCACATTTGGATTGCTCTCCCACAGGAGTGCCGTTCTTTACGAAAATCGTAGGCATACAGGTGCTTTCTAATCGGCGCAATGGCCGAGGGTTGCATCGACCAGGGACCGCCGAACAGGTTCGGACGACGGCTTGAATCCCGATCGATTCGGTGAATGCCTGACCGCTAGGCGATCTTGATGACGGTGATCTTGGGCCTGACAGTTTCTCCCGGCTTGATGAATCCGATAGGCTTATCGAGCTTGGTGATACGGCTGTCGCAGTAGACAGTGCATTCGCACACCTCGAACTTCAGCTCCCGCAAGCCGCCGCCATAGTTACAGAAGGTAAGCCGCTCGCCCTTGTAGCCCTTCTGAGTGACTTCGTAGACACACGAAGTGCACAGGGCCTCGCGGCGCTTTGCATTGGCCAGAATGTTCAAGGTCAACATGGCTCACCTCAAGTCTGCGGATGCAGAGCGAAAATACTCGTTACCATCGGCCGTCAAGCAAGAGCGAGACTTGGATTGCAACTTGGACGCCACTGGCTACGAATACTGGCGGTTTCGTTCCCGGATTGCTTCCGCAAACGAAGTACGCTAGCGAATACGCACCGAAGGACGAACGAAATTGCGAATAAATAACTTAGGGATTGGCAGGCGTTGGGCGCCGGAGGTTACTACAGAGGGCAAACCACGTCCGACGGCCATCCGGCGCCAACTCTGGCGCGGATTGCCTGCACATCGAATTGTGTGTGCGTATGATCATCGGACATTTCCCTTGACGCGAATGTTACCTTGCCATAAGTCGGGCACCAAATGCAAGCACGAAAATCGTGTGGAACCTGCTGTTTTGGAGGTGAGGGGGAATTGCGCTCGATTGGCGCCGTCTAGTCACGTTCGCCGGACATCGCGGGTAATTGCTGCCTGGCGGCTTTGATTTCGTCCCAGCGCACCCAGGCGATGTAGAGGACCACGATGACGTTGGTGCCGAGGAGTGCCCAATGAAACGCATTGGGATGACGGACTAGTTTGTACACTTCGAATGGGATGTATACGCATCCTGAGATGATCGCCAGCCACTCCGCCCACGCCCGTTGTTTCCACAACCCGTATCCTTCGAGGAAACGCAACAGTGCATAGGCGCCCGCAAGACCCGCGATCAGCATCACGTTTACGTCCGACATCTTGTCGGCCGCGTCCAGGAACACTTGCGATAAGCGACGATAAGGGTCGATATGAAAAAAGAAAAGGACGCTCTCCGCAGCGCTCTCGAAGTCGACGTCGCGATGGATCATCGAAATGAGGACGTAGGCCACGACGAGGGCCAAAGCGCCTTTGAAGGCCTCAAGTACGGCCACCATTCGCAGTCCACCCCGGTGTGTGCGACGTCGAGTACCTCGTACTGGTATGGTAAGGTTCGCGTTCATGGCTTGGCGCGACAACTGCCTTGCACAGCGTACATTAGCAGCGCCCGGGGTTCCACCCTGCAGTTGTTGATTTTGCCCCTGGCTGGGTTGGACGCTCAATTCAGTCAATTGGTTTTCGAGGATTCAAAAGGCCTGCTGTGGTTCGTCCCTCAGAGTCAGCAATCTATGCAGGCCGCGCTTGGTGGGCCTGGGCCGCATCCAACATTTCGGCCACTGTAGTGAATTTCGCCCGGCAACGATTACCGCCTGCGCGAGCCAATTCTGCCGCGTCGATTCGTCGCCACGCGGCATGGTCCACCCAGCAGACTTGCCGTTGTTCCAGCATTTGCTGCACTCCGGTTCTCCCTGACCGCCCGCTGTCAATCGCCTGTTGGGCGATCTTCTGGGCTACCTGTTGGGCTTCGTTGCGGTTGGTAGGAATCGTTCCCGATGGACCACGCTTTGCCCATCCGACGACATAAAGCCTGTCTGCAATCTTTCCTTCTTGGTTCGCAAAAACCCCATCTGTGGGCGTCGCAGGACCGCAAGGGCCAGCCTGGTATCCGATGCAGGTGACGGCGAGCTGCGCGGGAATTTCGCTGAGAGCTCGGTCGGCGGACCGGAACTGCACGGCGCTAAGATGCCCATCGCCCAGGAAAGCGACCGGCGTTAGATTGAAGTGAAAGTAAATCGTAATCGGAGCGTGGTGGGATTCGTTTTGCGCGAAACTGCGCAGGGTCTCGACGACCGCGCCCTCGCCAAGCAGGCCGGCTGCGTCTCCCCCTAAAGGGCGCGCGCGCTGTAACCTTCCCAGTTCGGCCAGTTCGTGCAGTGAGAACTTGGCATCGACGGCGCTACGCCGGCCGACGATGTGGATGGCTTCTATCGGCTGTGCCTCCAGCCACGAAGTTACCTCGGGTGAGAGATCAGAGCCAGTCAACTCGTCAGAGGTTTTGGCGAGGACGCGGGCTACATCAATCGCGACATTTCCGTTGCCGATGACTGTTGTGGACCGCACGCCGTCGATTTTCGGCGGCTGGTGGTGCGGATGGCTGTTGTACCATCCGGTGAATGCGCCTGAGCCAATGACACCAGGAAGTTCCTCTCCCTGTATACCGAGACGGCGGTCGCGCGGGGCCCCGGTCGCCAGCACGACAGCATCGTAGAGCGACAGCAATTCCTCGAGATGAATGTCACGGCCAACTTCGACATTACCAAAAAAGCTAACCTGATCGCGGGAGAGCACACGGTCGAGCACACGTGCCACTGCCTTTGTGCCCTGGTGATCCGGGGCAACTCCATAGCGGACGAGCCCAAAGGGCGCGGGTAGCCGCTCGAAGATGTCGATGGATACGTCGGGAAGCAAGCGAAGCAGGTTATCCGCCAGGTAACAACCGGCCGGACCGCTACCGACGACGGCAATCTGTCTCATGCCCGAGGCTCCGGCCCCAGCCTTAATGTAGCTTCACGTACTCATAGTCCACCGGATTGTTGTTGATGCCGCGATCGGGAGGCGCGATCCACGCTGCCATTTTTCCGGGCTCGTGCACTCCGTGCATCAGGCTCATGATGTAAGCCCGGTCGCTATCGCTCGGCAGCCATTCACCAATCTGGGCGTTGAACTGTTCCGTGGCTGATCGGCCGTCCAGTTAGATCGGTCGGAACGCCGGCCCAGCTTCCGATATTGCGCCGGAATCGCGTGCTGGGCAGCGACAAGCGGAACGAATAGCCAGCCTTCTCGATCAGACCGGTTCCAGCGCTTCACGCCCAGTTCGCAGTCACGGACATAAGAGCCTCGCGTGACTTCGTTCATGGCGTTGCGCATCGGAATTTGCTCGGTCTTGGTGCTTCCGTTCCCGTCCGGCAGCTCCAGCGTGAAGGCTCTGTTCGGCGGCGATGTGATCTTCGTATTGCGCCTCGTCGGGCCGTCCCTTCAGTCCATTGGCAAAATAGGAAGCCGCGTTCGAGGAGGTCTCCGAGCCGAACAGGTCAAGCGACGAACTGAACCAGAAGTTCAGAGTACTTCTGCACGGTCGGCAGATCGATCGCGCCGGCATTGCGGACCGCCAGCGGATCTTCGGTGCCCAGTTCCTTCATCACTTCCAGCGTGCGTCGCACCACGCGGTTGATGCCGGTGTCGCCGACGAACATGTGGTGCGCTTCTTCGGTCAGCATGAACGAGCAGGTGCGGGCCAGCGGATCGAAGCTCGACTCGGCCAGCGACTTCAACTGGAACTTGCCATCGCGATCGGTGAAGTAGGTGAACATGAAGAAGCTGAGCCAGTCGCTGATCGGCTCATTGAAGGTGCCGAGGATGCGTGGCTTGTTAGCGTCGCCGGAGTGGCGTTCGAGCAACTCTTCGGCTTCTTCGCGGCCGTCGCGTCCAAAGTAGGCGTGCAGCAGATACACCATCGCCCACAGATGACGGCCTTCCTCGACGTTCACCTGGAACAGATTGCGCAGGTCATAAAGCGACGGAGCGGTGTGGCCGAGCATGCGCTGTTGTTCGACCGACGCAGGCTCGGTGTCGCCCTGGGTAACGATCAGCCGACGCAATATGGCGCGGAATTCGCCGGGAATCTGCTGCCAGACTTCCTGCCCATAGTTGTCGCCAAAGCCGATCTTGCGCTCGGGATCGCGGTCCGCGAGAAAGATTCCCCAGCGGTAGTCCGGCATCTGGACGAATCCGTAGGTGGCCCAACCCTTCGCGTCCACCGAGGTCGCGGTGCGAAGGTAAACGTCCGCCACCTGAAAGTCACGCGGACCCAGGTCCTGCCACCACTTCAGAAATTCAGGCTGCCAATGTTCCAGCGCGCGCTGCAAGGTGCGGTTGGAGCCGAGGTCTACGTTGTTCGGAATCCGGTCCTGATAATTGATCGACATCAATTCTCCGAAAGTCTCGATATTTGCGGCAGAGACGGATGCCAGGTTGGAGCATGCACGAGTAAGCGGCCGAACTAGCGCTCGCTGTGAGGTTACACTCTCTCCCAATTGAAGCGCGCCTTCGACCCGGTGCCGAACAGCTTGAGCGCGCCATGCTCGCCGGTCGAGTTCGGCCGGATGAATACCCAGTTCTGCCACGCGGAGAGGCGGGCAAACACCTTGGTCTCGATGGTCTCGGCGCCAGGGAAGCGCAGGTTGGCTTCCATGCCGGTGAGCGCGTCCGGCGAGAGCGCCGCGCGTTCTTCGATCGCAATGCGAACTTCGTCTTCCCAGTCGAGATCGTCCGGCGCCAGCGTGATGAGGCCGAGTTCAAGAGCCTCCTTGGGGCCAAGCAGCTTGCCTTTGGCTTCCACCGCTCCAGCCATGGATCGTGCGTTGCCACTGAATCGAGTTTCGAGACGGCCGCGACTCGTTGACGGCGGGCAAGCAGACCGAAATTCATTTCGTCCACCGCGATCTTCGGCGAGTCGCCTTCTTCTTCCGGAAGCGCCAGCATGTAGCTGCGATCGGCGGCCAGAGCCAGTTCGAAGAGCACGCCCGCGAAACACGATCCCGGCTCGATGATGGCGTACATGCTACGCGAAGAAACATCCAGCCGCGCCAGGGTCCGGCGCAGCATAGCCGATGGTTTCGCGCACCAGCCAATCGTTGCGATGCTCGAGCATGACCGCGTCACTGGCGAGAACCGCTTCAGCGCTTCCGGAGGTCTTGAGCAGCAGAAGTCCCGAGTTCAGGTTCGTTGACGCGCAGCATCAGGATGGCGTCGTCGAGTTCGCGCGCCATCGCCAGCGGCCACCACTGGTCGCCTTCGGCGTGAATCGCATCGGGCTTCGACGAGGCTGTAGTCCTTCTGGAGCGCGGACCGTCAGCGTTGCAGTTCGCGCAGCGCGATCGAACGCAACATCAACGTGTTGTAGTGGTAGCCATTGTCGTCGACCTTGCGCTGCAGCGGAGTCAGCTTGATGCCCTTCGCTGTCGCCGGACGCGTTGAGTCGTTCACCAAAGCGCTGCGCGCGAGCGCGCACCAGTTCCGGGAATTTTCCCGGGACCGCAATGTCATCGACCAAGCCCCACTCTTTCGCACGCTCGCCCTTGACGCCGTCGGGATTGGTGCAGAACATGTCAGCCAGATCACGACGCACTTTGCGTTTGTCCACCACGCGCGTCAGACCGCCGGTGCCGGGCAACACGCCCAGCAGCGGAACTTCGGGCAGGCTCACGGCGCTGGAACGATCATCGACCAGCAGAATCTCGTCGCAGGCCAGCGCGAGTTCGTAGCCGCCGCCGGCGGTGGTGCCGTTAAGCGCGGCGAGAAACTTCAGTCCGTCGTGACGGCTGGAGTCCTCCATGCCGTTGCGGGTCTCGTTGGTGAATTTGCAGAAGTTCACCTTCCAGGCATGACTCGAGGTGCCCAGCATGTAGATGTTGGCGCCGGCGCAGAACATGCGCTCGCGCGCGCTGGTGAGCACCACGCACGCCACCTCGGGATGCTCGAAGCGAATGCGCTGCAGGATGTCGTGCAGCTCAATGTCAACGCCGAGGTCATAGGAGTTGAGCTTGAGCTTGTAGCCGGGCCTCAGGCCGCAATCTTCGTTGACGTCCATAGCCAGGGTCGCCACGCGACCGTCGATCGTGAGCCGCCAATGGCGATGCTCTCCCTCGGCCACGTCGAACGTGACTAGTTCCTTCTCATTTACGGTTGGCATACAGGTCGAACTCTCCTCAAGGCAGCGCCGGACCGGCGCGCAAATCCCCACGCGATAGATGCATTATAGTGCATTTCCAGAAAACACGCAGAGGAAATATGGTGCAGCTTATCGACGTCGAGTCCGGTCACTCGGTATGTTTCCCGACAGTGCCCGACCTCAAGAACAAACAGCTCCAAAGCATCACTGCTGCCGGGCATGGGATTAAGGTCCTGGTAGGGATCTTTCCTCGATTCCCGTCAAACCGAATAGTCATGCTGCTCACAGCGATAACCTCTTACCGACAATAATCGCAATCGTACTCCATACCAAGATGAACACGGGCGGCAACGAGAACCACGGCAGGAGGATTTCAATCCATAGCGGGACGGAAATCCCGATCACGTCCGGGCCCGCATAATCTGCAGGTCGGTTGTCCTGCCACTGCTGTTTGAGACGACGAGTGGACACGGCGGCACAACACAAGGACACGAACACTGACAAAGAGGTGAAAATCCCAACGGCTGCAAGGAGGAAAATGAGATATCGACTCTGTCCGCAGCAAATCCTAGGGCAGCGAAGAGTAAGCCTTGTAGTGTTGTAAGCCATCTTAGGCGTTGATCTGTAAGGTTGGATTCCTGATAATCATTTCGAACAGCTCTCGCTGAACTGCTAGCGTCCAACATGCTCAATGCTCTCCTTCCACCGAGCATCCGCCAGTGTCGATGGTCGCGTCGGCCTTGCGATACAGCGGCTCACGCACTTCGAGAATGCGCCGCAGGTCCGACATCGATTCGCGGTTGTCGGCCATCGGACGCATGTCACCCTGGGCGATGACGCGCTGCATGTGCTCCTCCGGCGTGGCACGCAGCCAGACGGTGAAGCACATGGTGAGCAATCGCTCGAACGTCGCAGGCTCGGAGACAAGGCTGCCGCCGGTGGCCAGGACGAATCGCGGATAGCGTTCGATGACCTGGTCCAGAACGCGACGCTCCAGCCGGCGAAAGCCGCTTTGCCCGTAGAGATCGAAGATGACGCTGAGGCTGACGCCGCTCTCCTGCTCGATCAGGCGATCCAGTTCGAGGAACGGCGCTTCCAGCCGATCGGCGAGCATCGCTCCCAGAGTGGACTTGCCGGCGCCGCGCAGACCGATTAGTGCGATGCGGCCACGCCTGCGCATCAAGTCGACTCCACCGAAGTGTTCCACCAGAGAGGCGCCGAGCTTCCACGAGTTCCGTCGCGGGCAATCGCCGCAGAAATTCGGTGGTGTGCACCAAGTCGACCGGCAGGCTCGGGGCCGTCGAGCACGAGCGCCTGCAAGAGGAGTGTCGAGCGCCTGCGCGATCTGCCGCAGCAGCAAAATCGAAACATTGCCTTGACCGGTTTCGAGTTGCGCCAGGTAGCGTTCGGAAACTCCCGAATCACGGGCGAGGATCTTGCGGGTCATGCCGCGGCGAGCGCGCGTCTCGCGCACCCGTTCGCCAAGTAGACGGAGGTAATCGGATTCGGAGCCGGGGTCGGCGTTCACGGAGATCGCGGCGGTCGCAGCCTCTGGGATCTCGTTTTCCTCTACATGCACTATGTCGCGTTTTCGGCTCACGGTGGATGCATTATACTTCCATAGCCGCACGTATAATAGTGCCAGGGTGAGGAGACGCAAGCATGGGCCTCGACATCACGATCCTGGTGGGGACCATGACCGGCACGGCCGAGATGGTGGCGCAGGAGGTGCAGCAGGCGCTGGAGACGGCTGGCCATCAGGTGACGATTCGTGTCATGGACGGGCTCGACGCCAGCGTCTTTCAGAGCGGCGGCATCTTCCTGATTTGCACTTCCACCTACGGACAGGGCGATGTCCCCGACAACGCACAGGCGTTGTTCAATAGTCTTGAAGGTGAGAAGCCCAACCTCACCGGTCGTGACCTATGGGGTGATCGCGCTCGGCGATCGCACCTACAAAGATACTTACTGTCATGGCGGAATTCGCTTTGACAAGCTGCTCACGGAACTAGGCGCCCAAACGGGCCGGCGAAATCCTGACCCACGATGCAAGCTCGGGCACATTGCCCGAAGAGGTGGCGGCTCAGTGGGTCGTGCCCTGGGTTGAGCAGCACGTCGCATCATCATCGGAGATTACATAGATATGGCTACTACAGTGGAAAATCCAATCGCAACAGATGCCAAGGTCCTCCAGAGCTACCTTGGCGGGAAGATGGCAGGCGGGCTGCGGAACGCGGTGCGCCGCTGGTCAACCCTTGCGACGGCACAGTGCTCGCGTGGGCGAGTTCGAAAGGACTAGACCTGAAGGCGGCGCTTGACTACTCCCGCAATGTGGGAGGTCCGGAACTGCGCAAACTCAGGTATGCGCAGCGCGCGGAGCTACTGGGAAAAATTGCCGACCTGCTCGCGACCCGTCGCGACGAGTGGTACGAGATCGCGCGCAAGAACTCGGGAAACACCAAGGCCGATGCTGCGATTGACGTCGATGGCTCGATCGGCACGTTGAAGTATTTCGCCAAGATCGGCGCGAAGCTAGGCGATGCGCACATGCTGCGCGATGGCTCCCCAATGCGTCTGGCTCGCGACCAGAATTTCCAGGGCGTGCATGTTGGAGTTCCGCTCGACGGAGTCGCGGTACACATCAACGCTTTCAACTTTCCCGCGTGGGGTCTTTGGGAGAAAGCAGCGGTCAGCCTGCTGGCGGGGGTTCCCGTTCTCAGCAAACCGGCGACCTCGACCGCCTGGCTCGCGCAGGAGATGGTACACGCGGTGATCGATGCCGGCATTCTTCCGCCGGGGGCGCTATCCATACTGTGCGGCTCGCCGAACGATCTGCTCGATCATCTGCGACTGGGCGATGCGTCGCGTTTACCGGCTCGGCGGAGACAGGAGAGGGAATCCGTCAGCACCCACGCATTCGACATCAGGGCGTGCGCGTGAATATCGAAGCTGACAGCTTGAATGCGGCGCTGCTCGGGCCGGGCGCAGCGCCCGGCTCGCCATCGTTTGACTTCTTCGTCCGCGAAGTCGTTCGCGAGATGACATCGAAGGCCGGACAGAAGTGTACAGCTATTCGACGCGTTTTGGTTCCGGCCGCACATGCGGCCGCAGCGACCGATGCTATCGCGGCAGCGCTGGCAAAGGTCGTGGTGGGAGATCCGGCCAACGCGTCGGTAAGCATGGGTCCAGTCGTGAACATGGCACAGCGTAAGTCCGTGGAGGAGGGAATTCGCAAACTAAGCGCTCAGGCGACGATTGCTTATTGGCCTGAGCCTTTCGCGCCGGTCGATGCGGATGCCGCCAAGGGAGCGTTTGTGCCTCCCACGCTCTTGAAGCTCAGCAACAGCGTCGACGGAGAGATGGTCCACGACCTGGAGATCTTCGGGCCGGTTGCGACGGTCGTTCCGTATCGCGACAAAGCGGATGCTTTCGCGGTCGCGCGACGCGGACGGCGGTTCGCTGGCTGCGTCGGTATTCAGCGGCGACACGGAGTTTCTCGCCGAGGCGGCAGTTGCGCTGGGCACAACGCACGGCCGCTGCTGCTGGTCGATCCCTGCCATCGGCGACAGCCATACCGGACACGGCATCGTGCTGCCCTCGCTCATGCACGGCGGTCCCGGACGCGCGGGCGGCGGCGAAGAACTCGGCGGATTGCACGGACTGTGGTTCTATCACCAGCGAGTCGCGATGCAGGGATCGGCGACAACGCTGTCGGCGCTGCGGCCCAGGCGGCGGACCCGTCAGCGGAATAGCCTGTTGCAAATACCTCAACAACGCGGCGAAGTTCTGGTTGATGGCAAGCGGCTGGAGACCTTGTGGATCGAAGCCAACGGACAAAGATCGGCCGACGATTGTCATGCTGCACGAGGGCCTGGGTTCGGTCGCGCTGTGGAAGGACTTTCCACAGCGCCTGGCGTCACGCACGGGCTGCGGCATACTTGCCTATTCGCGCTACGGACTCGGAAATTCCGACCGGCTGCTGGAGAAGCGGCCGGTGGAATTCATGCACCACGAAGGCGAAGTGGTGTTGCCGGAGTTGCTCGACAAGTTGAACATCGCAAAGCCAATTGTGCTGGGCCATAGCGACGGCGGATCGATCGCGGTGATCTTCGCTGGGAAATATCCGGAGCGGCCGCGAGCGTTGATTCTGGAAGCGCCGCACGTCTTTGTGGAAGACCTGAGTGTCGCGAGCATCACGCAGGCCAAAGTCGCCTACCTGACGACCGATCTGCCACAGAAACTTGGGCGTTATCACCAGCACGTGGATGCGACGTTTTGGGGCTGGAACGACATTTGGCTCGATCCAGCAGTTTCGGTCAATGGAACATCGAAGAGTATTTGCCGGCGATACGCTGCCCTATTTTGTGCATTCAGGGTGAAGAGGATGAGTACGGCACGATCGCGCAGGTAAAGGCAATCCAGGCAGCCGTGCCAGCGGCCGAGATCGTGATGCTGCCGAATTGCAAGCACTCACCGCATCGCGATCAGACCGAAGCGACGCTGGAGAGAATGGCAGAGTTCGTGGCGGCAGTAGAGCGGCGTGCGGAACGGCGGCAGCAGTGACGGTATTGGGGTCAGAATAGGGGTCCTTCGACTCGCTGCGCTCGCTCAGGATGACAGAATTCACGGTCGCGGTCGCTAGGAGCCGAACGGCTAAGAGCTAATGGCCACTGGCGAAAAGCGAATAGCGAAAGGCGAAAACATGGCTGACTGGGTCCACACGTTCAAAGGCGCAGTGCTGGCATCGGAGTACGATTTCGCGAGCCACATGAACTCGCACATGTATGTCTCGCGCTTCGACCAGGCCACCTGGTTCTTGCTGCACGCGATCGGAATGACGCCGGCTTCGATGAAGCAGAAAAATCTGCGGGTGGCGATCGTACGGCAGAACTATCAATTTCTGGAAGAGTTGCGGGGCGGGGAACTGGTGGAGATCAAGAGCGGATTCCTGGCAGTCGGCGAAAAGTATTTTCGCTTCATCCATCAGATGTACAACGACGAGACCGGCAAGATGGTGGCCACCTGCGATAGCGTCGCGGTACAAGCCAGCCTGGAGTCTGGCAAGAGCGTGCCCATGACCGCGGTGCTACAGGAAAAGGCGAAGCAGCATCTGGTGACGCCAATGTCCGCTGGACGGCGAGCGACAAATGGTCGCGCTAGGTGCGGCGAAGCAGGCCTGTTGAAGCGCTGACGCAGCCTAAGCGCTCGTTAGGCGGGTGAAGGCGCACCTGAACCGCAGCATCGTTCCCAGATCACCCTGACCGGTAGCCATCACCACCATGGCCCATTCCTCATTCGAAAGCCGTTTGCGCTTCGTCGTGGCCATCGGGATGGGAACGTGGATGAAGACTCCATGCTGCAGGCCGACGATCATGTCGGTCTTGCCCGCCATGGCGGCGTGCACCGCGTGGCGGGCGAAAGAATCGCAGAGCACGGAATCGACCGTGGAGGCGGGCACGCTGCGGATGTAGTAGCTGGGATCGAGATAGCGAATCACGACCGGCAGTCGCTGGGCGGCAAAGTGTTCCCGGATCTTGTGCCGCAAGAAAAGACCGATGTCCCGATGCAGCAGGTTTCCTGAGGCATCGCGTTCCTCGGAAGGTGGCATCAGGTGTTGCCCCGCTCCTTCAGCGACGACGATGACCGCGTGGTGTCTCTCCAGCAGCCGGCGATGAAGTACGGACAACAACCCGCCCTCGCCTTCGAGCTTGAACGGCACCTCCGGCACGAGGGCGAAATTGACTTCCTGGCTGGCCAGGGTCGCACCCGCGGCGATAAAGCCCGAGTCGCGCCCCATGACCTTCACAATGCTGATTCCGTTCAGCACACAACGTGCTTCCACGTGGGCCGAGTCGATCACTTCCTTGGCCTTCTCGATGGCGGTGAAGTAGCCGAACGAACGATTCACATACTGCACGTCGTCGTCGATGGTCTTGGGAATTCCGATCACGGAAATCTTCAGCTTGCGACGCTGGATCTCCTCAACCACGCGTGGGCGCCGCGTTGCGTTCCGTCGCCACCAACCGTGAAACAGGACGTTTATGCCGCGCTGCTCCAGAAAATCAACGATGATGTCTGCGCTGACCGGTCCGCGCGAAGTGCCCAGCAGCGTACCTCCGAGCTGGTGAATGTTGTTCACCATCTCCGAGTTCAACCAAATGGGCGGACTGGAGGCTTCCGCGGAGAATCCGGAGAAGCCATAGCGAACTCCCAAGCACGGCGGGTACACCATAGTGATAGTGAAGCTGGACGTAGACCGAGCGGATGACGTTGTTCAGGCCGGGACACAAGACCTCCGCAGGTCACGATGGCGACCTTCGTCTTGGAGGGCTCAAAATAGAGCTTTTCGCGCGGTCCAGCTCTTTCGAATAGCTGTACGGAAGCGTCCTGCTCGGTTCTACTTCAATCGGGTCGCGGTAGAACATTTCGTCGTGGACGAAGGTGCTTTCGACGGATCCGTGAGCCTCGAGCCGCAGCGGCGAACGCACGGTACGTGGACCAAGGTTAGGGAATGACGATCTTTTGACCCATGAGGGACTGTCCGGCCCGGAAAGGCTGCGGCCCTGTGCGAGGTCGTCAGCAACGTCCGGGACTGACTGTACGATAACTGAATCGCAGATCTTGCGCTGTGATATCGAGAGCTCTCGAGCTATGCAGATAATCGCTGACGATAGTCTGACGCTTTACCCGGCCGCGGAGCCTCTTCCGGATCGGACTCGCCCTCTTCCAGCCAGACTTCCTTCAACATCTGGTTCACCCGTGGTCGAGCCAGGGCCGACGCGGCGCTCAAGACGACGGTCACCCACCCAACCCCGATCACTACCTCGACACAGGCGAGGGTCCGGGTAAGTGCGTCCGACGGGTATGACGTCCCCATATCCCAACGTCGCCATGGTCACCACCGAGAAATACACAAACTGACCAAAGCTGGGAGGAACGGGTGATATGAGGCTGATGCCTTGGAAGGCGGAAACCCGGTTGTGTTGCCAGGCCGCGGCGTAGAAAGCACGCAAAGATGAAGATGATGGCAGCGTAGCCTAGCAGGAAGGCGAGAAGCGCTTCCCACATCTGCTGCAGGATGCGGAAGACTCCGACGAGTACGCGCAGTCGTGGTCTCAGCCAGTCTCCCACGAACCATGCAAGATTGGTGGCAATCAGGACGCCAAGACGATGATGACCACCGAGCGTAGAACCGGATGGATCTCGATCACTGCGATCAACGCACTGCCAAAGGCAGCCAGAATCGAGAAGTACATTCGTTCGGAGGCGTGGAAGTGGTGGGCCAACGCCCGCATCGCGGTAGATCGGACCGGAACTGACTTGGTGTGGGAAGCGGGTAGACGTGTCAGCAGCACTTTACTGACCCAGTTGAAGAAGCCCTTGCCGGTGAAGCGGAATCCGCCGTAGAGGCCGCCTCCGAAACCGATGGCCCCACATACTGTCATCATTCTCTGCAAGTAATCGATTGTGTTCTGCCGGGGAATGAGCGACGTCATCTCGGGAGCTATGGAAGCCCGCATCATGCTGCCGAGCATACCGGTGGCCAGGGCAACCACCACGATGAATCGGGGCGCGAAGCCGACACAGGCGAATGCCAGGACCAGACCTACAACCGCGTAGATGGCCCCGGCCCGAAGCGAATCCATGCCTCCGATTCCATAACCATAGGCAGCGATGGTGACGGTGGCAATACCGTAGAGAATTGCGATTGTGATCGGATTGGATTTTTCCTTGGATTCCACCGAGTGAGTCCAATGAGTGCGTTCGCAGAGTGTGCACCGGAACCGGCTTCCAGCGCAAGCGCGAAACGCGCCCGACCAGGTGAAACCGATAAACCCGCAAGGCCGACGGTTTTCAACATCGAGGCTTGCGGGTAAGATGGAACTAAGGTGATCCCATGAGCCTCGAGTCTCCGGAAGACAAGTCCGTCCCAACCCAAGACCCCGGCGCAGCTGAACATGTCGCCGAGGCCCACCGCATTCTGAGCGGACTGAGGCAGCAACTCGACAAACATCCCGACTTGGATGAAGCCATCGCCAAGCTGGAAATGGCGCTCAGTGTTCTGACCACGAAGACCGCCGGGATGCTGTAGACGTCAGAATGCGAATAACGAGAGCGGCGTTCAGCCTGCCGATCATGGCATTGGCATGTCGCCTCGCGCGCTGGTTGCCCAGGATCTTACCGAAGATTGAGGGCGACAGTCTCGCCGGCCAGTCCACTAAGCTTGCCGGATGCGTCCCAGCGGGAAAGTCGCCGGTCCTGCATTTTGGGATTCTCGAAGGCCTCGAAGGCGCCGCACGGCAGCCTGGGGCGAGAAGATTGAAGGGGAGTTCGCAGGAAATTCGGACCTCGTCGCTTTATCAGCTCCCTGTGCTGGAAGACGTACCAGGATTGGTTCGCGGGATGGTGATCTCCAGTATGAAGAAAGGCGTGCCCGAGAATCGGCGCGGCCATTTTGTTCCTGTGCTACACGGTGAGTCCTAGCTCTGAAAAAACTGGTGAACTACAAGGAACCGGACGACGCATACCTGATCCTGGTCGATCGCGGCGGCAGTCGTCTTCCAGTTGCACGGGCTGCCAAACAACCGAACACAGCGAATTTCACGCAGCACCTTGCGGCGATTCTAAGATAGAGGCCGAGACGAATGCCATGTGGATCATCCCAGCGAGCCTGTCTCACCGCCGGCCAGCAGAAAAAGCGTTCGATAGTCTCCGAAGGCGCGCTCCACCGAATTACGTGGCCCTACGCCGTTCCCAGTCTCTTCAGCACATTCTCCCGGAAGCCACGGCTGAGCGTCAGCTTGGTGCCATCGCGCAGCAGAATGGAATAATCGCCATACAGCGAAGGCCGCAAGGTCTTGATGCGATCCACATTCACCAGCGTGGAGCGATGGACGCGCAGGAATTGCCGGTGTCCCAACCGCGTTCCAGCGAGGTGATCGTTTCCCGCAAGAATGTGGGTGTTCGCTCCCACGTGAAGACAGACGTAGTTGCCTGCCGATTCGGCCCAATCAATTTCGTTGGGTTTCAGGCAGACAATTTCTCCGTCGGCCTTGATGACAATGCGCTGCGGGGCTTGCTGCCGCGATTCCAGATCGGCCAAAAGATCGAGCAGCTTGCGCTGAAAGGTCGCCTCCGATGGATGCAGACAATTGCTTGCGAGCGTGGCCCAGCGCCTCGGACAGACGGTCTTTCCCCACCGGCTTCAGCAGGTAATCGAGCGCATGCACCTCGAAGGCCTTCATCGCGTACCTGTCGTAGGCGGTGACGAAGATGGTGAGCGGCACGTGCTCTCCCTGTAGGGCCGCGATCACGCCAAAGCCATCCACCTCCGGCATTTGAACATCGAGAAAGACGAGGTCAGGCTTTTCCTGCTTGATCAGCGAGATCGCTGACTTGCCGTCGCCGCACTCGGCCACGATCTGCAGGTCGGGTTCGTCTTCCAACATTCTGCGCAAGCGCTCGCGCGCCAGCGATTCATCGTCACTAAGCAACACTCGAATGGACATCGGTGGTCACGACCTCCTCGGAGCTTTCGCGGAACGGTATGTGGATTTTGACGACGCAGCCTCCGCCGGGCTGGTCCTCCAGCGTCATCTTGTGATCGTCGTTGTACAGTTGCTGCAGACGGGCGCGCGTGTTGCGCAGTCCCACGCCCTCGGGTGGAACCACGCCGCGGTGGCGGGTCAGTCCCTGGCCGTTGTCGCTGATCTCCATCCACAGCTCATCGAAGACCTGGCGAGTCGATATGCGAATCCATCCCGGGGCGCGGCGCGGGCCTATGCCGTGGCGAATGGCATTCTCCACCAGTGGCTGCAGAATGAGGTTCGGAACCAATGCCGACTCGGGTGTGCGGCTGGATATCCATTTCCACTCGCAGGCGGTCCTGGAAGCGTGTCTGCTGGATGTCGACGTACTTCTGCAGGAAGGTCAGCTCGCGGCTGAGCTGGACTTCGTGGACCCCAACAGCGTCGAGCGAACAGCGCAGCAGGTCGGCCAGTTGCAACGTCATGTGTTCGGCGGCGGGGCCATCGTTTCTGGCCAGGGCGGCGATGGAGTTCAGGGTGTTGAACAGGAAGTGCGGCTCGAGCTGGATCTTCAGCACCTCGAGCTGCGCATATGCCAGTTGAGCTTCCAACTGCGAGGATTGCAATTCGCGTTCCCGATACTTGCCGTAATAGCCGATTGCCTGGGTGATCAGCAGGACGTACCAGTAGCGCTGGAAATCCATGAGAGCGCGGGAAAAGGTGTGCGCGAGAAATGGCGCGTGGGTCTCGGGAGTCCAGGTCACCAGCGGGATACAAGGACACGATCAGCGGCCGCTCCAGCCAGCGTAAGTACCGCGCTGGCAGTAAGATGGAGGGGGAGCACCAGCTTCCAACTGCTGCGGTCAAAGGTAAATCGGCGGGCCAACGCGTACACCGGCGGCGTCAGCAACGACCAGACAAACGAGATGGTGACGTTCCAGGCGAGCAACTGCGCCCAGCTCTCCGGGCTGCCCATGGACGCGGTATAAACATGCGCCCCGGCAGCACTCAGGAAAGCCAGCACCGTCCACAGCACGAAGCCGATGGCCCAGACGCGGCCCCACTGTTTCAGCATGGTGAGCTACCTACTCTGCATTGAACCCAAGACAATTCGAGACGAGCTGCACCTACGGAGTGATAGACGAAATCCAGCGGCGGATGTTTCCGAAAAATGACAAAGTTTCGCGCGAAAGCATGAAAGAGATATGATGGCCGTGGTTCTCCCAGCGCAGCATTGTCCGTTTGTGGACATTCGAGACACACGCCTCGGCTGAGAGGGATAATGCGTGTGGCGAGCGCGGAAACCTGTTGACCACAGACGTATTTTCAGGCTGAAGACTGCCAGATTTTCATATGCATGAATTAGGCATCGCAGCTTCCATTCTCGAAACTGTGCAGAAAGAAGCCGAGCGGCATCCCGACGGCCGCATCACCAAAGTGGGCGTTAAAATCGGGGAACTGTCTGGCGTCGACCGGGATGCGCTGCAGTTCGGCTTCGAGGTTCTGGTGAAAGACACGGAATGGGAGCCGGTCGTGCTGGACCTGGAATATATTCCGCGCGTACAGCGCTGCTCCAAGTGTGCGCACGAGTTTCGCATGACCGAATTCGATCCGCAGTGCCCACACTGTGGCGAATTCGCGACCGATTGCATCAGCGGAGAAGAACTCGACATCGCCTACATGGAAGTGGATGAATGAACCGTATCGAAGTCGAAAAGAAAGTCCTGAACGAAAACCAGATTCTGGCCGAACAGTTGCGGGAGCGCTATCGGCAACTCGGAGTGCTGTGCATCAACCTGATCAGCGCGCCCGGCTCCGGGAAGACAGCCCTGCTGGAGAGGACGTTGCAGCGCATGGACAAGGGCTCGCGGGTTGCAGTGCTCACCGGCGATCTGCAAACCGAGAACGACGCGCAGCGGCTGGCGAAGTTCGGCTTTCCGGTCAAGCAGATCACGACCGGGGGGACCTGTCACCTCGATGCCAAGATGATTGGAAAGCATCTCGAAGACTGGAAGCTTGAAGACCTCGATCTGCTGATCGTGGAGAACGTTGGCAACCTGGTTTGCCCTTCCAGTTACGATCTTGGAGAAGACGCGAAGATTGTTCTGCTGAGCACGACGGAAGGCGAAGACAAGCCGCTCAAATATCCCTCCATCTTTTTCAAGTCGGAGCTAATGTTGCTGACCAAGATCGATTTGCTGCCCTACGTTCCCTTCAAGGCGGACGTGGCGCGAGAAAACGCCAGGCGTGTCCATCCCCAGATGGAAATCATCGATGTTTCCAGCACCACGGGAGAAGGTCTGGATCGCTGGATGGAATGGCTGCAAGCGCGCCAGGAGCGGGCGAAGGCAAAACTGCAAACCTTACAGTCGTACCTAACCGGCACTTGGCAAAGGGAGCCATTAGGGCCGCTGGTGCGCCGTGCCTGTCCGGTGCTGCATCGCCGCCATCCTTCAACAGATACAATGGGGGTGATGTCTCTTGTTCGATATCTGATGCTTTTGTCGCTGGTGATCTGGATTGGCGGGCTGATCTTCTTTGCGTTTGTGCTGGCGCCGACGGTCTTTGCCGTCCTTCCCACGCGGCAACTGGCCGGCAATGTGGTCAATCGTAGCTTGGGCATCATGCACTGGATGGCCATCTCGTGCGGCGTAGTGTTTGCCGTGACGTCCATGATCGATTCGCGGATCGTGAATGGCGTCGTCGATCCCTTTGCGGCGCGCAATCTGTTGATCTACGCGATGATCATCCTGACATTGGTTGGCATGTTTGGTATCGCGTCGCGGATGCTGGTCCTGCGTCAGCAGATGGGCATCATCGACGACGTGCCGCAGGATGACGCCCGCCGGGTCGAGTTCAATCGCCTGCACGTGTGGTCGACGCGCATCGAGGGATCGGTGCTGGTGCTCGGGCTGGCGCTGCTGTTTCTGACCGCGCGACGAATGACATAAGCCAGTTTCAGTTGTCAGCTTTCAGCTCCAGGGCTGCTAAGAGCTAATGGCTAAGAGCTAAGAGCCCTAGCTCACTCGCTAGCGAAGAGTAGTCTCCGCCAGCAGCTCGGGCTGAGAGCTGATGGCGACGGCGAAAGCGCACATCATGAAAACCGGAATCATAGGCCTGCCACAAGTGGGCAAGACGTCGTTGTTCGTGATGTTGACCAAGCAGCAGGTAGCGCAGCGCAGCGGAAATCCTCGCGAGGCGCATCTGGGAGTGACCAAGGTCCCCGATGACCGCCTCGACCGCCTGGCCGCGCTTTACAACCCTAAGAAGCTGGTGCATGCCAGCGTCGAGTTCGCCGACGTGGCGGCGCTGAGCCAGGAGGCGCTGAACGAAACCGCCTTCGCCGCGAATCTGCGCAACGTGGACGCGCTGGCCCACGTGGTGCGTGCCTTCGAAGATGACTCCATCCCGCATGTTGGCCCCATCGATCCGCTGCGCGACATCAAGAACATCGATTTCGACCTGATCGTCAACGATCTCGGGCAGGTGGAGAAGCGGCTGGAGCGCGTCGAGAAAGACCTGAAGAAGATGAAGACGGCGGAACTGGAGCGCGAGCACGATCTGCTGAAACGCGCCAAAGTGCACTTGGAAACCGAGCGGCCGCTGCGCGAGATGGAGATGACGCCCGAGGACAAGAAGCGGGTGCGCGGCTTCATGTTCCTGAGCGAGAAGCCGATCCTGTATGTGCTCAACATCGGCGAGAGTCCGACGTTGGGAAAGGACCTGGAGGAAGCGGTCGCAAAATACGGAGTGACCGAACGTGGCCGCGCGACCCAACACGGGCGCGCTCGCGGTGTGCGCCAAGGTCGAAGCCGAACTCGCCGAAATGAGCGACGAGGATGCCGCCGAGTTTCTCTCCAGCTACGGACTGAAAGAGAGTGGGCTGGTGCGGCTCATCCGCAAGACCTATGAGTTGCTGGGACTGATTTCCTTCTTCACCGTCGGCGAAGACGAGTGCCGCGCGTGGACGGTGGAGCGCGGATCAAAGGCGGTGCAACGCGGCCGGCGCCATCCACACGGACCTGGAACATCATTTCATCCGCGCCGAAACGATCCACTGGGACCAGTTGCTCGATGCGGGCTCGGAAGCCGAAGGACGCGCGCGCGGCACGCTACGGCTGGAAGGCAAGGAGTACATCGTGAAGGACGGCGACGTGATGCATATCAGGCATAGTGGATGACATCAGTTGCAGGTCGGTGGCTAGTGGCCAGTCGTCTCTATCACCGAAACGCGGCACACAAAACCAGAACACCTCTAGGTTTGGACACTGTTGGCTATCCGGGAATGAATCGTTTTCAGTTACGGGATGACAACGAACCGGCGACCTCGTTGGTCGCGTTGCCAGGCGTCCTCAATTTCCGGGAGCGGGACGCGCACCGTATCGATCTGAAGTTCGCCGCTTGCGGCACGCGCCATGACTTGTTGCAAAGCGTCGAACCAGGATGTCGCGAGGCGGAATTCCAGCGGTTCCCATGATCGTCAGCGGCGTACGCTACGCAGCACGGCGGCCGGAAGTGAGATCGTCGCACCGGCGCTCTCTCCAACCTGGACATAACGAGTCTCAGATCCAATAGCGGCAAATTCTTTGCGCGTGACCGCATTCAGAAACGTCTCTGCGGGACGGCCCCACACGTAATCGATCACCACTTGAAAGCCTGCCTGACCGGCCTCGCGTACAAGTGCCTCGCTCAGCTCGTTGTCGGCTGCGTCAAGATGAATGATTGCGTCAGCGCCGAGGCTTAGGTAGCGTGCTCAGGACCTCTGGATTGCGTCCCGCAGCGACCACGCGAGCCGCACCGAGAAGTTTGGCGATCTTAATCGCCAGCTTGCCGGTTACTCCGGTCGCACCCAGAATCGAGGACGTTGTCGCCGGCACCAGCTTGGCGCGGAACGCAAGCGAAAGCCAGGCGGAGACACCGGGGTTAGGCGAGAGCGGCTGCGACTTCGTCGCTGACACCATCAGGTACGGGAAAGGTGAATGCCCGCGGTACCACCGTGCGTTGCGCCATCGCACCGAAGGGCGGACGCGCTCCGCCGAAAAATACGCGTCGACCGTCGTCGAGATGCCCCACTCCGTCCGTACCGCAGACAAACGGGAGTTCCTGCGTACTCGCATAGTGCGAACCGCTGGCCAGTTGTTTGTCGACAGGTTTCAGCGCCGCCGCATCAACATGTACAAGTACCTCGCCATCGCCGGCAACTGGCTCCGGGAACGCTTCACATCGCGGTGGCTTTCCCAACGTGCGTAGAACAGCAGCATCCATGGCGCCTCGCATCCGTTCCGCTTCACTGATTCTAACGACAGACGATCGCGCCCGGCATTGTATTTTTCCCGCGAGACATTGCGAACGTTGTACTGGCTTGGGTCACTCGACACGCCGAAATTACTTCAAATCACTCATGTAGTACACACAGTCGAAATCCGAAGCAATTGTCCAATCGCTGACCACCCGTGTCTGCTCTGTTATGCTGCTCGCGGCGTATGTCTCCTATCCTCATCAGCATCCTGCTTGGGCTAACCGCCGCCGGGGCGAACGTCTTCGGGGGCGCGGTCATCGTGCAGAAGAACTGGGACCGCAGTTATCTACGCTATTTTGTCGCGCTGGGCGCAGGTTTCATGCTGGCCACCGCGCTAGTCGAAATGGTGCCCGAGAGCCTGGCGCTCGCCGGACGCAACGGCGCCTTGCTCCTGCTGGGCGGTTACCTGCTGGTGCATTTTTTTGAGCACACCATTACTCCGCACTTTCATTATGGAGAGGAAACGCACTCCGACGAATATCTCCACTCCCATCGCCGGATGTCGGTGCTGTTCGGACTCATGATTCACACCTTCTTCGACGGTATCGCGATCACGGCAGGCTTTCTCATTTCGTACGTGGCTCGGCTGGATCATCTTCCTCGCGGTTTTTCTGCACAAGATCCCAGAGGGCTTCACGGTGACTTCGGTGATGCTGGCTAGCGGATTGAGCAGGACGCGGTCCTGGTTTGCCTCGGTGTTGCTGGCGAGTCGCCACCCTCGCCGGCGTGTTCACCATGGCCATCGGCAAGCATGCCGTCAGTTACGGATTGCCGGTGGCCGCAGGAGTAACCATCTATGTCGCGGCCTCCGACCTCATTCCCGAGGTGAACCGCGAGCCCGGAGTAAAAATGGCCCTGGTTGTGTTCATCGGGGTGGCCGCACTGTTTGTGCTCGACCGGTTGGTGCATCTGCATTGAGGCAGGGTCAAGGACGCAATCTCTGAAAGGGCACGGCTTGCGCAGGCTGCGGAGAAATGCCTTGCAACAGGCAGAAACCGCAGGTCCCTCCACTCGGACTAAAGTCCTCGGTCGGGATGACAAGGAATAGTAGAGCGTAACGGCACGACTGAAGTTGTGCCCTGACGCAAACCGTCTGTAACTGAGTTTTCAGCAGCCTGTGAAGCCGTGTCCCTTCAAATCACTGTGCGGAGCCGTGCTTGGGTCGAAAGGCGTAAAAGTACCACTTCAAATATTGCGGCATCCAGGCCCATACCCTGAACCGCGACTCGCCTTGAGTTCGGCCGCGCCACGTCGTTGGCAGTTCCACGATGCGATAGCCGGCAAGAAAGGCTTTCACGGTAATTTCGAGGTTGAGTTCAAAGCCGGCCTCACTCTCGATGGTCATGGTCTTGAGGATCTTACTGTCGTAGAGCTTGAACGCATTGGTCGCGTCGTGAGTGGGAATTCCTCGAAACCAGTGCAGAGTGAGCCCGGCAACGCGCGACATCATGCCCTTCAACAGAGGTGCGTCCAGCAACCGCCCGCCCGGCATGTAGCGGCTGGCGACAACCACCTGGTATCCCTGACGGTAGTAGTCCACCATTTGGTCAACTCGTGTCAGGTCATCGGAAAGGTCTGCCATGATAACCAGCACCGGGCCGCTTTCAACCCGGTTGAAGCCCGTCCGAATAGCTCCGACCACTCCTCTTCCGACGTTGTTCTTGACCGGCACCAGCCGGGTCTCTCCCGCGGAGATGATTTGCTGAAGGATGGGAATGGTGTTGTCTTCGTCGAAGTCATACACCACGAGGGCCTGGAACCGGGACCGGATTTGCGAACTCACAGCGTTCCACAGCGCGGGGAAGTTGGCTCCCTCGTTGTAAACCGGAATGACCAGGGTCAGCTCGTTCGAGACCGGTTCGGGTGCGACACCCACTAGATCTGACCTACTTCAATTTGGCCAGCCACCCAGGGAATGACCTCGTCCAAGATTTCGCTCAAGGTTGTGGTGGCTTCGAATCCAAGCAACAGCTTCGCCTTGCGGGTATCGGGCGAGCGCTCCTGCACGTCATATTCGAACGGCGGGTCAGAAACATATCGGAACGGCTTGCTGTCGCCATGGACTTTACGCCAGATGATCTCGGCCAATTCCAGAACCGTAGTGCGGGCGGGCGTGGAAAGATTGAAGTCCTGATTGATCGCTGAGGGATGCTCCAGACAAATTCTGATTCCCTTGGCCAGATCGCCACCATATGTGTAGTGCCGAACCTGATTTCCCGAACCAAGAATGTGGAGAGGGTCCTGTCCCTTGAGCACCTTCTGTGCCAGGTCCGGCACTACGTGAGACATTGCGAGCTTCACATTGCCGCTGTAAATGTCACGATCGTGCAACGCGCGTTTCTCTCCAACGCCGACACAATTAAAAGGACGGACGATCGTATACGGCAGCTTGTACTGCTCCCACGCACCCTTAACAAAGTACTCGGTGGCGAGCTTTTGAAACCCATAGGTTGAGCGTGGCGGGGGACAGCGGTGCTCCGCTCCTTCGGGAGTGGGATACTCTGAAGTACTCTCGAACACCATGCTGGAAGACATCACGGTTATCTTCTGCAGCTTCTTGTGTTCATGAGCATAGATCGCGGCGTCGAAAGAGGCTGCGGTGATCCGTTCATTCTCTGCCAGCAGGTCATAGGCGAACTCATGGAAGTAGCTGATGCCGCCGATCATTGCCGCTGAGGCAACAAAGTGATCGCAGTCGGACAGCAGCTCCTTCAGCAGGGACACGTCCTTGCAGTTCGCCTCGACGAACTGATAGCGCGGGTGCTTGTCGTACGACTTCTCCACTCGCCCATACTTGCTGAAGTTATCGACCCCTACGACTTCATAACCGGCCTGAAGCAGTTCCTCGACCAGATAGCCACAAATAAACCCGGCCGAGCCGGTGACCAGCACTTTCATGAACGGGCTCCTCCTGCCGCAACCGGCATCGGAGGCTGCAACGACTCTCCGTGGCGCTCCGGCCAATAGTTCCAGATATCCACCACAATCCTGTCTGCCGGAATCTGAAGGTCCCGGTAGGCGGAGTGCGGCGCTCCGAGTACGAATATTTGCGCCCGGCTGAGCGCTTCATCCAGTGAAACCAGCCGCGGATCGGGCACATACGGGTCGGTGCATAGGACCTCTTTCGCTTCGACTTCCAGCAACTTCTTCAGCTTATAAGACAGGCTGTCGCGGTTGTCGTCGGACTCGCCCTTGAAGGCCATGCCGAGAATAGCCACGGTTTTATCGGCAAGTCCCAGCGGCCGCATCTGCGTCACAACGAAATCGGGAAGCCCTTCATTGACCAGCATGGCGGCATGTCCGAGGAAGAAGTGATTCCCGGAGAATGCAGAAAGCTGCAGCGTGTCCTTCAACAGACAGGGGCCCGCAGCAAAGCCGGCGCGCGCAAAACTCCGCATTCGAGGATACTCGCGAGTTACCGCGTCATGGATGCGGTAGAAGTCGAGGCCGTAGGTTTCGGCCAGCATGTAAAACTGGTTCGAGATCGCGAAGTTCAAGTACCGCCAGCTATTGGTGAAGAGCTTGGCTAATTCTGCCTCCAGGGGAGACAACTCAATGACGGTGGACGCGATGGTGAGAAACAATTCGCGCGCTCTCTGGAGCGCCACCGGCTCAAAAGCCGACACAATCTGCGGCAGCTTGACCAGTTCCTCCATGGCGTTGCCCTCAGCAATGCGCTCGGGACAAAAAGCCAAGTCGATATCACGTCCCAGGGACTTGATTCTCTGATACACCAGCTTGGTCACACCGGGGCTGACGGTGCTCCGCAGTATCAGCAGGGTTCCGTCATTGATGTACTGAAGCATCCCGTCCACGCTCTGGTAGAGCTCGTTGACCGTGGGGTTAAGGTGCCGGTCGACCGGCGTTCCGACAACAGTGATGACCGTGCTCGCTGCTCGCAGGCAGGTTGCGTCGGTGGTGGCGGTAAGCGTCCTGCCCAGCACCCGTCTCAGAATGGGCTCGGCCCCGGCTTCGCGAAAAGGCATCTGGCCGGAGTTGATTTTTTCGACCTTGGCGGCGTCGATATCGAGCAGGGAAACTGACAATCCACGGTCCGCCAGGACGATTCCTAGTGGCAAGCCGACATGTCCGCAACCACCCACAATGACGAGGTTCTGTTGGTTTGACAAGAAGATGTCCTTAGCATCGAGTTGAAGCGCAATTTTACCCTATTAGTAAGGGGGAGTCGTGCTGTCGTCTTCTCCACCCGGCTACGCGAAAGCAACGAAGAGTGCCGCCAAGTGTCTATGGATTTGCACGCCGGGAGATAGCGTCGTTCTGAACGGAGGGTATCGTGGTATGAGAAGTGGGCAGTGGGGCGAGGGCCCTTCGAGGAAGAGCCCCCATACCCAGTCCATCACCCGTTGATGTCCTACTCTCGCGCCTAGTGGCTTGGCAGCTCTTCGATGATGAGCTGCTGCAGAATGGTTGAGTTGGTTTGGGTCACGGTGTCAAGGAAGTCCCCATAGTTGGCTGTCTCACCGCCGCAGGGAAAACCGAACTGATCGGTGCTCGGCGCCCTTACCGCGCAGTGACCGTCGTAAGCGTTGTCCTTGTCCGATATCAGGCCAAAGTCGCTAGTCTCGCCCGTACCGCTGTCGGTCAACGCCCACCAGTCAATGCCGAGAATGTACTTATCCCCGTTGGACCCAGCCGCGTTATAGAACAACTGCTGATCGCTGGCGTAGTGCTGTCCGCGAACTAACTGGGTTGAGAAGTCGGCATTGTTCCAGTCCCCCTGGTGGCCGTGCCAATACGAATCCGCATTTGCCGTCACGGTGTACCAGAGAAAGGCCGGCAGTCCGCTCTGGTCGTACTGTGCGTCCGTGACCGCGATGTTATTGGGGTAACGGGGATCGTAGTCCAAAGGACAGCGCCTGGATGCCGGCGTCCTTGAGGGCCCGTAACACTGGCGGTCTTATGCCGCAATTGCCGACCCCTCCGAGCGAGGAAGGTCCAAACAAGAGATGATTCCGATCATAGCCGCGGATCGTACTCGCAGCCTTGCTCCATCCCTCATACGTGTACTGATAGAGGAAGGTGTTCATGTCGACTTGCAGAGCGGCGTTTTCTCCGCTCAGGTTGTAGGGATCGTTCCCCATCCAGGCAGTATGGCGCCCGTCCTCATCCAGAACACCGGTTCCCGTCCCGTATCCTCCGGCATCGCCGAACGCGGTGTAGCGACTGCCCCATGCCGCGTTGAGTGCGCTGATGTTTCCGTACTTGCTTTGCAGGTAGGCTACCCATGCGTATTTCGAATACAGCTTCGGGTCATGGTACGGCTGGCGGTTGGGATTCTGCGCGGCCGTGTAACTGAACATGGTGGTAGCGATTAAGAACGACGGATGCGGATATGGCGCCCCCGTGGTGCAGGTTCCAATGCCCTTCAACGCCCAAAAGTAATCGGCATCTTCCAGAGTGATTCCGACAACCCATGGAACTGGGCCGAAGCCACCCGTAATTGCCTGATTATTTTGGGTCAGCTCATAGTTGTATCCGGCTTGCCATTGCGGAGAGAACAGGTCGAGCAATACTCCCTGGTAGCCGTTGTAGGTCGTTTGAGGCACACCGGCGGTTATGTTCTTGATGGGATCCTGCTGGCCCGGAATGCGCTGTGGATTCAAGTACAAGTCGGAGGCCGCGGAGAACAACAAGATAAACGGCAATTTCACCGCATTTCCATTGTTGCCGCCCCAGGTCCCTACCGGCAGTCCGGTCTGCGCCGTGTACTCGCCGAGGGTATTGAACCCCCAAGTTATCATTCGCTCACCGCGATGGACTGCCCACAGATCGGTGTTGTTGTTGTAGCGGGACCGCATGATTCCGGGCTCAATGAATCCGGGGGCGGCCAGGAATACGGAGGTCATATAAAACGCATTGCCTGCAGGGCTGACCAGGTTCCAGCGTCCAGCAACCTTCTCCTCGCGAAAGAACCCCGAAGATCCTCCGGAAGAAGGCAAAGCGGTCATGCCTCCGTAGAGGTCCGTCCCCACCACGACTGGCAGAGTGTAAGCGTATACTTGTCGTTTTGGCGGCTGAGAAGAGTCCGTGACCTGTACCTGGAACTGGAATCTTCCAACCGTCGTCGGTGTTCCGGTGATGTTTCCCGAGCGGTCCATGCGCAGCCCTGGCGGCAGCCCACCCGAAATGATTTGGTAGGTGTAAGGTGGAGTGCCGAAAGAAGATTGCAGCGTCGCTGAGTAGACCTGCATGAAATATCCGTTTCCGGGACCTTTTCCTCCGTTGAGTGCGAAGCTTGAATTTGTTAGAAGCACTAGGGTTAACAGGGACAAGAAGGCGAGCGTACACCCCTTAGGGTAGCTGGTTTGCATCGAGACGGACCTCCGTGGAATTCCGGTAATTAGCACTTTTAGGCTTATTACCAGATAGTGCTTTAGTCACTAAGTTTTGGGCCAGTTGGAGCACTATAATATGTTCATTCAATTATGATTACTTATTATTATTGGCATGAGTAACTAAAGTAATCACATAATTGATTACTATACTATTTCTTGGGCAGTGGGGTGGTCAATTGCATCCTGAGGATTGCTTAGGGACGAGCGACGCCAAGAAACGGGCCTCGTCCTAAGGCGATTACTGGGAGGTTTCGGCTGGCCGCGGTGTCTAGAGGAGTGAACTCGGCTGGAACGGATGTGCAAACACTTGCACTACTTGCATTCAAAGTTTTGCGCTTCTAGAATTTGGAGATCAGAACTGCTGGATTATCATCTGTTTATCGCGTATGCTAAGTTGCACTCTCGGCCAAATAATTGCACACACCCGCAGGGGACTACGAAAGAAATCACACAGGAGTGAGACCAGTGGCGCTGGCCGGCACCAAACCGACAAGTACTGCTTTGCCGCCTCCGGACGATCAAGTCGTCTTGCGGGATAGTGGCACTTCGAAATTTGCAACCCTCTGGCAGACGATCAAACCTTTCGGCTGGCACGGTTTGTTGCTGGTCGCGGTATTGATAGTTCTGTACGCGCCGGTTCTCAAGCTTCTGGTTCGTCAGTGGTACATCGACGCCGACTACTCTCACGGATTTATCGTACCTTTGCTGTCGCTGTATTTGATCTGGGCGCGGCGTGACAAGCTGCGCCAGGTGGTGCGTCGTCCGTCGCCCTGGGGCATGTTGGTTGTCTTGTTCTCGGTGGGGTTGCTCTTTCTCGGAAGTTTGGGAGCAGAACTCTTTCTGGCACGCATCTCCATGCTGGGGACCATTTGCGGCCTGATCGTGTATTTTTCGGGCGGCGCTCTCCTGCGTGCAATGGCTTTCCCCATAGCGTTCCTGCTATTTGCCATTCCAATACCCGTTCTGATTTACAACGAGATAGTTTTTCCGCTGCAGTTTGTGGCTTCCAAGTTCGCTACCTCGACCCTGGAGATGCTCAACCTGTTTCCCATCATGCGTGAGGGCAATGTACTAATCCTGCCCAACATGTCGCTGGAAGTGGTGGAGGCTTGCAGCGGTATTCGATCCCTGATGTCGTTGCTGGCATTGGCTGCCGGATATGGCTACCTGGCGGAGCGCAGCACGGTGGTGCGCTGGTTCCTTTTCCTGGCGATGGTTCCCCTGGCGATTATCAGCAACGGAACTCGGGTGATGATAACCGCTTTGATGGCGAACTACATCGGTCCTCAGGCAGCGGAAGGGTTCATGCACGAGTTTTCGGGATGGGTGATTTTCATCGTGGCAACGGCGCTGTTCCTGGCGTTGCACAGTTTGACAATTCTGGTGCGCAAGAAAATGGGATGGATGCCGAAGGGTGAAGGCGCCATGGAGAAGGGAAGGTAGTGAATGAAATCCGGCGGCCGCTATTGGCTCATGATTGCCGTACTGGTGGGCGCGACAACCGGCATGGCGTACCTGTCACACGGAGAATCGACTCCACCGGCTAAACCGCTGTCCGAGTTTCCCCCCAAGGTCGCCGGATATACGACCTTCGCCAATTGGCCGCTTGACCAAAAGACCATAGATTTGCTCGGGGTGACGGATTACCTGAACCGTGGCTACGCTTCGCGGTCCCAGGGCCTAATCACTTTGTACATCGGGTACTTCCGTAGCCAGCGTACCGGTGCCAGCATTCACTCTCCCAAGAACTGTCTGCCGGGAGCAGGGTGGACCCCAATGAAGGAGACCGTCTACCAACTCCCCCTCGACGACGGACGTAAAGTGCCCATAAACCTCTACGTCGTCCGCAAGGATCTAGACGAACAGCTCGTGTTGTACTGGTACCAGGCGCATGGCCGTGTAGTAGCCAGCGAATTCTGGGGCAAATTTTATTTGGTGTATGACGCGATGCGCCTGAACCGCACTGATGCTGCCCTGGTTCGTATCACCGCTCCGATTTACAACGGTGATGAGGAGCAGGCGCGCACGCGGGCGTTGGCGTTCGCCAAACAGATTACAAGTGACGTTGATCAGATTATTCCTCGGTGACCCAGGAGAAAGCATGCGTAACCGCTACATCGTCTTTGTTGTCATGGCTGTACTGGCAATTGTCTTAGTTGGATGCACTCGTAACCCGGAAACCGCCAAGCGCAAGTACTTGGAAAGCGGCCTGAAGTACATGGACCAGAAGAAGTACGATGCCGCCGTGATTCAGTTCAAGAAGGCCCTGCAGATTGATCCGCGTTACGCCGAAGCTCATTTCCAGCTGGCGAACGCCCAGATGGACTTGCAGCATTATCCTGAAGGTTACAAAGAACTCACCCAGACGGTTGACCTCGACCCCAACCACTTCAAGGCGCGCCTTTCTCTGGGCGGCTTGCTGATGTCCGCCCATAAATTTGACAAGGCGGAGGAGCAGGCGCGCTACATCATCGAACACGATCCCAATAATGCGGAGGCGTATGTCCTGCTCGGCAACGCTCTGCTTGCCGAGAAGCATCGCAGGAGGCCATTGACGCATTCACCAAGGCGATCGCCTTGAAGCCGGACAACTCTGACGCATACCTCAATCGCGGCGTGTTGTATGCCTACATGAAGCAGGATGCTTCGGCCGAAGCAGGATATGCGCAAAGCCATCAGCCTTGATCCGAAGAAGCTGCCCGCCTATGCCAATCTCGCCGGCTATTACCTGTACATGAAGGATCCCAAGAAGGCGGAAGAGGTATACCGGCTCGCAATCCAGAATAATCCGGACTCACCGACTCCTTACCTTCGTCTCGCTGGCCTGATGCTGCATGAAAACCGCAAAGACGAGGGCGAGCTGGTGATTCAGCAGTTGCGCGACAAGCAGCCGACATCAGCGGAGGTCGCGACCTCGATCGGAGACTATTATCTGGCTTCGCGAAACTCTGAAGCGGCCATCAAGGAGTACCAGCGCGGCCTGAACTACGATCCCAAGAACGAGGAACTGGAGATGCGCTTGCTGGAAACCTACCTGAACACCGGCAAGATCGACGACGCGACGAAGATGACGGACCGCATGCTGAAAGACAAGCCTGGTGACGTCATGGCCCGCATCACCCACGCACGTCTGTCTGGCCATCAAGGGTAACAGCGCTGAGGCCATCACCACCCTCCGTGAAGTTATCCACGATGCTCCGGACAACCCACAGGCGCACTACATCCTGGGGCAAGTGCTGCGTCAAACCGGTGATCTGGCCGGAGCCAAGAGCGAGTTGCAAGAGGCCGTGAAGCAGCAGGCCTTCAGAAATCAACCCGAGAGCCCGATGGTGCTCAAGGCGCTGGCAGAAACCTATCGTGACTCACATGACTACGACACTGCCAGAGAATACGCAGCGCGTTTGCAAAAGCTGAATGAAAACAACCCCGAGGCCCACTTCCTGAACGCTACGATTGACATTGGCGCGAAGGACTACGCAGCTGCCCTGGACGAATTGAAGGAAGCCCAGAAGGGCGCTCCCAACGACCCGATGGTTCACCTCAATATGGCGTTCGCTTACGCGGGACAGAAGAAATACGCCGATGCGGAGCGCGAATTCCAAATTGCAACCAAGATGTATCCCACATTTGACGCAGCTTGGGCGGATTACATCTCTTTGATGTTCGGCACCAACCAGTCGGGCAAGGCGCTGGCATTGGCAAGCCAATACGTTGCCGCCAATCCGAACCGGGCTTCAGCGCACTTCATTAACGCTTCGGCCCTGGCCACAGCCAAGAAATACGATCAGGCGATGGCTGAGTTCCAAAAGGTCCTTCAAATTGATCCTAAGTCGATGATGGCGTACTACCGCATGGCCCAGATTGATCAGTTGACGGGGAAGACTGACGCAGCGCTGGACTCGTTTCAGAAGGCGCTCGCATTGCAGCCGAATTCGGCCCTGGTCAATAATGCTATCGGCAACCTTTATCTGAGCAAGGGCGATTTGAAGTCCGCGGGCAAGTACTTTCAGGCAGCGCTGGCGCAGGATTCCCATGACGCCATCGCGGCCAACAACCTCGCATGGGTTTATGCTGTCCAGGGCGAAAATCTTGACATGGCATTGAGCTTGGCTACACAAGCGAAGCAGATCGCACCTGACATGACTGCGGTCAGCGACACCCTGGCTTGGATCCAGTACAAGAAGGGCAATTACCGGGTCTCAGTCTCGCTCGCCGAAGATGCAGTCAAGAAGGAGCCGGAGAAGGCCGACTACCGCTATCACCTGGGAATGGCGCTCCACGGAGCGGGAGAAAGGGACCGGGCCAAGGCCGAATTGCAGAAGGCCCTGCAGTTGAACTTGAAGGGTGCCGACGCGCAGGACGCACAGAAGACCTTGGCATCTCTGCAATAGCGAGCCGCGAAACATTTGGATCGGGCAATCCTGCGCCGGCGATCTGGCGTCGTTCCTGGTGAACTGACGCCGGCCCGCTGGCGCAACTGCGCAACATGGCCACCGAAGGATCCTCGAAGAGACATGGTTATGCAATCAGTGCGCAGGATTCCTCGAGTCGCCACGTCGCTGCGCCCGATGTTGACGTTCGCGGCTGTACTGCTGCTGGGCGCCGTGCTGATGCTACTTGCGGGTAGGGTATCGGCGACTGCGCTGCTCCATGCCTCTCCGGACCAGGCTGCCGGGGCCTCGCCAAGCCAAAGCCTTTCCGCCGGGGCATACGGCGGTGCCCCCGTTCACATACAAAAGGGCACCGGATACTTCACTGCAGTCAAAGTTGGGAGCCGGTGGACCCTGGTAACTCCGGACGGCTACGCGTTCTGGATGCGTGCCGTGCAGCATACCAGCGAGTCCTTCCTCGAGCCAGGAGTTCTCCAGCAGAAGTACGGGAACATCAACACTTGGGCTGTACAACGCAATCGCAGGCTACTTTCATGGGGCTTCAACACCCTGGGTGAATACCATGAAGGCAGGGGCCTGCCCGTCGGAGTATACGGAAGCCCAGCCGGAAATCCCGTAAAAATGCCGTTCATTGTGTTCCCGAACATTCTTTTGCAAACACTTAATTCGCCAGGGCGATTTGGTTTGCAGGACCCGCTAAAAAATATCGTTGCCGGTACATCGCCGAAGTACTACAGCGGCTGGCGGGGCCGGATCGTGGATGTTTACGATCCACATCTGGGAGAAGCCTATCGAGCTGGAGTCGGGCAACAGAACAAGGTCTACACGGGAGGATTTGAAGGCCAGAGCTGGGTGCTTGGCATTACACCCGATGATGCAGACGTGCTATTCGCACTAAAGGGCGGACCCAATGGAAAGGTGAACAAGTATCCCCATCCGGTGTATTTGATCGCCATCACAAAGTTTTCCTACACCAGCGAAGATGATCCGCAAAAGCGCGACTACAAGGACCACAAGCTGTACAGCAAATATGCGTGGGCTGATTTCCTGAAGAAGAAATACGGGACGATAGCGGCACTCAATACTGCGTGGGGTAGTGACTACTCGAGTTTCGACGATGACGGTGGTTACGGAGACGGTCGCGGATTGCTGGACGAGGATGGCCGGCACAACACATGGCTCGGAACCGACTCGTTCGGTTTAACCGATACTAAGGCGGCGGTACGGACGGACATGGATTCCTTTCTCTACGAATTTGCCCGCCACTATGCCGAAACCGCGGTCAAGGCCATTCGGGAGTCGGACCACCATCACCTTATTTTCGCACCGAACTCTTTGAACTCCTGGGGAGCGCGCGCTCGCGACCAGGTGCTGCGGGGCCTGGCGGATGGTGGATTCGACGCCTTCTTCCTTTCCTATGATGCAGCCCACCCGGATCTCACGGGGAATAACGAGACCTATGATATTACCGGCAAGCCGGCGATGATCTGGTATGGAGTGACCTCGAATCGCGACTCCGCGATGCACGAGGTCCAGCCCATTTACGCGGCCCCCGACTTCCCCACCCAGCAGGAACGCGGCGCGGCCTACTCCCGGCAAGTAATGGACTTCTACAACGCACGAGGGAAAAATGGTGACTACTACCTGATGGGAATCGATTTCTGGGAATTACTAGACAATCGCAGCGAGAAGACCAACTGGGGCCTGATATCGCGCAAAGACAATGCCTACGACGGTAAAGAAGCAGTGCGGGCCGCCGGCAAAGATACGTGGGGGTATCCGACGGGTGGCGAAGAGCAGGACTACGGTGATTTTCTCTCCAGCGTCCGGAGCACCAACTTCAAGATACAGGAGCAACTGGCCCGCGACCTGGCATCTGCTGGGCAAAAATCCGACAAGAGCGGTAAATAGTAGACGAGCATGGGCCAGGTTCTGATCGTCGGTGCCGGTTATGCTGGGTGCGTGTGCGCACGCGAACTGGCTGAATGGGGCATGGATATTGTCCTCATCGACCGCCGCCCGCATATTGCCGGCAATGCCTACGACGAACTTGACGCGCATGGAGTGCTGATCCACCGTTACGGCCCTCATATTTTTCACACCAATAGCGAGCCGATCTTCACGTTCCTTTCCCGCTTTACGGAGTGGCGTCCGTATGAACACAGGGTCCTCTCTCGCGTGGACGGCGAGCTCTATCCCATTCCCATCAACCGGACTACCATCAACAAACTCCATGGTTGGAACCTGAGCGAGGAAGAAGTCGCTCAATATCTGGAGAGCGTGCGTGAACCCCGGGAAAGGGTCAAGACGAGCGAGGACGTTGTCCTCTCAAGCGTGGGAAGGGAACTCTGCGACAAGTTCTTTCGCGGATATACCAAGAAGCAGTGGGGCCTGGATCTCTCCGAGCTTAGGGCTGGCGTGGCTGCGCGAATTCCTACCCGCACCAACGATGACGACCGCTACTTCACCGACACCTATCAGTCCATGCCCAGCGAAGGCTACACCCGAATGTTCGAACGAATGCTCGACCATCCTCGGATTCGGGTCAAGGTGAACACCACCTACGAGGCTATTCGAACTGAACTTCACCCACGCCACACCGTGTACACAGGGCCTGTCGATTCATATTTCAACTATCGCTTTGGCAAGCTGCCGTATCGCTCGCTGGAATTTGTCCATGAGCGCCTGCCCGATCAGGAGTGGTTCCAGCCGGTGGGGACGGTCAACTACCCAAACGAGTTTGACTTCACGCGGATTACCGAGTTCAAGCACCTGTCGGGACAGGAGCATCCCGGCACGTCCATCGTGCGCGAATATCCGCGTGCGCAAGGTGAGCCGTATTATCCTATTCCCACTGATGCCAATGAGCAGCAGTATCAACAATACAAAGCGCTGGTGGAGCAGGAAGAGAACATGACTTTTGTCGGCCGGCTTGCGGAATACCGGTATTACAACATGGACCAGGTTGTCGGCGCCGCCCGGCGTGCGGTGGAGCGGATCAAGGAGCAGTTGTGATCAGCGAGGTTTCGCCCGCGGCAGGTAACGATACCGTGGCAGCGGTGTTGGTGACCTACAACCGCAAAGAGTTCCTGTCGGAATGTCTAGACGGACTGCTGCATCAAACGCGCCCCGTTGACCGGATCATCCTCATCGACAACGCCAGCACCGATGGCACTCCGGAGTTCCTGAAACAACGCGGGTATCTCGGCAACCCGGTCATCGACTACGTGCAAATGCCGGACAACACCGGCGGGGCAGGCGGTTTCCACGAAGGCGTAAAACGAGGCTACTACGCGGGCTACCGATGGCTGTGGTTAATGGATGACGATGTGGAGCCGACGGCCAGATGCTTTGGAGACGATGCTGCCCTATGCCGCGCTCTCGAAGTGCATTCAGGCGGCGCGGAGTCTACGCCGACGGTAAGCCGCATTCCTGGGAGCGCTGGGTCAATATCGACAAGTCAGGGGCGCGATCCGGCCTCGAGCAAAAGATCACCGGAGACTATGCGGTCGTTCAGGTTGGCTGTTTCGAAGGCATGCTGATTCACCGGGAGATCGTTTCCAAGATAGGATTTCCGGACAAGCGTTTCTTCATCGGTGGCGACGATACCGCCTACGGATACCTGGCCAGCAAGCAAACTCAGAATATTTATATTACGAAGCCCTGTTTTGTAAAAAAGATCGTAAAGTCTGTTCCGGCGCCCAAGAAGTTGTCTGCTCGAATTTCGGACCGATTCAAGACTCGCCGGCCTACGCGGTTCTATTTCCTGTCGATCCGCAACGAGTTGCTGTTGCGGAAGTACATAAGCGACGCGATCCAGCCAGGCAGTTTCTATGCGAGGGTGTCAGGCCAGTTACTGAGACATTCTGTTACCACGCTGGTCTGCGAGCGCAGCCCGCAAAACTTTGCCGCGTTGTGGAAAGGGGTGCTCGAAGGGATGTCTCTCGAGGTTCCCCCGAAGCAGGAAGTCCTCGTAAGGGAAGAGCCGCCGGAGACGGTCAATTCGACCACAGAAGCAGTTCACAAGTAGTACCTGCCTGCGGTGGTGCGCTGCTCTACTGGCCGAACCAGCCGCGCGCTCCTAATCACCATTGATCAAGAGTTGAATCCCCATCGCCTCTCTGTTAATCTAACTAACTGGTTAATTAAAACATGAAAGAGCCACCCGCACTTACCGCGCGACGAGGGACCCGGCGCCAGCCCGAAGCAAGCCGGGCGGCAATCCTCCAGGCGGCGCTTGGCGAATTCGCCCAGGAGGGTCTCGCGGGAGCCCGCATGGACGCTATCGCTACCGCTGCCAAGGTCAACAAGGCGCTGCTGTATTACTACTTCCGCGACAAGGAAGCACTGTACGACGCGGTGCTCGATGAGTTTTTCGTCCGGCTGCTTGGCCGCGTTACCCACGCCTTGGACGGGGAGGGTGCGGCTGGCGAGCGCCTGCTGACCTATGCGCGGGCGCATTTTGACTGCATCGCCGAATCTTTGCATTACGCGAGGCTGTTTCAGGGAGAGCTGCTGAGTGCCGGCAGGGGGCGGGCATCACACTTGACTCGCGTCGTGGAGAGGTACATTCGGCCGATCTCGGTGCGTCTGGTGGCGGTGTTGCAAGAGGGTATGGAAAGCGGTGAATTTCGGCACGTGGATGCCATGCAATTCGCGCCCTCGATGGCGGGAATGATCGTTCACTACTTTGTTGTAGCTCCGGTGGCGCGCAAGCTTTTCTTCAAAGACCCCTTCTCGTCCGAAGCCCTTCGACAACGGCGGGCTGCTGTTCTTGACTTCATCGCGGCGGCCTTGTTTTCTGACCAGCCCACAGGAGTGAAACTGGCTGCGAAAGTGGCAGACCGCGCCGAAGCGGAGCCTGGTACCGATTCGAGAATTCCGACGGCCCGGCGCCGCTTCCATAGGCAAGGAAAACGCAAATGAAGCCAAACAAGTTTTTCATCTTTCTACTCATTCTGCTGGCAATCGCGACCGGCTACTACTTCTATTCGACGGACCGCACCACCGACACGGTGCTCATCGGAATCGTGGACGCGAACCAGGTGATCGTCAGTTCGAAGGTCATGGGGCGAATCGAGAAGCTGTACGTGGATGAAGGATCGCAGGTCAAAGCCGGAGACCTTATTGCCGAGATCGACTCTGCCGAGCTTGAGGCCCAGAAGAACGCGGCGGAAGCCACGATCCACGCTTACGACTCGCAGGTGTCTTCCATGCGTGCCACGGAGGCGCAGACCCTGGGCGAAACCAATAGTGGCGTGGTCAACGCGCAAGCCCGGCTGGCGGCAGCCAGGGCCACTCTGCTGCAGGCGCAAGCCGACCTGGCCCGCATCCAGAGCGACTCCCAGCGCATGATCGCATTGGCCCAGGCGGGGGTCGAATCAGAGCAGGACCGAGTCCGCGCCGACCAGCAACTGAAAGCGCAACAGGCAGCGGTTGTGAGCGCGCAGAAGAATGTCGATGCGGCCCAGGCTGACCTGAACACTGCAATCGCACGGACTCACCAGCAGGGAGCTGCGGCCAGCAATGTCGCGGTAAACGTAGCGCAAGTGGCCAATGCTCGCGCGCAACTGGCCGAGGCTGAAACCAGGCTGGGATATACGAAGATTTATGCGCCAGTCGCAGGCACGATTTCGGTAAGGGCAACGCGGCAGGGTGAGGTGGTGAATCCGGGAACGCCGATCGTAACCGTCATTGACTTCGGCGACACGTGGGTGCGCGCAGAAGCTCCGGAAACCGAGTCTCGTCTTATTGCCGTCGGCGACAAACTCAAAGTGCGCTTGCCGGCGGGTCAGCCGATCGAAGGCACAGTGATCTTCAAGGCCGTGGAAAGTGACTACGCGACGCAACGCGATGTCAGCCGTCGCAAGCGCGACATCAAGACCATCGGTCTGAAGTTGAAGGTGAGCAATCCCGACGGTTCGCTGGTCCCCGGAATGACTGCGGAAGTTCTACTGCCACAAACACTGACGAAAGGCGCGCGATGAGCTGGTTCAGTGCAAAATCGAGGCCCAGCGCTGCCTGCGATGCGCCTGCCAGCGGCGACGCCATCGTGGTAGATCACGTCACGAAAAAGTATGGCGACTTCACCGCCGTGGATGACGTTTCGTTCAACGTGCACCAGGGCGAGATCTTCGGGCTGTTAGGACCGAACGGCGCCGGCAAGTCCACGCTGATCCGCATGATGACTACGCTGTTGCCTCTGACCAAGGGCCGGGCGCTGATCAACGGCTTCGACGTTGCGCGGGACCCTGACTCAGCGCGGCACTGCATGGGGGTCATCCCGCAGGCCCTGACCAGCGATATCGACCTCACCGTGGAAGAGAACCTCAGCATATACGCCAAGCTGTACGGTGTTCTCGCCGAACAGCGCAAGCGCAACATTGAAGAGTTACTGACGACGGTCGACCTCTTGAAGTGGCGCCACGCGCAGACCAAGACGCTCTCCGGCGGCATGCGGCGACGGCTGGAGATCGCTCGCGGACTGGTACACAGTCCGAAAATATTCTTCCTTGACGAGCCGACTACAGGACTCGATCCGGTATCGCGCGTGGCCGTGTGGGAGATGCTAACCGAGATCAAAACCAGGCGGGCGCTGACCATCCTCATCACAACACACTATATGGACGAGGCCGACCGGCTTTGCGACCGGCTGGCAATTGTGGACCACGGCAAGCTGGTGGCGCTGGATTCTCCGATGGCGTTGAAAGGGAGTGTGCCAGGAACCAATGTTATTGAAGCTCAGTTCCTGAATGCTCCTGCGGACTGGCACGAGGAGTTGAGAAAACTCGAAGACGTCACCTCCGTACAACCAGTGGGTGCGGACATGTACCGCATTCTCAGCAGCGATGGGTCGAAGACGACCACGGAACTAGTAGAGCTTGCGGTCCGCTCCAACGTACAGGTGAAGTCTCTGTCAGTGCAGAACACGACACTGGACGATGTCTTCGTGCACTACACCGGACGGCAGCTACGCGATGAACAGGTGAAGGCCTACAACTTTGTAATGCCGGATCGGCCGGGGATGCGGCCATGAACAGAATGTGGGCGATTGTCGAGCGCGAACTGCGCAAGTTCTTCCGGTCTCCAGCGCTGATGCTGGTGGCGATGGTGTTCCCGCTGGTGCAGCTGATTGTGCTGGGTAATGCCTTTGGCGGAAAGATCAAAGAAGCGCGGCTGGGAGTGGTCGATCAGGACCACGGCACACAGGCGGTCAAAGTTCGCGAGGCCTTGGCGGCGGTGCAGTCCAATTCACGGACGTTCGTGCCCGTGCCTTACGACAGCGACAAGCAGGCGATGGAAGACGTGCGCACCGGAAGGCTGGACGGCGCCATCATCATTCCGCCGGAATACTCACGCCGCGTCTACGAACAGAACCATCCTCGGATCGCGCTGGTTGTGGACAACACTGACAACTTCATGAGTTCAACGCTGGAGCAGGAGTTCGCTGACCTGACCAAGGCCCTGAACAACCCTGATGTCGAGCCGTCGCGCATTGTGCAGCAGATCACGCTCGACACCGTCGAGTTATATCCCTATATCGAGTACATGAAATATTTACTACCCGGTTCGATCGCGCTGGCCATGTTCGTCTCGGTCATGATCGGCGGCGGCATGTTGTATATAGACGACAAGGCCCGAGGGGTGCACGAGGGCTATCTGGTGACGCCCATAACCAAGTTCGAACTGGTCGCCGGACTCAATGTTGCGGGTGCGCTGAAGGCAATCATGGCGGGCATCGTGATTACCGTACTGGGATCGCTGTTGGCTGGACTGGGGACGGTCTTCACTTTGCAAAACATGTTCTACGTATTCTTGATGGTGGTAGCGACTTCGCTGGCGTTCAACACCATGATGTTCCTGCTGATGGTACGGGTGGAGGATCCGCTGGTGCCACGCGCGATGTTCGGGATCCTCAATACGCTGCTCTTCTTTCCCAGCGGCGCCATCTACCCCATCAAGGCGTTTCCCGCCTGGCTTCGCGGAATCGCTCATGTCGATCCCTTTACCTATTCCGTGCATGGATTCAAGGCAATACTGCTGAAAGATGCGGGCTTCGCGGCGATCCGAACCGACCTGCTCTACTTGACGGTCGCGGCTGCCATCATGATCACCATTGCCACGGCGCTGTTCAAACGGACGCTGTAATCGGCGGGCGTGCGTAGTTGGCACAAAAAACATTCCAGAGTGCGGCCAAACCCTTGTCCGTGGGAGGCATCTTTACTAGGTAGGAGATCGCCTGTCTCATTCGGAGTCGGCACATTTCACCACAGAACATCTATCTTAGGAGGACGCATGAAGAGTTTTATTTTTGGCTTGGGCTTGGGAGTTGGCCTGGGCATTCTGTTTGCACCCAAGAGCGGGGAGGAGACCCGCAGCAACCTGTCTGACCGCGCTAATGATCTGGCTAATTCAGCCCGGGAGACCTACGAGCAGGGCCGCGATAAGGTGCAGCGCGGAGTGCAGTCGATTCGGGGAACCGCCGAACGCGCGATGGGCAAGGTTGGTTCCGCAGCGAGCGACGTTGCCAAGGCAACGGGTACCGAGAATATTGCTCCCAGCCTCTAGTTCACATCTAACGGTTTCTCACATTGGGGCAGACGAAGGCATCGTTTGCCCTCTTGTCACCTTTAACCCCATTCGCAGAACAGGGAATGTGACGATAAGCTGCGGGTCGTTCGAGTGCGGGGTAGTGCCTCAGTTTGAAGTTGTGACTTGTGAATTTCGGTAGAGCGAACCCTTGAGGTTCGCGTCAAGCCAGTTCCCGTCGAGCGGGAGCCCCGGCTGGGGCGGCAGGCGATCGTAGTTTGTGCCGTGCCTAAAGGCACTCGAATTCTCCTTGCGCTCAGACGCCGGCCTGAAGGCCCGCTCTACCTTTAGATCGTCTTCCCAGATTCAAACTGAGACACTACCGAGTGCGGGGCTCTCGGACTTCAATCCTCTGATTCGGTTATCCTAGTGGTTCCTAATCAGCTTCAGAGGAGAGGGACTCATCATGCAAGTACTGGAAAACTGGAACCCCCAGGGCGTTACCGTTTATATGGATGACAAGCGTTTCGTCAAGTGCGTCCTGACCGATTGCAAGCTCATCTATGGCGGCGGGGATGTGACCTGGGAGAATACGCAATTCGTAAACTGCCAGCTCAGCTTCGACGGCGCGGCACAACGAACCGTCGCCTACCTGCAGAACTTCGGTTTGATGAAGCCGCCAGGGCCCAATGCAACACCTTCTGCGCAACCCACCTCGGGCGTGAATTAATTGTCAGTGATCGGCCAGTTGCTGTCGCTTCGAATTTACGGAGTGATCTCCCAGATTACGCCACAGCCAACCGTCTCGCAGTGAGAACGATCTCCGCCATAGGAGACGGTGCCGAAGAGATTGCCGTTGGCATCGACTAGAACGCTGCCTACCGGATTGCGAGTAGGGAAGACTGCGGAGGCGGGGCGCGAGTCTTGCTGAGTGTGGGCAGAGCCTCCGCAAGACGATGCCAGCGGCTACGCCGCTTTACTTTGGCGAACTCGTGCGTCAGAATAATGATCCGTCAGAAAATCGGGCCCCAGCGAGGAATTTCGTGAAGTTTCGAGGATGGCTACTGATGTTGTTGTTTGTGCACGTTCTGCTGCACCCTCTGGTGCATGCGATCGGCACATCAGGAGCGGCAAATGACCTCGCGCGCGTAACCGCCAGCTCGACTCAGCCAAACAACAGCCTGGCTGCCGGTGATCAATGCGAGCTTTGCCGCGTTGGACATAACACGATCGTCACCCCACAACTGCCGCAGGCCGACCTACTGAATCCGCGGTGGATTCGAGTCTCGCTTCAGGCAGTTAACTACGCGTCGCTTCAAGCCGACCAGAGAATCCCCTCCCGAGCGCCTCCCAGTCTCTAATCCAAACTCCCAACTCTGAAAACTTATGGTGGCGCGTCTACCGACGCGCGCATACATGCATTTTTCATTGCCCTAGTCGTGCTGCCCGCACTTTATTGCGGGGTTCAGCGCGCACACGAGGACCACCGAGATTGGAGATAGAGATGACTTCACTTAAGGAAAGGCCTGTGACGGCTTCCCGTTACAGATTATTCAATGCACTTGCAACGGCGATGTTTTGTCTCGTGCTGGGGGTCAGTAGCGGAAGGGCACAGACTACGGGGAGCTCTTCGTTGAGCGGCGTAGTTTCCGATTTGACCGGGGCGGTAGTGCCAGGTGCGACAGTCGAGATTCATAATCCAGTCAGCCAGTTCAGCCGGTCGACCACCACCGATAGCGCCGGACGCTTCAGTTTTGCAAACATTCCCTTCAATCCTTACCACCTCAGTGTCAACCTGACCGGGTTCGCTGCTTATTCGCAGGACGTTGATGTGCATTCATCTGTGCCGCTGAGCCTCAAAATTATCCTGCAGATAGCGGGCTCTGCCGAAAGCGTCACGGTACAAGGCGAAGCGAGCGATCTATTGGAAAACGATCCCACGTTCCACAGCGACTTGGACCGCAGTCTGTTCGACAAGGTCCCGCTGGAGAGTTCTTCCTCGCAGCTCAGTTCGCTGGTCACGCTGGCCTCGCCGGGAGTCGCCGCCGATTCGAATGGCCTCTTCCACGGTATGGGCGATCACGCCGAGAACTCGTTTTCTCTCGATGGCCAGCCCATCACCGACCAGCAGAGCAAAGTGTTCTCCAACCAGATTCCTCTCGATGCTGTGCAATCGATGACCGTGATAGGCGGAGCGCCGCCGGCTGAGTTCGGAGACAAGACCAGCCTGGTGATCGACGTGAGTACGCGTTCAGGACTCGGTTCGACAACGCCGCACGGAGGCGTCACCGCCAGCTACGGTACCTTCGGGAGCTCGAACCTGGATATGAATTTCTCCTATGGTGGCAAGAACTGGGGGAACTTTATTGCGGCCAATGGACTGGACAGCGGGCGCTTCCTCGATCCGGCGGAGTTTGTAGTTTTTCACGCGCACGGGAACGAAGAGAATGTGTTCGACCGTTTCGACTATGTGTTGTCTCAGAAAGACGAGCTGCACTTCAATTTCCAATTCACGCGCTCCTGGTTTCAGACGCCGAACTCGTACGACCAGCAGTTTCACGATTTCAGTGGCATCGTGCAAACCAACCCTGTGACAGGCGTTCCTTTGGGGCCGACCGATCAGCGTTCCAAAATCCTGACTTTCAACATCGCACCAACATGGACGCACACATTAAGCCCGAATGCTGTTCTCAACGTGACAGGCTACGCGCGGCGCGACGCTTACAACTATTACCCCAGTAACGATCCTTTTGACGACCTTGGTCCGGCGAATCTCCAGAGGGAGACTGTTGGCCAGCAGCGCACGCTTCTGAATGCCGGCGCGCTCGCGAACATCAGCTATACGAAGGGTTTTCACAATGTGAAGGCCGGGGTTACGTATGAGCAGACCTTCCTGAACGAGAATGATCAGCTCGGGATTGTCGATGCAACGCTCAATGCCCCCTGCCTAAACGGAAACGCAGTTCCGGTCAACGGTTTTACCAATCCCTCGCAGTGCGCTGGAGCCGGATACCAGCCGAACATCGCTTCGAACCCGAACGCGCCCAATTCTGCTCTGTACCCGCTGTTCAACAGTGTTCTGCTGCCCTATGACCTGACGCGCGCAGGAGTTCTGTTCCCATTTGTTGGCCACACCGACGTTAAGGAGCTCGCGATGTACGTGCAGGACACTATTAACGTGCGCAATTGGAGCTTCAATCTTGGGATTCGCGGCGACTTCTACAACGGCCTTGCGACCGCGACCCAAGCGGAGCCTCGGGTGGGAATTGCTTACAACATTCAGAAGACCAATACCGTTCTTCGGGTCTCGTATGCACGCACCTTGGAGACTCCTTTCAATGAGAACCTGGTGCTCTCCAGCCTGGGATGCAGCTCGCCCGTACTGAATCCTCTTCTGGCCTGCTCATCCAGTACGACGACGCCGTTGGCGCCCGGTTTTCGCAATGAATTCCACGCGGGCGTGCAACAAGCCGTCGGAAAGTACCTGGTGATTGATGGCGAATACATCTGGAAGTACACGCACAGCGCCTACGACTTCAGTGTACTGGGTAATACCCCGATCACGTTTCCGATCGAATGGCACAACTCCAAGATTCCGGGATGGGCGTTGCGCGCCAGCATGCCGGTCAATCATGGCTTCAGCGCGCTGGTGGTGATGTCCAGTGTCGCCGCCAGGTTCTTCACTCCGCAGATCGCGGGAGCCGGAGCCACTCCCTCGGCGCCTCTCGGCGTTTTCCGCATTGACCATGACGAAGCCTACAACATGACCGCGCACATGCAATACCAGACGCCGTGGAAACGCGGCCCGTGGTTCGGCTTCAACTGGCGCTACGACAGCGGACTCGTGGCTGGCGCCGTGCCCTGTTACGGAATTGGTCTAGAAAACGACTGCCCGCAATCGACCACGCTCAACGGGCAACCTGCCATTGCCATGACTGATCCGGCGGGAATCCCTCTCACCGCGGACCAAGAGTTTCAGGCCGGTTTCACTTGCAACGGTGTGCACGCAACTCCGACAACTGCGTTGCCTTTTACCTGTTTGGCATCACAATTTGGCTCAACGCTGACACAGGTACCCTTGCCGGGGACTGAAAATGACGACCACAATCCTCCGCGGATCGCATCGCGAAACCTTTTTGATCTGGCAGTCGGTGACGACAACCTGTTCAAGGGTGACCGCTACAAGTGGAGTCTGCAGTTCACGGCAATCAACCTGACGAACAAATATGCGCTGTACAATTTCCTGTCGACGTTCAGCGGCACGCACTATGTGACGCCGCGCGCGTTGACCGCGGAGATTGGATTCCACTTCTAGGGCAGACGGCAATGCGCGAAGGGTCGAGCGCGATTAAAGAAAAGCCCCACCCAAGCAAAAGAAGCTTGGGCGGGGCATCCGACCGGTGGCATTTCTTCACTCGGCAACGCATCCAAGAGTCTTTCCTTGATGTTTTGATGGCCAATCGATGCATGGTAGCCTGATAGGCGACACGGACGGACGAGCGCGCCGATGGACTGAGATTTATGAAAAAAAGAAATCAGCCAGTCGCGGTTCCGCCGTTAAAAGCAAGGTTGGGCCGAAGGACGTGGACGAGTACCTGGCTGGCGTCCCGGAACCTGCGCGTAGTACCTTGAACAAGATTCGCGCGGTGATTCGCTCCGTCGTGCCTCCCGAGGCGACGGAAGCGATCAGCTATCAGATTCCAACGTTCAAGTACAAGGGAGGGCTGGTGGCCTTCGCCGCATTCTCAAAGCATTGCAGCTTCTTTCCTATGAGCATGGCAGTGATGAGTACCTTCGAAAGTGAACTCAAGAAGTTCGACAGCTCCAAAGGCACGATTCGCTTTCCTCCGGACAGGCCTCCGTCAGCCACGCTGTTGAAGAAGATGGTGAAGGCGCGCCTCGCGGAGAAGGAACGCAAGAAGTAGCTCTTAGGACTGGCTTACCAAAGGTCTAGAACCTTCGTAAGCGCCGATGTGACGCAGCTCACTGCTTTGCCGCGTCGATGGGCCTAGCTGATTTGGAACGCTTGTGATGTTTGCGGCCCATACCGGTCCCTGGCCGCCCCGAGCAAGCATACTAGGTTTCGCCTATACTCGGGCTACGTCGATGCGCACTGCTTAGGCAGGACGCCGAGCGCGTGGAAGCTTCCACACTTATTCAATCAAGGTGGCGGCGATTAGCGGTTCAACCTGGAGAGCATGAAGACAGTTGAACCAACAACATAGATGCGAAACAGCAAGTACGAGGAGCCCGAGCGAAAAGCGAAGAAGGGCGGTCGTCGCGCGGGGAACCAACATAAGGACCCGAGCGAGCTATCGACGTAACGACGCGTCGGAGAGGAGGGGGAGGTCACCGCCCTCGCCTTGACACTACTCTCCCATAAATTTATCCTTAATGTTTGCCTTAAGAACGATCCCGCCCGTCTGTACCTGCCAGCGTTTCCCGTCAGGAGCTTGGCCTGCCAGACCCGGTTCCGGCCGGAGCGAAGGGCTATTCTGGGCGTTTTTTAGGCGGGTGCTGGCTATGCTGATTCGGGTTCGGGAACTGGAACTCCGCAATTTGGAGTTCGACGAAAACTATCAGCCCGGCGACATCGAGTTTCTTCCCGACGTGCGGCAGATTGGCCCATTGCACAGCGCAGGCCGTGCTGAGCTGATTGTGGAGCATCGCGGGCACCATCAGAACGTAGAAGACATTCGTCTGGTGGGCAAGGTGGAAGCGCGTCTCGAGTTCAGTTGCGCCCGCTGCCTGGAGCCAGTTGGCGAGGACGTCAACCGGGCTTTTGACCTAATCTACCGGCCCTTAGGGGTGGATCGCCGCGCCGATGAGGTGGCGATTACCGAGGCGGAGACCGAGATCGGGTATTATCAGGGCGAAGGTCTTTTGCTGGAAGACGCCCTGCGCGAGCAGGTGTTGCTGGCCACGCCGGTTCGGGCGCTGTGCCGCGAAGATTGTAAGGGGTTATGCCCGCATTGCGGCACCAACCTGAATGTCGAGCAATGCCAATGCGAGCAACACGTTAGCGACCCTCGATGGGATGCGCTGAACGAAATCAAAAAGAAGCTGCAAAGCTAAAGTTCCGATCGCCGGCAATACCGGGCGGTCATGGCTACGAGGTTTGAATGCCTAATCCAAAACGACGTCATTCCCAGGCGCGCACGTCCAAGCGCCGCTCCCACGATCACTTGACGGCGCAATCGTTGTCCGAGTGTCCCAACTGCCACGAGCGCAAATTGCCGCATCGTGCCTGCCCCAAGTGCGGTTACTATAAGGGCCGTGAAGTCATCGAGGTTGAAGAGAGCACCAGCTAGCAAGCGTGCGTGGCGCTCTTTTGCGGACAATCCAGGGCCGTAAGGTGTGGCAGCGCACCCGCGATTGGACCTGCACTGCCTTGCCGCTTTGACGGCCACGAGGGTTTACTAACAGGCAAGCATGCCAACCACCATTGCTCTTGACGCCATGGGCTCGGACCGCGCGCCTAAACCCGAAGTGGAAGGCGCCATTCTTGCTGCCCGTCACTATGACGTCGAAGTTCTTTTGGTTGGCAAAGAGGACGTCGTTCGTGCCGAGCTCGACCTGCATCCCTTCTGGCGCCGGCTCTCTATTCGCATCATCAACGCACGCGAAGTCGTCGGCATGCATGAGAAGGCGGCTCAAGCCGTGCGTTCCAAGCGTGACTCTTCCTTGCGCGTGGGACTGCGCTTAGTGCGCGACGGAAAGGCCGCTGGTTTCGTTACGGCCGGAAATACCGGCGCAGCCATGGCGACCGCCAAAATGGTTCTGGGCGCCATTCCTGGGGTGGATCGTCCCGCGCTGGCCGCGGTTTTTCCCACGGCGCAGGGTACGGCCACCATCCTTATAGACGTTGGCGCGAACGTCGATTCCAAGCCGCAAAATCTACAGCAGTTCGCCATCATGGGCGACATCTACTTCCGCAGCATCTTCGGGGGCAAGTTTCCCAGCGCCGAACATCCGCGCGTCGGCTTGCTGTCCATCGGCGAGGAAGAAAGCAAAGGCAACGACCTGACCCGCGAGGCCTACAAGCTGATCCGAGAACTGCCCATGAATTTCGTGGGCAATGTCGAAGGGCGCGATCTATACAACGGAAAGGCCGACGTCCTGGTGTGCGATGGGTTTGTGGGCAACGTGGCGCTCAAGATCTCTGAGGGCATGGTGGAGACTGTGCGCTTCCTGCTGAAGCAATCGTTGCAGGCGACCATCAGCAGCCAGGTTGGATTTTTGCTGTCGCGCAAGGCCTTTGCCGATTTCAAGAAGCGGCTCGACTACTCCGAGTACGGCGGCGCTCCGCTGCTGGGTCTGCAAGGCGTGTGCATCGTCAGCCACGGGTCGTCGAACGCGAACGCCATTAAGAACGCGGTAAGGGTCGCGACGGAATTTGCCAACAGCAAACTTAATTATGTGATTCAAGAGCGCATTGCTGCTGCCAGTAAGAACCTGAACCATCACGCTGCCGGCTCGGCAGCAGCGGGCCCTGTCGGCAGCAGCCTTGTGTAGCGCGGTGCTTGCCCGCAACGGCTCCTGCCGTCTCAAGTTAACTAAAGGATTCAGCGAGGCACGATGAGTTTGCACTCCTCTCCCGCATTTCTTTTCCCCGGACAAGGTTCGCAAGCAGTTGGCATGGGCAAAGAGCTTGCCGCTTTGTATCCCGTGGCGAAGGAGACATTCGACGAAGCGGACGATGCTCTCGGCTACAAACTCTCGCAACTGTGCTTTGAAGGTCCCGAAGACCAGCTTAAGCTGACCGAGATCACGCAGCCGGCAATCCTGACAGTGTCGGTTGCGGCGTGGCGCGTGCTTCAGTCCAAAGCTATCATTGCTGCCTACGTCGCGGGACACAGTCTGGGAGAATATTCGGCGCACGTCGCCGCGGGTACTTTGTCGTTCACGGACGCGGTCCGCACGGTGCGCAATCGCGGCAAATATATGCAGGAAGGTGTTCCGGTCGGTGTCGGCGCGATGGCAGCCATTCTGGCGCTTTCCAGCGAGAAGGTGCAACAGATCTGCGACGAGGTGGCGCAGGGCGACGTCTGCCAGGCGGCGAACCTGAACTCACCCGATCAGACCGTAATCTCCGGCAGCAAAGCAGCCGTGGAACGCGCGGCCGAGTTGGCAAAGCACCGCGGTGCGAAGCGAGCCATCATGCTGCCTGTCAGCGCTCCCTTCCATTGCGCGCTCATGCAGTCCGCGCAGGACAGGCTTGCCGAAGACCTGCATGCGCTGACGTTTCATGCGCCCGCAGTTCCTTTGATGTGTAACGTGGATGCGACTCTGGTAACCAGCGCCGAACAGGCGCGCGATGCGCTCATACGCCAGGTGACGGGATCGGTGCAGTGGGAGAAGTCTATGCGCGCACTGGCAGCGCTACCGGTGCAGACCTTTGTCGAGGTTGGTCCCGGCAAAGTGCTCTGCGGACTGATGCGCCAGATTGACCGCTCGCGCACCTGCTTTAACGTGGAAGACGAAGCCTCGCTGCAGAAGACGGTAGAGCAGTTCAGCGCGGCGTCTGCGAAGCCTGATTAGTTGAGATCTATCCGCCGTCAGCAGGCCTCGCACCGGCCAATCAGTACGGCGAAAATCCCAGTGTCTTGTCGTCGTTCTGCACCCAGAGGTGGGCCTTTTCGCTGACCCGATCGTTGACGGTAACTACCACCACGACGCCGCTGGCCGTGGCAAATGGCGAGCCGCTGTAGCCCTTCGGGACTGCTGCTCCGTCAATGTGATGGCTCTTGATGATGCCCCATTCGCCGCTCGGTCCCCAATCCTTCAGGAAGTCGCTGAACGCATAACGTGAATACTTCTCGGGATGCTGTTTCCATTCCGGGTCGTGCATCCAGACTCCGTAGGCTTGCTCGTAATTCTGCTGCTGCAGTGCATCGAAGAACGTGTCGACTGCGTGCTCTTGCGGCCAGAAGCGGAGCATCCACCAGAGAATCGCGAATACGATGAGGACGCCGACGATCAAAAAGATCAGCTGGCGCTTCTTGCGCGCGGGCGTCGGATCGTAGGGCTTGGCTTCGAACAAGGTCATGGCAAACTCAGTTTACTCGTTGTCGCGGGAGGGCGCGCAAGCGAAGATCTCATCAAGACAGCAGCGCTGAGGCGGAGATCTACCCGAACTCGCGGATGGAGCATTCGCAAAACCTTCAGGCGCGCGACGAATTGCAAAAAAATCGGCCGCGCGGGCGACCGATTCATCTGTTAAATTCCAAGCTACTTCTACTTGAGCGTCTGCAATTTCTGCGCGGCCATCTGTCCAGCTGGGCTCGAAGCGTTTTCCTTCTGCATTTGCTGATACAGTTTGCGGGCCTCATCCATCTGATGATCTTCCTCGTAAAGCGAGGCCAACAAAAATTGCGCGGTGGTCTTGTCCGCGGAAAGGGTTGGATGCTCGGCTAGCTGCTTGTAGATCGCAATGGCCTCCGGATCGCGGTTGGTGTCGTGATAGATGGAAGCCAAGGCCAACTTTGCCAGACTGGCAATCTCCTTGTAACGGCCATCGGCAACATCTTTCAGGGCCTTTTCGGCGCCGGCATTGTCGCCCATATCATGCAGGGTCACGCCTTCGAAGTAGCGGGCCACTCGCGCCGACTGGGTAAAGGTGTACTTGTCGGCAATGTGCGTGAACTCAGCATTGGCGGCCTTGGCGCGTTCCTGCGCGGAGCCAAAGCTCATCACGTCCGCTGTGGCGGGTGCGCCGGCGGGACGAATGGGAGCGTTGTACTTCTGGATGGCGCCCGCCAGTTCGGTCTTAGCCTGCTGGTCGCGATAATTGATGTAGGCCCAGCCGCCCAGCAGGACGGCGAGCACCACCACTACGGCCACGACCGCAGTAGTGACCGTGGAACGGTTTTCCACCGCCCAGGACAGGGTCTCGGTGGTCGATGTTCGGAATGAATCTTGCTTAAGTTGATGTCGAGTGTAACTGCGCACGAATGGTCCTTATCTGGAGCTGGTATGCCACAAGGTGGGAAACTCTAAGTTTAACAGGGGCCAGAATCGGCGGTCAAACGCACCTTGGATGTGGAAGTTTTCCCCTGGAGGTCCTCCTTACTCCGCCAGTCACACGCCACCTGTACTTGTTCAAGGGCACGTGAGCGACGGGACGGTTGTGAATTTCGATACCAGCGGGCCCTTCGTCTGGTAGTCCTGCGTATAGTAAATCCCAAAATATCCGTTGCCCTCCTGTGGTTCGCCTGCGCAGCCCGCCAGGCATCCTCCCATCGGGCATACATCGCCGAACTCGAACAGAAACGGCGCCAGCGGCCCGCTTACCTGGCTCTGGCAGGTCGAATTGACCATCTGCGTGATGAAGCTCTGCTCATTGGGAACCTGCTGCTGTGCGTAAACGTTCGGACAGCCCGTGTTGTAGCCCGTTTCGCCCAGAAAGACGTTGGCTGCTCCGCATGCCGCCTGATCGGTGGCGAAGACTCCCATGACCTGCGTCCAGCAAGTTTGCGCCGGATTACTGCCGGTCGGCCAGACGGGAGGCGTGCTGGCCACTCCACCTGACGACCCGACCGAGCAGTACACATGATCGGCGATGTAATCCACGCCGGTCGGCGGAGCGCTGTTGCTGCAGAACGTCGCCGCCTGGCCCTCGATAAGAGAGACGATCACCTTGATACCACTGAACCCGGCAGCGTTGAGAGCGGTGCGGAGGTTCTGAGCGGCGGTGCTGATGGTCGCGGCCGACTGTTGCCCAAGGATTTCGTTGCCCAGCTGAATTCCGATCACAGTTCCGTTTTGCAGAAACTCTCCGGCAGTCGAGTTTAACGCCGCAACATAGGTTGCGTTAGGGTTGTTCGCGGTGGATTCGCAAAAGTTTGCCGGGGGCCACGGAGTGATGTTGCCGCATGCGCCGTTGATCAGGGCGGTGGCGTAGTTGGTCCCGCAGTACGGAAACGGCTGGCCTCCGTAGGTGCAGTTGGTTGCGCTATTCGGCTGGGCAAGTCCGCTGACACTGTCATCGTACAGGCCAAGAACGACCTTGACTCCGGAGTTCTGGGCCGCGGTCAGGATGTAGTAATTCGGCTGATAGATGGTGATCGTGCTCACCTTGAGCGTGCTGATGCTCTGCAGGTCCGCGGTGAAACACGCCTGGCAGTTCGCCGCGCAGGAGGACAGCACACCCGAAGTACAGGTTGTGAAGGCGAGCTGCGGGTTGCATGCGACCGGCGTGCTCGTAGTCCAGTTGTCGTCGCTGCACCGCCCCTCCGGCGCATAGTCGACGTTGATTCCGCTGAAGCTGGCGGGGGCCGGAGGAGGAGCGGGAGTGCCGGTACCGGATGTCGACGGACCGCTGCCGCATCCCGTGGCGAAAAGTAGAATCGCGACGACAAGAACACGCAGCAGCTTCACCAGTCGCAAGCCTGTCATGTCGGGATCTCCGTTTTGGACTTGGATAGACACGGTAGTTTGCACGGTGGAAGCTCGCATGTCAACGCAGGGCTTTGGTATCGCGAGAGAGCTTGGGTGCCTACCCAAGCAGGTGCCCCACCCAAGCCGCCGTTGCTTGGGTGGGTGTGGAGACATTTGTCGGGTTGACCGACCGATCGTCTACCAATGAACACCTCAACCCCTCCTTGTTTGTCATCCCGAGCGACGGACTTTAGTCCGGAGCCGAGGGACCTTGCTTTTCTCTCCTCGCTTCCATCTAGCCTCCGGCCCCTAACCCCACCTCCTCACGCCACCACCGCCTTCGGTTCCCGGGGGAATTTCAACCAATCGCTTTGCGGCGCTATGCGCAACATCACCCTCTGGCTTACCGCATCTTTCCGCAGGCGTCGCTCCTCGGCCGCTTTCCTCGTCCTGGCGCCACCAGACAATGCCCCTCCGTCGGCCCGTGACGCGGTTTTCCCTGCTTCTCCTTCCTCAACCTTCATGTCGCAGTCTTCTTCGTCGAGCTCGTAGTCCTGCTCGAAGCTCTCGTAGCTTCCAGCCACGGTGGCGCTGTTGTCCTGCGCAAAATTCGCGCCTTTCGCCAGGTTCGAACTTGCGATCTGCAGCCCATAGAGCAACAGTCCCGCGACCTTGTTTGCTTATGTGTCCGTGAATGAGCGCCTCCATCACCTGCATCACCGCAATCTGGATGGAGTTGGCGTCCTCCAGCGCCGGCAGTTCCAGCGGGCGGAACTTGTTTTTGTTAAGGTCTTTTTCCAGCCGCAAACCCCTGCCTGCCATCGTCAGATGGAAGTAACAGTAAGCGCGCCCGCGCAGCGCCGGTGATCCGCGAAATTCCCCATTCGGCTTTATATGTTCACAAGTACGCATGAATTAGCTCCTGGCAATTAGTAACTAGCAACTAGCAATCAGCAATCAGCAATTAGCTCGTAGCAACCAGCTCCCGGCTCTTAGCAACTAGGGAGACTCTGATCAAGTCCGGGTCTTGAAAGGGCACGGCTTTACAGTCGCTGAAAAACTCCGCCGCAGCCGGTTTGAAGGGCGCAGCTTTAGCTGCGCCAACCGCAGCCTTTCTGTTTTGTCATCCCGACCGGAGCAATATCGTGTCGTTCGCGACACGATTTTGCGCAGCGGAGGGATCTGCGGTTCGCTTTCCACTCAATCGCCTTGTATCAGGGCACGACTTCCACAGGCTGCTGAAAAACTCGGTACCTGGCTCAGATTCTGGGTGAGTTTCACGGCGCAGATGGGGTAAGAAGAGACATGCGCGGAGACGAAGAGCAGCAGAACGAGATGTACAGCTATCGCATTAGCGAGATGCGAGTACCGGCCGATCATCCCTGCGGGCGTTGCGCCAGATGTGCGACGAAGCGTTGCGCCAACTTTCGCCGACCTTTGACGAGTTGTATGCCAGGACGGGGCGTCCGTCGATTGCGCCGGAGATGCTGTTGCGAGCGCTGCTGCTGCAGCCACTGTACTCGATTGCCAGCGAGCGGCTGCTGATGGAGCAGTTGGCTTACAACCTGCTGTTCCGCTGGTTCGTAGGGCTGGGGATGGATGCAGCGGTGTGGGACGCGACGGGGTTTAGCAAGGACCGGGAGCGGCTGATCGCAGGAGAGGTGGCGCAGAAGTTCTTCGCGGCGGTGCGCGAACAGGCGCAGCGAGCGGGGCTGCTGTCGGACGAGCACTTCACGGTAGACGGACGCTGATAGAAGCCTGGGCATCGCGACGGAGCTATGGGCAGAAGTCGGAGCCGCCGCAGCGGGGCACGGGAGCGCGCGGGCGTAAGCTGCTGCGACACGCATGAGTCGAAGAACGATCCGGAGGCGCGGTTGTTCAAGCGCAGCGGCGCGGCCGAGGCCGGGCCCAGCTATGTAGGACACGTGATCACGAAGAACCGCCATGGCCTGGCGGTGGAAGCAATGGTGAGCGAGTCGAGACAGAAAGCGGAGCGCGCCGCCGCCCTGGCCATATTGCGCAAGTTGCCGCGACCGGGCTGGCCACCCAGGGGGCGGACAAGGCTTACCAGGAAGAGCACTTCATTTCGGCCTTGCGCGAGCAGAACATCACGCCGTATGTGGCCGAGTATGCGCCCTCGAAGCACTGGCCGAACTGGTTGCGGCCGCAGGAACGCCAGCATCCGGGCTTCGCGCGGAATCAGCAGAAACGCAAGCTGGTGGAACAGATGTTTGCCTGGATCAAAGCGTCGGCGGGAATGAGGCGCACCAAGCTTCGAGGCAAGCGCCAGGTGGATTGGATGTTCCGCATGGCAGCTACCGCCTACAACCTAGCTCGCATGCGCAGGTTGTTGGCAACACCAGCGTAAGTCACACAAAAGCCCTGCCGCGGCAGCGGAGTGCGGTCGCAGGGCGAACGAAGCGGGCACGGAAGGTTGCTGAAAAATTACGTAGGAAGATCGAAATAATGAGAAATCGATCGTTTTTCAGCAGCCTGTTTAGCCGTGCCGCAAACATCGCAAGATAAAATAGGGCCTCAAGCCCTTGCGGAACATCTTCGGACTTAATCAGAGTCTCCTTAGCTCCCAGATCGCAGCGACCAGCACCGTCGCCATTTCCTGACAAGTGCGGTCACCTTCGCGACCGTGGGAGGAGTCGAAGAGCCTGCCCTGACTGTGGGATGGGCCTACGGCCCACCCATGGAAATGAAAATCGGCGGCTGGCAGCTTAGCATAGCTTCGGCGGGGAACGGTAAAGGCTGCCTTCGCTCTGGATAAATGGAGGCCGTCCCCGAGTCTGGCCTGGAATGTGCGTTTTGAAGCGATGAGTGTGCACGGCTCGATCCGCCCGGCGGGAGGGCAGTAGCGCGTGACAGTGCGTAATGTCTGAGACCGCACGTTCTACCCTTCCCCGCCCGGAGGAAGCGATGGGCTATAAGGTAGCAGGCATTGACGTCCATAAGAAAGGCTGATGGTGGTGGTGTGCGAAGTCAGCACGGGCGAGTGGGCAGAGAGCGAATCCTGTTCATTCCATGACATTTGTCATCCCTGATCGCTGACAATCCACACTACCGCCAGAGCCCGGCATGCCCGATGATCGCTAGCGTGGCCGGGAGAGAAGCCGGCCGACTGGGAGCCAACGATGTCCTCTGCTGCTTTAGCCAAACTGCCACACAAACCCGCAGCCCCAACACAGGCAAGCGTCGCGACGTGCCACAGCCTAAAGAAAAGCTACGGGGAGGTCGTGGCACTGCACGATTTGAACCTCGAGATCCGCGCTGGCGAATTGCTGGCCCTGCTCGGACCCAACGGAGCAGGCAAGACCACCCTGGTACGAATGCTGCTGGGTCTGGCGCGGCCCGACTCCGGCACAGTCTCAGTGCTGGGCTCCGATCCGCACTTGGGACATGTGCAAACTCGACTCGGCGCCATGCTGCAGGTTGGACGGGTGCCGGAGACGCTCAAAGTGCGCGAACACGTCGACCTGTTTTCGTCCTACTATCCGGCGCCGCTACCGATCGCAGAAACGCTGAAGATCGCCGGGCTCGAAGACATCAAGGACCGTCCTTACGGCGAGCTTTCGGGCGGCCAGAAGCAGCGCGTGCTGTTCGGCATTGCCATTTGCGGCAATCCGGACCTGCTTTTTCTCGACGAGCCCACGGTTGGCCTCGATGTGGAGGCGCGGCGGCTGATGTGGACCCAAATCCGCACGCTAATTGGGCGTGGCAAGACGGTGCTCCTCACTACCCATTACCTGAACGAAGCGGACGCCCTGGCGGATCGCATCCTAGTGCTTGATAAGGGAGCGGTCGTGGCCGAAGGCACGCCTGCCGAAATCAAGGCGCGCGCCATGGGCAAACAGGTCCGCTGCACCAGCCGGCTGTCGCTGGAAGAAATCCGCCAGATTCCCGGCGTGCTCAGCGCGAAGGCCGATCGCAATGCTTTTGAACTGCAAGTGAACATCGCTGAGCCGGTGGTACGCGAGCTGTTACAGCGAGATTCATGGCTGAGCGACTTGGAAGTCACCAACGCAGGCTTGGAGGAAGCGTTCCTCGCACTGACACAGAACCATAACAACGACGCCTCGAAGGAGATGAACTAACATGGCTTCCACCACATTCCCCGTTGTGCTCGCCGGACCGCGCCGCTCGACCGGGAGAACGATCGCACTCTTCTGCAAGGAAGCAAAGTATGAGTTGCTGAAGAACACGCGCATCCCGGTATACGCGATTTCGACGGTCGCCTTTCCGCTGATGTTTTACGTACTGTTCGGGATCGTGCTGGGATCGGGCAATCCCGCAAACCGAAATGAAACTGCCGTCTACATGCTGGCAACCATGGGATGCTTCGGCGTGATGGCGACTTCATTGTTCGGCTTTGGGGTCAGCCTCGCGATAGAGCGGGGACAGGGTTGGTTGCAGGTAAAGCGCGCCTCGCCCATGCCCATTGCCGCCTATTTTTTCGCCAAGCTGTTTTCCGCAATCGTATTCAGCGCGGTGATCATGCTTCTGTTGCTGGCCGTTGGTACCGCCTTCGGCGGCGTGCGCCTGCCGCTGGCGACGGCTGCTCAACTGGTCGGCATTCTGGTCGCGGGTTCGATTCCCTTCAGCTCGATGGGACTGGCAATTGGTTACTTTGCGAAACCTAATTCCGCCCCTGCCGTGGTCAATCTGATCTATTTGCCGATGGCGTTCTGCTCGGGACTATGGATCCCGCTCTTCATGCTGCCTCACGGGTTGCGAGTATTCGCCAACGTACTGCCTCCCTATCACATGAGCCAGCTTGCACTAAACGTGGTTGGCATGGGCATGCAGCCGGCTTCGACCTGGCGGCACGTCGAAGGATTGCTTGCGTTCACCTTGGTCTGCCTGGGATTGGCGGCCTGGGGCTACTGGCGGGATGAAGGAAAGTTGTATGGATGAAGTACAGGGCTCGGGGTTAGGGATCAGTCAGTACGAACCCCTGACAAATCTTCTCCGCCCCAACAGCGGAATCCGAAATTGGAGTAGCGAATCATGAAAAACAATAATGCACAGTGGATTCTCTGGGCCGCGGCCATGATCATCTTTACCGCGCTTACTCTCAGCGGCCTCTGGAATTGGCTAGGGGTAGCGATCATGGCAGTAGCAGTGATTTGGTACATAGTTGTGCCGAAGCCCCATTCCAGACAACAATAAGTAACCGAGGAAATGATGGCTATTCTTTGGGCGATCTGGAAGAAAATTTATCCCAACGATGACGAGCATCGTTGGATGCCGCTGATCTGGCTGCCCTTCACCATTTGGTTCTTCGTGGATCCGCTGTCGAGGCACCCTTCCCTGGCAGTCTGGCTGATCAATACACTCCTGGGGATCATCTTCATCCTGCTCTACCTGCAGGCATTCTCGCGTCCCGATCCTTACAGGTTGGGAAGCTGTATTGGCCATGACGGCATTGGCCGCAATCCTGATCCCATTTAACGGCGGCGCGGTCGGATTTCTGATTTATGCAGCGGCTGCGGGCGGTTTCCATCCAAGTCTACGCAGAGTTTCCCTGCTGGTGGCCCTGGACGTCATCGTCTTGGGCTCCTACGTCTATCGACTTAATCTACCTGTTGGGTTTTGGGGCTCGATGCTGCTGCTGATTATCGTGGTGGGATTCGGCAATCACTACGGAGCACTCAGCCACTGTGCTGCGGAGAAGCTGCGGGTGGCCCATGACGAGATCGAGCACCTGGCCAAGGTTGCCGAACGCGAACGCATTGCTCGCGATCTCCACGATCTACTGGGTCATACACTCTCGCTTATCACGTTGAAGGCTGAACTGGCGCGCAAGCTGGTAGACCGCGATCCGCAGCGCGCCAAGCAGGAGATGCAGGATGTGGAGCACACTTCGCGCGCTGCTCTGGCCGACGTGCGCGTAGCCATCAGCGGATTTCGCAGCGATGGTATTGGCAGCTGAGCTGGCCCGCGCCCGCGCCGCCGCTGGAAACCGCCGGCATCACCGTGGACTGCGAAGCTTCCGAGGTTCCACTCAGTCCGGCGCAGGAAACCGTGCTTGCCCTGGCGATTCGCGAAGCCGTGACCAACGTGGTGCGCCACGCTCAGGCTCAAACCTGCAGCGTCCGCCTCGCACGCGACGAACAGCTTTGCACCCTGGAGATTGCCGACAACGGATGCGGCGCCGACGGTCCGGAGGGCAACGGCCTGCGCGGCATGCGCGAACGGTTGGAGGCCATCGGCGGCTCGCTCCAGCGACAGACCGCAGCCGGTACTCGTCTGGTTATTCATTTGCCTCTCGCCCCAGCAGCCCCTGCTCTGCGAAACTGAGGGCATGCCGCCCGCCAAGCGCGACAATATCAGGGTAGTCCTCGCCGAAGACCAGGCCATGGTCCTGGGCGCGCTCGCCGCGTTACTCGAAATGGAGGACGACATCGAGGTCATCGCCCGCGCACGCTCCGGCGACGAAGCCTTGCGCATGGTGCAGCAGACCCGGCCCGACGTATTCATCACCGACATCGAAATGCCCACGCTGACGGGGCTGGAAGTTGCAGCCGAGCTGAAGCGCAGCGGCGTGCCGGTGCGCGTCATCATTCTCACCACTTTCGCGCGTGCCGGATATCTGCGCCGCGCCCTCGACGCGGGAGCTTCCGGCTATCTCCTGAAAGACATGCCCGCGGAACAACTCGCCGATGCGGTGCGCCGCGTGCATCGCGGACTGCGCGTCATCGATCCGCAACTTGCTGCCGAGGCATGGACCGACGAGGCCGATCCGCTCACCGAGCGCGAACGCCAGGTGCTGCGTCTCGCCGGAGAAGGCAAAGCCAGTTCCGAAATCGCGACTGAATTGAATTTGTCGGAGGGCACGGTGCGCAATTATCTTGTCGGAAGCCATCAGCAAGCTCGGCGCGGCCAACCGAGTTGAGGCCGCGCGCATCGCTCGCGCGAAGGGATGGTTGTAGAGGATAGACAGATCGTGCATTGGTGTTTGGCAGGATTTCGAAGAACTTGATGTTGATCTCTGCGCGCCAGACGGAAGGGCTGTCCATTCAAAAGCGGAAAGTGCGAACCGGGCAGCGAAACAATCTGGCCAGTTTCCGGGTAAGCGATGCCAAGAAATGACCCTATTAGCGGAGCACCAGGTGACCTCCAGCAGCAACCACTTACCGTTGAAAGCTTCCCCAAAAGAGAACGGATTGCATTTTCGTGCATTTTGGCGATCCTCTGCGGGCTTGTTCTAACAAGGGCGACGATGTCGCTAGAGCGTGCATGCTTCGCCTGGTTTGTTTATGGCATCGCTTGCGGGATTCTTCTTGCATCGAGTCAACAACAAGGCCTTATACAGTATGCCCTAGACGGGATGCCATCGGCGGCTGTGCTAGTGGCCACGATTGCTTTCCGACTGCTGCTTTCAGGTCAACTGTCCTCGGTCGGGACGACCCGTGTACCGTCCTATCTCTCCGGGACTCAAATAGTCGAAACCGCCGGTGCAATCGCCTTGATGGTTCTCTGTGCCGCCCTTCTGGCACTCATTTTCGCTGCCACAGCACTGTTTATTGCCTTTGGATCTGCTTCGGGTCGTGTACTGGCGGAATTCATTAGTCGAGCAGCCACGCTCGAGCCAAGCCAATTGACGCGCATCCGCCACATCATCGTGGGACTGGTAAACGTGGTATCCGCCGCCTACCTCTTGTGGAAGGCGATCGGCTAAAGAGGAGAGTTCTTGTGCGGTGGTTCGTGCGCCCCATCGTGGCCTCATCGGCGTTGACCTTGTTCGGATTGATGTATTCCCATAATCGGTATGTTAAGGAAACGCAAGAACTGCGGCGCCGGCCCCCAGTTATCTATGTTGCAGAAAAATGCGCGCTTGATGGACCTCTCATCGAGCAGACTGGGTCCCTATTACAATTACATATTAAGTTCCGTAGAGTGGGCGATATTTACTCAGTCTCATTTAGAGCCGCTTCCACCAAAAGGAGCAGGGGACAGTTTGCGCTTCACACTCTAAGAAAGCTAGTCGCATGTGACGAAAAACAACAAGGAATACATGTCGACATCGATAGTCCAGAAGGCTTTGACGGGCACGTAGTTCTTACACAAGCCTCCGATACCATGTTGCGCGTTTCACTCGATGATCTTCCGCCGTTGGAGCTCGTTGAATTCTCGGCAAGGATATGTATTGAGGCTGACGAAAAGGACGGCCCCCCGCTGTCGAACGACATTTCCATTGAAAGCGGTCCACTCGAACGGCGAAGCTGGCCCGAGATTGCGGATGCCATTACTCAAGAGAAAGCGTCCTTTCTCGAATGGCTGCTACAGTAGTCCACTGCGATCACAGAGGCTGGTCGACGTAACCAGCCAGATCACGAACCGAGCCAAGCAATGTCGCGCCAACACGACTGAGTGTTGCCCACTGGCTCGCCTAATTCACAAATGCCTGCATTCCTTGAAGCAGCTTTCACGCCGTGTGCTTGATCAGCAGCACCTCGTTCCCCACTTCGCTGTACATCAATTCGTCCACGATGCCCTGCGCCAGCAGGATGCCGTATCCGCCGGGACGCATGCCCAGTTCGTCCCGATGTTCGATGTGCGCGGCGGGATCGTCGGGAGCGTTCGACACCGCTGCGTGAGCAATGGCGTCGCGGCGGAAACCCGCACCCGGATCACGCACGTAGAAGACAATCGTCCGCTCGGTGCGCACCGCCGACACCTCCACCACCTTGTGCCGATTGAACGCCGCGCCATGTTCCATGGCGTTCAGCAGAATCTCGCGGAAGGCCATCATCACGTCGTTGCGGGCATCCTCCGGCAATTCCGAACACAGCTCGCGCAGGAAGCTCACCACCCGCTCGGCCGTTAGCATGCGGCAGTTGGCGCGCAGCGAAACCCAGTGCGGCTGTGCCGACAAAACCTCGATGTCAGTGCGCCAGTCGGCATCGGAGACAGCCTCATGCCGCAAAGTTGGCAATCTCGCCGGCTTCAAACGGGGCGCCGATGCAGACGAAGACCCGGGCTCGCAGCGCGGCAATGACCTCCTCCGGCGTGGCATGCGGAGCCAGAACGATGGTCTTCACGCCGGGCCGGATTTCGCGCATTTCCTCGATCAGCGCCAGGTCTTCCTCAATGGTGGTTTCGGGGTCGGTGATGAGCACGTCGAACGACTGGCGCCGCAAGCGGCGAATGGCGTCCGCCCCGCCGTGCGCGTTTTCATGTGGGACAATTTCTGTCGCCAAGGGCTTGCAGGATGGAACGGGTCGTCTCCGAGTCTTTGCCGATGAGAAGAACGTTGCTCATGGTTGGCTCCTGGTTCTGGCTTCTATGATAGCGGCGGCCCAACTGGCACAACTATAGGACGATGAATTCTCAGTCGCAGTCAACCAGCGCAAGAAAAACGCCCCGGAGCAGGAGGTGCACTCCGGGGCGTTGATTGTTTCGATTGCGAGACTAGGTCAGGAAGAACTCGCGGGTGATCTTGGTCCATTGCTCGTCCGGCATGGTGCTGGCGAGATCGTCGATGGCAACTCCGCCGTCCTGGGCCAAGGCGCCGAGCGCGTTGGGCATGACTCGTTGCAGCCGCATCGAGGACTCTTCCGTCCACCACCGCGCCAGTGCGCCGCCCAGCAGGTTGCGGAAGTTGGTCTTGGAATCGGGAGACTGCACCGTTACCAGCCAGCCTTCGCCGTAGGGGTCTTTCGTCGCCAGAGCTGGATCGTTGACCACCGCTTCGTTGATGTCAGCTACGCTGCCTTCGATCGGAGAAACCATGTCAACTTTGACGCCGTTGCGCACGATGCTCCACACCTTCTGTCCCTGTCGGATCCACTGGCCGCGCTGCGGAAGCGCGATGTGCTCGACCTTGCCGGTCAGCTTGGAGGCGAAGTCGTCGATTCCGATTCGCACCAGGTTAGGACTCTCGCTGAGCGCCCAGGTGTGTCCGGGATGATAGCGAAGATTGTCGGGGACTGAGAAGCCGCCTACCAGGCTTGGCCTCAACCGGGCCGAGGCTGCGTCCTGTTTGCGCATCGCCGGAGCTACCTGCAACACGGGGCGCTTTGCCTTGGAGTAGAAGAAATCAATAGTAAGAAAGATTGCGAACATCATGAGAACTAGAAGAACTGTCATAACCGCCTCCTGCCTCGCATCCGAGGGCTTCTGACTCTGCCGGCGCTTTTCTGCATCTCACTTGACACTTTTCTTAAGGCATTCGGCTTACCAAATCGGCGAGTGAGGAAGATTGTTGCGAAGAAAGCTTGCAAGTGGCGATGATTCTGGGTCTTATGCAAGCGGTGTTGTGAATCTTCTCGATCGAGTTGTTGCATTCTTCAATCGATGCGATTTGTTGCGTTTCACAACTGAAAATCCGAGTAATGCCAACTTTCACACTCGCTCTCGCCATGTATCACCAGCAGAACCAGTGAGTTAGCTTGACGTAGGAGACGATCAAGATTGGCTGTTGCAATTTTCATCGCGGTGATGCACTCTGCAACACCACCGCGGAGAAAACCAGCGGTCGAAAACGTCGGCAAGAAGAATTATTTTTCGAGCGTAACGCTAGTCGCAGGGAGTGTCTTGAACCGACGCTAGGTGGGGAGCAGAAATATGCCTCGGAGTCACAGCCAAGGCTAGCCGATGGCCTATTGCGTCGCCGTACCCTTCAAGATGATTCCGAGCTTCTCAGTGGCGCTCGCCCCTGAGGACGGAACGGCCACGGTAAACACTACTTCCCCCTGTGGCTTCGCTACAACGCTATTCGGGTCGCCGGCAGTGTCCAGCGCAAGTACTGCTGGATGACCCGTACCAGTCGTCTTGGCGCTCATCCCCACCAGCTTCTTATAGAGATAGCCTTGCTCCGGATTCGGATCGCTGGCGACAGGAATGGCCAATAGGAAATCGGGATTAGGCGCGACCCCCATGTGGTTGCCGTCCTGCGGTAGTGGTTGATAACGCAAGGTATAAATGCCGGCAGGAATTGTTTGTCCGCGAAAATCGGCCATGCCTTTGGGCAGATTGACCACGCCAACGAATTCTGCGTTCGACAAGCTCGGGATAGAGCGCACCCGGAACCTCCTTCGCATCCGTCTTAAGCTGCTTTGCAAACCAGAACTCCGCTGTCCAACCGTCGTCGAGCGTCACTCGGTAGCCCTTTTCGTCGAGCCCTTGCTTCAGCGCATCGGAAACGCCGGCCACGGTCAAGGACGCGACTCGCTCCACCCGCGGCGCCGCGGCGAGAACGGGCGGTACAACGCAAAACAGCGTACCCCAAATCAGCAACCAGCAAAGGAACCGTCGTTCAGTCATTCCTCGATTCTAAGCTCGAAGCTCGGGCAAGGCCCATCCTAGGCAACCATGCCGTCGCCACTCAGTACCCTCCGTCAGGCAATGAATCGTACGTCCATGTCCAAGCTTCGATCATCTTCAACACAGCAAAAAAGGAGGGCGTTGCCGCCCTCCTCTGTTGATGGGTTGCAGATTTAATTACGGTCCTGTGCTGCAGCACGTCATGCTTCCAAGGATACCGTGCGCTTCTCCGAAAACTCCGGCTGTGAAGAATAGAGTTGTCGTGGGACCGGCCGCGCCACCATTGCCGAAAGCTAGCGCCCACAAACCGTCAATCTGCAGCTGCAGGTTAGCGGGGTCTAGTAGGATTCCCGAGAAAACTCCAGCGGGAGTGTACGCCAGGATCGCACCGCTGCCGAATTGCCCAACCAGGATGTCTCCACCGAATCCGCCAAAGCCGCTTGCCGGAGCGACCGCGACCCCCCAGGGAGAGTTTAGGTAAATGTTGTGCTGGAGACGCGTGAGCGAGATTGCCTGACGTATCGAAGATGTCAACGTAACCGTTTCCTCGACCTGGTACGTCGTCATGCTTGTCGGCATCCTGCTTCGCGAAGGTCACCGCCAGTTTGCCGCTACCAATATTCTGGACGTTGAACGGAGCATAGCCGGTACGGGATGGTGCTGTCCTGGAACGCGCTTGACCCAAACGAATGGGGAGCGTAGTTCGCATCGAACACATCCACGCTGTTGTTGTGAAAGTTAGCAGCATAAAGGTAGTTGGCGCCTCCCGCCGACGCCAACGCGAGTCCTTTGTAAACTGCGTTAGGGGTATTGAGTACCAGGTTAGCGCTTGTCCCCGTGTACCATCCTGTAAGGTTTCCGTCCTCCGATACGAAAATGAAGATCGCGGGGGTGCCGTTAATCTTGAAGTCAGAGGTGCCGTTGTAAACCGTTCCCGTCGGGGTTCCGGGATTGCCTCCCACCCCGGGAATAGTGACCACCAGTCCCTGCGGCGCGCCCGAGGCAATGTACAGAGTGGACAGCCCCGTCCCATTGTCGGAGATCCACCACGGACCCGACGGGCTGACGGACAATGCCCCACGCATTGACCAGGTGTGTGTCATTAAAGCTGCCGACGTTGGGAATGTCGGAGGTAAGGTTCTTTGGAGTGGCTCTCTGGGCATCTGCGGGCAGACTAAGAAGCGTAGCCGCCACCAGCATGGCCACGGCACTCAAGAGCAGCCGAGCGGGGGCTTGGGATTTGGTGAACTTATGGGTCAGCATTGTTCCTCCATCACTTTCAGAATTTGAGAATTTACTTGCGGCGACGCGGAGTCTCGTGAGTCTTCGTCGCCATGAGTCTTCTGCAATCTACCTAGGAGCAACGCCGGATTTGTCTTGGGCAGGTGAACACCTTGTCAAAGTTTGGTGACATAGTTAGTGGCAGCCGCCTGCTAGTGCGAGATCAATGTCACAGAATTGTCAACATGCCATTGACTGTCAATTCCATTGTGTTGTTAGCTGTAATTCAGACAGTTGTGTGGAACCGAGTGATGGACAAGATTCTGGTAATTGAAGACGATTTGGCTGTGCAACGTGCCTTGCGGCGAACCTTTGAATCCGCGGGCTTCGAGGTGTCGGTCGCTGCCGATGGAGCGGTGCGCCATGGACATCTTCCGCGCCACCATGCCGCGGATCGTCATCCTTGATTTGCGTCTGCCGGGAAAGTCAGGCCAGGACCTTTGCCGCGAGATCAAGCAGGAATTCTCCAGCGTTCCCATCCTGGTGCTGAGTGCCGCCAGTGATGTGCTGGATAAAGTCCTGCTGCTGGAAATCGGCGCGGATGACTATGTCACCAAGCCTTTCAGCCCCCGCGAACTGCTGGCGCGGGTGCGCGCGGCAATGCGTCGCCTGAACCAGGCTTCGGACAAGTCCGAGATATTCAGTTTCGACGATGTGGAAGTGAACTTCTCCAAGATGGAGTTGCACCGCGATGGCCAGTCGGTTGCTCTTACTCCGCAAGAGTTCAAGATGCTGCGCTTCTTCCTCAACCACCAGGAGCGGGTAGTCTCGCGTACCGAATTGCTCAATGAAGTGTGGGGTTACAACAACTACCCGACCACGCGCACGGTTGATACCCACATTCTTCGCTTGCGGCAAAAGCTGGAAAAGGACCCCGCCGATCCAGTACATTTTCGTACGGTCCACGGAACGGGCTACAAGTTCGTCCGGTGATCGGAACCGGGAGGAGATTGGCGATGGGTCGGGTGCGGTTGCGGACCAAGTTCCTGATCGCCATGCTGCTGACTTCCGCGGGATTGACTGCGGTCTCTCTGCTGATTGTGCAGCGCACGGTGGAGAACCAGGTCCGGCGCGACCTCGGCAACGACCTGGCCAACTCCGTCGAAACTTTCCGCAATGCGCAAAAGGACCGCGAGGCTGTGCTGGCACGCTCCGCCAAGCTGATGGCCGATCTTCCCAGCCTGAAGGCGCTAATGACATCCCGTCATCCGCCCACCATCCAGGATGCATCGGGTGAGATGTTCCGTCTTTCCGGCGGCGACCTGTTTGCCCTGCTCGATCCCGACCGGCCAGTTCGTCGGATTTCACACCAAAGCTCCCGGCATTACGCGTGAGCAAGCCCAGCAACTTCTGGAACATCGCAACTCCCCTCGACCAGCCGCTGCAGTGGTGGTTTGCCGGCGGACATCTCTACGAAGTCGTGCTGGCGCCCATCTACTTCGGGCCCAGCGCGGACAATTCTCTGCTCGGGGTGGTTGCGGTCGGCGATGAGATGAACGCCGCCGTTGCCCGCCAGGTAAGCCAGATCGCGGCCAGCCAGGTGACCATTGTTTGCGGGTCCACGGTCGTCGTCAGTACGCTCAATGCCGATCAGAGAGAGCGAGATCAGTGCCTATCTGAAAGGCCAAACCATCCCGCGAGGCCCGATCGATTGGAAGCTCGGCGGAGAAAGCTTCGTGGTTTCGTCGCTCGCGTTGGATCCCGACGAGACGCCGCCTGTGACCATGCTGGTGATGAAGTCGTACGACGAAGCCACTGCATTCCTTAACCATTTGCGGCGGCTGTTGCTGGCGGTGGGACTGGGCGCGGTGTTTGTGGGGAGCATGCTGGTGTACGTCACCGCCAGGACATTCACCCGTCCACTGGAGGAATTGGTGGACGGCGTGCGGGCGCTGGGCAAAGGAGATTTTCGTTATCCGGTACAGGCGCGCGGGGCCAGCGAGATCGAAGAGCTTACCAACGCTTTCTCGGGCATGCGCGAGAGCCTGCATCAAGCGCAGCAGCGACTGCTCGACGCCGAGCGATTGGCGACCATTGGCAGGATGGCCAGCTCTATTTCGCATGACTTGCGCCATCCACTGACCGCGGTCCTGGCCAATGCGGAATTTCTGGCCGATGCCGATCTGAACCCGCAACAGCGCGAAGAGCTTTATCTGGAGATCCGCATTGCGGTGAACCGGCTGACCGATTTGGTCGATTCGCTGCTCGAGCTGTCACGTCCGGCCGATTCGTTGAACGTGGTCGAAGCTCCCATCGAGCGCACCATCAGCCGTGCCATCGAACTGGTGCGCGCGCATCCCCAATTCCACAAGATCCTGGTCAGCATTGAGTCGCCGGGGCTGCACAGCGCGCAATTCGATCCCCGCAAAATGGAGCGCGTCTTCTACAACCTGCTGCTGAATGGCTGCCAGGCGGCGCAGGTTTGCGGCGGCCATGTCGCGGTGAATGTGGCCGAGGTAAACGGGAACCTGGAAATCCGCACCACCGACGATGGCCCCGGGGTAGAACCCTCACTTCGCGACAAGCTGTTTCAGCCATTCGTCAGCCATGGCAAGGAGAACGGCACAGGGTTGGGTCTCACCATCGCGCAGAAGATCGTGCAGGACCACGACGGCACCTTACAACTGGAGAGCTCGGTACCGGGTCGCACGGTAATGCAGATCGTGCTCCCTCGGGTATGCAAGAAGATCGTCACGTGGAATGGCCGGACAGCGGACGCCTCTCAACCGTTCACTGCCTAAACAGGCGGGCCAAACCCGCAAACATCCAAGGGCCTCCAATTCGTTGCGCAGAGGTGCGACATGAAATTCACCAGGTATCCTCAAGTTTCGCGTCCGGTGCTGCTGGTGGCTCTCGCGTTGGTAGTGACTGTGCCAGGTTCCACCCAGACGGCTCAATCCAACGCCACCGCTGGAGACAATGCCAGCGTGAATGCCTCGTTGGTCGAGAACTTCAATCCCAGGTCCGCGAACTGAAGGAAATGGTCCTGCAACTGCAGCAGCAGACCACGGCCAGCCGGGCTGAGATCTCCCATCTGCGACAGGAACTCGAAGCACAACGCAGCGCAAGCAACACGTTGACCAGCGCTGAGTCCGCGCTCGACGAACCGTCGCCGGCAGTTTCTTCGTCGACCACGGCCCAATTGGAACATCGCGTGGACCAGCTTGCCGAGGATCAGCAGTTGGTCTCCGACAAGGTCAACGAGCAGTATCAGACGAAGCTGGAGAGCGCCTCGAAATACCGGGTGCGCTTTTCGGGAATCGTGCTCTTCAACTTGTTCGGCAATAGCGGATATCCGGACAATCAGGACGTTCCCACGTGGGTTCTCAGACCCGATCCCATGGACTCCCCAGGCTCGGTGGGAGGCACGCTTCGGCAATCGATTCTCGGGTTCGAGGTCTTTGGGCCGGACGTCTTCGGAGCGCACTCCAGCGGCAACGTCAACTTTGATTTTGGCGGCGGATTTCCCGCCACCTACAACGGCGTGAACTCGGGCCTGGTGCGATTGCGCACCGCGGCCGTTCGTCTGGATTGGAAGGACACGTCCGTGGTTGCCGGACAGGACGGCTTGTTCATTTCGCCGCAAGCTCCAACTTCGTTCGCGTCGCTGATCGTTCCTGCGCTCACCTACTCGGGCAATCTCTGGTCGTGGACTCCGCAACTGCGGGTCGAGCACCGCTTCGAGTTTTCGAACCACTCCAACGTGAGCCTGCAAGGCGGAGTGCTTGATCCGCTGACCGGCGAACCGCCCGACGACTTCAACTACGTCTGGTACCGCGCTCCCGATGCCGGAGAAGAATCGCGCCAACCGGCTTTCGCGGCACGGGTCGCCTACTCGCATCCGTTGCTGGGCCGGACCTTCACGGTGGGAGCTGGAGGCTATTACAGCCGCGAGTACTGGGGCTTCAACCGAAACGTGAATGGCTATGCGGCGACCGCGGACTGGAACCTGCCGCTAAACCGTTGGTTCACCTTGAGCGGCTTCTTCTACCGTGGACAGGCAATCGGCGGACTCGGCGCTGCCCTTAGCCGCAGCGTCGTCTTTAACGGACCGCTCACCGATCCGAACACGACCGTGCTTCCGCTGAATTCCGTCGGCGGCTGGGCCCAGTTGAAGTATCAGCCGCTGCCGAAACTTGAGTTCAATGCCGCCTTTGGACAGGACAATCCTTTTGCGGCGGACATTCGCTACTTCGGCGACCAGTCCGAGAGCTATGCCAATCCTTTCTTGACCCGTAACCGGGCTGGGTTTGGCAACGTCATTTATCGTCCACGCTCCGACTTGCTGTTGTCTCTGGAATATCGTCGGCTGACAACCTTCTCGATCTACAATCACAGTTACGACGCCGGGCAACTGAACATGGCGATGGGAATACTGTTCTGAGACGCAACCATGCCAGCCGGGAGACAATTCGCGCTGTCATTGAGTGTCGCGTTAGCTGTGTTTGTGTCGCGACACCAGCCTCGTGGTCAGCAAGACGTCAGCTGTATCCGGTCGCGTGCTGGCCGAAGGAGGCGCCAACCTGTCTCCTGCAAGTTCCACGGTCGTCTGGTTGGCGCCGATTGCTGCTACCCCAGGCGACCCTGCCATCGTTCCTCCCATGCATGCCGTGCTGCAACAGAAGAACAAGGCCTTCGAGCCGCACCTGCTGGTCGTCACCAAGGGCTCGACCGTGGATTTTCCGAACCGCGATCCCTGGTTTCACAACGTGTTTTCCTTGTTCAACGGCAAGCGTTTCGATCTCGGACTCTACGAGGCTGGAACCAGCCGCACCGTTCACTTCGACCGCGAAGGAGTGTCCTACATCTTCTGCAACATTCATCCGGAGATGAGTGCGGTGGTGGTCGTGCTGTCCAGCCAATACTTCGCGGTTCCCAACAAGCAAGGCGACTTCTCGATCGCCTCCGTGCCGCCCGGCCGTTACATGCTGCACGTCTGGAATGAGAATGCGCTGCCCGCCACCCTCCAGGCACTCTCGCGCGAGGTGATGGTGAACGAGACTTCTCATTCGCTGGGCTTGATCCACGTGCAAGTGACGCTGGCCACGTCTGCGCCGCACAAGAACAAGTACGGGCAGGATTACGAGCCGCCGTCTCCGAACAATCCGATTTACGTCCAGCCGTGATCGCGTTGGCCAGATCGCTCCGGGCACGAGACTTGGGCTACCCGCCAAAATCGCGCAAGCCGACTTGAAATCAAGACCACGTAAGTGGTGCCATGGAAATCATTTGTCCAAAGGTGAAAATTCTTGCACAGTGACCTTTGAGGCGATTAGCTACGTCTATGATTACAAAGACATCAGTGGTGTTGTGATTTGGGCCGTAAAGTGCATTGTTCTTGGTAGTGGCTGTCTGGAATCTCGATCTGGGCAGGAGGCTTAGTCACAATGAAGATGAAAGTGTTACTCTCTGCCGGAATCCTCGCTGCTGTCTTAGCCCTCAACCTTTGCGCATTCGCTGATCAAGACGAAGTGGTATTCAGGGGAAACGTTTTCTGTCTTGGTGTCGATGACTGCCAGGACTTTGCTAATTGGGGGCCGACGGTTGGCAACGGGTACGTCGTACTCTACGAGGCTGACGGCCATACGATAAGTGACTACCTTTGGATTGACTCCAACGGGTTTTTGACCTTCGAATCCAAGCTACCTGGCGGGGGATTCGGGGAGCTTCCGCCCTCAGGCTTCGTATTTTTGGGAGGATTGATAGAGACCGGATCGCTCCAGGAAGTCGACCAGTTCTTCCCGGGATTTCCAGGTTCGGGCCGGTCGCTGTTAATTGAAAGCAAAGTGGATACTACTGTTCCCGAACCTTCGACTCTGTTGCTGTTTGGTCCGGCGGCATTGTTCCTGTTCGGTCGCGCGCGACGTTTTTGGCGTGCCTAGGATTGCAGCGCACTAGCTTGAGTGGAATGTGAAGTTGAAGGCCCTGAGGCAGCTCACCTCAGGGCCCAATTTATTCCCTCACGAGGAAATCCGAGACACAACTGCCGCGCCGGTACCGCCTCGAGCCCCTGTCCTGGCTTACAGTCCCTACTCTGGCGCTTTATTGCGATACTGAGGGTCTTCCCTGAACTGCTGCACCTGTAATACACGGACAAATTTGAGTCAAGACCCTTTCGGGAACGTGTCGGAGCGATCCCGACCGTTCCAAAATGTACGCGCCGGCTGTCTCACACTGTGCGAGCTGAAAGAACGCCGACAACCGAAATCACCGAGGATGCCGGCGCTCAACCACCCACCACACGAAAAGTCGCCGTGCAGTGGGTGGCGGTCCATTTTGGTTAGGGTGTGATCTCCACGACCACGCCATAGCCATACGCACCGCCAAGGGCTCCTGTCCCATAGAGATTGCCGCTCAAGTCGAATACCAGATTGCTGAAAGGAAATCCTCCATCGACCCCATCGGTGAAGTCGTGGAACGAGCTGTACGTCCAGCTGCCTCCTGAGCGATTCAGTCTTGAAAATCGAACCGAAGAGATGTAGGCCGTCCTGGAACGTCGTGCCATAAAGATTGCCACCCGTGTCCATCACCAGGGTGCCATAAGGGCCTCCGCTTCCCCTTGGGCTGTATAGGAGCTCAAAAGTCCAACTGCCGCCCGCGGGCGTCAGCTCGAAGACCGTGCCGCCGCCACCCGTCCCGCCGAGAAGGGTGCTGCCATAAAGATTGCCCGAGGTGTCGAACATCAAACCCGTGACCGGCTCTTTCCCGTCAGTTGAGCCTTGAAAAATGTACAGAAGACTTTCTGTCCAGCCGGATCCCGAAGACGTCAACTTAAAAACTGTCCCAGCGTTGTGCGAACCTCCGCCGCAGCAGGTCGTACCATAGAGATTGCCCGAGGTGTCAAAGATGACGCCGCCGTCAGGAAACACCCCATCATTGCCCCCCGAGAACTGATAAAGCGCGGTTTCCGTCCAGCTTCCTCCGGAGTGCGTCAGCTTGAAAACAGTGCCGCAGCCGAGACCGCCACAACCGTGTGGCTTGCCACCGATTACGGTCGTTCCATACAGGTTGCCAGATGCGTCGAAAATAAGGCCGCCGATGGGCTGGCCCCCGTCGCTGGCCCCCAGTAAAGCGATAAAGCACCGTTTCCGTCAAATGGCAGGTTGGCAAGGGACAACTTCTCTTCACCTCGAAAATCGTCCCGCAGCCTCTTCCCCCGCATCCTTGTCCACCTCCAGCAAACGTTTCGCCGTAGAGGCCGCCGTCCGCGCCGATGATCACTCTGGATCGAGGCGATGCCCCGTCATTGCCTCCAGTGAAGGTGTACAGCGTGGTAAGAACCCAGCTGGAGCCTGTTTTCGCCAATTTGAAGACGGTACCGTAGCCAGCGCCGCCGGAAAGGGTCGTGCCGTAGAGGGCACCGGTCGCATCGATGGTTAGGCCCGCGTAAGGACTGGTTCCGTCGCTCGCGCCGGTGAAGTTGTAGATCACGTTGAAGTTTGAGGCCTGTGCCGGCTGTATTGCCACCAGTGTCAGCACAAACGCGATGATTAACGCTCGCACGGCAGTTGCCGCACACATGTTGGTCCAGAAAATATGATTCCGAGGTTGCCCTAGGCTCACCACAGCTACTCTCCTTGTTGTTCTTTGTTGTCCAAAGTGAGGAATATCTGTAAACCGTGCCCGCGCTGTCTTGGTTCCCGAAAGAGTAGGCGAAGCGGCATTACGTAGATTACGTGGTGGCCAGAGCGGGTTAATTGTCGCCTCTGGAGGCGGATCGTGCAACCCTAAAGTTTCATTGATCGAGTACTTCAGTAACTTCGCCTAATGTCACAAAAGTGTCGGCTTCGGGTCGCTACAATTTGAAATCAAAGGGTCTTGCGCCGTTGCTTGAACGGCGTAAAATCGGGGCATCAAAGCGTTGCGGACAGACGCTGGCGGGCCGTCCACCGTGGGGAGAAATCGAAGGGTGCGCATCAAGATTCCTAGCGGAGCCGCCTGCCGGGCAAGAAATTCTGACTACCGCAGAGATACCCCAGAGGTGCAGTTGCCAAAGGAGGAATCTGTGAGCCAGTTCGGAAGGTTACGGTTTTTACGCGTAGCTTTTGTCATCGTTGTCTGCTTTTCAGCAGTCACTATCGTCCACGCTGACAACATCGGAACTCTGTACACCGGGAGCTTCCCGGTATCAACGAGCGGAAGCGATGTTTGGCAACCCTGGGCTTTTCAGGTGGGCGGCACGCTGCTGGGGAGCACACAGGCACTGGAATATACTGTCGCATTCAACGCTCCCATATCGAACTTTGAAGTAACTCCGCCCTGCGGACTCGGTTGCCCACAGTTTTTCTCAGGTGACCTGAACTCGGGAACAGTGTCCTTTAGCGGGGTCGCCTCCCTGGACCGACAACCGTACAATTTTGCCGGATATCTCACGCCCGGCGGTTCGATCATTGGAGACGTGGTCTGCGATTCTTTCGGGTGCACCTGGAATGAAAGCATGATTGTCGACTTCGTTGGCCTGCCATCCAATGGATGGCAATCCGTAGGTGACATAATCCTGGATGGCGGGAATGCTGGCTGGGGAGGGGGTGACTCTGGTTTGCTGAATGTGGTTACCACTCCCACTCCAGAGCCCGCCGGCATCGCCCTGTTCAGCACCGGGTGCATCGGATGCGCGGCAGCGTTAAGACGCAAGCTGAAGCGATAAACCGAATCGAGAATGAGGTAGTTGCAGCAGCCTTAAGCCAACCTGGGATCACTGACACTCGCAACCAACATCACATCCTCGCTTGACCCCGCCATATACAATTCCCTCGGCGCCAGATTGCCAGGAGATTGCATCGATGGCCACCACCGCACCCGAGCTCGAGACTAAGTCGCTGCCCACCAACGCCTATCAGCCGCTGAAAGAGGGCGAGCTCTATGTGCCGCTGGTGCCCGCCAGCATGAGTCTGCCCGAAGTCACCTGGCGCGCGGTGTTGTGGGGCACGCTGCTATGCATCATTTTTAGTGTGGCTTCGGCCTACTCCGCCCTGAAGGTCGGCCAGGGAATGGAGGCAGCGATTCCCATCTCCATTCTGGCCATCGGGCTGGCGCGCGTCTATCGGCGCCGCTCGACCGTGCTGGAGAACATGATCATCACCGGCATGGGCGGGGCATCCGGCAGTGTGGTGGCCGGCGCCGTCTTCACTTTGCCGGCACTCTACATCCTTCACCTCGACCCCCATCCGATGCAGACTATTTTCATTTGCCTGGCCGGCGGCTGCCTGGGAATCCTCTTCCTCATCCCGCTGCGCCGCTATTTCGTCCAGGAGCAGCACGGCAAGCTGCCGTTTCCCGAGGCCACGGCCATTACCGAGGTGCTGGTCACCGGCGAGAAGGGCGGCTCGCAGGCCAAGCTGCTGTTACAGGCCACCGCCATCGCCGCCGTTTACGATTTCTTCGTCACCAGTTTTCATGTCTGGAAGGAGTACCTGAATTTCCAGTTTGTGCCGGTCATGCGCTCGCTGGTCGATCGCCATCGCATGGTCTTCAACTTCGACGCCATCGGCTTCATTCTCGGCCTCGGCTACGTCATGGGTCTGCGTATCGCCATGATCTTTTGCGCCGGTGGTGTGCTGGTCAACTTTGTGCTGGTTCCCATGATCTGGTTCATCGGCAGCCACATGGGAGATGTCACGGTCTATCCCGCCACCATTCCTATCTCTCACATGACGGCTGCCGAAATCTATCGCAACTATGTGCGCTTCATCGGCGTCGGTGCGATTGCCGCCGCAGGACTGGTCGGCATCCTCAAATCGCTGCGCGTGGTGGCCGGGTCGTTCGGCATTGCGCTGCATGCCTTTCGCCACGGCGAGGCCCAGCACACGGAGCGCACCGACCGCGATATTCCGATCATGGCCATACTCCTCGGCGTCATCGTCGGTGCCATCGCCGTCGCAGTCTTCTTTGGACAGCTCCATGTGACCTGGACGGTGCTGGCGATGGGCCTGGTGCTGACCCTGCTCTTCTCCTTCTTCTTCACTACGGTGGCTGCCAACGCCATTGCCGCGACGGCGAACAATCCAGCCTCGGGCATGACCCTGCTCACCGTGATCGTCTCGGCGGTGGTGCTGTTGAAGTTCGGCCTCTCCGGAACTACCGGCATGTTTTTCGTGATGGCTCTCGCCGGTATGGTGTGCGTCGCGCTCTGCGTCTCCGGGCAATTCATTACCGACCTCAAGGCTGGCTACTGGATCGGTTCGACGCCCTCGGCGCAGGAAAGGGTGAAATTCATTGGCGTGGTGGCCTCGGCCATTACCGCCGGTTTGACCATCGTTCTGCTGGCCAAGGCTTTCCAGTTCGGAGAGGCCGCACCTGGAGACCTGCGCCAGGTGCTGGTGGCGCCGCAGGCCTCTGCCTTGAAGGCCGTCGTTGAGGGATTCATGAGCGGGCAGCCGGTCGCCTACGTCCTGTTTGGCATTGGCGCCATGGTCACCGTGGTGCTCGAGATGCTGGGCCTCTCTTCCATGGTCTTCGCCCTGGGAATTTACCTCCCGCTGCAACTGACCACACCCATACTTGTTGGCGGCTTCGTCTCGCACCTGGTGAACAAGCGCGCCGACAAAACCGGCGGCGACTCGGGCCGCAGCATACGCGAGCGCGGCGTCATCGTTGCCGGCGGACTGATGGCCGGAGGAGCGCTGGGCGGCGTGTTTGGCGCCGGATTGCGTCTTCTGCCAAAATATCGGGAAGATCTCATTCAAACTCCGTTCTATAGCAGCGAACCAATATCGCAGATGATATCCGCCATCATGTTCGTGGGACTCTGTCTGTATATCTGGTTCAGCTCAGTGAGAGGAAAGAAGGTTGCCTAATGGACCAAGTAGGACGATATGTTGCTGATGCTGTTCTAGGAATTGACACCTTGTGGGGCGGCGACGTGATGTGCGCTTCCGGCACCGGACGATTCATTGCCGACTCGTGGTTCTCTGACGAGCCGTTGCCCGCCGCCTACACTGCGCCGTCGGCATCGAAGGTTCGCGAGACCGGTGGCGTCGGCGGCAAGACCGTCGATCGCGCTGCGGTCGAAGCGTATCTAAAGGAAGTCGATCTGCCAGCCGCCATCGCAGGCATTCGCAAGGAAGCGGGTGCGGTTGGCGGGCTGCGCGGAAAGTATCTTGTGGGTCTGGCGGATTGCCTGCAAACCATGTGGGACCTCGCCATGGAAATCCTCGGCAACGGCGCCAAGGTCCCTTACGAACGCAGCGTCGAGTCGTCCACCGGACGTCCACCGGAGCCCTCGAAGCCCGAAGCCAAACGCGAGCGAGTTGCGGAGTTACTGAACCGTGCTGGCTATCCGGCGAACAATGGCGGACTGCTCGGCGCAGTTGACTCCTGGCGCCGAGAGCGCGTCACGCCTATGGGCTCGGTGAAAGCGTTGGGCGCAGCCGTCATTGCCTACTTCGACAACCTGAGCGCCGCGAACCTGATGCCGCATCTGCCGAAAGAGCTGGCGACGATTCCGCGCGCCAACATCGAGTTCCTGCCGATTAAGGATGCCTGGTTTTCGGGATCGATGAACTACCTGGGGCGGGCGCGCAATAGCGATGGCACGCCGAAGTATGAAGCCAGCTACGAGATCAACGCCTCGCTGCAAATCAGCTTCCCTGAATTTCAGCAGCTCGTCAGCCACGAGGTTGTTCCCGGACACGTGACTACGTTTGCTTATCTGCAGAATCTCTACATCCGAGGCAAAGCCGGTTTCGAAGCCACGGTGCTGACTATGAATACTCGCGCCGCCACGCTCTTCGAAGGCCTGGCCAACAACGCCATCCTCATGGCGCACGGCGTCACGGAGGTCAATCAGCTTCCCGACGAAGACATGCAGATCGGCGTGCTGCTGGCTCTCTTGCAGGATGACGCGAAGAACCAGTCGTCGTATCTCACCTGGGGCGAAGGCAAGCCGCAAGCCGAGATCGCCAAGGTCCTGCGCAACGATTTCCTGGTCAGCGAGGAGCGTGCCGACAAGCTGTCCGGCGCGTGGGGAAAGCATCCGCTGCTGGGCAGGATGTATCTCCCAGCCTATCGTGCAGGCACCGACAAGGTGGCAGCATTGCGTCGTAGCTTCCCGCCGGAGCGCGTGCTCCCGGCGATCTACGGCTGCTATGGGATGGTGGATATCAACACCGTGGATGAGGCGCTGAAGAAAGCGTAGTTCCAGAGTCTACGTCCGTGGAGTTGGTAGAGCGGCGCTTCAGCGCCGCGTTCGCGCCGGTCCAAGCATCGAACGGGAGTGATCATTGCAAATGATCACTCCCGTTCTTTTTGTTTGACACCTTTGACGCTGGCCTGAAGGCCATCTATACCGTTCACCCCACCAGCTGCGCGCACTCCACCGGCTCCAGATGCGCTGTGAAGTGCCGCAGGAATGGTGCCTCGTAGGTCAGGCTCATTCCCTGGATCTGCTCGCGACGTTTCCACACCGCCAGGATCACCTCGATCACGTAGTCCATGTGGCTCTGGGTGTAGACGCGGCGCGGAATCGCCAGCCGCACCAGATCCATTTTCGCCGCCGCTCCAAACATGAGCGTGCCGATTTCGACGGAGCGAATGCCGCCTTCCAGATATAGTTCCGCCGCCAGCGCAACACCCGGAAACTGATCTAAGGTAATGTGCGGCAGGAAGGCACGTGCGTCGAGATAGATGGCGTGCCCACCCGGAGGCTGCACGATGGGAACTCCGTGGTGCGCAATGTGGTCTCCCAGGTAGGCGGTGGAAGCGATGCGATAGCGCAGATAGTCCTCTTCGAGGGATTCCTGCACACCGACGGCGATGGCCTCAAGGTCGCGACCGGCCAGACCACCGTAAGTCGGATAGCCTTCCGTCAGGATGAGAAGATCTTTCTCCTGGCCCGCGAGGACCGCGTTATTCGTGCACAAGAAGCCGCCGATGTTTGCCATACCATCTTTCTTGGCCGACATCGTACAACCGTCACCCAGCGCGAACATCTCCTGCGCGATTTGCTTGGGAGTCTTTGACGCGTAACCTTCTTCCCGCAGCTTGATGAAATAGGCATTTTCGGCGAAGCGGCACGCGTCGAAGTACAGCGGAATGCCGTGCTTCCGGCAGACCGCGCTCACGGCGCGAGCGTTCTCCATCGAGACCGGCTGCCCGCCGCCGGAGTTGTTGGTCACGGTCAGCATCACCAATGGAATTCGCTCACGACCCACGCGGGCAATCAACGCTTCCAAGGCAGCCACATCCATGTTGCCTTTGAAAGGAAGCCGCGTCGCTGGCTGCCGAGCTTCAGGGACGGGGAGGTCCACGGCTTCGGCGCCGACAAATTCGACGTTGGCCCGCGTAGTGTCGAAGTGCGTGTTATTGGGCACAACATCGCCCTTCTTGCACATGACGCTAAATAGAATGCGTTCGGCCGCGCGGCCCTGGTGCGTGGGGATTACATGCAAGTATCCAAAGATGTCCTGAATGGAGTCGCGAAAATGGTCGAAGCTGCGGCTGCCGGCGTAGCTCTCATCCCCCAGCATGATCGCCGCCCACTGCCGGGTCGACATCGCCCCCGTGCCCGAGTCGGTAAGCAAGTCGATCAGCACATCGTCGGCGGGAAGCAGAAAAAGGTTATAGTGCGCCGCCCGCAGAAGTTCTTCACGTTCCGCGCGCGTGGTCCAGCGGATGGGTTCGACGCTCTTGATGCGAAATGGTTCGATGATGGTCTTGGTCAGCATGGATGGCTCCCTCCCGTTCACGGGAGCTACAACTATGCTGACTCTTCTAACGAAAAAACGCAGTGACTGGGGTCACACCGGTCAGAGGGATTCGCGGAGGCGCACCGCGTGGTTGGCCAGCTGGTTGGCCTCGCAATTGTCTTCCCGCTGAATGTGCTCGATGGAAAAGTCGACCGCGCGGGCGAGTTTGCGGCAGATCCAATTCAGGGAGTGGAGGCGTGGGCTGCGGCAGGAGTATTCGCCCAGCATCTGTTTGACCACGATCTCGGAATCCGAATAGACGTGAAGCGCCCTGGCCTTGACAGCGATGGCGTGCTGCAACGCCTCCAGCAGGGCCACGTATTCGGCGACGTTGTTGTCCTGATGTCCAATCCACCTGGAGATACGGGTGGTCTCGCCGTCGGGGTCCTCGATCACGACTCCAATCCCGGACGGTCCAGGATTACCGTGCGAGCCGCCATCCACATAAGCTACGAGATCGGGCATTCCGCTCCTGCGTATACGATGCTTCAGTGCGTGCGATTGGTCAAGAGCCAATTCTGGTTCCTCCAGACTATCGCATAGATGCCCCGACTCTGTGAAAAAGATGTGAATTGGATTCGAATAACTGCATGCGGGCGTTCAGAAAATCCTTGATTTCCATTGCTTGCGCGAGAAGATTCGCACACCAAAATAAACCGCAGTTGCACCAACCTTGGGCGTTGACAATTTCTCATCCTGCTGTAGGATCGCACATGTCGACGGCAGAAAAGGACAGGCAAACATAATAGTAGCCAGTCCGAAGTAAGCTGGGTGATCGGTTCCGAGGGGCGACCCGAGGGAACCACCGGACCCGAAAAAACCGACTGTGCTGCGAGGCGTCAGCCGGGGTTCGGAACTGCGAAAGCGGTGATCGCACCGAGGGCTGTGACGGTACATGCGTCCACGCCGGTGGCTCCCTCGCAGGAGGCAGCGGCTAGAGCATAACCAAAGTCACAGCCTTTTCCATTTCCTACCGCATTCTCTGCGCGTCCCCGAAGGTCTCCATCAAACCGCAAGTTCCCTGGTCACCGCGCAATCTACTCTTGTCCCTCTCCGCAAATCGGCGCATGGCTCTCGACCGCCCCACTGTGCTAGATTCAGTGACGCGGACGCCTTCATCCGAACCTGACAAGGGGACTGCCACAACCGAAGCTGCCATGGGTCCGATCTCTCTCTCCTGGGTACCACAAGGTACGTTTCACCACGTCGGTTTTGTGGTTGCGTCCATTCAGGACTCAGCCCAGAGCTTTGCCGCTTCGCTCGATGCTACCTGGGATGGCGAAATCATCCATGATCCAAATCAAGTGGTTCGAGTAACATTTCTTCACGCCAAGAGTGCCGCCGACCCCCTGGTCGAACTGGTCGAACCCGCCGGGGAAAAGTCACCCGTGATCAGCTTCCTGCACCGGGGAGGTGGTCTGCATCATCTGTGCTATCAGGTAGATAACCTCGAAGAGCAGTTGCGGCACAGCCGTGCGGCAGGGGGTATCATCACCCGGGCGCCGTTGCCTGCGGTGGCCTTCGGCGGCCGCCGCATTGCGTGGGTTTACACTAAGAACAGGCTCTTGATCGAGTACCTTGAGTCATAGCTCTTCTATAAAAGGGTGGCATGTCGGACTTGCGCAAGGAGGTTGACTCTCTAATTTCATCTGGCTCGGCGGAGGCCGCTTCTGCCCGGTTGGCTGAGTTGTGGCGCAAGGAGAGCGGACCCGCCTCGGCCGCTTTTGTCACATCGCGTTTCGAGCAAATCCGCGGCAAGATTGGTCTACGTTCCTATCGGTTGGCGTTCCTGCGCTCGTTCACTGTGGAACCCGCAGTACCGCTGCTGCGGGCCTCGGCCTTTGTCAGTGGAATTGATCTCACGGTCCACGTCGGAGACTTCAACGCCTATGCGCAGGAAATTCTGGACGAAGGCAGCTCTCTTTACCGCTTCGCGCCTGATGGAGTGATCCTCGCCGTGCGGACGGCCGATGTGGCTCCTGACTTGTGGCAAGAGTTTGCCGATCTCTCGTCAGACGACGCCGAGAAGGCAGAGCGTCGCGTCAGCAACAGCTTTGCCCAGTGGATACGGGCGTTTCGGGAGCGCAGCCAGGCAGCGCTGATCGTGCACAACCTGGAGCAGCCATCCCGTCCGGCGTGCGGAGTACTGGACGCCCAGAGTGAAGCCGGCCAGACAATTGCAATCCGAAATGTAAACGAAGGAATTCGTCGCGCCGCCGCCGAACACCGCGGGGTGTACGTGCTGGATTACGATGGCCTCGTTGCCCGGCAAGGCCGCCTACGCTGGAAGGATGAGCGCAAGTGGCTCACCGCGCGCATGCCCATCGCCGCCGACCACCTTCTGCCCATGTCGCGGGAATGGATGCGCTTCCTGGCGCCCCTCACTGGCAGAGTCGCAAAAGCCCTGGTGGTCGACTTGGACAACACTTTGTGGGGAGGGGTGATTGGCGAAGATGGAATGACGGGCATCAAGTGTGACGCAGAATACCCCGGCGCAGCCTATCAGTCGCTGCAACGTGCGATGCTCGATCTTTCGAAGCGCGGCATCTTGCTGGCAATTTGCAGCAAGAACAATCCCGACGATGCCATGGAAGCCTTGAACGGCCACCCAGGCATGCTGCTCCGTCCTAAACACTTTGCCGCTATGCGTATCAACTGGAGCGACAAAGCCCACAATCTGCGCGAGATCGCCTCTGAGCTGAATATCGGAATCGACTCCCTGGCTTTCCTCGATGACAACCCGGTGGAACGGGAACAGGTGCGAGCGGCGCTTCCCGAAGTCACGGTGATCGAGATGCCGGAAGATCCGCTGGAATATGCGGCAACTCTGCGTGAATGCCCTGTATTCGAGCGGTTGACGCTGTCCGCAGAAGATCAGCAGCGCACCGCCTTCTACGCCGAGCAGAGAGAGCGTTCCGAAGCGGAGCAGAGTTTCCAGTCGAAGGAAGACTTCTACCGCTTTCTCGAACAAGAGGCAGAGATTGCACCAGTGTCGGCGCCGACCCTGGCAAGAATCTCGCAGCTCACGCAGAAGACGAACCAATTCAACCTGACGACCCGCCGTTATACCGAACAACAAGTCGCCGACATGGCTGCACGGCCGGAGTGGCAAGTCAGCTCGATTCGCGTGCGCGACCGCTTCGGTGATCATGGCCTGGTCGGCGTCGCGATCACCCATGACGAAGGCGATGCTTGCGAAATCGATACGCTGCTGCTTAGTTGTCGCGTTATCGGCAGAACGGTGGAAACAGCTCTTCTCTCGCACTTGGCCGAGTGCGCGGCGGCACGAGGGCGACGCCGTCTGTCAGGATGGTTTCTCCCCACCAAGAAAAACGTGCCCGCGAAAGATTTCTACGCGCAGCACGGTTTCCAGCGTGACAAACAGACGAGCGAAGGCTCCAGCTGGACCTTGGATTTGCGAACGCAGTCCATCGCGTGTCCCAAATGGATCAAACTAAACGTACTAACTGGAGTTATCAATTGACATCGACCGCTTTCGAACAGGTCCGCGGTATCGCTTCCGACATTTTTGCGATTCCGGCACAGGAGATCACTCCCGAATCGTCGCCAGAGACGATTAAGACCTGGGATTCCACCCAGCATCTCAGCCTGGTATTGGCCTTAGAAGAGCAGTTTCAGATCCAACTCTCTCCAGAGGAGATCGAGCAGATGACCAGTATCGGCGAGGTCACTCGCCTGCTGGAAAGCAAACTTCAAGCCAGCTCAAGATAATCAGGTTCGTCGCATTTCATGCCAATCGTTATCGAGCCGTACCGCAAGGAACACGAGCCCGCTGTGGAGGCCTTTAACCAGCGCCTGCAAGCCGGCGGTGAAGAGATCATCTTTTTTCGCCGGGCCGGGCAGGAGTACCTCGCCAAGGTGGAAGGCAGCGATCTCTACCAGGAGCAGTTTGTTGCGATCGAGGATGGCGCCGTGCGCGGCGGCTACGCTCTTAAGCGCCAGAGTTTTTCCTTCCCTGACGGACAGATCCGCTCGATTGGCTACTATCACCACTGCCTCTCCGAGGGGATTATCAATCAGGCTTACGCGCGGGTCGGAAGCATCTTGCTGATGCATGCCATGCGTCAAGAGCAATTGCTCTACTGCCTGGGGATGGGTGGTTACGACCGGCCTCTGCCGAAGATGCTGGTGCGCCTTGGCTGGAGCCACTGGCTGATTCCCTTCTATCTGCGTGTATTGCGGCCTCATCGTTTCTTGCGGCAGATGGAGGGGCTTCGCACTTCATCGATGCGTCGCACACTGATGGACGTCGGTGCGATTTCTGGTGCAGGATGGGCCGGACTCCAGGCGCTTCGCATCGTCGAGCGTTTCCGCTCCCCGCGTGTGGCGCAATATTCAGTGGAGAAATTCGAGATATTTTCCGATTGGGCTGGCCCTTTATGGGAGCGGGCTAAAGGCAATTACGGAATGGTCGCTGTGCGTGATGCCGAAAGCCTCAATACTCTCTATCCGACCAGCTTCGATCATTTGACGAAACTCAAGGTGAGCCGGGATGGCGCCGCCATAGGATGGGCTGTAGTAGGGGAGCGCCGGAAGAATCCACGGTGGGGTGATCTACGAGTAGGCACCATCATCGACTGCTGGGCAGCGCCGGGCGATGAGCTAACCGTGATTCGAGCAGCCACCGGGAATCTTGAGCAGCGTGGCCTGGATGCGATCGTTTCCAACCAAAGCCACCAGGCTTGGCGCAGTGCGCTGGAGAATTCGGGGTTCTTGAAGGCCAGCTCCAATTTTGTTTTTGCCGGCTCGAAGAAACTCACCGAGTTGCTGCAGCCCTTCGAGCAGACCAAGCACCGGATGCATCTGGTTCGGGGAGACGGAGACGGGCTTCCCTGGGCCTACTGAGCTGCCGGCGGGCTGTTTAGGCGTGTTGCAATCGAAGGCGTTGCGCCAGGCGCGCGCCGTGGTGACGCAGCCTTTCACGCTCATGGCCGTCGAAGACGATCCAGTACGACAGCAGGAAGAACACCAACCCAAGCACGATCAGGATTCCCGCAAAGCCCACCTTGGTTGCGGGATGACGGACCAGACCCGCGGCCCAAGCCAGCGCGATCGCAGCCGCAGTGACCACCGCAGGCCGCAGAAACGATTTGCCTAGGTAGTCGCTCCAGGAAATATCGAGCACACGAAGGGTGTAGAAGGGCTGGATTCCCAAGCGGATAATCAGCATCGGTACAGTGGTGCCCAGAGCTACGCCGAGAATGCCGTACTGCCGGGCCCAGTAGATGCTCAATCCTAGATTGATCAATCCCTCTGCCAGCGTCCATGCGGCCTGGGTCTTCTGCCGGCTGCGCACGTACAGGAAAACCGGCGTCGGCGACTGCATCATGATGACGCAATAGCCAATGGTGAGAACTACCAGCAGGTTGAAGTAAACCGTAAAAGCGCCGCCCATCCAGAAGCGCAGGATATCGCGGCCGTAGAGGACCAAGACCGTCGTGCCGGCGAAGGCCAGCAGCGCGCAGACCTTGGTGGAGCGCAGGAACAGCGCCTTCACGGCGTCGACTTTCTTCTGCCCGTCCAGCAGGTTGGCCTCGGTATTCAGCGGGCCGGTGATGGGGAAAAACACCATCTTGAAGGTCTCCATCAATTTGCCGACCACGTTGAACGGAGTAGACAGTGCGACGCTCAGGAAGTGGGAGATGACGATTGCGTCGGTAGAAAATCGCAGACGGTCGCCGATGTCATTGACGAAGACAAAAGCGCTAAACTGAACCAACTCTCTCGTGCGCGCCCAACTGGTGTACTTCCATCCAAAGCTGAGTTCGGGGTCGGCGTGCCGGACAAAGAAGATGACCACCACCAAAATGAACGCCATGATCGCCAGGTAGGCTATTGCCACCGCAACGATTCGCCCGCCCATACGGATCACGATCCAGAACACAACTCCCCGAAGAACGCCCTGCAGCGAGGCCGCTCCGTTATAGAGATCAAAACGGTGTAGCCCGCAAAGGTAGGCTCCCATGATGCGTGCGGGAAGATTTAGCGCGAGGGTGAGGCTTTGAATGACCAGCACGATTCGGAAAACGGTTCGCGAGTCGCCGCTCACGTGGAAGAAACCAGGAAGGACCCATATCAGCACCGCACACACGGCTATGACGGTCGCACCGGTGAGGATGGTCATGGAAATGCCCGTCATGAACGTCTCGTTCAGCGCCTCGCGCTGATTGGTACCGCCGTACCGGGCTACGAACCGCTGCAGGCTGTAGCGCATCCCCATGTCCAGAAGGCCGTAGAAATCCAGAAAATACGAGGCAAGGATCCAGAGTCCGTAGTAGAAGTCGCCCAGACCGTGCACCAGCACGCGGACGAGGAGGAACGAGACCACTCCGTTGATGATCAGGCCAGCCCAAGTTGAAAGAAAGCCTCGAAACATGCAACTCCCGTGCTGCTACTCTCTGCTTTTCTCAGCTTGGATTAACTGCGATACGGCTCTCACCCAATTGAATCAGGCTAGCGCAACTCCACCAGCGCTTCCCCGATCTGAAAACCTTGCGGCTCCAACTCGGGTTGCTGCTGTTCGCGAGGCGTCTCCGTGGGTGGCTTACGCCGGCGCGGCACCAATGGCGGTATCACCATGGTAAGCACCAGGAGGAACCAGAACAGCTTGGTGTATTCCGCGCTAACGAAGAAGATTGCCACCCAGACGCCGAGTAAGGCCGCCTGCATTCCTATGGCGATCGCCGCCAAGTCGGGCGTATCGGCCCTCAAGGAGCGCCTTCGCGTCCGGTCGAGTGAGAAGAACGTGCTCAGCATGAAAATCACGTACAAACCCAAAGCCGGTATGCCCATCTCGGCCGCGATTTCCAGATACGCGTTATGCGCGATGTGAGGCTCCAGTCTTACGGTACCGGTGGTGTCGTACTGCGCTACTTTCAGCTTATAGTTGCCGAGCCCCACTCCCGTCAGGGGGTTGTGGGCGATCATGTTCAGGCCCGCTTTCCACCCTACGATATGTTTCTGAATCGAGGCAGTGTCGCCCGGAACAGGATGGAGGAAACGACGCACCGGCGAGTTGGGCGCAAAGAGAAGAAACGGGACGATGACCACCGAGATGACGGCGATGTTGCGCGTTCGTTTTTCTGAGCGGAAAACCAAGTAGCCCAAACCCACAACGATGCCCAGGAAACCTCCGCGCGAAGCCCCCAACATGATGGCCAGCATGGTAAGACATAGGCAGCCAAGTGAGTAGATCCTCTGCCAGCGCACTTTCGAAATCATCATCAGTTCGAACGCCAGGGGCAGAGTTACCAGTGCCGCGACCGTGAAGTAATTGGAGTCGCCGACAATCCAGCCCGGGCGAAAGTTGCCGCCCCATTGCGTAATACCCTTCTGCCACTCACGGATCATGTACAGCGAAGCGAAGCCGACTCCGCCAATCGCCGCCATCAAGGACCAGTACAGCCGCTTGAAGGAGTCGACAACGATGAAGGTGAGGAAGAAGAGCAGCAAGGTCGAGGCGTACATGAACATCGGGTTGATGTAGCCAATCGCCTGCCCTTTGGTGAAGAACGAGAGGGCCGCCAGGCCGATGAACATCAACATCAAGACCGACTGGGTGGTTTGAAAGAACTTGGGCACGCCGCCACGACGCCGCGACAGGTAGACCAGAGCGTAGAGGAGGCAAGCGCCACCGATCGCCTTGTTTACGGTCATCCCCGCACCGATCTGGTGGTCCCACAGGGGATGCTTGATATACGGCATGATGACGATTAACAGCAAAAACAAAACCACGACAGTTCTCCTTAGCCCACCGGCGCCAGTTGGCTCTTGCCGGCTTCAGTACCGATTGCCTGCTCCAGGCTTCCCAAGGCGCTTCTGATCGAGCGCTCCAGAGCAGCCCGATCATAGTCCTGAACCACCCTCTTTCGTGCGGCCTCGCCCAGCGTTTTCCGCCGCGCAGGATCGCGTAGCAGTTCAATCACGTGGCGAGCAAACAGCGCCGGATCATCCGCGATCAGGATTTCCTTCCCCGGTTCGAAATCCAACCCTTCGACGCCGATGGAAGTGGAGACCATGGCCTTTTTCATGGCGCCGCCCTCGAGTATCTTCAAGCGGGTGCCACTACCGATCCTTAAGGGGATAACCGTCACCGCTGCCTTCGCGATCACGGGACGGAGATCGGGTAGAGTGCCGGTGAACTCAAGCGCCTTAACATCGTCAAACTGGGCCCGAAATTCCGGTGCGGGATTGCGTCCGGCGGCAATCAATCGCGCGCCCGGAACTTCCTTCTGTACCAGCGGGAAGATTTGTCGAACAAAGTACTCCAGCGCATCGCGGTTGGGGAACCAGTCCATGCCACCCTGATAAACAATGGTCAGCGGATCTTCTTCGACCCCAATCTCGTACTCACGCACATCCACCACATTGGGCGCCACGAAAACGTCAGGCCCAGGGCAAAGCTTGCGAATCAGATCGACATCCACCTTGGAACAAGCCATCGCGCAGGCCGAGCGCCGATACATGGACGCCTCGAATCGGCGCAGCTTGGTCGCCTCCAAGCGCGCGTACAAGGCTTTCAGCGGATTCTTCTCCTGTTCTGCATAGCGTCGCAGGATCAGGTACTCCACATTCTGGCTGTTCATCACGATCGGAGACGCGCCGGCAGGCAGGTTAATCGCTGCAAAAACGTTGTCGCATATTATCACGTCAAAAGACCGGCCAAGCACCCGCCGCTCCAGGCGACGGCGCATCTCATCGGAGCGAAAGCGACTGATCGTGAAGGGTGACGGTGAGAAGATGCCGCGCAAACGGCTCATGTAATTGCCGCCTCCCGATAGGCGGGCATAGCGGAGCAGAACGATGTCACTGTCTTTGCACACCGTCTGCAGCTCCTGTTCGGTGCCATCCACTTCCCCCGGTTCAGCAAAGGCAGCCAGGGTTATCTGGTGCCCGACGCTGGCCATGGCGCGAAGCACGGCCCACAGGCGCATCTTGGAGCCGTTGTTCGCCGGCAGCGGATAGGCCACGGATACGTACAGGATGCGCACTACGCAGTCTCCCTCGGAGGGTGTTTGAGCTTTTCCCAGTTTCCTCTCACCTTGATTCGGGTGTTGTGGTAACGGGCGTAGGCAGCACGTCCCCAGCGCGCCATGCTCGAGTAGTACTTCTGCCAGCGTCGCGGATGCTCCAGTGGGCCGCCAAACTTGCTCTTGAAGTTGCCATAGCCGCACATGTTGTATGCGGTCAACCCGTTCTTGATACCCCACTCGATGGCCGACCAGTGAATCAGGTCATTGGGCGAATACTTCCATCCCGACAAGCGGCTCCCGCCACACCAGTAGTAGATCGTCTTCTCGTCATGCGGAAACAAGCAGGTGGCAATGATTTGTCCGTCCGGGTCTTTCACCTGCAGTGGAAGCAGCAGCCCCTTGGGATAAAGGCACTTGAACAAGGAACGGGGTACCCCTCGTCCATAGGGAGGGAACAGTCCCTTGCGCGCCAGAACTTCGACGAACTCGTCGTAGAACTCTTCCACCATGCTGGGATCGCCGGCTTCCACCACGGTGCATCCGGCGCGCCGGGCTTTCCTTACGTTCTGGCGTGCCTTGGGATTCACCAGCTCCCAGACCGGAGCTTCGTCATACGGCGTGAGCTTGACGACGTAGGTTGGCTGCGCGACGGAGTCATAGCCATTAGCGGACATCTGCTCGTCCCGCAACAGAGGGTTCTCAATCTCGAGCGTCGCTATGCCCTGGCTTGAAGCAAGTTCATCCACGGCCTTCAGAAAGGCATCCTGGTCGTAATCGGAATTCACAACCGGCCCCATGAAGTTGCTTGCCCAGCCCTTCATGGGACTACCCAGAATGCGGAAGGGACCCTTGGTAAAGATTCCGGCGCAGAAGTAGCCGACGGTCCGTCCCGCTTCGCGAATCGCCCACTGATGGATATTCACACTGCGGCTTTCGCCGATGTGATCGAGCCAGGCCTGGCGGTGGAAGAGCTGCGTGCTCTCGTAGCCCGAGATGCGCTCGTCCCACGTCGCCAGTTCTTCTTTATTCAATGGCTCTAATTCGTATCGCATTCCGTCTTCAATCCCTCACTTCCATGCTCGAATCAGCAATTGGCGGCCCAGCATGCTCTGGTCACTCGATACCCCGTGACTCTCGTAGACAGGGCCGCACGCCCGCATCAGTGCTCCCAGCATCGCCCACGACCCGTGCAGGACTGTGCGATAGCGGTTGAGCCTTTGCCCATTCTGAAATGCCCAGGTGTCTTCGTAAATCTGCGGCCGCTCTTCGGTCGCCCGCTCTGCTTTGTGGCGGTTGCGGTACAACCCGATCGGCCATTCATGAAAGAGCGCATAGATCTTCGTAGCCCACGGCCGCAAGCGAAGCTCGAGAATCTCGAAGCGGCTGAATCCGGCAGCGCTCAGCAGCCCTTCGAGCGTGCTCTTCTGCTCGAACCAAGTCACCCCATCGCCGCGAGGTGGAGGCACATTGGGATAGCTCAGCAACACCATTCCCTCGGGCTGCAAGATCCGGGCCAGGTTCTGCAAGCAGACTTCAGGATTGGGGACATACTCGAAAACGTCGAGTCCGTACACCACGTCAAAACGCTTGGCGACCTGATTGGGTACATCGGGCTTGGCCAAATCGGCGCAAACAAATTCCGCATTTTCCAGGTGCTGCAACTCCATGCGCAAACGATCTACGGTCGCCGCCGATACATCAATGCCAGTGTACGAACGCGCCTGTCCGGCCAGCCAGCAACTGGTAAACCCTGTTCCCAGTCCAACCTCGGCAACGTCCATCTCCGGTTGCAGCGGAAGATATTGAAACAGGATCTCGTCGCGCACCGGGAAATCATGCAGCGGCGCTTGCGTCAGGAGCGCCCAGGAAGTGCGCGGCCGCCGGACGGCAGGAACAACAGTCTTCGCAGTACCGCCCTGTTCGACCTGATACGAGGGCGCAGTGGCGTTCATGCGGTTGTCTCCACAAGAAACTCCTCGTAGTTCCAAAGAATCGCTTTAGCCAGTTCCTTTGAGTCCGCACCGGAGCTGCCAAAAGGATTCGGCACCGGTAGCCAGTCTCTCGCGGAACCTAAGATTTCGGGCCTCGAGTTGTCGACGTTGCCACTCGACGCCGGAAAGCTCAAACCCGAAACCTGTAGTTCCAGATTGCTCCAGAAGCTGAGCGTCGCCGCGTAGACGCAGTAACGAGGTGAGGCGGTCCGCATCAGATGCAGCCAGCGCCAGCCATAGCGCGCAGAATCGAGCACACCGCGGCGCCGGACGACAAACGCCCACCCTCGCAGACGAGTTCTTAGCTCCTGATTGCGCATGTGCAACCGCAGCACGGTTTGGACCGACGACCTCGCGACACCGTTCATCTGCGCCAACTCCCAAGCCCATACCGAGCGGAGGACGGCCACCGCCTCCGGCACGGAAGCAGGCGTCAGGAATCGTGAAGGGCCATCCCATACCTGGTGAATCTTGTACTCTGTGCAACTTGCGACCATGTGCACGAACGAATCAACATCGAAGGGCAAATCTGACAGCAACCCACGCTCGTGCAAGCTGGACAAAGCTTCCGCACGGCTTCGGTATCCGCTCACGAATTGACGTTTAAATACCAGGATGGAAGTCGCCATATCGCAATACAGCTTGGTCAGCCGGTATTGGGCCGCCTCCGACAACTCGGGTTGTCCAGTCAGCAGCTCGGGCACGATCTCCAGCAATTCCAAGGTACGATTGGCCAGCAACCGCCAGCCGTCCTCTTCGCTGACCTGAATTCCTGTGTCCCGCGTCTTGCTGAGCAAGATGTCGGGGTCTCCGTAAAGTACCTCGCCGCAATTCAATAACTCGTACCCAAAGACGGTTTCACCCAGTTCCAGCAGGTACGGCTCGTAGGCGGCGCTAAAGGAAATCTTGCAAAGCACGCCCTGATTGCGCAAATCCTCCTCTGCCGCCTTGCAAATCAGCGTAACCGATTCCTGCGAGGGCAATTCGTGCTTCTCCTTGAAGATGACGATGAACTCGGCATCACTGAGGAATTGCATGCCGCCCTCGACTTGCCGCCACGTCGCCTCATTGCGCGCCAGACTTCCGGTGAGTATGACCGCTTTCAGGCCAGGGCCAAGACTCTGGAAACACCAGCGACGCATGGTGTCTCCGATGTAGAACTTCGCCTCCGCCTCGCGCGACGAGGACAATGCAATATTCTCCGTTACCGATGGCGCGACCGGCTCTCGGCCATTCGCCTTGGCTACATCACTCAACTCGCCACCACCTGCCGCGCACCGTCGTTGTGCGCAGGAACCGTCGTTCTTCCCAAAGCTTCCAGATAGAACGCGCCTGTCTCGCGTACCTGACGCTCCTGGCTGAAGCGCTCCAGCACATGCGCCCTGCCTTGCTCCCCCATGCGCTGCCGCAAGGCGGGAGATCGCAGCATGGTACAAATCGCCGCACTGAGCGCAGCCGGATCACCCGACGGCACCGTAATACCTGTGCTTCCGTTAAGCACGACTTCGGGCGTACCATCCACTGCCGTGGCCACCATCGGCCGTCCCGCCGCCAGCGACTCAACCGCCACCAAGGGCAACCCTTCGTAAAACGATGGCAGCACCGTGAAATCGCACAACGCCAGCCAGTCGGTCACATTGCTGCGAAAGCCGACAAAACGGACATTCGACCGCAGTCCGAGTTGTTGAGACTGTTGCTCCAGTTCCTGGCGAAGCACACCGTCCCCAAGACACACCACTCGTGCATTTGGAAACTCGCGCAGCACCTCAGGCATTGCATTCAATAGAACTGCGTGGCCCTTTTGCGGCTCCAACCGGGCCGCCACCAGCATGACCGGATCGCCGGGCGCAAAGCTCAGTTCTTCTCGCATCCCCGGCGGAGGCACATGGGACGGATTAAAGCGGCTGAGGTCGGAGCCATTCTGGATGACACGCACTTTCCCTTCCGGCAAGCCTTTTTCCTCGACCAGGTAGCGAGCGTTGGCGTACGACACTGCGATATAGCGATCTACAAAGCGCCCGGCCATGCGGTCGATGGTAAAGTTGTTGGCCTTCCAGCCTCGACGCCACGATTCCCTTACGTGAGGCGTCTCCACGACCAGCGGCACGCGACACATCCAACCTACCGGTGAAGCGCACAGGCTGCTGATGAACAAGTGGGAGTGCAAGACCTGGATCTTCCGAGCGCGAATCCATCCTCCCAGCCGGGCCGCTCCCGCCACGTGGGTGGGAGCCGGGTAGAGCAACGGCAACAGCTCGACATCGTGCGGAACATCCGCCCGCACCGCGTCGGCGACTTCTGGGCTGCACACCAAGTGCAGCCGGAATTGCTGGCGGTCCAATCCCGAGAGCAACGTCAGGATGTGCTCCTCCGCCCCACCGCGTACACCGGTGTTGGAGAAGTGCATCACCGGGATTGGAGCCAAGCTCATACGCCTCGGCCAGCTAACTGGGCTTTGGGTAAGCGAGCTTCCTCACGGCCCAAGGCATCGGATTCGACCATCATGCGCACCAGGCCCTTGAAGTCCACCTCGGGATTCCAATTCAAGGAGCGCCGGGCCAGGGCTGAATCGCCACGCAGGTCGTGAATCTCGCCGGTTCGGAAGAGTTTGGGATCCACCTCGACGTACTCATTCACCACATCGGCAACGTTGGCACCTTCGGGCACCAGGTCGAGGCAGTGCAGCACCTCAACCACAAATTCGTAAACGCTGTGCGATTCGCCGGTAGCGATGACGTAGTCGTTGGGCTTTTCCTCCTGCAGCATGGCGTGCATGGCGCGGATGTAGTCACCGGCAAATCCCCAGTCGCGGCGCGCCTGCATGTTTCCCAGCTTCAGCTTGTTCTTCTTACCCTGTGCCCAATCAGCCGCGGCCAAAGTAATCTTGCGGGTCACCATCTCCGGCCCGCGGCGCGGCGACTCGTGATTGAAGAGAATGCCGCCGACAGCGAAAACTCCGCGCTCGCGATAGACGCCGCACAGGCGGTGCGCCGCGGTCTTGGAGACTCCATACGGAGAGGTCGGGGCCAGCGCGGTTTGTTCATTGCGCAACCCGTTCAGGTTGCCGTACATCTCCGAGCTGGAGGCTTGGTAGAGGCGGGTATCCGGCTTCTGGCGCTCGATGATATTGAGCAATCGCGCCAATCCGCCAACATTGATGTCGAACGTCTCGGCAGGAATCTGCCAGCTGGTAGGGACAAAGACCTGTCCCGCGAGGTTATAGACTTCATCCGGCGACGCCTTGGCAAAGGCGACTTCCAGCGAGGCCGTGTCGCGCATATCGGCATACAGAATCTCAATCCTGTCCTGAATGGGGGCAAGCCAACGCATCGTTCCCGTCTCGCGACGCACCATGCCATAAACGCTGTACCCGAGTTCAAGCAGGTATTCGGCAAGATAGCTGCCGTCCTGGCCGGAAATGCCGGTGATTAGAGCCTTCTTCATAGAGCAACCCTCTCCTTGGATTCACGCCCCGCGGCGCGGATTGAGTAGTACACGTCCGCGATGGTGCGCATTGGCTGTGATGGTTTTTCGCTACTCAAGAATATCGCGTCTGAATAGGAATCGTCCGGGTGGTAGCCGTGCATGCCTTCGGGAAACCACCCCTTGCCGTTGAAATCGCTCTCCGCCACGATCCAGCCGGGATGGAGCAGGAAAATGAGCTCACCGTAGCGATCGTCGGGGAAATGCAAGCCGAACTTGTCCAGTTCCTGCCGCGACAGCACCTGTCCAGAATCAAGAGATCTCATGACCTGGGTCACACTCTCCCGGGCCTCATCGTTGAAGAACCAGAAGCGCGCCATGGTGGAGTCATAGACGGCCAGGTAGTCTTGCGGCATTCGCAGACCGAGCTTCGCCACCGCACCGACCAAATCTGCATGCTGCGTGACGGGTGTCATGCCGTGATCGGAGCACACCATCAGGGAAGCCTCGGGATCGCGTTTACGGGCAATAGCGAAGACCTCGCGCAACTGCTCGTCATACCATTTCAGCTTCTGGTCGATGGCTTCCGGTTCTTTGCAGTGCATGTGCAAGAAGCCGTCAACCTCGCAAAGGTAGAGGAAAAACAGAGTGGCGTCGGTTTCGGCGATGTCGTGGCGTGCCCGCCGCAGGATCTCAGCGTCGGAGCACTGATGGTAGGTGTAAACGCGGTAGCTGCGGCCTTCGCTCTCCAGTTCGTCGAAGAGTGAAGGGGCGTTCTCGATGCCCTTGGGGGCGTAGATGTCGCGGCGCTCGGAAAAATTGAAGTACGGTAACAGGCGAGGCGACACGCAACATTCGAACGTCGGCCCCAGACCGAGGACGCGACGGCCGAGCTCTTTCAGAATCTTCCGGCCATAACGATTGTCGAGCACTCCATTGGGCAGCCAGTTGAAACCTTTCAACCACCAGAACGGAGAGTGCTGCGGATCGTAATAGAACAGGTTCCAATGTCCATGCCGCTCAGGCATCAGGCCGGTCAGGATCGTTGGAATTGCGCCCGAGCTGAAGCCCAGCACGGTTTGCAGCGAAGTGCGGTAAGGCAACACGTCGTCGAGAAACTGGCGTTCGCGGATGTACTCCCAACCCAGCGCGTCAATTAAGGCGATAACCTGGACGCGGCTGCTCACAGGCTTCCCTCCGCGGTGCGGACTCCCAGCAGTTCGGGCCGGAGCCGCAGGAACACGAATTTCGGAATCGCCAGGGCACGGTCGCGGCTCCAGCGGCGCAGATACACGCCCGCGTCGTTGTTCAGCAGCTTGCGGAATTCGTCGAGCGAGGTGTGCTCCAGTACCGCCGCTCGCGAAAGGATGCGTTGTCCAGGTTGCGCTGGCCAAGGCCTGGAGGTGCAGACAACGCTATAGCCGGACTCCCAGGCCGCATCGAGCACGTGGCGATCGCAGAAGCCGTACGGGACGGCCAGCACTTGAATGGAAGCGGAGAGGCGCTGTTCGAGCATTTGCCGCGAGACCCGAAGCTCCTCTCTCAGTCGCTCGGAATTCAGCGTAGTCAGGGCGACGTGATTGTGCGCGTGCGATCCAAACCGCATTCCCGCGCGAGTCATCTCAGCCGCCATTGGCCAGGTAAGAAAGCCGTCGGTGCCAAGGCTGGAGGTGTTCACGAAGAACGTGGCGCTTACCGCAAACTCGGAGAGCAACCGGAACGCAATCTGGTAGTCGGAGGAATAGCCGTCATCGAAAGTGAACGCGACCGGCTTGGGCGGCAGTTGGCCGGAGGCAATTTCTTCCGGAGCCACCACGGTCATCGATAGATCGCGCACCCGTTGCAACTGCTCCCTGAAGGCAGCCTCGTGAACGCCCCAGCGCCGGGCTTCGGCCGAGGAACTGGCGTCCACAATCCTGTGGTACCCCAATACCGGCACTCCGGTCAGTTGTCCCAGTGGCATGGTCGTCTCCAACTGTGTTCACCGGACTCCCTGCAGCGCGCGATCGGCGGCCATGATCATCGTCCACCTCGGCCCAGAACCAGGATCTTAACGGTCGCAAACATGATGTACAGGTCGAGTCCAAAGGAGACGTTCTTGATATAAAACAAGTCGTAGGCCAGCTTCTCCCGATTGTCTTCCAGGGTCACGTTATACCCACGGTTGATCTGCGCCCAGCCGGTAGCTCCCGGCTTTACCAGCCAACGCTCCCGGTAGAACGGAATCGCTTGCGCACACTCTTCTTCCTGCTCAGGAACGAAGGGCCGCGGTCCGACGAATGCCATGTCGCCTTTAACGATATTGAACAATTGCGGCAATTCATCGATGCGAGTGCGCCGCAGCCACTTGCCTACGGCGGTGACGCGCGCGTCCCCATGCTCGGCCGGCGTCAACTGCTTTTTGTCGGAGCCGTCGTACATGGACCGGAACTTGAAGACAGTGAACAGACGGCCGTGTTCGCCGACGCGCTTCTGCCGGAAGATCGCCGGACCCGGGGTGTCCAGCCTAATAGCGAGCGCAGCCAGCAGCATGAGCGGCGACGTAAGCAGAATGGCCAGCGAACCCAGAGCGAACGAAAACAAGCGTTTGTAGATACGCAGGGCGGTGCGCACATGAAAGCCGGGAGAAAACAGCAGCCAGCTCAGGCGCAGCGACTCCAACGGGATCTTGCCGGTCACGCTCTCGTAGTACTCAGGTCCATCCTGGATGTAGACGCCCCGGGCCTTCAGCTTGAGCAATTCTTCCACTTGCAGTTTGCCCCGCCGGTCCCCCATGGTTACCAGGACGCGCTGCACGTTCCGCTCAAGAACCAGCTCTTCAATGTTGCCCTCAAACTGGGGAACACCTGGGACCGTGGGAGTGCTCTGACCAACGAAACCTACGACTCGCACCCCCAGTTCCGAGCGATTGGCGATCTCTGCCATCAAGGGCTCGGCCAACGGACCATCGCCGTAAACGATAGCGCGCTCAGAAAAGCGTGCCGAACGGTTGAGCACAAAAAAAAGTTTGCGCCATGTGGGAACTGTGATCCCGACGATCCCTACCCCGACCCACAAAGTGCTGCCCCCAAGGCTGACCTCGGGAAACACATAGTAGAGGACTGCCAAAGCGACAAAAGCACAGCCCAGGACGCCCACCAGGCGGGTCACCACCTCGCGTCGATTGGAGAGTACAAAGGAGTCGTAGAGATCGAAGTAATACATCAGGATAAGGAAGACTGCGACCACCAGGCCGATCCGCCCAAGGCCATTTTCGTATAAGAGGTAGATACTGGCATCGGAGGTCGTCCCCGCCCAAAATTCCACCGCCAGCACAAAGCCCAGGGTGACGAGGAGTACCTCGGTCACCGTGAGCAACAGTGTGCGTGTGGGGAAATAGGCATTAAACAGACGAATCATGCCGTCGCCGCAGTTACCTTGTCCGATTCCTTCTTCACGTCCTTCTTGGATTTGCCGGAGGAGTTGTTGCCGCCGTAGTAGCGCTCGTAACCTGCATTCGACATGGACGCTTCGTTGAAGACCATGCCCAGGAGTTTGTTCCTTTCGATGGACTCGAGTGCCTTGTTCAACACCTTACGGTGAGTATGACCTTCGCGGACAACGACCAGAACGCCGTCGCACAACCGTGCGAGGGACGTTGAGTCGGCCATGGGAAGCATGGGGGTAGCATCGAGCACGACCCAATCGAAGCTTGACGAGACGGTTTCCAGCATCTTGGCGAAACGTTCTGACTCCAGAAGGGGCAGCGGTTCCTTCATACCGTGACCAGCCGAAAGAAACCACAGCGGCAGGTCATTGACCTGGTACAGCGAGTCCTCGAGCGCGAGTTTGCCCTCGTCCCAATCCGAAATGCCACGCAACGACGAAGTCGTCAGCAATTTGCTGGCGCTGGGCCGGCGTAGATCGGCTTCGATGAGCAGAGTGCGGGCACTGGGGCGACGCGCCAGGGTCAGCGCCAGGTTGACTGCGACGACCGACTTGCCTTCATCGCCGACCGAACTGGTGATGAGCAGTTTCTGTAACTGGCGCTTGTTCTGCATGTGTGCCAGGCGGGTGGCCAGCACACGAAACATCTCGGCTCCCGCACTATCGGGTGCAGCGAGCGCCACCAGGCGTTGCTCTGGCGTGGGGGTGGGATGAAGGATGCGGTCGGCGGGAACGTTTAACCAGTTCGCATCGGTGGGTGTGCCGATCGGAACACCGGCCGCAACGGCAACCGCCGTCACATGGGTCGCTTCGGTCGCCTCACTGGGCGCAGTAGCTTCCTGCTGGCCCGAAGCCAAGGGCGAGGTACTGGGGTTTTCACCTTGGGATTTCTGTAACGCTTCGAACAACCGACTCATGGTTAAGCTCTCCTCCCGGCAGCCGTGGGCACGGGTTTTTCGGTTTCTAAGGTCTGGTTATCCATAGTGCGCAGGAGACGGAACAACGAGCGCAGCAGGCTTTCGCCGTTCTCCTCGGGCGCAGCCACGGGCAGCGGAACTTCTTCCGGCAGTGACGGGCTCGTCAAACGGAAATCCGAGGCCACTTCGGTGATCATTTCGGGAGACACCGTCCGCTGTTCACGAGCAAAGGCATTCACCATCGAGTTCTCGCACAGGTTGTTGACGATACGCGGTATCCCGCGCGAATACTCGTACAGTTTGCTTAAGGCCTCGTCGGTGAAAATCGGCGGCTCCGCCGCGGCCCCGGCCCGCTCCAGACGGGACAGCACGTAGGCGCGCGTCTGCACTTCATCGAGCGGCTGCAGCTGGCAGCGCAGCGAAACGCGCTGCTTCAGTTGCCGCAACTCGGCGGAGTCCAGAGTGACTTCCAACTCCGGCTGACCCATGAGAACGATCTGCAGAAGCTTCTGCTGGGAGGTCTCAAGATTGGTTAGCAGCCGAATCTCCTCCAGCAGTTCAGGCCGCAAAGCCTGTGCCTCATCCACCACCAGCGCCGTGATCAGGCCGCGGGCGTGGCGCTGGATGAGATAGCGGTTCAGATCGAGCAGCATCTCGGTCTTGGTGCGCCCCGCATAAGGCAACCCCAAGTCGGCCATTATGTACTGGAAGAACTCGACCACCGGCAGCAAGGGATTGAAAACGTAGCCGAAAGCGATGTTGTTCTTGCGCAGCTCCGTCAGCAGGCAACGGACCAGCAAGGTCTTTCCCGTACCCACCTCGCCCGTGATCACGATGAAGCCCTTCCTGCGGCCTACCCCATAGTGCAGGTTGGCCAGGGCCTCATTGTGTCGCGGCGTCGGATGATAGAAGAACGGGTCGGGGCTAATCTCAAAAGGATTGCGCGTCAACCCAAAAAATTGTTTATACATGCACTATCCCCAGAAGTAAGCGTAGGCGACTCCCGCCGGAATGAAGATGACGACCAGAAGAGTGGCGGCGGCGGCAATCCAAGGTTTCCAGCGTGCCGACCTGATCTCGGCAGGAGTGGGCAGAGGTGGAATCTCCACCAGCACCGGCAAGGAGGTAGCCTCGGCAAGGTCTTGTTCCGTGCGGATACGGTCATCGAGGAACTCGAATCCGGCTCCGAACACCACGGCCAGAATCAACCCCACAGCGACGGCAGCCAGCGAAAACTTGAAGCGGTCCGGGAACGAAGGCTTGTCCGGAAGGCTCGGGGGATCGATGATGCGGAACTGTTCGCCCTGCTGCTGTCTTTGCAGGTTGGTGGCCAGCGCGGATTCCTGTTTCTTGGCCAGCAGATCGGCATAATCCCGCTTCGACTGGTTGTAGTCGCGCATCATGTCAGACATCTCAGCTTCGACCCCTGGAGTCTGACTCATACGCCGGGAATACTCCTGGGCGGCCTGCTGTAGACGCTGGATCTCCGCTTCCTTGGTCTGAATCTCCTGCTTGTTGGCCTTCAGCTGGCTTTGGACCTGCATCAGCGGGGTCAACTGCGAGATTTGGGCCGGGGTTGCAGAATTTGTCTCCAGATTTTCCTTCGCTTCCGCACCCATGTCCTTTTTTAACTTTTCCAGGCCGGCGATGGCGTCCTTTAGTTTCTTGATGTCAGGATGATCATCGGTGTACCTGGCGCGAAGGTCCGCCAACTGGACCCGTGCCGCCTCCAACTGCTGATCAAGTGAGGCCGGGGCACCCGCTAAACCGTCGGTCCCCATGGCTTGATACTGGTTCAGCACCGAGTTCAGGTAGGTTTGCTGCTGCAAAGCACGTTCCCGGGAGGCCATGGCCCCTTGCAACTGCGACTGAATTCCGCTGAGGATCTGAATATTGCTTTGCAATTCCTGTGGCAGCGAGCCTTGGTGCTGGGCCTCAAAGGCGCGCAACTTGGTTTCCTGGTCGGCCAGCGACTGGCCTGCAGCGCGCACTTGCGACTGCAGGAACAGGGTCGTGCTTTCCGACTGTTCCTGACTGGCGCGGACGTTTTCGTCCACGAAGAACGAGGCCAATGCGGCATTCACCTGCTGCGCTGCAATGGGGTTTGGAGCTTGGTACGCGATCTTAAAGGCAATCAGGTCGCCTTGCTTACCGCCCTGGGGGGGGGCCTGCACGAGATCCATGCTGATGTCATTGCGCATCTTCTGGACCTGGTCGTCCGGCGAGTTCGCGTAGGTCTGGTACAGGTGCAATCGTTCAATCAAGCCGAGCAAGCGGGTACGGCTCAGGACCTGCTGCGTCATACTCTGTACGCGTTCGGCCATGTCGACTTCCACGTTGGGCTCGACGTAAGTCTTGGGCACCTTCGGTTGCTCGACCAGAATGACGCTGTCGGAGGTGTACTGCGCGGGGATGATCCAGGCCGACGCAAACACCAGCAAAAATCCGAAGAAAAGAGGGCCCAGGATCCACCATTTACGGCGGGAGACGATGGCCCAGTAATCACCCATACCCCGCTCTGTTTTCTGATCGTCGAGTATTTCCGTCATGACTTTACCGTCCGAGTGAATGGCTCCAGGCATACTGAAGCGAAATTTGGAACCGATTGTCGTTCCAGTTTGGTATGGTGCCGTAAATATTGTGCTGATATTGATGGATGTAGTAATACTGGAACAGGAAATTCCAGGCCGAACTCAACTGTCTCTCCACCCCTGCATTGGCATTCCACGAGTTGTACTGGCGTGGCAGCGTAAAGGACGATATGGAAAGGTTGTTGCCATACAGGATACCGCTGGTAAGGGACCAGCGCGGGCTCAATTGGCGCCGGTAGGAAGCATTGAGCAAGTACAGGCGCACCGTTCCCAGGACGCCGCCTCCGTCCGTGACTGACTTACTGAATCCAGCGCGAAACGCGTTGTGCACTCCTGACCAGCCGAACGTCCCTCCGCCCGCCACATCCCAGGCGGCCTGATGCTTCGCGTGATAGCCAAAGCAGCCGAATCCCGGAAAACAGAAGGTGGGAACGATGTTCTTGGTCGCGGTGTACTCGGGGCCCATCCAACCGGTAACGTACATGTGCGGATTTATCTGATAGCTGGCATAGACCTGAATCGTCTGAATTCCAGAGCGTGACACACCCTGTGCAAAATCCAAGGCCTGGAAAATGTAGCCACCGCCGGCCGTAACCCTGGGCGAAAATTCGTGCTGGTACGATGCCCTGCCCGAATACCCGAAGGAGTTGTAGGCCGTCACCGTGGTGTTCTCATAGCGGCGGAAATACTCCGTGCCACTAAAGGTGATGCTGTCGTGGATTGCGAGCTGATCGGTCAAGTCCAGCGATGCCAGGTTTTGCTCGCGTATCGACAGTGGCACATACACAGTGGGATTGGGGTCGTTGTATCGCGGCGTACCCGTGATCGTATCAAAGGACTCGAAGGGGTCGTTGGTGTAACTGTAGCTGTCGTGGGCATGCACCTGCCAGTGCCGGCTGATCTGATAGAGCACGTCCGCGGTCCCGTTGTGACTCAAGGAGTTAAAGTTACTCACTTGCGGCACGACCGAGAATCCGCCCGAATAATCCAGACTCCATATCAACTTGGGACGAATCTGTAGCACCGAGATGTTGGGACGGAAGAAATACCAGGTCTCGAGAAGGTGGTTGACGGTGAAGCCGCCGGCATTGGTGTCAACGGTCGTTCCGGTTGAAAAGCCGAGTTGGAGCCCGGTATCCGCCGTGGCTTCGTTCAGCAGGGCCAACGGAGGCAGTTGCTCGGGATGGGTATAGGCCACCTGTGGTCCTGGAGACTGTTGCGATTGGTCGGTGGAATCGCTCTGCGACTGGTCGGGAGTACCAGTCTGCGACCACGCCAATGGCACCGAAAACACTGCCAGAGCAACCAGGAATGGGCCGAGTTTACCTTTCATAGCCTCCACCTCCTAAAGCTCCTACGGGATGACCAGTGTGTCGCGCGGCTGCATTTCGATATTCTGGGCAGCATTCTTGCCCTTAATTACTTCTTTGTAGTTGAACGGCAAGCGCACCTGCTTACCGTCCGCCATGGTGCGCAATACGTAGACCTTCTTCTGCTTGGCAAAGTCCCGGAAGCCCCCCGCAATGGCGATCGCATCCAGTACCGTCATGCGGCGGGTGAGGGGATAGTACCCCGGCTTCATCACCTGGCCCACGATGTTGAAGGACAGGCTGTGGACCTCGGTGACGATTACCGTCACCTCCGGCTCCGACATGAGCTTCCTTAGCGGGACGCTGATCTGCTCCTTCAACTGCACCGGAGTCAGGCCAGCCGCCTTGATTTCTCCCAACAGAGGCAAGGAGATCATGCCATCGGGACGGACCGGCACCATCCGCGACATCTCGGGCTCTTTCCACACGTTAATGGAAAGCACGTCTTCCGTACCGATAATGTACGTATCGTCGCGTACACCCGGCGCGCTGGCCACGCGCGGCGGAAGGGTGTCGGCAGCCGGAGGCTGTCCGGCATTGGCCACGTCCTTGGCGGTATCGGTTGCGCTGGCGGGCAATACTGGTTTCGCTGGGTTCGAGGAGCTGCTTGCGTTCTGTCCTTGTGCTGTACGTGCCCAGGCACCTAGCAGAAACAGCACCATCAACATGAAGATTGCGCGACTTCCGAATGCCTGCCTTTGCGAATACATGAATCCACCTCTGTCCGGTTACTCGGCCTTATCGTCTTCTTCGTGTTTGCTCGCGGAACTGGAGCGCCGCTGCGGTATTCCTACTTCCTTAAGCTTATAAAGCAGTGCGCGATAGCTGATATCGAGCGAACGCGCGGCCTTCTTTCGATTCCAGTTATTAGCATGGAGTGCATTAAGAATAATACGAGCTTCCAGTTTGCGGACGGTTTGCCGGGTTAATTTCTTGAGGGAAACCGGCCCGTCCAGCATCAAACTGCTAACCATGTCACGCTCATTGGGTTGCAACAACTCGCTCAAGATAACGTCTTCCGTACCCATGACCACGTAGCGCTTGATGAGATTCTCGAGCTGACGAATGTTGCCCGGCCAGGAATATCGCTGCATTTTCGCCATCAGGGCTGGGCGCATCATCATGACCCGCCCATTGAGCTTCTCGTTGTAGTACTGCAGCAGGTAATCGCTGATGACCGGCAGGTCGGCGGCGCGCTCGCGTAGCGGGGGCAGATGGATGGTCATGGTAGCGATACGGTAAAACAGGTCGGGGCGGAAGTTTCCGTGTTCGATCTCCTCGTGCAGTTCGCGGTTGGTGGCACAGACCACCCGCACTTCGACCTTCTTGTCTTCCTGTGCGCCAATCCGGCTGAATTGACCATCCTGTAAAAGCTGCAAGAGCTTGGCTTGAAGCACCGCATCCAGTTCGGCAATCTCATCCAGAAAAAGCGTGCCCCGGTGAGCCATTTCGACCCGTCCCGGCTTGGGATTGTACGCCCCGGTAAATGCGCCTTTCTCGTAGCCAAACAGCTCGCTTTCCAGCAGGGTTCCCGGAATCGCGGGACAGTTCACCTTCACAAAGGGACCATTGGCCCACGGCGAATAGAGGTGCAATAGCCGGGCAATAATGTCTTTTCCGGTACCGCTTTCACCTGAGATAAGCACGGAAAGATTTGCCCCAGCGACCCGCTCAAGCTTCTGCCGGACATCGCGCATGGCGGGTGTCTGGCCGAAGATCACCGGTTCCGGGGGGAGCTGTTGGACCGTGATCGCGCTCTCGTTGTTCGAGCCCGCCAGTAATGGCATCTCGTATCCTCGCGTCACAAAGAGGTGTCGGCGTACCAATGAATTGCATTTCTTACGCCAAGTCAGTGCACATCGCAAAAGGGTGCGCACTTTGTTCTCAATACGATTTATTTACTATAGCTTATATATGCAAAAGTTGTGTTGGAAAAACTTCAGAAAAGGCTCAAAGCGAAGCGTTTTGCGCTTTAAAATGTGCAAATGTTTTCACTTGGAGGAACTCCCTTTCCCTACGGAGCGACTCTTGCTCGTTTCCTGCCCGTTATGCTGGTTCAGGAGGGGCTCTTCGAATTGCAGGCCGAGCAGGAAGTATTGCCGGTCGGGAGTGCAGCGAAGTACGGTAGCGTGGAGCAAGGAGATGGATCGGGGAAGCTGCGCTTTGTTGAGCAGAGCGACTGGAATTTCCAGCGAAATCTGGGTGCCGGGCTCCAGGTAACGACGGGTCGCCAGTAGTAACCCGCCGGCTGACAAATTCAACGCGGTGGCGAACTCCAGGAATTCTTCGCCCTCGGCCTTGGTTCCGCGAACGAAAAATGGGATAGATATAGGCAGCCGGTCCCAGCCGCGGCGCTCGGCGACGGATGCGGTTCGACGCACTTATCTCTCCTGTTGTCCCTAGGGAATGGTACGCACCTGAAAGGCCAAACTCCTGGCCCTCCGTTGATGTTACAATCATTTTGTTTTCTTAAGCTTAACTAGAACGCAACCGAGCAATGGCCGGGACATGATTGCAATCTCTTGCGGTTCTGGAGAAGAAGAATGCCTTACTAAACTGCAAAATAGTTCCTAAAAGGGCAACTCGTTTGCGCCGCCGGACGCAATTTAACATGAAATTTCATTGACAACCCGGCTGGTTGCGTTAAGATCAATTCTCCCCCTTGTAGAGTGTTTCCGCTCTATTCCCCGAGGACTGGCAACCGTTAAACTCTGTGACCATTCTTGTCGAGAGTATGTCTATGGAACAACGTTCGGGGAGTTTGATGAAGAAGGTGGGGGAGTCATTGCCGCGGCCGAGTGAAAGGGAGGACGCCATTCCCGTACAACCGGCGAGGATGTCGCCCGTAAAACACAAGCTGGAGTTGTTCGGCGAGGAACATTGCAGCTGCTGCCGTGATGCCCTGGCCTCCGCCGCCCATGAGCTGAAAACACCCCTGGCGATCATGGGGGGATATCTGCATCTACTGTTGGCGCAGAAGCTTGGACCGCTGAATCCACGGCAGATGGAAGTCCTGACCGAGATGCAGGCCAACGGCGTGCGTCTTTCCAATTTCATCCAGAACCTGCTCACTTACACCTCTCTCAAAGTCGACCGTTTCGAGATGCAATACGAGGTGGGCGACATCAACGCCTGTGTGCGCGAGATCGCGGAAGTTTGGGCGCAGCGTTTTCAGGACAAGGCGATCGCATTCTATTTCCTGCCCGGCGACCGGCTGCAGCCCTTCCCCTTCGACTACTACAAAGTTCAGCACGTGGTTTCGAATCTCCTGGACAACGCCATGAAGTACACGCCGACGTCGGGCACGGTGTGGCTGCACCTGGAACCCTATTTCTGGGAGCGCCGTACGATTCAGCGCCAGCCCGAGGTGGAGCGTCGCAAGCAGAAGGTCCACGCGCCGAATTGTTGCCGCATTTCGGTCTCCGATACCGGACCCGGCATCGCTCCGGAGTTCCAGCAGGAAGTCTTCGACGAATACTTCCGCCTGACCCGCGAGGGCGTCCGGGCGGAAGGATATGGGCTGGGCTTGGCCATCGCCCGCCGTCTGGTACAGGCGGCCGGAGGAAAAATATGGGTCGAGAGCGAGATCGGTAGTGGCAGCAAGTTTTCTTTTCTGATGTTGCTGAATCCCTCAACCAAACCTGTTGCGGAGGATCGATGAGCGCAGGCCACATCCTTGTGGTGGACGACGAACCTAGCATGCTGCGGTATCTCCAGACTGTACTGGAGCTGGACTCCTATCGGGTTACAACAGCTTGCAACGGCGCGGAGGCCATCGAGAAAGTGCAACAGGTCAATCCGGACCTGGTGCTGCTCGATGTGGTCATGCCCGACGGTGATGGACTAGAGACCTTGCAGCGGATTCGCGAAGTCCGTCCTTCGACCAGGGTTGTGATGCTGTCCTGCGTACGCGATACCCGTAAGGTGGCCCAAGCCATGCGACTTGGCGCCCAGGACTATCTTTCCAAGCCGGTGCAGAAGGAGGAGATGAACGAGGTCCTGCGCTTCTGTCTGGAAAATATGGAACCCAGCGGGCCGGGTGCAGGAGAAGCCATTGAAGTAAGCGAAGGCGTCTTCTTCTTCTCCGCAACCCCCCAAATGCGCCAGCTTCGCGCGCAAGCCATGCAGGTAGCTCGCTTTGATTTTCCCGTTTTACTTCTGGGAGAGAGCGGCACCGGCAAAGAAGTATTGGCCCACCTGATTCATAAGTATTCCGACCGTTCGCACCGCACCTTTTTGAAGGTTAACTGCGCCGCCATGCCCAGCGAACTGCTGGAGAGCGAATTGTTCGGCTATGAACCGGGAGCATTCACGGGCGCTGTTAAGTCCAAGCCCGGCAAGTTCGAGCTGTGCAACAAAGGCACGTTGCTGCTGGACGAAATCGGCGAGATGTCTTCGGCGCTGCAAGCCAAGCTGCTCCAAGTTTTGCAGGATGGCCAGTTTTCACGGCTGGGCGGACGTAATACCGTAAAAGTCGATGTGCGGGTGCTGGCAGCAACCAATATCAACATGCCGCAGGCGATCGCGCAAAAGGCCTTCCGGGAAGATCTCTATTACCGCTTGAACAGCTTTGTGCTGCGCATGCCTTCGTTGCGCGAGCGGCGCGAAGAGGTCCCGATGATCCTGCGCCACTTCATGATTCACCTCGCGGACCGTTACGCTTGCGCGCCGCTGAACATTTCTCCGCGGCTGGTGGAGGCTTGCGAGAACTATCCCTGGCCCGGCAACATCCGGGAGTTGGAAAACTTCGTGAAACGCTACCTCGTCCTGGGAGATGAGTCGGCTGCCATCGCCGAACTGCAGCAGGGCACGTCGCGCGACCCGCAGACCGGAATCGTGGTCCGCATGGAAGAAAAACAGCCGCAACCACCCCCAGACCTCAAAGAAATGGTCCGCAATCTCAAGAATGGCGCCGAGATGGAAGTGATCGCCCAAGTGCTGGAGGAGACTGCGTGGAACCGCAAACGTGCGGCCACTCAACTCAACATCAGCTACAAGGCGCTACTCTACAAAATCCGCCAATACGATATCCGTCCTCGCCAAGCGGGATAAGAGAATTTCCTTCTGCTAGTGCGCAAGAGTATGCAGTTCTTACACAGCGCGTACCGCTGAAGGATGCGCGACCTTCCGTGTGGCTCTCCCTGCAACCGACTCTTTTCAACAATCTAAACCCGATCCGGTTGATGGTACGGTCGCCGCCTGAGTGGTACTTTGGTTGCGAGGTGAGAGGGTATGCCTACATTGCCCCCCGGCGGGAATTCCACTAATCCAGAACTTTCCCGCAGCAGTGGCGAGCGCCGGAAAAACCCTCGTTTCGCAATGCATTTCTCGATCTACCTGCGTGCCTCGGGCGCCTCCGAGCAGTGGATCCGAAGCAAAACCGCCAATGTCAGCGCCGTCGGCGCGTACTTCGCAAGCAGTATCGAGCTGCCTCGGGATAAATCGGTCGAGTACGTGCTGACCTTTCCTCCCGAATTGACGCATGCAGCGGCCCCATGGGGAGTTCGCTTTTATGGGAATGTGGTGCGTGTCGAGCCGCACGGCGCAGCGCAGGGCACGTACGGAGTGGCAGTACGAAAAACCAAACATCGTTTCCTGTCGCCCGAGGAGTCTGACGGGTTTAACGCCCTGGGTGAGGTACGGGCCTCCACTCGTACCGGCAGCTAGAGACTCGCTGGAAAACTCCGAACTGCAGAGCTCTCACCCGACCCGAGTCGGTTCGGAGTGACAGTTTCAGGTCCGACAACGGCGCACCTGAAGGTGTGCCGTCCAAAGAGTCCGCGACCCTATGGTGACGCCTTAATGTGTTCCTAGTTTGGCAAGAACACTTCCGTAGTTACTAAATCAGGAACTTGTTCCTCACTCTGTCCTACAGCCTTTTCCATTACTCTGCAAGTTTTTGCGCATGACCAGAATGGCATGTGAGCTGTCGTGTCCTATATTGCAATGCCCATACAACATAAGCGAAACCGAGCGTTGGCAGCGCTCGTGCCCTTATGGATAGCGAGTGCCCGAAATCCTCCCCGGTGCGTTTCGGGAATTTAATACCAGAAGGGAAGGACAACAATGCGCACGCATAGAACTATCGTTCTTAGCCTAATGTTAATTATCGGGTTGCTGCTCGCGATCGCACCCGCGTCAGCTTCGCCGGTGACCGTCCAATTCGTCGGAATGAGTGGAAACAACCAAAACGGGGAATACACTTATCCCTACTACCTAACCATCAATGGTGGCCCGCCGACGTGGATGGTTTGCGACGACTTCTACGATCGCATCGGCGTTGGCGATACCTGGCTGGCGAACATCACGCAGCTGAGCAGCGGAGACATGAGCCTGACCCGCTTCGGAGATCTGGAAAAGTATCAGCAAGCGGCGTACCTACTTCTGCAAACCAGGATTACCGATCCCTCCGAGTGGAGCAACATTAACTGGGCGATCTGGATGATCTTCGATCCCAGCGCCGATCCCGGTCCATACATGCCCGGTGTCGAGTACTGGTTGAACAAAGCAGAAACGGTTGACCTGTCGACGATTGACTTTTCCGGAGTTCGCATCCTGACTCCAACCGGCGACCGCGGCCAGGAATTCCTCTTTATGACTCCGGAGCCGGGCACGATGCTGCTGGTGGGCACCGGCCTGCTTGGATTCTGGGCGCGCCGCAGACGCCGCTCATGATCTGAGTCTCACCGAACCTCGGCCGGAGCAACGGAAAGTGGCTCCGGCCTTTTGTTCCACTACGGCTTCTTCCGTCCCTATCTCTCTCGCGAGGGTACAATTCTGCGCGATTTAGAACACCCGAGCGCAGCTTCTCTGCATCTATGGATCAGGGATAGGAGGCATCCATTCATGTCAGTCTTCCAAAGATTCTTTTCCTCTTCAGCTGCGATTGCGTTTTTCCTCCTGTGTCCATTCCTGCTGTACGGGCAAGGCAACATGCCGAATAGCCAGTCGAGTATGGGCCAGCAAACCGTTAGCAATCACCACATGGTCAACGTGACCGGTTGCCTGAAAAAGGGCAATGAGACGGGTGGATACTACATCATCGACGAAAGTGGCACCACTTGGGAGCTCAGCAGCAAGGCCGTCGACCTCTCAGCGCATGTAAACCATGTCGTCAGCGTTGCGGGGCGCGAAACGATGCGCTCGAAGACCGATGAAGCAAAAACTGAGCAGAGCGAGAAATCAGAGTCCGGCGGGAACAAGTACTTCGATCTAAGAGTGGCGCAGTTGGAGATGGTCAGCCGAAGCTGCACTAACTAGTCGGCCTGCGAACCCGGCTTGGGACAAGCGCTAGGAGAGAGTCGTTGGTTCCACTTTCGCTGTCTTCGCGCAACCGGCGCTGGGCAGAGTCCGCATACAAATCGCCAATCGTGACTTGCACAACCGCGTAAATGCTGCAATGATGACGCCATTCCCCGCCTGCCGAGTCTTCCGCAGGCGGAGGGTTGTCGGGATGTCCAGCCGTACCTTAGCATGGTTTGACGTGAACCTCGGGCTCCTTATGTTCGTGCTTGGCGCTGCCTTGCTGCTTGGCATGCCGGCCACGACGCATGCGCAATGCGCGCCCCCGATAGTCGATCCTGACGTTCCGCCCAGGCCCCCCAGTGCTCGTCCTGCCAGCGAAGAATTGCTGCCCGAGAACGGTCACCTTTCGAACACAACCTACACCAGCGATTACTTCGGCTTCGCTTTCGATCTTCCCATCGTGGCGCAGGGGCATCTCATCATGTTGCCGCTCATGCCCGAGAAGCAGCACGCCCTGCTGGCCCTTGGGTTTGAGAATGCCAACCATTCGGGAACGATCACCGTCACGGCGATCGAGCCGCGCGTAGGATTAGAAGCATCGACGCAGGAGCAGCAGCAACAACAGTTCAACAGCTGGGCAGCAGCGGGAAGTCCGCAACAGGGTGCGACGCTTCGTTACCCCATTCCGGATTATCTGGTGCGTACCGGCCGGTTCTATTTCTCCGTGCACCACAAGGGCGAGAATTACGCCGCGCAGTATTGGACACGGGTCAAGAACTACAACGTCAAAGTCCTGGTAGCTTCCAACGACCAGGATTTTCTGCGCAAGGCGAAACACGCTTTGGGAGCTGCGCATTTCTATTGCACCCAGGACGATGGCACCCTGACTACCACGGACGGAAAACCGGTAAAGCCGGAAGGCGACCTCTATATGGGACCGACGGTTCCGACGTCGCTCGCCGATTCGGCCATCAAGGACAAGCCGGCACTGCAGAACATTCCCCTCGGCAGTGTGAACGCCGGGGTGTACCGCAACGCCGACTTGGGCTTGCAGTATGAGATCCCCAAGGGTTGGGACGTTTCTCCGGTTGAGGCAAGTAATGATCCGCCACGTGATGCCACCGCATTACGCGAGCACGAGTTCCTGGACTCGTGCTCAAGGACGCTCTTACGAATCGTGCAACGTGGCTCGAGCGACGCCCCTCATCCAGTGGCAAAGCCGGCGATCACCTTGCGGGCCTTGGATCCCTCTTGTCTCTCGATGCGAATTCCTTCCTCGCTCACCGACAAGACTGCGGCAGACAATGTTTCGGCCAGCCTGGAGATTCTTTCCGAATTTGGCGAGATCACCTCGGATGAATTGGTCTCCATCTCCGATCATCTATTCATGGTGTTCCACGGAACGGTTGCTGGCCATGCATCGAGTGATGAACTGGCCCAGCGTTTGTCGCAAGTCATTTATGCCACGCTTCATCACAAGACGGTGTTCGTTTGGTCGCTGATGGCTCCCAACTCCGCGGAGTTGAACGCACTCCCAACTGCCGGTATCACTTTGGACGGCGCGCAGCCCATTGATCTGAGGGCATCCCTCACCGCTAAACGCTAGTGAACTTGCTACCCCCCAGGCTCCCTCTGGCCCTGGAGTCGAAGGCCGAGGGGACGCTGCCTTCGGGGTGACGCCAATCATCGGGCAGCATAATCTGCGGGACTACGGTATCCTTGAGAGAAGGAGTCGTACATGCTTGACAATCTGTTTCAGCCCATGCACCTGCTGGTGATTCTTTTCATTGCTTTGCTGGTGTTTGGACCAAAGAAGTTGCCGGAACTGGGCAAGAGTCTGGGTGAGGGTATCAGGGGTTTCAAAGACTCCATGAACCCGAAAGACGAAAGCGCCGGCAAGGTGGAAGAAAAGAAGCCTTAGCGGGACTGCGGCTCGCCGATTCTGCCGGGAGCCGGGACCTCTCTCTCATGCCCGACATTCTCTTCATTCTGCTGCTGGCCCTGATAATCTTCGGCCCCAAGAAGCTGCCGGAGATTGCCCGGCAGATTGCCAAGTACGTAATCCAGTTTCGACAGATGAGCAACGATCTCAAGCGCCAACTTGAAAGCGAGCTGCTGAAGATCGAGATGGAAGAAAAACAGGCGCCGGCGAAGTCTTACCAGTTTGCCATCACCAACGAGCCAGCCAACACAGAATCCCTACCGCAAACACCTCCCTCCTGACGCAAGTCTTTCTGGGCTGCGCTCGGCGAAGCTTGCAGCGCCGGGCGTCGAGGCGCGCTTTCTCCAGATGATACAGTGTCTAATTGCAGGCTTTTTCGTGCGCTAGAGCAGTTTAGTTTTCGTAGTCGCACTCGCAGGAAGGCGCCGCCGGCTGAAGTCGGCTCCAAACGGAAAGGTCGCTAAACGCGGCGCTGAAGCGCCGCTCTGCCCGTGCCTGCCGACGACGCTACTCCGAAAACTGATCTAGCCACGACAAAGCGGTACCAAGACCACTCGGGGTAAGGGAAACGCATGTCACTGTCTTTGGAGTCACGCCACTGCGGCAGAGTATTTGTGGTCAAGTGCTGCGGCCGAATCGTCGTCGGCGAGGAGATCACGATCCTCGATGCCTGCATCACTCGCGGCCTGCTGGAGTCCACGCGTGTGGTATTACACGCCGGCGAGGTAACTCGCGTGGACAGCACGGGCATGGGCTTGATGGTGAGGTTCTTAGCGCATACGCGAAACCGCGGCGGCGACCTTCGTCTGGCAGCTCCACCGGCGTTCCTCGATGGTCTGCTGCGACTGACCAAACTTTCTACCATCTTCCGTACCTACGAGTCGGAAGACGAAGCCATCGTTTCGTTTCTCAAAGAGCCTGCCCTCTCCAACCCTGGAGACGCAAAACCCGGCCCGCTGGTCCTCTTCCTGGACCAATCGCCTGACCTATGCGCCTTCGTAAGAACCGTGCTTCAGCATCATGGATATGAAGTGCTGTCCACCTGCAGACTCCATGACGCCAAGACCCTCTTATCTGCCGCGGCAGTGGACTACATCGTGCTTGGTCCAGACAGCTCTTCCCTGCCCCCGGAGAGCGTGGCAACTTCGCTGAAACTGCTGGCGCCCAAGGCCTCAACCGTCGCGCTGCAAAGCGGCTTCAAGCATGACGATGCCGAGCAGGCAGGGCTGGAGTTGCTGCGGTTGATGCAGCACAGAGCTACTTCGTAGTACAGATTCAACTTGATAGACGTCCACTCCCCCAGCGGGTCGCAAAATGCGATATTCTTCTTCGCATCTTTGTGAGTGTGGGGGAGACATGAAGTGTGCAACCGTTGCAACCGTGATATTAGTGCTCGCGCCGGTCGCGATCGCGCAGTCGAAACCGCCGGCCCAGACGACGAGCAATCCGGTAGTCACTACGGTGCGGCAAATGGAAGGGCGGCAGTCGAAAAACCTGATTGGCGCCGCTGACGAAATGCCCGCCGACAAGTATGGCTATCATCCAACGCCGGAGCAGATGAGCTTTGCGCACCTGATCATGCATACTGCGGAGGCCAACAATACGTTTTGCGCTGGTATCGCCGGCGAGCCTGTGCACGAGACGAAACTGAGCGATAGCGATAGCAAAGAGATGCTTACCAAGGCGCTGAAAGATTCCTTCGCCTATTGTGAGCAGGTGCTGGCAAAGGCAGACGACAGTGCGCTAGGGCAATCGGTTACCTTGTTTGAGGGACAGACAGGGTCCCGTGCATCGGCCTTGATACGCCTGGCCGCCAGTTGGGCCGATCATTACAGCGCCGCCGCAATGTATTTGCGACTGAATAATCTACTGCCGCCAAGCGCTAAGAAGTAGGGCCGCCGGAAGCCTTATTCACTTCGGCGCTCAGACTCATTGCGCCTTCACCACGATCAGTTCGAAGCTGCCGGGAACCATCGCCGGCCGCTGCCCGGGAGCCGGCGGTGTGGCCACCCGCTGCGCGGTCACGAGATATGCGGTGTTGCCGGCATAGTCCATGGCCATGGTGCGCGCGCCCTTGGCCGTGGGCACATTCTGTGTGACCGTGTACTTGTCGGGAGTATCTTCGTGAACCACGGTCAACACGCCTTCACCGCAGGACATGAACACTTCCTGAGTATTCGCATTGAAGCGGCCGGCATCAACTCCGTCTCCGATGGGGACGGTGGTCACGACCTTGCCGCTGTCGGAGTCAATCACAGCCATCATTTTGTTGTCGCATCCCGCAAACAGGCGATGATGAGCAGCGTCGAACGCCAAAGCGCTGGGCTCCTGACACGGACTGAGTGACCAGCGATTCAGCACGGCCAGCTTGGTGGCATCGACCACGGCGATCTCGCTCTTGTCTTCGATGTTGACGTACACCTTACCCTTTCCATCGCTGACGGCGAACTCCGGTTTACCGCCGAGCGGCACAGTGCCGGCAACCTTGGCGGTGGCAGCGTCGACCACGGTTGAGTCCTTGCTACGCGCGTTGAATGTGAACACGTGCTTGGTGAAGGGGTCATACAGGATTGCGTCTGGCCGCTCGCCGACTTTCACGCTATCCAGTTTCTTGAGCGTCTTCAAATCGAAGATGGTGACGGTGTTGTCTCCACCATTGCTGATGAAGCCGCGGCCCAGCTCCGGTGCGAGCGCGACCCCGTGGATGCCGGAAAGATCAGGAATGTCACCAGTCACCTTCAGGGTGTCGGTGTCGACAACCATGACGTGGCTTCCCCGAGTGATGAAAAGGCGATGACCATCCTTGTCGTAATAGAGGTAGTCCCATCCCCCTTCGCCGCCTAGCTTGACTTGATTGACCACTTTGTATTGTTTCTGTGCCAGCGCCGGCACGGCGGCCACAAAGATGGCCGCGAATAACAGTGCGAGAATTCGTTTCATGGTTTTCCTCTTTCAGCTTACTTCTGAAGGCTTGGTTTCGTGACTCAAATAAAAGTGAACAGCGGGAGTGATGATCAGCGAGAGCACCATCGAAATAGTTATGCCTCCGATCACCGCGATTGCCAGCGGCTGCAGCATCTCCGAACCGGCGCCGAGCGCCAGCGCCAGAGGCAGCATGCCGGCGACTGCGGCCATGGCCGTCATCACGATCGGGCGCAGCCGGCGGCGGCCTGCCTGGATCATGGCGTCATGGGCAGAGTATCCGGCGGCGCGGAAGCGCTGGTCAGCGTCGAGCAGCAGAATGCCATTCTTCGCAACGATGCCAATCACCATGATCAATCCCATAAACGACGCAATGTTAAACGTGGTGCGAGTTATCAGCAGCGCCAGAAACACGCCTGAGGTCGAGAGCAGGGTTGAGGACAGAATCGCCACCGGCGCAGCCAGCGTGCGAAATTCGAAGAGCAACACGACAAACACCAGCAGGATAGCAAGCACCAGCACGAGCACCAGGTCATGAAACGATTGCTGCTGCTCGGCGTAGGTCCCCCCGTAGATCACGCGGATGGACGACGGTACGTGCAAACTGTTAACTGCCTTCTGCACCGCTGCCACGCCGCTTCCCAGGTCTCTTCCTTCCAGGCGCGCAGTAACGACTACATCGCGCTGCAGGTTCTCACGGCGAATTTCCGTTTGCCCCGGCACCTCAGTGACATCGGCAAGTGTGCCCAGCGTTGCGGTGTGCCCGCTCGCACTGTTCAGCAGGGTGTTGCTCATCGCCGTCAGCGAGCTGCGGTTCGCCTCCGGATAGCGAACGCGGATGGTGTACGCCATGTCCTGGGCGATGACGGGCGTAGCTGCAGGCTCGCCTTCAAGGATGGAGGACGCATCGGTCGCCACCTCCTCGGGTGTAAAGCCAGCGCGCGCGGCCACTGCCGGGTCAACCCGGAAGACCGTCGCCGGACCGCTGATAGTGTTGTCGATACCGTTCAGCAGATCGACGACGCCCTCCACCTTACCGATCGCGTCAGCGACCCGAGGCGCCCATTGACTCAAGAGCGCGGCGTCAGGCGAGAACATCTTGATCTGGATCGGCTCGGGCGCATTCGAGAGATCATTGATCATGTCCTGCAAGACCTGGACGAACTCGACATCCACCGCGGGTTCCTGTTGCTTGATCGCGGCGCGTAAGTCGGCAATGATATCGTCCACCGAGCGGCTACGTTTGTTTTTCAGAATCACAGCGAAGTCGCCGGTGTTGGCTTCCGTGACCGCCGCGAGACCGAGCTGCAAGCCGGTGCGGCGCGAATAACCCTGGACTTCGGGTATCTTGCGGATCATCTGCTCAATGTGGCCGACCATGCGGTTGGTTTCTTCCAGAGAGGTGCCCGCGGGGGTGATGTAGTCCAGCACAAAGCCGCCTTCATCCATGGCCGGCAGCAAATCTGACCCAAGCGCCTTGTAGCAAAAGAACGACGCAACCACCAGAACCGCAGAGAAGACAGCAATCCACATGGGACGATGCAACGCGAAACGCAGCCAATGCTCGTAGAACTCGATCACCCGCCGGAAGCGTCCGCCGAGGGCAGCTTCTTCTGCGGCGAGAAGCTTTTCCTTCTCGCTGAGCTCCTCGGGCAGGGTCGGGCCCATCTTTTTCTGTCGAATGAAAAACTGACTGAGCGTGGGCGTCAAGGTGAGGGCAAGTCCGAGAGAGGTCAGCAATGACACGCCCACGGTGATGGCCAGGGCGCGAAAGAACACGCCGGTCACGCCGCTGATCGCAATGAGCGGGAGGAAAACGACAATGGGGGTGATGGTGGAACCGACCAGCGGCGCAGTGATCTCGCTCAGCGCGCTGTGGACGGCTGCGACCCTGTCCTGCCCGGCAGCACGGTGAAGAGCAACGTTCTCCACCACGACGATGGCGTCATCGATCACCAGACCCACCGCTGCGGCCAGCCCGCCCAACGTCATCAGGTTGAAGCTTTCGCCGAGGACCTTGAGCGCGATGAACGTAATCAGTACCGTGACCGGAATGACCAGAGCCGCTACCGTGGAGGCTCCCCAGTCGCGCAGGAAGAGGACCATGATGATCGAGGCCAGAATGATCCCGATGAGGATGGCGTCGCGCACGCTCTTGATCGAGGCGGTAACGACGTCCGATTGATCGTAGAAGGGCTCGATGTGTATTCCCGGCGGCAACGACTGCTTAATGCGGTCGACCTCGGCGTGCACTTCGTCCGCAACCGCGACCGTATTGCTGTCAGGTTGACGATTGATGTTCAGCAGGACCGCCGGTTTTCCGTTGGCGCTGACGATGGTGTAGACCGGCTTCACGCCCGGCGCGACGGTAGCAACGTCGCCGATACGGACCGGGATCCCCGTCTGTGTGGTCTTGACGACGATTTGTGACAGCTGCGCGGGGTTCTTCACTTGCCCGTCGACCAGCGCGAGATAAAGCTGGTGGTTCTCCTGCAGCAGGCCAGGCGAATCGATCAGGTTGGTTCGCCGAACTGCGTCGAGTATGTCAGTGACGGTCACGTTGGCCGTTAACAGCTTTGCGGGATCGGGAGCAATATGAAACTCCGGTTCCTGCCCGCCTTGCACTACAACCGAAGCGACACCATCGAGACGATTCAGGCGCGGCTTGAGATCGTAGGTGGCCATCGTCCAGAGCTGCGTCTGGGGGACTGAGTCGGAGGTGAGGCTGTACCCGATGATGGGAAAGCTTGCGAAGTTCAGGCGGTGGGATTGAATGACGGCGGTCGCCGGCAACTGCGAACGGACGCGGGAGAGCGCCGAGTCCACCAGTTGAAGAGTGGTGACCATGTCCACGTGCCAGTCGAAGAAGAGATCTACCTCAGCCGAGCCGCGGCTGGTAATGGAGCGGACGTCCTGTAGTCCGGGCACACTGTTTACCGACTCTTCGATGGGACGGCTGATGGTGACCATCATCTGGTCGATCGGCATCACGCCGTTGTCTACTCCGATGACAACGCGCGGGAAATCCGTGGAGGGGAAGACTGAGATGGGAATAGTAAAGGCGAGATAGGCTCCGGCCATTGCCAGAACCAGGACAAGGAAGACCAGCGATTTCGAGTAGCGAGTGAACCAGTATCGCTCATCGGACGGACTTCCGGCGCGCAGACGCTGCAACCAGGATTTCAGGTTTGAGCTCACCTCAGTCCTTTCCTGTGTCTGCTTGAGACTGCGACTTGCCGGAGTTGGGCGACGGCACCGGTTCTGCGATTTTCACTTTTGTGTTGTCCGGCAAACCGTAGGCGCCGGTTACGATGACGGTCTCGCCGGCGCTGAGACCCTTGCTGACCTGCACGCGATCAGCCTGGCGGACTCCCGTTTCCACCGAAACCTGATGAGCACGATCACCCTTGACGATCATGACCGTGGTCTCGCCCTCCGGGGTCTTCAGCAGCGCGGAGGCCGGGATGACGACAGCGTTATCGAGAGTTTGCGCGAGTACTTGAACGTTCACGGTCGTACCCGGACGCAGGCGGCCGTCGGGATTTGCGGCTCCGATCCACACCTCGACGGTAGTGCTGTTGGGGTCGACAGCGGGACTGACCAGCGTGACTTTGCCGCTGACGTGAACCTCTCCGGCAGCAGTTATGGTCGCGGCATCGCCCAACTTCAACATGACTGCCTCACCCTGAGGAATGTGTGCGCGCGCGATCACGGATGAGGTATCCATGATGGTCAGCAGGGGAGTACCGGGCGGAGGAGTCTCGCCGGGATAGCTGGGGCGATCGGTGACCACGCCATCAATTGGACTGCGAATCTCGGTGTACGCAAGCTGCGCCGCTGCGCCTTCGTACTTGCCTTTCGCCGACGTGAGCTGTCCGGCCGCCGCCTTTAGCTGCTGCTTCTTACCCAACGATTGCTGGGCGGCAAGATGCTTCTCGGCCATCTCGTATTGCGCCTTCGCCTGGATCAACGCGACTGCCGATTCATCGAGCTGCTTACGCGGGAGTGCTCCCTGCTGGAAGAGAACGCGGCGGCTGTCGTACACCTTCTGCTGCGCGTCGTACGATTCCTTCGCCGTCTTCAGGTCAAGTTCTGCCTTTTGCCATTCCTCGGGCAAAGCGGACGAGGTCTCAAGTCCGTAAGCCGCTTGCGCCTGCTCGTAGGTGCCTTTGTTCTCGACCTCGGCGGCGGCGAGGTCGCGGTTTTCCAGCACGGCGAGGACCTGGCCACGATGCACACGGCTACCGCGATTCACGTAAAACGTTCTTACCGGTGCGACGACCTTGGGTGTGATGGCTGCCTGATCACGTGGAAACAAAACCGCTTCGGTGCTGATGATCTGCTGGATTGCGCCACGCTGCGCGACGGCGGTCTGCACCGTGACCACGGGTTCGGGTTGCTCTTCTTTCTTCGAGCAGGACACCAGCATGGCTGCAACGAGGGCGAGTGGCAGTAGGGACATCCGCGCCGCCCGTGCGCTCCCTGGGGATGAGGAGAGACCCTGCAGGGACGACAGCCCGAGTCTCATGCACATCTTCACGGCACGGCTGAAGAGTTTGCTGAAAAGGTCGGAACAGTAGATCCCTCGCGGGCTGAAGCCCGCGAGGGATGACAAACATGAAAAACTCTTGCCAGCGTACCTGAAGGTACGCCCCTTCACAGTTTGCTGAAATCGAGTTTTTCAGCAAACTGTGAAGCCGTGCCCTTTCAAAACAAACTTTGGCGTGAAGCGCGGTGATCGGCATCTGTCGCAGCTCCTAGAAACTTCCCGTCAGCGTTTGCAGGTTGGCGATGGCTACGTGGTAGCGGGCTTCGCCGTCACGATAGTTGTTGCGTGCCTGCGTCAACGTGTTCTGCGCGTCCACCACTTCCAAGGCAATGGCCTCCCCCGCCTGGTAACGCAGGTTGGTCAGCCGCAGACTATCGGCGGCAAGGTCGGCAGAGTTGCGCAAGGTGTCCAGCTGCTGGTGCGCGATCTCTGCTTCGGAGTAGAACGATTGCAAATCAGCAATCGCCTGGCGCTGCGCCGCACTCAACTCGACCTGTGCCTGGTGCCGCTGCAACTCGGCTTGTTTAACCCTGCTCTCAATCGCGCCCCAGTGCCACACGGGAATGTTGAGCGTGGCGGCGGCCGCGTAGCCCAGGTTGCGGATGCCATCCGTGTTGACGGCAAAATGGTTGGCGTCAATGCCGTAGAAGTAATCGAGCACCAGCGTCGGCAGATGTCCAGCACGTGCGACCGTAACTTCGTGGTTGGCGACTTCGAGGGCAGCGAAGGCAGCACTCAGTTCGGGATTGTTCTTCTGCGCCATCTGCTGCACGTCGCCAAGCGAGGGCAACGCCGGCGCAGCCGCCAGGTCGTCCACCAGGGTGAAGTCCTGAAAGAAGTTCGGGAACAGCAAGACGGCCAATGCGAGCCGCGCATTCAGTTCGCCAAGTTTCGCGTCCTGCACGGCACGCTGCTGATCGTTGGCCTGTATCTGTGCTTTGGTCACGTCGGAGTGCGCGACTTCGCCACCTTCCTCGAGTTTGCGACTGTTGTCGAGGAAGCGCCGCGCCTCGTCAGCGGCCGCTCCCGTACTTAGGGTTTTCTCTTGCGCGGCGAGTAGTCCGTAGAACGCCCGCACGACGGTGACGGTCAATCCACGGGCTGCGATTTCGGCCCTGGCCTTGGCGAGCGCCTGCGCTGCGGAGGCGCGACGGTAGTCCGCGACTTGACCCAAGCCGACCATTTGCTGCACCGCGCCCTGGCTGATGTACTCGTGGACGCCGTTGTTGGCGATAAATCTTCCCGAGGCTGTGCCGTTGCCTTCGGTGTAGTTGAAGGTGTTGTTATAGTCCACGCCCGGCAATAGGGCGGCACGAGCCTGCACCCGATCTTCGCGGGCCAGCCCCAGTTGCGTGAGGGCCGCCTGAAACTGCGGGCTGTTGGCCTTGGCGCGGGACAGGGCTTCGGCCAACGTCAGTGATACGGTGGTTGCCTGCGGTTGCGCATTGACTGTGCTAAGCGATGCACTCTGCGTGCGTGCCGCAGTTACGGCGAGCAGAATGCAGGCAGCGAGCGCGGTGATCTTTTGTCTGGTGTGCACAGCTCCCTCGGCGAGGACCCAACCATCATGAAGAAAAGAACCTTAATGGAAGCTGAACGCGGGAGTGGACCGTCAGACCAGAGTTATGGACTCGCCGAAGCGGATGGTGTCGCCGCCATGCAGTTCGAATAGACTCACGGCTTGACCAGACGATTACAAGGCTGTTACGAAACCCTGTCGTCCCTACGGGACTCGATTTCTTTTTTCGCTCGTACCCAGGACTCCGCTGCGCTCCGTCCTGGGCTAGACTGAGCCGCGCCTACCGCGCTGGATTTACGAAACGAACTGAGCCGCGCCTACGGCGCTGGATTTACGAAACGAGTCAGAGTCGATCCAGAGAGCTTGTCGGGCAGTCTGGTCTGCGCCATCGTCGAAAAATCAGTGAACAGCTATGACAAAGTCTCTGAAGGCCCACCGTAACGGAGTATTGCCCATCTCGCGTTAATCGGGACTGTTAAGCGTGCCTTCAGGTTCGCTGCAGTAGGGTTGGCATAGGATAGAAGCGGCATGCGGGTGTTGATCGTAGAGGACGAGGCGCGATTGGCGGAGAACGTTGCCCGCAGCCTGCGCGAGAGTGCCGGCTACGCTGTGGATGTCGCGCCCGATGGTGAAGAAGGCGCATTCATGGCCGAAGCAAATCCGTACGACCTGGTGATTCTCGACTTGATGCTGCCGAAGCTTGATGGCCTTGGCGTTCTGCAACGCATTCGAGACGCCGGTTCCGCTGTGCCCGTGCTCGTGCTCACTGCACGCGACGAGAAGGAGTCGATCGTGGCGCTGTTGAACGCCGGGGCCGACGACTATGTTGCCAAGCCATTCGATCTTGGAGAACTGCTGGCACGCGCTAAGGCGCTAATCCGGCGGGGCAAGGGCCAGAGCGCAGCGGTGTTGAAGGTTGGCGATCTGGAGATCAACACCGCCGATCTCTCCGTGCGCCGCAAGGGCAACCTTGTCAGCCTCACAGCGATGGAATACCGGGTCCTCGAATATCTGGCGCACCGGCCGGGTGCGGTCGTTCCCAAGAGCGAGTTGCTGGAGCACCTTTATGACTTCAACTGGGAACGGTTCAGCAACGTGATTGAAGTTTACGTTTCCGGCTTGCGCCGTAAACTCGAGGACAGTGGAGACAGCAAGCTGATTCACACCCTGCGCGGACAGGGATACATGCTTCGCGAGTAACATGCGACAGACCTCCATTCAGCGCCGGTTGATCGCAGCGGTAGTGGTCTCGCAGCTACTGCTGGCCATCGGTATCGTTTCGGTGGCGGTGTATTTCACCCGGCGGCAATTGCGCAATGCCTTCGACGCCGGGTTGCATGGGCGGGCCATGAGCATCGCCGCGCTGGTGCGCTACTCCGAAGATGAGCATCCCACGCTGATCTTCGAAGACGACCTGGTTCCGCCTCCCCTGGAGAAGCAATACCCCGACCTCTACCAGGTTGCCACCGGCGAAGGGCGCGTGCTCGCCCGGTCTCCCAACTGGCCGCAGGACTTGCAAGCCATTCCGAAGAAGAACCGGGAACACGCGAACTTCACCGCGGATGGCATCCGATACCGAGCAGTGCGGCTGGAGAATGTTCCGGTGCTCGATCGCGAAGCCGATGCGCCTTCGACGGATGTGCTGACCGTGACCTATGCGGCGCCCACCGAACAGATGACACGAGCGGTCGCACGTGCCGGCATCTACATTGCGGCCGGCAGCGGGGTGCTGCTGCTGATCACGGTGGCCCTTGCCGTCCTGGGCTTGCGACGGGGACTGCGCCCGTTGGCCGAGCTGGCCGCCAGCGCGGCGTTGGTCAACACCTCAAACTGGAAGCTGAACCCCAGTGAAGCCGCCTTGAGCACGACGGAGCTCGCGCCCCTGACGCAAGCTATGACAGCGATGCTCGACGGATTGCATCGTGCGTTTACTCAGCAACGCGAATTTCTGGCCAATGCGGCGCACGAACTGAAGACGCCGGTTGCGATCTTGAAGTCCACGCTGCAATCGCTTCTGCAGCGTCCGCGGGCCGCGGAAGAATATCGTGCGGGCCTGGAGCAGGCGCTGGATGACATGGCACGACTGGAAAAACTGATGCACTCGATGCTTCGGCTGGCGCGCGCGGAACAGTGGGCGGCGGGTAGTACACGTCGTGACCTGGAAGCGGTTGATGTGGCCGCAACTTGCGTGGGTGCGCTGGAGCGGCTTGCTCCCGTGGCGCGAGAGCGTGGCGTGACCGTCGACTTTGCCAGTAACGGCGCAATGCCGATGCGGGCCGATGCCGACGATCTCGAACTGGTCTGGTCTAACCTGCTGGAGAATGCGATCCGCTTCAGCCCTGCCGGCGGAAATGTGCGCCTTCGCGCACGATCCAGCGGTTCGCGAGGTTATGTCGAAGTTGAAGATAGCGGACCGGGAATTCCGCCGTCCGAACTGGCGCATCTGTTCGAACGCTTTCATCGCGGGGACAGCTCGCGCGCACGCGACAGTGGCGGGTATGGCCTGGGTCTTGCCATCTCGAAGGCGTTGATCGAGGCTTACGGGGGAAGGATTGTTCCTGAAAGCGCGCCTGGGAAAGGCACGCGAATGGTGGTTGAAGTGCCGCTGGAGAGTTCCGCGGTTCCCCGTTAGCTTTTCGCCCTTCGCTGTACGCTTTTCGCTCTTAGCTTTCGGAGACTCCACGTTTGTCCGTGGAATGGGTGGCTGCTTTTCTGCTACCCGACCTAACGAGATAGAACAACGTCTCTTCCGAGACCTCCAGAACCTCTAGCGGCGTTATAATCCCACGAGATGGCCTGAAGGTATTGCGTGACCATAGAAGAACAAGTCCTCGAGAGACTGCGCGACTTGCCTCCGGAAAGGCAGGAGGAGGTCCTTGAATTTGTGGATTCTCTGAGGGAGAAGAGCCTCGCGAAGAAGCCACTACGCAACCTGCGCGGGCTTTGGAAAGACCTCGACCTGAACATCTCGGAGGAAGACATCGCCGCGGCCCGTCGCGAGATGTGGGGTAACTTCCCGCGAGACGTCTCCTGATGTCCGCTGTATTAGACACGCATGCGGCGATTTGGTACCTGCTCCACCCGGCCTTCGCGTCTACACGACTTCGAAAGCTGATTCAGCCTTTGGTTCTCCAAGAATCCTGCAGCAGGTTTTGCGTTAGCGGTTTTCCTTCAAGCGCAATCGCAGATAGACATTCACGCCCAGCGGGTGGTCCCCGTAGTACGGCTTGATGGCGTCGGGCACGCCGTAGAGTGAGACATTCGCGCCAAGCCCGGTCTCGAGGTTGTGAAAAATTCCGATGTCGCGCGTGTAGCCGATCGTGTAAGCGTTGACATCGAACCAGTGGCTCCCGGTTTGCTCGAATAGCTGCTGCGCCAACGCTGGATCGTTGGCAAACAGTTCGTCGCGCTGCGACCATTCGTAGCGGCCGCTGATGAAGTTCTTCTCCTTGAAGGGCACGACGGTTTCCGCCAGCACGGCGTTGGTGCCGTAATGCACCGTCTGTTTGCCGTTGCGTCCCCAAAGCAGCGTCGTTGCCCATGCATTACCGTGGGGACGCGGGACAATATACTCCACCGAGGCCGTGGTACGCACGATGACACCCGGCTCCAGCGCTTCGGAGTTGACAAGATGACCGGCTGAAACTTGCGCGAGCCATCTGGGACTGGGCGTGACGGTAAGCCGCGCCGAATAGGAGTTCATCGGCCCGAAGTCGATGTTCCAACGGTTCTCGTCGGGCTCTGCGCCGTGAAAGCCGGATGCCTCGATGCGCGCCGCCTTGTACGACATCCCCGCCGTCACCACGTTGTACAGAATGTGCGTCGAGTCTTCCCAGTGATGCCCGAGGGTGCTTTGGGGAATCTCCATCGCCGACGCGCGATGAGGATAGGCGACCGGGCCCAATGCCGGATCACCAACCGGCGCGTAGTACAGGTCCCAAACCGCATGCTCGCCGAGCCGGTGCGCGTATTGCACGCTCAACTCCATCACGAAGTCGTGAGGATGCTGACCGTTGACAATGGGCTTGCCATACGCGGTCTCGCCGGTCTGAAACAGCAGCGGATAATACTCGCCGCTGACGGTCGCGGGCTCCAGACTAAGCATGGTGCGCAGCATGATGTCGCCGCCGCCGAGCCGGTGCACCGCGCTGAGCATGCCCCAGTTGGTGGAGTAAAACTTGTCGGCGCCGAGCGGACCGGTTTGCTGCGTGTCCACCAGAAACGCCTGCGCCATCCACATCAGGCGCCACTGCCCGACGCTGGTCATGACCATCGGCATGGGCCAGGCCGACGGTTGAAATCCGGTGCCTGAAGATTCGCGCATCAGGAAGTCACGCGCCGAATCCATTTCGTGACCCATGTGCGGCATCGAGTCGGTAGACATTTGCATGTTCATGCCGGCGTGCTGGTCGGGCTGCTGGGTGGAAGATGAGGACTGCGAGTCAGCCCTCAAGCACAGCGTGAAAACAAGCGCCAGCAGCCAACTGCTTCGGAGAATCGCGATGGTCGCCCTGTTGCCCAAGTGAGAGCCGCTGGAAACTTGCCTCGGCACCTTGGCAAGTTCTCCAACGAAGATTGTAGAGGAGGACTACTCGCCAGCTTCGTCGAGCAGCTTCTTCAAAGTTGGCTTGTGTTTGTCTTGCTTGAGCTTCCGCTTCTTGCTGGCTGGCTCGGTCCGGGTAGGCGGAGGTGTTCCGATAGCATGGCGAGCCGCAGCCTTGACCGCCGAGGCGGCACGGAAGGGTTTCGGTTTGGGGATCTTGGAAGGCATAGCTACTTTCCTGGGCAACATGCGCAGAGCGTGAAGAGTATTAAAGTACAACTCTCTGGGATTAATTAGCGTATTAATTTGGCTGCCAAGTAAGGAATAAATTATTGATTATGAAGGGGCTGGCAGCTATTCGCCCTGACTCTGCAGACAACGAAAAAGAGCCAGACAATGGCTCTTCGCCTCATCTGACTCTAGATTACAATATAGCACATTTACGGGGGTTTGGACACGATTTTGGAAGTTTATATCTCGAGGCGATTGAGAGAGTTAGGCGTGATTGTTGTGTTTCGCCGTATTGACATGTAAATTCTGCTCCCTCAAACGTGACAGTAGTTACACTACCACCGAATTTCGCCCCACTTTGGGAAAGTGGGGACAGAGCGTTTGCGGAGCCAGGCTTTCCAATCCGATACGGTGGCCGAGGAACGGGAGCCTGCGGAGCGACTGGCCAAGGCAGCGCTGGCCAGAAGCTGTCGGGTGTAGGGATGCATGGGCCGCTCCAGCACCGGTGCGGGTGTTTCCGCATTCGACGATCTCGCCGTCGTGAAGAATTGCAATGCGATTGCAGAGCGAGGCGACGGACAACAGGTCGTGCGAGATGTACAGAACGGCGCTGCCCATCTTGCGCTGCAGTTCGGTGAAGAGCTTGATGATTTCCGCCTGGGTGATGGCATCGAGCGCGCTGGTGGGTTCGTCGGCAATGAGCAAGCGCAGGCGAGTGCATGACCGCCATCGCAATCAAGACGCGTTGCGCCTGACCGACGCTGACCTGCGAGGGATAGCGCGAGCAAAACTCCGCGCCTGATGGACAGGCCGACGCTGTCCAGCGCCCGAGCGAGTGCCATCGTCAGCTCGGCCTTGGTCCCGGTCGCGTGGGCCCTCCACGCCTCGGCCAGTTGCGTTCCGATCCGAAGCGCAGGATTCAGGCTGGAAAGCGGGCTTTGCAGAACAAGCCCAATCTCGCGGCCGCGGACCCGTCGCATGTCCCGCTCGGAGGCCTCCATCAGGTCGCGGCCGCGAAACCAGATGTGCCCGTGAGCCCGCCCGCCCTTCAGCGCGAGCAATCGCAGGATCGCGAGCGCGATGGTGCTCTTGCCCTGACCCGCTTTCGCCCACCAGCCCAAGCACCTCGCCCGGATTGATCTGAAAGGAGACTGCCCGCGAGCGTCCTGCGGCTTGTTGGGATAGTCCACTTGCAGATCGACGGAGAGAAGCGGGCGCGTCATTTGCCATTGCTGGCCCTCTCCGGAGCAAAGCTAAGGCGTTCGATATTCCAGTAGGTCTGCGGCCGCAAGACCACCGGCCGGGCGCCTTCCAGCAGCGGAGAAATTCCCATGAGCGCGTTCTTGTTCACCAGGTAAATGAACGGCGACTGCTCGGCCACGATCTCCTGCACGCGATCGAAATACTTCTTGCGCGCCTGGTTGTCCATGGTGGAGGCCTGCGCGCGCATCAGACGATCGATCTCGGCCTCCCACGCGGTGGCGGGCGTCTTCTGCCTGGGATTCCACTGATGTTCGTCGGAGGAACTGAGCCAGACATTCATCTGCGCGTTGGGATCGAGTTCGACATTCACCAGGCCCAGCAGAGCGGCTTCGTAGTTGAAGGTCTCGCTGATGCGCTGAATCAGCGAAGGAAAGTCGAGAGTCACGACGTTGACGGTGATGCCGAGGGCGCGAAGGTCCTGCTGAATCATGGTAGCCATGCGCTCGCGCGAACGATTGCCGGCATTGGTCACGATGGAGAACACCACGGCGTGGCCGCCGCGGTCGTGAAGCATGCCGCCGGAGAGCTGAAAACCATCCTGCTGCAGAAGCTGCAGCGCGGCTGCTGGATCGAAGACGACCGGCTGCAGGTGGGAGTCGAACCAGAACTGGTTGGCCGGTGAAACCGGACCGAGTGCGGGACGCGCGTGACCGCTGTACACCACCTTGCACAAGTCCTCGCGATTGATGGCCGACGAAATCGCGCGGCGGAAGTTGCGCGACTGGAACCACTCCAGCTTGTATGCCGGGAATCGGCGCACTCGGGACCTGGTTGAACCACATCTGCTCGGAATCGAGGGAGGGGCCGGCATCGCGCACCTTGCCGGGAGCCGAGCGCGACAGGCGGTCGAAGTAGTCGGCGTCCATGGAGTTGATCAGGTGGATGTCGTTGCGGGTGAACTTCAGCATCTCGATATCGCGGTTCGACTGGATCTCCAACCTCACGGCGTCGATGTAGGGCAATTGCCGGCCGGCGGCATCGCGCTTCCAGTAGTTGGGATTGCGCCGCAGCTCAACGTAGGAGCCCGCCTTGTGGTCTGAGACATAGTACGGACCCAGAACGGCCATCTCCTTTTGCGGCGAGTGCGCCGAGACAATGGCGACCTGGTCAAATAACTTGTCGAGGCCGGCCACGGGCGCGGGAAAGGTGATGGATGATCCTGTCGGACGCGGTGGCTGCCGACAACTACTTTGCCGGTCGTCGACCGAAATGCATCTCCCGTAGGAGAATGCAGGGCCGGGTCCATCAACTGATCCATGGTGTACTTCACGTCGGCGGCGCTGAATGGTGTCCCGTCGGAGAAACGGAGCCCCTTGCGCAGCGTAAAGGTGATTGTCCGGCCGTCCTTCGATACGACCCATGCCTTCGCCAGTTCGGGTTCCAGCTTCTGGGACTCGCGATTCATGCGCAGCAGCACGCCGCCAGTCAGGTAGCGAATGGTCTCGGAAGCATCGTCGGCCACCAGCGCCGGATTAAAAGACTTGGGTTCGGAACGCAGATAGAACCTGAGCTCATCCAGGCAAAGAGCGGCCGTGGTCAGAATGGCGACCAGCAGGCAAACGTAGAAAATAGCGCGGCGCATATCAGGGGACCTCAGGTTCAGAGGTGGCAATTTGTATTCCACTTACGATTAGAACCAGCATGATGAGCGCGGCGCAGCGACAGGCATCGGCCCGAAATGACATCACCGTTTCGAGTTCCCGCAACAGGCTGCCCAGCGACGGCAGCGGCTCGGCTACGCCTAGTCCGAGCAGACTGAGGTTGGCCTCCGCGAGAACGAACACCGGAACCGATATCCAGAATTGCGCGAGCAGGATGGGGCGCAGGTTCGGCAGCACGTGCTTGCCGAGCAGCCTGCCGGGCGAAACGCCGATAGAGCGGGCCATGAGGATGAAATCGGATTGCCGCAGCGACCGGGCACGCGCCATCAGGATCCTCGCTGGGGCCGCCCATCCCAGAACGCCCAGCATGAGGAACGTAATGGTCACCGAGACGGCGGGCGAAGTGTTCAGCGGGAGCAGGGCACGGACGGTCAGCAAGAGAAACAGCCAAGGGACCGACAGAAATAGATCGATGACGGTCTTGGCGGCCCGTTCGAAGAAGCCACCGAAGAACCCAGGGGCGGCCCCGAGGGCGAGGGCCAGCAACATGGAAATAGCAGCGGCCGCCGGCGCAAGTAACATCGAGACCCTTGTTCCATGGAGTAGCCGGGCAAAGCGATCGCGTCCCAGATCATCGGTGCCCAGCCAATGTTTGCTGGTGGCGCTTGCATTCACCTGGTCCCGGTCCTGGGCCGAGTAATCGAATCGCGAGAGAGCGCTGCCCCCCAGACTGGCAAGCACCAGGATGGCTGCCAGCACGGCCGCTGCCAGGCGTACGGCCCTCATACCGGCTGCCTCCGCTGTTCGTTGAGCAGGTCAGCCCCCGAATTTGCCAGGACCACGCAGGCGATCACCAGCATGGAAATATTGATCAGCAGGGGCAGGTCGCGGGCGAGCGCCGACTGCCAGGCCAGTTGGCCGATGCCGGGGATTCCACATAGCGCCTCCACCGGGATGGCCGCGCTGATGGCGATGCCGATGGAGACTCCGGCCAGCGCCAGCACCTCGCGCTTGATGACCGGGATGACATGCCAGAGAAACATTGCAGGTTCCGAGACACCCTTGGCATACGCGGTGGTGATGTGCGGCATCCGGCGAACACCGGAGACGAGGTTGCTCAAGTAGCGGAAGACTTTGGGGAAGACAACCAGGGCGATTGCCAGGTATCCGGGAGCGTTGATGAGGACGGAGAGCAGGGCCAGTACTCCCGCGGGCAAACACAGTAGAAGTCCACTGAAAATTGTGCCGGTGAGCTCTACCGCAGGGGTGCGGAACAACCACGCGGCCAACACCGCGACCACCGCTGCAAACCACGCCAACGCAAGTCCCCGCCCGGCAGTCGCCAGCGTGACCGGGGCCCGCTCCTGAAGCAATTGGCGGACAGGACGGTTCAGCGATCGCGATTCGCCAAGGTCGCCATGCAGCGCGCGCCGCACGCAGGCCAAATAAAACTTAGCGATGTTGCGCTCTTCGGAATTGGCCTCGCGCAGGGCCTGTATGCTCTCGCTGCTCAAGCGGGCATCCAGTTGACGCTCATCGGTGCCGAAGCCGGGCGCGTAGCGCACCAATGTGGCCGAGATCAGTCCTCCGACGACCATCGTCATCGCCGCCAGGGTCAATTTGCGTAAGATCGCGGTCCGCATCGCGCCCCTTCCTCACTGCGGCATCGGCGTTTGCATGGGGATGTCAAGGAAGGGCCGCTCCCGTCGATGGTCTTGCTTCATCGAGTACATCCGCTTGTCGGCGGCGACGAGTAGCTGTTCGGCATCCTCGCCGTCGTCGGGATAGAACGCCACGCCTACGCTGGCCGAAAGCGTGACCTCAGGACAAATTTCCCTGGCGCTATCGGCGGCGACCAGCTTGACGCGCGCGCCCATCTCTTCCGCCGCCTGGCGCTCCAGGCGGGGTGCAATCACTACGAACTCGTCCCCTCCCATGCGGGAGGCGAAGTCGTATTCCCGGCATGACAGGGTAAGCTTGCGGGCAAACAGTTCGAGCACTTTGTTGCCCGCAAAATGGCCCAGCTTGTCGTTGATCTGCTTGAATCCGTCGAGGTCGCAGACCACGGCGGCCAGATGGCTGCGCTCGCGCTTGCATCGCGAGATCTCGGAGTCCAGGTGCAGAAACAGAGAGCGCGCGTTGGGCAGGCCGGTCAGGTAGTCCACCGTGGCGGAGTCGGCTGCCGCCTGATACTTGATGGCGTTCTCGATGGAGGCGCCGATTTTTTCACTGGTAGCCAGCAGGATGCGCAGATGGTCGGCCAGGAATGCATCCGCGGGCAGGCGATACAGGGCCAGCACTCCAAGCACGCCGTTGTCGCCACGCGTCAACGGAATGGCCAGCGCCGAAGACATGGAACTGGCCCTCTGCGGATCGTTCAGGTAGCCGGGCTCGACCGACGGGTTCCCGTTGATGATCGGAGTGCGGTTCTGGGCCACCCAGCCGGAGAGTCCTTCGCCAAAGGGAATCTCGAGCGAGGAGAATACCCGAAAGTCGTCGCCGGTAACGTATTCGGGTATCAGCTTGTCGCCGCGCAGACAGGTAGATGGCGATGGCATCATAGGGGACCAGCTTGCGGAGTCGCGCCGCCACCACGGAGAGAGTTTCGTAGAGACTGAGCGAGCGGCCCAGGTCGATGCTGAATTCCAGCAAGGCCTGGGCTTCGTAGCGCGCGGCCACGATGGAGGCCAGAAAGTCGCCTTTGCTGGAACCTGCCTCAACCTTCTCGAAGCCTGCGGCGGGAGCGCGCCGTTGGCGATCTTGATGTCCGTGGATAACTTCATCGGAGCAGCCGGAACCGGCTTTCGACGAGGTGCTCCAATTCCAGATATCTGCGCTGCAGAATCTCAACCACGCGGGGATCGAATTGCTTACCGGCTTGCGAGACCACCTCGTGCATGGCCTCGTCCAGCGGAATGCCGCGCCGATACTGCCGGTCCGAGGTAAGCGCGTCGAGGCAGTCCACGACGGTGAGAATGCGCGCGCCAATGGGTATCTGCTCGCCCTGCAATCCGTCCGGATATCCGGTGCCATCCCACTTCTCGTGATGCGCCCGCACGATGGGAACCACGGGATAGGGGAAGTTGACCCGCTCCAGGATTTCGCCTCCCACCACGGGATGAATTTTCATCTTCTCGAATTCTTCCGGCGAGAGGCGGCCCGGCTTGTTGATGATGTGCTCGGGAACCGCCAGCTTGCCGATGTCGTGCAGCAGCGCGGCCGCGCGCAGCGCTTCCAAATCCACAGCACTCAGGCCCATCTCCTTGCCGATTTCGACGGCATAGACGCGAACTCTCTGCAGGTGATCGTGCGTGGTGTGGTCCTTGGCGTCGATGGCCAGGGCCAGGGCCTCGATGGTCCGCAGATGGAGCGCCGCCATTTGTTCTACGTGCAGCTTCTCGTCCTCCAGCTTTCCCAGGTACAGGCGATAAGAGCGATACACCAGGTAGACGACGGGCACGATCAACGCCGAGACTTGCCAGCCCAGATGACGGTTTGACCAGGTGATCAGTCCTGCGAAAGCTGCGCCCACCAGATAGTGTGGAAACGACCAGAAATAACATTCCGCCCAGGTGGCGGGGAAGGGGCGCTGCTCGGTCAAGGAAACGACGATGGCGACGGGAACCGTGTTGGCCAGGAAGTAAGTGATCGCGGTGGCCATCAGGCGAAGCGGCACCTGCTCGCCCAGCAACAGCGCCGAATAATGAAACACCAGGTAGGACAGCTCAATCGCGATTGCGATCTGCGCGGCGTTGAAGGCGACGTGGATAGGCTGAATGCGGTTCTTGTGCCACAGCGTCTGCACCACGGTGGCGACACAACCCAGCACCAGGGTCTCGGCCGGAGAAAGTTCAATCACCGAGATCAGGATGACCATCAGGTTCACGGACATGGTGCCGCTGATACCCGGCAGCACGACCTTGAATCCCGAGGCCAGTATGACCGCGAGCAAATAGCAGAAGAACCTGCCCAGGTCCGGCCACGAGGAGTGCATGAGTCCACTGGCCAGAACGGCGGCTCCCGTCGCCAGCACGAGCGCGATAAACGCCTTCGCGTTAGGACTCATCGCGACTCCTTGAGCGGCCTCGAAAGGGAGCAGGAACCGTTGCGAACCCGCGTCTCAGTTTCGGTGGCATGATTCGGGACCCCGGCAGACCTCGGAGATCCGGAGTGTCCCCGGGCGCCTCGAGACACTCCGTTAAAGGTATCGGCAGGGCGGAATCGGAACGTTATGGTTTTCGGTTCCGTAACCACCGGCTCGATCTCGGTTGACCAATGTCCGCGTTTGGAATCGGCTTCTGCGGGACAAACGATCCCCACATGATGGAAGCCAGAGTCAGTGTTGTCGCGGTCCTTTCTCGACTCTGCTGAGTGCGAAGCCCGGCGGTGGCTGAACCGTTGCATGGGACGACATCCGCCGCCGGGCTGGGAAGGGACAGTAGTCTTGCTGAACTAATGCGCGATGTTGCCGATAGCGCCGGCGCAAGGATCATGATCAGCGCTGCGGCCAACATCGCCAGCCGTGTCCGAGCGAACTGTGGAGTGCTTGTTCTTGAGCTTTTCATGGTCTCCCAGCCTTCCTAGTTCTCACCGTTGAGCACTGTGCTGAGGGCGGAGGCCGGATTGCTCCCGGTAAACTGCGCTCCCCACATGGCTGAATCGCCCCACATGGCCGAATCGCCCCACATCGCGGAGTCTCCCCACATCGCTGAATCGCCCCACATGGCTGAATCACCCCACATCGCTGAACTGCCCCACATCGCGGAGTCTCCCCACATGGCGGACTGGGCCAGGAAGGCGTTGTTGCCCCACACCGCCGAAGCGCCCCACATGGCCGATTGGGAACTCGGGCCCGAGTCTCCCCACATCGCCGACTGTCCCCACGGAGTGACGCTGTCGGCGAGAAAGAAAACGTGGCCGCTGGTGGTGTCGTAATAAGCGGTGGGAGACTTCGCAACCCCGGGCGCAAGGTCTGTATTGCTCAACGCCGCCTGCACGTCGAGGTACCCGGTTCCAACCGTGAAGGCGTCGTACTGGATGGTGTACGTCACGCCTCCATCTACCACGGTCGAGTATTGCGGCAGGTTCTTGTAGGCAGTTTTCATCAGGCGTGCTTTCACCTGGTCCGGCGTAAGCGTCGAATCCTGTTGCAACATGAGCGCTGCCGCGCCGCTTACTACGGCAGTCGCCATGCTGGTTCCGCTCAACGTGAAATACCGGGTGGAAGGCGTGAAGTGCATACCCTTGTCGTAGTACGTGCTCGACACGCGGTTCTGCGGGTCTTCCGTGGCCAGCGTTCCCGGTTCCTGCAGGGAGATCACGCGGTTTCCGGGAGCCACCAGGTCAGGCTTCGCGATGTGATCGATGACGGTTGGCCCCTTGGCGCTGTAGCTGGTCATCACATCGTCAGCCCGGTCCGGCGTGGCCTTGGTGTTCATGGCGCCGACCGTGATGACGTAGGGATCGTTCGCGGGCGCTTCGATGGTGCCGTATCCGTTGGTCCCCAGCGAATTGTCGCGTCCGTCATTTCCGGCGGAGACCACCACCACGATGCCCGCCTGCCATGCGCTCTCCACTGCCTGGCAAAGCGGATCCTGGGTGTAGCTCTCAAATACCGGCCGGCCTACCGACAGGTTCATGACGCGAATGTTGTAGACGTTCTTCAGCTGGACCGCAGCCTGGATCGCAGCGATGACGGTGCTATCGCTGCCCTGACCGGTGCTGTCGAGCACTCGCAGGTTGATGAGCGTCACGTTCGGCGCCAGCCCGCGGACCTGGACGTTGCAGGTGGGACAGCTGGAGTAGGAGCCATTGCCGCCGATGATGCCGGCTACGTGCGTGCCGTGACCATACTGGTCGTCGGTGCCGCCGCCCACGAAGTCGGCGTTATAGGCAATCCGCGAAGCGCCGGATGCTTGCAGATCGCTGACCTGGTGGATGCCGCTGTCAAGGACAGCTACTCCGATCCCCGTCCCGTCCAGGCCCAACCCCCAGCCGTAATTCGCAAGCACCGCCGGAACCACGTTGTTGAGGTGGCTCTTCACCGCACGGTCCGGCGAGATGTAGGCGACCGCATTGTCGTCAGACAGCTGGGCAAGTTTGCTTAGCGGGACCGAGGCGGTAACGCTTTTGACGAGCGGAAGATCGCCGGCGATAGTGCCGCCGCTCGCCACGATTCTGCCCTTGCTGATGGCACTGGGAGCGGCCTTATATTGCACGATGACGGCAACCATCTGGTCATTCGCGGCCTGTCTTAGTTCGGGAGCCAGTTTTGCGTCGTTGGCCAGCAGCGACGCGGGCATCAAAATCGCGAACCACAATACCATCCAACGTTTCATGTTCAACTCCGATCTGGATTCGACATCGAAAGGCTGTAGTGCACCGGGACTGCCATCTCGCGTGTCGCGCTAACTCCATCGCTTGCGTCAGTGAGCGGATGAAGCCGGCGTTTGCGGTGTGCCAGTTTGGCTCATTCGATCTGGAGGCTGCGCCAGCCTGGCACAAACCAGCATCAAGAAATCGCTCGCTTTGGCCGATGGCTTAGGTGTCGGGATTGATGAAGCCGGTCGTGTGGTGCGGTCCTGGGTGGCGCTGAGCAGAGCTATGAGGTTTCCACGTGGAGAAGCCATCAGTTTTCAAATTCGTGTAGTCGCGAAGGCACGGGTAGAGCGGCGCTTTAGCGCCGCGTTAGCGGTCTCCTGATACAAGACGATCGATGAGTCGCCGGCAGGAAGTCGCCGGCGAAGGACCACCACTGTGATTACCGTTCACAAACATGGCGCTGACCTGCCCATCGACATCGTCGTCCAGGACCCCAACATGGTCGCGCTGCTGCAGGTGGCGCAGAAAATAGCGCTCTACAAAGCCGCGGTCCTGATTACGGGGGAGACAGGCACCGGCAAGGAACTGATCGCCCGCATTCTGCATCAGCAATCCAACCGCTGCGCCAAGCCGTGGGTCGACGTCAACTGTGCGGCGCTGCCGGAACATCTGGTGGAGAGTGAATTGTTCGGCTATGAAAAAGGGGCGTTCAGCGGCGCCGATTCCTGCAAGCCGGGCTTGTTCGAGAGCGCCCACGGCGGCACTCTCTTCCTGGACGAGATAGGCGAGTTGGAACCGAAGATCCAGGTGAAGCTTCTGCGCGCTCTCGACGCCGTTCCTTACTATCGCTTAGGCGGCAACAAGAAGATTTCAGTAGATGTGCGCATCGTGGCTGCTACCAACCGCGACCTCGCCGCCGCAGTGCGGGCGGGCAATTTCCGCAGCGATCTCTACCATCGCATCAGCGAGATCCATCTGCGGGTGCCTCCTTTGCGGGACCGGCCGCAAGACGTGGTCGCGCTGGCCGAATTTTTTCTGGCGCGCAATTGTCCCGGTGTCAGCTTTACCCCGGAAGCGCTGGAGTTGCTGCCCCAGTTCGAGTGGCCGGGCAATGTCCGCGAACTACGAAACCTGGTGCTGAAGCTGGGCATTCTGAACCTGCGCGGCGAAATTACGGCGGAGGATGTACGCCAACATATGCGCGACAGCGTCGAGCACGGGATACAGCCGGGGGCGTTTTCACCGGAAAATGTCACCATGGGCGAGTTGGAAAGGCTCATGATCCTGCGGACCCTCCAGACCACGGGCGGTAATCAAAGCCTGGCTGCCCGACAACTGGGTATTCCCCGGCGCACATTTTGCAGAAAGTTGAACGAGCACAAGATCACCTTCGGACGCCACACTGCTTCCGCGGCAAAGTCCGTGGTGCCCTTGCCTATTTATTTTCGCGCAGAGTTCAACGTTCCGGTTAGCTTGCGCACTAAGGACGGGTACCGCTTCACTGCCGATGCGAGAAACCTTAGCGTTGGAGGGCTGGGCCTGCAAAACTTTCGGCCGCCGTGCGAAGCCTCCGGAGAACTCACGTTGCAGTTTCCACTACCCGGGACAAGCCATCACATCGAGGTGAAGGGTGTAGTCGTGTGGTCACAACCCAACGCAATCGCGGGCCTCCGCTTCACCGAGATCAGCGCTTCTACCAGCGATCTCCTGCGGGACTGGATTGCAAAGCACGGGCAACCCCTTTCCGCGCAAGCGGACACCCACCAGCTTAGTAGACTGGAGTCGATTGGCAAGTCACATGCCGAGGTCGAACGATCGGAGTTGGTAGTCTGAGAGACTCGGCGACGCTCGTAGACTATTGAAAAGCCGAATCGTGGCGGAGGGAGAGGGATTCGCTCTTTAATTCAAGTCACCAGCGCCGCTGCAATTTTGTCGACTTCTGCGGCCGCAGCGTCATTCGCGAACGCCCGCTTCTGTCGCTTCAGGTTCGCTCTGGTAGTGCCACGCAACCAGCCGGCAACTTGTATGCCGAGAAGATCGGTCAAGAGCTCCCGGGCAGCTTTCCAATCCTTATCGGCCGTTGCGAGCTCGAGCTTTGTCGCCGTCTGCAAATACCGCTCTTCGTTGTTCTTCGGGGTTGGCGCCGATGAGACCGCGTACCGAACCACGGGCGTTAATTTCTGCAGAACGGCACGGTCCTCTTCCGTCCCACGGAGGAGGCGCAATGTGACCGCGTTTACGCCAGGGTAGTAGTCGCGGAGGTCCGTTCGGAACCCCTGCTCGTAGGTTTCGATCGCCCGCTGCAGCATGGCCCCGGCACGCGGATCGTCGCTGCCTGAAGTAGAGCAGATTGCGTCGTGCCATCCCTTATAGATTCGTCCGCGAATACCGTATGTCTCGCTGGTGACGCTCGCAGCCGGGATGGCATCGAGCGCGCCGATCGCCCGCGTTCGGAGCTCATCCGCTTCGTCAACCTTCCCGGCCTCTGCGGCATCTTCGGCCAGGCGGTTGAGCGCCAGAGCATATTGCTCGCGTGCGACCGCCGTTTGCTTGAGCTCTTGCGGGAACCGATCGAAAAGAGATGCCATCCGCTCATATGCCTTCTTTTCTCGATAGCCAAGGTAGACGCCAAGCAGTGCGGTATGGACCTGCGAAACCTCTCGCGGGAGCCGGACGACCTCCTTCTCAATCTGGGCCAATCGCGCCACAGCTTCATCCGCCTTGGCGATCAGCAACGCCTTCTGGATGCGATCACCGAGTTCGCCAGTGAACTGCAGGCGTTGCAGGAAAACGTCGGTTTTTGAGTGTTCAATCGAGCCGGCCGGCTTCCACGCCGTAATCTGCATGATCGGGTTATCGACCGGGAGCTGCCCGGAGCGTGCCTGCTGCAACCGCTCGCGAACCACCTCCGCGAGTTCGTTTCCGGAAGCGGTGCTGAGCGATCCATCGCGGGCGAGCGCATAGGGGACCATCCGCAATGGTTTGAAGTCGAAGGGGAGTTCCTTGACCAGCGGCTCTGCGCACAGGAGGAGTGTTGCCCGGGCGCTCGCGCCATGCCGGACGCCGACTTCGTACATGACATTTGGGTTCGCTAGCGTCAGATCGGCGACGACGTATTCAGCGACCAGCAGCCTTTCCAGCATCGGCCTATGGATGAAGCCCCCGGCCGGCTCAAAATCGGCGCGGATGACGTCGAGACCCACCTTTTTTGCCCCGCGACGGATGAATTGGTAGACCCGGTCGAAGTCAACCTTCATGCCGCGCTTCGCCGTGCGAGTCCCGAACGGCATGGCGATGAAGCACATTGGACGAAGGGCATCAGGCATGGCTAGTACACCTCAAAGGTAGAGCAAATCGTTTAGCCTCGGAGTCCAGTCGAGGGAGTCCAATACCAAAGTTCAACAATTCGTCGACACAATTCGTAATCCCAAGGAGCATATTCCGGCGGTACCGAAACGTCCAGCCGAGGCAACTACCTTGCCGCGCTGAGTGCTTTGGCCACATCCTCCAGGCATTGCCCAAGCAGCGCTGCAGGTTTCTCTGTAATGTTCAGCCTATTTCTCTGTTGCAGAGTTCCTGCTGTGGTGATGTAATCCTTCCCCGTTATGACCGACAAGCCGAAGAAGTCCGCTAGACGCCCGCGTTCGACGCGGATGCCACGGGGCTCGTCCCAAACGCAAACCGCACGCGAGCACACCGGATTTGATCTTCCCACCGAGCAGGTTGAACGGGCCCTCCTGACAGACGAAAGCCGCGGCCTTCTCGAAGACTACTTCGGGCCTGAGAGCTACAGCCAATTCCGGGACTTAGCCCGCGAGGCTGCCACACGTTCGGTTCGCGGAGGACCTCGAGTTCTAATCCTGCCCGGGATCATGGGATCGCGGCTGGCCAGGACAGCTCTCCTGAACATAGAAGACATTCTGTGGATTAATCCCTTTGAAATCGCTGCCGGCAGATTGACGGCCCTGAAACTTGATGGAGGTAGCTCACGCTATCACGCAGCGGGTGTCATTCTGCTCACTTATCTCAAGCTGAAACTACTTCTGCGAATCGCCGGTTTCGATGCGGACTTCTTCGCTTACGACTGGCGCCGTAGCCTATCGGACTTGGGAGCCAGTCTCGCCGAGGCCATTCGCCAGGATCCGGCGTCGCAGTTGAGTTTAGTCGCGCACAGCATGGGAGGATTGGTGGCCAGGGCTGCGCTAGCCGACTCGGCAGAAGTGCGACAGAAGCTCCACCAACTCATCATGTTGGGGACCCCTAACTACGGTTCCTTCGCTCCAGCTCAGGTAATCCGTGCGACCTACGATGTGGTGCAGAAAATTGCAAAGCTGGACCAATTTCATAGCGCCGATCAGCTGTCCAATCAGGTGTTCAATACGTTTCCTGGGCTTTACGAGATGTTGCCATCACCCGACAAGTTTACGGCGGTCAATTTGTACAAGGCAGGGTCCTGGCCGAAGACCGGGCCCAAGCCTCAGAGCAAGTTGCTTCTGGGCGTCAAGCCGGTGATCGATCGCTTGGCTCCGGCGGACTCTCGCTTCTTTCTTGTCGCTGGAGTCAATCAGGACACAGTTACCGGACTTCGCCTTGAGCATGATGAGTTTAAGTATGAGATTTCGCCCGACGGAGACGGCACCGTCCCACTCGCGTTTGCTCGCCTGGCGGGTATTTCTGACAAGCAGACTTACTACGTCGAAGAAGGACATGGAAGCCTGCCTAACAATGGTGCGGTTGCATCGACCGTGCTGGACCTGCTTTCCACCGGCACAACTTCCGCTCTGCCGAACCAACGCCCTGTTTCCAGGCGGGTCCCTCGCCTCGTCTCGGAAGCCGAACTTAGGGGAATGGCGCTGCGAGCGCCAGGAGTCGGGCAGCTTGGCTCCGCGGACTACCGGCATCTACTGGATGCCGTGGCGGCGCCCCCAGGTGTTGAACGGACCCCTGTCTTGTCCGCTCCGTTGGCATTGAGTACCGCGACTCTGAGTCCAAGTTCGGCAAGCATCAGCATGCTGAATCAAAGATTCCAAAACTTGACGGTCGGACGCAGGAGACAGCGCCGGCTTGATCTCACCCTGGCGTACGGCAGTATCACGGATGCAAATGCGAGGGCATACGTTCTGGGCGTCTTCCGCAACGTCGCGCCCAGCGGGGCCGCAAGGGCAGTGGACCAACGTCTTGGCGGCGCGGTCACGGACTTCACGGCACGTCGCATGCTCAGTGGCGATGTGGGGGCCGTGTTCACGGTACCGGCGGGCCGTAACCAATTGCCGGCCGAGATGGTTCTGTTCGCGGGACTCGGTTCGTTTGACCGTTTCAATACGGATGTCCAGCAGCTCGTGGCCGAGAATGCCATCCGCTTGTTGGCTCGCAGCCAAATTGACGAGCTTGCCACCGTTCTCCTCGGGATCGGCACCGGTCAAAGCGTGGGAACGGTTCTCCAGCATTTGCTGGTTGGATTTCTGCGTGGCCTCGCGGATGCGGACCCGGACCAGAGATTTCGCAGCATCACGATTTGCGAGACAGATTCAGCGCGCTTCAGCGAAATGCGGAGTGAGGTGTACAAGCTCGTGGGAACGGCGCTGTTCGATGATGTGGAATTGACTTTGAACGAAATTGAGGTCCCGCCCTCAGAGCGTTTCTTAGCGCGCGTTTTGGAGGCCGGCCCCGAGCCTGTCTACGTGATGGTCCGGGAAGAAATGCCTTCGGAGAAGCAGGGCCATTATCGCGTTTCCATCCTGGGGGCGGGGATGAAGGCATCGGTAGTGTCTGCTGTTCAAACCATCCCTAATGCTGAGCTTTCCTCCTTGTTGACGAAGTTTGACAAGGCAGTTGGGGCCGGTAATAGCTCCACAAATATCGCGCAGTTTGGAAAGCAATTTTCAGACCTGGTTCTTCCCGCCGAGATTTGTACGGTTCTCGAGTCCATGAAGGACCGCCACCTCGTTGTGGTCCACGATGCTGCGACAGCGCGGATTCCATGGGAGACTCTCACCATCAACGGCTGGAGTCCGGCGGTCGCGCGCGGATTGAGCCGCCGCTACCTGGCGGATAACTTGCCGATTGCTACCTGGTTAGAGGAGCGCCGGACCGAGCTTTCGTTAAGACTGCTGCTGATTGTCAATCCCACAGGGGACCTGCCCGGCGCGGAGAAGGAGGGAGAGCGCATTGACGAGCTGGCAAAGGGGAAACCGGGTATCGACGCAACTGTGCTGCGGCAAAAAGATGCATCGAAGGCAGCGATTCTGTCGGCTCTTCGCAGCGGCAAATACGATTGCGTCCACTACGCGGGGCATGCCTTCTTCGATGCGACCAACCGCGGTCGTTCAGGACTTTATTGCGCCGGCGCTGAAATACTGAGTGGTTCCGACCTGGCGGGGATCAGCAATCTGCCCTTCCTGGTTTTCTTCAACGCGTGTCAGGCTGGACGCGTCCGCGGGCGGAGATCAGCGGCCACAAAGCCCGCAAGCGTTGGCGCTCAGGAATCGTTAGGTGTAGCAGAGGCACTCATGCGCGGCGGAATTGCTAATTACATGAGCACGTATTGGCCGGTCGGCGACGCTGCTGCGGAGACGTTTGCAACTAGATTTTACGAAAGGATTCTAGCTGGTAATTCGATTGGTCTTTCGCTTCTCGAGGGGCGTAAAGCCGTATTAAAGCTCAAACAGTATGATTGGGCCGACTACATTCTGTACGGCAACTCCGATTTCATATTGAAGCAGGGGTCAAAGCCGGGTTTGGTTCCATAGCAGGATGGAAAGCGTGGAGATTGCGAAGTAGATATATCCTGATTATCAAACATCTGGTGTAGAGCATAAACGCCCGCTTGCCATGCTCACTCTTCCGTGACGTGAAATTGCGAAACTCTCTAAATATTGCCCTGTTTTTCATGAGATTGACGTGCAATAATCTGCCATCTTAGGCGCCTGATGGAGCTTGACATGGCGGACACTGAAGATGACCCTCGCGGTCTGCCGTTGCCGGAGCCCTCTACCGTTCTGGGGAGAGGTGGCCAGAGTGCTGCCCGGGCAACTGTTCCGGAGTCGCCGGACCGCAGAGAATCCGCATCGCAAGGCCCTCCGGATGGAGGCATCGGCGCCGCGCCAAATGCGTTAGAGCTGCCTACGGTGGCCATTTCCTCGGACGGCTCCGGGCAGAATGCACTCCAGAGATCGCAATTCCTTCCCGGTCAGCTCATTGCTCAACGCTACAAGATTATCCAATTCATCGGACGCGGGGCGATGGGTGAAGTTTACGAGGTCAGGGATACTTCACTCAATGAGAATGTCGCTTTAAAGGTTCTGTGTTCCGATATCTCCTTGAATGAACGAGCTGGCGAACGCTTCAAGAGAGAGATACAGCTTGCCCGCCGAGTTACTCATCCGAATGTCTGCCGAATCTTTGATGTCGGCTATCACTGCGAGCGATATCCGGAAGGGACCATTCTCGAAGTCACTTTTTTTACGATGGAATTGCTCTCGGGCCCGACACTCTCCGACCGAATACACACGACCGGACGACTCAGCCCACTCGATGCTTTGCCCCTGATTGAGCAGCTTGCCGCCGGCATGGACGCAGCCCACAAGGCTGGGATCGTGCACCGCGATCTTAAGTGCGGGAACATTATCCTGGTTCCCGGCGAAAGCGGCATACGCGCCGTCATAACTGATTTCGGTCTGGCGAGAACCAGCGAGCAGAGCGAAGTGGACCCGGGTTCGATCTCCGCCGCGGACGAAATCGTAGGTACTCCTGACTACATGTCGCCGGAGCAGGTGAGGGCCGGGACCGTGACACCGGCATCTGACATTTATTCCCTCGGCGTAGTGATGTATGTGATGCTGACGGGTGAGCTGCCATTCAAGGGGAGTACAAGCCGGCAGAGGGCGCTAATGCGGCTTGAACAGGCGCCTCCGTCTCCCCGCAAGTACGCTCCCAGCCTGGACAGCAACTGGGAAGCGGCGATCCTGCAATGCCTGGCAAAGGACCCGGAGGACCGGCCGCAGCACGCCACCGACGTGGCCAGAATCATCCGTGGGAAGCGGATCAACCGCAACGGCAAGGTCGCCTCGCTACCCGGTTCGCGATCGGCCCTGGTGGCGATAATCGCCGCTATCGTGCTGGTGTCTTCTCTTGCCCTCGTCCCGGCTGTCCGGCAAAAACTCTGGGGAGGCTCGATTCAACCGAAGGTGCCGGAATCGAAACAACTTGCGGTCTTGCCCTTCACCGCAGTAAACGCCGATGAAGAGTCCCTTGCTTTCGCAAGAGGCTTAGGCGAGACGCTGACGGCCCGTCTCACTAAACTGACTGAGGACCACTCGCTGCAGGTCATACCAGCTACTGAAATGCGCAGCAATCATGTCGAGAGCCTCCAGCAGGCACGCCGGGAGTTCGGAGTGAACCTCGGACTTGAGGGAAGCGTGGAACGCTCCGGGCCGATGGTGCGTGTCACCTATCATCTGATCGATGCCAAGAACGCCCGGCAACTTCGCGGCGAGACGATCACCAGGCAGGCTTCGGATGCCTTTGCGCTTGAAGATGAAGTCGCCAACAGCGTTGCCCGCGCCTTGGAAATCCAGCTTGCCACACAGGGACAGTCATCCCTAAGCCCACATCGGGCGGCTGAACCCGCCGCCTACGATTTTTACTTACAGGGGAGGGGCTATCTCCAGGATTTTCTGAAGCCGGAGAACCTGGAGAGCGCAATTACCGTATTCGATCACGCTTTAGAGTTAGACGGGCAGTATGCCCCCGCGTACGCCGGTCTGGGCGAAGCCTACTGGTATCGCTTCGAGACTACACGTGAATCGGCGTGGGTCAACAAGGCAAGGGGCGTTTGCGAAAAGGCGGTGGACGTCGATGCGCAAAGCGCTCAAGCCCATGAGTGTCTGGGAATGATTTACCAGGGAACGGGTAAATACGAACTGGCTGCGCAGGAGTTCCAACGTGCTTTCGAACTGGAACCGACCAGCGACGACGCCGTCCGGGGATTGGCATCCGCGTATGCCAGCCTTGGGAAACCGGCCGAAGCGGAAGAAGCCTATCGTCGTTCTATCAATCTCCGGCCGCACTACTGGAGAGGCTACAGCATGCTTGGCGCCTTCTACTTTGGGCAGGCCAGGTACGGAGAAGCGGCCCAGATGTTCCAGCAAGTGATCGCCCTGGCCCCGGACAATTATCGCGGTTACAGCAATCTGGGTGCGGTTTACGTTCTCGAGGGGCGGTATTCCGAAGCTATTCCGCTGTTCCAGCGGGCCGGCGCGATTCAGCCCTCCGCCGATGCCTACTCAAACTTGGCGACAGCCTATTTCCACTTGCGGCAATTTTCAGAGGCAGCCCGCATATCCGCGCAAGCCGTGGAATTGAACGATCGCGATTACGTGATGTGGGGCAACCTGGCGGACGCTGAAATTAGAACGCCGGACAAGCAGGCGGACGCCGCCGTGGCCTACAAAAAGGCCATCTCGCTTGCCGAGCAGGAATTGCAAGTCAATCCGCGGGACACGCGGGTGCTCGGGAATCTTGCCGACTATTACTCCATGCTGGGAGACAAGGGCCCTTCACTCAATTATGTGCAGCGGGCGCTATCGCTGGCGCCCGACGACCCGGCGGTCCGATACAATGCTGCTCAAGTTTACGAACAACTTGGCGACCGCGACGCCGCCGTGCAATGGTTGATGAAAGCGTTGAATGCAGGCTATCCTTCGACCATGGTGCGGGATAGTCCGGAGATGGACAATCTGCGTTCGGATCCACGTGTGAAGTCGCGGTTACACCAGTAGTGACAAAGATAATTGGAGATAGACGACAGATTGGTTTGCGTAGAAAAACAGCGACAACTTTGAGAGGAGCTACTTAGATGAAGTCAGCCAAGAAGGCAGCTAAGAAGTCAACACCGAAACCTGCGACCGCGAAAAACTCGTCGGCTCAGAAACCGCCCCGCCACAGAGGCGATCCGCAAATCATCGTCAAGGGGTAGTACCACAGCCACAATTCGGCCAAATCGGACCGCATGCGGACATCTTGATCCACAAATCCGTCGGTGGGGAGCGGAACCCGTACCGTTGGCGCCGTTCCTGCAACCTCAGGGTTTGAGGACACTAGGGACGCACTCTCGGAGCCTTGGCAATCCTGGTTTTCTCGACCGCCACCTGCTCACTGTAGAGCTGGAAGGGAGCCCAGTAGAATGGCTTGCGGAAAACGCTATTTGAATGCAACAGCGACAGCTTGGCCGCCCGCAGAGCTACGTCAGGGTCGTGACCTTGCGCCAATTCGCCATAAAGATGGTCCATTAGCTGTGGCGTGGACGAGTCGCTGACCTCCCATAACGCGCCAATCACGTTATGCGCGCCGGCGCGCATAAAGGCCCAGGAAAGCCCCACCAAACCCTCTCCCGTGTACGCCCGTGTTCCCGCACCGTAGCAAGTTGAGATTGTGACAAGGTCCGCATGCACCGGACGGCGAATGATATCGCGCGCATAAAGCTTGAAGGAATCATCTTCGGAGGTGGCCTTTGACAAGATAATGGCCGAATCGAGAGGACTAAGTCTGCTGGCAGTCGCATGCGCGACAAAGTGTATATAGGAGAACTGCTCGGGGTTACTACTCAAGTAAGCCTGATCAGTAGCCTCAGCCCGCCTATAAGTCTTACGATCTGATGGCGCAAAATGCTTCTCGACGCTTCCCATCTCTCGCGCGGCATTTGGCAGCTCGCCATATTGGTGGTTGGGTGTAACGGGGTCACCTATCAACAGAAGTTTTGGCGTCGGGCTGCTGGGGTGGTAGCTTGATGCCGCGAGAAGCCGGAGTGAACTCGCATTTAGTATAGTCGCATCTTCGATTAGATAGTGCTCATGCGGTTCGGACACCAGCAGAGTTTCGAAGTTCAGATTATTTAAGGCTCCGTCGGGGATAATGATGGTCCGTGAGTTCTCAGAGACCTCCTGGCTGACCGGCGCTATTAGGATGTTATAGAGATCGCGTCCATTGCTGTCCCTGGTTTCAAGTACGTCCCTCGGTCCCTCCAGTTCCTTGCGATAATTTCGAACCAGGGCATCAATCACCGATGCGGGTTGCAGCGGAATGAGTTTCGTGCGCTCTTGTGTCACCACCCACAAATATGAATATCTTGGGCCCAACCAATAAAACAAAATTGTGGCATTTGTCCTGGCAGCAATATCCTGAGGGTTGTCTGCACCGTGAGAATTTAGAGGATTGTGGTTGGCCAGAACTCCCAACCCTTCGGCTAAAGTCCGTGCTCGGCTATAGTCCGCTACCTTGAGAGCCTCCGCCGTTTCGCCCTGGGTCACGAGAAGATGGATCTCATCGTCATAAAGCTGTACTCCATTCGTCAGAAAGGGTAGCCTGAATTCATCCCGGTCCAGGGAAGCCCTCGCGTTCTCGAAGATTCCAATGGCTGTCCTGTAGTGCCGTTGTGCATCGGCCAATCGCCCCTCATCCTCGTAGAGTCGTCCCAGATCGTTTTCTGCTTCCCACTTCAGGGGCACTTCACTTCTGGAATCGTCTGCGACCTCACGAAACAGTCGAGTGGCCTTGCCGGCGTCGCCTTTACTCGCAGCTATCCTGGCCTCAACCAGCAGGGCATCCAGTTCTCCCTCTCGGTCACCGCCAGCTCGAGAAACTGTGATTGCCTGTTCATCGTATTTTGCCGCCTGGTCCCATTCCTTCCTTTCCACGGATATTGCCGCAATGGCCGTCATCGCGTCGACCAGATCTTCTTTGTCTTCAGAGTGCAGCGCCAATGCCAGGGACTGCTTGTAGTAATCCTCCGCAGTTGCCAGCTGGCCAGTTTCGTGAGAGATCATACCTAGAGCGTTTAACCATTTCACCAGGTCGCTCTTTGCATCGAGAGCGCGCGCCTCATCTGCAGCTCGGCGAAAGAAATCGGCTGACTTATCGATGTCTCCCAGCATATAGTAGGCCCAGCCCAAGTTGCCAAGACCCTTCTGCTCCATGAAATGTGCGGCCAGCGACCGTGCAGCCTGATAACCATCGGTCAACCACAAGATGGAATTATCGAAATGGTGCTGTTTCAAGGCAGTAAGACCGAGATTCAACAGGGCCATAGTCTTCAAGCACTGGATCTTTCTGCTGGCGAGCAGTTTGCAAGCTCTTGCGAAAGAAAATCTCGGCCGCAGGATAATTGTTCCGGCCGACGCCACCACACCGTTCGCGTCCGCCAGTTCTCCAGCCAGGGAAGAGTGCGTGAGTTCACAGAGATGCTGCGCTTCATCCAGGTGCTGGTCCGCCTCCTGATCGCGGTCAAGCCTGGCAAGAGCCAGCCCCTCAACCATCTCTTTCCTGATCGCCAGGTCGCCATGGGATGGGTCAGCGGGCAGTTGAAAATTGAGCAGCGAGAGGGATTCCTTGCTCAACCTTCTATAAGCGAGAATTTTCGCTTCGAGTAGCTGAAATTGCCAGGCCCACTCGCGACTCGTTCCTGAATAATGTCGATATTCCTCATCGGCCTGCTGGGTGGCCTTTCCGAGGTCACCTTGAAGAAAGGTCAACTGGATCCGACGATACGCCTGTTGCGGATCTGATCTTTCGCTTCGGTTGCAGTTAACGGCAGACAACAGCAAGACGGCCAGCAGCGCACCACCTAGGGTATGGTGCTGCCATTTGTTCGAGTGTCGCCTACGCTCAGGATCCCCTGCACAGGACAACCCAATTCCAACCGGATCATGATCAGATGGAACGAATTGTCGTCTAGCAGTAATTCTCCTAGAAACACTTTTCCAAACTCGGGTATAGCTAAGACATGGCCAAATGGCTTCCAGGGACAGTCTCCTTGAATCTCTCGAACCAACGAGCATAAAACCATGCCCCTTTCCGTCGGCTTGTCAGATCTGTGGCACCGGATAGAGTTCCTGCAGCCAATCCGGAGTCGGGTTCTTCTGTTCGACCGGCAACACCCTTTTGCTTTGGCCTCATGGCAAGATACTGGTCGGCGACCCCCTTCAAGAAGGCCGAATCTTGAATACAGGGCTGGTCCGGGTACTGGCCCTCGTAACCTTGACCGCAGAAATCCAGCTTGAAACTAGGATCCACCTTGTATCCCCCTATCCGTAGGTTTACGAATTGTGTTCCTACAAAAGAAACTCTTGGGGTGTAGCCTTCGAGGGGATGATCGGTCGAGATTTGTGCAACGACTCGGTCCGCGGTCACGACATTCAATATGTTGAGGTTTTCGATCGCGCAGGATACCTGGGTTGTCCAACTGCGGCCTCCTCTCATTGAAGCTACCTGACACCTGGGTCTCGGCGACTTCGAACGAAAGCAGTCCCTGAAGGCGAAAATTCTCGGCGCGCGCCGATGCATACCCTCCGACGGCTGGCAACGACAGCGGGGCTTGAACCGGCACAATCTGTGCGATGGGACGTTCGATACGTCCGCCGATCGCGCTGGCGTCTGCGTGGTAAAGATGAACGCGAGGTTGTTTGTTATCCATCTTGCTCTCCATTTTGGTGGCATTGGACGACGTCTTACTGGAATTGCACCTCGAACGAGTAACGTCCTATTTCAAGGCGCTCCGCACCGTTAGCTTCGCTTCTTCGCAAAACCACGACATAAGTACCAGGTTGATCATGAGTAAGCGACACACGAATAGGCAAAGTACCGTGAGCCGCTTCCACGGTTCCAGCCGGAATCTGAAGCGACCATTCTCTTACTCCCGTGGGACTATATAGCTCTGCCAGATATGAATCGGAGGGGCTTTCACCCGGAACATCGATAAACAAGACGAACGGTGTGCCTGGGCGGGCCATTACTGCCGGACGGTTCGTCACCGCGCGTGCCGCCACTGCTTAAGTAGGCCGATGGCAGAACCTGAGGTTGGGTCAAATGAGCGATCGTACCCTCCAGCCTGGGCCTGACGACAAAATCCTGAAAACCAATCACAGCCAGCAATACCGCCATGGCGGGCAACACAATCGCGGGACGCAGCCAACCAAACCAACCGGGCTTTGCCGGTCTCTTCGCCGGCATCGATTCCTCGGATTCGGCAGCATCGACCAAAACGGGCCCGTGTTCGACCAGGGCGGCCGCCATTCGCACATCGAGAGCGCATTCCCGGCAGCCAAAAAAGTGCTCCTCGAACTCCTCTTTCTGTTCGGGAGTAAATTCATTCAGAAGATATCTTTCCGTCGCCATCAGGCGGACCGCTTCAGTATGGTCCATAACGTCCACTCTCCTCTGAATAGTGCAGCCCCCCCTTAAAACGTTTCATGTCTTTTATTTGCCTCCAGAGGACCCGCCACGGGCCGCGGCCCGCTTAAGGTAGAGAGACCTGAAGCTCAATTTGGCGCGATGGAGCAGCACTCGCAAATAGTCCCGGTCTACTCCAAAATCGCGGCAAACCTCATCTTTGTCTCGTTCTTCCAGAAATACCTCTTTCAGCAGACGGCGATCTTTTTCGGGCAGCTCATCAACCACTTGGCGTACATTCTCTTGCATTTGTCTGGTGACCATCGCGCTCAGTGCGTCGACGGCCCGATCCGGAAACTCTGGGCTATCTTCTTCTTCCAGGGAGCTTTGCCGCGAACCTGAGCGGTAGTGCTCAAGTAAAACATTGTTGCAAATCGAATTTACGAACGCGCCGAGCCGCTGGGGCTCGCGAATCCCTCCGCTGGAACGCAGCGCCACAAATACCCGCGCGAACGTTTCCTGCCGCACATCTTCGATTGCCTGGCGAGAACTGAGGCGAGAACGCAACTTGAGCTGTATTAACTCGCTGAAATAGTTGACGAAATGCTCCTGTGTAGGGAAGTCGCCTTCACGAAGTCGCTCCAAGTAGGCATTGTCGAAATCGTAGAAAAGCAAGGGTTACCCCCGGGAGCAGCCGAGATTAGCAGCAATTGTATACCTGACCGAATGAGCGCTTGGCAACCCCTAAGAACAGATGTGTCAAGCTGCTGCTTGACAAGCACGATGGTGCGAGCTTTCAGTTCCGAGAACCGGCAGGGCAAAGGAACTGGCGTGGCCTCGTGGGTTCGACAAAACCACGAGTCGGATGAAACGCCTGAGGAATTCGTTGCACCATTCATCATCCGCGCACCTGAGTTTGATAGGAAAGGGGCCCACGATGAACAATCAAATGGTTCGCATGACTACCGCGAGTCTGGCATGGCTCTCCGCACTGCTTCTGAAGATTGCCGGACAGAGGATCGAATCGGCTAACGATTTTCCAATGGATGTGGCTCCTAGTGGCCACGCTTCAACCGACCGCAGTACTGCTGGGTCCGAGGCCGCCAGCGCGATGCTGCGCTGCGGCCGAGACTGGTCGCAGGACCTGGGGCCGTTCCTGATAATGATTCTGACTCTGCGCCGCCAAAGTGCAGAGATCGATCGCCGCAAGCAGAACAATTCCGCTCTCCCCGGAGGCGCACTCTTTGTCGCCCGCTATTGCTCTGGTAAAACCGAGCGAGCATAACGTCGACGCGGCAGCGCATCATGGGCGGTCCAAGGTCTGACTCTCATTGCGGGTCGCTGCTGTAATGGCCGTTTCAGGCGGTGTGGTCTTGTTGCTTCCTGCGGCGGGCGCGGTCTCGCGCAATGAGATCTCGCAAGTCGTAGCTGTACGCGCCATAGCCACGAAAAGACTTGGGATCAAACAGTCGCTTGATGCCACAATCGGTACAGACCCGATAGGAATAGTGGTCATCGTGCCGGGTCGGCCAACTCATGTGGGTGTGCCAGCACCCGCGGAGGAGGACCACCGCAGCGCCAGCTACTCCCGCCGAGGCAATGCCGAGAGGCCAAGCCCAGCGCCAAAATTTCCCGCGTCGCACGTCGAAAACCTCCGAACGCTCGCTCACTATTCCACTTCGACAGATTGGATGCGCTCGCCAGACTAACGACGAAAACTTTACCAGAATGCCGAGCAAACCCTGGGGCTACGACCGCCAGGATCTCGGTGGTAGTCCACAAACGTACTCATATTTCCTGAAACGAAACCTCATCACTATTCACTACCTTCCAGACGCAAATGTGAACCGGATGCGACTCGGTTCCAGGCGGTGAGCATTCTTGGACCGTAACGCAGCCGGCGATGTCCTCAGCTCGCATCGCTCCAACACAACCATTACAAGGAGGACACCATGAAAAACCACACCAGTCAGGCAAACAGAATCATGATCGTCACCATTCTCGCTGCGGCGCTGCTTGCAGTCGTACCCAGCGCAGTTGCCCAGCTAGCCATCGCGACCAATCTTCCGGGCGCCAC
>CAWJAO010000012.1:0-433819 GCA_963840905.1 uncultured Acidobacteriaceae bacterium
ACCGCGTCCTCACCGACGGCGACACCGCCGGGCTCGCGCGGGACTACCCGCACCTGGTCGCCACGCTCGGGCTGGACGACACGGTGCTCGGCGAGCTTGCCGGCGGGGAGCGCGACGTGTTCACCGCGGCCTGCGCTGACCAGCTGTCGGGCCTGCACGGGCCGAAGGGCCAGCCCTGCCCGGCACGGCCCTGGGTCTGCCTGCTCTGCCCGCTGGCGATCTTCGCCCCCCCGCCACGCCGCCAGCCTGCTGCGGCTGAAGGCATTCTTCTCCCGGCAGTGGCAGCAGATGCCCGCCGCCCACTTCATGGCCGTCTTCGGCCCCTACTCCCAGCGCATCAGCCAGGTCCTGGACCGCTACGACCCCGCCGTCCTGGAACAGGCCACCTGCACGTCACCGACGACGACAGCGGACTCCCGCTACGACCCGAGGAGCGCACCCGATGACCACCGCCCTTCCCGATCCCGCCCCGCTCCCGGGCAGGTCGCCGTTCGCCGGAGCCGACATCTGCCAGCAGGCATCAACACGTGCTCCAGCAATTCGGCGATGCCGTTGCCATTCTCCGCCGAGATCGGAAACAGTTCCTTAATCCCGAGGCTGCGAAACTCCTCCGCGTAAGGCTCCAGTTGTGGCGTGTCGGCCTTGTTCACCGCCAGCAGGAGCGGCTTGCCGGTGCGCAGCAGCAGACGCGCAAGGTCCATGTCGGGAGACGCCAACTCTGTGCGTCCATCCACCACCAGCACAATTACGTCGGCCTCTTCCAGCGCGACCCGCGCCTGACGAAAAATCTCTGCGGGAATCAATTGCAGGTCGTCGGGAACGATGCCGCCGGTATCGACCACGCGAAATTTCTTGCCGATCCATTCCACGTCGCCGTAGATGCCGATCGCGGGTAATGCCGGGCTCATCGCCCACAATGGCGCGGCGGGAGCCTACCAGCCGGTTGAAAAGCGTCGATTTCCCCACATTCGGGCGACCCACAATGGCCAGCGTGCCGACGCGGGCTGGTTCGCCCTGCTCGGCCGTCCTGCTGGACTCAAATTGCATTCGTCGATTCACTAAGACTCTTTCCGCGGCGATGGCAACAGCGATTGCCCCTAGCGGCTATTATAGGGACAAGACTCCTCGCGTCGTGTCCTCCAAACCACAATCCGCCGCACTGGCAGCGCGACTGCCGTCGCTGTATCAGTTCTTCGGACCGGGCGGCGTTCTGGCGCGCACGCATCCCGGCGTACGAGTTTCGGCGCGGGCAGCTTCAGATGGCGGAGGCCGTCGAACTCGCGCTCACCGAGCGCCGTCACCTGATCGTCGAGGCAGGCACCGGCACCGGAAAGACGCTGGCGTACCTGCTGCCGGTCATCCGTTCAGGCAAGCGCGTTATCATCTCCACCGGTACCAAGACCTTGCAGGAGCAGCTCTACTTCAAAGATGTTCCGTTCCTGCAGGAGCACCTCGGCGAGTTGCGCGTCTGCTACATGAAGGGCCGCGGCAATTATCTGTGCCGCAAGAAGCTTTACGACCTCACCGACCAGCCAGTGCTGAATGGGCTGGAAGAGGTCAACCAGTTCCGCATCATCAGCATTTGGGAGCAGACCACCGAGACCGGCGACCGCACCGAACTGGCCGACCTGCCCGAGAACAGTCACCTCTGGCCCAAGCTCGACGCGCGCACCGATCGCTGCATCGGCTCGCAATGCCAGCAGTTCGATCGCTGCTTCATCACCGAGATGCGCCGCCGCGCCGCCGAGAGCGACATCATCATCGTCAACCATCACCTGTTCTGCGCCGACCTGGCGATCAAAGCCGCCAAGGACCGCGCCCCCGATGCCGGAGTTTTGCCCGACGCAGCTATCGTCGTCTTCGACGAGGCCCACGAGTTGGAAGACGTGGCGACCAACTACTTCGGCGTCACGGTTTCGAATCTTCGGGTGGATGAACTTCTCCGCGATGTCGAACACACCTTGCGGCGGGTGGATGTGCCCATCACGGAAGTCATGCCGGCCTGTGGCCAGGTGCGTGACCAGTCGCAGCTCTTCTTTTCGCTGCTGCCTCCGGGCGAGGGGCGATTCGCCTTTGAGAACCGTCCGGAGTTTCTGGAAGAAAATGGCGACGAGTATCTCGGGCTGCAGAATGCGCTGCTGCATCTTTACACCGAACTGCAGGCCATCCCCAACAAGCCCGACGAAGTCCACGCGCTGGCTCGCCGGGTAGAAGAATTGCGGGTGCAGTTGGGCTTCATCCTGGAGGCCCAGGAGCGCAGTATCGTGTTTTGGATTGATCGTCGCGGCGAGCGTCGGGGCAGCCGCAGCGTGCAGCAAAACGTCTTCCTGCAGGCCACGCCGATCACAGTCTCCGACATTCTGCGAACCACCCTGTTCGAGCACCTCGATTCCGCGGTGCTCACCTCGGCAACCCTGGCGGTCGATGGAGGTTTCGAGTTCATCCGCAACCGGGTCGGCATCGAGCATGCCCGCGAACTGGTGGTGCAATCGCACTTCGACTACCAGAGCCAGGCGCTGCTGTACGTGCCACCCGATCTGCCCGACCCGCGCGAGCCCCAGTTTGTCGAGCGGGCTTCGCAACGCGTCAAGCAACTATTGCAGATCACCCGCGGGCGCGCGTTCTGCCTCTTCACCAGCTACGCGCTCATGCATCAGGTCCACGAACGATTGCTGGGCGACCTGGAATTTCCGATGCTGTTGCAGGGCAGCGCACCCAAGAATGCGTTGCTGGAGGAGTTCCGGCTCACCCCAAATTGCGTCCTGTTTGCGACCTCGTCATTTTGGCAGGGGGTCGATGTGCAAGGCGAGCAGCTCAGTTGCGTCATTATCGACCGGCTACCGTTCGCGGTGCCGAACGACCCGGTCGTGGCCGCCCGTATCAAAGCAATCGATGAAGACGGCGGGAATGCCTTCTTCCAGTACCAGGTGCCCAGCGCTGCGCTGTCGCTGAAGCAGGGTTTTGGCAGGTTGATCCGCTCGCTGCACGACCGTGGCCTGCTGTGCCTCCTGGACAATCGCATTCTGAAGAAGCAATACGGGCGCGTCTTCCTCGACAGCCTGCCGAAGTACGGGCGGACGACAGACATCAAGGCGGTGGAGGAGTTCTTTGGATCGAGCGATGGAATTTAAGTTGTGTCGCCCCTGAAGGGGCTCGCCGGGGCAAACCCACTGCATTCCCCCAGCGTTTCCGAGTCTGTGTGAGAACCGTGCCGTCCCGACAGGACTCAATCCCATTTTCCACACTACCCAGGACTCCGCTGCGCTCCGTCCTGGGCTAACGGCACTTCCACCCTTTCGGGGTTCGATTTTCGTGTGTTCTACTCCGCCGGCGAAAACGAAACCGACTACCCACACAGACTCTTCAGCGCTGGGCTAATCACTTTCGGAATTATTCACTTGACAAACCCAGTGCTCAAGGTGACGCCGAAGAAATCAGCAAGACCAAAGCGGACAAGGCCCAAGACACGGGGAAACCTCACCTGAGAGCCTTGAGCCTATTGGAGCTGCTCTACCGTAGCGAACAGGCTGTAGCTCCCACCGTGACCTACATTTGTTACAGTGTAGGTTATAGGATAGCCAGCCAAGGCTCGCACGGGAAAGTCGTAATTAAAGTACTGACCCGGTTCTAGGTAAAGCCGATTAGGGGCTTCTGTTTTCAAATCATCCCTCCAGTTCCACGCGAGAGTCCAATTACTCCCGATGCCGCGCGTGTCGGCCTCCATATAGTAGGTAACCCGAAAGAGCCCACTCGTCGTCGGAGTATAGATGGGCACTTGAGAAACCGGCATGGTCTGGTTGGGCAGGGATATTGACGCTACCAGACACGGAAATGATGCGCACGGGGTACTCTCGTCCTTGGCCTCCTGCCCGAACACGCTGACGCATGATGCAATCAGAAGTGCTCCAACTAGCAGACAGCGCTTCATAGACCCTCCTTGTGAGCGGCCCGATTGTACCGCACCATGATTACCCAGGGTTTGTCAAAGGCATGATTCCGATCACTTTCGCCCTTCCGCGCTTACTTTTTTGGGGAACTGGTAGCGGAATTTTTCGCCCCGCGGGACAGACTGATTAGCCACCGTGGAAGCCGAGTGTTTGCTGCAAATTCAATTCCCAGCCCATTCAGGGCGGCACACTCATTTTTATCTCGCCTGACAGGAACTCTTTCCCGCAGGCTGGGTTACACTTCACCTTTACAACTTCGTAACAATGTTCCAATTCCCTGGCCGAGGGTGCAGAGCAATACGGCTGAAGAACGCCCGCCCTGGGAGACGCACTCTTTCTACACTCCTTGCCCACCCGTCGCCAAGGAGGACTCATGTCCGAAAGAGCGAAGTCATCATGTCTCGGAGATGACGGGTTCATACCAGCATCGGCCGCTCGATCATCGGGTCCGAAAGGTCATGCAAGCCATCGAAGCCGACCCTTCGCAAGAAATCCAGGACCTGGCGCAGCATGGTGAACCTGAGCAGCTCGCGGCTCTCTCATTTGTTCAAGACGGCAACCGGCTCCAGCCTGCAGACCTATCTTTCGAACTGCCGTCTGGAGAAAGCCGCCGAGCTGCTGCAATCCACGGAAATGCCAATCAAGGAGGTCTCCTACTCTGTCGGCTATCGCCATGCGCCCAGTTTCGTTCGCGCCTTTCGAAACAAGTACGCTTCTAGTCCCAATGACTATCGCAACCAGCAGCGACTACATGCTAAGCGATAGCTGATTCGGCTAACCAGTTTCGTTGACTGTTCCGGAAGCTGTTGCATCTTGTGAACACTCGCCACAACATAGCTGGTGCACCTTCAATCAGACGCTGGCTCCCAGCGACGCCGTGAGCGTTGACGCGGCCAGTCATGAACTGGTTCCAGGTTCCAGGCTTGTGGCGGCCTCGGATGTCTCTGCCTGCGTCACTCTCTTCGTCCGCCCGCTTTGTCTGCGCCAGCCTTCTTCGTCTGATCGAGTTTCGCCTGAACACAAGCGGTTGCGGTAAACGCTCGTCGAAGTGTGACGACAACACGACTCCTCGCGAGTCCCAGGAGGAATTCATGTCTCGGAAGGCCCAAGCAGTTCCCCCAGCAAGCGCACCATTCGCCCGTCGTATCCATCGATCCATTACGGCCCTGGCTCTACCGGTGCTAATCTTTACCATGGTTGCCGGAATACAAGGCGCATCCGGTTCCCACGGCGCCACCGATCCCGGAGTACGCGGAGGTGCGCCGGGGCCGGCAGCTCCGATCGCCGGTCTGACCACCAATCAGCTGAACTTCTTCAGCTGCCGGCCTCACCGACTTCAACTGAGGTCGACTCAGTGTCCGGGACCATCGCCAATACCGGCATCGGCCTGGGACCCAGGTTCAACGCGGAGGGTTGTGCGCAATGCCACGCCCAGCCGGCCACCGGTGGAACCAGCCCATCGGTTAATCCGCAGGTGGCCGCAGCCACCGATCAAGGCGCGACCAACCAGGTGCCGTCCTTCATCACGCTCCACGGTCCAGTGCGGGAAGCTCGCTTTCCCTACACTCTGGACTTGCGACATGTCGATGGCGGCGTGCACGCGCTGTTCACCATCAGCGGGCCGCACGCGATGCTCCCGGCTGCAATATCAGCCAGGACAACTTCGCCCGGCCGCGCGCGAAGGCGACCTGATCTTCCGCATTCCGACCCCGGTGTTTGGGGCCGGCCTGATCGAAGCGATCTCCGATGCCGGCATCATCGCCAACATGAACGCCAACCAGAGCCAGAAACATAACCTCGGTATTGCGGGCCGGCCCAACACCAGCGGCAACGACGGCACCATCACCCGCTTCGGCTGGAAGGCACAGAACAAGTCGCTCGCAATCTTCTCCGGCGAAGCCTACAACGTCGAAGTCGGCGTGACCAACGAGATGTTCAACACGGAGCGCGATCAGACCGCCAGGCTGCCAGTTCAATGCCACGCCCGAAGACGGCTTGCATTTCGATCTGGATGGACCGCAGATGCCCAGCGACGTCATGGCGCTTCACCAACTTCATGCGCTTTCTCGATCAGCCGCAGCCGGGACCGGGCTCAGGGTCAACCCAGCACGGAGGTCAGCTGTTCTCGCAGATCGGCTGCGCTCTCTGCCACACGCCTGCGATGACTACGGGGCAGTCTTCGGTGGCGGCGCTGAGCAACATCCAGGCGAACCTGTATTCCGACATTCTGCTGCATCACATGGGTCCAAACCTCGCTGACAACGTAAGTCAGGGCGTGGCAGGCGGTGACGAGTTCCGCACGGCCCCGCTCTGGGGACTGGGCCAGCGCATCTTCTTCCTGCATGATGGACGCACCTCCGACCTGGTGCAGGCGATCCAATACCACTTCAGCAACGGCAACCGTCACCTACCCCAGTTCGGAGGCGAATGGCGTGGTCAACGGCTACAACCGGCTCTCCCCGTCTGACCAGCAGGACCTGCTCAACTTCCTGCGCTCGCTGTGAGGACGCAGTCCCTCACCTCGGACGCCCCGCTCTGGCATTTTCCTGGCCAGGACGGGGCAGTTCATAGAGCACAGACTCGAAGCCATCTCACAAATCGAAGTAGGTCGGGTTCGTGTCAGGGCATGACTTCCAAAGGCTGCTGAAAAACTCATACTGACAACGCCCGGGTAGTGTGGGCCTTCAGAGACTGTGTCGCAACCGTGTCTGGTTCGCACGGTGGAATGAAGCGGTCAAGAACGAGCCCCGAATAGGGCGAAAGAGCTTAGCCCAGCGCTTCAGCGCCGGGTAAGGTGGGAAATGAGACCGAGTCCCGTAGGGACGACAGAGGTTGTGACACAGTCTCTTCAGGCCCGCGTTCAATTAGTTTTGTGAAGAGGGCTTTAGCCCTGAGGTACGTTGTCCGAAGCCGCTGGTATGGCCGCTTCTAACCAATGTCCCCAGGCCTAAAGGCCGCTTCACTGTACTCGCTTGACGCGGCGCTGAAGCGCCGCACTACCCGAACTCGCTCCGGAGAGGAATTTTTCAGCAGCCTGTTCCAGTCGTGCCGTGACAGGCTCTTACGAATCAGTCAACGTGAATCGCGATCACGGCCTGCGTTCTGCCGCGCAGGCGGCTGAAGAAGTCTCCCGTGATCTTCATCCAGCCGTACTTGCGCCGCAGCAACTCCTGCCCGTGCGCGGCTTCTGCGTCGTCGCAGATGCGGGCGCGGGCATCCACCCACGCTCCGCGAAGGTTCCCGCGCATGTCACACGGCGCAACCCGCACCCGGGGATTGTTGCGAATCCGCTTGACCTTGCCGGCGTCCGGCGTTGAATAAACGTAGAAGACGGCTGCTCCGCCGTCGGCGAATCGGTGCCGCGACGGGGATCCCGGATCCTGCGCGAACCATACCGGAGTGCGCACGCCCACGCCGGTCTTGCGGAAGGTTTCGAGGTTCAGGTATTTGGCTTTGGCGAATTGCGCGATGGCATCAGGCATGGTCAACGACCTCAGGGTGAGCTTATCGCATCGCATGCGTCCATGGAGTGTCGAAGACCTGGCCCGACCAAATCTCGCGGTATAATTTTTCGCAAATTTCCTCCCCGGATGATTTTCTTGATGCGAGAGGTCGCGATGCAGAAAAAATTTAGCGCCAAGGCTGAACCAGCGGGCCCGGGCGGCGCATGGTGCTTTGTGGAGCTTCCGTTTGATGTCTCCGAGGTGTGGGGAACGCGCGGACGCGTGCGGGTGAAGGGCACGATCAACGGATTCCCCTTCCGCTCCAACGTTCAGCCGATGGATGGACGCCACCTTCTGACCTTCAACAAACAATTGCAGGCCGGCGCCAAGGCGAAGCCCGGCGACACGGTTGCCGTCGTCATGGAGCGCGATACCGAAGAGTGGACCGTCGAGCCGCCGGTGGAACTGGCCAAGGCCTTCCGCCGGAGCAAGCCAGCCAAGGCAATGTGGGACAAGCTGGCTTACACTCATCGCAAGGAGTTCGCGCAGTGGATGGCGGCGCCAAGCAGGCGGAGACCCGCGAACGCCGCGCCGCCAAGGCGGTCAGCATGATCCTGGAGAAGAAGACGATCTCTTGAAGCGGACCCTGAAAGGAACGTAATGCGTTTGTTGCTGAACTGGCTGTTGAGCGCGATCAGCCTGCTGATTGTGTCGCGGGTGGTGCCTGGATTTCACGTGCAAGGATTCAAAGCGGCGCTGATCGCCGCCCTGGTGATCGGGCTGGTGAATGCCACGGTTGGGCTCTTCTTGAAGCTCATCACCCTGCCTCTTACTCTCTTGACCCTGGGGATTTTCTGGTGGGTGATCAATGCGCTCATGCTGATGTTCGCTTCAACGTTGTTGTCTCCGGACTTCATGGTCCGCGGATTCTGGCCTGCATTTTGGGGAGCCATCGTGCTGTCGTTGCTCAATATGGTGTTCAAGTCGCTGACGCGCGAAGCGGAACGGGCATAGGTTTCAAATCACAGGTACGTCGGGTAGCGCCTCAGTTTGAACCTGTGACCTGTGAATTTCGGTAGAGCGAACCTTTAGGTTTGCGTCAAGCGAGTTCCCCTCGAGCGGGAGCCCCGGCAGGGGCGGCAGGCGATCGTAGTTTGTGCCGTGCCTGAAGGCACTCGGACTCTCCTTACGTTCGGACGCGGGCCTGAAGGCCCGCTCTACCTTTGAATCGTCTTCTCAGATTTCAAACTGAGACACTACCGTACATCGGGTCCGCGCGTGTCATCGCCGTATATCAACGTGTCAGAGCGAGGCGCGGCTGTTGCGCGGCCGAGTGAAGGACCCCTCCCCTGGCAGGAACCCTCGTCCAGGTATAGAGGTGCTTCGACTCGCGTTCGAACCCCGCGAACGCTCGCTCAGCATGACACATTGAAGTTTGAATATTTCGCGACAAGATCAGCTTTCGAAGTAGCGTAGTTGTGAAGGCACGGGTAGAGCGGCGCTTCAGCGCCGCGTTCCAGCACTCTCCTTGCTTAGGAGCCGGCTTCAGCCGGCGGCACTCTTCGGGGACCGCGACGGTACTGCCTGTTCCATTTTTCTCAATCGCCGCACCGTTTCGAAGACATCACCGTTCTGAAACAAACGAATCCCTGCGACCCCCGCGGCGCCTGCCGCGCAGGCACTCTACGGCGTTGGAGACCGTGACGCCTCCCAGCGCCAATACTGCAAAGCGGCTTCGGTGGCGTCGATTCGCACACGCAGCGCGCAGCGCGTCGAGCCCAATCGCCGGCACATTGCTGTGCACCTTCTCGAAAATCGGCGCCAGCACGGCAAAGTCTGCTCCCTGGGCCGCGGCGGCGCGCACCTCGGCGATCGTGTGGGCCGAGACCGCAATCATCGGCTCGCGATCACTTGCTCGCATCCACAGCGCACGAACCTCTGAGGCATCCGTTCGGCCGGCAGGGAAGGTGCACGCCGTCGGCCCCAGCCGCGAGCGCAACGTCGGCGCGCCCGTTGATCAGGAGTTTGGTGGTCGCAGAATGATCTCGAACGATTCGCACCGCATCGCGCGCCAGCCGTTCCAGATCGCGGGCCGCCAGATCTTTTTCGCGGAGCTGAATGTAGTCAACCCCGGCGTGCGCCGCCTCGCCGATCCTGATGAGCATCTGGTTGCGCTGCTGCGCGTCCGTTCCTGCCAGACTCTTGCGGTCTGTGATGTAGTAGAGCAGCATCGCCGCTGTGATTGTATTCCGGTGCAGTCGGCGCAGATTCAAACTTGGATTCCCCATCCAGAGAAAATCCCCCTGTCATCCCGAGCGCAGCCCAGGGATCTGCGCGCTCCTACGGACACAGCACCACCAAATCGCCTTAGAATGGAGATGTGCCGCGAGACTCCAATCTCCGTCGCAGTTCAAACCTGCGATCTTTCCAGTCCCACCAACAAGCAGACCGCTCGAGATCTTGCGCGCACCAAGTCTCGACGGTCCTGCCGTGGCTGGTGCATGGATTCAGCACACGACAGGGCGGCGTTTCGACTTGTTACGGCGGACGAACCTTGAACCTTGGCGTCACTCCGGCCGACACCAGGGAGAATGTTGCGCGTAACCGCGAGCTGTTTCTCGAAGCGCTGGGTGCGACGAGCGAAGATCAGGACAGCACGTGGCCGCTGGATCAGTTGAAGCAGATTCACTCGGCGGTGGTTCATTCGGTGAGCGCGCCGCCGCACGAACCTCTTGCAGGTGACGGGCATCATCACGGACACGCCTGGGTTGCTGCTGGCGATCAAGACCGCCGATTGCGTTCCCGTGCTGGTGGCCGATGTGAAGCGGCGAGTGGTAGGCGCATTTCACGCGGGATGGCGCGGAACCGTGGCCCGCATCGTGGAGAAGGGCGTGGGCGAAATGCGAAGGCAGTTTGGCAGCGTACCGCGTGATCTGCGCGCCGCCATCGGGCCGTCGATCCGGCGTTGCTGTTATCAGGTTGGCCCCGAAGTGCGCGCCGAGTTCGACTCGCAATTCCCGTACAGCGGCGATCTCTTCGAAGAGGTCTTCGACGCGGACGCCATTCACGTTCGCTATCCCATGTTGTTCCTGACAGCGCGAGCTCCCGGCCACAGCGAGCTCGGTCCCGAACTGCACCTCGACCTGGTCGAGGCCAACCGCCGTCAGCTCGAAGACGCCGGCTTGCGCGCCGAACACATCAGCGTCGTCGATGGATGTACCGCGTGCGACACGAAGCGCTTCTTCTCGCACCGCGCCGAGTTCGGCAAGACCGGACGCATGATGGCCGCGATCGGTATCCGGCCGGAATGATGCAGTCGGCTGGCCTATCAGCCGTCCCAAGATTGTCCATCGAGTTCGGACTGCACTCGCTGCCGAGCGGTAGGAACTCTGCAGATTGCATCCTGCACGCGACGAGGAATCGCAGATCCTTTGACAGGAGTCCAGCCCGCCCCCAACGGAGCGGGTCGTAAGGTCCTGCGCTGCTGCGCTCGCTCAGGATGACAGCTCAATGAATAATCCGCCGCAGGACAACAAAATGGCCGGAGATTTCTCCCCGGCCACTAACCACTATCCACTAATCACTAACCACTATCTCCTGATCTTCTCCCCAATCGACTTGGCCTGGGTGAACAGCAGCAGGTAGTCCGGACCGCCGGCCTTGGAGTCGGTGCCTGACATGTTGAAGCCGCCGAACGGATGCGCTCCCACCATCGCTCCTGTGCACTTGCGATTGATGTACAGGTTGCCGACGTGGAACTGCTCCTTGGCCGCCTCAATCTTGTCTTCCGACGTGGTGTAGACCGCGCCGGTCAGGCCGAACTCGGTGTTGTTGGCGATTTCGAGGCCGTGTTCGAAGCCGCGCGACTTGATCACCGCCAGCACCGGGCCGAAGATTTCCTGCTGCGAGATGGTCGCCATGGGATCGACATCGGCGATCACGGTCGGCTGGATGAAGTAGCCGTCGCCGGCGTCGGTCGCGCGCGCGCCGCCGGTAATCAGCCGGCCGCCTTCGGCGATGCCCTTCTCGATGTAGCCCAGAATCGACTTCATCGACTTCTCGTTGACCACCGGGCCCATCGCCGGGTTCTGCGTGGGGTCGCCGACCGTGATCTTCTCCACGCGCTCCTTCAGGCGCTGCAGGAACTTGTCGTAGACGCGCTCATCGACGATGGCGCGCGAGCACGCCGAGCACTTCTGGCCGCTGAATCCGAATGCCGCCGAGGCGACGCCTTCGACCGCCGCGTCGAGATCGGCGTCGGTGTCGACCACGATGGAGTCCTTGCCGCCCATCTCCAGGATGGTGCGCTTGATCCAGATCTGGCCGGGCTGCTGCACGGCGGCGCGCTGGTTGATGTGCAGGCCAACTTCCTTCGATCCGGTGAACGCGATGTAGCGCGTCTTGGGATGCTCGACGACGGCGTTGCCGAAGCTGTTGCCATGGCCGGGGCAGAAGTTGACCACGCCGTCGGGCAGGCCGGCTTCTTCCAGGATCTCGAAGAACTTCGCGGCGATGGTCGGCGAGTCGCCCGAGGGCTTCAGGATGACGGTGTTGCCGCACACGATGGAGGCCAGCGTCATGCCGCCCATGATGGCGCCGGGAAAGTTCCACGGCGGAATCACCGCGCCCACGCCCAGCGGAATGTAGCGCAGGTAGTCGCGCTCGCCCGGCAACTGCACCGGCGGCTCGGCCTTGGAGAGGCGCAGCGCTTCCAGGGCGTAGAAGTCGCAGAAGTCAATCAGTTCGGCGATGTCGCCGTCGGCCTCGGCCCAGTTCTTGCCGACCTCGAAGACCATCCACGCCATCAGCTCGAACTTGCGCTCGCGCAGCAGCGCGCTCACCCGGAACAGCAGGTTGGTGCGCTCCTCGATGGAGGCGAACTTCCAGGTCTCGAATGCCTTCAGCGCGGCCTGCATGGCGGGCTCGACTTCGGTCGCGCCCGCCGCCTGGTGAATGCCGACAATCTCCGACGGCTTGGCCGGATTGATCGATTGCGTCTTCTCCGCGGTCTTCAGGTGGCGACCGCCGATGACCAGGTCGTACTCGCGGCCCAGTTCGTTGCGGACCTTCTCGATGGCGGCGCGCATGCGGCGCGCGTTCTCGGGATTGCTGAAATCGACCGACGGTTCGTTCTTGAATTGGTCGGGAATCTGGGCGTTATTGATGGTGGCGGAAATGCGAGTGCCTTCCCGGGCGGGAGTCGTTGTGGTAGCCATAAGTGCGTCCTCTCAGTAGGTGGTGTAGGTGACTCTTAGTAGATGCGGTGCAATCCAGCGGGATGCGGAGAGCGCGCCGAACCCTATATTTTACACGCTCAGGGGGATGCCAGAGCTAGTTGGGGGGACACTTGCGAGGATGCTCGGTTTGGCAGTCGTCGGGAAATCCGCCGGCTACGTTCAGGTGGGCACACACTTGCGAATTAGGAGAGGAGACACTCTTGTCGACGCTGGCGCCGGTAACAAATGTCCAATAACTTAGCAGTTGTTTGCGCTGCTCCTCCGCCTGAGGGACGGTCAAAGAAGCGCAAGCCAATTCCGACAAGCGCAGGGTGGCCTGCTGACCGGAGCTGCATGCTTCGCAGTCCTGCAACGAACCTTTCAGGTTCTCCCTTTCAATGGCGTACTGCCAGTTGCGGACGATCGCGAGTTGCGACTGAATGAGATACAGCTCAAGCGGATGACCGGCGCCAACCTGGACGCGCGCCGTCTGGAGAATGTCATCGGCCTTGTTCAGCATGGCGACCACCATGTTGAACTCAGCGATAGTTTGCGCAGGGTTGGCCAGCTTCCGGTTCGCTTGATCGATGCGGATGAGCCCGGGAAGGGCCTGGAACAAAGCCAAGTCTCTGGCCGGTTGAGCGCCGGCGGGCAACGTTGCATCGCTGCACTCAGATGAGTTGTTGGCGATGTTCAGGGCAGTGTCGTAGTCCCCAAGCCGCCACCACGACAACGCCTCGATCGTCATCGCCGTGCACAGCAGGTTGTCTTTCTTCAGTTCGCCGCTCTTATCTGCAATCAACTTCTGCATCGTGGTTGCCGCCATGCGGTAGTTGGTGGCTGCCTCGGTGCTGTCCTGAACCCCCTGTTGGGCCCCGACGAGGCTGCGATTTTCGACCTGGGCGGCGCGGGAGAACTCGGCCTGCGCCTCGCGGACGGTTCTGGCACTCTCCACGCAGGCGCTGAGAAACGCGACCGCAGCCAGGCAAACTGTTGCCGCAAAGAATCTGACAGTGCGATCGCCCCAGAACCTGTTCATAGCAAGGCCTCCAGTTGAGCAGCAAAGTTGTCGACCGACCATGTGCCACCGGTTGGAATCTGGGACAGGGTCTGTTGTAGGAATGTCTTCACCGTTGCAATGCGGGCCGCAGTCACGCCATGTTTGGCCAGGAGTTGGAAGACAATTTTGATGACCTGAGGAACTGTCTCGTTCGCGAGTGCCAGCCACTTGGCAGCAGGGTCGTTGCCGGGATCAAAGAGTACTCCGATGCTTGCATCGAGGACTCCGGTCAAAAGCAATTGACCGCCGGCATCCTTCTTGAGAAAGTCGAGGCGGTTGGCGCAAGCGGTGATAACGCTCTTGAGGATGGCCAGACCCGCAGCCTTGCTGAGATTTGGCGTTCCGTTGGCGCGCAGCGCACTCAGAACTGCCTGCACCACCGCACCCATTCGGGACTGGGCGCCGCCACTCAAGCTGACCAGCCAATCGGGATTGTCGACGACCTGGGAGAAGACGAAATCGGCGAGTTGCAGCGAATCCTGCGAGGTAAATTTCAGGGTCCACTTCGCTCCCGCCGGAGGAGCGGCCGAGATGATTGTCAGCACCTCTTTCGCGGAGGAAACCAACAGATGTTGCGCTGGATTAGCGGTATTGGGGACAAGGAGTTCGAAATTGTCCGCAGTCCTGGCAAGAATCATTTGGATGATCTGTGGAACGGCGTCGTGGTCGAGCTTGACCGAAGGATCAGCCAGAGTAGTTGCAATTGAACCAATGAGCGTTGTCAGCCCCTTATTGCCGGTGCCCAGGATTTCGGGATGCTGTCCCACCACCTTCAGGGCGGACTGCACAATGCCTTGTAGAGTCTGGGGGGTCAGTAAGTCACGAAGGTTGATTTGTGACCCGTTGGTGAGCGAGTCCATCAGAGAGCCCGCGACCGCGGTGATGAGCCCAGCCTCGCCGGGTTTACCGACACCAAGATACTTGCCCGGATCTCCGAAGACGGTCTTCGCGGCACTGCTCAATGCGGTCGACATCAGCATTTGAGCGAACGACCGTATGTTGTCCTGTTCGTCCAGGTCGCCCGTTGCCGCAGCGACCTGTTGCTTGGTCTTGTCGTAAACGGCCGATAACACGTTGCTGACCAGGGCTTGCGACTTGCTGCCGCCTCCGATCACCGCGGGATTGCTCTTGATGGTTTGTACCGTCGCCAGGAAAAGCTGTTCTACGATCTGGTCCGGACCGGCCGTAGCGAAGCTGACGTTGGTGGAAACCGTCTGCAAAAAGCCCTGCAGCGCCTTGCCTTCATTCGTCTTAGTCGAGACGGCTCCCGGCATGGTGGCCAGATACTGAACCGCGATGTCAATGAAGGTCCCAGCCATCGCGTGCAGCATGGAGGGGTTAGGGTCGCGGCCCTTTTGCCACTGCCGTATGGTGAGAAAGCTCAGGATTTCGGTGCTGGTCAAGCCTGCTGGATTGGCGCCAGCCAGACTTAGATCAATGGGGTCGCCATTCGCATTCTGGCCGTTCGCAGTCTGCAGACGAACGAAGTATTCCTTGTACAGGGTTATCAGCGAGCTTTGCTCTGCTGCCGTTAACGATTGCAGGCCCGATGCTGATGCCTTGGTGAGCAGGGCCCCCAATGCTGGATCACTGCCGACAAAGGTAGCCCCATCTCTTACAAAGAAGGTTTTTGCACTACTCGTGGTCGGGGAGCTCGGGAAGTTGGGAAGCGGCAGGGTGATCTCGGCGGCAACAGTGGAGTCGATATACGACTTCTGAAACTGTGCTCCAAGTTTGATTCCCGCTTGTATCGCAAAAAGAATGAGATCTATCTCAGGCACAGAACGCCTCCGTTCCACTCGAATCGGAACAACATGCAACCTGAGTCCGTGGTGTAGAGAGCTGGACCGCCTTCACAGCAGCACGAAATCAACGAATGCACGTGGACCTTCTTGCGACTCACGTCCAAATATGACGGCCTGGAAAAGGCTGGATGAATGATTGTGACTAGCTGGGATGCAGGCGACACGCAGATGAAAGTGGCCGCCCCCAGCCCACCATCCTGCAAAACCTAGATTCCCAAGTAAGGGAAGACAAGTAGGGCGACATTACGATTGATGAGAAACGAAGTCAATAGCGCTCAAGTGGGGTCGACATGGAACACTTCGTGCGCAGTGTCGGTCGCGCATATCTGAGCGCTTGGAGAGCCACAGTTGGCTTGCGCTAGAAACTGTCCAGGACAATTGACGCCGCCGGTAGCTCTGGTTGCTATGGCAGTCCTTACACTTCGCTCCCGCCCGAAATAGCTGCGGTGGGCAGAGACGGATGGCCCTGGCCACAAAAGCCACCGATACGCACGACTCTGCCACGGCGGGTTAGAGTGTCACATGTGATACCTGAAACCAACTGCCGAAGCTACGTGCCGATGTCCATCCACTCCGGATGGTAGTCCTTCCAGATGCCGGTTCCCGGGGATATTTGGCGGACGGGAAGGTCCTCGGCGTGCTTCGCGGTGCGGACCCACTCCCACGCGTGCAGAATTTCGGACTCGTTGAAGTAGCGGGTCTCGGCCTCAAGGATGGCCGCGCCGGCGGTGACGATCGCCACAATCTCCTCCCACTTATCGGCGCCGACGATGGCCATGCGCGCGATGTGGTCGGTGTGCTTCTGGAGAAATCGCATCTCCTCCCAGCGTGCGCCCCAGTCGGCGCCGTGCATCTGCGAAAGGTCGGCGAGAATGCCGATCGGCTTGTGCTTGCGCTGGGCAATCAACATGGCGATTTGCGGTTCAAATCCCTTGATGTCTTCGGCCGTCATCTTGCCGGCAACTTTGAAGCCCAGGACTCCTCCAAAGCTCTCCTTGAGTCGTTCAATCATGGCGCTAAGCGCTCCTTCGGTTAGTAGATCGACATAACTGCAAGATACTGTTGTACACGATTTTGCCGGTGCCAAGCCCAATCATTAAGCCCGGAGTGAAGCGCCGCCCTACTTTGCTGTCGGATACTGCTTGAACATCTTTTCCACGGCGGTGTTGACCTGCTTCACCAGCTTCACTTTCTGGTCGCTGAGCTTCTCGGTCGCCATGCCGCGCCACGCCAACTTTTTCTGGCTGGCATCGATGACATCCACGACAAGCTGACCTTTGTGAACGGTGACCGCAGTCGTTCCGCCGGGCTGCCCCACATTATGAAGGCGGTGTCGAACGGGGGAATGCCACCCATGCCGAGGTAGAGCGGATCGGAATAACTCACGCTCATTTCTGAATCCACCGAGCCATACATTTTGATGTACACGTCAGGATTGTCTTCGACCTTGCGCAGTCCTCGCTTGGTCATTTCTTCCTCGATGGCGCCGGCGATCGCGAGTGCAAGCGTGGGACGCGAAACCGCGTCGTGATGACCCCAGGCGAAGGTCTTGAACTTGGAAAAGTCGAGGTCCTTGTTGTATTCCACCTTGATTTTCTGGGCATGCGCGATGGAGGCAAGGACGCACGTCAACATAAGCAATTGCACGAGTCGCGAGCACAGTGCGGATGATGATTTCATGGGGCTCCGTTGTTAAGTGGTATTAGATCACGGAAGGCGGGTGCGGGAAGGTTCGGTGACTAAATGGCAGAGTTGGGTGAGAAATGTGCCGTCCCTGACGCCTTAATTATTCATCAGTTTCAATGGCCGAAGGCAACAAGTCTCGGAAGGGCACGGCTTTAGCCGTGCCGTTACGTGGCGTGGAGAATTGGGCTTCAGCCCCTGAGGGAACTCGCGGTTCGTCCCGACACCGAAGTCCCTCAGTGGCTAAAGGCAACGCGATCATAGCGGTTTACGGCGCGGCTGAAGCCGTGCCCCTTCAAAGCATGAGAACCTTGCGAATAATCCAGGCTGAAGGGACTCCTTTTTCTTTTAGACTTTTACGGACCCACAAATTGTTGGCATTAGCGCGGATGGTCTCAAGGTGTACAGTACAAAAATTGCTGACCTGCCTGTCGCAGATCGAAGCAAGTTCATGGCAGCTAAGTCGGTAACTGTCGATCTATTTGGCCCTGAACGATTTTAGGTCGAATGCGCACAACAACAGCCGATTCCGATGAGATAGCTAGTCGGCGAAATTCGCAGAATCCCTGAAAGCCCGTGGTCAAGCTTTTCGAGTGACCCAGCGGCGCTACTCGTACCGCAACGCCTCGACTGGATCGAGCCGCGAGGCTTTCACCGCGGGATAGATTCCGAAGAACAGGCCCACGCTCATCGCCATCAATACTGCGGCGACAACGGCCCAGATGGGAACCGAGGTCGGCATGGAAGGAAAGATCAGCGGCAGCGCGGCAGAGGCAGCAATGCCAAGCAAGACTCCCACCAGCCCGCCCAGTCCGGTCAGCACCACGGCTTCGGTCAGGAACTGACGAATCACGTCGCCCCGCCGCGCGCCAATGGCTTTACGGATGCCGATCTCGTGGGTGCGTTCGGTTACCGACATCAGCATGATGTTCATCACGCCGACGCCGCCCACCAGCAAGCCAATCGAGCTGACCACAATGGTCATCAGCGCTACCGTGCTCATGATCTGGCGGAAGTTGTCGGCGATGGCTTCGGCGCTGCTCAGGCCGAAATTGTCGGGCTTATCGAAGGGTACGTTGCGACGCCGGCGCAGCAGGCCGCGGACCTCGTCTTCCGCTTCATCCTTGTAGCCGGCATAGGCCTCCGCTCCCAGGAAGTGCTCGTCGGCTGCAGGGTAATGCTTGCGATAGGCGTTGTAAGGAACTTTGACCACGCGATCGGCGGTCTCATCCTTGAAGAGCTGCCCCTTGCGCTTCTCCAGCACGCCGATCACCTGATAGGCAATGCCGTCCACCAAAATGGTTTTGCCGAGGCCGTCGTGAGCGGGGAAAAAGTTCTTGTCGATTTCGTCGCCGATGACCGCGACGTCCATGCTGTGGGAGTCTTCAAACTCGGTAAAGAAGCGGCCTTGCGACACGTGCGCGTTGTACACATCAGGGTAGGAAGTGGTGGCGCCGCTGTAATCGAGGTTGGAGATTTCCTTCGAGCCGTAGCGCGCGACTTGTAAAGCCCCCGGCCCTCCCCGTTGGTCGGGATTGAAGCGGGGAAAAACTTCCGCGGTCACGTACTTGACGTGCGGGCACTCTTCCTGGATGGCCTTGGCGTCTTCCAGAGTCAGCGGCTTGCGGGCGCGCTGTTCCGCCGTCATGCGTCCGAAAGAAATGCCCATGTCGAAGCGAAAGATGAAGAGCGTGTTGGTGCCGTAATCGTCGAGGTAGCCCGACACGTCGCGGCTGACGCCGACCAGGATGGAGGCGACAAAGATCATGGCCGCGACGCCGATCACCACGCCCAGCACGGTCAGGAAGGAGCGGGTCTTGTGCTCGCGCACCGTCTCCAGCGCCATCCGCGAGTTTTCACCAAAGTGCAGCATAAAAAGCAGTGGTCAGGGGCTAGGGACTAGTGGGTCAGACAGGTCGTCAGTGCCTTCACTGCGGCTCTGATCTCTAGCCCCTAATCCCTGACCTCCTAGCCCCTAGTTTTCATACCGCAACGCCTCGATCGGGTCCAGTCGCGCCGCTTTGCGCGCGGGATAGACGCCAAAGAATATTCCCACCGCCGACGAGATCACGATCGCCAGCAACCACGGCCGAGATGGGCACCGCCATCGGCACTGGGGTTGTACTGCGCACGATGACCGACAGCATCCAGGCGATCAGCACGCCGATGGCGCCGCCCACCACCGCCATCACGGTGGATTCAACCAGGAACTGCAGCAAAATGTCGCGCTTCTTCGCTCCCAGCGACTTGCGTATGCCGATCTCGCGGGTCCGTTCGGTGACCGACGCCAGCATCACGTTCATGATCACGACTCCGCCGATCACCAGGAAAATCGAGACCAGCCCCACCATGCCGGAAGCCAGCGTGCCCGTGAGGCTCTGCCATAGGCCCATCAAACTGTCGCTGGCCAGGATGCCAAAATTGTCTTCATCGTTGGGGGCCAGATGGCGGCGGGCCCGCATCAACACCCGGGCCTCTTCCTTGGTGCGTGCCATCCACTCCGCCCCGCGAGCCTGAACGTTGACGCTCAACGTATTGTTGCGACCGTACATCTTCAGCCAGGTCTCGATGGGTATATAGACGAAGTTGTCCTGCGATTGTCCGAAGGTATTGCCGATTTTTTTGGCGACACCGACCACCTGGAACTCTTCCCCATCGACGGCGATGGTTTTGCCGATGAGGATCGGTATTGGCAAAGAGCTTGTCGGCCACGTCGGCGCCGATCATGCAAACCATGTCGCGATGCTGATTGTCGCTGTCGGTAATGTAGCGTCCAGTCGCGACCTCTTCCACGTCCATGTCGCCAATGTTGGCGGTCACTCCCCGGATATCGACGTCCTCCAGGTTTTGCCGCTCGGCGCGGACCTTTGCCGTTGCGCCGCACTTCCACGCCCACCGCCTGTGCCAGCTTGAGATTGTCGCGCAGCGCCTCGTAGTCCTCCCAGGTGATGTCGCGGTTACGGCGGGTCGCCTTCAGCAGTTCCTTGGAATCGCTGATGATGGGAAACTTATGGATCAGAAAGACGTTCGATCCCAGGTTGGCGACGCGGCTGGCGAAATAGCCGTTCATCCCGCTGATGAGAGCGACCACCAGGATGAGCGTGGAGACCGACAGGATAATGCCCAGCAACATGAGAAACGAACGCAGCTTGTGCGCGCGCATGGTTTGCAGCGCGATCAGCGTCGGCTCGCGGAAGAAGCTGCCGTGACGAAGCGTGCGCTTAGAGATGGAAGAATCCATGCACCGAACCGCTGGGTTTGGGTATCGTTACGTCCGCCGCCGACGCCGGCACGTCTCTAAGTACGTAAAACCCCGCCAACTTGTTTCAGTGGAAACAGTTTAATCCTCGGAAAGGAGGGGCGGACACGCCCAGATGCGGGACAAACGCCAAACCGTGCCCGTTCAAGCGAGTTCCGACATCCGCTGGTAGGTCGGAAATCTAGTCGATCCTCGCTCGACAGCCCGGAGTTGCGCTCGCTAATTCCGGCCGGATGCTCAAGCAGGCCGTCGGAGTCGCGTCCAATCTCCAGCTTTCTTCCCTGCAGCACTGAACCGGGGAAGCCGGATCAGGCCCCACTTGTGGAACGCGAACTGCAGAGTCGTGCCCATCACGCCCAGGCCGTAGGTCACGCTACGGCGAAAGTTGATGGAGGACGCCTCTTCGAAGTACTTGGTCGGGCAGGAGACTTCGCCGATGCGAAATCCGAAGTGCACGCATTGCGCCAGCATCTGGTTGTCGAAGACGAAGTCGGGAGAATTTTCCAGCAGCGGCAGCTCGGTCAAGACTTTGCGGCTGAAGGCACGGTAGCCGGTGTGATACTCGGAGAGCTTTACGCGCAGAAACAGGTTCTCGAAGGCGGTAAGAAAGCGGTTGGAGATGTACTTGTACAGCGGCATGCCGCCGTGCAACGCCTGGCCGCCGATGATTCGCGATCCCAGCACCACGTCGTACACGTCGTAGGCCACCATGCTGGCCATGGCGGTCGTGAGCAGAGGCGTGTACTGATAATCCGGGTGGACCATGACCACGACATCGGCGCCGGCGGCCAGCGCTTCGCGGTAGCAGGTCTGCTGGTTGCGGCCATAGCCAAGGTTGCGGTCGTGCTCGAACACCGTGAGGCCAAGCTTCCTGGCCACTGCGACGGTTTTGTCTTTGCTGTAGTCGTCCACCAGGATGCGGATGTCGACCAGGTCGGGGATCTCCCGCACCGTGGCTTCCAGCGTGCTCTCCGCGTTGTAGGCCGGCATTACGACGGCGACCCGTTTACCGTTGATCATTGAGGTGTCTCTTGAGAGGGATTTCAGCGACCTTGTACATCATACCGCGCCTGGGGGATGGCTAAGGGAGTCGCGCCTGACGTCGGCTGTCATTCTGTGGCTTGGTACCGTGCTACTTCTTCCAGCTTTCCGGCCTGTGCAGGTCGGCGGGTAACTGTGTGGTCTATCTCCCTTGGCTGCATTGATTTGTTCTTGAGTGAGATTGCGAATCGCCCTGAGGTCCGTCCCCTTAAGGTCCGCCCCGATAAGGTCCGCCTGGCTCAAGTTCGCCCCGGTGAGATCGCCCTGCTGAGATCCGCCCCGACGAGGTGCGACCCGCGGAGGTCGGCCAGGACAAGGTCCACCCTGCCGAGGTCGCCCTGCTGAGGTACGGCCCGCTGAGGACCGCTCCGCCGAGGAATGCCCCGCTGAGGTCGACCCCCTCGAGGTACGCCCCGTCGAGCTCGGCTCCGCTGAGGTCCGCCCTGCAGAGGATCGCCCCGCTGAGGTTCGACCCGCAGAGGCGCGCCCCCGAGGTCCGCTTCGCGGAAGTCCGCCCCGCTGAAGTTCGCCTTGACCAGGTGCGCCTTGCGGAGGCGTGCCCCCAGGTTCGCTTCGCGGCAGTCCGCTCCGTTGAGGTACGCACCCGCGAGGTGCGCCCCGGGGAGGTCCGACCCGTAGAGCTCCGCCTCGCGAGGTCCGCCCGGATGAGGTCCGCCCCGCGGAGATCGGTCCGGCTGAGGTCAAGATGTTGATCTGCACGTTCGTACCTGCGTCTGCCAAGGACGGTGAGGATAGCCTGAATATCAGCGGCGATGCGTGCAGTCTCCTCAGGCCATGCTCGATTTTTCGGGGCAGGTTTCTTCGATTTTTGCTTTTCGCCGAGAGAATGCTCACCTTCCTCTGGAGCGTGAGCATTCTCTCGAACGTAGGCACAAAGAACCTCCATGATCGGCCAATGGAGTTCTTTGGACTCGTTGGCAATGCTCTCCAGCGCGTAGATTCCGCCTAGGCGGATCTGAACCTTGTCCGATCCAAGCTGCTCGATAGCTTTAGAAAACCTGTCGGTGATCTGACCTTCTCGCGAGACCTCCAGACTCTGCTGCGCCACCTTTAGGTTCTGCAAGGTGAAGAAGCCGCCTACGAGGAACGCGACCCCGCCGAGGATCGTCGCCAGGGTTTTTCGGGCCTCGTTTACGCGGTCGAATCGTTCCTTGGGAGTAAGGCGCTTCACGCGTCCGACTTGCCATTGCGGGACTTTCCAGAGAATGGCCAGTGCGAGAAGACCGCCCGACCACTAAGCCCAGAGGTAAGAGCGATTCCGGAGGGCTTGTGGTCCATTTCGGCAGCGACACATGAATCCGTTTACGCGCCAGCCAAGCCACCACCACCAGAGCTATCAGTAAAACGGCGCCGCCTGTCCACCAGAGGACGCGCCGGTTGCGGACGATCTCGCGCAGAGGAGACGAAGGTCCTTCAGCAGGTGAGTTGTCGGGCATGTCGCCGTATTGTAGGCGATACCTTTCTATCCGCGTGCAAAATTTGTGCCTGGAGGCTATCTGACTCTTTTGATTTCTTCCGCCTTGAAGGGGCGCGGCTTCAGCCGCGCCGATTGCCGATGTTGACGCCGGGCTTCTAGCCCCTGAGGGAAGTCGAATTTTGCTGGTGTGCAAGCGAGTTCCCTCAGCGGCTAAAGCCGCCTGCTTCCGACGGCTGTACGGCGCGCCTAAAGGCGCGCCCCTTCAAAGCTGCCTCGATCTTCTTTTGCCGCCCGCAAGGGCGTGCCCCTTCAGAGCCGACAGATAGCGGGGTTTTGTCAGCAGCCGCACTTTGTTCGCCATCAGCAAGGAGCCCAATGCTGTTGTCAGCACTCGAGGAAACTCTTCATTCTGCTAATCTGACAGCGCTCTCCCATGCACTCTGCGCTCAATGCTGTTGCCGTGCTCTGCGCACTGCTGGCCCTTGCCGGGGCGGCTTACTTCGCGATGAGCATCATCGCGGCCCGGCGCTTCCAGCGGGAGCGTTCGCGCCTTCCGGTGACCCGCTTCACTCCTCCGGTGAGCATCCTGCGCTCTCTCAAAGGGCTTGATCCCCAGATGTACAGCGCTTTTCGCAGCCATTGTGTGCTCGACTACCCGGAATACGAAGTGTTGTTCGGCGTGAGCGATCCTGAACGATCCGGCGCTGGCGCTTGGTCGAGAAGCTACGCGAGGAATTTCCGCAAACTAAGTTGCGCGTTGTGCATTGTCCGCAGGTGCTCGGCGTCAACGGCAAGGTCAGCAATCTTGCCCAGATGCTGAAGCAAGCCCGCTACGAGCACATCATCATCAACGACAGCGACATTCTGGTCCCGCGCGATTACCTGCTGCGAGTGCTTGCGCCGTTGGCGCAGCCGGGGGTTGGGATGGTCACGACGCTCTATCGCGGACTGGCTGGCAGCACGCTGGGTTCGAAGCTCGAGGCGCTGGGGCTCAGCACCGACTTCACCGGCGGCGTGCTGGTGGCCCGCGCCATGGAAGGCGGCATTCGCTTTGGGCTGGGGGCGACCATCGCCACAACCAAGACCGTACTCCATGAAATCGGCGGTTTGGAGCCGCTGGCCGATTACCTCGGCGACGATTACGAGCTCGGGGCACGGACCGCTGCCGCAGGCCATCAGGTCCAGCTGGCCGATATCGTCGTGGAGACGGCCCTGCCCGATTACAATTTTCGCGATTTCTGGGAGCATCAATTGCGTTGGGCCCGAAACGTCAGAGACCGCCGGCCCGGGCAGTACTTCGGCTTGATCGTGACCTTTGGCTTGATCTGGGCTGCGCTCGCAGTGCTGGCGGCGCCCGGCGCGTGGTGGACGTGGCCGGTGCTTGTGGTTACGGTCGCTCTGCGAGTAGCCGCTGCCGTCGTGGTTGGACGGGGGGTGCTCTCGGATCCGCAGGTTTTGGGGAGCCTGTGGCTTCTGCCGCTGCGCGACCTGGTAGCGCTGGCCATCTGGCTGGCCAGTTATTTCGGCGATGAAGTAGAGTGGCGCGGCCTCCGCTTTCGGCTGCGCGACGGGAAGCTTGAGCGGATATAGCGGTTCCGGCGTTCCAAATCGGGAAATCGCTGGATTCGGTGTTTGTTGGCCCCTGGGGCGATTCAGAACCTCTGGATGCCATACCGGTCGTCCGCCGAGGAGATCGTCTCACCACGGGCTTGTATTGCGCAGGAAAGGCCATTACACGATTCGACCAATGTGGCCCAAAGGTATATATAACGTTCGACATCTAAGTGCCAATTTGGGAATTGGCCGGCAGCCGCGATTTTCTTCAGTCGTGCCCTTGCGGTAAGCTCTGCGGAAGCAAGCTGATAGGGCGCTGCTCGGGCGTAATCCTGCCCTGATTGCCAAACTGATACGTCTCCCCACGCCAGAAAAACGTCTTACCGGCAAAGCTGGCAGCCCACACGCCGAATCCCATCAGATCGCGCAGAGGGTATAACCAGCACAGCCAGAGGGAACGGCGGTTGCGCATGATGCCCCATCCCACCACCAGCGCCAGCAACATGCGGTTCAGCCACGCCGTCAGGAACAACGAGGCCCCGAGCAGCACATGACGGTCATGTACCAGAGCCAACAGCAGTGCCAGCAGGCCGAACGGGACCGCGTAGGTGAGTCCGGTGCCCACGTGTCCCAGGGGGCGGGAGAAGCGCGTGCTCTTCATCCAGCGCAACTCGTCGCCGAGGGTCCGGCGCAGCGAGCGGCTGGCGAGGACATGTCCCACCTTGTAGTGGGACAAGACAACCTCGTATCCCGCTTCCGCGACGCGTTTGCCGAGCACGAAATCGTCGGAATAATAATACGCAGTCTCGCGAATGCCGCCGACAGCCTCGATCGCGTCCCGCCGCACTGCCATCACTGCGCCCAACGCGAACTTCATCCCATCCACCATCTTTGCTACCAGCACGCCGGATGGGAACTCGACCGACATCCCTAACGCGTCAAGCTGCGACCAGAGCCCGCCGGCCGGTATCCCTTCATAGAGGCAGGTCACGAGGCCTACCTCCGGGTCCAGCAGCGGCGGTATCACATTGCGCAGGAAGTCGGGACGAACCAGCACATCGCTATCGCTGATGACGAAGAAATCATCGGCGGAGGAGGCGATCATCTTGCTCAGCGAATAGACTTTGGCGTTCGGCCACGCCGGCTCCCCGGAGACCACGATGCGCGTATGAACGTGCGGGTATTCGGCCTGCAGCTTGTCAACCACGCTTAGCGCCGGGTCTTCGCAGCTGCGGGCGCCGAAGACGACCGTAAATTCCTGATAATCCTGCCGGAAGAAGCTTTCGAGGTTCTCTTCGAGCTGCGGTTCCATGCCGTGAAGCGGCTTCAGGATGGTCACCGGCGGCAGATGCATCGGGGGCTGAACGCCGACCTTTCGCCCAGGGATTCGGCAAGCCTTCCTATAACGCGCCGCGGCCAGCAAGACCATGCCCAGAAAGACGGTTGAAGTCACCGAGCCCATCAAGGCGACGGACCACAGCAATTGCCGCAACAGGTACCAGGCTGGAGTGAAACCCGCCATCGCAAACAAGATTGGCTGTACAGGGGCTATCAAGTGCGCCTTCTCGGGCCGCTAAGGCTCCGTTCCCGAGCGGCCCTACAGGAACGAAAACTGCTGCCACGGCTCGGACTCGAGGCTGGTAGTTCCTGCAAGAGCATTTAATGCAACGATTGCTTGTCAGTATCTCTCAATTTGCGCACTAAGGCTACTGTTTCTGCGGCAACATCCGGTTCATCAGGATCATCTTTCCGCCACTGCGTGCGAGCCGGTAGCTGCCGCTTTGCTTGAGGAAGGGGGGTAAATTGTCCTCCTCCACCCACAGAAAGACGCGCTGTGGGCCTTTCCAGAGGGCCTGCAACGACGCGTCATCCTCAAAAATTGCTGGCGCATCCGGAAATAGCGCTCCGTAATACATGTTGCCTTCGTCGCGCGAGTTCACGATGTGAATGGGCTGGCGGAGATAGAAATTTAACGTGGATGCGTCTTCGTAGGTCCCATTGATGACCAGCAGGTCTCCGGGCTGGTACTCCTGCTCGATGGCATCGGCTAGGTTCTTTGAGGACAGGATGGGGGAGAACATGACCAGTCCCTGGTGCACGGCAAACAGCACGAACACCATCATGATGGCCAGCGCGTAGTTGGCGGCTTGGGCAAGGTTCCGCCGCCGGTAGAGCAGATTCAGCAGCGTGCCCACCAGTAGTGCAAGCGAGAATATTGCCAGCGGCGCGCGGAAGAGTCCCAAGGCCCGCGGAGTCAGATCGAAAATGTGGCCCAGCGCCAGGGCGTATTCGCTCGGGTTCTTCTTGAGCAGGTCGGCCAGGTCGCTATCGGCCGGCACGGTCTTGCTCTGCACCAGCAGGAACATCGCGGCCACGAAGACGACAACCGAGACAATCATCAGCACGACGGAGCTGGCGCGGCCATGGCGGCGAAGTCTCGAGGTTGCCGGCGATTCGTCCTCCCGTTGCAGCCAGCCGCCGATCAGCAAAGCGAGTCCAGGCAGGGCTGGTATCGCGTAATACTCCTGGCGGGTGGAAAAACTGAAAAATACCAGGATCACCCCTGCCCAAACGGCATAAAGCAGCAGCGCCCGTTGCCGGCGGTCCATTCTGCCGCGCCACTCTTTCCAGCGGCGCGGGACCTCAGCCAAAGACTGGAAGACGAATGCCGACCACGGAAACAGCCACACCAGCATTAGCCCCCAGAAAACCAGCAGCGGAACGGTGTCGTAATCGGGAGGAATGCGCTTATTCAGATAACGGAGTAACTGTTCATTAATGAAGTAGAACCACAGGAAGCCACGCGATTGTCCCGCCGCGGGATTTTCCAGTGCAGCCGCGATATGCCACGGCGCCGCGATCACCAGCAGAACCGCGAAGCTGGAGAGCAGTCGCATTCGCAGCAGGTGTTTCAGATTTCCTGTCAGTATCAGATACAGTCCGATGATTGCCGCCGGAAATACCAGGCCGATCAATCCCTTGGTGAGCACATTGAGGGCTACGCTCGCGGCCAATCCCCAGCACGAAAAAACTGAGGGAGGCTCTTCGTCCAGGGTTCGCAGGAAGAAATCCAGACCGAGTGTGAGCCATAATCCCACGAGCAGGTCGGGAATGATAAAGCGGGTGAAGATGTAAGGGCCGATCGAAACCGCCAGAACCATTGCTGCCCAGAAGCCGGCGCGTTCTCCCATGGTTCGTTTGCCGAGGGAGTATGTAATCAACAGCAGGGCCAGCACACTCAGTGCGAGTGGCAACCGGGCTGCCCAGTCCTTGGTCCCAAAGACCGTGTAACTTGCTGCCATTCCCCAATACAGCAGCGGGGCCTTCTCCAGGTAACGGACACCGTCAATGTAGAGCGTGGTCCAGTTGTGCCGGACTACTAGCTCGCGCGCAGCTTCAGCGTGGATTGAATCGGCGTCGTCCAGCAACGGCGGCGAAAACAGACCGGGGACGTAAACGACGGCCCAGAGCAGGACAATCCAAATCCAACGGCGTCGTTGCGAGGCATCGTGAACGGAGATTTCGGTGGAATCGGTACCCGCAACTGCTGATCGGACGTTAGGAGGGCTCATTCCTGGTTGATGGAACTCCATTATAATATGGGAGCCATCACAGCAGGAAAGGCAGCGAAGTAGCGAACTATAGCCTCCTCGGTTCGCGGGGACCGGGCTCGCGTACGGGGCCATCGGGCCCAACCACCGGCTTGTCGGGCGGTTCCTCGATTGGCGGCGGCTCTTGCCCTGGCGGCATGGGAATCGGTGGATCCTCGTCGCTGCGCAGATAGATAGTGTTACCGCGAGTGCTTGACAGTTGCATTTTCCCTCCATGCTTGATCATGAATCTAGCGAGAAGTCTCACGATTAGATTTTCGATCTCGGCGAGTGCCAGCCTCGCCAGCACGCCGCACGCGCCTGGGTGAAGCGCTTCTACCTTTTCCACCGACCGCAGCCTCGACCTCATCCACGGATTCGCGCCTAAACCAACCTGTTGAAGTTGCTCTTGTCTCCACCGGCGATGTGTTCCTGGTAGAGCAGGGCCAAACGGCCAGCTTCGAACTTCTTGAACCAATCCTTCCAACTGATTTCGTCGAGCTTGGCACCGCGATCGTCCGGGAAGCAAATACGAATGGCCGCGCCATCGTCGTTGCGGCGTTTCGGGGAGGTCGCGGCGGCCGGCTTGCCGTCGCGCTCCGCTGCCCAGCGGCGGATTTCTTCATGGTCAGTCGTAACCTTGGATGCGGTGCTTGCTGCCACATGCTCTCCTTCGATGCATTCGTTGTATCAATGTCGGAACGTTTAGGACTCTGCTGGGGTTAGATGCGAATTACCGCCGCAGAAGAAGGACGCGCGGCATTTCATTGCACGACCTGCGCGGCAACTCATCCCAAAGCTGTAAGCCGCGCCCATGCTATACTTTCGACATACTGCAGTTGTTGCGGAGGACTGTATCGATAAACGTTTTATCCGCACGAATGAACGCATTCGTGTCCGTGAAGTTCGCGTGATCGACGACGAGGGCAACCAGCTTGGCATCATGACCCCCTTCGACGCGCTCAAGATTGCCCGCGAGAAAACCCTGGATCTGGTCGAAGTCTCGCCCACCGCCCAACCTCCTGTCTGCCGCATCATGGACTACGGGAAATACCTGTATCAGCAGGAAAAGCGTGAGCGCGAGGCCAAGAAACACCAGCACCAGATCGTGGTCAAGGAAGTGAAGTTCCGCATCAACGTGGACGATCACGACTACGACACCAAGAAGAACCACGTGCTGCGCTTTCTTGCCGAAGGCGACAAGGTCAAGGCCACCATCTTCTTCCGCGGACGTGAGATGACGCGCCAGGGCCTGGGACGTGGAATTCTGGATCGTTTAATCCAGGACTTGGGCGACAAGGCGATTGTGGAGTTTCGTCCGCGGCAGGAAGGCAACACGCTGCACTTGATCCTGGCGCCGCCGAAGACACAAGCACCCGCGAAACCGCCGAAAGCGGAGGCCAAGCCGCACGCGCCTAAGCCGGACAAGGCTGCGGCTCCGCAGGCAGCGCCACCGCAGCAACAGCAACCGCAGTAGGTGTTCGCTACAACTCGGGACTCGATAACCAGTATTTGCACACCCCGAGTGGGGGGCCTCCCATTGGTCTGCTATTTGTGGAAGGGATGCTCCGGAAATCTCCAGCAATCCAGCCCAACGCAACGACCGAAACAACAATAGCTCAGGAGTGTGAACCTGTTCTGAGTGGGTCGGGGGAGCTGTTGCGCAGATCGAAGCCCGCAGGGCGGAACAACATTAGCCCAGGGCATGAGCCCTGGGTGGGCAGAACAAGAACCTCGGAGCCCCTTCAGGGGCGGCACACTGGCCGGATTAGCGCATTGTATGTTGTAATAGAAGGACGTTATGCCAAAGCTGAAGACTCATAGTGGAGCGGCGAAGCGCTTCAAGAAGACAGGAACCGGCAAGATCAAACGTGGCCATTCGATGAAGCGCCACATCCTGACTTCGAAAGCAACCAAGCGCAAGCGCCAGCTCGATACCGATACCCTGGTGGACAAGGCGGACCAGAAGCGCATTGCCCGCATGATCCCCTACTAAACCGCATGGTGCGGTACCCGGCATATCACCCAATCGGTGCCCCATTCTAGCCAAGCTAGGGTGGGAGTTGACGGGCAACAGCGTGTGAAGAGGCTTTTTCGGCCCCTCGGTTACGAGCGTGGTCAACTTCTTGCCTCCAGCCGCTTATTGATTCGCAAAAAGGAGCAGCATGCCTCGCGTAAAACGTGGTACCAAGCGCCGCGCGCGCCGCAAAAAGATACTGGAGCGCGCAAGTGGCTATTACTTAACAAAATCCAAACTCTACCGTTCGGCAAAAGAGTCGGTCGAACGAGGCCTGAAGTTCGCCTACAGCGGCCGTAAGCAGAAGAAGCGCCAGTACCGGTCCATCTGGATTGTGCGCATCGGCGCCGCGGCCAAGTTGAACGGCACCAGCTACAGCCAGTTCATCAACGGCCTCAAGAAAGCCGGTATCGAACTGGATCGCAAGATCCTCGCCGATCTGGCCGTCAACGATGCCGCCGGATTTGCGGCGCTGTGCAAGCAGGCGCAAGCCGCTACGGCATAGTCCGCCCATCCCAGGAATTTGCAGTTACGAATGGGCGGCCCGCGAGGCCGCCCGTTGCGTTTTGGGTCACGACAGAGGCACGGAATATACGGAAAGGGATCGGTTTCCGTAGTGATAGTAACCAGTCCAGCGCCCGTGCCGATGCGAGCGGCGAACCATGGTAAGCATGATGTTGCATGGAAAGCATCAGGGCCGTGACTGCGAACGTACGAGTCTCGCGAAGCGAGACGGAAGAAGATAGCCCAGCATGGAGCGCCTTCATTTGGCGCGGAATGCTGGGTAGACCGTAATCAAAAAATCGCGAGCCCCTTCAGGGGCGGCACAAGGCTCTGTCGCCGGCTGAAAGCCGGCTCTTGATTCACGAGAAGACTTATCGGCGCGCCTGAAGGCGCGCCCCTTCAAGCGAAATGTACACCGTTCCCAAACTCGAGGACTACTCGCCCGAAGCGCTGGATCGCGCGGTGACGGAACTTCGCCAGGCGCTTTCTACGAGAGAGGCTTCGATTTCCTCTGCAATCTGAATGGAAGGCATTCCGCGATCGATGGCTCGCTCGCAAGAATGGAATTCTCACTCAGCTCAACGATGTCTGGCTGAAGTCCTCTCCGGCCGATCTGAAAGCGAACTGTCGGACAGCGCAATAAACGCATTGCGTCCGGAAATAGAACACTTTGTAATGAATGGGCAGAGCCGGGTCCAGGACATTCGGACCGTCCAAGATTCTCTTTCTGAAGATAGCCTTGCCTCCGACCACCTCGACATCACTCTGCCCGGCATCCAGCGCCCCATCGGCGTCAAGCATCCGGTGCTGCGCGTGATGGACGAGATCGTCGCCGTCTTCAAGGCGATGGGCTACTCGGTCGGCGAGGGCCCCGAGGTCGAGACCGACTACTACAACTTCGAGTCGCTGAACTTTCCGCCGAATCATCCCGCGCGCGACACGCAGGACACGCTGTTCATCGCTGGTCAGGAGAGCAAGCCGGCGCGCGATCGTCTGCTGCTGCGCACCCATACTTCGCCGGTGCAGATTCGCACCATGGAGACGCAGCCGCCGCCCGTGCGCATCGTCATTCCCGGCAAGGTGCACCGCAACGATCCGCTCGACGCCACGCACTCGCCGGTCTTCCACCAGGTCGAGGGACTGGCGGTGGATACGAACATCACCTTCTGCGATCTGAAGGGCACGCTCGACCACGCCATGAAGGCGCTGTTCGGCTCGTCGGTGAAGACGCGCTTCTATCCGTCGTTCTTTCCCTTCACCGAGCCCAGCGCTGACATGCAGGTGAGCTGCATCTTCTGCGGCGGCAAGGGCTGCCGCAAGTGCAAATTCAGTGGCTGGATCGAGTTGCTGGGCTGCGGCATGGTCGACCCCAACGTCTTCGATTTCGTGAAGCAGAACGGTTATGACTCGTCGAAGATTAGCGGCTTCGCCTTCGGTATGGGCGTGGAGCGCATTGCGATTTTGAAGTACGAGGTGGAAGAGATTCAGTTGTTTTACGAGGGTGACGTGCGGTTTCTGGAGCAGTTCGCGTGATTAGTTTTTGGTTCGCCACCCTGCTTGTAGATGCGATGGGCGTCGATGAGTTAGCTCGAAGCGCAAGAAGGCCCGGTCCAGTGGCGGAGTGAGAGCGGCGATAAAACCAGCGCCGTAGGCGCGACAGAACTTAGCCCAGCGCTTCAGAGTCTGTGTGAGAACAAGAGTTTTTTGGTTCGCGTGTGGAACGGATCGAGCGAAAATCGAGCCCGAAGGGCGGAATAATGATAGCCCAGCACGTAGCCGAAACGGGGTCCCCGATTCGCGCCGCCTTTGCGCGAATTGGGGTGGGAAGGCGGAGTGCTGGGTGAAGTGGGAAGTAGATCCGAGTCCCCCGGGGACGACACTGGTTCTCACTCAGATTCTTCAGCGCTGGGTAGGAGTGATTTAGGAAGCAGAGCCCCTTCAGGGGCGGCACAAAACTGTCGCCGGCTGAAGCCGGCTCAGGACTGTAAGTAGTCGGTACCGGCGCACCTGAAGGTGCGCCCCTTCAAAGCAGTGCTGACATGGGAGTGGACGCTGGCCTGAAGGCCAGCTCTACCAGATACCTTATGAGAATTCTTCCCGCATGGTTGCGTGAGTTCGTCAACATCGCGCCTGATGACCACCAACTCGCCGAGGACCTGACCTCGGCCGGCATTGCGGTGGAGTCCGTCCAGGAAGAGAATGGCGCGACCATCTACGAGATGGACCTCACCACGAATCGGGTGGACGCCATGAACCATTACGGCGTGGCGCGCGAGGCGTCGGCCATTTACGACGTGGAGCTCAAGAAGGTTGAGCCTAAGCTGTCGTCTCCCACCCTTTCGCCAAATGCAGGCGAAAGGATGGGGCACCCGGGAACCGCAGATCCTTCGACTCCGGCGCGCAAAGACGGCGCCGCCTCCGCTCAGGATGACAACGAAGGGTGCAGACGAGTCAACGGCGCTCGCTGGCACGAGCGCTGGCACATTTCCGATCGTGATCGACGACGCCCGGGGCTGCGCCCGATACACCGCCCGCATCGTTCGTGGGGTGACGATCGGCGAATCGCCCCAACCCGTGGTCGACCGCCTGGAGTTGCTGGACTCGCGTTCCATCAACAACGTCGCCGATGCAACCAACTATGCGCTCAACGAGCTGGGCCATCCCACGCACGCCTTCGATCTCGACCTGCTCGAAGGTGGCACGATCATCGTCCGGCGCGCGCGTGAAGGCGAAGTGCTGAAGACCCTCGACGGCGTGGACCGCAAGCTCACCGCCGACGACCTCGTGATTGCTGATGGGAAGAAGCCCGTTGCGCTCGCGGGCGTCATGGGCGGCTTCGACACCATGATCACCGAGCGGACGAAGAACGTGCTGATCGAGTCTGCCTGGTTTGATCCTGCAACCATCCGCAGCATGGCCAAGCGCCACGGCATGCACACGGACGCCTCGCATCGTTTCGAACGTGGCGCCGACTGGAGCATCACACCGCTGGCCTGCGATCGCGTCGCAGAATTGATTCTCGCCAGCGCCGGGGGAGTGTTACAGGGCGAGCAGATCGACGCTGTCGCCCGCAGAGCAGAGCGCGCACCCACCCGGTTGCGCCGCTCGGAGGTGATTCGTATTCTCGGTATCGATCTCGAAGAAGATGAGATCCAGCGCATCCTGGGCCGTCTCGGTTTCGCCGTTACCCGTGAACCAGGGGGCGATTTCAGCGTGCAGATTCCTACGTGGCGTCTCGACGTGGAGCGCGAAGTGGACCTGCTGGAAGAGCTGGCACGCATCCACGGCTACAACCAGTTTCCCAACACGCTGCCGGCTTTCGTCGGTGCGGTAGTGACGCTGCCCGACGAGCCGAAGAATGCCAGGGTCCGCGAGACCATGCTCGCCCTCGGTTACGACGAGAGCATCTCGATCACCTTCGTCTCGGAGCAGGAAGCGAAAACCTTTGCGAGCTCCCACTCAAGCAACACCGGCTTGAGTGGGGCACCCGCTTCGAATCTAGTTCCTGCCGAGCCGCTGGCTATTGCCAATCCGCTGAGCGCGGAAGCGGGATACCTGCGGACGTCGCTGGTCCCGGGCCTGCTGAATACGGTTGGGTACAACCTCAATCGTGGAAACGCCGACGTGCGGCTGTTCGAGGCGGGTGAGGTCTTCAAAAAGCAGGGCGACGGTCGCGAGGAGCGCCGCCATCTAGGCTTTGCCGCTACCGGCGACGCCGTGGCCAAGAGCGTTCATGCGCCAGCGCAACCGTACACGTTTTTCCACATGAAGGGCGATGTCGAAGAGCTGCTGGCTGCGTTCGAGCACCGGGAGCTTCATTTTCACGATCAGACGCCGCCGTGCTTCCATTCCGGCCGCTCGGCGCGCGCGGTGATGGATGGCGAGACGGTTGCTTACTTCGGGCAGTTGCATCCTGACCAGGCCGCGGCGCGCAAGTTCCGTCAGGAGGTCTACGTCGCCGAGGTGATGCTCGATCGGCTGTACAGGCATGGCCTGCGCGAGCCTCGTTATCAGCGGATCTCGAAGTTTCCGGCAGTGGAGCGCGATTTCTCCTTTGTGTTCGACGACGGGATCAGCTTCGAGCAAATTCACTCCACCGTCGCATCACTCGGAATTGGCGAGCTGCAGAAATTCCTCCCAGCGGAAATCTTCCGCGGCGAGAAGGTTGGCCCCGGCAGGTACTCGGTTCTTCTTCACGCCGACTTCCAGTCGATGGACCACACGCTCCGCGACGACGAAGTGGCGCAATGGTCCGCCCAGATCATTCGAACTCTGGAGAAGCTCGGCGGCACATTGCGCGCCGAGTAAATGAACCTCGCACTGGAGACGGAGGGGAAGGCGAAAAGCGTTTAGCGAAGAGCGGCCTTTTACGGTTGCGACTGCGTAGCCCAATAGCTGCTGCGGGCCAGAACCGTAGTCTCCCCGGTCTCCTTGAGACGCACGCTCAGCCGGTGCATTCCAGGATGCGGTTGCGTCGTCTGAAAGCTCAGCAAATACCGGCTATGCAAGTGGTTGGAGAAATTCGTCATACGCGCGTCAAAACCCTTGCCGGAGTCGAACAGTGCGTACTCCCCGCCGCTGAGAGAGGCAATCGCCTTGGCGGAGTTCTTGCGCATGGCCTGCGCCGCCAGTAGCAAAGGCGCCAGCAGGTCCGGACCCTCGTGGACCTCGGATTGTTCGGGATGGAAGTCGGGGTTGTTGTTGCCGCGCAGGGTATCGAGGATGTTCGACTTTGACGGCGAAAAAGCCAGCGTATAGACCACGGTATTGCTGTTGCCGATGGCTTTTATGACGTCGTCGATGGTGACCGAGTGGCTGCCGTGGTCGCGAGTTTCGCTGATCAGCAGCAGCACACGCTTGCGGTTCTTGGGCACTCCGTCGAGCAGCCGTACCGAATAGTTCACCGCATCGAGGATTGCAGCCCCATCATCGCCCGGCTGCAAACTCTTCAGAGCTCCCTCGGCAGCCTCCTGGTTGCTGGTGAAATTCTCAAGTGCGTGCACCCCGCTATCGAAGGCGACGATTGCCACCTTGGTCTCCGGTTGCTCCATCACCGGCCGCAACATGGAAGCCAGACCCTGCATTCTGGGAAGTTCGTAGTCGGCCCGTCGTCCGCATTGGATGGCAATCACCAGCGACACTGGGTCGGACTCGGCCGCTTCATCCAGGTGAACGGTCTGGGCCACACCGTCGTCCTCAATGATGAAGTCTTTGGCCTGTAGCCCGTAAACCGCCTCGCCAGCCTTGTCGCGAACCAGAGCGGGTACCAGCACCACATTCGACTGGGTGCGGAAGGTTGGCTGCTCCTCCTGACCATCTGCGACTCTGGCCAGCGGCAACAGCAGGGCAAGAATCACAATTCCGGACAGGTAGGATTTTCGACGGCAACGCGACATCAAGTTACCTTCCAGCAAATCAAACCCTGCAGATCAGTTTAGTTCCTGTTACCGATTCGACGCCGCGCCGAGGAAGCACGTTAGCACCAAACCACCGAACTTCAGCCTCAGGCTGCACCGCTGACGTTGCACATTCAGGTTCGTCGGCGACAAATGGCAACCGAATCGAGTGATGCACAGTTTTACCCACAAATTTCTGCGTTATACTGCGCTCACCAGACAAAACTTTTCTTGAGGTCTATTCTTCACTATGCCCGCGCACGCAGTCGAAACGGCCGCTCCGTCCACCGCTGATTTCAAGTCCCTGGAAGAAAAAATTCTGCGCACCATCGAGCTGCTGAAATCGGCCCGTGAAGCCAAGGCTGCTGCCGAGCGCGATGCCTCCCGCCTGCGTGGGCAGTTGAACGAACGCGAGGAGGAAGTGGAGGCCATGCGCCAGGAGCTGGTCGGTCTGCGCCGAGAGCGCGAAGAGGTACGTACCCGGGTAGAAAAGATGCTGGACCAAATTGAGGCTTTGAACTCGCAAGAATCGGCAGGATAATCGGGGGCAGTGGCAGGGATCAGGGGCTAGGGGTTAGTGATACCGGTTCGTGGCTCGGTTGGTGCATGCGGTGGGGATTGTGTAGCGACCTTGTCTCAAGGGGAGGGAGCGCGCAGAACCAGCCCGAAGGGCGGAACAATATTAGCCCAGCGCGTGAGAGTCCGTGTGACAACAAGAGTTTTGGTGCGCGTGTGTAACGGGTCGAGCGAAAATCGAGCCCGCAGGGCGGAATTATGATAGCCCAGCACGTAGCCGAAGGCGGAGTGCTGGGTGAGGTGGGAAGTAGATCCGAGTCCCCCGGGGACGACACGGGTACTCACACAGACTCCGTGGGGACGGCACGGTTTTCGCGCATACGAGCACCACACCAGAGAGGGAGGCGCGCTTGAGTCAGGCAAATGGCAACGGGAACGGCGCGGGCAGCGTCCGTGTTGAGATTTACGACCAGACCTATCATCTCCGGGGCTCCGACCCGGAATACATTGGCGACCTGGCCGAGTATGTGGACAGCAAGATGCGCCTGATCTCGAAGCAGGCCGCAACCGTCGATTCGTTGCGCGTGGCCGTTCTGGCGGCACTGAACATCGCCGACGAGTTCCACATGCTGAAGCGGAAGTACGACTCGGTCGCGAGCGACTACAACGAGCGGGCCGAGCAACTGGCGGGCGCACTGGACGAAGTTCTGGCAGAGCCGCGTCGGGCAGGTTAAAACTCAGGGCTATGCGTTTGCCTCCGTTCCTTTGGTCCTCTTGTCGGTCGAAGGTACGACTCTCGACTCCCCGGGATTTAGTGGGTCATATTGAATTGCAACGCTGCTTCCCACTGGAAACTCGCTTTCACCCCAGTTCGCTGAACTGGTGCGAACCCGGTCCCTGCCCCCTCGGCGTTCTCCGTTGCAATAAAACGAATATTGCATTCTCCAGACTCCCCCGGAATCGGACTGGCTGGATTCAACGATCGCACGTGTCTGCGGCCAATCACGGAACAGTAGCTTGTCGAGTCGGTACGCGAAATTCGGCCAGCAGAAAATAACGAGTCCAACAAACCCAGACGTAACGCGCGCGATTGCCATATTCGATCCCGGAAGATATGTCAGCCCGAAGCCACCTACAACCAACAACCAACGAGTAAGTCGTGCGCGTCGACTAAGCTTGTAGTTCAGTCCCGCCGAGTACCGGATGGACCAACAGGCGAAGTACATCCCAAGCACCGCCGACGCAGTTGCGTTTTGGTCTGCCATTGGAAGTGTCTGACTGAGAATAACGCAACTGGCGGGCGCGCTGGATGAAGTGCTGGCCGAACCCCGGCGCGCCGGGTAGACAATAGAGTGCTTCCCCGAGTAGTTGTGAGTGAATCGGGGCAAGGCGGTCTGCCGGCCGCGAAACCAAATGGTCTGAGCTCCACTTCTGTGCCACATTGATTGGGATCCCCCCGCACTTAAGTCTCCAACTATTTGTCCCCTCGCTCTTGTCATCTATGCCCGTTTTTCATAGCATCTGACTCAGAAAGCCGGCCTGCAAAGTTGGTGTTGGTGGCAACCGTTTTTTGAACCAATGCTCAATGAACAGGGGACTCGACTCGTATTCGGCTCGGTGTGCGACGTTCCGCCATGCGGAAATGCCTAAAGAGCTGCGGCGGGTTCCCACCGTATAGGACGGGTTCATTGACGGCCCACCGTTCACGGCCCCGTGGGTCGGCTTTTTTCTTAGCTGTCAGCTCTCAGCCGTCAGCCGTCAGCTCTCCGCCTTCGCCTAAAGCTCAACAAGAACTGTCATCGATCTCAACCGCCGGCGTGGGTTCGCTGCGCTATTTCCTAATATTCTCGATCTGCAGACGGGATTTTGGCTGACGGCTGACGGCTGACGGCTGAGGGCTGATAGCTGATAGCTGACGGCTCTCCTGATGCGCACGCGGCCTCTCTGCATCTAAAATAGAACCGTGCTTCCCCGTCTATTTCACATTGGCAACTTCGGCCTGCCCACTTACGGGCTGATGGCCGCCTTGGGCCTGATCTTCGGCCTCATGCTCATCGTCAAGCTCGGTCGCGAGCAAGGTCTCGATCCCGACAAACTTTGGAACCTCGGCATTATTGCGATCCTCTCCGGCATCGTCGGCGCCAAGCTGCTGATGATCCTGGTGGATTTGGGATACTACCGCGAGCACACCGGGAGATATCTTCAGCCTGTCGACGTTGCAGGCGGGTGGGGTGTGGTCCGGCGGATTCGTGCTGGCGCTGATCATGTGCATCTGGTACATGCGTCGCAACAACCTGCCCGTGCTGCGCACGTGCGATGTGTTCGCCCCCGGTCTGGCGCTGGGCCACGCCTTCGGACGCGTTGGCTGCTTCGCCGCCGGATGCTGCTAGGGCCGCGAGACCCACGTGCCGTGGGCCGTGACCTTTCACAATCCGCTGGCCAAGGAGTCGTCGGAACGCCGCTCAACGTGCCGCTGCATCCCACGCAGCTTTACGAGATGGTGGTCGAGCTTTGCAACTGCGTGTTCCTGGTGTGGCTGCTCCGCCGCAAGAAGTTCGAAGGCGAGATCATCGGCACCTACATGATCATCTACGGCGTGGCCGCTATTTCATCGAGTTCTTCCGCGGCGATCCCGGTCGTGGCGAGTTCATGGGATTCATGTCTGGAACGCAGGCAATCGCGCTGTGCCTGGTGATCTTCGGCGGCCTGCTGTGGCTGCGCCGCGCTGCGCCGTCTGCGGCAACCGGAAGCGCTGAAAGCGGCGTAGGCGAAGGCAGTCGTCAGTCGCGGTGGCCAGTAGCAGTATCGCTCTTCGCGATCGCGACTTCTAGAGCGTCATTCTGAGCGGAGCAGGTCCGCCAGGGCGGACGAGTGCGCAGTCGAAGGACCCGGTATTCTCCGCGGTCGAGCTTCGAGCAGGAATAGGGGTCTTCGGCTTCGCTCGCCGCAGTCGAAGCTCGCTTCGCTCAGGATGACAATCTTGAATTCGCGAGCGACGCTCCTTCGCTCAGAATGACAAACCTTGCCTGTTGTATCCTCAGGCAACTGAAAACTTGAAACCCGAAACCTGCTTTCCCCATCACGCATCTCCGTCCCTCCCGACGCCGCCGGTCAGCGCCTCGATCAGTTCCTTACGGCACACATTCCCGATATCAGCCGCGCTCGCGTGCAGCAGTCTGCTGGCCGAGGAGAAGGCCCTGGTCAACGGCAGCGTCTGCCAAGCCGTCGCTCGGCTCCACGGCGGCGAAGAGATCACCATTCTCGGCGACCCGCAGCCTCCGCCGTTGCGCGCCATCGCGGAGGACATCCCGCTCGACATCGTTTATGAAGACGACGACCTGGCGGTGATCAACAAGCCGGCCGGCATGATGGTGCACGCCGGTGCGGGCGCCACCGAAGACGAGCGCAATCGCGGCACGCTGGTCAACGCGCTGCTGCATCGCTTCGGCTAAGCTGTCGGAGGTGGGCGGCGAGCTGCGCCCGGAATCGTGCATCGTCTCGACAAGGAGACCAGCGGGCTGATCATCGTCGCCAAGAACGATGTCGCCCACCGCAAGCTGGGCGAGCAATTTTCGGGACGGCAGGTGAAGAAGCGCTACGTGGCGCTGGTGCATGGCTGGCCGGCGAAAGACCGCGGCACCATCAACACCGCGATCAGCCGCGACGCGGTGCGGCGCATCCGCATGACCACCCGCGGCAGCGGAGGCCGCACGGCCGTCACGCACTACGAAGTTGCGCGAGCGCATAGCTTCGCCATTTGGCAAGTTTGCGCTGGTGGATGTTCGCATCGAGACCGGGCGCACCCACCAGATTCGCGTGCACATGTCGTCGCTCGGCCATCCGGTGGTGGGCGACTCGCTCTATGGCGCGCCGAAAGAGCTGCGCCGGCCACGGCCGCGGCCGAAGCTGCTTCCACCGAAACGGCAGCCTTACGAGGCGCAAGCGGCGGCCTGATACGCCGCGCAGACGTGCCCAGCGTGCTCGCGTCTGGATCGCAATTTTCTGCATGCGGCAGCCATCGAGTTCACCCATCCTCGCAGCGGCCAACCACTCTCCTTCAGCGCGCCGTTGCCTGCGGAATTGACGCAATTTCTCGAACAGATACGAGGCTGAAGAGCACGCCGCGCGTCAGCAAATCGCGCAATGCACTTTCAGCGTTCTCCCAGCTCGGGTGGCAATCGCGATAGCAGCTATAATGAAATTTCGAATGAAAACCTGGTTGATTCTGGTTTTGCTGGCGGCACTGCCGTGGGGGCTGGCCGCCCAGACTCTCCACAGCAGCAGCTTCCTACCGCGCCGTCGGCGACGAAGTTCCCTCCCCAGCAATCCGCTCCGCCGCCCGCGACCGGGCAAGCGAGTACTCCGGCGACGCCTCCTGCGTCCAGCACTCGGTACACCGCAGCAGCCGCCGACGACGGCTTCCACATCGCCAGCGACTCCGCCTGCCGGCTCTGCGCAAGCCCGGCATAGTCTGCTGGCGCCGGCACGGCTCGCTGACAGCTCCGCCGGAAAGAGCGACAATCCCGACGACACCGCTCACCGTCATCCGCAAGCGCGTGGACGAGGTCAACGTCGTCTTTACGGTCACGGACAAGCGCGGCCATTTCGTAAAAGACCTGACGCAGAACGATTTCCAGAGTTTTCGACGACGGCAAGCCGGCGGAGAGCGATCCGCTCGTTCAGCCGCGAGACCAACCTGCCGCTGCGCGTCGGCCTGCTCATCGACGCCAGCAATTCGGTGCGCGACCGCTTCAAGTTCGAGCAGGAAGCCGCCATCGAGTTCCTGAACCAGATCATCCGGCCGAAGTTCGACAAGGCATTCGTCATCGGCTTCGACACCACGCCCGGAGGTGACGCAGGACTTCACCGACGATGCCGAGGCGCTCTCGCACGGGGTGCGCATGCTGCGGCCGGGCGGCGGCACGGCCATGTACGATGCCATCTACTTTGCCTGTCGCGACAAGCTGATGCAGGCCGACAAGAGCACCCAGGTGGCGACGCGCCGGGCCATCATTCTGCTGAGCGATGGCGAAGACAATCAGAGCCGCGTCTCGCGTGACGAAGCCGTCGAGATGGCGCAACGCGCCGAGGTCATCATCTACGCTATTTCAACCAATACCAGCGGCATTGAAGCTGCGCGGCGACAAGATTCTCGAGCATTTTGCCGAGGAAACCGGCGGCAAGGCCTTCTTCCCCTTCAAGATTCAGGACGTCGCCGACGCCTTCTCGCAGATTCAGGACGAGTTGCGCAGCCAGTACGCCGTTTCTTACAAGCCGGCCGATTTCGCCGCCAACGGCAAGTATCGCAAAATCGAAATCATGGCCGACAACAAGAAGTACAAAGTTCGCGCCCGCAAGGGATACTACGAGCCCCGGCAATAAGCAGGGTTTGAGCGACTTCGCTTGAAACCCAAAACTAAAGACACTTTCTCCCTGTCTCTCCGCCTCTGTGCTGAATTACTCTTGAACCCATGGGCCGCATCCACGTTCTCTCCGAAAACGTAGCCAACAAGATCGCCGCGGGCGAAGTGGTGGAGCGTCCTGCCTCGGTGGTCAAGGAGCTTCTGGAGAACGCGCTGGATGCCGGTGCGCGCCGCATCCGGGTCAACGTCGAAGCTGGCGGCAAGAAGCTGATCCAGGTGACCGACGACGGCTGCGGCATGGTGCGCGACGATGCCATGCTGGCATTCGAACGCCATGCCACCTCCAAGATCCGCAATGCCGACGACCTGCTGAACATCGCCACCCTGGGATTTCGCGGCGAGGCGCTGCCGTCGATGGCTTCGGTCAGCCGCCTGCGTTTGGAGACCCACGCCCCCGAAGACGCTGCCGGAACCGTCGTCGAGATTGCCGGCGGAAAGCTGCTGACCGTCGAAGAGGCGGGTCTGCCTCTGGGCACATGCATCACGGTCCGCGATCTGTTTTTCAACATTCCCGCACGCCGGAAATTTCTGAAGGCCGAATCCACCGAGCTGTCGCACATTGCATCGCTGGTGACGCACTATGCGCTGGCCCATCCCGAGATGCACTGGGAGCTGCACTCCGCGACCAACGCCATGCTGATCGCGCCTCCCGTCACCGACCACTCGCAGCGCATCTACCAGGTCTTTGGCAAGGAGACCCTCGATCAATTGATCCCGCTGAGCGCCCTGCTGCCGCTATCGCATGCAGGTCTGCCCCAGCCTCCACCGTGGCGGCGCGAAGAAGACTACGAAGCTCCGGTTGCGGGGGACGTCAAATTGCACGGCTTCGTTTCGCGGCCGGAGATTCAGAAGCTCAATCGCAACTCGATCTTCATCTTCGTCAATGGCCGCCTCATTCGCGACCGCGTGGTGCAGCACGCCCTCACCGAGGCCTACCGCAACATCATTCCGCCAACCGTTTTTCCGGTCGTGCTGCTGTTCCTGGAGATGCCGTTCGGCGAGGTTGATGTCAACGTGCATCCCTCGAAGACCGAGGTGCGCTTCCGGCAATCGTCGGTGTTGCACGACTTCATTCGCGACTCGGTTCGTGCTGTCCTGATGAAGACCCGGCCGGTGCCCGCCTTTATCACCGAGATTCACGCCCAGCCAACGGCTTCGCCTTCTCTCAGCCCGGGCGGCCGCGACTTTACGACTGACGAACTGCAGGTGACCGCCGCCGATGCTGCCTTTGCCTTGCGTCCACCGGAGGCCCCGCCCTTCAGCGCGCGGCTGCAGTTCGAAGGCAGCGGCTTTGCTGTAGAGGGAAATGCGGCTGTCCCGGTGGCGCGCTTTGGCCCGCAGACCTTTGGAGGTCCGTTGTCAGCCGTGGCGACCGCGGCGCACGGCGAAAACGGCTGCTCCGCCGTGGTTGCGGACGACGACGTTGCTGTGGGGCTGGATTCGTTGAGCACGCTTCGCCCGGTTGGCCAGATTCGCGACTCGTTCATTCTGGCGATCAACCCGCAGGGCCTGTGGATCATTGACCAGCACGTTGCGCACGAGCGCATCCTCTTCGAAAAGATCTGCAAGCAGCGCTTGGCCGAGTCTCCCGAGAAGCAGCAACTTCTGATGCCGCTCATCATCGAGCTGACCCCCGGTCAGATGTCGGTGTTTGCGGAGACCTCCGACGAACTGAACCGCAACGGCTTCGAGGTGGAACCCTTCGGCACGCGGACCATCGCCGTCAAGACCACGGCAGCCGGCGTCACGGCGGGAGACGTTGAGCACCTGCTGCACGAAATCCTGGAGCAGTTCGAGCAGGAGCAACAAGTGCTGAACCTGGACAAGATCCGGACCAGCATTGCCGCCAGCATCGCCTGCCACGCCGCCATCAAGGTCAACATGCCACTCGAGCAAAACAAGATGGAGTGGCTGCTGAGCGAGTTGGCGAAAACCGATTGCCCCATGAGCTGTCCGCACGGGCGGCCAGTCGTTCTGCGGTATTCTGTTAAGGACATTCAGCGGGCCTTCAAACGAATCTGAAAGAAGCCGTCAGCTATCAGCTTTCAGCCGTCAGCTCCGAAAGAATCGATAATTTTCTGGCGTCCCAAATTGCCTAATCAGGTCGGGCGTCGCAGTTCAGGAACTGTTTGGCTGATAGCTGACGGCTGATAGCTGACAGCTTTTTCTATGCACGAACAGCAACTCCAGGAGCTGCGCCGGGAGAAGTGGCGCTTGAACGGGCGGCCCATCCGCACGCTGGAAGAGGCGCGTGAATTTATCGACTCCGTCGGTTTTTGTCTGCTGTACCCGCAGCGGCCCGCCGTACTGGCGCCGACCTTTGTGGGCGCCTACGCCGGCAGCGATGAGCATCTGCCTGCCCGGCAGATGGCTTATGCCGATTCCAGCGCTCGCCAGGCCAAAGACCTGATGGTCCGTCTGCTGCGCGAGAAAGCAGCCTACGAGGCGAACGTCTTTCCCGACAACAACTTCATCGTCTCGGCATCGGTCTTTCCCTACTTCTACGGATTGGTTGGAGATCGCAACCCGCGGCAGGCCCCGAAAGCCGGCGCGCGTTCGGAATATTCTCCCCTCGCGGTCGATGCGTTTCACATTATCCAGAAGGAAGGTCCGATCTCCGAATACCGGCTGCGCGAGGTGCTCGGAGGCGACATCTCGTCCGCGGCACTGGACCGCGCCCTCGACGAACTATGGGCGAAGCTGCGTATTACCCGGGTTGATTACACTCAGGAGAAAGGCGTGTTCTGGGACGTCCTCTTCCGCTGGTCCCCCGAAGCGGTCAAGGAAGGCATGCACGTTTCGGTGGCCGAGTCGTTGACGGCGCTGGTTTCCAAGTATCTCGATTGCGTGTTGGCAGCCCAGCAGGAAGAGGTGGAACACTTCTTCTCCAGCCTCATCGGCCGCGCGCGGGTTCGCGAGGCAGTCAACGCGCTGCAAGCGGCCCGCGAATTGAGTTTTGTGCATGTTGCGGGGCGCGTCCTGCTGCAAGTCTCTTCGTTGGAAGTGCCAGCCCCGCATCCCCCCGAGCGCAAGGTGAAACTTCAGCCGCGCTTCGAGCCGCACCCGCCGCGACCGGGCAAGCCCCTGGTTCAGCGGCGGCCCAGGAAGGCGGCATCACCGTCGAAACCGGTCCCTCCCGGAAAGGACACCGGTAAGGAATGAGCGCAGCCCGCAAGCTGGTCATCGCCATCGACGGTCCCGCAGGGTCAGGCAAGAGCACAATCGCGGCCCGCCTGGCCAGGAAGCTGGGCTACGTGAACCTGGAGAGCGGCGCCATGTATCGCGCTCTGGCGTTGAAGGCGATGGAGCAGGGGGTCACGTTGGACGATGGCGAAGCCCTCCGGCAGTTGGCCCAAAGCACCGCAATCCAACTGGAACCGCGCGGAGAAGGGAACCAGGTCCTACTCGATGGCCGCGACGTTTCGCAACGAATACGCGAAGCCGATGTGACTGCGGCTGCCTCACGGGTTTCCGTGCATCCGCCGGTGCGTCAGTTGATGGTGGCGCGCCAGCGCGAGTTGGGCAAGGGCGGGGGAGTCGTGATGGAAGGCCGCGACATCGGCACGGCCGTGTTCCCCAACGCGGAAGCGAAGATTTTCCTGGACGCCGATCCTACGGTGCGGGCGGAGCGGCGGGTGCTGCAGAACGGACCGGGCTCTGCCGAAGAAGCGCAGCGGGTCCTGGCCGAGATTGCCGCGCGCGATCAGCGCGACCGTACCCGTGCGGTGTCGCCTTTGGTGGCCGCGCCCGACGCTATCCACGTTGATACCACGCACAAGAGCATTGACGAGGTGGTGTCGGAGGTTGAGCAGCTCCTGAAGAAACTGGCGGGCGACTAGCTGGCCTCATCCTCACGGAAGCATTCTAAGATGTTAGACTCCATGCTCTAGCAGGTTGCTGAAAAAGGCAAAACCGCAGATCCCTCACCGACTAAAGTCGGTTCGGGATGACAAATATAAAAGACTTACGACGGCGTACCTAAAGGTACGCCCCTTCAAATGCGGTCCAAAGCGAGTTTTTCACCAACCTGCTAGTTTGCTTGGTTGAGCGACACTGCTCGGGGAGGCCACCATATGTCAGAGCTGGGTCCCGTTACTCAAGACCAGGTACAACCGGCGGCGGACGGACCGGGGGAGACCAAGACTCTCCTTGGATCGGCAGCTCCCGTTTCGTCCGGCAAACAAAGTGGGCCAACGACGGGCAACTCTTCCCTGACTTATCCTCAGCCACCCGGCTACTTTATCGAGGCCCTTGAGGATGCCGAGCGGCTGCTCAAGTATGCCGCCGAAATCGGCATCGATGTTGGTGACAAGACTCGCAACAGCGTTCTGGAAGCTCGGGCCGCGGTCGGCAGGACGTGGAATGAGACGACGATAGCCAACTTGCTTGTAGCGCTTACCCAACTGGCGACACAACTTAAGCCCGTCACTGCCGAGAGCTTACGCACCTTCAATACGCGACCTACCGTTCGCACCTACTGGGTCGTCGCAATCTGTTTGGCGGTGCTTGTTGTTCCATTTTCGGTCGCCAGCTTTGTTACTGCCGCTATCTCGAAATCGATTAGCACGGACATTGCTACTGCCAACGATCTGGCAGTAAAGTTGACTTCGCAGTTCGGAGCTTTTGCCAGCCAGGCTACGCCCGATGCTACCCAGCCGGGAGGTGCAGCAGGACCGGGATCTCCATTCCCTGCCGGTCTAAGCCCTACCGATGCAGTTACGGAGCTTCAGACCTTCGCCTCCCAGATCCGCGCCATCTATGCGCGCAGCCGACAATTGAATTGGTTCATATTCGGCACGGTGCGGGACCCCTTTACTGACACTCTGAGGACCGATGGGTACAAGAAAACGTTCCAGCTGCCGGTCCCATTGCCTACCGCGCTCGCTCCGGTTGTCAACGGACGGATCCTGGTATTCCAGGACGCACGGGCGTTCGGGCAAGACGCTGTCGACGATGTGTCAGTTTTCTATGGCGCGATCAGTACCTGTGTTCTTCCTGTTCTGTACGCCCTGTTAGGCACGTGCGCCTATCTCTTGCGATCGTTCTCGCAGGAAATGACCAGCCGGACATTCGTTCCGTCTCACTCTGATTCCGCTCGTTTCCTGATCGCCGCCATCGTGGGTGGAGTAGTTGGACTGTTTAACAACTTTACGATCAATCAGGCGGCGTCCATTCCGCCGCTGGCCATCGCTTTTGTAGTGGGCTACGCCGTCGACGTATTTTTCTCGTTCCTGGAAGGGTTGATTCAAGCTTTCACAAAGAGCAAGAACGGATCGAGCAAAGGCTTGCCGGCGCCTGCACCCGCCAACAAGCCCTAGCGATACCGGATACTAACAGAGGCCTTCTAGCTCTTCGTGATCCTAATGTCTCCGGTATCGGTGTTGATTTGCATCTTGCTCACACCATTGCCGACCGCACCTGAGGCCTTCGCTGAGCCGTTGGATTCATCGACCTTCACAGCCTCGAAGTCGGAGCTGATGTCGCCCTTGCTGGTGCTGGCCTGCACCTGGAATCCCGCCTTGGAGGGCAGTACCAGTGCAATGTCACCGCGTTTGCTGGAGATGCTGATGCGTCCCAGCGGCAGTTTGTCGGCCGCATGCACCTCGATATCGCCATTGGTGGTTTCAAGCTCCAGATCACCCGAGACGTTCTCCATATGAATGTCTTTCGAGCGGGTGATGAGACGGCTGGGACCGTTGATGTCGGTGCCCCGCACCTCGTCCCCGGCGATTTCCAGATCGCCCGGCACCGAAGCCACCTGCATGTCGGACCGTGATGATTTGAAGGTAACGGTCTTGGCGATCTTGCTGAGGCGAATATCGTCGAAGAAGTCGCCGCTGAGATGGACCGCGCCGGCCACCTCTTCGACGGTCACGTTGTCAATGTTGCCCTCAATATCGAGATCTCCGGCAACCTTCGACGCGCGCACCGACCCCTTTTGCAGATCGATGTTGACCGTGCCGGCGATATCGCTGGTGGCGACGTCGCCATGCTGCAGCGCGATTTTTACATCGGCCTTGCGGTCGTTGACGGTCACATCGCCGCGCTTGCTGGCGATGTCGAGCGTCGCGTCGCGTGGCACGAAGATGTCCATATCGGCCTGCACTCCGTGTTCGCCGGCGCCGTTGGTATTAGCGTTCAGCACCACGGCATTTCCGGTCACCGTGATCTGCGGTTTGGTGCCGTCGTTGTACTTGTTGGCATCGTTCTGGTTCTGCGCATAGACCTTCTTATGGACCACCACCCGCAGCGTGTTGTCGTCAGACGGCGCGATGTTTAAGGTGCCGTGATCGCAAACCACCCGCAATGCCCCGTGCGCAGGAAACGCCTGCTCCAGCGTGTCATCGAAGGTGAACGCCGTGCCGAAGATGCCGCCGAGATCGTCGTCCATCTGGATCTGGTTGCGAACTCCACCCCAGTCAATGTCGGACGAATAATGGGCGGAGACACCCAACGCCACCAGCAGGATCAGCAGCAGAATTCCACCAGCGCCCAGATGACGCGTGCGGTAGCCCATGCGCTGCGAGGTGGTGTGCTCAATCAGAGCGATAACGCCCCACAGAATCAGCAGTAACGGCCACCAGCGTCCGAAGAAGTGCCAGATCGGAAAGCGGATCCCGAAATTCCGCAGCAGGAAGATCAGTCCGATGACGATCAACACCAGCGGTCCCGCGATCGAGCGCCGGTAGCGGTACTGCGGCGGCGCCGGATACTGGCTTGGCGGCGGAGGAGGTGGAGGCGGCGGTGGCGGGTAAACATTCGAGCTAGCCATTGCGCACCCCCGGATCATTAGGATTGTCCCAATTCGTTCCCGCCGTGATGGAGCCTGCCGAGGGAACCGGCGGCGGCGTTACGACCGGCGGTTGCACCGGATAGCCCGGGGCGCCGGAAGGCATCGCTTGTCCCCCCGCTCCGGGCGGCATCGCCCGCGGGTAGTCACGAGGCACGTGGCCGTCGGCCGAAGCGTTGTGTTGCAAGAACATGATCAATCCGATGACGATTAAGAGGGCCGGCCAGGTACTGCCGAAATCCATCCAGCGCGAGTGCCCCAACTGGTCGAGGAGGAAGAGCGTCCCGATGGTGATCAGGACGGCAGGTCCCATGAACCCATGAGCACGGCAACGGCTGCAAGAGCAATAAGGGTTATACCGGTATCTCATGATGTCCTCCTTACCAGCCCATCCCGCGCCGCCGCATCAGCACGCGAATGCCGAGGGCGATGAGGACGATGGGCCAAAATCTCCATAGACGGTCGAAGTTCAGCACGTCCATTTCGTTCAGCAGAAACAGCACACCCAGGCCGATCAGGATCAAAGCTCCAATCGGGATCGGAGAACGCCCGTTACTTTCGACCGGTTCGCCTCCTGCCGCCGTTTCAGCAACGACGCCTGCAGCAGCAGGCACCGCATCGGTAGCCACTGCCGCTCTGGGCGGGGGCGTCGGGCCTGCGGACGAGAAGATACGATTCAAGCCGAGTGGATCCGGCGCAGGCAAACCCATCTGGCGGGCACGTGCCGTCTGATACGCCTCGATAGGCATGTAGATCACGAAGGCCGCAATGCCCAAACCGAAGATGCCGTTCACGTGAGCGGTCATCCAGATGAGAGTGGCGAAGATCAGGACGTGGGCGAAGGCCTTGGCGTATTCGCCGTTGTACATGGCGCCGACACCGGGAATGAACCCCAGGATCGCAGCCAGGCCGGGACTTCCGGTTCCGGTTTCAGGTGGAGCACCCGGCGGCACGGCAGTAGTTCCGGGTGGCGGCATGGTGCCGCTCAAATGCGAGGCCAGACACTCCTCGCAATAGGTAACGCCACGGACGTCGCGCGCGCAGCTACTGCACAGTGGTTTCCCACACGTACGGCAGTATGCGACTGCGGGAACATCGACATGATTGGCGCAGTTCATGCGGTTCTCCTGTTCAGCCGGGCCTGATTCAATCGTTGGTTGCTCAATTCCTTCATCAACTCTTCATTCTGTGCCGGGGACGTAGCCAGCTCGGGCTGGCCCGTCTCACGGCTGTAGTTCGGGTTCGTGTGGTCCTTGTCCTGCCGGTTCTCGCTCTTGGGCTGGCTCTTGGGGGCCGCCGCCGGCTCCTCCTGTTTTTCGGGAGTCGCCACGCGGCGCAAGTCACGCACGCGCGACTCGATCTCATACACCAGGCGGATGTTGTCGTAATAACGAATCACCCGCGCCTGGGTCGAGGCGTAGGCCTTGGAAATGCCCTTGGAACTCAAGTCAATCCGCCGCAGATCGCTGATGTGCAATCCAGCGATGCTGAGCAGCATGGTGATGGAGAAGAATGCCATGCCAAACGACATGGCAAAACGCGGGGTTGCAACCGGAGCAAAGACCGGTGCCAGCTTGCCCTTTAGTCTGTCGAGCCAGCCATCTCCCCTCGGCGCGACCACCGCGTGCTCGGACGGAAGAGCACCTATGGTATGCGTCAGGATGTTGTGCATCAGATGACGTGGTGGCTCAACCTCCTCCAACCCCTTCAACCAGTGCATGCCCGCGGTGGCCTCCTCGACCATGGAGCGGCAGGCGGCACAAGACTGCTGGTGCGCCTCAAACGCTGCCAGGGTAGAGCCGTGCAACGTGCCATCGATAGCTTCAGCCAGAAGGCTTTCGCACTCGACGCATTGCATGCCGGATTGGTTTTCGCTGGGCATCAACTTACCTGCTTGTAATTACGTTGTAACAGCCTTGCAAGTTCCGTTCGACCCCGATTTATGCGACTTTTCACAGTCCCCTCGGGGACCTTCAGGACTATGGCAATGTCCTTGTAGTCCATATCTTGCAGATCCCGCAGGATAACCGCTTCCCGCAGCTCCGGCGACAGCTTTCGCAGGCCCTCGTGGACCAGTTTCTGGGTCTCCTGGCTGCGCACTCGGGCTTCCGGACCGGCCGAACCGTCTTCCAGCTTTTCCGCCAAAGTCAGGCCCTCTTCCTGGTTACCAGCGGTCGCGTCCAGGGAGTCCGTAACCCGGTCATATTTTCCCTTGCGAAAGTGGTCCACCAGCAGATTGCGAGTGACGGTAGTAACCCACGTCATGAACGAGGCCCGTGTGGTGTCGAAGGTACCAAGGGTGCGATACATCTTGATAAATACTTCCTGGGTCAAATCCGCCGCGTCATCGGGCGAGCCCGAAAAGCGATAGCAGATGTTATAGATGCGGCGGTGGTACTGCTGAACGATTTCCTGCCATGCCACGGCGTCGCCGGCAACACAGCGACGGATAAGGCCATTGACGGCTTGGATATCGTCCAATCAGCGCTCCCAAGGGGCGTGACTTCTGGCCCAATCCTGCTCACTGCTAAAGACTTATACGAAAAAAGCACGACCAGAAGTTCGATCGAACTAAGCACATTCCGCCCATTCTGGCACTCGCCAGCTACTTCGGGCGTGCGGATGGTTTTCGCCTGCATTGTAGCAGGGCGGAGTGCAATCTTTGCGCAGTTGACGAAAGCCTGGTGCGGCGGGCGAACCTGCCCCGCGAGGTGTGCAACGAAAGTTGCAGCTTGACACGCCGAGATGTGTCGGACATCACAGGCCGGAACCGAGATTAGCTGATATTAGATAAACAAGTCACTCCGGCGCGACGCGTGCGGGAGCGATCGTCGTTGAGATGCATGCGCTGCCTGGGGCCCTGCACACCTGAGTAGTATTCGACCGATAGGGCCAGCCCCGACGCCATCTGCGACATATAAGTAATCGAGAAGCGTTTCAAGAACTCCGTGCGCGCACCGCAGCGATAATTGAGTGAGGAACCGGAACTGGTGCGGTACGGATGCTCCCACGACGCAGTCGGTGGGAGATACCGTTTTTTTTGGGCGCGGATCTGGCCGGATGCCGCTTATCGTCATCGTCGCGCTTACTGTCGGAACTGTAGCATTCCTGTGGCTGCTCCAGCGCAAGCACAGTTGTGACCGCGAGTTGGTGCGCCTCCGTCGCGAACTGGCCACGGAATCGATACGTTCCCGCGACGCCGAAAATCAACAGCAGCTCCTCTTCTCCGCCAATCCCTACCCCATGTGGGTCTACGACTGCGCGACCCTGCGCTTTGTTTCCGTGAATGATGCTGCTGTCCGGTCCTATGGCTTTTCCCGGGAAGAGTTCCTGGGAATGACGCTGCTGGACATCCGGCCTCCTGAGCAGAAGGCGACGTTGATCGATTCCATGAAGCAGACAGCCCTCGGATTCAAGGCTGGGGGAGTCTGGCAGCATCGGCGGAAAGACGGCAGCTCACTACTTGCCGACATTCGAGCGTTTCGGTTCGAAAGAGATGGCCACGCCTGCGAACTGGTGCTGGCAAATGACGTTACCGAACGCAGCCTGATGGAGGAGGCACTGAGGCAATCGCAGGCTTCACTGCAGTCCCTGGTCGACAGTGCACCCTTCGGCATATGCCGGACCTCGCTCGACTAGCGATCGCTTTGAATCCCTGAATCCGGCGATGCTGCAGATCCTGGGCGGATACACGATCGACGAAGCCCTGGGCCTGAAAATTTCAACCCAACTCTACTCGGATCCCAAGGACCGCGGCCGGCTGATCGAAGTTCTTCGGCGAAACGTAAGAGTCCAAGGCTACGAAATCAGCTTGCGCCGCCGGGATGGAAGCATCGTACCGGTGCGGGTCACCGGTTTTGTCACTCGCAACGCCCAGACCGACACCGAGCAGTTCGCCGGCTACGTCGAAGACATGACCCAGCAGAGCGTGCTGGAGCAGCAAGTCCGGCAGGTACAGAAGCTGGAGGCCGTAGGCAGGCTGGCAGGGGGCGTGGCCCACGATTTCAACAACATTCTGGTGGTTATCAAACTCTCAACAGAATTGATGCTGGCCCAGATCACCCCCGACAATCCCCTCAGCAAGCCGCTGTTGCAAGTCTCCAACGCGGCCGACCGTGCCGCCGCCCTCACCCGGCAGATGCTGGCCCTCGGACGGCAGCAAATCATGCAAGTCCGCGTGATCAACGTCAACTCCGTGGTAAGCGAGACTTCGCACATGTTGCGCCGGATCATCGGGGAAGACATTCGACTGGTGACCAAACTGTGTGACACGCTGGACAATTCCCGGTTGGACCCCAATCAGGTTGGGCAGGTGATCCTCAACCTTGCAGTCAATGCGCGCGATGCCATGCCCGAGGGCGGCGTCCTGCACCTCGAAACGTCCAACGCTGAACTGGACAATGCCTACTCTCAGGAGCATCCGCCCGTGCGACCCGGACGGTACGTCATGTTGGCGGTCAGTGACACTGGGACCGGTATCGACAAGTCAGTTCTGCCTCGTATTTTCGATCCCTTCTTCACCACCAAGGACGTGGGAAAGGGTACTGGCCTGGGGCTCTCGATCGTGTACGGAATTGTGAAACAGAGCGGAGGCTATATCTGGGTCTACAGCGAGGCGGGGCACGGCACGACCTTCAAGATCTACTTTCCCGCGATCACGGCGGAACTGGAGATTCCAGTTGCTCGCAGCGAGACGTTCCTGGAGCCCGGGGGGCGGACCGTGCTCATCGTCGAAGACGAGGCCATGATTCGCAGCAATGTTCGTGACTGTCTGCAGCAGTTGGGTTACCGGGTCATGGAAGCTGAGAATGGAGATGCCGCTTTGCATATCTGTGATTGCCTTCCCGGCAAGATCGATCTTGTCTTGACCGACCTGGTGATGCCGGGAATGGGAGGCCATCAACTGGCAGGGGAACTCGCCCAGCGCCATCCCCAGGTACGAATGCTGTTCATGTCCGGCTACACGGAAGACAGTGCGGCACGCCGCGAAATCCTGCTGCAGGGTAGTGCTTTTCTGCAAAAGCCATTCAGCGTCGCGGATCTCTCCAACGCAGTCCACCAGGCCTTGGTGCTGCCGACCCGGTCGTCAGTCTGCTGAAAGTTCGGAACCGCAGATTCATCGACGCAGCGGGCAAGCGCAGGACTACTCTGTCACGAAACAGGTCGGCCCAGGAGTTATCCAGGTTGTTCCAGCGATCGCCCTCCAGCCACTTGGCCTCGGAGTCGGGCAGGTAAAGAATGCCGTGGCCCTCGGGACAAACCATCTCGGTCCCGGACCAGTTGAACAGGACGTTCCCCGGAGCGCCGGTCCGGATGGGAATGCCCAGACTCCGCAGGCAGACGCGGCAGCGCATTTTCTGATCGTGGATGGCCCAGGACAACGGAGCTATCGAAAGAATCAGGAACAGCCACAAGGCCACGCCATCCGCCATCGGATAGACCGATCCAATCAGATGGTCCGCCAGCAAGTGAATGCCCACCCAAGCCAGCAGGCAGCTTCCAAACACCACCAGCGCAGACTTGGTGACAAAGAAAGTCCACCAGCGAAGGCGCTGACCCAGACCCATCACCGTCCCTCCGCCAGGCCGGCTCCCTGAGAACGCGCATAGACGATCGCAACCGCACTGGCGATGGCCAGCATCAGGAAGAGGAAGTAGGAAGCCAGAGTGCGGTGCATGTCCGACCTCGCCGAGGTCACCACCAGCAGAGACGCAGGGAATAGGTAGCCGGCATTTTCGCTAAGGTCGGTGAGGTCGGATTCGACCCGCGTCACGGTCGCGTCCGGTTTCATCAAAGCGACGGCGCCAATTCGTTCGACGAAGTTGGTGAACGGCGGCGAATCTGAATCCAGCAGGGTCCACACTCCTATGCCGGAAGACAGCAGGCGAAAGTTGCGTGGCAGAACTCCGATGACGGTCCTGTCCCGGCCGTCGATCGCGATTCGGCGCCCCGCCACACTGGGGCTGCTCTTAAAGCGGAGGGTCCAGAGTTCATTGCTGAGCACCACACAGTCGGGGCAACGCTGCTCGTCACCGTTGGCAAACGCCCGCCCGAGTGCCGGTCTTACACCCAGGATGTCGAAGAAGTCGGGAGCAACTCGGGCCGACAGTATCGGGACCATCCGCTGGCCAACCATTAGCTTGCTCGGCGCCCAGGAGTATGGTGCGACCGCGTTGAGGAGCTTGCTCTCTCTCCACGCGGAAGCCAGGTCCAGGAGGGTCTCGGAGCGGAACCGGCGAAACTTGCCGTCGAGGCTGACGATGCAGACGCGATCGGGATTCGCGATGGACGATGAAAACAGAGAGCGTGCCAGCGGGACAAATCCGGTGGCCCAGCTGATCACCAAGAGTGGCACAGCGATGGCCCCAAGGCAGGTTGCAGGGGAGCGCCGCAGCCGGTCGGTTCGCCGGAGGAAAGTTTCCCGGTCGTAGCGTTGCCAGAAAGCCTCAAAGAACAGGCCCCAAACGTGTCTTGCCAGCTCGAGTTTCTTGGAGTGAGTAAGCTGGCGCGACTCGGCCAGGAAGTGGCACCAATGCCACAATTGGTCGGCTCTGTTGGTGCGCCATTCGCGGCGTTGCCGGCGGGGCACAAGTCCGCTCGCCAGCCAGACCATGGCCCGGCAGACCCAGACGGTTCTTTGCAATGAGTCAGGCAACCTCATTGAAACCCACCCATTGAGATGATTAGACGCAACCGCCGGGTGCAGAGTTCCAGCGGTTCGTCTGCCTGATTACGACGAGCCCCCGGCCTGAACAGCGCAGTGTGCAGTAGCTCACATTCAGAACCGTGGCAAAACGGGTACGATAGATTTGACAGCTGCTCGCGACCCGTCGGCCGTCGGTCCGTCCGGCGATGCGGGGCGACAGTTTCAGGCTTAGACATTCCGGGGGAAATCAATATGGCCGAACCAAGCTATGAAGAACTGAAAGCCAGGGTCGAGCAACTGGAAAAGCAGTCGCAAGGGCGCAAGCGCGGCCTCGAGTTCAAGGTCAGCGAGAAGGGTGGCATGAGCGTGTACGGATTGGGGCGCTTTCCGGTCACGCTGTATTACGAGCAATGGGTCCGGCTGCTCGATCAGGCCGACGAGATTCGCCAATTTCTGGAAGCGAACAAAGCCGGCATGAAGTTGAAGCACTCCGAGTGACGTTTCCCGCGGCCTGAGGCTGGCCTACTGTGACTGGCGCTCGTGCGCCTGCTGCAGGTTGGCGCGGACATTATCGGCGCGCGGCCCGGTCGGCTCCTCTTTCAGGAAGGTCTGTAGTTCGGCAACTGCCTCCTCACGCCGGTTTTCACTGTCGTAGGCGCGGGCCGCAATGTAGTGCACGAATGCAGGGTGTACATTCGACGAAGCATGGGCCTGCCGGGCGCTGGCGATTGCCAGATCGTAATGGTGGTTCAAAAACTGAGCGTCCGCCAGTAGCATCAGGCTTTCGGGATTGTTGGGTTTCGTACTTACTGCTCTCTGCAGCAGGGTTTCAGCCTCGGAGAATTTCTTCTCCCGCAGACACAGCTTAGCCAGGTTTACGTACGCGGGTGTCAGATGGTCATCGAGGCTGACGGCTTTCTCCAGCGCTTCGCGCTCATGCGCGTCGTCGTTCATCCGGCTGTAGAGGACGCCGAGATTGTTATAGGCCACGGCGTAGCGGGGATCGATGGCGAGGGCCTTGTTCAAGTGCTCCAGGGCTCCCTTCCAATCCTGGTGGAGCATGGCTTCGTTGGCCTTGTCGAGTTCCTTCCGCGCCTTCGGGGAAACATTCAAGGCGGACGCTGACACCGTCGAAGACGAGGGGCCTTCCACCTTCACACGCGCGTCGGCCATCCGGCGTACGGTGATGTATTCGCTCTGGCTCAATCTGCGGGGATCGATCTCGAACAATTCGCTCTGCGCGGGTTGGATGTCGCCGCCGCTCACTACCACGTGGTAATCCCCCATGGGAATACTCACGAAACTGGCCTCGCCGGTATCGTTGGTGTAAGTCGTCGCGACCGGCGAACTGCTGGAACCCTGCATGAGCTGGACTTGCAGGTTGCTGCTCGCCCTCCGGTCATCGCCGAAAACAACGTGCACCTGGACGCTGCCCGTTCTCTGGCCCGTGGTGCTGCCCGCGCGGCCCCTGGTCTGGGCCTGCGCCGATGCCATGAGAAAGGAAACTAGAACGGCAGCGATCCAACGGTGATGCCCCATAACTCCTCCCTGAGATTGAGCGGCGATGGCCAATCTCAAGAGCGTCGGGCCGGACCTCGCTGGGCGAACTCTCGGGAGAGACCCGGCTGGAAGGGGAAACCACAAGGCGAGGGCCACGAGGCTCTACCCCACGATCAGCATCCCCTGGTTGGCGCGATTCTACACCCGCGGTACGTAGTTGGTTGTAGATAATTTGTGAACATCACCCCGACTGCGAAGAGCGAAGGGCCGTGAACGCCAGCCGCGGCCATCGGCGAAGCGCGTGTATAATTTTCAGCAGCGCGCCCGTAGCTCAGCTGGATAGAGCGATTGCCTCCGGAGCAATAGGTCGGGAGTTCGAATCTCTCCGGGCGCGCCAGATTTCAGCCACTTAAGCAACTATCTATTTTTCGACCATTCATGGACCGGGGATGGACCCGCCCTCCCAAGCTCCCGCTGCTCGCTTACAATGAACGGTCTGTACAAGGAAATGTCATGCAACATCAGAGCGCAGAAGCAGCTCTAATCTGAATTGCGATGCATTCGCGGGATCGCCGGAGGTGAATCATGCAGAGTTGGAAAAAAGCAATCGTATTTGGCTCTATCGGGGTTGGCGCCGCGCTGGTTATCACCCGCCGCCGTCCTCTGGGAATGGCTATAGCAGCGGCTGGACTCGCGGTCCTGGCCTCGGAGTATCCCGAGAAATTCGAAGCGGTGTGGGAAAACGCCCCTGAATACCTGCAGAAGGGTATGCAGATTTTTTCCACGCTGCAGAAAATGGGAGAAGGCTTTGCCGAGGAGGCGGAGCGACGCAGTGTCAGCGCTTGGCGCGACATGCGCGCGTAATAACGGCGGGGAAGCCCGCCATCGCCTTGGACTTCATTCAATTCCCAGTTGCTTGCGCGCCTCGGGGCTAAGCCGCTCTGGCGTCCACTGCGGATACCACACGATGTTCACCGTGGCATTACTCACACCTGGCATCTGCAGCAGTCGCTGCTGGACCTGATCGCTGATAGATTGCTGAGAAGGGCAGCCGGCGGTCGTCAGGGTCATCTCGACTTCCACATCTTCGCCCTGCAGGTTGGCAACCGCCGTGGGCTTCACGCGGACTTCATAAATCAGACCGAGATCCACAATATTCACCGGGATCTCCGGGTCATAACACTCTTTCAGCGCCGAGATAACATCTTCCTGGGTCAGTGCCATGCACAACCTCTGTACCAGTCTACGGGAATAGGCTGGGTTCGTCTTGGGCTTGGCGACAAAGCACTTCCGTAAGACGTCAAGAGGTAAATGTGCCCTCACGACTCTTCGAATCGTGGCCCGGGATGGATGGTTTCAATGTGGCGATGGTGCTCAGCATCGCTAGGTACTGTCCAGCCATTCTCCTGCTCGACCACGCGCACAATGGGCAGACTCTTATCGGGTAGCACCAATCCTCCCGCCGTTACTGACACTTCGTTCCGGTCCCAGATACGAGCCACCATGGTGTGCTTCGTCCGGGTCACCAGCCGGGGAGCATCGCCGGACGAGATCACGACCGCGCGATCAGCTTGTGCAGCGGGCGTCAGGACAACGAAGCGCGAACTCAATACCTTTTCGTCGAAGCGCCCAAAAACAAACTGGAACACTTCGGGATGTTCCGCAATTCCTCCATCGCCGGTGTAATTGACCACGTACTCTTCGTCGACCACATCGCCGGGCGAGAGTGCGGGCAATGACTTCCGCGCATTTTCCGCATCGAGAGTCATCGGCGTAGTACTGCCGTCGGAGTGGAGCGCCTGCAACTGCAGGACCTGCGCACCCGGGGGGAGTATCGGTCCCGCGAAATGTTGGATGTCCTCTGGCTGCGTGAACCGTGTGGTGATATGGACGTAGAGCGAAACACTGCCATCGGGTCGCAGTATGGCGACATGGTCGTTTAACAGTAGGAGCGGTGCGCCGATGAATCGTTCGGCAACGGCCTTCATCACCTGGTTCGCATCGCGGCGATACGGTGCGTAGAAGTCCTCCTCGTGGGCGTCCGGCTCGTCGCCACTCGCGGCGGTTGCCAGGCGACGATATTCTGAGGAGTTCGGCGCAATCCGCAACCATGCAGCTGCGGCACGTTCCGCGCCCGGAATCGTCGCCACCCAATTGCAGCTCGCGAACCAACATCAGGCGTGCAGCACGATTCAGTGGACTTGCCGCCAACAATGTCTGAAGCGCCCTTGCGGCATGCAGGTAGCGTCCCTGACCTTCCAGCGACTGGGCATAGGCCAGTGACTCCGGCGCGCAACCATCCAACTTCTGCTGCGCCTCGCCGGCTTCGGCAAATTGCCGCCGGCCGCGATAGAACATCATGGCCTGGCTGGACGTCTCGCACGATGGATGCTCCGCCAGGCGTTTCGACCAGAGCAGGGAAGCTTCGTCAAAGGAATTTGCCAGCGTCGGATCGTTTTCGATGGCGCCGGCTAACGTCTCCAGGGCCGTTCTGTCGTCGGGGCTTACGTCCATGACGTTTCTGGCCAACCTGGCGGCGTCAACCGGATGGCCACCCGTCAACGCCCGCCGACCAAGCTCCCGCTTCGCAGCTAGAGCGCCGGGCGCCAGGGACAGTACACGGCTCCACGCGCGGAGACCTTCGGGTGCCGTAGGATTCTCGCGCGTCCACGACTGCGCCAGAAGAAACTGGAGCTCAGCGGAGCCGGAGGAACCCGGCAGCGCGTTGATCTGTTCGATAGCCCTCCCAAACTCGCCAGTCGCGTAAGAAGTTGCAGCAAAGTCGTAAGACGACTCTTCCGCAGACAGTCTGGTCCTCTTTTGAGCGAATGTCTGATAGGTCGCTCGCGAGATGGCAAGTCTTAGCGGCAGGGCCGAGCCCGCAAATCTCGCCATTACCCGGTGTGGACCAGCCGCAACTTCAAACGTAGCGGAAGAATGAACCTGCCTCCTGCCCGGCCGGGCACCTTCAGCCAATACGCGCGTGCCGTCCACGTAAATCTCAACCGCGCCGGCACTTTCGGAACTTACCGTCCAAGTTGCCGGGGCGAGCGCGGCAAAATGCGAGGCACCGTAGTAGATTCCGCGAGGCGACAGGTAAGGGGGAAGGCGAATGAAGCCATCGGGGAATTGGAAGTTCTCGACCGCACGATTGTCATAAGACGACTGCGCTAGATCGTCATTCGGCGATATTGGCAGCCGCTCGAACTCAAGCAACGGCTGCCGCCCCAGTAGACCCACGATGCGCCACTCGGTCAGGATTCCAGAGGCACGCGCAAGAACTTCGGCATAGAGCCCCGGAACCCCATCCATGGCGGCCTGCAGCAGGGCGCGGTTCAACTCCGGCCAATCCTCGCCGGCGTCTGCCAGCAGAGCTTGCAGACGAGCAACGGCCGGACGAAACACCGCAGTGTTGGCCGCCGATTCGCGCACACGGGCCGCCGCCAGGCGAACGCGTGGATCCTGTCTGGCGGCGCCTCCAACCTCGCACAGGCGCAAAGCCGCATTCAGCATGGTTGGCTCGTCGGCTTGCATGGCTGCGACTTCCATCAGGACAAATAGCGCCTCGGCGTCCCGATGGTCCCGTCGCCCGGCGCGTTCGGCAAGCTGACGCGCGCGCTCGAGGTTGCCATTCACAAATAAAGCGGTGGCGGCGGAGCGCGAAATTACCGATTCCGAAAGGGGTTCGGAGCGAGAGACGCTAGGCTCCGGGGAATTGGCACGCGCGGTGGCCCGCGAGCGCGTTACCTCGGGAGAGCTCTCGTGACTCAGGCGGGCGATCGTCCGATTCTGTGCGAGTGCCGGCATGGAGAACGCCACTGCAACGCATAGAATCGATACCTCGCGCCGTGCTTTCATGCTTTTAGTCCCGGGCCTCCTGCATAGAGACGCCAACCGTCGGCAGCACTTGCGCGTATCTCCGCGAACAAGCTATCCAGCAGGGATGAGGAAGATTAACCGACTGGGAGGAAGTTGCACAGCAGATTTTTCGGTCGGATGCTGCCACCGTCAAAACAAGCTGAAACTGAATGAGTTGCAGGCCTCGTTGCCATTGGAATGGGGACGCCCGAGGGACGCTCGAGGTCGTGGCCCTCCCCACATGCAAATTGGTGTGCCTCCCGATAGAATCTGGTGAGCAGGAGGAAATAGTGAGAGCGATCCGCGTCCACGAATTTGGCGGCCCTGAAGTCATGAAGTTGGAAGAGGTTCCTGACCTTCAACCCGGTGCGGGACAAGTGGTGGTGCGCGTCCATGCTGCCGGTGTGAATCCGGTGGAGAGCTATGTCCGGACCGGCACCTACGCGCAGAAACCTGCCCTTCCCTACACCCCGGGAAGTGACGCCGGCGGCGTAGTCGTGGCGATCGGAGCGGGGGTGAAGCGGGTGAAGGCCGGCGACCGCGTCTACACCTCCAGTCCTAACGGCGGCACCTACGCCGAGCAGGTCCTGTGCAACGAAGCCCAGGTACATCGCCTTCCCGACAACGTGAGCTTCGAACAGGGCGCTGCCATGGGAGTGCCCTACGGCACGGCGTATCGCGGACTGTTTCAGCGTGCCGAAGCCAAGCCGGCAGAGACCGTGCTGGTTCACGGGGCGAGCGGCGGAGTTGGCAGCGCGGCTGTGCAGCTGGCGCGAGCGGCCGGCATGACCGTGATCGGTACCGCGGGGAGCGAGGGCGGCCTCGCTTTAGCCAAGCAGGAGGGCGCGCATCACGTACTGAACCATGCGTCCGACGGTTATCTCGACGAGTTGATGAAACTCACCGAAGGCCGCGGCGTGGACGTCATCGTGGAATTGCTGGCGAATAAGAACCTGGCCAAGGACCTCACGGTGCTCGCCAAAAAGGGTCGCGTGGCAGTGATCGGGAACCGCGGGACGATTGAAATCAATCCCCGCGATGCCATGGCACGCGAAACCGACATCCGTGGCGTGACCCTCATGAGCGCTTCCGAGCAGGAATATAAGGCCATGCACGCTGCGCTGGTTGCGGGGCTGGAGAATGGAACCCTGCGTCCGGTGATCGGGCAGAGGATTCCCCTGGCCGAGGCCGCGCGCGCGCACCTTGAGATCATGAAGCCATCAGGCGCCCACGGAAAGATCGTGCTGGTGCCCTGACGAAGTTTGCGGTGCGATAGGCACGAGAATTCCCCCGGCAGCAAACATCGGACAGCGAGAAGCCAGCGCTGCTTCAGGACGGGGTGTGCACCGGCGCTTGTAACTTGCCGAGGATCGCCTCCAGCACATTGCAGCGATTACGCAATCCATCCCTGAATTCGTGGTGATCGGCTTTGGCGATCTCCCGCAACAGATGGGTCTGATTTTCTTGCAGGAGATCCAGCAGCAGGTCTTCCTCTTCCGCGGTCAACCGGAGTTCCATCATGGCGACCTCCACCTGGCTAGAATTGACAACCTAATTCTAGGCTCTTCGCGCCCTACTTTTCGATATTTTCGGTACCGTGCCTGTCGAGATGGCCGCTTGCGCTATGGCAGAACGCCCAACTCCGTATATAACTCGGCTGGTTTGTATATCACTCCATCTTTCATGGTCAGCGAGGTTTTTCTCACGTCGCTGATATTCGTCTCAGGGCTTCCGTCGATCAACACCAGGTCGGCCAGCTTGCCCTCTGTAATCGAGCCCAGCTCCGCGTCGCGCTTCATGATCCTGGCGGCGCCCAGGGTGGCCAGCTGCAGGACGTTTGGCGCGGGAATCCCGGCCTTGGTGTCCATCTCCAGCTCGTGTTGCAAGGTAAATCCCGCCATCGAGTCGGTGCCCGCCTCAATCGGTATGCCCGCGCGATACAGCACGCCGACCAGGTCGACCATTTTGGCGAAAGACTGCTGATAGCGTTTCTCCATGCCTTCCGGCGGAGTGATTCCGCCGGACAACAACCCTCGCCGCACCTGCGCCGGCAACCGCTTCTCAACCGCCTTGTACCCAGGCGGAACTTCGCCGGGGCGGGCGACGATGGTTTCCTCGAAGACGCTCATGGTCGGGTCCAGAGTTGTGTGGTGGTCCTGCAAGAGCTTGACGAAAGCCTGCACCCCGGGCGAATTCAGGTCGAGATCGGCGGCACGCTTGGCCGGCTCGCTGAATCGCGCCGGAGTCCGCGTCTCCTTCACGTCCGGCATGAAGTTAAGGATGAGGAAGTTCACGTGCTGAATTTCGTCGTAGCCCAGCTTCACGCATTGCGATGCCGTCATGAACGCCGGAATGTGTCCGCTGACCCGCAATCCGTTCTTGTGCGCTTCGTCGATGATGGCCGGCACCAGCTCAGGGCTGACCGAACTGTAGATCTTGATCTGGACATAACCGAGCTTGACGTAGTTATCTACGGCGGCCCGCGCCTCCGCCTCGGTGGAAACCAGTACCTTGGTCGGCCCCTGGTATGGGCCTCGTCCATCAATGATTCCGGCGATGATGATGCGCGTGCCAATCTCGGTGCCGTCCTGGATACGCTTGCGTCGCGCCAGGAGTTGATCGGTGTCGTTGGCAAGGTCACGCACCGTGGTCACGCCCGCCGCCAGGTTCAGCAGGCCATCGTTGTCGCCGACGTGAGCGTGCATGTCCCACAAACCCGGCAGCAACGTTTTCCCGCTGGCATCAATAATCTCTGCATCCGGAGGCGTGGCCACCTTGTCTGCCGGGCCCACCGCCTGAATGTGATTGCCCACAATCACGACGTTCTGATCCGGCAACATGGTTGCCGTGGTTGCATCGAAGACATTGGCATGGGTGAAGACCACGGGATGCGAAGGCCGATGCGCCAGCTTCTTGGCTATTTCTGCCGCGCGCGCTTGTACGACCTCGTCCTGGCTGTCTTGAAGGGTCTTCGCGGCAGCTTCCCATCCCTCAGGTACGATCGCGCTCCAACCACTCACACCGGCGAAGAACTGCCCATGATCATCTAGCCACACGTACTGTGGCGAAAAGTCCAACCCGCTTATCGCATACAGCACGACATGCTGCTTCTTGCCGCCCGCTTCAAGGTCCCGCTCGGTGACCCGCTGTACTCGCGCTTCGCCTTCGGGCAGGAGCGCGATGCTGCCACCATTCCCCAATGCAGCCTGCGTCAGCAGTCCGATCTCTGAAGGTGCGCCGTTCATTGCGATGTAGACTGCGGCCCCTGCAAGTTTCTTCTCGCCGTGCTCAGCGGTGTTGTTCCACCGCGCAGTTTGGCCCTCGACGGAGAACTCCTCCGTGATTTTCGACTTCAGGTAATCATTGCCGCTGATCGACTCCGCGATGGGAACGCCCTTCGCGTTGAGCGTGATCAGACTCGTTGTCTTGGGGCCGCGGCCGCGATCATTGAACTGAAAGAACGCATGCAGCTTGCCGTCGGGAGTGGTCCACATTGCCTCCTGGCCGGCGAGGCTGCCCATGATCAGCACCGAATATCGGGTTGCACCCGCGGGAATGTCCGGCGGCAGAGCGGGAACATTGCTCGCGGTGGCGCCTGGTTGCTGCGCATCCACCTTCGACACGCACAGCAACAGGATGAGAAAAAACAGCGTCCAACTCCAAGTTCTACGGCTCATACATGTCCCCCGATTCGAGCATGCGACTATGTGGTTCCCCAGATCTCGCCAAGGATGCGTTGAAAGTTTGCGCCCAGGACCTTCTCGATCACCGACGATGGTTGTCCGCGCTGCTGCAGCTCCATGGCGATGACCTCCATGTGGTCGGGACCGTTGAGGCTGGGAACATAGGGATAGCGGTCTTCGCCCGGAGCGCCGATGCCAAGTTGTTTGCGCCGGGCAATGTCGGCGTCAAATGCCTTCTGCTCAGCCGGGCTCAGGGTCACGGCCTGGATGGAGCCGTCCGAACCAACGCCCACATGGTCGGTGCCGCAAACGTTGATCGCGTGCAGCAAATGTTGCATGACATGTTCGCGGGTGGGAACCGTGGGCGATGCGACCAGGTACGGCATCAGGTAAACGCCCAAGTATCCATCACGGTCCGCCAGCGCTTTCAGCACCGAATCAGGCTTGTTGCGCGGATGCTGATAGATTGCTGCGCATCCTGAATGCGTGATGAGCACCGGCTTGGAGGAGGCCTCGATCGCCTCCGAGGTGGTGCGGTAGCCACTGTGGCTGAGGTCCACCGCAACTCCAATCTCGTTCATGGTGTGGACCGCCTGATAGCCCGCTTTGCTCAGGCCTGCATTACCCGGTTCCAGGCAGCCGTCCCCGAACACGCCGCGATTGTTGTAGGTGAGCTGCATGATGCGGACTCCCAGGCGGCGGAAGGTGAGAATGCGCGAGGAATTTTCCTCCAGAAACCCGCTGTACTGAAAGCCGGGAAGGATGCCGACCTTCTTTTCCCGTTTCGCACGGGCGATATCGGAATGAGTCCGCACCAGCATGAAGGCCTGGGGGAACTGCTCCACCAGGGCGTCGACGTAGGCCAAGTTCTGCAGCGTACCGTCGAAGGTTTGTTCCGAGACGGTGAAATTGATGGCCGTGATGCCAGAGTTCCGGACCACCTCGACGGCGGCGGGCGTGGGCAAAGCGTCTGTCTCCAGAAACGGGCTGCAGAGGGAATCGATGATGATGCTGTCGTGGTAAAGACTTGCGATTTTGGGCGGGACCGCGGAGACGGCTTGCGCGAGAGCATTCGGCGCGAACTTTGCCAGCACAAACAGCTTTGGAACGGCCGCTAAGAAATCCCGTCGGTTCATGGTTGGACAAGTAGGCTCGAACTCGGCACCGGATTATATAACGCGCATTCGCCTGCCCGCCGCCGGGCTTCGGGCGAGAGCGTTCGTGCTAGGATTTCTGCACCGCAGAATCGCAAGTCGAAAAGCACTACGATCGCCGCGAAAGAGAGCGTCCGTATGAAATGTATCTTTGCATTCCTGATCGCCTGTTGTTTTCTGACCTGCCTCCTGGCCGCACAGCCTCCTCAGCAGGGCCCCGCTCCCAGTCAGGCCCAGCAGATGATGGGCTACTTCGTCGGCGACTGGAAGTTGGCAGGCACGGCAAAGGTCAGCCCCACTGCTCCGGCCGCACCCTTCACCTCGACAGAGCACAGCGAGTGGATACCGGGCAGCTTTTTCGTAGAGACCCACTCTTCCATGAAGGGGCCCATGGGAAACGTTCGCGGTATGAGGGTCATGGAGTACAACCCCGCCGACAAGGTCTATACCTACAACGCGTACAACAGCTTGGGCGAGCACCAGGTGGCAGTCGGCAATGTCTCCGGCGGTAACACGTGGACGTGGACCGCCGAGGAGAAAATGAACGGCATCGTGGTGAAGGGGCGGTACACCATCACTCTAGACTCTCCCACTTCGTACACGTTCAAGTCTGAAGTGGCGACCCCCAACGGCGGGTGGAGCACCGTCATGGAAGGGAAGGCGACGCGCACCCAGTAACAAGATAAGAGTCACCATGAGAGCCACAGAGGAGTCCAGGATGGAGATAGAAATTCGGCGCTGCTTGGTTTGAGGCGATTTACGACGCGCGGCCGGGAGCCTGAAGCGCGAACTTTTATTGAGATATGGGATTCGGCCTAGGATGAGAGTGGCAATGAGCGAACTCGAAATTCTGGTCAACGGAAAGAGAGTTTTCTCTCACAAAGAAACCGGGACGACTCCTACAACCAGCGAGCTACTTGCCTTGATAGCGTCTCAGCGGCCATAGCCCGGACCGGCGCAATTTCATCAGCCCCGGCGAGTGTGTTATAACCGCCTGTTTCCCCTTTGTGCGCGGCTGCCGCTAGGTGTGTCTGCTCAAAACCGCTGCCGCGTTTCCACTACCCGGAGGATGGCTTGGATTTTCAGCTCTCGGACGAACAACTGCAGTTGAAGAAAATGGTGCGCGATTTTGCCGAGCGTGAGATTGCGCCCAACGTGATGAAGTGGGATGGACCCGGCACCTTTCCACTGGAGACCGTTAAGGAACTGGGCAAGCTGGGCCTGATGGGCACTATCTTTCCTGCCGAGTATGGCGGTGCAGGCATGGGTTATGTCGAGTACGTCACCGCTGTCGAGGAACTGTCGCGAGTGGACGGTTCGGTGGGCATCATCGTGGCGGCGCACACCTCGCTGTGCTCCAATCACATTTTCATCGCCGGCAACGACGAGCAGAAACAGAAATACATTCCCAAGCTTGCCACCGGTGAGTTCATCGGAGCGTGGGGCCTGACCGAGCCGGGCGCGGGATCGGATGCGGGCGGCGCGCGCTGCTCCGCCGTGCGTCGGGGTAAGAACTGGGTGCTGAACGGCACCAAGACCTTCATCACCAACGGGGGCTACGCTGACGTGGCGGTCGTGGTTGCGGTCACCGACAAGAAGGCGAACACCCACGGGCTGTCGGCGTTCACGGTGGAGAAAGGCACCAAGGGATTTCGCTCCGGTAAGAAGGAAGACAAGCTGGGTCTGCGCGCCAGTGATACCTCAGAGCTGATCTTCGAAGACTGTGAAATTCCCGGCGAAAACCTGCTGGGTCACGAGGGCGAGGGCTTCGTCGATGCCATGAAAGTTTTGGATGGAGGTCGCATCTCCATCGCCGCACTCGGGCTGGGCATGGCGCAAGGGGCCTACGAAGCTGCGCTAAGCTACTCCAAAGAGCGCAAGCAGTTTGGCAAGCCGATCAGTGACTTTCAGGCGATTGCGTTCAAGCTCGCCGATCTAGCGACCGAGATCGATGCCGCCCGCCTTTTGACCTATCGTGCCGCGGCCATGAAAGATGCCGGAATGAAGACCACGCTGGAGTCCTCGATGGCCAAGCTCTATTCCAGCGAGGTCGCGGTGAAGTGCGCCAACGAGGGAGTGCAGATTCACGGCGGCTACGGATTCATCAAGGACTATCCCGCCGAAAAGTTTTATCGCGATGTGAAGCTGTGCACCATCGGCGAAGGCACCAGTGAAATCCAGCGGTTGGTAATCGCGCGGCAGATTCTGAAAGACTAAGCTGTTAGGCGAAGCAGGTCTGTAAAGCTAAGAAAACCGGGCCAAGGTGAGCGCGAACAGCCACATCCAGGAACTTGTCCAACGAATCCGCTCGGGCGAACCCCGTGCATTGGCGCGCGGCATCTCCATCGTTGAAGACCACGGCTCGCAGTCCACGGAACTGCTTAAAGCGCTGTTTCCCTTCAGCGGCAAGGCCGTCTTGCTGGGACTGACGGGCTCTCCGGGTGCGGGCAAGAGCACGCTGGTCGACCAGGTAGCGCACGCTTATCGCAAGCAAGGGAAGACGATCGGTATCGTCGCTGTAGACCCTACCAGCCCGTTCAGCGGCGGTGCAATTCTTGGCGATCGTATTCGCATGCAATCGCACCATGCCGATCCCGGAATCTACATTCGGAGCATGGCCACCCGCGGTTCGCTCGGTGGACTGGCCAGCACCACAGCCGACGTGGCCACCGTGCTCGACGCCAGCGGCCGCGATATCGTCATGATCGAGACCGTCGGCGTGGGACAGGACGAGGTGGATATCGTTCGCCTGGCGGATGTGACCATCGTCGTGCTGGTCCCGGGCATGGGTGATGATGTGCAGACCATCAAGGCCGGCATCATGGAGATTGCCGACATTTTTGTCATCAATAAGTCCGACCGCGACGGCGCCGAGCGGGTGGAGCGCGAGATCCGTGCCATGCAGACGCTGGCCATGCGCAAAGACAATTGGACGCCTCCTATCGTCAAGACCGTAGCCAGCAGTGGTGAAGGCATAGCCGAATTGCTGGAGGCAATCGAAAAGTATCGCGCTTATCTTCAGCAGGACGGCCGTGCGCGCACCCGCCGCATCGAGAACTGGCGCCAGCGCCTTGCTGGGATGTTGCGCGACGCGCTCTTCCAACGCGTCCTGTCCTATTACCTCAGTGAAGGCGAGGCTACACGTTATGCGGCGGAAGTTGCCGAGCACAAGCGTGACCCGTATTCTCTGGTAGAGAAGATTATCGACAATTTGGGGAAGCCAGAATGAATCAAATTGACCATCTCGGTATTGCGGTGAAGTCACTGGCGGAAGCCAAGAAGTTCTACGAGAAGTTAGGTCTGGATGTAATGCCGGAAGAGACTGTGGAAGCGGAGAAGGTACGGCTGGCCATGGTGCCGATCGGCGAGAGCCGCCTGGAGTTGTTGGAGCCGACCTCGCCCGACTCGCCCATCGGAAAGTTCCTCGCCAAGCGCGGCGAGGGCATTCACCACGTGGCTTTGCACGTCAGCGATCTGGCCGGTACCGTCGAGCGGCTGAAATCCTCAGGGACTCGCCTCATCTCGGACGAAATCAAAATCGGCGCGGGCGGGCACCTCTACATATTCGTTCACCCTTCCAGCGCCGGGGGCGTGCTCCTGGAACTGGTGGAAGACGCTCCCCTGGGCGTCTGAGAAGCGGATGCTGATCGTTGCCGTCGATACGTCAGGCCGGAAGGGAAGCGTTGCCCTATGTCGTGGCGATGGTGACGGCTTCGAAGTTCTGCAACTGACTTCCCTGGAAGGCGGCACGTACTCGGCGGAATTGCTGCCGCGAATCGCAGAAGCGCTTCAGCAGAATCATCTCAGCAAAAATGATATCGACGGTTTCGTCGTCGTTACCGGTCCCGGTTCGTTTACCGGACTGCGGGTTGGTCTGTCCACGGTGAAGGGTCTGTGCGAAGTGCTGCAGAAGCCGTTGGCGACGGTATCCATGCTGGAGGCCCTGGTGCTCACGCGTGGACGAGAGGGCGAAAGCGCCATCGCCGTGTTGGACGCTGGCCGGGGCGAGATCTATGTCGGCGAATACGAGATCGGTTCCGGCAGTGCCGCTCTCGTTCGCGAGTACATTGCCAAGCTGGACGAATTTGCCGCGCAGCTACCGGCCGCCAGCGGTGGCGTTCTAACCGTTGATGCCAAAGTCGCGGCAGGGCTCCAGGCCGCGAATCGTAACGTCCTTCTGGTTGCGCCGGTCGATGCCGGCGAGATTGGCTGCATCGGTATTCGTAGACTTGTGGCAGGACAAACTGCCGACCCTGCTGCCATCGACGTCAACTACATCCGCCGGTCCGATGCGGAGTTGTTTCCGACGGCGAAGAAAACTCCGTGCTGATCAGGAGCGCTACTCCCGACGATGTGCCTGCCATTCGCGCGCTGGAGCAACGGGCTGAGACCGCGGCGCACTGGGCGGAGCGCGAATACGACGCGCTGTTTGCCGCGGAAGCTCCGCCGAGAATCGCGCTGATCGCCTCCGACGAAGTCGCGAGCGAAGTACTCGGCTTCGTTGTCGCGCGTGGCGCTACTGCCGAATGGGAAATTGAAAATGTGGTTGTCGCCGAGGGGAAACGCATTCGCGGGATCGGCGTCCAACTGGTTAGAGAGATGCTCATACGTGCCAAGTCTTCTGGAGCCACCTCCGTGCTATTGGAGGTCCGGGAGTCGAATGTGGCCGCGCGGCGACTCTATGAAAAGCTTGGATTTACCCGGCACGGACGACGAATTGGCTACTATCACGGGCCTGAGGAAGACGCTCTGCTATTGCATTTTTCTATGACAGATCTGTGACAATTTTGCCTTGAAGCCGAATGGGTCCTATGCTAGCGTTTGAATTTTGCATCTCTCCGGAGGTTCACTGAATGGCAACTCAGGTACGCGATCAGCTTCTTGCCAGTAACGATGAATTTCGCCGTCTGGCGGATGAACACTCGCAATATTCGCAGCGCCTCGAGAACTTGATCCAGAAAAAGTATCTCTCTGAAGACGAAAAGGTCGAGGAAGTGCGACTGAAGAAGCTGAAGCTCCGCCTGAAGGACCAGATGGAAAGCCTGGAACAGAAATTCCGGACCGACCACCAGGTCATTTAGTTACAGCCAAGCCCTTACCTGCGGCGGTAAAGACCGATTCTTTGTCGCCCCGCTCTAGCTGTATTCTGCCTACGAAATTCCGCTCTTACCCATAAGTCCTTCCTTCGGCGATAATCAACGTGATGTGGGGAGGGGCTTTCTGACTCGTCTTCCGTGGCCTTATCGCTTTGTCATTCTTGTGGCGATCATGCTTTGTCTATCGTGCGCTTCCCCTGCTGCGGCAGGAGAGACAAAGGTGCAAGCCCCTGAGGGAAGCTGGGATGGCTCCATTAAAACTTCCGCGGGGGATGTGAATTTCGGTATCGAACTGACGCCCCAGGCAAACGGAATCGACGCCGTGCTGGTGAACGGGACCGACCGTCAGCCGTTCAGCACCGCCACCTGGGATGGCGCGGTGTTGACGCTGCATCTTGACTATTACGATGGCACCCTGACCGCGCACCCGGTCTCTCCGCGAACGATGGAAGGCGAGTACTCGCGGCAGACAAGCAAGGGGATGGTGCATATCCCACTCACTCTGGTGCAGCATCAGGAAGCTGCGTCGGGAAAGGCGTGGACGGGTCCGACTCTGACGGGAGACTGGCTGTTTACGCGACCGACGGCCGGCGAAGACAAGCTCACGCTGGCCACCTTCAAACAGGGGGCCGCGGCGACGGCTGACGGGAGAGTGCCGGTGACAGGCATTCTGGAACCGGTAAGCGGCGACACCGGCCTATTACATGGCTCGGTTTACGCCGACGCTGACGGACACACGCATTTTCACTTGGGCCGTTTCGACGGCATTCACGTGCTTGCCCTGGACGGTGACTTCCAGCCGGATGGCGGCCTGAAAGGACAGATCGCCGGGATCGCCTCGTCGGCGCCATTCACCGCCCAGCGTAGCCAGGATGTCGCCAGCGCCAATCCCAACGTGCAGGCCGGAAGCCTCACTCGGGTTAAGGACCCGCGGCAAACGTTTCTGTTCAGCGGTATCGATCTATCGGGCAAGGCTGTAGATCAGGGTAGCGCGCAGTTCAAAGGCAAGGCGGTCATCGTGGACATCTTTGGCACCTGGTGTCCGAATTGCCACGACGAGGCTCCCCTTCTCGATCAACTCTACAGCAAGTACCACGCGCAGGGACTGGAGATCGTCGGCCTCGCGTACGAATACACCGATGACAGGGCGCGCAATGTGCGGCAGATCGAAATCTATCGAACCAAGTACCGCATCACGTTTCCGCTTCTGCTCGCCGGCACGACGGCTGAAGGACAGATCGAAAAGACGCTGCCGCAGTTGGTGGGTTTTGGCGCCTACCCGACCACGATTTTTCTTGATCGCGACGGGCGAGTCCACGCTATTCACGCCGGGTTCGCCGGCCCCTCGACCGGGGACAAATATCTGGAAGTTCAGCACCAGATGGACCGGCTTACGCAGGAGATTCTGGGCCCTGCAATTAAGGCACAGCCTTAAGCCAGGCTCTATAATCAGGTCAGCCCATGGTGCGCGACGGGATCTATTACGGACTGGCTCTTATCGCTGTGGCAGTGCTGGTGGGATGGTTGACACTTCCTGCTTTGGCAGTGGTTCCCCTGCTGCTGGCGGCGTTTGTCCTCTGGTTCTTCCGTGATCCCGAGCGTGAGATTCCCGCGGCGGAAGGGGCCATCGTTTCTCCCGCTGACGGCAAGGTTACGGATATATCCATGGTTCGGGAAAACGGGGAACCGCGGACCCGGATCAGCATCTTCCTCAATGTATTCAACGTGCACGTCAATCGTTCCCCAGTCTCCGGTGTTATTACCGGCGTGAACTACCAGAAGGGAAAGTTCGGCAACGCGATGGGGGCTATTTCGGCGGAGGAAAACGAGCAGAATGTCGTCACCGTGCAGGGAGATGCGGGCACCGTAGTGTTTAAGCAGATTGCCGGCCTGCTGGCGCGTCGCATTGTCTTCACCAAGAAGATCGGCGATCATGTGGCGCGCGGCGAACGGGTGGGACTCATCAAGTTTGGCTCGCGCACTGACGTAATTCTGGCGGCTGATGCTGAGATGAAAGTGCGAGTGGGCGACCACGTGAAGGGCGGTTCCAGTGTTTTGGCCATGACCCAGCCCCGGGCTGTCCTGCCTTCCTTGCAGAATGTAGCGGAGGCGCGATGAGCGAGCAGCCCATGCAAGACGGGAGCGATTCAGCTGAGCCTCGCCGTATGCGGAAAGGGCTGTACATCCTTCCTTCTGTGTTCACCGCCGGAAACATCGCAGCGGGCTATTACGCCATTTCGCAAGCCATCCAGGGGACTGCGTCCGATCCGTGGCACTTTGATCACGCTGCCAAGGCCATCGGCTTCGCCATAGTCTTCGATTTCTTCGACGGTGGCATCGCCCGCCTTACCAACACGACCAGCGCCTTCGGTCGCGAACTGGATTCCATGGCCGACGTGATCGCATTCGGCGTGGCTCCCGCAGTATTGGCGTGGATGTGGGGATTCCGTATGCTGCCGTTGGCCGGCGACCCGGATATTCACAACCGCGTTATCCAGTTGGGAGCGATCGCGACCTTTGTGTTTCTGTTGGCCGGTGCCTCACGCCTCGCGCGTTTCAACATCCAGGTCAACCCTCAGCCATCCAACCCTGGTCGTCCGGGCCGCAAGTATTTCGTCGGGATGCCTATTCCGGCCGGCGCAGGAGCGGTAGCGGCCGTTGTCCACCTGGTGCTGGGAAATCCTCTACAGTACTGGTGGCTGTCCATTGGATGGGGCGTTTTCGTCTTCGCTATCGCTTTCCTCATGGTGAGCACATGGAGATTCTTTAGTCTGAAGGGGATTAACTTTCGCCAGCCCCAGAATTTTCGCTGGCTTATTGTGATTGGTGCGGTGATCGCGCTGATCTGGTTTTCGTCCCAATATGTATTGTTCACGCTGGCGCTGGTTTACATCCTCTCGGGAGTGCTGGCCCGGCTTTCCTTCGTGTTCCGGCGGCCTAATCTGCCGCCCCGTCCACCTCAAGACGAGGCATCGCACGCTTGATGAAAATGAACCAAACCGCACCGCTGGCGTTCTTCCCGGCGGAAGATATTGAGGCGCCATGTTTCGTGTAGCCGTCATAGGCGCTGGCACCCTGAAGGGCCGCGAACTGAAGGATGTCCTTTCCGACCGCAATTTTCCCGCTCAGGACGTTCGCTTGCTCGATGACGATGAGTCGCTCGGCCAACTCGAAGCGGTGGGCGAGGAACCCACGTTCATCCAGAGCGTGCTTCCGGAGCACCTGGAGAATGTGGACTTTACCTTCTTCGCCTCGGAGGAAAACTTCACCCGCAATACCTGGCCGATGGTACGCAAGGCGGGCAGCGACATCATCGATCTTTCCTACGGGCTGGAGAACGAGGAGGGAGTCTTACTACGTGCTCCCTGGGTGGAGCGCGAACTCGGCCTTGGCCTGCGCCTGGATTTCACTCCGGCCCCGGTGGCTATTGCTCATCCCGCCGCGGTGGTGCTGGCGCTCCTGATGCTGCGGGCGCGCAAGGCGGGCGGTATCGCGCGCGCTGTGGCTACGGTGTTCCAACCTGCTTCTGAGCACGGCAAGCGGGGCATGGACGAGTTGCACGAGCAGACGGTGAACCTGCTCTCTTTCAACAATTACCGAAGACGGTATTCGATGCGCAGGTGGCCTTCAACCTGCTTGATCGCTACGGTGAAAAATCGCTGCCCTCGCTGGACACCGTCGAGAGGCGAATCCAGCAGCACTTCCACGGGCTCGTCGGGGACCGGCTGGCCGTGCCTTCGTTGATGCTGGTGCAGGCGCCCATCTTCCACGGTCACGCCTTCTCGCTTTACCTTGAGTTAGAACAGGCTGCCCAGACGGAAGAGATGACGGCCGCGCTCTCCGGCGAACACGTTGACGTGCTGCAAGGGCCAGATGAATCGCCCAGCAACGTGAACGCTGCAGGGCAGGAGCAAATCCAGTTGTTTGTGCGTCGCGATTCGCAACAGCCAAATGGGTTTTGGCTATGGGCCGCATCCGACAACCTGCGGATCGCTGCCCTGACTGCGGTGGAATGTGCCGAGAGCATGATTGCTGCGCGTCCGCGAGGAACGGTTCAGTGAAGGCATCCCCTACTTCACGTTGCCTCTTGCTTGCTGGCTTCGCCGCTCTACTGCTCGTCACCACGAGTTGCGGCTACCACACCGGGGGTAAGGCCGTGCGCCTGCCAACCGACCTGCATACCCTCTATGTGCCGACCTTCATTAACGGAACCTCGATCTATCGCATTGAGCAAACCATTACGGAAGATGTCATTCGCGAGCTACGCAGCCGAACCAGCTATCGCGTCGTAACCACCGACGACGGCGATGCTGATGCCACTCTCAGCGGAACCGTCACCGGTGCCGTGATAAGTCCGCTGACCTACGACCCTGCCACCGGGCGCATCTCCTCGGGCATGGTGACGGTCACGATGAAGGCATCCCTGAAAACCAGTAAGGGCAAGGTCCTCTGGGAGAATCCCAACTATCTTTACCGCGAGCAGTACCAGGTCTCACGGGACGCTCCCAGTTTTTTCGAGGAAGAGGAGCCGGCACTCGGCCGCATCGCCAATAGCTTTGCTCGTTCGCTGGTGAGCGACATCCTGGAGGCCTACTAGGTGCGGAGTTTTGCTGCTTCGGACCGCTTCGTCGCCGACGTCAAGGCGCGCCATCTGGCGCCTGGATACGTCTTCATTGGTGATGAGGCGTTTTTCCGCAAGCGGTGCCGCGACGCCATCCTCCAACATCTGGTGCCCTTGGAAGTACGGGAACTCAGTGTCTATGACATGGACCTGAGCGAGGTGGACCTGCAACACATCCTCGATCGGGCGCGCACCCCGTCTCTGATGTCACCGTTCCAGGTCTTCTTCATTCGTGGAGTCAAGAGTCTCTACGGCCGCGGCAAGCACGACGACGAATTCAGTGCCATCGGCGACTATTTCAAGGACCCCAATCCCGATGCGCTGCTCATCTTCGTGGCCGATCACATCAACATTCCCACGGACGTGCGCCGCATGGACCTCACCGACAAGGACCGCTACGAGCGCATTCGCGAGACCCTGGGTGAGTATTGCACGGTTCTGGAGTTCGCTCGAGTAGACGAGAGCGATGCAGTCAAGTGGGCGGTGGAGACTGCCAATGCCGAGGACGTGAAGTTGGACAGCGATGCGGCGCGCGAGTTGGTGGATTCTCTGGGAGGCGACATGATGATGGTCGCCAACGAACTGGAGAAGCTGGTTCTCTTCGTCGGCGATAAGAAGCGGATTACCTTAGGCGACGTCGAGACCCTGGTCCTTGCCGCCAAGCAACGGTCGTTCTATGAACTCACCGACGCTATCTCGGCCCGCGATCGTGCCCGTGCGCTGGCGGTGCTCGATGCCATTCTGAATACTGGGGACGGCGACGAAGCGGCCATCGGCCACCTCTACATGCTGGCGCGTACCTTCCGTCAGATGCTGGTCATCCTGGAACGGAATGTACGCGACTCGCGCGCGCTGTGGCAGGTCTTATGGCAGGGCTTCCGTATACCGCCGTTTGCCGCGGAAGACATTATCCGGCAAGCCCGGCGCTACAACTCTCGTCGGGAGCTGACGAGTGCCATCCGCCGGGTGGCTCGTGCCGATCTCGCCTTACGCTCCAATCCACCCAGCAAGCGACTCATTCTTGAGAATCTTGTACTGGACCTAACCGCGGAACAGAAGGCGCAGGAGGCTGGTTGGCTGCAGGGTGAGCTGCCGGTGTAGTCATGGATGTCGAGCCGTATCTACGCCGCATCGAATACGATGGACCGCGTAAGGTTTCTCCCGCCGTCTTGCGCGACTTGCACCGCCAACATCTGTTTACCGTTCCTTTCGAAAACCTCGATATTGCCTGAGGATCCCGATCAGTCTTGACCTTGCGCGGGTATACGACAAGATTGTGCGGCGCCACCGTGGCGGCTTCTGCTACGAACTGAACGGGCTCTTTTGCGAGCTGTTGATCGCCATGGGCTTTCGGGTTCACATGCTCTCCGCCCGGGTCCGCCGCGACGAGGGTGGCTTCGGCCCCGAATTCGATCACATGCTGCTACGGGTTGACTTGGAAGATCCGTGGTTGGTCGATGTGGGATTCGGGGACTCGTTCGTCGATCCCATCGTGTTTCGTGCCGGCGGCGCGGACCAGGTGGATGGACATCGCTACCTCGTCATGCCATTCGCGGAGGAGTGGCAGTTGTTGCGCCAGGACGAGCAAGGGCGAGGTACCGCAATATGCTTTTCGAGACACTCCACGGCAGCTCAGTGAATACGAGAGGATGTCGGTGTTCCAGCAGACATCGCCGGAGTCTCGCTTCACCAGGCGCTGGATCTGCAGCAAGGCCACTCCCGATGGCCGCATTACCTTGGCGAACCGGCGGCTGATCATCAGCATCCACGGACAGCGCGAGGAGCGCGTACTCACTACCGACGAAGAAGTGCGCGGATGCTTGCAGGACTATTTCGGAATCGAGTTTGACAGTTCAGTCGATCTGTCAAAGCTTGCGGTGTACGAAGGCGCATGACTAGATCAAGCTTTGAATTGATGTAGCCGTGAAGCCACGGGCAGAGCTACGTTTCAGAGGCTGTTACGAAAGTCGACAATATGCTCCAGCCGCAGCGCGGCCGCAGATCTTAGCCCAGCGCTTCAGAGTCTGTGTGAGTACTCGGTTTCGTTTTCGCCGGTGGAGTAGAACGCACGAAAATCGAACCCCGAAGGGGTGGAAGTGCCGTTAGCCCAGGACGGAGCGCAGCGGAGTCCTGGGTAGAGTAAAAAATGAGATTGAGTCCTGTAGGGACGGCTCGGTCCTCACACAGACTCTTCAGCGATGGGAGGCAATAGGTGGGAGATTTTGAGTCCGCTTTAGCGGACGGCACATGCTTCGTAACAGCCTTTTCCGCGCCGCGTGCGCGTCGTTTTCCTGGAAAGAGCCGGCTCTCAGCCGGCGGCAACTCTTCCGTCGGCGTTTACTTAGGCTCCGCCTCCGCGTTTGGTTCCGTTATCTCATCCAGCCGCTGCCGAATATAGCTCCAGTCCGGCATAAACCGTATTCTCTCGTCGTGGGCCGTCTGCTCATCCTTCCGCTCCACAAAACTTGCTCGCCACCACAGTAGGATCGACAGCATCAACAGGAACACCGGCAGGTAATAACTGGGGAAGCCGACATAGGCGCTGAAGGCGGCCAGGCACATCACCAGCCAAGAGCCAAGATAATTCTTGTAGCGCTTGTCCGCCTTGCGCTTCAGCTCATCGATTCGGTTCCACTCCCAAAGTTGCGCCTTGGCCATTTCCATCGCGAGCTGTTCCGCATCCGCGGGACTGAGCCGGACGGGAGCGATCACGTACTCGCCCGACCTCGACAGCAACAAGGTCGTCTCGTCCAGGCAGAGATCGAGTCCGCGAACCTCCGTTCGTATTACACTGCCGGTGTCGGACATTTCCACCTCCACCCTGCAAACTCATCCCGACAAGGCCGCAAACATGCGCCGTTCGAATTGTTGCTAGCGTCGAGTTCTGGTCTCGAGGCTAGGAGCATATGCGAGGACCTGTCTTGGATTGACGTATGCAAACGGTATCTAGCAAGGTTTGCAACTCATCCTCATACATCGTTCCGGTCTGTATCAGGGCACCACTCTCACAGGCTGGGTCGAAAATACACCGTAAGTCGTTGAAATTGCGCTCGGCGGTCTGGGGGATTTTCATGAGTTCTCGCGGGCCGCAGGACCTGGATGACAGCTGAAAAACTCCAGACTGACAACAGCCGGGTAGTGCGGGCCTTCCGGCCCGCGTTCACCTGGTTTCACTGTACTCGCTTGACGCGGCGCTGAAGCGCCGCACTACCCGAACACGCTCCTGAGAGGCCTCTGTTTCAGTCGCGCCGATCGGCGTGCGACAGGGATCAGCGCTTCAGCCCCTGCGCAATATTTAATGCCGATTGCTAGTTGCTAGTTGCTGTCTCCCCTCACCACAATGCTCAGGTCCTTCAACTGTCTCTCGCTCACCGGAGTCGGCGCGTCCACCATCAGGTCGATCGCCTTCGCGGTCTTGGGGAAGGGGATCACCTCACGCAGGCTCTCCGCGCCCGCCAGGATCATCACGATGCGGTCCAGCCCCAACGCGATGCCACCGTGTGGCGGTGTGCCGTATTGCAGCGCCTCCAGGAAAAAGCCGAAGCGTGCCTGCTGCTCCTCCGGAGACATTCCCATGGCCTTGAAGATCTTGCTCTGAACATCCTGGCGATGAATACGAATCGAGCCTGAACCCAACTCAGTGCCGTTCAGCACCACGTCGTACGCCAGGGCGCGCACGCCGCCCGGGTCGCTCTCCAGCTTGTCCATGTCCTGCTCGTGCGGCGAGGTGAAGGGATGATGCGCCGCGTTCCAGCGCTTGTCCTCTTCGTCCCACTCGAACATGGGGAAGTCCGTGACCCATAACAAGCGAAAGTTGCCGTGCTTGTACGCGCCATGGCGCTCGGCGTACTTCTGTCCCAGCGCAAGCCTTAGCTGTCCGGCCGCCGAATAGACGGCATAAGCCTGCTGCCGGGCCTTTATGGCACTCGCGGCTTCAGAGCGCTTGGCGCCGGCCACCATGACTACCAGGTCGTCGGCGTTTGGCTTTGCAAGCTCGCGGATCTTTGCAACCGCGTCTGGGAACGACTTCTCCAGGCGCTTAATGTCCTCGAATACCTTGGCGTCCTGGCGATCGCCAAATATGGTTTTGATGTCGTCACGCTCCTTGCGCGAGAGCTCGCCGACTTTTGGGATGACGATCGCGACAACCGGCAATTCGGAATCAAGGCGCAGCGTATCAAGGTTCTCCGGTGCGAAGGCCTCGCGCACATCAGCCATCGCCGGCAGCCGCAGGTCGGGCTTGTCAATGCCGTACAGCCGGATCGCCTGGTCATAGCTCATCTGCGGAAACGGCGTTGCCAGCTCGACGCCGATGGTCGAGAACGCCGCCTTCAGAAAACCCTCAACCGTATGGAAGACGATCTCCGGACGCGCAAAGCTGATCTCCAGATCGATCTGGGTGAATTCCGGCTGGCGGTCGGCGCGCAGGTCTTCATCGCGGAAACAGCGCACAATCTGGAAATACTTATCGAACCCCGAGATCATCAGGATCTGCTTGAACAGCTGGGGCGACTGGGGCAGCGCATAGAACTTTCCCGCATGCACGCGGCTGGGTACCAGGTAGTCGCGCGCGCCCTCGGGCGTGGAACGCGTCATGAAGGGCGTCTCAATTTCGTAGAAGCCTTTCGAGTTCAAGTGATCGCGGATGGCGATCGCCACTGCGTGGCGCAACTCGATGTTGCGATGCAGGTCGGGCCGCCGCAGGTCGATATACCGATACTTTGAGACGCACCTCTTCGTTGGCCAGCACGGTATCGCTGGGGGAGAACGGCAGCGGTTTGCAGTCGTTCAAGATGCGCAGCTCGTCGGCAATCACTTCAATCTCGCCGGTTGGGATGTTCTTATTGACCGTGTTAGCGTCGCGCAGCTTGACGTGGCCAATGACCGCCACCACAAACTCGGAGCGTACTGCGGTCGCCCGGTCGTGCACTTCGGCTCCGGCATCGGCAGTGATCACTACCTGGGTGATGCCGCTGCGGTCGCGCAGATCGAGGAAGATGAGATTACCCAGGTCGCGTCGCCGGTTCACCCATCCCATGAGCACAACTTTGGAGCCGGCGTCCGAAGTGCGCAGGTCGCCGCACATATGAGTACGAGAAAGTTCACCTAAGAAGTCGAGCATGATTGTCCTTAAGATAAGAATACGCGATGGCATCGCAATACGAATCGAGGGTGAGCGCGTATTTGAAAGGGCACGGCTTTACAGTCCGCTGAAAAGTCCTCTCCGGAGCGAGTTTGGGTAGTGCGGCGCTTCAGCGCCGCGTCAGGCGAGTACAGTGAAACGGCCTTTAGGCCTGGGGACATTTGTTAGGAGCGGCCATACCAGCGGCTCCGGACAACGTACCTCAGGGCTAAAGCCCTCTTCACAAAACTAATTGAACGCGGGCTGAAGGCCCGCTCTACCTGGGCTGTTGTCAGTATGCAGTTTTTCAGCAGCCTGTTCAGCCGTGCCGTAAAGCAGCATCCATCCGTTGGCTTTAGCCACTGAGGGCCTGTTTTTCTAACAGCAGAGTTTCCTCAGGGCTGAAGCCCCCTCATCTGGTCCCGAATTGCACGGCGGAAACATTGCCCTTTCAAAGCCAAGTTCTACCCTAGGCTAAAGGGCCGTACTACCAGATCAACTTCGCCGCAAGTGCTTCGCCAGCTCCGCCCTTGCCACCTGCACCTGCTGCCCGCTCGCGAGGTCCTTCACTGCAAACTGCTCCGCTGCCACTTCGTTCTCTCCCACGATCACGATGAACCGCGCGCCGGCTTTCTCCGCCGCCTCGAACGACTTCTTCAGCCGGAACGTTTCGTCACCAATGTCGGCGCTGATGCCCGCGCGACGGAGTTCTCGCGCCAGTTTAAGCGCATGCGCATTCATCCCGGCGCCGAGCGGAGCGACATACGCGTCCACCTTCTCCGACGGCTCCTCGCCCTGCGATTGCAACGCGAGTATCAGCCGGTCCTCGCCAATGGCAAAGCCAATCCCCGGGGCCTTCGGTCCTTCGAGTGATTCCGATAGCCCGTCATAACGCCCGCCGCCCAGGACCGCGCTCTGCGCGCCCAGTCCGCCGTGCGTGAACTCGAAGGTCGTGCGCGTGTAGTAGTCGAGCCCGCGGACCATGCGTTCATTAATCGTATAAGCAATGCCGGCGGCGTCCAGCATCGCGCGCACCGCCGCGAAGTGTTCGCGGCAAGGTTCGTCGAGGTACTGGCTAATCCTGGGCAGCTTCTCGATGATCGGCTGGTCCTCCGGCACTTTGCAGTCCAGCACCCGCAGCGGATTGGTCTCCGCTCGCCGCTGGCAATCGCCGCACATCAGGTGCACTACGGGCTTCAACGCCTCACGCAGGGCCTGGTTGTAGCGGGCACGATCTCCGGCGCAGCCGATAGAATTTAACTGCAACTGCCAATCGCGAAGGCCGACTTCATCGAGCAGAGTCGCCAGCATCTCCAGCACTTCCGCATCGCGCAATGGCGACTCGCTGCCCGCACTCGGCGGCCCAATGATCTCTGCGCCGATCTGGTAGAACTGGCGATACCGTCCCTTCTGCGGACGCTCGCGCCGGAACTGCGGCCCAATGTAATACAGCTTCTGCAGCGTGCCTTTCTTGTCCAGACCGTGCTCGATGTACGCGCGCACCACGCCGGCCGTGTTCTCCGGCCGCAAGGTTAGCGACTGCGCCTTCTCGCTCTGGGCGCGGGCCTTGTCCTCCCAGGTGAACATCTCCTTCGAGACGATGTCAGTTTCTTCGCCTACGCTGCGCGAGAAGAGCTGCGTATCTTCGAAGATGGGCGTGCGAATCTCGTGGAAGTTATAGCGCGCCATGACGTCGCGCACCTTCGCGTCCACCCGGTTCCATAAGTCGGTGTCGGGCGGGAGAAGGTCGCGAGTTCCACGGACAGCTTTAATCATGAGAGTCGGTTGTCAGTAGCCGGTTGTCAGTTGTCAGAACGCCTTCGTTAGCGCTCAACATTCGGCATCGATGTGAAAGGGCTGACGGCTGAATGCTGATGGCTAATTACTTCTGTCTCTCCGCCAGATAATTTTCCTTGTAGCCCAGATAATTCCGTGCATAACGTAGGATCGTCTCCTGGTCCGCGTCCCCCAGCTGCTTCCGCACTTTGCCAGGAACGCCCATCACCAGGGAGCCAGGTTCGATGACGGTGCCCTCGGGAATCAGCGTCCCCGCCGCCACGATCGACCCTGCCCCGATGCGCGCTCCATTCAGGATGACGACGCCCATCCCGATGAGGCAGCGGTCCTCGACGACACAGCCGTGCAGCGTGACCGAATGGCCGACTGTGACCCAGTCCCCGACGATCACCGGCCACTGGTTCAACATGCCATGCAGCACGCTGCAATCCTGGATGTTGCTGTTGGCACCCACGCGAATGAAGTGGACGTCACCCCGCAACACGGCGTTCATCCAGACGCTGGCGTTCTCACCCAGCGTCACGTCGCCGATCAGCTGGGCTGAGTCGTCGACATAGCACGACGGCGGAATGGTTGGGCTCTTCCCTTTGTACGAGCGAATCATGTTTTGTCTAGACCACAAAGTTCCACTAAGGCGCCGGAAGCGGACGGCCCCAGCTATAGAGACTTGGAGTCGCCCGGACGGATGCCCGAAGCCAGGCCGCCTCCGGCCTCAGTCAACAGGGTCTTACGTCACTGTTCTCGTAAGTCTTTGAAATTACCACGCCGGAAGCTTGAAGCGAAATGCCGCCAGTCGCGCCTGACACGTGCTGCAGCTAGACGGCTATCTCATCGTAGCCAGCGGTGCGAAACTCCGGCTTTCATGCTGACAAAGATCGAGCCCCGGGGCTTGCACAGCCGGTGAAAGTGGTACGACTTTGGCTGGCGAAAAGTAACCGTATCAGACTTTATAAGATATTATTTATCAATTACTTGCAGACCATCTACGACGTTTTTGGCATGTGCAAGATCAGGATCTTGGGATACAAGTAACGACAGCGCTACACCTGCCGTAAATGCGGCAATAATCTTGTTAGCTGGCCCAACCTTGATACTGAACGGCAGTTCGCAATTGAGAATCGAATCCGCACCGGGAGAATCGGGGAATTGGATGAACGCAGTTCGCCACAAGACGGTGCTCTGTGTTGACGATGAAATCATTGGCCTGCGCGTGCGAAAGATCATGCTGGAGAATCATGGTTTCCAGGTGATCACGGCCAGCGACGGACAACAGGGAATCGCGCTCTTCGACGAGAATGACATTGATCTGGTTGTACTCGACTTCTACATGCCCGGCCTGAACGGCGGACAAGTCGCCGCCGAACTGCGCCGCCGCCGGCCTGACGTTCCTATCATCTTTTTGTCGGCATACTTCTCCCTGCCGTCCGATGCGCTGGAGATGGCTGACGCCTTCATTACCAAGGGCGAGCCGCCCGAAGTGCTCATCGAAAAAATTGAACAGCTGATGTGACAGGCAGCAGCGTGGGGCGGGTTCTGGTCACTCGCCCTTCCACTGATATGCACCGGGCTGGGGCAGGCCCACATGGGCCAGCACGCGGTTGACGAACTCGCGTGCGATCTGGTCGGTCGAGGCCGGACGGAAGTAAAACGCCGGGATGACCGGAAAGATAGTCGCTCCAGCCTCCGCGGCGAGCGTCATGTTGCGCAGGTGAATCAGGTTGAACGGCGTCTCGCGCACGCACAAGATCAGCGGCCGGCGCTCCTTCAAGCAGACATCGGCGGCGCGCTCGATTAGTTGGATCGCCATGCCGTTGGCAATGCGAGCCAGGGTTCCTACGCTGCAAGGCAGCACGATCATGGCGTCGGTTTGATAGGAGCCGCTGGCCACGTTGGCCCCGATGTCCGAATTGTTCTGCTGACGGGTTTTCTGCGACTCTCGCCCCAGCAGCTTCTGAATCAACTGGTTGCGCCCCGACACTTGCAGCTCTTCGGCCATCACCCGCAGGCCGCTGTCGGAGAGAATAAGGTTGACGGTCGCGACCCGCTCGTCCCGTTCAAGGGCATCCAGCAAATGCCTGACAAAGATGGAGCCGCTGGCGCCAGTGACGGCAACGGTCAGATTCCGCGGTGCTTGGTGGTTTGGCGGGTGCATCTAAGCCTCACATCGTATCACTCGGTCGTGGTCTGTTCTCCTAGCAACCCCAGCGGTCCGATCCGCTCCTCTGTCCGAAGTTGCATCTTGAGTCCCGAAACTTGAAACTAGCTACTGACAGCTGGCTACTGACAACTGACTTTCATGACTTCCGACGCCATCAAGAAACTGTTCGACCAGGTCAAGCGAGGCAAACTGTCATCCGATGAGGCTGTGCAGCGCCTGCGGCATCTTCCCTTCGAGGACCTCGGCTTTGCCAACGTGGACCATCACCGCGCCCTGCGAGTGGGGATGCCCGAGGTCATCTTCGGACCCGGAAAGACTCCGGCACAGATGGCGGAGATTTTTGCGCGGCTGGCGCAACCGGGCCACAACGTCCTGGCGACACGGGTTTCACCGGAGCAGTTTCGCGCCGTGAGGCGCAAGCTTCGCAAGGCCGCATTTCATGAGCTTGCCCGCGCCATCACGTTGACTCAGGACGAGACTGTGTACGGCAAGGGAAAAATCGTCGTGGTTTCTGCCGGGACAAGCGACATTCCTATCGCCGAGGAAGCTGTAGTCACGGCGCAAGCCATGGGCAACGACGTACAGCATGTATACGACGTTGGCGTCGCCGGCATCCATCGGCTGCTGGCTCGTCGTGACGTCCTGACCCAGGCGCGAGTCGTGATCGTCTGCGCCGGAATGGAAGGCGCTCTCCCCAGCGTGGTCGGTGGGCTCGTAGGCGTGCCGGTGATTGCGGTACCTACCAGCGTCGGCTATGGCGCTTCGTATGAGGGAATCGCAGCGCTCCTCGGAATGCTGAACTCCTGCGCCTCAAATGTCAGTGTGGTCAACATCGACAACGGCTTCGGCGCGGGCTACGTGGCGTCGGTCATCAACCGCCTGGAATAGTCGTTGATGGTTGCCAGCTTAGGACAAAGAGATCGATCGTTCTTAGATTGTCATCCCGAGCGGAGCGAAGCGTAGCCGAGGGATCTGCGGTTCGGCAACATCCACTACCCACTACCCACTACCCACTACCCACTACCCACTACCCACTACCCACTACCCACTACCCACTACCCACTACCCACTACCCACTACCCACTACCCACTACCCACTACCCACTACCCACTACCCACTACCCACTACCCACTACCCACTACTTCTCCCCGAACACCCTCCCAAATATCTTCCCCACATTCCGCAGCGGCCGTTGCAAATCAAACGCATGTTCCAGCGTCTCGCGCTTCACCTTCGAGGTGATCTCGGGATCGCTCATGATCAGCTCGCGAAAGTTCAGGTCTTCTTTCCACGCCTTCATGGCATTCGACTGCACCAGCCGGTAGGCGTCCTCACGCAGCACTCCCGCTTCGACCAAATCGAGCAGCAACTGGCCGCTGAATACCAGCCCTCCGGTCGACTCCAGGTTTTTCAGCATGCGTTTGGGGTAAACCAGCAGCGTGTCGATAAGGTTCGCCGTTTTGCTCAGCAGGTAATCCAGCAGAATGGTCGAATCGGGCAGTATGACGCGCTCGACCGACGAGTGCGAGATGTCGCGCTCGTGCCACAGCGCCACGTTTTCCAGCGCCGCCTGCGAATTTGCCCGCACCACACGCGCCAACCCGCTGATCTGCTCGCACGTGACCGGGTTACGCTTGTGCGGCATGGCTGACGAGCCCTTCTGCTTCTCGCTGAAATATTCTTCCGCCTCGCGTACCTCGGTGCGTTGCAGATGGCGAATTTCGGTGGCGATCTTGTCCAGCGTCGACGCAATCACCGCCAGCGTCCCAACGTAAAATGCGTGACGATCGCGCTGAATTACCTGCGACGAAACCGCCGCCACATTCAATCCCAGGCGCTGGCAAATCTTCTCTTCGTATTCCGGCTCCAGGTGCGCTGCATTTCCCACCGCGCCGGAAAGCTTGCCGACCCGCATCTGCTCGGCTGCCATCTCAAAGCGCTCGATGTTGCGCTGCATCTCGGAATACCAGTTGGCCAGCTTCAGGCCAAAGGTAATCGGCTCGGCGTGAATGCCATGGGTGCGCCCGATCGCCGGCGTGTCCTTGAACTCCAGCGCCCGGCGCTTCAGCACATCGCGCAATTTCTTCAGGTCCTCGCGCAGGACGGCAGACGCCTGCTTCACCAGCAGCGCTTGCGCGGTGTCTACCACATCGTTCGAAGTCAGGCCGTAGTGCAGCCAGCGCGATTCCGGTCCAACTTTTTCCGCGACTGCCGTGGTGAACGCGATAACGTCGTGCTTCACCTCAGCTTCGATCTGGTTGATGCGCGCCAGGTCAAAACCGCCCTTTTCGCGGATCGCCTTGGCGGCCGCCTGAGGAACGATGCCGGCCTCAGCCAGGGTTTCCGTGGCGGCTACTTCCACCTCCAACCACGTACGGAACTTGTTTTCGTCACTCCAGATGTTCCCCATCTCGGGGCGGGTATAACGGGCAATCAAGCGGGCTCCTTTAAGAGTGCGATTGTGGTTCGAACGAAACTCTACATTCTAACTGGTTGACTGAGTCTGCGTGACACTACCGAACCCGCGCGAGACGCCACAGGTTTGCCGCAGATTCCAGGAAGCACCTCGCAGGAAATGACTGGCAGGCAGCCGCTCGGACTGCGCAGGGCGCGGAATTCCCAGCATGAAGTCTCGCGCTTGCGCCGGGCCTTCTGCCTTGACGCCCTGACATCTCTTGCTAAGACCTATTTTCTCAGCCACTTAGCCGCTGACATAAAACTTACCTCTTACTTACCTCCAAATGACTTGCCAAGTATTGATCCCGTGAGCGATGCGGCGCATTGTGCGTTCACGAGCAGGGAATTGAGTCATCGACGAACTGCTCTTTTCATGGGGACCAACGCCCGGAGGTGGGACCAACATCCCGCCTCCGGAAAGTGAAGCAAGGTCCCGTAACCACAGCGCGGCGCCACTCAGCTTGACCGACGCCCTAACCCATGACCACAAGGAGGTCATTATGAAAACGCAGATCACCAAACAGCTCAGCAACGCCGTCACAGCCCGGACTGAAACAAGCACGAAAACCAGAGATCGCTTATCTCTGTTCACGTTGACGCTGCTTGCGCTGTCCTTAACTTTCGGAGCGGCGTCGGCTACTCCGGCTGCTGCCGGTGTCCTCGACAGCTCGACTGTGGTCCAACTCTCGCTTCCGAACTGCGCTACCAATTGTGGCAACAGCTCACCGGGTATTTTCCCCACCATCAACAACACAGGCGGTGCTTTCACGGGGGCATGGCCCTCGAACGTTGCAGCTGGCTGGCAGGGATCCTTTTCGGGTAACGGAACCTACCCCGTGAAGGAACCAGGCACCAACACGTTCGACTTCTCCGGCCTTGGCGGTGCAAACCACGATCTGCCGGCGGGCAGCCTCATTTTCCTCGGTGACCTCGATGCTGGCTCTGGGGGAGGTGAGAGCTTCTCTTTCACGGCGCTCGATTCAAGCGGCAATGCCATTACCGGGGTGTCTTGGCTCAATTCCCCATTCTATGTCTCGGGCGCGGATTCGTCGCAATTCACTCTGGGTTCCATGCCCGAATATAGCTGGAACTCAGCAACCGGGACTTACAAGTTTGACGGCGACAATGTAGCCGGCAATCCCACAATTGGAGTTTGGCTCACCACCAACACAGCCATTTCTGGGCTGTCGGTAGATAGCACAACCGCATTCGCATCCTACGCTGTTGCTGCGCCAGTACCCGAGCCCGGTTCCCTGCTCCTTCTGGGAAGCGGATTGCTCGGACTCGCGGGGATGGCTCGCCGCAAGCTGATCGGATAGTGCGCTGTATCGGAACCAGGACCGCGGCTGCGATCACCTGCCCATCTCTGGCCAAGTGGGTATAGAGCAGCCACAGTTCTGGATCCTAGAGAAAGCAAAGGAGGGGAGCGTCCCAATGTTGTGCCAGGGTAGCCCTTCGTAATTACAACCAGGCGCCGCTTCAGCTTCGTCCGTCGCCACAACCTATGACCCCAGGGAGGTCAATATGAAAGCGCAACTTCGTATCACTTCAGTCGTACTGCTCGCCCTGCTGTGCCTGGCTGCTACTTCAGCCGTAGCGGGCACTCTCTATGACAACGGTCCCCCCAACGGCACTGTCGATGCCTGGACCATCAACTTTGGCTACTCGGTTAGCGACTCGTTCGTGTTACCGACCGGGGCCACCGAGATCCACGACATTCATTTCGTCTATTGGGACGCGTCGACCACAGATCTTCTGACGAGTGTGGATGTGCAGGTCGGGGCTATGCCGTTTGGGGGCAGCACTCAAACGTTAACCGGTGTCACCAACACGTTCCTCGGAACAAATAGCCAAGGTTACGCCCTTTACGAGGCTGACTATGACAACCTGAGCATTCCCTATGCGGGCAGCGGCTTTCTAACGCTGTCGAATGCCTGCACGACCTCCGGCTGCTCTAGTAATCCCATCTACTGGGATGAGAATAGCGGCGTAGGTTGCGGAGGAACTCAACCTCCCGGAGGAGGCGCAAACTGCCCGTCCACGGCCTATGAGAACACCATTGGCACGATCCCTTCGGAAGCCTTCACGTTGACCGGCGAGGCCCCCGGAACAACTCCCGAACCGAGCAGCTTGGCGCTCTTCGGGTCTGGGGTCCTCGGTCTGGGAGGTTTGTTGCGAAGGCGCCTTCTCAGATGACGCGGGTTAGTTGATCGGATACCTGCGTCCCGTGAGGAGCAACTACGCGGTGAAGTTGCTCCTCACCCCTTAACTAATGCCGCAATCGCTCTTGACCACAAGGAGGTCATCATGAAAACGCAATTACGTATCGCTTCGCTGTCCCTGCTGACCCTGTTGTGCCTGATGCTGGCTAGTTCAGCTGTGGCGAACGATCTTTACGACAATGGCTACACTAGCGGTGATCAGACCGCCTGGACCATCAACTTCGGCTTCCAGGTCAGCGACTCGTTCATCCTGCAACATGCCGCACCGGTGCATGGTTTCCAATTCGCGGTATGGGAGATACCCGGCGATTCTGCAACCAGCGTGAACTGGTCGATTGACACCAATCCATTTGGCAGTACTTTTGGTGGGCTGGCGTGCTCCACGCCGGGCCCAGGTTGTAACAGCGCCTTGGCCGATACTTTTATTACTACCAATGCCTACGGTTACTCACTTGACCTGATAACTGTAACGAACCTCAACCTGCCTTTGGCGGGCAACACCACCTACTATCTCACCCTCCAAGACGCACAAACGATTCAGTCCAATCCGCTGTACTGGGATGAGAACAGCGGTCGATCGCTGGCTTACGAGAACGACTACGGTTCGATTCCCTCGGAATCGTTCACCATCAATGGAACTACCCCGGAGCCCAGCGGCCTGATCTTGTTTGGGTCAGGAGTCTTGGGTCTGGGCGGGTTGCTGCGCCGAAGATTTCTCGGATGACGGGCCACTTCTCAGGCGGACGGGTGTTCCCAGTGAGCAGCAGCTACGAGCGTAGTGGCTGCTCGCTGTTTCGCGTTCGCCATCGGACGCTCTCGTTGTGCTTCGAGATGGCGCAGCGCCACATGCTCTGTGAGTGAAGTATCTGCTGTTCAGTCTTTCCTGCACGCTGTAGAGTCAATGATGAACGCACAATGGTCTTCATGCCGGCAGTCCCTAAGAGCGCGCCGTAATGATATCGATCGCTGTCTTCGTCTTACTTCTCTTTCTCTATAGTCTGGTGTCGGGCCGACTCGAGCGGACGATCGTCACCGCGCCCATTGTGTTTACCGTAGGGGGAATGCTGCTGTTTCCCGCGCTCTATGGAATTCTCAGGCATGGGGTCAATGAGGAGATTTTCCTCCGCCTCGCTGAAGTCGGCTTGGTGATGCTGCTCTTCACCGATGCCAGCCGCACCGGTCTGGAGGTGCTGCGCAGCGTGGGCAACTTGCCGGCGCGCTTGTTGAGTACGGGCATGTTGCTGACCATCTTCCTCGGCGCGGTCGTCGCACGCCTTGTGTTTCCATCTCTCTCTATTTGGGAGGCTGGCATTCTGGCGGCCATCCTTGCACCGACCGACGCCGGGCTAGGCCAAATCATCGTGAACAGCCCGCGCGTGCCCATGCGCGTGCGGCAGGCGCTCAACGTCGAAGCCGGCCTGAACGACGGACTCTCCGTTCCCTTTCTCCTGTTTTTTATGGCAATCGCTGCCGCCCGGATCCAAGGTGGCCCGGCCAGCTTGATGCGGTTCATCGTTGAACAGCTCGGATTTGGTGTGATTGTAGGTGTTGTAATTGGCCTCGCCGGCGGGTGGTTATTGGGTCTCGCGCGCGGCAAAAAGTGGATCTCAGAGTCGTTCGAGCAAATTGGCGTGGTCGCGCTGCCGCTGCTTTGCCTGGTGGTGTCAGAAATGGTGGGCGCAAGCATGTTCATCGCAGCTTTTGTCGCCGGCCTCGCGGTGCAGGTGGGATTCAAGGAAGCCGGGAAGCACAGTGTTGAGTTTGCCGAGGAATGGGGTCAACTCCTCAACCTTTCCGTGTTTTTCCTCTTCGGCCTTGTGGTGGTACACAATTGGCCGCAAGTCACCCCCGCCATCGTGCTTTACGCGATTCTCAGCCTGACGGTGGTGCGAATGCTTCCGGTGGCGATTGCACTCATCGGCACGCATTTCAGCCCGGCTAGCGTGGTTTTCATGGGATGGTTCGGGCCACGCGGCCTGGCGTCCATCGTTCTCGGCCTGGTGTACCTCGAGCAGCAAATGCGGTTGCCTGGCGAACCAACCATTCGACTTGCGGTAATCACCACCGTAGTGTTCAGCATCTTTGCCCACGGCCTCAGCGCTTTGCCCGGTATCGGTCTTTACCAGCGCCGGATTGCGTCGCTTGACGTCTCTGCGCCCGAGCATCAAGAGCTCAGACCTTGAAATGCGCTGCGTGAGGGTTTTCCCCGGTCCTGGAGGAGTTCTCTCCTGCCGTCTTTTCAAACTATATCGCAATACGATAATATCGTATTAAGATATGACAGACCATCACGACTTGAAAGTGTCCGACTACCGGACCCTTGCCGAATTCCGCTACCAGCTTCGTCGTTTTCTCCGCTTCAGCGAGGATGCGGCCAGGGAAGCAAGGCTTGAGCCGCAGCAGCACCAGTTGATGCTGGCGGTAAAGGGCAAGCCCGACGAAGGAGAGCCGCGCATTGCGTATTTGGCGGAGCGCCTCCAGATACAGCATCACAGCGCGGTCGAGCTCATCGACCGGCTGGTGACGAAAGGACTGATCACGCGCACCCGCGGTGGGCGGGACCGCCGGGAAGTGCATGTGCATCTCACCGCCCGGGGCGAGAGAGTCCTGGGTGCGCTGACGTTGCATATGCAAGCGGAGTTGCGTTCAGCGGGTCCTGCCCTGGTTGCCACGCTTCGCAAACTGACGCCGGGTGAGAGCTCGCGCACTACGGTGCGTCTGCGACGCCGTCCAGCGGCGCTGGTGAGACGCTAGCCATGACAGAGTTTGCGGAAACGCTTGGAACTGACGGAGTCAATCCTCTCCATCCGGCTCAGCAGACCTCGGGCGCCTCTGTCTTGCGGGAGGCAAAGTTTCGCACCGGCTTGGTTTCGTTGCTGGCAGCGATAATCGGATTGTTGGCCGGCATTATCGCGTATCTACTGTACAACCTCATCGGTTTGTTTACTAACATCTTCTTCTATCATCGACTCTCGTTTGCATTCGTCAGCGCGCGCGACAATCATCTTGGCCTGCTGGTGATTGTCACGCCGGTCATTGGCGGCATCGTCGTCGGCATCATGGCGCGCTACGGGTCCGACAAGATACGCGGCCACGGTATTCCCGAAGCCATGGAAGCGGTTCTGGTGAACCGCAGCCGCATCGAGCCCAAGGTTGCGATCCTGAAACCGGTCTCGGCGGCGGTTGCCATCGGAACCGGCGGACCATTCGGCGCCGAGGGTCCCATCATTCAGACTGGCGGAGCCGTCGGTTCGCTGGTCGGCCAGTTGTTGCACATGACTGCCTCCGAGCGCAAAGTGCTGCTGGCGTGCGGAGCGGCGGCTGGCATGGCGGCCACCTTCAGCACGCCCATCGCCGGAGTCATTCTAGCCATCGAACTGCTGCTGTTCGAGTTCAAGTCGCGCTCGTTCATTCCGCTAGTGGTCGCCAGTACGCTGGCTACCAGCGTTCATGCTCAACTGATGGGTCCCGGCCCCATGTTCCAGGTGGGCGTGCTCGATTTCGGCCTGCCTCATGCCCTGCCGTTCTACCTGGTGCTGGGAGTGCTCTGCGGCATCGCGGCGCTGGGGTTCAGCAAGGCGCTGTATTGGATGGAAGATCAGTTCGAAAAGCTGCCGATCCACGACATGTGGTGGCCAGCGATTGGCGCGCTCGGGCTGGGCATCATAGGTTACTTCGTTCCGCGCGTGTTAGGTGTAGGGTACGACACCATCTCCGACATTCTGAACGCCCGCATGCTGCTGGGAGCATTGCTGGCGGTGATGGTCTTCAAGTCGGCAGCCCTGGTAATTTCGCTGGGTTCCGGTACCTCCGGCGGCCTTCTGGCGCCAATGTTCATGGCCAGCGCCGCGATGGGCTCAGTCTTCGCTATCGTCGTAGACAAGATCTGGCCAGCCGCAGGACTTTCTCCCGGCGCGTTTGCTCTTGTGGCTATGGGCGCGGTATTTGGCGCGGCCTCACGCGCGGCGTTCACCTTCATCATATTCGCTTTCGAGATCACGCGCGATTACAACTCGGTGCTGCCGCTGATGCTGGTAACTGTGATCGCCGATGCCATTGCGGTCCGCTACGCCAAGACCTCTATCATGACCGAGAAGCTGGCGCGGCGTGGGCTGCACATCCATACCGACTACGAGCCTGACGTTCTGCGATCGGTGACCGTCGCGGAGACCATGTCGAAGGAGTTTGACACCATTCCCTCGAGCATGCAGGTTTCGGAGCTGACCGAGCGTATCGGCCGGCGCGATCCCTCCGTAACCACGCATCAGGGAGTTTTCATCGTGAATGAAAAGCAAGAACTTGCTGGCATTATTACTCGTGCGGACCTGATGCGGGCGCTGGACCAGGATCCCTCCGGCAGCATGACCGTGCTGCAAGCGGGTTCTCACAAGCTGGTGGTCACCTATTCCGACGAGGTCCTTTACGACGCGGCGGCACGGATGCTGCGCGCCAACGTGGGCCGCATGCCGGTAGTGAGCCGCCAGGACCCAGGGCGCATCCTCGGATATCTGGGACGATCGGGAATCATGGCCGCACGCCTGCGGCGCTTGGATGAGGAGCATGTCCGCGAGCCAGGGTGGATGCAAAGATCGAGACCAGCCTGAACGATCTCCGCGCAACCGGAGCCGTGACCAGCTAGATACATCAAAGCCCTACGATTCAGGGAATCGTGTTATATCTTCATTACTCACCAGCGCTGGGCGCTCGTGATGGTGGGGGAGGGATCGACATGTCGGCGACTCGGGTCATCGAACTCGAAAGCCAGGGTGGCGGGTTCGACCGTCTACCCGGCCTGCAGGTATCCGGCACCGTCTCTCCCTGGCGTCGTAGTGCCTGTTGCGTTGCTCTCGCGATGTTGGCACTCGTCCAGGGGGTGTCCGCGCAGGTCTTGTCCACACCCCCGCGGCTGGCGCCAACTGCAGAGGCCCTGGGCAAGCTGGAGCAATGCGGAAAGAACATTGCCAAGAGTGCGCCGCAAATTTCTTCCAAGCTGCTTGAGTCGGAAAACCTGCTGTCACACGGACTGCTGATTGGGTGGGACAATCCGAGTAATTCATGGGCGCTGGTTCCGCCCCCGAAAGAATATGTCGAAGACCTCGCAAAGGAAGCCGATTGGTGTCTCAAGGTGGCGAACGCATTGAACACCGAACCGGCGAATAAGGTGCGGGCCGAGAAGGTGCTGACGAACATCGCCTACGATCTATTCGTCAAGGTGGAAGACTGTCGAGTGTGGGGGATGGGCCGTTTGATCACGGTCAAGGCCAACACGGTCAAGAATGGTCAACCCGATCCGGGATGGACCGTCAACTACAAGTGGATGTCCTCCAGCGGCCTGAACTCGGTTGACCTAGCTTTTCCGCAAGAAAGCACGCCCACAACCAAGAAATTGCCACCCGGCATGTACCTGATCTACGCCACCAAGCAGGTCGGGGGCGCCACCAAGAAGACCGAACCGGTCACCGTCACCGCATTCCAGAAGGACACTGTGCAATGCGATATATCAGTGCCGTGAGCGCCCCCGACGTTACCGCACAACCCCACGAGCCGGCGCGCTTTGCCGCCTTTGCGCAATTCTTCAAGGCCTACATGGGTACGGCTTCGGTGGTGACGGCGTCTCTCCCCATACCGGTTTCCGCCTTTCACCTTATCCCTGCATACGACGCCCAATCCAAATTCCTCTCCACCTATACGTCCTTGTTTTGTTTCCTCATGCTTGGCTATATCTTCTACATCCGGCATTCCCTGGGACGGCTGATGTTTTTCACCAAGCCCGACGGACACGTAAGAATTCGCGCATTCGTGTCCGTGGTGCCATTGCTGCTCATACTTTCGTCTTTAGGTCTGATATTTCTATACCACCACTATCTTCTCGATTCGCTTACGGCGTTCTCGGAACGCGGGGTGATAGCCTCCACCCCTGATTTGCTGAAGTCTGCGGACTATCGCGACATTCCGGACAGCATCGCGTTGACGGTCTGCTATCTCGGGATGTTCCTAACCGCCGAAGCGGCGTTCATCCTGATGGCGCTTCGCGAGTATTTGCAGGATGTTCTGAAGATCCAGGACGCAAGCCTGATACGTCTGCCACGATCCAAGCAGGTCTAGCCAGCGAGAAGTAGTGGCAGTATCAACCTTCGTCCGTTACTCCCAGAAGGTCGGCCATCTCTTCGTACAGAAATCCTTCGCCCGGACGGTAAGGCTGTACCCATTGGCCATCAATCACAAACTGCGGAATGGCACGCTTGCCGGTGTGACGAATCACCTCGTCAGCGGCTCCGGGCGTGGTTTCAATATCGATGTCCTTATAGGGAATATTGTGCTTGTCAAGAAAGCGTTTGGCCGTGCGGCAGTCGGGACACCAGCGGGAAGAATAGACGGTGAGGTCCATACTGGTTAGAGTAGCAAATGTGGGAAATAGGCTGAGTCGTCCCTACGGACTGAAGCGATAGACTCTTGTACGGAACGTTGGCATGGCCATGCTATCATCGCCGCTCAGCAAACATCCGTACTGGAGATAACTATCATGCTGCGCGATCTATGTGAGCTGTTTGTTTTCGTTGTAGGCGTCCTCGGCCTCATCCCCGTGTGGCGCGACGAAAAGAAACGACTCCTGGCGATCGGTCTCTCCTGCTTGCTGGTTGTGGCCGTCGGCTATGTGTGGTGGGAGTTTCACGAGCAAGCTCGGGCCGACCAGGCGCACCGCAATGAAATCGCCAGCAAGGGACGGCAGATCGTAGAGCTGCTTTGCAGCGGCCCAGCGAACTATGAAGAGATTTACGACAAGACAAGTTTTGCCTACTCGAACGAAATCCTGGACGATGCGATTGAGGACTTGATGCGTAACCGGTCGATCGCGGTGGATATCGTCCACGTGCTGTATGTCGGTCCGCCGCAACATGAGTTGCAGGTAAGGATGTTCCGACTAAAGTCTCAGGATGCCTGCAAGAATCCGTCGGCGGTGCTCCAGTAGTCCGGGATAAACATTTTCTCAACTCGTGAACGAACTACAAACGACGAAGGGAGCGTTTCCGCTCCCTTCGTTATACTTTGCTCTGCTCTGAAGCTAGTTGCTATACAGCAGCACGCCCTCGGTCTTCTCCTCGCCTACCGGGCGATAGAAGAGTTGGTTATTCTCCAGATAGACCTCGATGAACGTCGGCCGCTGTGCAAAGGTGCCCTGGATGAGGGCCTCCGACAGCGGGTCCTCGATGTATTTCTGCAACGCGCGGCGCAATGGGCGCGCACCGTAGCTGCGGTCCACTAGCGTCTGGTCGAGGATCCACTTGCGGGCCTCTTCCGCTACCGTAACCGTGATGGCACGCTGCGCCAGGTTCTGATTTAGTTGCTGCACCATCAGTTCGACGATTTGGATCAGGTCAGCCTCCGACAGCGCGTTGAAGATGATGACCTCGTCGAGACGGTTGAGGAACTCGGGGTTGAAGGTGCGCTTCACCTCGTTCTTCACCATGTCTTCGACTTTGCCGGAGATCGTATCTTCCTTCTCCGACTGGAAGCCCATACCGGTGCGCTTCTGCAAATGACGCGCGCCGATGTTCGAGGTCATGATGATGATTGTGTTCTTGAAGTCCACCGTGTTGCCCAGGCCATCGGTCAGCTGACCATCTTCAAACACCTGCAGCAGGATGTTGAACAGGTCAGGGTGCGCTTTCTCCACTTCGTCGAGCAACACCACGGAGTACGGCGCGCGCTTTACGCGCTCAGTCAACTGGCCGCCCTCTTCGTAGCCGACATATCCTGGAGGCGAACCGATCAGCTTCGATACGGAATGTTTCTCCATGAACTCCGACATGTCGAAGCGCACCAGCGACTTCTCGCTGCCGAACATGAACTGCGCCAAGTGTGCGCGCCACTTCGGTCTTGCCGACGCCGGTCGGCCCGAGGAAGAGGAACGATCCGATGGGACGGTTCGGGCTCTTCAGGCCGGCACGCGAGCGGCGGATGGCGCGAGAGAGTGCTGAAATCGCGCGGTCCTGCGAGATCACACGCTTGTGCAGCTCTTCTTCAATGCGCAGCAGCTTCTGGCTTTCTTCTTCCTTGATCGATGCGATAGGAACGCCGGTCCAACGCGAGACCACATCTTCGATGTCCTCGCGTCCCACCACGCCGGTCGATGATTCGTCGAGGTGATACTTCTCGCGCAGCGCGCGCAGGTTCTCGCGCTCTTTGCGCTCCTCGTCGGAGTAGAAGCGGGCCTTCTCGAATTCGTGGTTCGCAATGGCGTTTTCCATGCGATGCACGATGAACTTGATCCGCTTCTGCACCTCGGTGATGTCTTCGGGCAGCGAGGTCTGGCGCAGCTTCACGCGGGCGCCCGCCTCGTCGATCAGGTCAATCGCCTTGTCCGGCAGGAAACGGTCCGGCAGGTACCGGTTGGAATGCGAAACCGAGAAGGTGATGGCATCGTCGGTGTAGGTGACCGCGTGAAACTTCTCGTAGCGTTCCTTGATCGCCGAAACAGAATCTTGACTGCATCCACCTCGTTTGGAGGCGGAACCTTCACAGCCTGGAAGCGCCGCTCCAGCGAGCGGTCTTTTTCGATGGATTTGCGATACTCCCCGGGAGTGGTTGCACCGATGCACTGAATTTCGCCGCGCGACAACGCCGGCTTCAAGATGTTAGCGGCATCGAGCGATCCCTCCGCCGAACCAGCGCCCACGAGGGTATGCAGCTCATCAATAAAGATGATGGAATTCTGCGACTCCATCAGTTCCTTCATGATCGTCTTGAGGCGCTCTTCAAACTGACCACGATACTTGGTGCCGGCGACGATGAGCGAGAGATCGAGAGCGAGGATGCGCTTGTCCGCCAGGAACGACGGCACTTCACCGTCGGCGATGCGTTGCGCCAGGCCTTCAACGATGGCCGTCTTGCCCACGCCCGGTTCGCCAATCAGTACTGGATTGTTCTTGGTGCGGCGGCACAGAATCTGGACGACGCGCTCCAGCTCCGCATCGCGACCGACCAGCGGATCGAGTTGGTTGTCCATCGCCGATTGCGTGAGGTCACGGGAAAACTCGGACGAGCAGCGAGCGACTCGCGCGAACGTTGCGAGGGCTGCGCCTTCTCCTGCGAGGTGCGCGCCAGTTCTTCGCGAATGGTCGACAGACGCAGTCCCCGTTCGTGCAGAATTTCGGCCGCGAAGCATTTCTCTTCGCGTAACAGGCCCAGCAGCAAGTGCTCGGTACCGATGTGCTTATGCGACAGCCGCTCGGCTTCCTCTGCGGCATAGGCGAGCACACGCTTGCACTCATTGCTCAGAGGCAGGTCCACGGAGGTCGAGACCTTCTCGCGAATGGTGGTGTGACCTTCGATCTGTTTACGAATGGATTCCACCGAAGCATGGGACCGAAGGAACCGATTGGTGAGTGCCTTGTCCTCGCGCAACAGACCCAGCAGCAGGTGCTCCGTCTCGATGTAGGGAGAACCGAACTGACTGGCTTCGTAGCGCGCGAAGAAAATTACTCGCCGGGCCTTTTCCGTGTACCGTTCAAACATTGAGCCTCTCCAGGGACCCCTCCGGAAGGTTTCTCTTCGCAGTTTACGAAGGACCCATTACCCGCAGCGTCCCGTTGCCTGCCGTACCCTTGGATCGTCGGCCATCAACGTAACTGTGGCCGACTCGTAAGGACCTCGCCGGTCCTTTAGCTACTACAACTACCTACAAACCCGTCTTACCCCTGCCAGTTGCATTACGCCGATAACGACTGCGGCGACACCTCGACCATCTGCCCGCGCTCTAACCGCAGTACGCGGTCGCAGCGGCGTGCAAACCCAAGATTATGAGTAACGATGAGCGAGGTAAGACGATAGTCGCGATGTAACCTGGCGATCAAATTAAAAACCACGTCCGCTGTCCGGTTGTCGAGGTCCCCCGTAGGCTCGTCAGCCATCAGGATCTTCGGTCGGGTAACCAGGGCTCGGGCCAGCGCCACCCTTTGTTGCTCTCCACCCGATAACTCGCCGGACCGATGATCCGCACGGTCCGTTAAACCAACCTCCTGCAACCAGTGCAGGGCTTGCCGCTCTGCATCCTGCCGGTTCCCGCCGCGCATCAACAACGGCATGGCTACATTCTCGACCGCGGTAAACTCCGGCAGCAAATAGTGAAACTGCCAGACGAACCCAAGCTCGCGGCCGCGGAATTCCGCTGCCTCTTCTTCCGAGAGCTTTCCCAAATCGAGTTGGGCGAAGTATACGTCACCTTCGGAAGCGGTATCAAGGACTCCGAGCATGTGAAGCAGGGTGCTTTTCCCGGCACCCGACTCGCCAACGATGGCCAGCATTTCGCCGGTTTGCACCTGGAACGACAGGTTTTCAAAGAGCACTAAATCGGAGACGCCCGAGCGAAAGACCTTTTTCAGGTTCTGCGCTCGTAACAGCACGTCTTGAACGATTGGATGCAGGCGCTCTCCTGCGCGACACAAATTCCGGCCAAGGTGTTGCAAGGAAGCCCGTTTCGGGACTCAGCACGCAATCCACAGACCTAGGGGAATTAGAACATGTCTGGGCCGCAAAGTCAGCGACTCTGTAACGGAAGACGTAGCCAGCCGGTTTCCCTCGGAGTCTCCGAACGAGGTGCGGGTCAATCTCGCCCGTCTGGCCCGACGCTCGGCAAGCGAACCTGAAACCGGGTATCTCCCGGAACGGAGGTTACGTTGATCGATCCTCGATGCTTGCGCACGATCCGCAGCGTCGTATCCAGCCCCAACCCGGTGCCCTCTCCCGACTCCCTTGGTCGTGAAGAACGGCTCGAAGATGCGCGACTGGATGTCCGGAGGAATCCCGGATCCCGAATCCCCGATCTCGACGACGGCACAGTCTCCTTCGGGGAAAGTCTTGATTCGCAGTTCGCCTTTCCCATGCATGGCATCGACCGCATTGTCGATGAGGTTGGTCCACACCTGGTTGAGTTCGCTGCCATAGGAGTTAACCAGCAGAGGCGTGGCGTGATAGTCGCGTCTGATGGTCACACCCTTTTTTAGTTTGTGACCCATGATGGTCAACGTATTCTCCAGACCCTTGGTCAGGTCGCACGTCCTGCACTGGCGCCTGGTCCATGTACGAGTACTCTTTGATGGCACGAACAAGATCGGAAATCTTGGAAGTACTGTTCTCCAGCTCTCCGAGAAGGTCGTTGATCTCAACCAGGGCCGACACCCGCTTCAGGGCCGGCTCGGCCACGTCGTTTCGCACGCCGCTGAGCATCGTGTTAAGCGGCCCAGGTTGGACGCCGGATTCCACCAGCCCCGATGCATACTGCCAGCCGTCTTTGATTCCGTGCTGCTGCGAGAATGCCCTCGATCTCCTCTTCGAGCTGACTTGCCTTCAGCACATCCGTCTCAGGAGTCGCCGTGCAGCACGAGGATTCGAAGGTCTCAATGACCTTCCTCTCGCCCGCGGTTAGCTCGGTCTCTTCCACCTTGCTGGACGAACTTCGAAACTCAGATACCGCGCATCGCAGCTTTTCGGCAGCGCGTCGGGCCGCAGCCGCTGGATTGTTTAGCTCGTGAGCCAGGCCGGCTGAGAGTTTGCCCAGAGCAGCCAGGCGATCGCGCTGCTGCTCGCCCCGGGTAGTTTCACGCGTCCGGTCGACCATCGTGGCCACCAGCCGGCGGCCCAGTTCCGGCAGGTGTCTCAGAAGATCATCGAACTCAACAGCCGGGAATATCAGGATTCGCGAAGGTCGAATCGCCCGGCCAGTAGCGGGAAACACTTTCATACGCGAGTACGGCAAGTATGCCAGTGACTGCGCCGGCATGGGTGGTAAATAGGCTCTCGTTCGTTCCCTCCACTCGTCCCTGCAGTTCGCCCTCGAGTACGACAGCCATTCTGTCGGCAGGCTCTCCCGCGCGGACATAAATGTCTCCTGGTTGCAGGCGAACCTCGGTCGAATGTTCCAGGAACCAGTCCAGTTGCTCATCCGGCAGGTCGTGGAACACTTCTACGGTGCGTAGTTCTTCTCTGGTCACGTTCGACATCGCTACACCTTCGCCATATAGCGGTGGATGAACTGCACGGCAATCGCTCCTTCGCCAACCGCCGACGCAACCCGTTTGATGGAACCATGCCGCACGTCGCCCACTACAAAGACTCCCGGCACGCTGCTTTCCAGCAAAAAGGGATCGCGATCAAGCGGCCACGCGGCAGGAAGCTTGCCATCTTTCAGCAGGTCCGGGCCGGCCAGAACAAATCCGCGCTCGTCACGGGCCACGACGCCCTCCATCCAGTCCGTCCTGGGCTCCGCTCCGATATAGATGAACATTGATGTCGCGGGTACTTGTTCCACCGTGTTCGTATCGGAGCATTCCACAGAAATCTCTTCCAGGTGGGTCTCTCCATGGGCCTCGACCACCGCGGCATGTGCCCATACTTGTATATTCGGAGTCTTCTCGATCTGGTCAATGAGGTAACGTGACATGGTTGCCGCGAGCGAGTCGCCTCGCACCAGCATCACTACCTTCTCCGCATACTGGGCAAAATTAAGCGCGGCTTGGCCGGCTGAATTGGCTCCGCCCACAACGTAGACGATCTCTCCCTTGCAGGAAATAGCCTCCTGGCTGCCGCCTCCGTAGTAGACGCCCGCACCCTGAAGTTGGTCGACCCCGGGAACGTCCAGCCTTCGCCATTGCACTCCAGTCGCAATCAGCACCGCATGGCAGGAAATCTCGTTGCCATCAGCGAGCTTCAAGATGCGGTACGGTCCCTCCGCCCGAAGTTCCACGACTTCTTGCGGCGCGATAATCTCCACGCCAAAGCGTTGTGCCTGCATCACCGCTCTACGGGCCAGGTCACCGCCACTCAGACCCGCGGGGAAGCCGAGATAGTTTTCGATTCGGGAGCTCAGGCCGGCCTGCCCGCCCGGAGCCTCGCGGTCGATCATCACCGTCTTCAGCCCCTCGGACGCTCCATACACGGCAGCGGCTAGACCTCCGGGACCACCACCGACAATGGCAAAGTCATAAAACTGGGTATCGGCCCGGGTCTTTAGGCCAATCTTTTCCGCAAGCTCAGACGGACTCGACTGAAACATCCGCGTGCCATCCGGGAACAAGGTTAATGGTAACTTCGCGGCATCATCGCCCACAGAAGCAATAAGCTGCTTCACCTCCGGGTCTTCAGCCGAAAGCTCAACGTCGATCCACTGATAGGGAACGTGGTTCCTCGCCAGAAAGTCACGCACGTCGTACGCCTTCGACGACCAGCGCGTGCCTAACACGCGGATCCCCTCATAGGGCGGACGATAGGACGCCGTCCAGTCTTCCAGCAAGTCGTCGATCATCGGATACAGATGCTGGGCGGGCGGGTCCCAGGGCTTCAGAAAGAAATAATGAACGTTGACTTCATTGATGGCGTTGATGGCGGCCCCAGTGTCGGCGTAGGCGGTCAGCAAGGCCCTCTTGGCGTCGGGGTAGACCTTTCGGGCTTCATTCAGGAAGCCAATGCCATCCATCTGCGGCATACGTTGATCGGCCAACAGCAACGCAACCGCGTCGTTTCGCACTCTGAGCTCACGCAGCAATTCGAGGCCCGCGTCGCCCGAGTTCGCGCGGAGCACGCGATATTTCTCGCCGTATCGCGTCCGCAGATCTCGCTCGATTGCCTTCAATACGTTTGGATCGTCGTCAACAGTCAGCAGTGTCGGTTTGGCCATGCCTGTTTCACCTTCCTCCGTTTACCGGCAGCGTTGCTTCCTTGCTTAGATAAGAAAATGGAGTCGCTCGACTCTCGGGGAACAGAACGAAATGAGATCAGCATATCGAAAACCTGTCTTCCTTGTGGTTCTCAGGCAGTACTCAAGCTGTGCGCAACTTCAAGGTGGGCGCCGCCCGGGATCATCCGCCAGGCAATCATTGCACTGGCGAGAGCCAGAGCGGAGCAAATCCCCATCATCGACCTGAAACCAAATACGAACGCTGCAACAATCGAGGACTGGATCGCGACCGCCGTTTTGGGCTCGACTCCGCTGGGTGGCTTCAGCGCAGCCAGCTTGATTTCGTTGGATCTCAGTTCGCTACGCGCGGCGTCCGGCATCGCAATCTTCGTAAGGCTGCGATTCAGGTGCACACCGAACTCTGTCACTATGACGACGCCGAACACGGCGATCGCCATGAGTCCGGCGATCCGCGCCACCGCATTATTAATGCCGGATGCCGTCCCCGCGCGGTCCTGGTCAATCGATTCCATGACTACCGTGGTCAGCGGAGCCACGCTAACCGCCATACCAAGTCCAAGCACAATCACGGCCGGGAAGAACGTAGTCCAATAACTGCCTCCCACCCTCGGGACTGCGAGCAGGAGGAATCCGAACGCCGCGATCAAGGGCCCTACCACCAGCGGCAAGCGCGCGCCGTAGCGAGCGACCAGGCCTCCCGACCAGCGAGACAGGAGAAACAAGAGCAGGATCAAAGGCAAAACCGCGCCCCCGGCCGCGGTCGCCGAATAGCCCTGTACCTGGATCAGATTGAGCGGCAGCAGAAAGAAGCAGATTCCAATCGCTGCGTACAAGAAAAACGTGAGCAAGTTTGCGCCGCTGAAGGTTGGCTCGCGGAACAGCTTCAGCGGCACCATAGGCGAAGTGACTTTGGCCTCAATTGCGATGAACAAGGCCGCCGCAGGCGATTCCGCCAGTAAAGCTGCCGACAACCAGTGGGTGCTTCCAGCCGAGGGTCACGGATTCAATGAGCCCAAAGACCAATCCCGATAAGCAGAGGGTGGCCGCCAGGGCGCCCCACCAATCGATCTGGCGCTGCTGGTGACTGCGGCTCTCCGGAACGCGCCATAGTGCAATCACGATTACCGCCGCCGCCAATGGCAGGTTGAGGAAGAAGGCCCATCGCCAGGACAGATGCTGAATCAGCCAGCCTCCCATGACCGGGCCGATCGCAGTGGTGATGGCGGTTGATCCCGACCATGTCCCGATTGCGCGACCGCGGCTCCTCTCGTCGAACGATGCGCTGATCAACGATAGACTTCCGGGAATGAGGAATGCTGCCCCGACTCCCTGGATGGCCCGCGCAAGGATCAGTTGATGGATACTGGGGGCGATGCCACAGAGCAGCGAAGCAATCCCGAATACTGCGACCCCAATCAGAAACATCAGGCGTCGGCCTAACAGGTCTCCCATCGACCCGCCGACCAGGATCAACGCAGCGAGGGTGAGTCCGTAAGATTCGACGACCCACTGCATATCGGCGACAGTCGCACCAAAGTTCGCTTGTAACGCCGGCAGAGCCACGTTCACGACCGTGCTGTCGATGAACGCCATACTCGAACCAAGGATGGCGGCCGCCAGGACCCAAGCTCCGGCTGCTTCGGAGCACGGTGACGTCGTGAGTTGTGAACCTATTACAGCCTCGTCGCACGGGGGCTTCATGGCAGTCTTGGATGTGTCATGAGGCGGATCGGGTTCTTCCGGCGGCTATAATGCCAGCCATGTTTGCTTATGATCCCATCTTGCTCGCGGCCGTCGAGACTCCACCGAATTCGGTCGCCGATGTTTTGCAAACCATGCAGACAATCTCGGATACCTGTGTCGACGGAGACGGCCTGAAATGGTTCAACTGGTTGTATCTTCAAGTAACCCAGTCCACCCAGGGCCGAATTGCCTCTGGCGGATTCGGCGATTTGGAGTGGCTCGCGACGCTGGATGTGCAATTTGCACGATTGTATTTTGGAGCTCTGAAATCTGCGCTTCTAGGGCAGCCGGCGGCCGGGTGTTGGCAGGTTATGTTCGCCAGCCGCGGCCAGGCGCCGATCGCCCGCATTCAGTTTGCTCTTGCCGGCATCAATGCCCACATCAATCATGACCTGGCGGAGGCGCTCGTCGCCACCTGTCAGCAGTCCGGCATCGCTCCCCAGCACGGCACGACACAATATAACGACTACACCGCGATGAACTCTACTCTGGACGACAACATCGAATCCGCCAAGCAGACATTGCATGTCCGGCTGCTCGGCGACGTGCTCCCGCCTGCATCGCGTCTGGAGGACACGTTCGCCGCGTGGAGCGTCAGCGCGGCCCGCGAGTCGGCGTGGAACAATGCCGAACTTCTGTGGCACCTCCAGCCCCTGCCGATGCTGGCTTCCACGTTCATGGGCACTCTCGACGGCCTGACCACGGTGGCGGGAAAAGCCATCCTGGTGCCGGTGCCAGAGCTGCCGCTCAGTTAGAACTTTTCCTTGTGCCCTATTCGTACCGCAACGCCTCGGCCGGCAGAACGCTGGCCGCCGACCATGAAGGATACAGGGTCGCAATGAACGAGACTCCGATCGCAACGATGGCTACCAGGACTCCATCCAGCACCCGCGGAGCGAACGGCACATAGTCAATGGAATACACCTCGGCCGACAGCGATACGAGGTGATAGTGCCCGGCTGCCCAGGAGAGAAGATATCCCGCGATCAGTCCCAGCACGGTTCCGATTACGCCGATCAGGATCCCCTGATAGATAAAGATGCGACGGATCTGCCGCTTCTTGGCGCCCATGGAGACCAGCACCGCGATGTCGCGTGTCTTCTCCATCACCATCATGATCAGCGAGATCAATATGTTGAGTGCGGCCACAAACACGATCAGTCCGATGGTAATGAACGTCACCACGCGCTCCAGTCGCAGGGCATGAAAGATGGCGCGGTTCTGTTCCATCCAGTTGGTTGACATGAAACCCCTGCCGGCTGTGGTTTCCAGCTGCTGGGCGATTTCCGGCGCTTTGTAGATATCGTCGATCTTGAACTCCAGGACGGAGACGACATCGCCTAGATCAAAGAGCTTTTGCGCATCGTAAAGGTTGATGAACGCCCACGAGCTGTCGTACTCGTAGAAGCTCGACACGAAAATCCCCGCAACTCTGAAGCGCTTGTACTTGGGGACAATGCCAAACGGCGTGAGCTCACCCTGAGGGCTGGTGACGGTAACCAGCGACCCGACCGTCGCACCGAGCTGGTCGGCCATGTCCTTGCCCAGAATGATTGGCGGCAGAGTAGAGGTCACGCGCGCCGACAAAGGGTTGGGTTCGTCGAGGTCAGGAGGTGAGCTCGCGCCCTGACCTTCTTTGCGTGCATCGAGGCTGTCGGCTGAACCACTCTTGACCGTGTCGAGGATGTCGCTGACCTTGCGCTCGTCCTGCGGAAGAATACCCTTGAGAATCGCTCCTTGCGCGCGAGCTCCGCGCGAGATCAACACCTGCTCGTAAATCGCCGGCGCACCGGCGAGAACGTGCGGCTGCTTTTGTAACCGCGCAAGCAAATCCGCCCAGTTGCGGATGCCGTCGCTTTCGACGCGCAACAAGTTAATGTGTGAGGTCGAGCCTAATAACCGCTCCTGCAGGTCCTGGCGAAACCCGTTGTTGATGGCCAGCGCGATGATGAGCGAGGCCACCCCCGCTGCCACTCCGACGATGGAAATGATAGTGATGACACCGATCACCGCCTGGCGCCGCTTGGCCCGCAAGTATCGCGCTGCTACAAAGAGTTCGAATTGCATTCGGAGGAACTCAGCGAAGGTTCATTGTAGCGAAAAGCAAGTTAACCGCGGACCCTGGGCAGAACGCCAGGCACGCGACGGCGATACTCGCGAAACGCATCGCCAAAGCGCGCCTCCAGTTCGCGATCTTCCATGCGGATCATCACTGCTCCCGTGATTACAGCGAAGGCCGCCAGTGCATACAGCGCGATCAGGCCCGTTCCCATGCACCACCCGACAATCTCGCACATGTGGCCCAAGTAGATGGGATGACGCACGCGCGAGCGTATCCCGGTCATGATCAGTTGCTGGCGGTGTCGATCGGGCTCAAGTTCGGCCAGGCCGGAAACCTGGGTGCGATCGAATCGCTGAAACGCTGCGCGGTAGATCGAGAATCCCAAAAGGAAAAAGATCGCCCCGGGCGCCCAGGCGAACCAATTTGCGTAGAAGTGGACTGAGCGAAACGGCCACATCAACAGGAAGGCGATGGCGATAAACCCGCCCCATACCGGCAGGATGAGCGCATAGGCGCGTCGTCCTCTTGCGCGCCAACGCTCCACAAACGGATGCACCACAAACCAGAACAACGGAATGGTCCCGTACAGCGAACAGGCCAGCAGAGCGAACAAATCGAGAGCTACGCGAAGAGTCACCGACAGATAACGCGTGAAGAGGGCCTCAGATCCGCGTCCTTTCTATGAATTGTCATCCCGAGCGGAGCGCAGTCGAGGGATCTGCGGTTTGAACGTCGGAAGTTAAACGGGCTTTAGCGACCCGCTGCCGCTTTCACCACCACCTTACTTATCCCCATGTTCTCGAAGCGATCGTAAACGCGGATCACCAGCGTATGTTCGTCAGCGGCGCCATCGTTGGCGACACCCTTCCTATCGCTCGTACTTTCCGCCGGAATAGGCACGGTGAAATCGTAGCCTTCAACTTTGTAGTCCGAGATATGGCCCACCGGCTCGACGACTTGCCAATCGTTCGCGTCCAGAGAGTACTCGGCACGGCCGATGGGAGAGAAGCTATCCACCGCGCGAAACGTCACGTGCAGCTTGTCCCCTTGAACCTGGGTGATCAGCGATTCAATGTGTGGCGGCGTGTTGTCCACTTCAAAGCGCGGACTGGTGCTCTCACCCGTCAGGGTCTCTTCGGGCGAGTGCGAAGGCGCATCGGAGGCGACCACGCGAATGGTGTAGCCCCCATCGGGGAAGAGATCGGAGTCGAGGTTGACGAACCGCTCGTCTACCCCCTCCCGCACCAGTTTCCAGCGGCTTTCGCCGTCACCCCGGTAGAAGACGCTGTAAACCAGCGAGTCGTCGTTTTCATCCTGGGCCTTCCACTTCACCGCTATGAAATGCTTGTCCCGAATCATCGGGATGGGAACTGTGTAAACATTCGGCCCGGAACTTTCGGGCTCGGTGTGCGTGCCGGCGGGGACCCGTGAGCCGACCACGACGGTCACGTCTTGGACCTCGGGAGCGACGTTCTTGGACAGGTAATTAAGAGTTACGCTCTCAATGCCTGTCGATGGTTTGCCCGGACGCAGCACTGCCTTCCACTGAACGAAGCGCGCCGGCGGCGCATCCACCGGAAGCTCTTTCTGCAGATCGACCTGCTTCCACAAACTCCAGTTCCGGTCTGGATTGTCCACGTTGCCGCTGCGGGCGAAGAGCTGAAAGTCGCCGCTGCCGCGGACCTCCACGCGTCCCCACTGAGAGAAGTTTTTCGCGTCGAAAACATCGCTCTCATATGTTCCCTCCTCGACCAGTGCAGGGCCTAGGAGGAATATCTTCCCCAGGTTGCTGGTGGCGGCGTATAAGCCGCCCTTCGGCATACGCGCGAAGGCGGTCACCTGGTTGGCGCTGGCCTTGTCCAGATCGATGTAGTCCTTACCGCCGATGACATAGATCTTGCCGCGATTGCCAGTGCCTGCCAGCAGACGTCCCGCCTGATCGAATGCGAATGCGTAGACCAGGTCTTCACGCGACGACCATATCGTTTTGGGTGAACCGTCAGGGGCAAGGCGGTACACCTCGGATCCGCCAAGGTTGGTTACGTTGGGGTAGGGAATCGCGGTGAACGTGGGAGTGGAGGCGCCGGGAGCTGTTGAGCTGCCCTGCGCGCCCAGCGTGATGACGGTACCTCCGCTGGGCGGCGGTGCTGTCGCGAACGGAACGGTGCCTGCCGGCCCCGGCGGCGGGGTTGTGCCGCGTTTCTCGCCCGCTCCGGCTGCATAGATGTTGCCCAGCCCATCGACGGCGAGCGCTGTGATCTCCTTCTTGGGTGCGCTGTACAGTACAAAGCCTTCACCCTGCGGCGAGATGCGATAGATCAGGCCGCTGCCGTCAGTTCCGGCGATCAGGTTGCCGGAGTTGTCGAAATCGAGCGCGCGGATTTGTGCCTCATCGCTCTTGAAGAACAGCTTTCCGTTGCCGCTGGAGTCCACACGGAATATCTCTCCGCGATCGCCGGTGCCAACGTAGACCTGTCCCTGGCGATCGAGCGCCAGCGCCCAAATGTACTTTGTCTTGGGATCGAAGAAGACGGTGGCAGTGTAGCTGGAATCGACGGCGACCGACGGTCGGGGAGACTCGCCCGCCGGACTCGGCTTGCTACCTTCCTGCGCAGCGGCCACTTCCGCTGTCGTGTGCGATCCCTCGGGGCTCTTTCCTGGAGACGGACCTCCGTGGACGATCTTATATACCTTGCCATCTGGCGATGTGGCCGCATAAATGGCGCCGTTCGGGTCCACCACCAGCGCCTGCACCTGCAACTCCTGCGGGGCAAAAATGATGCTGGCCTTGCCGTCGGGCGTCAGCTTGTAGACGCGCGCCGGAGATCCCGCCGCTGCGTAAGCATTCCCTTGGGCGTCGGCCGCCAGGCTCCAAAGGTAAGTGGAAGGCGAAGTGTAAAGGGCGTTGAAGGCGGGCGCGAGCGTGAGGGTGCCGTCACTGCTGATGGCAACGCCGTGACTGGTACCCTTTTCGAATTCGTCGTACTTAGTCTGTTCCCAGGTGCGCGTCCCTTGTGCCCAGCACATTGCCGCAAGCAACGGGCAGAAGAGCGCCAGTCGAAGCACTTTCATCATGAGTCCTGATTGGCCGATTGGCAGGAATAGGAAGAGCGTAACACAGGGGAGCGGCCAATCCGTGCGGAAGGTCGAGCGCCAGGAGCACAAATGCTGGAATTAGGTCCACGGGTTCAAGACATGCTTCACCACCGATTGAAAGTCGGACGCATTGCGTGTTACCACGGTCAGTCGATGCACTTCCGCAGTCGCGGCAATGAACGCGTCCATGACCTCCATCCGCCGCCCCGCAACCTCGCTGCGTGCCACGATCTTTCCACACGCATCAGCGACGCCGGAGTCAATCCCGAGCACCCTTCCTTCGAAGCGCACTGGCAATTCTTCCTCCAACCACTCGCCCAGTCGCTTCCTGCGATTGCCGGCTGCCATGCGTTCGACCCCATAACGTAGCTCCGTGAGCGTGATCACACTCAAGAAGGTGCGATCTTCGTCGACGTCGGCCAACCAGCCCACCACGCCCGCATTGGGTCGCGGCTTCATCCACTCGGAAATCAAGTTGGTGTCTAGCAGGAAGCTCATAGATCAGCCTTGCGCACGCGCCCCGAAAGGCGTCTGATCTTGGTCCCCGAACCCCGAAGCGGGGAGGCCGCAAAGAACTCTGCCAGATTCCCTTTGCGCTTCGTCTTTCGCTGCCATTCGTCTGCTGCCACCACCACTACCGTCTTCTGTCCGTTTCGAGTGATGGTCTGTGGCCCCTGTGATTTCGCTTTATCAATCACTTCGCTAAACTTCGCTTTCGCCTCAGCAACTGTCCATGCATGCGTGTCCACGTCGGGCAGCCTCCTAAAACGGTCATTATAGTCATAATAGTCATTATGGTCACCGCAGGGCAAGCTCCAAGCGAAGCCAGTGGAGCGCCAAAGTCGAAGAAATGCTCCTGATCGATTTCACGACGTGAGTGGTCTTTGCATCTTTGACGGGTGCCCTCCTTCCAGCAAGCTGTGGCGGCGTTGATTGTGGAAGGGTGAGGCGCAACTTCATTGGCGTAGCTGCTGATCGCGCCTACTCTCTCTTCGCTTACCTGAATAGGGCGCCTACTCGCACGTTTGGCCTCGCGGACCTCGCCACCACCCTAAGGTAGTGGCAAATGACCCCTAAAGAGCGAAGGGCAGCTTCGCCGCGGAAGCTGCCCCTTCACCGGGAGTGCGCGTGAATACTCGGCCAGTCTTACAACGCTCTCCCTAACCCAAAATCAAACGATTGATACCTTGACTTGTCTCAGCCGGCTCTCTTGTACCCTCCGTCCGGCAACGCGTATCGGTCCCCGCCAAGATCTGCCGACTCGTTATTCCATCTCCACGCAAGCTCCTGGCGAGCCATGAGCAATGCGGCTTCGCTCGCATTGAAGAGCGGCCTGACGGCGATGAGCCCTTCCATCTCGGCGAGGGTGATAAAGCACCCGCCCAGGCGGAAGCCGCGCACGATGGCATCGGGACCCTGCAGTTCTGGCGAAAAGCCGGGATGCTCCTCGAGGAAGAGAGCGGCCGGCTCCAGCTGGCGGGCTTGCATTGCTCCCTGGCGTTTCATGGCGACCTCCGCTGGCTTCGATCCTTGGCGGCGGGGTTCGCGGGGCACCGCCTGCTACTAGCGCTTCAAGAGGGGGATTTCTCACCCCTCCGGAAGCGCTTCCCCTAGTGCAGGTCTTTGAGCTCTTCCCAATCTCCTGCTCTTGGAAGCCACAATGCGCCAGTCGTAATTTCTGTTCAATGGTTAACGGATGATTTAGAGATGAGTATTGTATGATCGTCCAAGCTATTGAAAAATAAGTTACTTAACATTGGAGATGATCGAGGCTTGCCGAATCTGACATGGCTATGAACGGGAATTCTCGCGAGCGGGGCTAGCGGAGTAGAGGTATTGCTCGCTATGGGGTTAACAAACTTGGGTGGTTATATACACTACTTTAGTGGTGTAATTGATGTAGCAGTGCCGCTATCTTAGGGAGAGATCTCAACCTTCGAGTCTTACAGCGAACCCTGCGCTGAACGGCTGGTTTACAGACGCAGTTACAGCGATCCCGAGACTGATCTAACCAACGAGAATCGGCCAGTGCCAGCCGCCAACCTTACTTAATCGTCACCGTGATGATCTGCGATCCGGAGACGACGTAATCCACGGGAGTGGATGCCTCGTCCACGGCGGACTCGCCCACCACGATCATGTCCTGGGTACCGCGCATGCCATCCATCACGTTCATCACAGACAGCGGCAGAGTCGGCATCACCTTGTCGTCCACCATGGCTTGCGGGTTCGCTTCCAGCAGAGAGACGTAGAGCTGAGAGTTGGTGTGCTCTTTATTGAGCAGCGCGATCGTGGATCCGAGATCGAGGCGTCGGCTCATCGGGCCCGACACCCGGCGCATCTTGTCGAGAGTGTCGCCATCACTGACCAGTATCCGCAGCGTGCCCTTAGGCGTGGAGGTGGGAATCTTCACCGGGATCTGGCGCAGAATGCTCTCTCCGCGATACGGCCGAAGCAGAGTCTCGATGGTGATTTCATCGCCGGGACGCGCCTCGGTGACGTCGGTACGGGCAGTTTCCAGCCGTGCTGAACGACGGTCAGGGACCAGATCGAAGTTCAATTCCACGCCTTCGATCTTCGGAGTTGCGTAAGGGTTCTCGAAGATACGGCTGAAGTGCTCGCCGATAGAGAGCGCTATGCCATAAGCCGTGGGCGTGTTGCCATCCAAGGGGGCGTACATGTTCTTCACGCCCAGCTTGGGGTAGCCCAGAACGTCGATCTCGCCGCGCAAGCGATAGGTAGTGTCCTCGCCATATTCGTTCATTCCCTGAATGGCATTGAACACCGTCGCCATCATCGCCGCCGGCGTGATTTTAGCGTTGTTCAGTACTTCGTAGTGGAACACCTTAGGATGCGAGACGCCATTAAAGGTGAGCGTTACCGGGATCATGTGCGGCTCGCGATCGAAGCGTCCCATGATGCCGGCGCGGCGGTCCTGCACGAAGGCACCAACCGGCTCCGTAGTATTAACGATCTTGAACGAGTTTTCCGGCGAGGGCAGAGTGGCCAGCACCGTCGCCTTAGTCATCGGCATGTCGACGCTGCCCGACTGCAGCAACGGGTGTCCGCAGGCCAGGAGGTGGGTGTCGTCGAGATACGTTACTGTGCAAGTCCCGGCGATGTTCATATCGCCGCGCACCAGAATTGCGCTGACCGCCGAACCCGGGACCAACGGCTCTGGCTGCTTATCATTGCTGACCGAACCCGCTCCCATTACTGGAACAACACCGGCTGAAGCAAAATCCTTGGAAAACAAGCGAAGCGTGCTCTCGCTGAAACCGGTGAAGACCAGCGGAGTTTCGATCGGCTTCAGCAGGTTCGCGTAGCCGGTGTCTGGCTGATTTGGACCGCTGCCCAAGCCCGGTCCAGACGTACGAGCGGCCGCCTGCCTCTCCCCGGACAGGCCTCGCGCCTCTTCAGGTGCGGGCGTCTTGTCCATGGCATCAATTTCGAGCATGGACCTGGCCGGAGTGATCCCAGCGATGGGTTCTTTAGAAAACTCGCCAATGCGGTAGGCGATCGCGCCGACCAGTTTGCCGTCAATGTAAACCGGACTGCCGCTCATGCCCGCGACCACGCCTGTGTATTCGACTTTCTTGCCGTGCAGCCGTGCCAGTATGACGTCGGACTGCGGACCAGCCATATTGCGCAGCACACCGAGAATCTCTACGTCCATTGCCTCAGGAGTGACTCCCTCGAAGACTGTGTACGCCACGCCATGCATGCCGGCTTTGACCTGGGCTTCCGGAAATATCTGGACTCTTGGTTTTTCGGCAGCGAGAGCTACCAGCGAAGCGAGGCAGAGTAGAACCAACGAGACGGCGTTGCGCAACATGTTTCCCGTTCCTTACCTTAAGCCGCCGGGCGGCTTGGCCGTGAAAATAGGCGATCCCCAATGCGCCAGCCGGCGCTGATCGGGATAGCTGAATTGACTGCGGTTGCGCCGTAGGGTTAGCGCTTGAGCGTTTTTCTGCAGGCCGCAGCGAGTCAAAGATGCTGAAATTGCATTTATACTAGCAGACAGTCCGGCCCAAGAGGCACCCTGATGTATTCCGAGAAACACCTTATCTACCACCGTAATGCACCCGTAGCTCTTAATCCGCTGAGTTTGGCGGTCATTTCCCTGGTGGCGGGCGTTCTTTGCTTTGCCGTACCGGGACGCGCCCAATCCTCGAGCGACAGCGATTCGGGGACGCAAACGCAATCGCAGCCTACCAAGAGCCAGCAGGAGCAGATGCCTGCTGAGGCAGGCGGCCCAACCGGGGAATCCGGTTCTATTGCCGTTCCCAAGAAAAAAGAGACGGAAGAAGCGCCGCCTCCGCCCAGGCCGAAACAGCCGACCGACAATCCGCAGTACTCACTGCACGTCGACGTTCCGGTTGTGACCGTGGATGCGCGTGTGCTGCAGAAGGACGGGCGCCCGCTGGCCTTGCCGGAACAGGTAGCGAAAGAGCATTTCAAGGTCTACGAGGACGGCGTTCCCCAACAGATCCAGAGCGTCACCATGAGCAAGGCGCCCATCACGGCGGTGCTGTTGGTGGAGTTCGCCTCCACCAATTACAACTTCATGTATGACGCGCTGAATGCCTCGTACGTCTTCGCCTCGAATCTGCAGCCGCAGGACTGGGTTGCGATCGAAGAGTTCGACATGAAGACCCATATCCTGCTGGACTTTACCCAGGACAAACAAGCGGTCTTCGGCGCGCTCAATTCGCTGCGGGTCCCCGGCTTCCGCGAGACCAACATCTTCGACGCCATGTACGACACCCTCGACCGCCTGGATCGCATCCCCGGCCATAAGGAGCTGGTCGTAGTGGCCAGCGGCCGCGACACCTTCAGCAAGATCATTTACGACACCATTCTCAAGAAGATCAAAGCGACACCCAACGTGACCATCTACACCATCTCCACTGGCGAAGCCTACCTGGAGCGCGTAGATGCCATGGCGGGGAATAATCCCAACGTTTCCGCTGCCTTGATGGACTACGTGCAGGCCAAGAACCAGATGGCGACCTTCGCCCGCATGACCGGCGGCCGCAGCTATGCTCCCCGGCTAATGGGCGAGTTGCCGGACATTTTTCGGGAAGTCGCGCAGGCAATCCGAAATCAGTACACCATCACTTACAAGCCGACTAACCCCAAGCAAGACGGCACCTATCGCAAGTTGAAGGTCGAACTGGTGGGACCGGACAACAAGCCGCTCATCATCAAGGACGAAAAGAACCACGATATCAAGTACACGATCGCGGCCCGCGACGGCTACACTGCCAAGCACGAGGTGGACTAGGCGCGGATTTGCGGTTGAGGTTCCCTCGACTGTACCGCTTGGATAAAGGCACTCGGATTCTCATTACGTTTGGACACAGGCCTGAAGGCTCGTTCTACCTTTAAATCATCTTCCCGGATTTCGAACTGAGACACCGCTTTGCCTTTCGCTGTAACGCCGCCGTTTCCGAGTGCTAAAATCAAGAGTTTCGTACCCCATCTGGAAGGATTGCCCTCATGTCAGAAGCTATTGCAGCCCTGGTTGGTACTGCCCCTGCTCCTCTGGTTTCCCTTACTGAAGATGAAACACTCTTCCGCGACACTGTTCGCCAGTTCGCGGACGAGAGCGTCCGGCCTTACGTCAAGGAGATGGACGAGAAGGGTGTCTTTGAGCCCAAGATCATTGAACAATTCTTTCAGCTGGGCTTGATGGGCATCGAAGTCCCCGAGCAATACGGCGGGGGAGGCGGCACCTTCTTCGAGGCAATTCTCGCGGTGGAAGAGCTCTCTCGCGTCGATCCGTCAGCCGGAGTCGTAGTGGACGTGCAGAATACGCTGGTCAACAACGCTCTGCTCCGCTGGACCACCGAAGACCAGAAGAAGCGCTATCTGCCTCGCATGTGCAGCGACACCGTAGGCGCCTATGCGTTGAGTGAGGCGGCTTCGGGCTCGGATGCATTTGCCCTGCAAACCAGGGCGGAGTTGAAAGGCGACGAGTATGTCCTGAACGGTCAGAAACTGTGGATCACCAACGGCAAGGAAGCGGGGGTCTTCATCCTGCTGGCGACGGTCGATCCATCCGCCGGCTACAAAGGCATCACCGCCTTCATCGTCGAGAAGAGCTTTCCCGGATTCACCGTTGGCAAGAAGGAAGACAAGCTCGGCATCCGCGCTTCCAGCACCTGCGAGCTGATCATGGAAGACTGCCGCGTGCCCAAGAACAATGTGCTGGGCGAAGTCGGCAAGGGCTACAAGATCGCCATTGAAACGCTGAATGAGGGCCGCATTGGCATTGGCGCGCAGATGCTCGGGTTGGCGCGCGGCGCATGGGAATTCGCGGTAAAGTACGCGCAGGAACGCAAGCAGTTCGGACGCGCTATCGCTGAGTTCCAGGGCATTCAGTTCCAGATCGCGCAGATGGCCACCGAGATCGAAGCGGCCCGCATGTTGCTGTACAACTGCGCCCGCATGAAGGACGCCGGCATGAACTTTGTGAAGGAAGCGGCCATGACCAAGCTCTATACCTCGCAGGTCGCCGAGCGCGTGGCTTCGCTTTGCGTTGAGATTTACGGTGGCTACGGCTTTACCAAGGATTACCCAGTCGAAAAGTTCTTCCGCGATTCGAAGATCGGCAAGATCTACGAAGGCACATCCAACATGCAGCTACAGACGATTGCCAAGCTGGTGATGGGTAAGTAGGGGCGGAGCACTCAGCAATCAACACTCAACGCGTAGCCCTCAGCCCTGCTACAAACGGTTGTCATCCTGAGCGGAGCACGAGTCCGCCTGGTCGGGCTCGTGCGCAGGCGAAGGACCCTATGGTGGGCAAGAGGCTAACAAACCTCCACCGCCCGACAAATCTACCGCGTTCTAGGAAAAAGATTCCTGTTTTGCGCGGAATCCCTTGCCTCGCCTTCTTCATTCTTCAACAACCTGTGCAATGACGGCGTTTGGCTGCTGATATGCTGCACCCGCACGTGGAGGAGAGCTGCCATGACCGAGAAATTTCTGAAGTGCCTGCTGCTGGCTGCAACGCTGTCGCTGGTTTCCAGCTTGCTGTCTGCCCAAATCAATCCTTGCAATCCAATCAGCACGGGGCAGGGAGGCAGTTTGCATGGATTTATTCCTTTCCCGTCCACCAGCCTCTGGAACACGAACATCGCTCATGCACCGGTCGATCCAAACTCTGACGCCATCATCAACTTCATTGGACCAACCATCGGGCTGCACCCCGACTTCGGTTCTGGTCAATATCAGGGACAATCGATCGGCATCCCTTACATCGTGGTGCCGGTGACTCAGCCGTTGGTGAATGTCAGCTTCACGGCCTACGGTGACGAAAGCGATCCCGGCCCCATGCCGATCCCGATTAACGCTCCGATCGAGGGCTATCCCAACCCGGACGATGGCGATCGCCACGTGCTGGTGATCGATAAGGGCAACTGCTGGCTCTACGAGCTCTATCACGCCTATCCGCAGGGCAATGGAAACTGGAAGGCGGATTCGGCGGCCGTGTGGGACTTGATATCCAACGAGCAGCGTCCCTATACGTGGACGTCAGCCGATGCCGCAGGGCTGCCTGTCTTCCCCGGGCTGGTTCGCTACGACGAGGTTGCTGCGGGCGCGATCCACCACGCCCTGCGCTTTACGCTGCACTATAGCAAGCAGGCGTTTACCCCTCCCGCATCGCACTGGGCGCCGAACTCCAGCGATCCATTGGCGGCACCGATGGGGATGCGCCTACGTCTGAAGGCCGAGTTTGACATTTCCGGCTTCCCCGCCGATGACCAAGTGATTCTGACTGCGCTCAAACAGTACGGCATGATCATGGCGGACAATGGCAGTTCGATGTTTCTCGGCGGCGATCCCGACGATCGCTGGAGCAACGATGACCTCAGTCTTTTGAGGCAGGTCAGTGCTTCCGACTTTGAAGTGCTGCTCATCCAGCCGCTGTATACACCTGGAAACGTACCCACGGGGCCGAGTCCGACGATCAACAGGTTTAATGCGACTGCGTCCGGAGGCCCGGGTCAACCCGTCACCCTGAGCTGGAATGTGATCAATGGCGAATACTACGTCGTTGCTCCTGCGGTCGGGGCCATTCGCGGGACCAGTGCCATCGTGAGTCCGCGCTTGACGACCACGTATACGCTCTACGCCACCAATCAATACGGCCGTACCACGGCGCGAGTTACGGTGACGGTGCCGTAGTGCTCTTCGGCCGGAAGATGTCGCTTACTTGCGATGCACGACGAATTTTTCGTCGAAATTTAATCAGGACTCGCAGACGGACGGCTGTAAATTGTTTATGTGGTATCTCGATTGCGATCCATCTCTATGCTCTGGCTCAAGCTTGCTGCCGGCTTTCTGTGTTCCGTCACTGTATTGGCCGCTCAGGATCTCCCCGCTGGGACTACGCTTCCGGTGATGCTGAGCTCGACTCTGGACGCTAAGAAAGACAGACCCGGCGAAACCATCGAAGGGAAGACAATGCAGGAGGTCTCCCTGCCCTCGGGCGTGACCATCAAACGCGGAGCCAAGGTAACCGGACATATCCTTGCCGTGACTAAGCCCGGGTCTGCCGGCTCGCGCATCACGCTGCAGTTCGACCAACTGGAAGACGAAGGAAAGGCGGTCGCACTTTCGGTAAGTCTGCGCGCGGTGGCGTCCATGTACAGCGTCAGCCAAGCCCAGAATCCACTGAATGTTGATTCAACATACTTGGGCGCAAACTCCTGGACCACGCGTCAGGTAGGAGGAGATGTCGTCAATCGTGGGCGAGGCCTGGTCGGGTCAGGCTCCGGAATTGTGGGCAAGTGGACAGGTTCGGGAGTGTGGGGCAAGCTGACGCCGGCGCCTGAGCGCGGATGCCCGGCCAGCGACGGAAACGATCAGGAACAGGCGCTGTGGGTGTTCTCCACTTCAGCGTGCGGAGTGTACGGCTCCGGTAGCCTCAAGCTCGAGCACGCCGGAAGAACTGCTCCCGTGGGCCAAGTCGTGCTTGAGTCCTCACAGGACGTTCGGTTGCGTGGCGGAAGCGGATGGCTGTTGCTGGTCAACGCGCCTCCTCCTCCAGCACCACGATAAGGTTGAACCCGCTGCGTGTTGCGGTTGGAAGTGCTGATTCGGGTTCCTCTCCGCCACGCTTGCTCTGCGCCGTTACAATCGAGGAATGCTTCGCCTGTATCTGACGCGCCGATGCGCCGCCACGGTCGCCGTGTGTTTAGCGGCATTGTGCGCCGGAGCAGGGGAGACAGGCCTTCCCGCCTTACAAACTGCCGTCACCCGCGCAATGGCCGGCCGTCGCGGCGCAGCCGTTGTCGTCGATGTGCAATCGGGACAGGTCCTCGCGGCTTACCACCTGGATGTGGCAGCTCGTCGCGTGGCGCATCCCGGCTCCAGCATCAAGCCCTTCACGCTGCTGGCGCTGCTGCAAGTCGGGAAAGCTCGACGCGCACACCGCGCTCATGTGCAAGCGCACGGTTTCGATTGGCGGTCACAAACTCGACTGCACTCATCCTGCGACGCCGGAGCCGCTGGTGCCGGCGAGCGCGTTGGCGTACTCATGCAATTCGTACTTCACGACCGTTGCAACGCGTCTGACACCCGCGCAATTGCGCGACAGTTTTGTGCGCTCCGGCTTCGGCTCTCGCTACCGGGCTGTCGCTGGATGAAGTCTGCCGGGAACGTTGCGCTCAGCCATTCGCCAGAGGAATTGCAACTGCAAGCGATTGGCGAGTGGGGCATCAGCGTAACGCCGCTGGAGTTGCTGCATGGCTATCGCGATCTTGCTGCGCTCGCCGTCAGCGATCCGAACGGCAAGCTCTCGCCAATTTTCGAAGGTCTGCAGCAGTCCGTTACTTACGGCATGGGCCGCATGGCGCAGCCGGATGGGCCGATGAAAGTCGCGGGCAAGACCGGAACGGCGATGGCTGATGAAGGTCCATGGACGCACGCCTGGTTTGCCGGTTACGCGCCCGCTGAGAATCCTCAGATCGCGCTGGTCGTGTTCCTGGAAAAAGGACACGGTGGCACGGATGCAGCCGGCGTCGCGCGCGAGATATTCGCGGCCTTCGCGGCTCGACCACGGTGCCGGAGTCTCCGAAGCCGCCAGGGAGCGCAGAAATGAAGCGTCTGTTGGCGGTATCGGCCTGCTGCTCTTGCTGTGTACGGCGGGCGATGCGGAGTTGGGCGATCGCGGCGCCGCCAAAGCGTCTCGCACGTGGGTTTCCGCAGACCGTGCGAGTACGACTCTGGTATCTTCATCCGCCGCACGAGTTGCGGATTCGCGCCGATGCCGGGCGGGCGCAGATGCGAACTTGCGCCAGCCTGCAAAACGACGGCCATCACGACTGCGACTTTGCGCGCAACGGCTCGAAGATTGAGACCGAAGGAAACAAATCCTCCTTCTCGGAGCTTCACGTGAGTGGCACATATCAAATGAACGCGACGGGCGATCCGCCATTGCGCGCTGATTTTCCGATCGAGATTCGCGCCAGTGACGGCCACCTGCTCATCACGGCGCTCATGCCGATGGAGGAATACATCGCGGGCGTGCTCGCCGGAGAAACCGGAAACTTCAAGTCCGATGAGGCGCTGAAGGCGATGGCAGTCGCGGCGCGCACCTACGCGATGCACTTCGGCAGCCGCCATGCCCTGGAGGGATTCGACTTCTGCGACACCACGCATTGCCAGGACTTGCGCATCGCCGGCATTGATGCCCATTTGCGCGGCATCGCCGACGCGACTGCGGGCGAAGTTCTCTGGTACGACGGCGAACCGGCGGCCACCTACTATCACGCCAACTGCGGAGGCACCACCGAGGACGGGCACTTTGTTCTCGGGAACAATGAGCCGCGCGCGCCGTTTCTGGTCCAGCACTCCGATCAGTATTGCGTGCGCAACGGGAGCACCCAGTGGCGCACCGAGGTCGCGAAGCGTGAGTTGCAGCGCGCTCTCGCGGCCGATGGCATCGTTGTTCCCGGCACTCTGCGCACGGTGTCCGTTCTGCATCGAACGCCCAGCGGACGCGTCGAGTTTCTGCGCGTTACCGGCAGCGCCACCATCACGGTGCCGGCGCTGACTTTCCGCTCCGCCATCGGCCGCCACATCGGATGGGACCGCATGAAGAGCAACTGGTACGACGTGAGCGACGCGGGCGACCGTCTCACCTTTCATGGCCGCGGCTCCGGGCACGGAGTTGGTCTGTGCCAGGTGGGCGCCGAAGTCATGGGCGAGGAAGGCCACTCCTACCGCGAGATTCTCAGCTTCTACTACCCGGGGACGCGTCTGGGCGTCAGCGCGCAGGGCATACCGTGGCAGCAACTCGCCAACGAAGATGTCACGTTGCTGACCACTCGGCCTGATCGTGATCGCTCGCTCTTGACCGCTGGCGACCGGATTTGTGCATGAGTCGGAGGAAAGCACTGGACTGGTCTACCGCGCTTCGCCGCGCCTGAAGATTTATCCGACGGTTGCGGCTTTTCGCAACTCTACCGGAGAGCCGGGATGGGTGGCGGCTTCGACTCGCGGGCGCACCATCCAGATGCAGCCGTCCGACGTGCTGCGCGAGGCAGGTACGCTGGAGAGCACGATTCGCCACGAACTGCTGCACATGCTGATCGATTCGTACGCGGCGCCGGGAACGCCGCTGTGGTTCCGCGAAGGGCTGGTGCTGTACCTCACCGCGCCGAACGGCCGCTAGAGGCGAAACCTTCGGGGACCTGAAGAGCTTGGAGAAGACACTGCGCGCACCCGGGAGTGAGGAAGAGTTGCGGCACGCCTATGCCGGCGCCCGTGCGCGGGTCGCGCAACTGGCGCGGCAACATGGCAAGGAAGCGTTGCTCGATTGGGTGCAGAACGGGTTGCCGCCAGACCTGGCAGCAGCGCTCAATGTCGGACAAGGCTCGATCATGGAGCCTCAACAGCCCCGCCCTAGCCAGAAGAAGGGCTAAAGCACCGGCAGATCCCTCGCGGGCTAAGCCCGCCCGGATGAAAAAATAATTGAGCAACGGCGACCTAAAGGTGCGCCCCTTCAAAGCGCAAGAACCTCGCGATAGTCTAGGACACAATTGGGATGTGCCTCTAAGGGCAGGCTCTACATCAGCGCGATCGGTTCCGGATCTTCCTTCTCCACCCGCGTGCCAACGACCAACAACAGCGCGATCCATGCCGAAATCAAGATCACGTAAGCCAGTAAGAAGCGCAGTCCCATGCTCCATGCCTGTTTACGCAGGTCGCTGAGGTCGGGAATCCACCAGACCAGCCGGTACGGAACATACGCCCCGAGCAGCATCAGCACGCAGAACCACAGCCAGTAAGCTGGCAGCCGCAAGCACGCGCAGAGCGCGCGCCATGCGCTTCAATCTGAATCCGGCGGCCGCAACCGTGCGTGGCGATGGGCAGCCAAACCGGCAGGCAGCAGAACCCACAGCAGGAACCACAAGCAGCCAGATCAGCAGCGTGGAAGACTTGCGCGGGGCGTGCCGACGCGCAAGGCCGGCGCCTTCTGCCAGAACCAGACCCCGAACTGCGGCGCATAGCGGCGAAGAGAAATCAGCGAGCCACACCATCGCCGCCATGAAAATCGCCCACACCGCCAGCGCAATCATGTGCCGCAACGCATGGCGGAAGGCGCGCCACACCGTCGCATTGTCTCGAAATTCTGCAACCCTGAAGTAGGCGAACGTCCCAGTGCGCAGCCACGAGTCCAAAAAACACCACCACAATCGCGATCGCTCCCGAAACCGCCACCTGCCAGCCATGCGCATCCGGCATCAGCAGCCAGTAATAAACGGCAGCGAGCAGGGCGGCGTTGCCGAACAGGTTCAGCAGCCACAACTTCGCCACGCCACTATGTTTCGCGGTCATTTCACCGTCACCGTCAGCGCGTCGCTGGTCGAAAGATACTCGGGCTGATACATCGGCTCCACGCTGGTCGGACTCACGCGGAAGACGCCGGGATTCACCACCTTCAGCAGGTACACGTATTCATGCTGCCCTTGCGGGAAGTACATGTTGAAGAAGGTGGTGCGATCGTCGCGCAGTTCGCGATTGCTGAACCAGCGTCCCCACCAATTCGGGACGCTCATCCAATTCGTACAGGTCGTCACGCGCGATCGACTCGGTCCCGATGGGATCGGATCTTCGATCATCAGGTACCGCCAGTCATTGCCACCGACGGTGAGGCGCACCGCCAGGGTGTCGCCGACCTGCACCGGTCCCGCGAGTTTGTCGAGGTGATACACCACGCTGGCCGTCTCTTTTGCTGCTGCGACAGCCGGTAATATTGGCGCGCCACGCTCAGCTTGAAGCTGCCGGTATTCACCACCTTCGACTCGTTGGAGTAGTACTCTGCCACGCGTCGACCAGTACAGCCGCCCATCGCCGGACTTCGCGATTCGAATCTGGTTCGTGCCCGGCGCCAGTTGCGACTCGTTCAGCACAACCGTCGTCGCCGGAGCCAGCGCGTCGGCAGCGGTGAACTTCTTGGTCGCCACCGTCTTGCCGTTCACCTGGACCTCGACGCTGTAGTTCGGCTGCAACTCTTTCGTGCGCTCCAGGTAATCGGTGAGTCCGTAGATCACCATCGCGGTCTGCTCGGTTGACTCCCAGTAGTAGCCCTGGTCGCGATGGTTCACCAGATAAACTGCGGCCTTCGACAGCAGCGGACTCGTCTCATCGGTGCGATCCAGGAGCTTCAGCGCATAGGCCGTCGTCTCGGGAGTGGTGTCGCCGGAGAACTCCATCAGATAGTTGTTGTCGCTCGGCCACCAGGCCTGCGAATCGTCCTGTTTCGCCTCGCTCTCAATTTGCTTGCTCAAGTCGTTCGCGCGGCCATCGTTCATCTCCAGCATCGCGAGTCCGAGCAGCGCCTGCCCGTAGGCGGTCAACGTCGAGCGCTGGTTCCAGACTGAGTCGAGGATGGCCGCGTCATGCGTCCCGCTCAGCACCAGCGCATAGGCCATGTAGGCGCGCAGGTCGGTCTTCACCTTTTCCGAGTGATCGAACTGCGGGCGCAACCAGCCGAGTCCGCGATCGATCGCGTCCTGCTTGACATCAAACCCCGCCGCCTTCGCCTGACTCAGGCCGGCGAGCACGTACGCGGTCATGAAGGCCTGGCTGTCGTCGGTCTGCCACCAGCCCCAGCCGCCGTCGGGATGCTGATAGTTGTAGAGCCGGTCGAGACCCGCCTGCACCTGCTTGTTCAGCACTTGCGGATCGATGTTCGACTTCACTCCCAGCTTCTTCAGCGAGTCGGCTACCAGCACATCGGGCAGGAAGCTCGACATGGTCTGCTCGGTGCAGCCGTAAGGATAAGACGTCAGGAAGTCGAGTGCAGCGAAGACTGTGCCCGCAATCGAAGGCGTCACGCCGATCGTGAGCTTGCGAGTTCCAGCCTCGGCGCCCGTCGGGAAGGTCAGCGGCTGCACCGTGTCGGTACTTGCCCGCGCCCGCAACCGATCCCGATTTCGCGACGGCCAGCTTGACGCCGAAGGAACGACCGGCAGCGTCAGTTCCATCGCATCGCTCTCAACGTCGGTAAGCGCCTTGCCCAGCACGCGCGCCGAATCCACATCGAGCACGCGCACCCGATAATCCACCTTCATCAATCCGCGGCTGGGGACGTTGACATTCTGCTGGCCGCCGTCGAGCACCTGGAGGCCGGTGAAGTCCATCGAGACTTGCGCAACCTTGTCGGTCGGGCAGATAGTTCTGCACGATGGTCGAGATGGTGATCTCGTCGCCGCGCCGGAAGAAGCGCGGCACCACCAGCCGCACCATCAGGTTCTTGCGTACGATGGTGTTCACCACCGCGCTGCCGACTTCGGTGTCTTGCGTGACACCTCGCGTGGTCGCGCGCCACGACGTGATGGCGTCGGGATAATCGAAGTGCACCGTGGCTTGTCCGTTGCTGCCGGTGCGCACGTCGGCCATCCAGTACGCGGTGTCAGGAAATGCTTTGCGGATCTTGGGCTGCACCAGGCGCTCGGGCTTGAGTTGCGCCATCGCTTTCGACGAGCGCACGTTGGCCAACTGCATCGCACGTTTTCCTGCCTGCCCGCTGAAGTAATACGTCAGCGAGGTCTCGGTGCTCACCCTCGAATAGACGCGGCCATAGAAGGCATTCACGATGCTGCCCGACGGTTTCCGGCTTGATCGCGTAGATCGCCTCGTCCACCACGCCGAGGCTGAACTCCGCCGCCACCGGCTTGCCGCTGGAGTCCGTCGCCTTGATGGTGTAGCTGGCCGCTTCGCCCGGCTGGTACTGCGGCTTCGACGGCAGCAGTTGCACGTTCATCTCGTGCTGTATCGGCGGCACGGTGAGACTCTTCGATCCCTGATACAGCTTGTTGCCGCGAATGAAAACCGCCGCCACGTAGAAGTTGGGAGCGTACTCCGGCTTGATCGGAACATCCACCGTGATGCTGCCGCCGCTGCTCTTGATCACCTGACCGGAGTAGAGTCCGTTGCCCTCCACCGTCACCAGGACCGAAGTCGGCTCCTTGCCGGTGACGATCAGCACATGCGCGGTGTCACCCGGCTGATACGTCTTCTTGTCTGGAACGATCTGCACGCGCTCTTGCGCGGGCCCGCTCCACCATGGACTTTCACCCGGAGCCCACAGGAATGCGACGGTCTCAACCGTGCGATTCTCCGGAGTGGTGGCGGTCACGCGAACGCGGAACTCGCCGGCATCGGGGATGGTGAGCTTGACCTGCGCTTTGCCGCTGGCGTCGGTCTGGCCCTTGCGTACGTGGTGACCGATGGTCCGGCGCCTTTGCGCCAGTCCCAACGATTCAGTTCCACGTGGAACGATCGTCTGAACCGGCTTCTTGTCATAGTCTTGCGCGGTGATGGTGATGGTCGCGGTGCTGCCCTTGGTGTAAACGTAGGAATCCGGCTCGGCGGTCAGGAAGAAGCTGCCGTAGGTCGCGAGCGCGAAACCGTGTCCCGCAATTTCGCGGTTGCCGGCGTCGGTCACGCGCGCCTCGATGCGATAGGTCAAGTCGTGCTTCTTGCTGTCGACCTTCGTCGGAATCGTGATCTGCAGCTTGCCGTCGGCGTCGAGCGTGCCGGTCTTCTCGCTCTCCTGCTCTCCGCCGTACGTGTCATCGCCCTGTGGATTACCGGCGTCGGGATTGTCGCCCTCCGGCGATGCGCCGGCTTCGTCGTCGCCTTCGTCGCGTCCCATCGGCCAGTACGTCGAGGTATGCACCACCCACTTCACCTTCGCGTTCGCGACGGGCTCGCCGAAGTAGTAGCGCGCGTCGATGGTCGCCTTGATCGGTTGCCCTTGCAGCACGCGCGGCGTCTGCGCCGTCACCTTCACCTGGTACTCAGGCTTCTTGTAGTCCTCCACCGAAAAGCTGGTGCCTTCGACGTAGCGCTCGCCCATCTGCATCGAGAGGTAATAGAAGCCAAGATTGGCTTCGGCGGGAATGACGTAGTTCCATTCCGCCGTGCCCATGTCGGAGAGCTTTACCGTCTGCTGCCAGATGGTTTTGTAGTCGCGCGGATCGCGCATCTCCAGTCTGCAGATCACGGTTCTGCGGAATGATGTAGCCGCTCGGCTTCTGCGCGCGAATGATGGACTTGAAATGCACCGTGTCGCCCGGGCCGATACACCGGCCGGTCGGTGTAGGTGTAACCGCGCAAGCTGCTATTGGGATCGTCGCCCAGGTTCCATGCACCGGGCGTGTTGATCGCGAACTGATCGGCAGCTCGTCGCCAGCACCGCAACGTTCTCGGGCTTCGCCTCGGTCAGCGTGGTGTCCAGCAAGCCCTGCTGGTCGGTCGTCTTGGCGGCAACTTCTTTCTGGTCGACCCACACGCGCACCATGATTCCCGCGATTGGATCGCCGCTGCGCCGGTTGACCACGAAGGTCATCAGGCGGCCCGGAGCAGCCTTGGTGATGACGGCGATCTCGGTGACGACGATGATGGTGTAGGCGCGCAGCGTGCCGTTGGTCGCCTCGACCAGGTACACTCCCTTGTCGCTGACCGGGATCGGCGACGTTCTGGCTCTCCCATCGCTCATGCGACGGGCACCGTCCAGTTCCAGACCGAGACCACCTGCTGCTGATTGAGCACGGGGACTTGCGCGTAGCTCTCGACCTTCGGCTCCCGACTTCTTCTCGCCGCCGCCCATCTCCCACAGCCGAATCTTGTGGCGCGACGTCGGGCGAGAACTGTGCGCGAACAAAGTCGCGGAACCACGCCCACAGGCGGTGCTTCCAGGCGTGAAATTTTTCCAGCCAGGTGCGCGCCTGCTTGGGCAAGCTGGGCGCGCGACCGCCGAAGTTATGCAGCTCCTGCATCTGACTGAAGAACTTCACCGGATCGTTCACGCGATAGACGCGGAACTCCAGCGCGTTCACGTTGTGGGAGTAGACGGAGACCTCGGGCTTCTCTCCCGGCAGGTAGGTGCGTTGGCTGGTCAGCGAAAACGAGGCAGCGGGATCGGGGCCCTCCTGCGCGAAGAGCGGGAGCACCAGCGTGTGCCACAAAAGCACCGCGACGAGGGCGCGTTTCAGCAGCATCACTCCGCACCCCGCAGGATGTTCCAGCGATAGATACCAAGGAAGCCTGGATTAGCGGATATCGGACGCCAGCGCGCGTCGGGATAGTTCAAGAGTTGCGCCAGTGAGACACGGCGAATTTCGCCCGGCGAAGTGCCACTCGGACCGGTGTGATAGACGACGTACTGTTCGGTGCTCGGGCTCGATCTGTCCTCGTCCGAGAAAGATCATCGCGTGGAACGGCATCCTGCTGGCCATCCTGGCGAAAGAACAGCAGGTCGCCCGGCCGCGCGCGATTGAGGTCGCGACCGACGAAGTGCGTGTTATGCCGCCAGAGCGTTTCCACATCCGCAAATTGCGCGAAGGCGCCGTCGCTGCAGATCGCCGGCTTCGAAAGCTTCCGCCACGCACCCGAAAGAGTGCCGCCGCCAGCGGGGTGTAGGGATATTGATATTGCTGGATGTCACTTGCCGAAGCCGGAGCCGGCAGCGCCATCGCGTGCGCCCAGGCGGCGTCGTGCGGGCGCAATGCCTCGCGATAGGCGAAGCGCAAGAGCGCAGCGCAATCGTCAATCTCGGCCGGAAGCGCTCGTCCGCGGAAATACTGCGCTTCCGCCAGCAAGGTAAACCAGCGGCGGAAAGCGTAGCGCGGTCGGCAGCATCGTGCAAGCGCAGGAAGTCCGGAGTGCCGTCGCCGATCGCGTCGCCGTTGTCAGAGCGTCGTCTGTAGCGCGATCTCCTGCGACGCGAATCCGGGAGCGGCGATTCGAACCTTGGTCTCGCCAGGCAAGACCCCGGCACGCAGCGATGCAGTCGCGGTGTCGCCCTTCGACTGTCACCGACTCCACTGCTGCGCGATGCGGATCTTCAACCGTGACCTGCAGGCCGCGCAGTTCGCGGCCATTGGATGGCGAAATTCTCAGTTCGGTGGACGTGAAGCCGTCGGCGGGAATGGCGCCTTGGGAGAGTCGCAACACCAGGGTTGCGGGCGCCATCGCGCGTCGAACGGTGAAGGCACACACCACCGCCCCGGTCGCGACCACAGCCAACACTGCCACCCAGCGAGGCACGCCGCGCATTCCGGTCCTCTCCTTGGGGACGGGCGGATTATAAATCAACGGCGGGAATAGCGATGCAGCAATTGGTGGGGGTACTTGGCAGTCAGCACTTGGCATTTGGCGTCAGGGGATTGGGCCATCTTGGGTTGAAGGACTTTTGGTTTCTCTTGTAGCGCAAATGTGTCCGCTACGAACCGCAGATCCCTCCACTCGGACTGAAGTCCTCGGTCGGGATGACAAATCTGATTGCTAAAGTCTAAGAGCCTAGTCTCTAGTTGCACCCTGCACCCGTGCACCCTGATGCTACTTCCCAGTCCCACGCAACTCCCCAGCAGCCGCTCCACTTCTTCGGCGGTGTTGTAGTGCGCCAGGCCGATGCGCAGCATGCCTCCCGAACTCTGCACGCCCAGCCGCTCGGCGAGATCGACAGCATAGTAGTTGCCGTCCCAGGTGAAGATGCCACGCTCGCCGAGATAGGTCGCCAGTTCGCGCGGCGTGTGGCCCTCCATGCGGATGGCGACCGTCGGCGTGCGCTGGTCGAACTGGGCTGCGTCGTTGATGCCGTAGAACGTGAGTCCCGGAATCGCCAGCAATCCGTTGATTAGTTGCTCGACCAACTCGCGCTCGTGCTGCTGAAAAACTTCGTACGCCGCCAGGATGGCCTCGCGCCGCGTCTTTACTTGAGGATCGTGATGGCGACCCAGCATCGGCGAGGTAGTCGATGGCTGCGATCAGGCCTGCCAGACATTCGTGGTTCTGCGTGCCGGTCTCCCAGCGGTCCGGCAACTGTTCGGTGCAGGCACGAAGTTTGTAGGGACGCAGCCGCTGCAGCTGCTCGCGCTTGCCGAAGAGAATGCCGAGGTGCGGTCCAAAGAACTTGTAGCTGGAGCATGCCAGGAAATCGCAATCCAGAGCGCGAACGTCAATCGGGCCATGCGGCGCGTAGTGTACAGCGTCAATGAACGCCATGGAGCCTGCTGCGTGCGCCAGTCGCACAATTTCCTGCACATCGTTGATGGTGCCCACCGCGTTGGCAGCCCATCCCACCGCTACCATGCGAGTATTGCGGCGAATCTTCGCCGACAGGTCGAACATATCAAGGGTGCAATCGCCCGGCTTGATGTCGGCGGTGCGAACCTTTACACCGCGCTCTTCCAGGCACACCCACGGCGAGACATTGGCGTCGTGGTCCAGACAGCTCACCAGCAGCTCGTCCCCGCTCTTCAGGTCTCGGCCCAGGGCACGACTCAAAGCGAAGGTCAGGGTGGTCATGTTGGCGCCGAAAACGACTTCATCGGCCGCGCAGTTGAAGAAGTCAGCCATGGCGGCGCGCGCATCGGCAATCATCTGATCGGTGCGCTGGCTGGTGACGAAGGCCCCGCCGGTATTCGCGTTGTTCGTCGACAGGTAATTGGCTATCGCGTCAATCACGCGTTGCGGGACCTGAGTACCGCCTGGAGCGTCGAAGAAGACGGCAGGTTGGCCGTCGATCTGTTGATGCAGCGAAGGAAACTGTTGACGCACCCACTCGCAGATCGAGTTTGCGCGCCTGTACGGCGGTTCTTGCACCTGTGGACATAACTAGGAACTCCTGACCGCGGTGAGGAAGTCTGCCAGCAAACCGTATGCGGTGGCCTCCAGACCGGGGTCTTGCTCGGTAATGATCAATTCCGGAAAGATGTCCGTTTCAAAACTGATGACCGACGACGTGCCTTTCACCAGTGCCAGCGGATCGGACAAGCTTGAGCCGCTGAGGTGAGACGGACCCTACAACCATGCCCTCCTCGGTACGCCTGGCGCTGCAAACCAACTTCCATGCTTCGCCGCTGGCGCGTGCCTCGCGCAATTGCTCCGATGTGATTCCGCGGATGCCTTGTCTGCTTCACGTCATCCAGCTTTAGATCGGCCCGCATCAGGACATTGGCCAGCGCTACTACTTTCACCGCGGCGTCTACGCCTTCGATGTCGTCGCTCGGATCGGACTCCGCCACGCCGAGCTGCTGCGCCTGGCGGATCGATTCGTCGAACGTCATCCCCGCTTCCATACCTTCCAGGACGACGTTGGTCGTTGAATTCAGCACTCCACGAAAGCCGCGAATCTCGATGGCCGGCAGCGTCTCGCGAAAGAGTGAAAAGATCGGCACGCCATCCATCACGGCGGATTCAAACAAAAATCGCCGCCCCTTGGCCGCCGCCAACTCGGTCAGCTCCCGATAGGCATGCACTACCGGCCCTTTGTTGGCGCTGATGGCATGGGCTCCGGCCTCCAGCGCCTGCCCGAATGTGCGCAATCGCCGGCTGACCTGTGGCGGCATTGAGCGAACTGACCTCAAAGAGCGCGTCGGCCGCAGCCGCCTGAAGCCAGTCGCAAACGTCGCCAGCAACCTGGGCTCCGGTGAAATCCGCGGCCAGCAATTTTTCCGGGCTGAATCCATCTTTCGCCGACAGCCAGCCGAGGCGACGCGAAGCCACGCCGGTTATTCGCCAAGCCACGCCGTAGTGGTCGCGGAGTTCATTCTGTTTTCTGGCCAGAAGGGCGACGAAGGCCCGGCCGACATTGCCGAATCCGACGATGCAGAGATTGTAGGTCCGGATGCGCGTGTCTCCAGGCTGAAGGTGGCTGTGCCGTCTATTGTAAATGCCCGGCGGTGGTCCTGAAGCGCGAATCAGACACACGGCCACAAATTCCCGGGATTTCCGCAGCCTGTTGCAGGACCGGTGCATCTATTCTTGGTTGGGCTGACGCCGGCTACCGAGGCCGAAGAAAACCCTGGCTCAGGGTGGTCGAACGTCAGTTATAATTCCGAGTTAAGCTGATTCCCTGATGCTCACCACCATCGAGCGCCGTAGCGTTGGTTGTCGGAGTGAGTGTCATCCGTATCCTGCACGTCCGGTCCAACAGCGTAACAATGTGTTCCACTCCGATTATGTGAAGGAGCGCCAGAATGGCTATCAAAGCAACTGACTACGTGTGGCATAACGGGCAACTGATTCCCTGGGATGACGCGAAGCTGCACGTGATGGCCCACGTGATCAACTACGGCTCGTCGCTCTTTGAAGGAATTCGCTGCTATCACACAGGCAAAGGCCCGGCGATCTTTCGCCTGCGCGGACCACATGCTGCGGCTGATCCAGTCCTGCCAAGATCTACCGCATCGACGTCGACTATTCTCTCGACGAACTTTGCCAGGCGGCCGTGGAGCTGGTGGCGGCCAACAAAGTGTCGCCCTGCTATCTGCGCCCCATCGTGCTGCGCGGTTACGGACAGGTCGGCGTCAATCCGTTCAACTCGCCCACCGAGGTTTACATCGCCAATTACGAGTGGGGCAAGTATCTCGGTAGTGCGGATTGCGACGACGGCGTGGACGTTTGCGTTTCGTCCTGGACGCGTCTCGCGCCCAACACGATGCCGACTATGGCCAAGGCGGGCGCCAACTACATGAACTCGCAGCTGATCAAGATGGAAGCCATCGTGAACGGCTACAGCGAAGGCATTGCGCTCGACGTGAACGGCTACGTGAGCGAGGGTTCGGGCGAGAACATCTTCGTGGTGCACAAGGACCGCATCTACACGCCGCCGCTGGGCAACAGCGTGCTGCCCGGCATCACGCGCAACTCGGTGCTGCACATCGCGCAGGAGCTGGGTATTCCGGTGATCGAGCAGATCATTCCGCGCGAAATGCTCTACATCGCCGACGAAGTGTTCTTCAGCGGGACCGCGGCCGAGATCACGCCCATCCGTTCGGTGGACAAGATCACGGTGGGTCGCGGGGTGGCCGGCCCCATTACCAAGGCGGTGCGCAAGGAGTTTTATGGCATCGTGAACGGGACTGCCGAAGACCGGTTCGGCTGGCTGACGCCGGTTCCGGTGAAGCAGAAGCAGCCCGTTGGGGTGTAGGCCGACGAAAACAGATGATAAGAGAAGGGCGCAGACGGTGCGCCCTTTCTTTGTTGCTCGACGCGATGGCTTGGGTGCCGGCCAGCGGAACAACCACTCGGCATCCCACGTCGCGTGGGCAGACGCGTACTGAAGGCGCGCCCCTTCGACATATCTAATTTGACTACTTCTGCTGAATCGATTCCAGGTACGTCGTCAGGTTGTGAATCCGCAACTGCTCTTGCGCCGGATCGTGCCGACCCAGGGTGAGGAATACCGGACCCCACACTGGCATGTCTTTGCTGCCATGCGCGGCGGTGAGGCTGTCGCCCTTGATGATCTCCGCGATGTGCGCAGCCGGGAAACTTCCCGCCATTCTTCACCGCGAGCAGCGTCAGGTCCGTCGGCTTCGCCTTCAAGGCCGCAGCCGCGGGCCCGTTTCCCATGCCGTCCTGACCATGACACGACGCACAGTACGCGACATACATGTCTTTGCCGGAGGCCGGGCTGGTGTAAGGCGCGGGAACTTTCTTGATCTGGGAGGTGGCGGGCTGCGCAGTCCCGGTCGGGTTCGCGCTTGAACTTGTTTGCGCTGTGAGCGAAATCGAAAGTGCCAGCACCAGAGACGGTGATCAGGCACACCATACGTGAGCTCATAACAACCTGCTTTCCGTTCGTATGATTGCTTACCGCTATGTCCCACTATGCCTTCTGCGACTGGCTGGGGTCAGCGACGCGCATCACACGTGGCGGTACTCACGACAGCTCGTTCCCAAATTGGAACCAAGGCCGTGGGCGGGTACCGGAGCGAGGGTCAGAACTCCATCGTCTTCAGCTGCCGGGCTGACGATCAGCGGGGCCTCGGTGGCGCGCTGGACATCGTCCGCCGTCAAGCCGGGCGCGATCTCTTCCAGGACCAGGCCGCTCTGCGTGACCCGCAGGTACGCCATCTCGGTGACGATGGTGTTTACCACGCGCAGCCCGGTGATCGGCAAAGTGCAGCGCTTCAGGATCTTTGGCGCGCCATCTCTTGGTGGTGTGCTCCATCGCCACGATCACCCGCCGGGCGCTGGCGACCAGGTCCATCGCGCCGCCCATGCCCTTGACCATCTTGCCGGGAATCATCCAGTTGGCAAGGTTGCCCTCTTCATCCACTTCCATCGCGCCGAGCACGCTCAGGTCGATGTGGCCGCCGCGAATCATGGCAAACGATTCGGCGCTGGAGAAATACGCCGTGCCCGGAATTTCCGTCACCGTCTCTTTGCCGGCGTTGATCAGGTCCGCGTCTTCCTCGCCCGCCAGAGGATACGGGCCAACGCCCAGCATGCCATTCTCGCTTTGCAGCACAACTTCCATGCCGGCGGGCACGCAGTTGGCCACCAGGGTGGGCATGCCGATGCCGAGATTGACGTAGAAGCCGTCGCGCAATTCGCGCGCCACCCGCTTCACGATGCGATCGCGCTTTTCGGTGTCCTTCTGCTTACGCAGCTTTTCGTCGGGCATCGGTTTCTCCTGCATCTCGCCTTTCGCGCAATCTACGCTTTGCGCAACGTTCGCCGCTCGATGCGCTTCTCGTAATCCGTTCCCTGGAAGATGCGCTGCACGTAAACGCTGGGGGTGTGCACCTGGTCCGGCTCGATTTCTCCCGGATCGACCAGGTGCTCGACTTCGACGATCGTCACCTTGGCTGCGGTCGCCATCATGGGATTGAAGTTCTGCGCCGTCTTGCGGTAGACCAGATTGCCCCAGCGGTCGCCCTTCCAGGCTTTGATGAGCGCGAAGTCGGCCTTCAAGGCCAGCTCCAGCACGTAGGGCCTGCCATCGAACTCACGTGTCTCCTTGCCTTCGGCAACCACGGTGCCGAATCCAGTAGGGGTGTAGAAGGCCGGGAATACCTGCGCCGCCGGCGCGAATGCGCTCCGCGAAGGTGCCCTGCGGAATCAGCTCAAGATCGATGCGCCCGGTCAGCACCATCTCTTCCAGCAGCCGGTTCTCGCCGACATAGCTGCCCTTGTGCGAGGTGATCTGCCCGGCGGCAAGCATCAGGCCGAGGCCGAAGTCGTCGACGCCCACGTTGTTGCTGATGGTGTGGAGGTTCTTGACGCCCTTCTTCACCAGCGCGCGGATGAGGTTCTCCGGGATGCCGCACAGTCCGAAGCCGCCGACCATCAGGGTGTCGCCATCTTTGATGTCGTGAATGGCTTCGTCTGCGTTCGCAACTACCTTGTTCATCGCCATAGGATTCTGATTCCGGACCGGCGATTGTACCGAGGCATGTCGCGTCGGCGCAAAGATCGATTCTTCCACGGATTCAATCCGGCTCGAGGCAAAGCTCTCCGCAGTTTCGTCTTTTTACTTGTGATATGGGGGATTTCACAACTGCTAACCGACGATAATCGACATCCCGAAGTGACATTCAAAGGAGATCGTACTGGGTGGAGCGGACACATCGAGTTCTTGCTCCCTATTTATGCAGTTGGTACTGGGTCCGCGATTAACCCAAAATTCATGCTACTTAGGACGCGAAGCACAGCATACTGGAGAGGTGGGAGCCCTGGTGCAATTTCTGTCTCGCAAGGACCGTCCGCTGGCCCTGTACGCCGGCGCTTCGCGACTGCGCCGCTCAAATTCTCGCTCAGCATCTAATCTTCAGCGCGTTCACGTGGCTGCGGTGTGTTATCGGGTACGTGACGGTGAACCGGAATTCCTTTTGGTGCGCACCAGGAACGGCCATTGGACTTTTCCAAAAGGTCGAGTGGACCAGGACGCAACGAATGCCCACGCCGCTGCACGGGAAGCATACGAAGAAGCTGGCGTAAGAGGCTCAGTGGAACCCGTTCCCTTTTATTCCTACCGGCATTGCAAACCCAGACAGCTGGGCTCGCGTAGACAAGTTGTTCTAGTGGATGCTCATTTGTGCAAGGTTAAGCACTTAGCTCCGCCACTCGAGGAATACCGAGACCCAACGTGGTTCAGTGTGCCGAAAGCAAAGCGACGCCTACGGAAGTTTCGGACGTCAGAGTTTGCGGCGGAAGTTGTTGGCGTCATTGACCGGGCAACAGAACGCATACTGAACTGAAAGAGCTCACGCTGCAGAGCTGTTAGCCAACGGTCCGCAGTTGGCCGCGGACTCCGTCAGCCCGCTGTAACTCGATCTTCGGAGCGGCGGACCAGCCAAACCTTCGACATCAGCCAGCTCACCAGCATGCCCACCACGGAGCCAAAGAGCACCTCCGCAACCCTGTGCAACCCACGTTCGAGCCCAACCTTGGACGAGGCGCTGGCGAGACTGGCGGCAATGACAATCGCCGCGGTGATAGGTGCCTGCCGCCACATCGTCTTAACGTGCACCAGATAAGTGGAGATGAGGACCGTGACGCCAAGTGCAATCGGGACCATCCGAGGCTTGCCGCTGCCGAGCAAAAGGAAAGCGAATCCAACGACACAGCCGACCAGCACGTTGATGATGCGGCTGCGAAAAAGCTGGCGGGCCTGCTTAGGCTCGGGGTCGGAGGCGGCAACCAAGGAGGCAATCGCCCAGATCGGGGTGGTGTCATGAAGGGTACCCAGAGCGAACCAGACAATGCTGCTGGCGATTGTTACGTTGACGGCGAACCGGAACCCGAGGAGACGCTCGTAAGACAGGCCGAGCCGCTCCGCGAGCGTCTCGGCCTTTGCTGACAGTTTTGCCGAGACCGTCATTCGTGTGATTTAGGTGGGTTGCCTAGCAGGCGGTACACGGTCGCCGTCTTAGTGGCGCCCAAGTTGATGTAGTCTTCGGCGGAGTACTGAAGTCCGATAAAGAATGCCTCCGTACGGCGCAGGGCATCCGGGCTGAGTTGGGAGCGGTCCTTGAAACGGAACTGGTAGGCAAACTCGCCAATGAGCGGGCGGTGCTCGCCGCGGGTACGCCAGATGGCGACGTTGGCCTTGCAGGTCAGGCCGTCACCGAAGTCGAGCAGGCCGATGTCTTGGAGGACCTCTTCGACGATGGTGTTGCTGACCAAATGGATCTGTTCTTTCGGGTGCTTCCTGACCTTCGCTAGCGCGGGGAGTATGTCGATCAGCGCGTCCATGTCGCTGATATTTTCGCGACCCATTCCGATGGCTCCGCGGGTGAATTGCACGTTGTGGGAATAGAGCAGGCGGATACCGCCCAGCTTCTCCTTCAGCGGCAAGGCCTGGACCTTGAACTTGACGCGGTGATCGCCGAGGATGTTCGGCCGGACATCGGTTTCGGCCGCTGTCTGCAATTCCCCACTCCTGTACTTGAAGACGATTTCGGGCTCGCCGATGGGGAAGCCGTCTTTGTAGGGGATGCGGCGGCGCAGAATGAAGGCGTTGTTGTAGAGGCGGAATTCGTCGGTGTCGATGAATAGCACTTCGCGGATCTTGACCGGCTGTTCTATGAACCCTTCCGTCGTGTACTTTACGCCGTGCTCTTTTGCGGGCTCCCTAAAGACCTTGCCGAAGTCGAAGAAGCTCTCGCGCGAGTGGAACTTGTTGGGCCGCAGGATGAGCTTGCAGCAGATGTACTCCGGCGACATGGATGGGCATGCCGTCGGCATATTGGCCCGGCTTGAGTTGGGGGACGCGTCCCACCCAACTGGGGGTTACTGCCTCGCGGGTCTTAAGAGAGGGCAGCCTGTCTTTGGCGGTTCTTGGCGGAGTTGCTGTGGCGGTTGGCATAGTCATTCCTCGATCGCGAATATTTGCTGGTATGACAACTTTGCTTATATGTTCTTTATACACCAGCTAAAATTCCTCTGAAACCTCCCGGCACTTTCAGGCTCACCAGGTAGTGAACGGTTGGCCACCAGATTAGCGTTGAAATATCTCGGATCGCCGGTTACTTTCTCCCCGATCCAGCCAGGAAGCGTGACCGATTGATGTTCATCCTTGTTTCCGACCGGAGATTGTACTGGGCATCTCGCCTCGACGCAAAAGGCCCATCGTTGAGAAGTTCCGTGCCCGGCGGGTCCGAGGCCTTTGCGCGGGTTAGACCTTAGCCGCTCTTTTGGTGTTTGGCCGACAAGTCCGCCACCAGGACGTGTTGCTCGCCGACAATGTTGAACATTTCGCTTGTCGTCCAGGCGAAGGTAAAAAGACCGGCTATGGCGATGATCGGCCCTAGTTCGTGCCAGCTATAAGGCAGCACCATGGATCCCATGCCGAGAGTCGTGTAGGTGTTTGCGCTGAAATAGACCGCCTCATGAAGATTATGAACAAGGCCACCGCCGAGCAAGACCAGGCCCCAAAGGCAAATTTCGGTCAGGTGCAGCAGAAGCATGAGGAAAATCGCTCCTGCAAAAACCAGGACAGCGAGGCGAGGATGCCAGCTTGCCCTGCGCATCTTCGTCGCCCTCCTCTTGTATCGAGCGACAATGAGATCCAGCCCGAAGCCGTGAAATATCGTGATAATGACTAGCATTGTCCCGCCCAAGGAGACAATTGCGAATGGAATCATGTCTTCGCGAATGTGCATAAGCATAGAGTGCTCACCTCATCGAGCCAGAGGCGGTCCCAAACTACGAGGCTGCGGACTCTAGCTCCCGCCCTTTCCGAATTTGTTCGCGCTCTCGAACATCTCGCGCAGTCCCGGCCCGCGCAGATTCTCCCGCAGATGCGCTAGTTGCTGCTCAAGGCGTAGCAGTGCCTCCTCGATGTTCGCGCAGTTGGTGTGTGCGATGTCGCGCCACATCGAATAAGGACTGCCGGCTATGCGCGTCATCTCCCTCAAGGCCCGCCCACCGATGTCGCGCGACCGCCTCGTCGTCGCCGAGTTCTTCCCGCAGCGTCGATGCCAGCGCGGTGGCCATCATTTGTGGCAGGTGACTGATCCACGCGCAGAGACGATCATGACGTTCCGCGTCCATCGTTACCACACGCGCTCCGATCGACTCCAGCAGTTGAATGTATTCCTGCTGAAGTTCGTGTAGGCTGCTGTTCGGCATCGACCGGAGTGATCAGCCACACCGCGTCGCGGAACAGGTCAGCGTCGGCGTTCTCGATGCCGCCGCGCTCCTTGCCGGCCATGGGATGTCCGGGAAGCACGCGGATTCCCGCCTCATCGCCGAATATCATGCGTGCCCGTTCGACGAATTGCAGCTTGGTGCTGCCAGTGTCGGTCACAAGCGTACCGGGAGGAAGCGTGGGGGCCAGCTTCTCGAAAGTGGAAAGTATGCCGCCGATCGGTGTGGCCAGGACGATGACGTCGCAGGCCTTGGGCCGCTTGCCTCAGGTCAGTATCTCCATGATCGATCGCGCCGCGAATGAGGGCGGCGTTCAGTACCTCGGGCCGATCGCAGCCGACGATGGTTCCCTGGAAGTCTTGCTGGCGAAGGGCGAGCCCGAGCGAGCCGCCGATCAAGTCCAGTTCCCACGATCGTGATTTGGCGAATCGGCATGAAGCCTTGCACCCTGACTTTGAAGGGGCACGGCTTCAGCCGTGCCGCAAACTGCTTTGTGCGCTACGGCTTTAGCCGCTGCGGGATTCCGCTGGTAACCGAGCCGCGCAATCAGAAACTGGCCTTGCAGCATGATCAACGGCGCACCTAAAGTTGCGCCCTTTCAAAACCTGCCGAGCAGTTCAGATCGTCCGCCCCACCGCCGGAGCGATCATTCGCAACTGGTCCATCAAGTTCGGAAAACTGCTGCGGATAGAGCGACTGCGCACCGTCCGACAGCGCCTCATCCGGCGACGGATGCACCTCAATCAGCAGGGCATCGGCGCCGGCGGCTAGCGAGGCGCACGCCATAGGCGCGACTTTGTCGCGCAAGCCGGTGCCATGCGACGGATCGGAGGTAATAGGCAAGTGCGACAGCTTGTGCACGATGGGAATTGCCGAGATGTCGAGCGTGTTGCGAGTATAGGTCTCGAAGGTGCGAATGCCGCGTTCGCAGAAAATGACCTGGTAGTTGCCCCCGGACAGGATGTACTCGGCCGAGAGCAGCATCTCCTCGATGGTCGCCGCGATGCCGCGCTTCAACATTACCGGCTTCCGCGCTTTGCCCAGCTCGCGCAGCAGGTTGAAGTTCTGCATGTTGCGCGCGCCCACCTGGAAGATGTCGACGTAGGGAAGCATGAGTTCGATCTGCGAGATCTCCATGACCTCGCTGATCACGGCGAGGCCATAGCGATCGCCGGCCTCCCGCAGCAGCTTCAGCGCCTCAAGTCCGAGGCCCTGAAAGGTGTAAGGCGAGCTGCGCGGCTTGAACGCGCCACCTCGCAGTACCTTCGCGCCCGCTTTGCTCACCAACTCGGCTGCGGTAAACAATTGCTCTTTCGACTCCACCGAGCACGGGCCGGCCATCACGACGACTTCCTTGCCGCCGATCTCGGTCCCGTTGGGAAGCTTCACGACGGTGTCGTGTTCGTGGAACTGACGTCCCGCGAGCTTGTATGGCGCGCTGATCCGATGCACGCGCTCCACGCCCGGCAGCACCTCCAGGTCACGCGTATCGAAGTCGATGCGCTTGCCTACGGCGGCGAGTACGCTCTGTCGCGCGCCGGTGGTGCGATGCACGGCAAAGCCCATCTTCATCAGATGGTCGGTGACCCGCTGGATCTGGTCTTCGCTGGCGTGTTCGAGCATTGCAACGATCATGATTGGTAGCCCTTGGCACTTAGCAATTGGCAATTAGCCTTTAGCAATTAGCCTTTAGCTCTTAGCAATAGAACGGCGGCTGACCCTAGCTCCGTTTGTTCAAACTAACTCTAACCCCTAACCACTAACCACTAACCCTTGCCTTCCCCCTGATTTTCCTGCTCCGGGGCCATCTCTTCCCGCTGAATTTGCCGCATTACATCGACCAGGCGCTCGTACACCTGGCGCAGTTGCACGTCAGACAGCGGACCCTCATTGTCGCGCGCAATGTTCTGGAAGATGATTTTCTCGCGATCGGGCTCATAGATGGGCATGGCAGAGTTGCGCTTGAGCTTCCCAATCTCGTGCGCGCATTGGGCGCGCTCATTGATCAGGCGCACCAATTGGCGGTCAAGCTCATCGATCTTCTTGCGCCAATCCGCGATGTCCATGCCCTGTTTGCCTCGTGGTCCTGCGCTGGGCGCGAGTCTACACTCGGCCCACGGCTTGCTGCGCCGCTCCGGTAAGCGATGACAGGAATTCTGACACAGCCGCCGCCTCACGCCCCGGATTTTGTTCGATCGTCTGCACGATTGCGCTCCCGACGACAGCCGCATCGGCGAAACTTCCTACCTCGGCGAATTGCTCCGGCGTCGAAACTCCAAAGCCGACAGCGATCGGCAACTCTGGTGTGAACTCGCAGCCGCTCGACCAGGGATCGCGCGTCACCCGCAACCTCTTGCCGCGTGCCGGTAATGCCGGTGCGCGAGATCGCATAAACGAATCCTCGCGAATGTTTCGCCACGTCGCGCAAGCGCTTGTCGGTGCTGGTGGGAGCTGCCAGGAACACGGGCGCGAGTTTGTGCGCCTTCATGGCGCGCAGATATTCGCCGGCCTCTTCCACCGGAAGATCGGTGACCAGAGCGCCATCCACGCCCGCCTCGGCGGCCGCCGCGCAGAACTTCTCCAGTCCAAACTGCAAAATAGGATTGAGGTACGAGAAGATAATCAGACCGGCCTTCGACTGCTGGCGGAGTTGCCTGGCCACGTCGAGGACGCCGCTCAGGTTGGTGCCGTGGTGCAGCGCGCGCTCACTGGCGCGCTGGATCACCGGGCCGTCGGCGACGGGATCGCTGAAAGGCACGCCTAACTCGATTACGTCTGCGCCGGCGCGAATTGCTGCCAATGCGACCTCGCGGGATATGTCGAGGCTCGGGTCGCCACAGGTGATGTAGGCCACCAGTCCGGGACGTTTCTTGAATGTGATTGCCAAATTGCTTCCTCTTGTCTAGTCCTTCACAGTGGGTGAACCGCAGATCCCTCGGCTCCGCTCGGGATGACAAATGAAGGGGCCGGCGTGAAACCACGCTCCCGCTGCAGGCCCCGTTGGAACTGCTGTAACTTCTTTTCTGCGGTTCAGAATCCCAGGTTCTCCCGCAAGATTCCGATGTCTTTGTCGCCGCGCCCCGAGATATTTACGATCAGGATGTCGGACTTGTCCATCTGGGGTGCTCGCTTGATGCATTCCGCGACCGCGTGCGCCGACTCGAGGGCGGGAATGATGCCTTCCGTTCGCGCCAGCCTGAGACAGCCGTCAAGCGCCTCGGCGTCGCTGGCCGATACATATTCCGCGCGCCCCTGATCGTGGAGTGAGGCATGCTCAGGCCCGATCGCCGGGTAATCCAGTCCGGCTGAAACCGAGTGCGTCAAGGCGATCTGCCCGCCCTCGTCTTGCAGGACATAAGAGTAGGTCCCCTGCAACACGCCGGGGCCGCCGCCATCGAAGCGCGCTGCATGCTCGCCCAGCGAGTGGCCACGCCCGCCGGCTTCCACACCAATGAGCTTCACTTCACTGTCCTTGATGAATTCGTAGAAAAGGCCAATCGCATTCGAGCCGCCGCCGACGCACGCGATGACCGCGCTCGGCAACCGGCCTTCAGCCTTGAGAATCTGTTTGCGCGCTTCCTGGCCGATGACGCGATGGAAGTCCCGCACCATGGTCGGATACGGATGCGCTCCCAGCACGCTGCCCAAGAGATAGTGCGTGGTACGGACATTGGTGACCCAGTCGCGCATGGCCTCATTGATGGCGTCCTTCAATGTGCGTGAACCCGAATCGACGCCGCGCACCTCGGCGCCCAGCAGCCTCATGCGGAAGACATTCAGCTCCTGGCGCCGCATGTCCTCCGTCCCCATGTAGACGACACACTTCATGCCAAAGAGTGCGCACACCGTGGCGGTTGCGACCCCATGTTGGCCGGCGCCGGTCTCGGCGATGATGCGATGCTTGCCCATCTTCCGCGCCAGCAGCGCCTGGCCGATGCAGTTGTTGATCTTGTGCGCGCCGGTGTGCAGCAGGTCCTCCCGCTTCAGATAGATCTTCGCTCCGCCGAGCTCCTCGGTGAGCCGGCTGGCAAGGAACAATGGTGTGGGACGGCCGGCGAAATCGGCCAGCAGCCGGTGGTACTCGTCGCGAAATGCCTTGTCCTTACGCGCCTCGGCATAGGCGGCCTCGAGCTCCTGCAGCGCCGCCATCAAGGTTTCGGGAACGTATCGCCCGCCATAAGAACCGAATCGCCCTGGAATGGCACGCACCCGCGGCTGTTTGGCCTGGCCTGCCAGAGGAGTGGCGGTCGAACTCTCTACATTGCTGGTTGATTCTTCCATGGTCCCTTTCTACCGCAGTCGCGACTTGCGTTTGACGCACCGCACCTACGAAGCTGCGCAGCTTGGCTTCGTCCTTCCGTCCGGTTTCGCGCTCGACGCCCGAAACCACATCCACTCCCCACGGCGCGAACAGCCGGATGGCCTCGCCCACGTTCTCGGGATTCAACCCGCCGGCGATGATCACGGGCATCTGCGCGCGAAGCCTGGCAACGATCGGCGCAGCGGCCGTCCAATCAAAGGTCTGCCCGGTCCCGCCTCGCTGGCCGGGCGAACCCGCATCCAGAAGGATCGCGTCGATGCTTGGGCACGATCGTAGATAGCCGTCTAAGCTGTCCGGCGAAATCAGCAATTCGCGAGCCTGCAGCGTCTTGATGATCTTGCATTGTCCGACCGCCTGCCGGTATTCCAGCATCCGATCGGCCGGCTCATCGCCGTGAAGCTGCACTCCGGTCAATCCGGCTCTTTCGACAGTCTTTGCGACATTCGCCGGCGTCTCGTTCACGAAGACACCGATTCGCTCGATCTCGTCCCGCAGACTGGAGATAATCTTCGCGGCCTGATCGATCTCGATTCGGCGCGAACTAGGCGCAAAGATAAAGCCTAACGCATCGGCTCCGGCCGCAAGGCTGTTCTGAGCGTCGGCCAAATTGGTGGTTGCGCAGATCTTTACCCAAGTCATGGGACGGCTCCGGATGGCGTCATGGGGTGGCGACCGCGCGCGCCAACAACTCTCTCAACGCGTCGCCGGGATGCGTCGCGCGCATCAGCGACTCGCCAATTAGAAACGCGTCGAATCCGGCCTCTCGCAGGCTGGCGATGTCGTCTCCGGTTTCGATCCCGCTTTCGGCGACCTTCACTACTCCTGGCGGCATTCGCTCGGAGAGCTGCAGCGCCGTATTCAGATCCACGCGAAAGGTACGCAAGTCGCGGTTGTTGACCCCGATGGTCTCGCAGCCGGCGTCGAGAGCGCGTTGCAACTCAGCGCCATCATGCACTTCACAGAGAACATCGAGTTGCAGGTCTCCCGCCCGGCGGTGCAGATGGGTAAGTTCTGTCTGTGTCAGCGCGGCGACGATGAGCAGCACCGCGTCGGCACGGTGGGCCTTCGCCTCGATCAACTGGAACTCGTCGAGGATGAAGTCTTTGCGCAGACAAGGAAGCCGGGTAGCCCGGGATGCGATCTCCAGGTTCTCCAGCGAACCCTGAAAGAACGGCCCGTCGGTCAAGACCGACAGGGCTGCGGCGCCCGCCTCGGCCAACTCGCGAGCCAAGTCCGACACCCGAAAGTCTCCGCGAATCAGTCCCTTCGATGGGGAAGCTTTCTTGAGCTCGGCGATGATCGCGATACCGGACTCCCGCATTCGAACAAGCCCCTGCCTGAAGCCGCGAGGCTGATGCCGCTCCGCTGCCGCGCTGAGCGCCCGAAGATCGGCTGACGCTCGGGTGGCGGCGAGCTGTTCGCGAGTGGCGGCGATGATGTGGTCCAGGTTCGTAGGCATCGGTGTAGCAAGAATATACCTCGAATCATCAAGTTAACCATCAGTGTGATGATCATCTGGCATCTTGTGCAGCCACAGATTCGGGCGCTCTTAGAACCGAGCCCGCCCGCTTTGCCTCCGACTTTACCGCGAGCCTGAACCGGGAAGCCTCCTGGGTAGGGTCACTCCCCTGATTCCGTCCCCTTTCGGGCTTGTACCGGCTTCCCCCACCCCTATAATTGAATTGCTCTGGACGAAAAGGCTCCGCCGGATTGGACTCGAACGCCAGTCGCGCTGAGACGGCTGTGTGGCCGAGCATCCGGAAGCATGTCCGTATGGCGATGCTTTTCCCCGCACGTTGCGCGGTCCCTTCCGCGAGCCGCCTTTCCTCACCCTGTCGTCCCCGCCAGAGCTTTGGTTACAAGCTATTGAGTGGCTTGGTCTTGCTGGTATTGGCGGCAGGTGCGAGCCAGAACAGCCTGGCTTCGAGTGCGGCCACCCGCAAGCAGGAAGCCGCCAGCCAGTTCGAGAAGGCCGAGCAGATGCGCGAGGCCTTGAATGGCCGCCTCGAAGCGGAGCGCACCCGTCGCGATTACCAGCGCGTGGCCGACGCCTATCGCAAGGTCTACTATGTGGCCCCCGCTTCCAGCAAAGCCGACGCCAGCGTTATCGCGGTGGCTGAGATCCTGGCGACCATGGGCCGGCAGTTCGAGCCGGGAGACAAATACCTGCGGTCGTCCATCCGCGAATACGAATTCCTGGGACACGAGTACCCGGGCAGCAAATACCGGTTCCAGGCGCTCTTCACCATTGGACAGATCTATGCGGAAGACCTTGGGGACGACGATGCTGCGCGCAAGACATTTGAAGAGTTCCTGCGGCGGTATCCTCGCCAGTCCCTGGCGCGCGAGGCGAAGCAGGCACTGGCGGAGTTGAACCAACCGAAGTCGAGCAAGCGTCCAGTCGAGGAAGCGCGCGGCGACCCGGCGGAGGCAGCGAGCACGGAAACCGTTTCGCAAGGTACGACTTCCAAGAAGCCGGGGCTGCCCATGGTTACCGGTATCCGTCATTGGTCTACTCCGGATTACACGCGCGTGGCGATCGATGTGGACCGGGAAGTGAAGTATGAAGCCGGACGAGTGCCTGACCCGGACCGTATATTCTTTGATCTGCCGGACACCAAGCTCGCGTCAGTCCTCGTCGGTAAGAGCTTCGATGTGGAAGATGGCTTTCTGAAGAAGATTCGGGTGGCGCAGTACCAGCCGGGGTCTACCCGCGTTGTTCTGGAAGTTGCGGACGTGTCGGACTACTCGGCATTCCTGCTGCCCAACCCATACCGCCTCATCATCGACATACACGGGCGCCAGCCTCATTCCAAAACGCAAGTGGCCCAGGTGGAGAACTCGCCAGGTTCCGGCACGGATGAGCCTGTGCCAACTGGTGGAAAGGCTGCCAGCTCATCTCCCGCCGTGACGGGGGCGGCGACACCTAGAGCCGCGAAGTCGGCCAGCGATGGTAGCGCGAAGAAGGCCTCGGCCAACGCGTCTCCTGCCGGCAACAAAAGCGCCGATGCGACGGCGCATGGGGGGCCATCCACCGCTGCAAGCGCGTCTGCCAATCAGGGGCCTCGCAAAGTCATCGTGGACGAAAGCGACGAGGTCAGCACCGACGACCTACCTCCGCTGATCGCGACCACCGCAAAGCCACGTGCTGCGAAACCAACTTCGAACAACGTGGCCAAGGTCAGCCCGAACGACCCGCTCTTCACCGATCCGGGAGACACCAAGGGTCCGGAGCTGAAAGCCACGACCCAGCCGACCACGGCCCCAACTGCCGTGGCTGTAGCTCCTCGGGCCAAAGATCGCAAGAAGTCGAGCAAGGCTGCAGCGACCGACGTGCCCTCCGCCCACGAAGCCGAGCCTACCTCCGCCGGAGAACGCAGCCTGACCCGTGCCCTCGGACTCAAGATTGGACGTATTGTCGTCGATGCTGGACATGGCGGTCACGATACCGGAACCATCGGCCCCAACGGACTGCTGGAGAAGGACCTGGTCCTCGACGTTGCGTTGCGCCTGGGGCGATTGCTGGAAACTCGTCTCGGCGCGGACGTGATCTACACCCGCGATGATGACACCTTCGTTCCGCTGGAGACGCGGACCGCGGTTGCCAACGAGCATCAGGCCGACCTGTTCATCTCGGTGCATGCGAACTCCAGCCCGGACTCCACTGCCCGTGGAGTGGAGACGTACTACCTGAACTTCACGTCAAATCCCGATGCACTGGAAGTTGCTGCGCGCGAAAATGCCGTCTCCGAAAAATCGATCTTCGAGCTCCAGGACCTGGTCAAGAAGATCACGTTGAAGGAGAAGATTGAGGAATCGCGTGAGTTGGCCAGCGATGTTCAGCAATCGCTCTACACGGGATTGGCCGGCAAACGCTCCACGCTGCGGGACCGCGGCGTCAAGAAAGCACCGTTCGTGGTGCTGATCGGCGCCAACATGCCCAGCATTCTGGCGGAGATCTCTTTTGTTTCCAATCCCACCGACGCCGAGAAGCTGGAAACTCCGGACTACCGCGAAAAAATTGCCGAGTCGATGTACAAGGGCATCGCGAAGTATGCCGGCGGGCTGAGCGGCGTGAAGGTGGCGTCCAAGCTCAGCAAGCCGAGCGGAGAGTAGGCAGCATTCAGCATCGGCACTCAGCATTCGGCATTCAGCCCTCAGCACTCAGCACTCAGCTTCAGCCAACCCACCACTCGGCAGAATACCCATCTGGAACACTTATGGAACAGCTGAACCGCAGATCCCTCCGCTCGGACTGAAGTCCTCAGTCGGGTTCACAACTGGGACTGAGTGCTGACTGCTGACTGCTGACTGCTGACTGCTGACTGACTGCTGACTGCTAACTGCTGACTGCTAACTGCTGACTGCTAACTGCTAACTGCTAACTGCTAACTGCTAACTGCTAACTGCTAACTGCTAACTGCTAACTGCTAACTGCTAACTGCTGTCTGCTTCTGGAAACTTTAGCCCGGCGGCGGTAGTCTAATTTCGTAGGTTACTTGCGCTCTCGGCAGTTCCGTCTTATGAAACGAGTTCTCATCGCTGTTTTCTTGTTGCTTGCATTGGCGAACCTCGCCGTTGCGGCCGACAACAACGACTTCCTGCCGTCATCCTTTGCCGGCTGGACGAAATCCGGCGCCACTCGGTCGACCACCGATCCGGCAAAAGCCGACGGCGCATATCCAGCGGTCTTGCAAGAGTACGGCTTCTCCGGCGCCGAGACGGTCACATACAGGCGCGCAGACGGCCGTACGTTGACCGTGAAAGCTGCCCGATTCAACGATGCCACCGGCGCCTACGGAGCGTTTACGTTTTATCGCCAGCCGGTCATGAAGACGGAACGGATCGGAACCAAGGCGGCGTCGGCGAACGAGCGCATCCTGTTCTTCCGCGACAACATTCTGGTGGACGCCAACTTCGACCGGCTGACCGAAATGTCGGCGGCGGAACTGCGGGAGCTCGCCGGCATGCTGCCCTCCGCGAAAGCTGCGGCGGCGAACTTGCCGACTCTGCCCGAGTACTTGCCGAAGAGCGACGCTGTGGAAAACTCGGCAAAATATATCCTGGGCCCGCGGGCATTGGTTGCAAGCAGGGCGCCGCTCACGCCCGAGCAGGTTGACTTCAGCCATGAACCTGAAATTCTGATGCAGGATTACTCGTCAAAAAGCGGACCGCTCACGCTCACAGTGATTCAATATCCCACTCCGCAGATTGCCGGTGATCGCATGCGCGCCTTGCAAAGCATTGAGCAGTCGAGTCCGAACACTCTTCTCGTACGGCGCAGCGGTCCCTTCGTCGATGTGGTAACGGGAGCGGTCGCGAGCAGCGAAGCGCATGCGCTGCTCAACTCCGTAAATTACGAAGCCGAGGTCACGTGGAACGAAGCAACGTCGCTGAGCAAGCGCGACAACATCGGCAATCTGATCGTTGCGCTATTTGGGCTGATCGGAATCCTTCTATTGATCGCTCTGATCTTCGGAATTTTTTTCGGAGGCATTCGCATCTTGTTGAAGCGTCTTTTTCCCGATCGCATCTTCGACCGGCCCGAGGATGTCGAGATCATCCAACTGCATCTTCGCTGAGAGGGCAACGGCAGGCGCGTCCGTTAAGTCAATGAAAACATTGTAGTTACCTTCCGGCGAGAGAAAGTCAGCCATTTTCGGCCAATTTCCTGCAATTCCCTTGGCTTTAGCTAAGTTATTGAAAATGCAGTGATTTAAGTCCAAGAAATTCCTTGACACGGGTTTTCCGTCACCCTAGTATTTGTGCAGAAAGTTTTGACGGTTTTGCCTCCGTTGGAACTATTCTCCCTTGAAGAGAAGGCCGTCCCGTTGCCGGGCGGCCTTTTCGTTTGCGTCAGATCACGCAGTATTGGAAAACCACACTCGCGATCGAGAAAAAAATTCCTCACTCTTCAACGAATTGATTTCTTGATTGGCCGCAGTCTTCGTGGTGCACGGTAATGCTCCAGTTGCAGTGCATCTTTAGATTCTTGTGCGAAGTTCCGGCGATCTTCACCTCTCCGACTTCACTTTGAAGAGAGGTTGCCGATTCCATACAGCTTGGCGGCGTTATCGTGCAGAACCATGTGCGCGATGGAGGTGGCCTGCTCGCGCGTGATCTCGCCATCCTGCATCATGCCGGTGAGCGCGATGGCCAGAGCAGTTCGTCCGGCCATTGCCGTCTGATACCCGGTCTCCTCCCAATTTATCTGCGGCGTCAGCGGATAGAGGTCGGTGCCAAATAGCACCTTATCGGGATAGAACTCCAGCATGAAACGAATACTGGCCGCGATGTGGCGGGGCGCTATCATCCAGGTCTGCTCGGAAAAGTCAGCATAGACATTCGGTTTCATCAGCAGATAGGGGATCAGTTGCTCGAAGCCGCCGGCGCCGCCGTGAAGCATGACGAAGTTGGTCTTGCGCAGCGTCGGGTCGTTGAAGACCGAATCCATGAGAAGCGGATTGCTTCCTTCCATCGCGAAGTAGCCTCCACAGCCGCCACCGGTGTGGAAGTGCACCGCCATCCCCAGCCGTCCCGCTTCACGTGCGATGTAGCGGAAGAGATGGTCCTGCAAGGTCTTATAGTCGGCATCGCCGGGCACGCCGCCGCTGACGTAACGCGCGTAGATGCGGGCTGCGTCCGCCTCTTTCGCCGGAGCGAAATCCAGGGAGCGCAGATAAGCCGCCTCGAACTTGATGGCCAGGGCGCCGTTTCTCCGTTGCCACTCCAGCAAAGGGGTAATGATCTTGGTGGTGTACTCAGTCAACGTCGGCGGTGCGCCGTTCACGCCCAGCTGGTTCAGATATCGGGCGAAGACCAGCTCCTCGCGGCCGAAGAACACCTTGCGGTCTGGCGAAGCCGCCGCCAGGGAAGAGTTGTTCAGCGGAAACAGCAGCGTGTCATCGAAGGGCACCCAACGGAAGCGCGGCGGCTTCAGTCCGCGCCCCATGGCAACGCGGTTGGCCAACTCGCTCTCGATACCGAGCTGATCGAGCACCCAGTTGGGATAGTTTTCTCCTTCCCTTTGCTTGACCTGCTGTTTGGCAGCCAGCAACTCCTTCAGGTGATTCGATGTGGCATCGTCGTACTTGTAGCCGAACATCGCTTTCCATGCCTTGATGTAGACCGGATTGTCCTCGCGGAACATCAGCCCAGCGGCCGTGGGCTCCAGCGGGTCGCAGGGAAGGGCATCGAAATCTTCGTCCGGCTGTCCATCATTGTCCAGCGCCGGCGGATGGGAATGGTTGTCGATTGCCTGGATGTGGTTGATCTCGTCGAACAGGCTGGCGTCAGGTTGAAGTTGTTGGTTTGACTGGGACCAGAGTGGCAGAGCAAGTAGACCGAGAATTGAAAGCAGCAGGGCTTTCCTCATGACGCAGGAGATTCTACGCTGCCGTTGGTGCGCCTCGAAGCCAAAAGCGCGCGGCACTTCCGAACCCAATTGCCTGTCTGGCGAATCCAAAGCTCTTGACCCCTATCATGGATTCCAATTCATCGAAGCCGGAAAAGAAGAAAACAGATGTCTTCAAAGCCTTGCCGGAAGTCTGGCAACTGATCCGGCCACGTCGCGCCCTGCTCGGGCTGGGCCTGGGCTTGATGATTATCAACCGCGTCTCCGGGCTGGTGCTTCCAGCTTCCACCAAGTACCTGGTCGACGATGTCATCGGCAAACGGCACTTCAAATTGCTCTACCCCCTGGTGGCGGTGGTGTTGGGGGCGACGATCATTCAGGGACTGACGTCGTTTGCGCTGACCCAAACACTTTCCAAGGCGGCACAGAAGCTGATCGCCGAGTTGCGCCGCCGGGTACAGGAGCACGTGGGGCGGCTGTCGGTTGCCTACTACGACTCCAACAAGACCGGCACGCTGGTCTCGCGCATCATGACCGACGTGGAGGGCGTGCGCAACCTGGTCGGCACCGGTTTGGTGGATTTTGCCGGGGGCTTGCTTACCGCGGTGATTGCCTTCGCCGTGCTGATCCGCATCAGCCCCGTAATGACGGCCATCGCCTTCGGATTTCTGGGTGTCTTCGGCTTCGGCCTGCGCAAGGCCTTTCGCACGATCCGTCCCATATTCAGGGAGCGATCAAAGATCACGGCTGAAGTTACCGGACGTTTGACGGAATCGCTGGGCGGCGTGCGTGTGGTCAAGGGCTATCACGCCGAGCAACGAGAGCACGAAGTCTTCAGCTCGGGAGTCGAAAGGCTGCTGCAGAACGTCTTTCGCACCCTGACGGCAACCTCGGTCATGAGCCTGTCATCTTCAACGCTGATGGGCGTCATTGGCGCCATCGTCATGTTCATGGGAACGCGCCAGATTCTCGCGGGCAAGCTGACCCTGGGCGGATTCTTCACCTACACCATGTTTCTGGGATACCTGGCTGCGCCTTTGTTCCAGGTGGTTGGCATTGGAACCCAGATCACGGAGGCCCTTGCAGGCCTGGAGCGTACCCGCGAAGTTCTCAACGAAACCCCCGAGAACGAAGATCCCAGCCGGACAATCACCCTTCCGGAGATACGCGGCGATGTGGCCTTCCAGAATGTGACTTTTGCCTACGAGCAGAAGAAAACCGTGCTGCACGACATTTCGTTTCATGCGCGGCCGGGAACGGTGACGGCGCTGGTGGGATCGTCGGGATCGGGCAAGTCGACCATCATTGGACTGATTGCGGCGTTCCACACGCCAAACCAAGGGAAGATTCTGGTGGATTCGGTCGATCTGTCGACAGTGCGGCTGGAGTCATACCGCACCCACTTGGGCATGGTGCTGCAGGATTCGTTTCTGTTTGACGGAAGCATTCGCGAGAACGTGGCCTTCTCTAAACCCGATGCAACGGAGCAGGAGATTCTCCGTGCATGCGCCATCGCCCGCGTGGACGAGTTTGCGGAGAAATTTGAGCTGCAGTACGACACCATCATCGGAGAACGCGGGGTCAAGCTCTCCGGCGGCCAGCGCCAGCGGGTCTCGATCGCGCGCGCCATCCTGGCGAACCCGCGCATTCTGATCCTCGATGAAGCCACCTCCAGTCTCGACTCGGAGTCAGAAGCGCTGATCCAGGAGGGACTCTCGTACCTGATGCAGGGGACGTACGACGTTCGTCATCGCGCATCGGCTTTCCACCATTCGACGCGCCGACCAGATCCTGGTGGTCGAGGAAGGACGAATCGTCGAGCAGGGAAATCACGCATCGCTGTACGCGCTTCGGGGGTCGCTATTACGACCTGTACACCAAGCAACATGGCATCGAGCAGAATCTGTTCCTGGCTCCGGGAGAAGGCGACACTACCGAGGATTCCGCGGAAGTACTGCCGGACGGAGCCCCCGCCGATCCCGATCCGACCACGCTGTTGCGTTAGGCGGAGGCGCGAGCAAATCTGCCGGACCAGGGCATTCGTAATACTCATAGGGATGCCGAGCTTGCAGATTACAGCAACGTCGTGGCGGGCCCGATCGTGGCTCCGCCGTGAAACAAAACGCGCCCTGGTGAATCTTATCTATTGGTGCGACCGTGGGTTTGTCGCCGAAGTGGAGTAGTTGATGTTGATCAAGAGGACTTCTGACATATCGTCGTCGGAGATAACGCCAAAGAGCTGGTACCTGAACCGGCGCGCATTCCTGGGTGGCGCCGCTGCGCTGGTTGGCGCGGCCATGGCCGGTGGCAAGTTGGGTCATCTGGTCTCTCCCCCCGAGGCCGTACTGGCAGGCACGAAGCTCAACTACAGCAAAGGCCCGTTCGGAACGAGCGAGAAGCAGACGCCGTTGCAGGACATCACGCACTACAACAACTATTACGAGTTCAGCACGGACAAATACGAACCTGCCGATCTCGCGAAGAACTTTCAGACCCGGCCGTGGACCGTGCGGGTGGAAGGGCTGGTCAATAAGCCTCAAACATTCGACATTGACTCGCTGTTGAAGATGCCTTTGGAGGAGAGGACCTACCGCATGCGATGTGTCGAAGGCTGGTCGATGGTGATCCCGTGGATCGGCTTTCCGCTGAAATTGCTGCTCGATCAGGTGCAGCCGAATGCGAAGGCAAAGTATGTCGAGTTCACGTCGCTGCTCGATCTTAAACGCTTCCCGGGACAGCAGCGCAATGTACTCGATTGGCCCTACGTGGAAGGACTGCGGCTCGACGAGGCCATGCATCCGCTTACGATTCTGGCCGTTGGCCTCTACGGCGATACCTTGCCCAACCAGGATGGCGCTCCCATCCGACTGGTCGTTCCCTGGAAGTATGGCTTCAAGGGCATCAAGGCAATTGTCAAAATTCGATTGGTGGAGAAGCAGCCGGTTTCGACCTGGACCAAGTCTGCTCCGAACGAATACGGCTTCTATTCAAATGTGAATCCGAATGTCGACCACCCGCGCTGGAGCCAGGCCAAGGAGCGGCGCATCGGAGAGTTCTTTAAGCGCCCGACGCTGATGTACAACGGCTACGGCGACCAGGTGGCTTCCATGTACACCGGGATGGATCTCAAGAAGAATTTCTGAGCGTCGCAACGTGAAGCCGAAATATCTCAAACCGGTTATCTTTTTGCTTTGCCTCCTGCCGCTGCTACGGCTGGGCTGGAAGGCCTTGAACTCCGCTCTGGGTGCCAATCCTGTCCAGGTGATCACCTTCTCCACCGGAACCTGGACGTTGGTCTTTCTGCTGGTTACGCTGACCATCACACCGTTGCGCCAGCTGACCAGGAAGTACTGGCTGATCCAGTACCGTCGGATGCTGGGCCTGTTCGCCTTCTTCTACGGCTGCCTGCACTTTACAACTTATATCTGGCTGGACCAGTTCTTCGACCTGCACAGTATCTACAAGGACGTGCTGAAGCGGCCGTTCATCACGGCCGGGTTCACCGCCTTTGTGCTGATGATTCCGCTGGCGGTCACCTCTACGCAATGGGCGATCCGCAAGCTGGGCAAGCGCTGGCAAACAGTTGCACCGGCTTGATCTACGCCAGCGCGATTGCCGGCGTGGTGCACTACATCTGGCTGGTAAAGAAGGATGTGCGCGTACCCGAGATTTACGCCGGCATCCTTGCTGTACTTCTGCTTTACCGGATTGCAACGTGGGCCTTGAATCGGAAGGCTGCAACTCCTCGCAAGGCGACAGCGACCGCGCCGCTGCGAACTTCCGCCTCTGTCGACTAGGGCAGGCGAGTGTTGGTGGTGGGAGCGTGACTTCAGTCCAGCGGACAAGCGTTCAATGTCGGAAATCGGGTTTACAGGTTGCTGGAAAAGGCAAAACCGCAGATCCCTCACCGACTAAAGCCGGTTCGGGATGACAAATATTAAAGACTTACGACGGCGTACCTAAACGTACGCCCCTTCAAATGCTGGCCAAGGCGAGTTTTTCAGCAACCTGTTTAGCCGCGGTCGTGTCGCGACCCCAGCGCTAAAGCGCGCGATCAAAACCGAGGCTCTTTCCGGAGCGCTGAAGCGCTCCTCCCCCGCATGAAATGCGGGGGCTCCCACCAAGGGGCGCATTCCGCGAGTAGTTTTTCCGCAGACTCTCAAGCCGGCTCCGTAAGAAGATCGCAAACGCAGCGCACAATCACGCCCACCCACGCAAGAGTGGCGCGGGCTTGGGGACCCGGTCCGCTCCGCTCTAGCCGCGCCCTTCGCGACTGCAAGAATTCAAGAACCGACTAGGGGAATCCCTCTGCCGGCGACCGACGAAGATGCGGTATCATCAGGTCTTTCGCGCTGTACTGGATCGTCCCGATATGGATCAACGCAGTTTCCAGAGACTGCTGCGCCGCACGGTTCTGATACCGGTGGTATTGCTGTTACTCCTCACCGCGACCCTGGTGGTTGAGATTCTGGGGCTGACCACCTCTTTCGGCTGGGTCGACCATACCGACGATGTCATCTTGAATGCCAGGCAGTTGATGCGTTACATGCTGGACATGGAGTCCGGACTTCGCGGCTTCCACCTGACCGGCGACCAGTCTTTTCTCGACGCATACAACGCGGCCAAGCCCAAAGTGCCGGAGCAAGCTGGCGATCCTGGAACAGCTTACAAGCGATAATCCTCAGACAGCAGCAGCTGCTGCGAGATGTTCGCGATCTCGACCTGCGCTGGATCCAATACTCCGAGGAGCTATTGCGACAGCCGGGGCCCACGGTCTCTCTCGTCCCAGGAATACATTGCCGGCAAGCAATTGATGGACCAGATCCGAGCCAAGACGCGCGAGATACTCGATGCAGAGCAGCATTTGCACGAAGTCCGCTACCGTCGGGCGACGCTTCTCAGTAACGTTGTGATTGCCACCGCGGTGGTGCTTTCGCTCATCACGGTGGTCCTGCTCTTCACCTTGACGCGACGCGAGTTGTTCGAGCTCTCCTCCACGTACGATAAGCATCTGAAGGTCGAAGCCGAGAAATCGCGGTTGTTGCAGGAAAGCCGCGAGTCATTCCAGATCACGCTCAAGAGTCTGGGCGATGCAGTGGTCGCCACCGACGCGGCCGGGAACGTGTCGTTCCTCAATCCGGTCGCCGAGAAACTCACGGGATGGCAGCACCAGGCAGCGAACGGACGGCCGCTGCGTGAAGTTTTGCACATCATCGACGAAAGAACTCGTACCGATCTGGAAGATCCGGTCGCGTTGGTACGGCGCTCGCAGCCGGTCATGAACGTCTCCAGCCACGTTGCGCTGGTGTGCCGTACCGGTCAGGAATATCCGATTGAGCTGACCGGATCGCCAATCCTGGATGACGGTAATGAGCTTGTCGGGGTGGTGGTGGTGTTTCGCGATATCACGCAGCGCCGCCAGACGGAACAGAGCTTGCGCTCGAGCGAGCGCCTGGCCCTGGCCGGACGCCTCTCGGCAACCATCGCCCACGAGATCCGCAATCCGCTCGATACCGTTTCGAACCTCATCTACCTGCTGCGTCACGAGCAGCATCCCAGCGACACCACGAACCAATATCTGGAGCTTGCCGGTGACGAACTGTCGCGCATTGCGCAGATTACAGGACAACTCCTGACTTTCCACCGCGAGGCGCAGGCCCCGGTCGAGGTGAATGTAGCTGACGTGCTGCGAAGCGTGCTGGTGCTATTCGCGCCACAAATTCGCAGGAGCCGCGTCAGGGTCGAGCAGCGCTTTGACGCGGTGCCTCCGGTGCGCGGATTTCCCGGCGAGCTGCGGCAGGTATTTTCAAATCTGGTCGGCAATGCCCTGGACGCAATGCCCAACGGAGGCAAGTTGATTCTGCGTTTGCGCGAATCGAGTCTTGCTTCTGATCCCGCACGCCGAGGCGTACGCATCACCATCGTCGACACCGGAGCAGGCATTCCGGCAGGGGTACGAAGAAATCTTTTCGCTCCCTTCTTCACCACCAAGGGCGAAAAGGGTACGGGACTCGGTCTGTGGGTCAGCCGCGGCATCCTCGACAAACATGAGGGAACGGTTCACCTTGCCAGCCGCATGCGCGCCGGGAAGAGCGGGACTGCATTTTCAGTGTTTCTGCCGTTCGAGCAGGAGTTGGGGTTGCTCGAAGTGCCGAGCGTGCCGCCGGCGGCGTGAGGGGTGCGGTTGGACGAGGGTCAGGCTCCGCCAATGGTCCCTGTCATCGCGTCTTCAGTGACGTCGACGACTGCGGCGGTGACCCAGCGATTGGGTTGGTGCCGGCCAGGGATTTGCAGCTTCAGATAGTTGTCGGTCAACGCCTCGGTACACTCACCATCGAAGTGCGTAAGCGTGATCGCTTCCAGCTTCGCGCCCGACGAACGACTGCATGAAGGCGCGCTTCTTCTGCGCCGCCAGCTCTCGCAGCACGCGATTGCGCTCGCGCGCGATGTGCACCGGAACCTGCTCCGGCATTTCGGCCGACGGCGTTCCCGGCCGCGACGAATAGGTGAAGACGTGCAGATAGGTGAACGGCAGGCGCTCGATGAGCGCGCGCGTCTGCTCGAAGTCGTCGTCGCTCTCACCGGGGAAGCCAACCATCACGTCGGCGCCAATGGCCGCGTCGGGCATGGCGCTGGCGAATGCGCTCGATGCGATCGGCGTAATGCCAGGGGCGATACTTGCGGTGCATCTTGCGCAGAATGCGGTCGCTGCCCGACTGCAGCGGCACGTGCGCGTGCTTGCAGATGCGCGGCGAGGACGCCACCAGTTCGATCACTTCGTTGGTCCAGTCCATGGGCTCGACGGAGCTGATGCGAATCTTCTCGATCGCCGTGTGCTCGAGGATCGCGCGCAGCATGGCGGCGAAATTCATTCGCGGCGACAGTTCGCGTCCCCAGCGCCCCAGGTTGATGCCCGACAGCACAATCTCGCGATAGCCGTTGGCGACCAGCGCATCGACTTCGCGGAGCACCTGCTCCAACTTTAACGAGCGGCTGCGGCCGCGCACCGATGGGATGATGCAGAACGAGCAGCGATTATTGCAGCCATCCTGCACTTTGAGATTGGGACGTGTCTTCTCGAAGGAGCCGGCTTCAAAGACGGGAGCGGCCATCAACTCGGTGTGAGCGAAGATGTCGCCCACGATCACGGTCGACGTCGGAACTGCGGCCAATTTGGTGCCAACGCTACAAATCCGCCATCGCTCGCCAGCGGCGACGGCGTAGCTCGCCAACTCGTGCTTATGCGAGTTTCCCACGACCAGGCTGACGCCGGGCAGCGCCGATAGTTCCTCCGGCGCGCGCTGGGCGTAGCAGCCGGTGACCAGGATTCTGGCATCGGGATTTTCGCGATGAATGCGGCGGATGGCGGCACGCACGTCCTGATCGGCCGATGCAGTGACGGTGCAGGTGTTCAGGACGACGACTTCGGCTTCGATGGCGGCCGTGGCGCGCTGCAGCCCGCGGCCGAGCAGTTGGCGCTCGATGGCGGCGCCATCGGCCTGGGTCGCGCGGCATCCGAAGTTCTCGACATGATAAGTCGCCACCAAGCTATTATACTGGGCGTGCCGTTGTGAGGCTGGCTGCGGGCGACTGGGGAAGCTACAGCAAACGGAACGGCGCGTGCAGCAATGACAATCGATATCTCAGCAACTTAGCGGCAAGAATTTGCATCACACCAGCCGCACGTTGATGACGAGACTTTCCCCTGGAGTTCCCGATGAAACGTCGCATCCTGTTGGTTGATGACGAACTTGCAATTCTGCTCACCCTGCGCGCAATCCTCGAAATGAACGATTTCGAAGTGGACACCGCCTCCTCCGCCAAAGAAGCCGAGCAGAAACTGAAGAACGGCGTCTTCGAGATGGTCATCACCGATATGCGCATGGAAACGGAAACCGCCGGTTACGACGTGATTCGGGCGGCGCGCCAATTGGCTTACAACCCGGCCACCGCGATTCTGACTGCGTATCCGTCGCTGGGCAACGAATGGCGCAGCCATGGCGCGCAATCGTTGCTGGTGAAGCCGGTGAACACGCCGGAACTGCTGCGCCAGATCGAAGCGCTTTTGATCAGCCATCAGGACCACAAAATGCTGGCAGCGAGCGCGAATGCCATGAAAGCTTCCCATTCGGGCAGCGCCAAGAAGGCAGCCAGCGACAAGGCCATGTAGAGTTAGCGAATTCCGTGTCCGGGCAAGGTCTGCCCTGCACGCAGGTGTGTTTCTGCTGCTGAGTGTGACCGTCTTTATAGACATCGGAGAAATTGGGAACCGCAGATCCCTCCGCTCCGCGCTCGCCCGATCCGCAAATGAGGCGGATCGGAAAGGCCAAGCGAGCACTCCGGTCGGGATGACAACGCGGAGGCGCATGGTGTGGCGATGACCAGCTTAAGCATCGTTCCTTTGATATCCCTATTCCGAAAATGCCACGGACGCACTCCCTAGTGCGCAAAATGCCATAGACACACACCTCCACGAGGCATCCACGGCAGGTCGTGGCTGGCGCTATCGAATGGCTGGGATTCGGCAGGTCAGGCAGTGGCAGCCGTAGTGCGCCGCTGCTGGAAGCACTCCCGACAGAAGACGGGACGGCCTTGCGTGGGCTTGAACGGGACGGTGGTTTCCTTGCCGCAGCCCGAACAATTGGTCCGGGTTTCCACCTTTGGATAGTTGCCCGGCCGGCGTGGCTCCCACCGTGGACGCCCGCTTGGCCTTGCAGGCTTTGCAACGTTTGGGTTCGTTCTTGAACTGTTTGTCGTGGAAGAACAGCTGTTCTCCAGCTGTGAACACGAAGTCGGCGCCGCAGTCGATACACTTCAGAACCTTGTCCTGGAATTCCATGGAGAGTTGCTCCCTTCAGTCCGCGATCCCGAGCCATGGACGAGGGTCAAATTGCAACCGGCGAAAGAACCGGACTGAGCATTCTCGCTGCCGGTCGCAAATTCCAGGGCTCGGGTACATCCCCGGGGTTCGGCCCACCATGCATCGCGCATGGCTTTACTACCGTAAGACTGCGGTCCTGTGAACTAAGAATTCCCAACCAGGCTGGGGAAAAAGCAAGGGCCGCCATCGGAACGGCGGCCCTACGTTGAATTAGTCCTGCTCTTTGCGAGCCTTCTTGCGGCTGCGCTTGCGCGCTAAAGCTTCCTTCACGCGCTTTTTTTCGCCCGGCTTGAGGTAGAAGGAGTGACGCTTCACTTCCTTAATAATGTCCTCTTGCTGGACCTTGCGCTTAAACCGCCGCAGAGCGTTCTCTAATGATTCGCCCTCTTGAATGCGAACTTCCGCCAAACAGGAAACACCCCCAAACTCGTCCAAAGGGACAGTAGTAGTTATCCCAATGTTCCAGAGGGAAGTCAAGGAAAGACTGTCCGCCGGAGCCGATCACAAAGCGCTGCCGCGACGGTCACCACCAAAGTGTGCACATGCTCGTATCTTACTCAAAAATTTAGCCTTACCGAGAACTGTACCTGCCGTGGTGCGTAGGCATTGGTGGGCAGAAGGAACTTGGAATTGATCTGAAATTGGCCGGGATACGTCTTCCCCGCCACCTTCGCTCGAGTAGGCAACAAATTGACCCGCGGAATTGTAAAAGCCGTCATCGCTGATATTGACCCGGAGGTTGGTGCGGTTGGTCAGGTTGAACGATTCGGCGAGAAGTTCCAGGCGCAGGCGTGCTGACATCTGCAGGATGCGGGTGATTCGCATGTCGGTGGTGAAGTAGGCAGGCCCGATAAATGCATTTCGTTTGTAGCCTGGCAGCCGGTCGTTGTAGGTGTTGCCATCCTGATTGGCGTCGCCCGCCATGGTGGCATTGAGAGGACGGCCGGAGCCGAGCGTGATGACGCTGGAGAGTTTCCAATGGTTAGCCAGGCGGTTGAGCAACGCGTTGTTGAGCTGGAAGGGGCCGGGCTCCACAACTCCCGCCGCCACGAAGCGATTGCGCTGATCGGTCGACGCTGAGTCCGCGTTCCAGCGCCGTGGCGTAAGACATTCTGCACATTGCCGGGACGTCCCGACCACCAGCGCATCCTGACCATCGTCGATCGCCTTCGCAAAGGTGTAGCCGACGCGGAAGAAGAGACCCTGGCTGAGCTGCCGCTTCAGCGAAATCGTCATGCCGTTGTACACACTGCTGGAGCCGCTCTCGAAGGAGTTGATGACTCCGAGCGCGCGGATCCGGACGCTGCACATCGTTGATGCAAGGCGGATACGGGCAGGTGACGGAACGGGTGGTTTGCCAGGTGGCGAACGAAGCAACCTGGTCCATGCCGAGGAACACCGAGCCATCGTCGTTGTAGACGGGATAGTCGGTGATCTTCGGCTTGGGAAGATTGGCGTCGAGCGAGCGCAGCAGGTGCACGCCGTGAACGTAGAGATAGCTGACCGAAGCCGTGAGTTTGGCGCCGAGTTCGTGCTCGACAGTCAGGTTCGCCTGCTCGACGTAGGGAGTTTGAAAGTTCGGCGCGAAGGCCGAAATCTGCGTGGTTAGAAAGCTGGCCACCGATGCCGGAGGCAGACACACCCGCGCGCCTGCGGGACAATTGACGAGCGGAGCCGGGTAAGTACGGAAACAATGCTGCCTGCGCCGGGCTGCATGAGGTCCAGGTACAAGTGGCTTTGGGTGACGCCATTGTCGTTGGCCACCTGCGATGCGTAGATGGCAGGAATGGGCGTGTAGAAAATGCCTGCGCCACCGCGCACCACCAGCGGGCTTGCGATCGCCCAAGCTGTAGGAGAAGCCCACGCGGGGCGAGATGTTGTGGGTCAGGCTTGGGATCTTTCCCGACGGCGGGTACAGCGGATTGCTGACCAGAGTACCCGGCTCGAAGGTTTGCAGGTCGTAGCGCACGCCGAGGTTCAACGTGAAGCTGCGGCTGACGCGGATCGCATCCTGCATGAAGGCGGAGTAGAAACGCGTGTTGGGATGCGACTCCGCGGTTCCGAAGTTCTGCATGTAGTAGCGCGGCACTTCGTGCGCGTAGGCACGAAGCGGCGTCAACGGCTCGCCATACTTCATTGGCGCGTATGTCCAGGGGTTGACCTTCACGTTGTCGAAGTAATATTCACCGCCGAACATCGAGGGATAGTAGTTGTAGATCCAGGCCTGAATGAAGTCGCCGCCGAACTTCCATTGCACGCGCCCGGTGTTGTAGCTGAGCGTGTCGGCGATGTGCAATTTGTGCTCCTGCATGGTGCGCGGCAGAATGCTGGAGCGGCCCATCCCAGCAACCAGGTTGTAGATCTTGGTGAGCGGCTGGTCGGAGTTGGCGATGGATTCCTGCACGTCGCGCGAGAACTGCGCGCGCAGGTTGGTAGCGAGATTGTTGGTCCAGGCACTGACCAGCGCTGCGGCGAGGCTCTCGGTCCGCACGGTTTCCGTGCCGTTTTCGCTTTCGGCGTAGGTGGTCAGGGGGCTCGACGGATCGAAGAAGACGTTGTTGGTCCCGGTGTAGCGCGAGGTGTTGAGGCGCACAAAGGCCAAATGCTTTTGCGAGAGAGTGAAATCCATCTTGCCGAACGCCGCGTTGCCTCGCATCGTCGTGGGATAGGGGCCAGCCATTGCGTTCAGACTCTGCGCGGCTGCCTGGACAAGCTGCTTGTCGGTGTAGTCGTAGTCGGACGGCTGCGGCACCACGCTGCTGGCGCCGTTGGCGAACTGCATGATGGAGGGGACCGTCAACAGATTCTCGTCAAAGCCGGCGTAGAAGAAAATGCGGTCTTTGCGAATCGGTCCCCCCAAAGTGCCGCCGAACTGCTGCTGGCGATCGTCCGGCTTGCTGGTGGTGAAGGCCGGCTGGGCTTCAAAATCGCGGTCGCGCAAATAGTAGAACAGGCTGCCGTGCCAGTTGTTGCTGCCTGACTTGGTGACCACGTTGAACACGCCGCCGCCCGCCCGGCCCAGTTCGGCGCTGTAGGAGTTGGAAGATACGCGGAACTCCTTGATGACCTCGTTGCTGAACTGGTAGGGCGCGCGATAGCGCCCTCGCGCCTGCGCATAAAACGAGTTGTTATTGTCGGCCCCGTCCACCAGAAAGTTGTTCTGGAAGCCGCGGACGCCGCCGAATGACAGATCGCCGTTGGAGTCGGAGGTGAGACCGCGCGGGTCCTGGGTGACTCCAGGAGTGAGCAGCGCCAGATCGGTGAAGCGGCGTCCGTTCAGCGGCAAGTTCTCAATCGCCTGTTGCGAAACGACGTGCGACACGCCACTGGTCTGCGTCTCCACGGCCTCGGGCTGTTCGCGCACGGTGATGGTTTCGGTATTCCCGGCGAGCGCCAGTCTCACATGCACTACCGATACCCCGCCCACGTAGAGTTCCACGTCGTGAGTTGTGGCGGTCGTCATGCCGGGAGCCGACGCGCTCACGTCGTAGCGTCCAGGCGGCAGCATGCCGAAGATGAATTGCCCCTGCGCGTCGGCGACCGCATCCAGCCGGAAGCCTTTTGCGGGATCGGTGACGGTGATCGCGGCCGAAGCGATGCGCGCGCCGCTGACGTCCTCGACCAGACCCTGGAGCGAAGTGGATCCGTCCTGGGCAATTGCCACACGGGGGAGAGCCAGGCTGAGCAGCATGAACAGCGCGGTGCAGAAGTGAAAGAGGCAAATCGAGAATTGGTGAAGGCGGATTCCCCAACTGGGCGTCGTTCCCATAGCAGCACAACCTACCTACAGCTATAGCGGGAGGGCGGTGCAGCAGTCTGTGATCAGGCGCTCACGAAAGGCCAATACCAAAAGGGGAATCGATTGTACTTTCGTTTTCGGAGGGGGCTACTCACGTCGGAGAAATTTAAGAGCGTAGGAACCCGCGACCGGATCGATCCGGTTACGGACAATTTGCGGACAACGCCGCCAAGTGCACGGGAGGCGCGCCAGCTCCGACGAAGTTGCCGCTAAGCGCCCGAAGTGAGGTTCAGATATTGTCGGCTCACGTAGGTTTTTGCGCTAGATCTGGAAATCGCGAATAGATCGCAGCGCGCAATGCCTTAGCCCGCTCATGATTCCCGGCAATGCGCGACGTCCCAGTGCTGAGCTTCGTTCAGCCGGCGAAGCCCACCCGTTCGAGTAGAAAGGGCGAGGATGTATTGGTACTGCCCGTCGATCACGCCTACCGCTCCCTCCTGCAGGGGCTTGAAGACGCTGTTCTGTTCCAGATACTGGCAGAACGCCAGTCCCTCGCCTTCGCCATCGCTGTTCAGCCACCTCGCCAAGGATTGGCCGGGCATCCAATCAGGTTTCGGCTGACCGGCGAGCTCGAGAATCGTGGGTGCCAGAGCCGTCTGGTCCGCTGTAAATGCAACCCTGCGGCCTTCCTGCTGGCCCGGCGTGCGGATAATAAGAGGGATGTGGATAACCGGCCGGGTCAGATACTGGCTCTCATGCTGATAGATGCCGCCCTCAAAGCTTTCCCCATGATCGGACGACACGATAACCGTTGTGTTGCTCAACTTTCCGCTGTTTTCCAATTCCGACATAAAACTGCCGAAGGCGCGATCGGCGGTCGCGACGAACTCGTCGTAGGCAAGGCGACGCAGGTCCACTTCGCTCTGCTGGTCCGGGCTGTAATGCGGATACCACCGAGGCGCGAGGTCCTCCCCTTCAAATTCAAATGTTCGCAGTTGGTCGTCAGGGATGAAACGTCCCCGGTCCGCCGCGTCGGGGTGGTACGGGCCGTGCGGCGTCATCACATGGACCCACAGGAAAAATCCATCGGGCACTTGGGCAAGCATTTCCCGCGCATGTGCGAAACTGTCGGCCGCCCGGAACTCCAGGTGGAGACCGAAAGGCATTCTGCCGAGAGAATTCCACGCAATCATCAAATCGAAGTATTCGTCCATGCGGCTTCCAACCCTAGTATCCTGGTGCAGCGAGCTGGTCGCCTCCCACAAATGTTGCAACCTACCCTGCTGGAAGGTTGGCTTCGGCAGGAAATCGAACTCGTTCTTCATGCTTTCCGCCAGATAGAATGCATACGGGTTGGAGAAGAACCCGCCAGTGGCATAGCCGGCGGCCCGCATCGCGTGCGGTAAGCTCCTTTTGGCGTCCTCCGCCCGCACCTGGCCTTTTAGCTGATAAACATGGTGTTCTGAGGGGTAGAGTCCCGTCAGCATCGTCGCTACGCTTGGAGTGGTGAAGGTAGAGACGGAATAGAAATTGTTAAAGACTGTACCCTTCCGGGCAAAATCGTCAATCATCGGAGTGGTCGGCAGTCTGTACCCGTAAAGGGACATGTCCTCCGCCGCCAGGGCGTCGAAAGTGATCAGCAGGATGTTGGATTTGGGCCGCTGCGGAACCAGCGCTGCCATTACCCCGGGCACCGTCCGGCTAAGAGCATATTCCGTGGCCACCAACCCAACCGTGCCGACGACTGTCGCAATAGCCGTGCGTCGCGTCATCTTTTCGCCCAGGAAGCCGTCGAGGCTCGTCACCACTTCTTTCCGTGCACGAGGAATGGAAAGGACTACGGCGAAAGCCAGGAAATGGGCTGCGAACAAGGCGGAAAAAAACCGCGGGCTGAGGGTAGCCCTCGACAAAAAGATCAGGATAGTCAACGCGAACCTGGAATGCAGGAAATGGGCTGCGAACAAGGCGGAAAAAAACCGCGGGCCGAATGAAGTCCTCCACAAAAAGGTCAGGATAGTCAACGCGAACCTGGAACCGAGGAATAAGACTAGAACCACTGCAATCTTTGTGGCCCACTGGGCAATTCGTTCGCGCGATGACTTGAAATGCCAGAGAAAGGGGGCAATGGCGGCCGTACAGAGGGTCCCTAAAGCGATACCGGCCAGCGATGCGAAAACCAGACGCACCGCCACTTCGAAAACGACCTCAGCAGTGGTGAGATAATACGTCCAGCCCTGAACCTCTCCCTGTGCCAGAATGAGCGTTTCGGCAAAGCCCAAGCCGACAATCCCGAGGGTGATCAGCCGGAACCAGAGCGACGCGACCGTAAAACGGAAATCAGACTTCCTAGACATCGGCCCGTCGGCGTACGCGCCGTGTCAGTGCGCTGAAAGCAGCTGCGATCTGTTTTCTAAGGAATGCGACGCAAGCGGCGGCCACCATAAGGAGAGGAGTCAGGATCTGGGAAGCCAAACCCGCGGCGTTAGGGTCGATGTATCCGTAGGCAGGAGTCGCAATGGATATGAGGCACAACACACACACCACAAAAGGGATTGGAACGTTCCGACGGTACTTCATTAACTCCCCTGGTTTCGGAAACTCGCGCGCCGCCTCGTAAATTACGTTGAGATTCTAGCACGGGTAGGGTGCTGGATTGCCCGCCTGTGTGTTAGTCTGCACCAATCCCTCAGTTCTTGAGTTAGTTCTTTCCGTCCAGGGTAGGAACAGGCTCGTCGTTGCATCGCCAAGGCAGGGACATTGGTGCGTCGATAGCTCGCTAAAGGGCGGCGCAAGTCAATTCACCCACTAACTTCATTCATTCGGTTCCACCGGGCCCAACAAATTCAAGCCGTAGCGTGAAAGGCATAACCATGGCAGAGCGCGCAAAGTTCTCATTCCGACTCGCGGTGTCGTTACTAGTCCTGCTGTTTGCAGGAGTTCCGATGACACTCTCCGCACAAACCAGCAAACCCAACATTGTCGTCATCATGTCCGATGACGTCGGCTGGTTCAACGTTGGCGCCTACAACCGCGGCATCATGTCGGGCCGTACACCGAACCTCGACAAACTGGCGGCGGAGGGCATGCTGTTCACCGATTACTACGCCGAGGCGAGTTGCACTGCAGGCCGGGCAAACTTCATCACGGGCGAGTTGCCGATCCGCACCGGGATGACCACCGTCGGCCAGGCCGGCTCTCCTGTCGGCATACCCGATGAGGCGGTGACCATCGCTACGGCGCTCAAGTCCATGGGCTATGAGACCGGCCAGTTCGGCAAGAACCACCTGGGCGATCTCAATCAGTTCCTGCCCACCGTCCACGGCTTCGACGAGTACTTTGGCTACCTGTACCACCTCGACGCCATGGAGGACCCCTTCCATCGGAATTATCCGCCGGCCCTAAAAGACACGATTGGCCCGCGCAATATGGTGCACAGCTGGGCGACCAACGTAGACGATCCCACGGTGCAGCCGCGCTGGGGCAAGATCGGCAAGCAGAAGATCGAAGACGCGGGACCGCTGCCTCCACATCCAATGGAGGGTATCAAGTACAACATGGAGACCGTAGACGAGGCGATCCTGGGCTTCGCCACCGCCTTCCTGGACAAAGCCAAGGCGGACAACAAGCCCTTTTTCCTGTGGCTGAACCCGACGCGCATGCACGTAGTGACTCACCTTTCTCCGAAGTATGAGGCGATGCGCACGCCGGAGAACGGCTGGTCAGAAGAAGAAGGCGGAATGGCGCAGCTCGACGACGTGGTCGGCGCCGTGATGCAGAAGCTCAAGGACATGGGCGTTGACGACAACACCATCGTCGTATTCACCACCGACAACGGCGCGGAAAACTTTACCTGGCCTGACGGCGGACAGACTCCGTTCGCGGGCGGCAAGGGAACGGCGCTGGAAGGCGGCTTCCGCGTGCCGGCCATGGTGCGCTGGCCCGGCCATGTCCCGGCCAACAAGGTCGAGAACGGCATCTTTTCCGGTCTGGACTGGTTCCCGACGTTCGTGGCTGCGGCCGGCGACCCGAATATCATCGATGAGCTGAAGGCGGGCAAACAACTCGCCGGGCAAAATTACAAGGTCCACCTCGACGGCTACAACCAGCTTGACCTGATCACCGGCAAGGCTCCGTCGGCCCGTCATGAGATCTTCTACTTCACCGAAGGCACGCTGAGCGCGGTGCGCATCAACGATTACAAGTACCGCTTCACCGATCAGCCAAACGGTTGGTTGGGCGCGACGGTCAAGGTTGATTGGCCAATCCTGACCAATCTTCGTCTTGATCCCTTTGAGCGCACTGGCATGCCCAGCGGCGATAAGGGATCGTTGGCGTTCTACAACTGGTTCGCTTTCCAGTTCTGGCGCTTCGTCTTCGTCCAGCAGGAAGTAGGGAAACTCGCGCAGACTGCACTCGAATTCCCGCCGATGCAGAAGGGCGCCAGCTTCAACCTGGAGAACGTGAAGGAGCAACTGGCGAAGAAGATGGCGGCACAGAACCAGTAGGGAATCACGCACCAGGGCTATACCAGACCGCACCCGTTTCGGCGGGTGCGGTTATTTTGGGGCAGGGAGCTGTCCTCGGGTGCGCGTGAGGATTACCGAGCTGCCTTTTTGTCGAGATCGGAGCTATGCAAGTCGCCGAGATTTGGCGTTATCCAGTCAAGAGCCTGGCGGGCAATCGTCTAACGACGGCCGAGGTAACGCGATTGGGCGTGATTCATGACCGCGAGATCGTCATCTTGCGCGGAACCCGAATCGCGGATGCCCGGCGCTATCCCAAGCTGCTGGGATTGCAGGGGGCGCTCGATTCGGAGGGCGTAGCGACGATCAACGGTCACCGCTGGGACAGCGCAGAAGCGCAGACGCTCGTCAACGAGGCGGTGGGCGTGGCTGTGGAACTGGTCCAGGTGGAAGGCCCGGAACGGTTCGACGTGCTGCCTCTGCTGGTGGCCACCGATGGCGCCATCGCACGGATGGGCGTTGACGGCCGCAGGTTCAGGCCGAATATCGTCATCGGCGGAGTACCCGGTTTGGAGGAGCGCGGCTGGCCGGGGAAACAAATTCAAATCGGACCGGTCCTGATCAAGGCGGCACAGCTTCGCCAACGCTGCGTGATGACTACCTACGACCCCGACACACAAGTACAAGACTTGAGCGTGCTCAAACGAATCGTCAGTGAGTTCGACGGCACCCTGGCGCTCGATTGTTCGGTGATCACGCCTGGCACGATTCGCGTGGGAGATGCGGTAGAGATTGTCTGAGGCGGCGGGTCAAGATGACGCCGGGGACGTTCAGAGTTGTCTTGGCGCGGCGAAGGTTCTGGATGATAATGGCGCAGCCGTCCCATGCCACCGTCTGAACAAAGCCGCGTCTTCATTTCCTATGCCCACAGGGATGGAGCAGAACTCGCACAGCGCTTACAGCAGAGCCTGAAGGAACAGGGCTTCGATACGTGGCTCGACACGCAGCGACTCACCGGCGGCGTGGTGTGGAGCGCGGAGATCGAGCGCGAAATCGATGCACGGCAGGTAACGCTCGCGCTCCTGAGTCCGGGCTCCTACGCGTCCGAGACCTGCCGCGCGGAACAGCTTCTCGCTCTCGACAAGGGCAAGCGCGTAATTCCCGTGCTGGCGGTCAAGGGCGCCGACCGGCCGTTGTACCTCTATGCCCGGCAGTATCGCGACTTCAGCAACGACGCCGACTACGCGGCGAGTCTCGGCGAACTGCTCGCCGACATCCGCGGCGACGCCACCGCGACCCTTCCCGACAATTACCGCAAAACTCGCGTCACGTATCTCACCGCTCCGCCGCGCGTAGCCAACTACCTGGAACGGCCCGAAGCCCTGCACGCGCTGCGCGACGCGCTGTTTGCCGAAGACCATCGCCAGCCCATCGCCCTCACCGCGCTGGCGGGCATGGGCGGCATCGGCAAGACGGTGCTGGCCAAGGCCCTCACCGAAGACGAAGTGGTGCAGCGGGCTTTCCCCGACGGCATCGTCTGGATCACCGCCGGCAAAGAGCGGAAGCGCGACTTCATCGAGGAGATGCGCGAGGTAGCCAAGGCGCTGGGCGACGACCTCAGCGGCTACGACACTGCCTTGGCCTGCGAGCACCAGTACCGCACCACCATCGCCAACAAGGCGGCGCTGATTGTGGTGGATGACGTGTGGAGCAAGACCGACATCGAGCCGCTGCTGGCCGAGTCGCCGCGCTCGCGCTTTCTGTTCACCACGCGCGACGCTGCCATCGGCAGGTTTGTCGGCGCGCACGAGCATCGCGCCGACCTGCTGGATGTTGCGCAATCGCGCGAGCTGCTGGCGTCGTGGGCGAACCTGCCCGTTGCCGAATTGCCCGCGACGGCGGACGAAGTGATTGCCGAGTGCGGCCGGCTGCCGCTGGCGCTTTCGGTGGTCGGCGCTATGCTGCGCGGCGAGAGCGCGGAGTTCTGGACGGACACGCTTGACCTGCTGCGCAAGGCCGATCTGTCAGCCATCCAGGAACAGCTTCCCGAGGGGCAGCAGAGCTTCTTCAAGGCGGTGGAGGTGAGCTTCCAGTCGCTGCAAGCCGGAGATGCAGGAGCGGTACAAGGCGCTGGCGGTGCTGCTGGAGGACATGGCCGCGCCGCTGCCCATTCTGCAAACGCTGTGGAACGTCGAGCGAGGCTGAGGCACGCCGCATTAGCCGGCACTTGGTGGACCGGTCGCTGGCGCAACGCGACGGCACGAAGAGAGCATCCGCCTGCACGACCTGCAACTGGATTATGTGCGCGCGCAATATCCGGACAAGGAAGCGCTGGATCTGATCCACGGAGCACTCCGGCTCTCGGCGCATGTGATTGGCAGGAACCCAGCCAGTTCTCCTCGCAGATGATTGGACGCCTGCTGCATCACGAGGATCATCCGCCAATCGTCGACTTCACGGCGCAAGCTCGCCGAAGGTGCACGCAACGCCCTGGCTGCGGCCGCTGCAACCGACGCTCACACCTCCCGGGACCCTTTGCTGCCGCACCTGGAGGGCCACAGGGATGCTGTCCGCGGTGTGGCAGTGAGCCGGGACGGCGGCTGGCCGTTTCGCTCATCTGGACGAGACCTTAAAGGTGTGGGAGCTGGAGACCGGGCGCGAGCTGCGCACCCTGCAAGGCCACTCTGGTGCGGTTCAACGGCGTGGCGATGTAGAGCGGACGGGCAGGTTGCGGTGTCCGCGTCGGATGACAAGACGCTGAAGGTGTGGGACGCGGAAAGCGGGCGCGATCTGTGCACCTGCGAAGGCCACTCGGTTCTGTCACGGCGCAGCGTGTCACGCCGGATGGACGGCTGGCGGTCTCGGCGTCCTATGACCAGACGCTGAAGGTGTGGGACGTGGAGAGCGGGCGCGAGTTGCGCACCCTCGAAGGCCACTCCGATTCGGTCAACGGCGTGGCGTGACGTGCGGACGGACAGCTGGCGGTCTCCGCGTCCGGACGACCAGACGCTGAAGGTGTGGGATGTGGCCGGCGGAGCTGCGAACTTGAGGCCACCCTCATCGGCGTCACGTGGCGCTAGTGGACGTGCGATGTCGGCCTCTGACGAGACGCTGAAGTGTGGGAGCGGGCGGGCGCAGCTGCTCACCTTGAAGGCCACTCTGATGCTGTTAATGGAGTGGCGCTGAGTGGGGACGGGCGGCTGGCGGTGTCGGCGTCCATGACAAGACGCTGAAGGTGTGGGAGGTGGACAGCGGGCGCGAGCTGCGCACCAGGCCACTCCGGTGAGGTCTGGGGCATGGCGCTGAGTGGGGACGGGCGGCGGGCGGTGTCGGGATCTTCTGACAAGTGCAGACTGAAGCGTCGTGAGAGCGTGTGAGAAGCGTTGGCGCGAGCTTCCGGACACGAGTTCGCGGCCCGGAAGGGCCACTCTCGGTTTTGTGACCTGGAGTGGCGTTGAGTGGGGACGGACGGCGTGCGGTGTCCGCGTCGTCGGACCAGACGCTGAAGGTGTGGGAGGTGGAAAGCGGGCGCGAGCTGCGCACCCTGAAAGGCCACTCTGATTCTGTGTGTGAGTGGCGTTGAGTGCGGACGGGCGGCGTGCGGTCTCGGCTTCCTGTGACAACACGCTGAAAGGTGTGGGACATAGAACAGCGGGCGCGAGCTGCGCAACCCGGCACGGTCGACTCTGACTGTTCATATGGCAGGTGGCGGTGAGCGCGGGACGGGCAGCGGGCGGTCTCTGCGTTCGCCAATACGCTCATGGTGTGGGAGCTTGGCCAGCTGGAACCGCGAAGCTGCGAAGCCCGCGCAGGCCACTAGGAATGCGGCTTTGTCGGGGCGTGGCGGTGAGTGGGGGGCGGCTGGCGTTGGCACGATGACTCCGCGCTGAACGTGTGGGAGCTGGAAAGCTGAGAGGCTCCGGACCTTGAAGGGATTTGCCGACCAATTGGGGCGTAGATTTGCAGCACGCTCGATGGTCAACAGTTCTACGTCTTGGCGGCGGCGGCGACCGACCCGAAAATCTGGGATCAGACACTGACGATCGCTCACGGTCTCGGCGATGTCGCGCTGACGCTGCTAAGCCTGGCACAAGCTGTGGGATGTGGCTGGAGACGCGGGCGCGAGCTGCATTTCCTTATCTCGAGCAATGACCGCCCTAGCTCAAGGCCACTCCAATGGGGTCAGGGGACGTGGCGATGAGTGGGGACGGGCGGCGGGCGGTCTCCGCGTCGGATGACAACACGCTGAAGGTGTGGGACGTGGAAACCGGCGAAGTCCTTGCCACCTTCACCTGCGATGCGCGGCGTTTTGCTGCGCATTTTCCGATGCTCTCAAGCTCATCGTCGCCGGCGACGCTGGCGGGCACGTTCACTTCCTCCGGCTCGAAGAGGGGAAAAAGGGGCAGTAGCCAGTGGTCAGGTGCGAGTAAAAGCAGATCCCTCGGCTCGCGCCTCGTGATGACAATTCGAGCATGAAAGCCTTTGCTTCCCCGAATTTGACTGCGAAGAAATCGTGATTTGCGCACGGTCTCGCCTGTCGTTGACCGCCCAAATCGCGCATGTTACCGTACTTAGTTACACCAACCTCATCTGCGCGATCTGTGCGCCAAAGGATTCCCGCTTGTCCTCTGAGACCGTGGCGGCCACGCCCATCCGCAAGACTGCCTTGAATGCTGTCCATCGCCAGATGGGCGCGAAGATGGTCGATTTCAATGGCTGGGACATGCCGGTGGAATACCCTCCGGTGGGCGGGCTGATGAAGGAGCACCTGGCGGTCCGCAACGGCGTGGGAGTTTTCGACGTCAGCCACATGGGCGACATCAGGATCTCGGGGCCGCAGTCGCTCGCCGCCGTGCAGCACATCACCATGAACGACGCTGCGGGGATGGGCGATCGGCCAGTGCCGGTATTCGGCCATGCTCTATCCGCAAGGGACGTTCGTCGATGACGTCATCGTGCATCGCATGGGCGAAGACGATTACATGCTGGTGATCAATGCCGGCACGCGCGAGAAGGACGTCAACTGGGTGACCGAGAACACGCGCCAGTTCGACTGCAAGGTCGAGAACCTGAGCGACAACTACACGCAGATCGCGATCCAGGGACCGAAGGGCGTGGACACGCTGCAGAAGCTGACCGATGCCGACCTGTCGAAGGTGAAGTTCTACTGGTTCACGCACGGAACGGTTTGCGGGCTGCCGAACATCTTGATTGCGCGGACGGGCTACACCGCCGAAGACGGCTTCGAGATTTACGTTCCCACCGACGAGGCGACCAGCGCCCGCGTGTGGCACGAGGTGATGGAAGCGGGCAAGGAGTTCGGCATCGTGCCGTGCGGGCTGGGCGCGCGCAACACGCTGCGCCTGGAAGGCAAGCTGCCGCTGTACGGGCATGAGATCTCCGACGACGATCAATGTGTGGGAGGCCGGCCTGGAGCGCTTCCTCAAGATGGAGAAGGGCGACTTCGTCGGGCGCACGGCGCTGGAGCGTGCCAAGGCGGACGGCATCAAGCGCACGCTGGTAGGGCTGGAGTCGGTGGACCGCGGCATTCCGCGCGACGGTTACAAGGTGCTCGATCTGAACGGCAAGGAGATCGGCTACGTCACCAGCGGTTCGTATGCGCCGTTCCTGAAGAAGAACATTGCGCTGGCCTACGTGCCGATTGAGCATTCCGCCATCGACAGCGAAGTGGCCGTGGAGATCCGCAACCAGCCGGTGAAGTGCAAAGTGGTTCCGACGCCGTTTTACAAGCGTCCGAAGAAGCAGTCCTGAGATAAGGGAAGGTTCGATTACGTTTCGGCGAAGTCCCTCAGCGGCTAAAGCCGGACTGATTTTGCGACAGTACGGGCGGCCTGAAGGCCGTCCCCTTCGAAGACCGGGCTTAATCAGAGCCTCATTAGGGAGATCTTGTGCGTATCAGCGAACTGTTATTGCCGGAATTTGATGCGGAGATAAAGAATACCCGCATCACGTTGGAACGAGTTCCCGTGGACAAGCCGGACTTCGCGCCACATCCCAAGTCCATGCCGCTGGGCAAGCTAGCGCCGCACGTTGCCCAACTCCCCAGCTTCGGCCTTATCATCTTGACGACACCCGAGTTGGACTTCGCAACCGGAAGCATGAAGGCGGCAACCATGGAGTCGGCGGCGCAACTGGTTGCCCTGCTTGATGAAGGTGCGGCGAAGACGCGCGAGGCGCTTGCCGGCATGCCCGATGATGCGTGGAACGACAACTGGAAGCTCTCGTTCGGGGACAAGAAAATCTTCGAGGGCTCGCGGTTCCTGTCGTACCGGGAGATGTTCGTCAATCATCTGGTGCATCACCGGGCGCAACTGGGCGTATATCTGCGCATGAACGACGTAAAGGTTCCGGCGATTTATGGTCCTTCGGCGGACGACACGCTGGGGTTCTAGGGCTGCTGTGATGGGGCTTGCCAAGAAACGGCACAGCAATGGCGGCACGTATTCGGTGCAATAAAGGGAAGAAAGTTGAAGCCATCTAACCAATACTGGACAGGCCAAACCGAGGTACCTCAGGGGCTAAAGCCCAGTCCATAGATGGCCATCTGCGGCACGGCTGAAGCCGTGCCCTTTCAACTCGGGAGCTTGCCTGAGCTTTCAACCCGGCTCCTGAGAAAGGTTCTTGATTCGCAGTTATTTTTCGCCGATGCACGTGCTCGGTGCTGAGGAGGCAATCATATGGCTTATCCCGCGGACTACAAGTACACCAAGGAACACGAGTGGCTCAAGGTGGAAGGCAACACCGGAACCATCGGCATCACCGATCACGCCCAGGAATCGCTGGGCGACATCGTGTTCGTCGAGTTGCCAAAGGTAGGAACCGAGATCACGGCCGGCAAGACCTTCGGCACGGTTGAGTCGGTGAAAGCGGTTTCGGATTTGTTCGCGCCGGTGTCCGGAACCGTGACCGAGGTGAATGAGGCGCTTAACACCTCGCCCGAGCAGGTGAACAAGGACGCCCACGGGGCATGGATGGTCAAGGTCACGCTGAAAGATCCCAACGAGGCAAGCCAGCTGTTGTCAGCCGCCGATTACGAGAAGTTCGTCGCCGAAGAGGGCGGGCACTGAGCAGTTGATTCGAGGTCCGGCAGGTGTGTTTTAGTAGTTGAAGACGAGAATGTTTGAAAGGGCACGGCTTCACAGGCTGCTGAAAGAGTCCTCTCGGGAGCGAGTTCGGGTAGTGCGGCGCTTCAGCGCCGCGTCAAGCGAGTACAGTGAAACGGCCTTTAGGCCTGGGGACATTTAGAAGCGGCTCTATTAGCGGCTTTGGACGAGGTACCGCCGGGGCTAAAGCCCTCTTCACAAAACCAGGTGAACGCGGGCCTGAAGGCCCGCACTACCCGGGCTGTTGTCAGTATGGAGTTTTTCAGCAGCCTGTTCAGCCGTGCCGTTACGTAGCGTGGAGAGTTGGGCTTCAGCCCCTGAGGGAACTTATACTTCGTCTCAACACCGAAATCCCTCAGTGGCTAAAGCCGTTATGATGACAGGATCGACGGCACGGCTGAACAGGTTGCTGAAAAGGCAAACCGCAGATCCCTCACCGACTAAAGTCGGTTCGGGATGACAAATATAAAAGACTTACGACGGCGTACCTAAAGGTACGCCCCTTCAAAGGCGGTCCAAAGCGAGTTTTTCAGCAACCTGTAAAGCCGTGTCCCTTCAAAGCGAAAGATGAGCATGAATAATCCAGCTGAAGCGCCGGGCTAAGCTCTGTTGTCCCGCAAGCGGGACTCGTGTAATTGCGTTCTACCGCTCAGCGTGTAAGCAGCCGAAAGAACCGATATTTCAAATTGGCCACTATAACCAACTCGTTAGCTGCATTTGTGCTGTGCTGACAGTCCATCACTTCATACATTCGCCCAGAGAACATACAGGTACCCATGCGCTATCTTCCTAAGTCTGAATCCGACCGCGAGGTCATGCTGCGCGACATCGGCGCCAAATCCATCGACGATTTGTTCGCCGGTATTCCACCCGAATATCGCCTCCAAGGTGATCTGAAGATTCCGCGCGCTTACGCGGAAAGCGAAATCGTGGAGTTCTTTCGCGATTGTGCGGCCGGCAGCGCGCAGGGTTACGCGACGTTCCTGGGCGCGGGCGCGTACTCGCATTATCGCCCGATGGTGATCGACTCGCTGGTTTCGCGCGGCGAGTTTTTCACTGCCTACACGCCCTATCAGCCTGAGATCGCCCAGGGCACGCTGCAATCCATCTTCGAGTTTCAGTCGATGATCTGCGAGCTGACCGGCATGGACGTGGCGAACGCCTCGATGTACGACGGTTCCACCGGCGCTGCTGAAGCGCTGATGATGGCGGCCCGCGTGACCGGGCGGCACAAGTCGGTGATCGCCACCAGCGTGCATCCGGAGTATCGCGAGGTGATCGCGACCTACGCGCGCCACCAGGGAATGCCGATTTCGACCGTCGGCCTACCAGGAGAATGGCCGGGTTGATCTGAAGGCGCTCGACAAGGCGATCGACGACCAGACCGTCGGGCGTGCTGATCCAATCGCCGAACTTCTTCGGCACCATCGAAGACGTTGCCGCGATCGCTGACATCGTGCACAAGAAGGGCGCGCTGCTGATCGTCTCCATCGCGGAAGCGGTCTCGCTGGGCATTGTCAAACCCCCTGCCGAGGCCGACATCGTCAGCATGGAAGCGCAATCGTTCGGCGTGCCTCTGGGATTTGGCGGACCCTACTGCGGGGTGATGGCGACGCGAGAGAAGTTCGTGCGCCAGATGCCCGGCCGGCTGGTCGGCCAGACATCCGACCGCAACGGCAAGCGCGGGTTCGTGCTGACGCTTTCCACGCGCGAGCAGCACATCCGCCGCGAGAAGGCGACGTCGAACATCTGCACCAACCAGGGGCTGGTCGCGCTGATGGTCGGCATCTTCATGAGCGTGTACGGCAAGGAAGGTCTGAAGGACTTGGCAAAGTACAACCTGGCGAAAGCTCACTACGCGGCCGAACAATTCAAGAAGAGTGGCGCCAAGCTGCTGTTCGAGGGTGCGCCGCGGTTCAACGAGTTCGTTATCCAGACCAAGACCGACCCGTACGCCATCAACGACAAGCTGCTGGGACAACGCATTATCGGAGGCTTCCCGCTGAAGAAGTTCTATCCCGACCTGGGCAACGCTTCGCTATGGTGCTGTACCGAGACCACGACCAAGGCGTCGATTGACGCGGCTGCGAAGGAGGTGGCGCTGTGAACATCAACGAGAAGATCCGCAAAGCCACCACCCATATCAGCCAGAACGAAGGGCTCATCTTCGAGAAGTCGTCGCCGGGCAAGAAGGCGTATAAGCTGCCTCCGCTCGATGTGCCGGAGGTCGACGCTGCGCAACTGCTGGGCGATCAGGCGCGCGAAGACCTCGGCCAGATGCCGGAGGTGAGCGAGATCGAGATCATTCGCCACTACACGCGCATTTCCACGTGGAACTACGCCGTGGACCACGGCATGTATCCGCTGGGCTCGTGCACCATGAAGTACAACGCGCGGGTGAATGAGGCGGTGGCGCGGCTGACCGGATTGGCCGAAGCGCACCCCTATCAGCCGGAGCGCATTTCGCAGGGCGCGCTGCGCATCCTGAAGATGCTGAGCGAGCAGCTGATCGAAATCACCGGCATGGACGCGATCACCTTGCAGCCCGCCGCCGGCGCGCATGGCGAGCTGACCGGCATTCTGCTGGTGCGAGCGTATCTGGAGTCGCAGGGGAATCCGCGCAAGAAAGTTCTGATTCCAGATTCGGCGCACGGCACCAATCCGGCGACCGCGGCAATGGCAGGCTATAGTGTCGAGAACCTGAAGTCGAACGCTGCCGGCATGGTGGACATGGCATCGCTGGAGGCGCAGGTCAATGAAGACGTGGCCGCGCTGATGCTGACCAACCCGAACACGCTGGGCGTGTTCGAGCAGGAGATCCACAAGATTGCCGATGTGCTGCACGCCAAGGGCGCGCTGCTCTACATGGATGGCGCCAACATGAACGCGCTGGTCGGCAAGGTTCGTCCCGGCGACTTTGGCGCCGACGTGATGCACCTGAACCTGCACAAGACATTCTCCACGCCGCACGGTGGAGGCGGGCCGGGCTCGGGGCCGGTGGCCTGCAAGAAAATTCTCGAACCGTTCCTGCCGACACCGGTGGTGGTCACCAAGGCGGATGGCACGTTGGGCTTCGACTACAACCGGCCGCAGTCCATCGGACGAGTGCGCATGTTCTACGGCAATTTCGGAATGCACGTGCGCGCGCTGGCGTACATCATGGCCAACGGCCCCGACGGCCTGCGGCAGACCACCGAAGACGCGGTGCTGAACGCCAACTACATTCGCAAGGGGCTGGAAGGCGTCTACGATTTGCCGTACAAAACTCCGACCATGCACGAGGTGGTGTTCAGCGACCGGTTGCAGGCGCCCAAGGGCATCAAGACCGGCGACATCGCCAAGCGGCTGATCGATTACGGCTTCCATCCCTACACGGTGAGCTTTCCGCTGGTGGTGAACGGCGCGCTCATGATCGAGCCGACGGAGAGCGAGTCGAAGGAATCGCTCGACCTGTTCATTGAAGCGATGAAGGACATCGCGGAGGAAGTCGAGGAGCATCCGGAGATTGTGCTCGAAGCGCCGCACAACACTCGCATCTCGCGCCTGGATGAGACTATGGCAGCGCGCAAGCCGATCCTGCGCTGGAAGCCGCGAGAGCAAAGCGGTGGGGAAGTAAATCATTCACCACGGAGACACGGAGAGCACGCAGGTTTCAAAAGTCCTCGAATTCCGCGCTGACCTTCGGAGCATCCGCCAGATCGGCAGGCTTTGATTTTGAGTGTAATCGCCTGTTCGCAACACCTATTCGGAATACACTGAACTTTGGCGACCGGAACGACTGCGAATGGCCCAATCAGATGCGAATCTAACGGCGCTTCAATTCTTGATTCTGAACGACATGGCCGACGATTACGCGGACATGAGCAACTGTATCTATTCGCGAACCGCGATCTTGCCGAAGAGAAACGCGCCGAGATCGGGCACCTCACAAGATAGTTTGCGAACGATATCCCCTGCGCGAAATCATCGACGAGATTGGGTTGACGGTTCGCGAGAAGTACATCGAGGCATGACACAAGCCTGGGTGGAGTATCTCGATGGTGAGGTCTAATCGATCTTGTGGTGACCGTCCCCGACCTGTACCTTCAGCACCTCAATCTGTTTCTGGAGCATTGACCAGCAGAAAAGCGGCTGCTTCTGTACCCGGAAACCAGTGCCGCTGACTGGAACGACATCGGTTTTCTCACCCAGGTACATCGATCTGGTTTGCCGATTAATGCGCGGCGTCATCATCAATAAATGGAAGTCGTTTTTTTGAAATGCGTTCGTTCCCCACTCGCCGTTCAGCAAGGAGACAAAAATAGTCCCATCGTCACACGGCGACAGATCCAATAGCCCACTCAGCTTAAGTTGATCGTCCCCGAAGCCCATCCAAATACCATAGGGTATGTCAGAAATCATCCACGGAATTGGGCGGTTCTCTTCTGACGCCTTCCTGATTCCGGTATGGGTTGCACACGCTACTACGCCCGCGCGATAGGCCCACAGATAACCTTGATCTACTCCAATTCCTCTGAAATTGCGCCACGGAGATTTTATGTACCGCTCTTTTACCCCGCCCTTCGATTCCCAATACATGACCAGAATGTCCATTCCATTGGGGGAGTTCACGGGCGCCTCACATCCCGCATACAGCACGGCGCCCACACCGCTGAGGACGCTCGGGTCTTTCTTAGGGTTTTCATCCGGATCGTCCGGGAACCCCCTCGGGTTACTCACTACGCGAATCGCCCCCGCAGTGCGCCCATCCGCAACTGGACTAGACCAGGCAAAGGTCACCTTACCCTTACCGTCAAGCACGTAGCCCCGGATGTCGCTGCCGTTCGCGGTATAAAAATAGACCCCACCAGGACATCGTTCGTCTGCGGGAATAGCATGGATGTCGTAACAACCTTCCAACGGATATTTCCAATTGTCACTACCTAATTGACCCACACCACTCCCCACCGGCCACTTTCCCGTCACTGCGTATGTCCTGGCACTTCTTAGGAACGGATGGTCCCGGTTATAAAGTCCCGAATCGGGGATAGGAGTATTCAGACCTGCGGAGCCCGTCGATTCCAGTGTAAGCAAGGTCATAATCGGGGTCTGTTCACCTTCCTGTCCCTGGTTCAACGTCGCTACCATAATTCGCGATGGCCCACTCAACCCAGTCCACTTGATGGGCTCGATAATAGAGTCGGTAGTGTAGACATAGCCTCTTTCAGAATAGTCATTCGCTCTGGTGGCGCCCAGATCCCAGAAGGTTCCTCGCTTTTGTGCGACAACTCGTATCCGTTGCAGCTTGTCCAGAAAGAGTTCCAGACGAGCCGGCAGATAGGCAATCGGCTCAGTTTTGGTGACTCCCTCCTTGGTCGACGGCAGGTTGACTTCTAGAGTCACGCATCGCAGCATCTGGGTGAACAACTGGCAGACCTTCTCCAGCATTTCACCCCATTGTGGCAAGGCTTGCGTGTCGTCTTGCAACAGCCATGCCCATACGTCGTCGATCGCCTGCACTTGCGGTCCGTCTCTAAGATTAAGCGGCTTATATTCGCGGGTGTGGTTTTGGATAGTGTCGGCAAGAATCCAGATCTGGTCCGAAGCGGCCTCGAGAGCACGTCTTTTTTCGTCGGCAAGGAATTTGTTAAAGACGCTGGTAATCTCATCTTTCAGGCTTGGTGGTTTGGGGAGAAACTCGCCCAGGATCGTTGAAATCATACCGCTCAACGCCGCTACCAGTGGACCGATTGGTCCCATCAACGGAACGGCCATAGTCACGACGCCCGAGAAAATGTTTAACGATGCGATACTGATCGCCAGCGGATCGCCGCTCTTTCCTGCCTTGATCGCGCCGATCACGCCCGCTGTCACGCCCGGCAGGCCCTTCGACATCGAGTCCGAGTATTCCTTGAAGAGGTTGGGATCTTTTTGTTTGAGAGTCGCTAGTTCAGACAGGATCTTTTGTCGATCAAGGTCTGCCAGCGCGTGATGATCCTGCAAGATACTCAGTTGAAGCTCGATGACTTCCATGTCCTGTCCGGCCATGCTTGAATCTCCTTACTAACTACTCGACGAGATGATTGAGTCCTGGTCCTGAAGGCACGTACCCTCCAGACTTCTTCCGGGCGGGGCTGGATGATATCGGCCTTGTGCCGGCTCGCCCGCTTACGGCGCAACACAAAGGTGGGTCTTGGGTGGGGAGGTGGCTATTACAACATCAGGGGAGCAGGCTGTCTACTCAAATACCGGCAGACTTCCGAACGGCCCCCTGGGCGAAGCATGGGTCTGTGGCCCTCCCCGGCCGACAGGCGTAAGAATTGCTGTCGATACCTCTAGTCACGAGGGCGATTCAGGTTCGGGCCAGTACGCCGATTCGATTCAATTCGTCACACAATGCCTCCCCGTGGTTGCAAGCCGGAAGTAACGCCAAGCGCCAACCGGTTAACTGGCGTGAAATCGCCATTTCATAAACAACCCGCATGACGTACCGGCCAGGGGCGGCGTATCCTGTGCTCGCGGTTACTTGTGGTACTTCCGCGATCGCTGCAGATTCTCTATCATGGCCATCAAAGGTCAAAGATGAAACCATCTGCCACACACAAGTGGTTACTCGCCTCGGTGATGGGTGTCTCGTGGGCTATCGCGACCGCGGTCCTCTGGGCACTGCTGGCGCTCGGCTTCGGACGCAGCAAAAGCGACCTGCGGCTCATTACCGTGCTGATCTTCGGCGCAGTGATCGTCGCGCTTCTCGGCGCCCACGTTTACAGTGAGGGTTGGAGAGGCGGGAGCAAAGCGACGGTCAATCCCCGCAAAGACTCGAAGCCCTAACGCGGCGAGATGATAACTTGCGTAAAATCGCCATTTCGCAAGTAACGGTTAATAGCTAAGCGGGGTTTCTGAAACACAAAAAGGCGGGCTCATGGCCCGCCTTTAATCATTGCTGAAAATCGAGCTACTTCGCCGCGCCGACGGCCTTCACCCGCTTGCTGAGGCGGGACTTATAGCGGCTGGCGGTGTTCTTGTGGAGGATGCCCTTCTGGACGCCCTTGTCCACGACGGAAACCGTCTCGCGGTAGGCGGTCTGGGCGGCGTCCTTCTCGCCCTTGGCAATGGCCTCGCGCAGGGAACGTAACGCACTGCGCAGGCGGGACTTATTGGCGCGATTGCGCGTAGTTTTGGTCTCGGTTTGACGCGCACGCTTGAGCGCCGAAAAATGATCTGCCATAGCTTGCTGTAGTCCTTAGAAGAAGAATCTCGACGTGAGCCGAATACCTGATTTTACAGGAGGATGTGCGCATCGGGCAAATCGAAGCCGTCAACCTCCGTGGTCAGAGGGCCAGGTCACGCAGCCGCTTCGAACCGGCCCGGCTGGCGACGATCCTCGCGCCGCTCCTCATGACCACCTGGACGCGCGCCGTATCGTACGGTTCGATCGCAACCACGTGTTCCAGGTTGATGAGGTGAGACCTGTGGATTCTCAAGAAGCTCTTTGCCGCGAGGTGCGCTTCGAGGTCAGACAGGCGGATGCTGACGAGAAACTCCTTCGCCGGCGTGTGAACGGTCACGTAATCATCGGCTCCCTGTACCCGCTCCAGGTTCGCCAGCGGGATGGGGAGGATCCGCGCGCCATCGCGCACGAAGATTCGTGAAAGCGGCCGCGTCTGTTCCAGCGATTCTCGTGCCCGCGGCAGTAACGGCGCCGCAACTCCGTCCAGGGCCGCTTGTGCCCGGCGCACCACCCGCTCGAGGCGGTCGCGGCCGAATGGCTTCAGCAGGTAATCGAGCGCGCCCAGTTCGAACGCAGTGACGGCGTATTGGTCATGTGCTGTGGTGAATATCACTCTCGGCTCGTATTCCAGCCGCTCCAAAACCTCCAGTCCGGTGGCGCCGGGCATCACGATGTCGAGAAACAGCAGATCTGGGCGCTGGTCATTGCCGATCGCAATCGCCGCGTGGCCATCGCCGGCCTCGTGAATCGGTCCAGCCCAGCCGAGATCGACGAGGTGCTGCCTGAGGGTACGTCGAGCCAGTGGCTCATCGTCGGCAATCAGAACGGAACCTCTCATAGACGCGCACCGCTGTTCTCAATCCGTCAAAGCCGGTTACGACGAAGACGGAACCACAAAGCTCGCTTCACAACCCTGGGGACTGCTATCCACGCGCAGGTCGGCTTCTGCCCCATAGGCCGCCTGTAGACGCTCTCGCAGGGACCGCAATCCGAATTGGTGCGATGGTCCCACATCAGCACCGCCTCCGGGGCCGTCATCGCGAACCACTACGTTGAGCTTGCCATCCCGGCAGGAGCAGCGGATCAAGATGGACCCGCCCTCGGGACGGATCGAAATGGCATGGCGTACCGCATTCTCGGCCAACGTTTGCATCGAAAACGGAGGAACCTCGAAGCTAAAGCACTCACGATCAATTTCCAGATCGACTTTGAGCCGTTCCTGGTAGCGAAGCTGTTCGAAGGCCAGGTACTGACGCGTGAACTCGTATTCCTCAGCAAATTCAACTAACTCGCGGCCATCTTCCTTCAGTGTGTAGCGCAGCATGTCGCCCAGACGCTCAATGGCGTCTTCCGCCGAGCTGGGATTGAACTTCACCAGGGCGGCCAGCGTGTGGAGCGCATTAAACAGGAAATGCGGATTGAGACGGGCCCGAATTGCATCCAGCCGCGCGGCTGCGGCCAGGGCTTCCGCCCGCGCGGCAAGCGTCTCCTTCTCGTGCAAGCGATTTCTGGTCTGCACGGCATACGAGACCCCTGCGAACAGCCCGTAAAGCCAGATGCCTGTCAGAAGCTGCCAACCCAGGAGGGGTGACTTCCAGAAGTCGAGGGTGATGTTTCCGCGGCGCATCGCTTCTAGCGCGAAAACTAGAATGCTCCAGAGGACCGAGTACGTCGAGGCAAACAGAACTTGCAGCAGGTAGAACTTCAGGTCGAGCCGAAAAGGCCAGGGCCAGCGCTGGCAAACGTGCCAGACGGCGACTCCCAAAAGGCTCGCGCTGCCCATCGAAATCAGGCTGGTCAGCGAGCGCTGCGCGCAAAGGGTAGTGCGCGTACACCCTGGCGAACAAGACCCAGACCGCGAAGAACGGCAGCCATGCCGCTAGAACGATGGCGTAACTCTTGATGGCCTGGCGCATGATTTCGCTCAAATTATCGCAGCTTGTACCCGGTTCCACACCACCATTGACCGCCGGAACTTGCCGGTTCGCCGAAAGCATCTTGCCCGCGAATGCATGGCGCTCTAGGTTGACGGTGGAGGTGGGGAATGAGTGCTGTCCAGCGATCGAATGGTTCACGGCGTATGCGGTGCAGAGCGGCACAAGTTGTGACCATGCTGGTGGCCGTGGCAAGCATGGTGCTGACCGCCTCGGCGAGCGATCAATCGCGTGAACAGGTGGTCAAGCTAGTGACCCAGATACAACGCGCTGACTATGAGGGAGACCGCGCCGCCCTGAAACGCCTTCATGGAGAGTTGACGCCCTTTGCAGGAAGCCCGGACCTCGCGACACGGGTGCTGTACTGGCAGGGTTTTGCGCTATGGCGCAGGGCGATCAACGGATTCAACGACAAGGTTGCCCCGGCGGAATTGCAGGAGGACCTGCAGCACGCATTGGTCGAATTCGACGAGGCCACGAAGAAAGACCCTGCGTTCGTGGACGCGAAGATCGGTGCGCTGTCATGCGCGGGAATACTGGCCTACTCGGTGCGGCAGCAGGATGCTCAGGGTCCGCAGACCACGGAGCTGATAGCGCGGTCGAGACAGTTGCGGAAGGAGATCGAGGCCGCAGCGCCGGACAATCCTCGCTTCCTCTGGGTCGAAGGTCCGATTTACTGGAATGTTCCTCCAGAGCACGGAGGTGGGCAGGCAAAAGCGATCGAACTGTATCGGAAGGGACTGGAAGCGATTCGGAATCAGAAAGCTCCCGCCGCCGATCCCCTCGATCCCTCATGGGGAGAGCCGGAGTTGTTCATGAGCCTTGCATGGTCCAACCTGAACCGGACCGAGCCCAACGTGAATAGCGCGGAGCAGGAGGCCGAGTCGGCGCTCAAGCTGGTGCCCTATTGGCACTATGTTCGGGACATTCTGCTTCCGCAAATCCGGGAGGCCAAGCGGAAAACCGAACTCGAGAACCACGCTCCCTCGCCGCCATCTGGGCGGCACGGTATGCATGTGTAGACGCTTCCCGAAACTCAGTGACGAAGAACCTCTGTGATCCATCGCCCGCAGATTCGGGCAAAGGTTGCCTCGCACCGTAAATGCGCAATAACATTTGACGCCTCCATGCGACAATCTGGCTTTACTGTCTGCGAACTGCTCGACAAGTTGGAGGAGTTCTACGGCAGGCAGGAACCGTGCTGGCCGGTCGAGCCTTACGAGTTCATCATTTGGTGGCAGTGCGGATACCCGCCCTGCGACACTGCGTGCGCCAAAGGCTGGGACAAGCTGAGGAACGAGGTCGGCATTGCCCCGCGCAATTTGCTGGCAGCAACGCCGGCGAAGCTCGCTTCCGCCTTGAAGCCGGGCGGCATGGCTCCGGAGTTGCGCGCCTTGCGACTCAAGGAGATCGCCGCGCGGGTCAAGGACCAGCTCGGCGGCGATCTGCGCGCTGCGTTGAGCGGGCCACGCTCCGAGGCGCGCAAGACCTTGAAGAAGTTTCCCGGCATCTCCGACCCGGGAGCCGATCGTATCCTGCTGTTTGCCGGAATCGCGCCGCTGGCGGCGGTCCCCTCGAATTGCACGCAGGTAGTGGTTCGTGTCCTGAGTGGCCGGGAACACGAGAGCTACAGCGTCAACTATCGCGAAGTTCAGCGCGCGATCGCAGCCGGCGTGGCGGAGACGTTCGAAGCTCGCAAGCGGGCCTATTTGCTGCTGAAACGCCACGGCCAGGAACTCTGCAAACGCACCAAGCCGAAATGCGAAGAGTGCCCGGTCAGGTCAGCTTGCGCCTTCGTGCGGTGATGGACGCGCAGACAACAGCTGAGTGGGAACCTGCCAACTTCCCCCCGGGAACGCATCAGCTTGCCGGCTGCGGAATCTCCCAACCCCGTCCAAACATGAGAACCAGAGAGCGCTGGGCAAACGGCATGTACACCAGAGCGGCGGTCATTCCGAGTGCCAGACCCATACTTACATGATGAACGAGAAGGAACGGCGAGAGCGCCCACAAGAGATCCAGGGGTAGCAGCACGGGAAAGAGTTTGCTGAACTTTGCTGGAAGCTGCGGATAATCGAAGGCCACCGCCGTCACTATGAACAGACGGACGGGGATCAGCATAACGGCGCTTGTAACCAGCAGAATCATGAGCACCGCGGGCGACAGCAACTGCGCGTCCAGAAAGATCCTACGGATCTCCGGGAGGTTCGCGAGCGCTCCCAGGTAGAACGCCAAATACATCGCCTGCGTCAGCAGCAACAGGCTCCGTACCAGCGCGTGCGAGGCACGGGGCAGATCGCGCTGGGTTGCCAGCAACGGCCCACGCGAGGCTTTGGCGTTAACCTCCACGGACCGCGGAGACGATGCTTTCCCAGGGTAAGCTTCAGCCAGCGGGGTGACTGCGTGCCCTCCGCCGGTCGGGTCAGCGTGGAGCGTCGCCGCGACCGGCATTTGAGCCGATCTCGAGACAGGAACTGCCAGTGTCACAGGTGCAATGAAGCGATAGCCTTTGCCCGAGACAGTCTCCACATGTCGCGGTTGGGAGGCGGAGTCGCCAAGCGCTTCGCGAATCTTGTTGATGGCGGTGTTCAAGCCGTGGTCGAAGTCCACGAAGGTGTCATCGTCCCACAGGCGCTGGCGCATTTCCTCGCGCGTGACCAGCTCCGACGGTTTTTCCAGAAGCATCACCAGCACCCGAAAGGGCTGCGAATGAAGCTTGATGCGGATACCATGTTTACGCAGCTCTCCCGTGGCCTCATCTGCCTCGAACCCTCCGAAGCGAAACAGGCGGCATGTGCGCTCCTGTGACATTCGCAAGACTTGATTTTAGCTGCCCGCGGCAGCATGGGGCCAGTGGCGACGACCGTACGCCCGTTGGATAACTTCCTATAACACCTGGCAATGCAGTTACTTACGCCGTGATGTGTAAATGAGGCAGATTTGAGCTGCCATGCATTGCCGCCTGCGTCTTCCAGCGAGCATTCTTCCGCCACGGCGCGATTGCGAGAGAGGAACTGCTTGACAAGGCACTGGAAGGAAGGCACATCAATGAGCAACGAATGCGAGGTTCAATTGAGAGAATCCGTGACTGCGGACCGTCGACAGACCGGATTTGTAAACGCGCTGCGAGTCCACCGTGCGCTTACTGCCGATCTTGAGAAGCGACTACTGGTGTGGATGGCGCTGCGGGTGCCGCCGGGGATCAACTCAGACCATCTGACCGGCCTGGGTTTTGTTTCGCAGCTCTTGGCTGGCGCAGCCTACGCGCTGGCATCGAGGGACTGGTGGGCCCTATGGCTGGTGAACTTCTTCCTTGTGCTCAATTGGCTCGGCGATAGTCTCGATGGCACTCTGGCGCGGGTTCGCAATCAGCAGCGTCCACGGTACGGGTTTTACGTGGACCACATGGCCGACACCTTCGGCGCGCTGGCCCTGATGGCCGGGCTGGCCGCCTCCAGTTACGTGCATTGGCAGATAGCGGCCGGGATGTTGGTGGGCTTCTACGTGCTGTCCATCGAGAGCTATCTTGCCACCTATACGATGGGCCACTTTCACATTTCGCAAGGCATCTTCGGTCCCACGGAGATCAGAATCCTGCTTATAGCCGGGAACGCGATTCTCTGCATTCATCCCTATGCACACCTTGGCAGCCACAGCTTTCTGCTATTCGACATCGGAGGCGTCGCGGCCATAGCCGGCATGACGATCATGAGTGTGGTAGCCGCATTGCGGCACGCCGTCGTGCTCTATCGGGAGGAAACCCTGGAACCGGAAGCGGTGGGCGGCTCGTGATGGGGTTCGTCAGACTCAGCGGATGTCGCCTCGCGGTCGGCGACCCGTGCCGAGGACCGACAAGGCACTACCGTCTCGCCTACGGCGCGGTACCATAATGCGGCTGAGGCAGCGATGGAATGACCAATCGAAGCCGCCCGATAGGCGTTACCTCTCTAAGCTTTTTCTTCGTGTTTGGCGCTCTCATGAGCGGCCTCGCAGCCTTCATGCTGCTCTTTCCCGGTAGCATGCTGGAGCCACTATGGCGGCTGAACCCTCATGCCCGTGAAGGTTTCGCGACACTTGGACACTTGGCCGTGCTCCTGATGGTCGCTGTTTTCCTGGCCTGCGCCACGGCGGCGCTCGGGCTGTGGCGCTGTAAGCGCTGGGGCCTATGGACGGCCCTTGGCATCCTTTGCCTAAACCTCCTGGGCGACACCATGAATGCGCTGATCGCGCGAGACTGGCATACCCTGATTGGCCTACCCATAGGCGGTCTTATGGTTGCATATCTGGTAAGAGAAAGACGGTGGTTTGTTAAATGAGCGTGAACGCGGCGGGCGCTCCTTTTGCCTCGTCGAATCATCTAAACTTAGTGTGGATGGCACGTTTGTCGCGGGAATGCAGGAAGTATCCGGATAGCATCGAATTTGCGTGGCAATTGGATTGACTCTTTTCTCAATCGGGGATACGCTAGCGGCCAATGAGAGTAGTTTTTCGCGGGGGCTATCTTCCGGGCTCAATCCCTACCACCCTACAACCGTGTCATGCATCTGAATGTCAGACCGAAGCGGTTGGTCTGTCGACGGTCCATCCCGCTTTCGTAATCCAAGGGCCCATGCATCCCGATCCGCGCAACAGCGGCGCGCGCTCGGCGTCCGATATCACGGAGGCTGACTTCCGACTCTAGATGAAAAAGAACATCGAAATAAGCCCAAATATCGAAACCCTGTTTGGAACCCGTGACGAAAACTTGCGCCTGCTGGAAGATGGTTTGAACGTCGCCATCGCCATGCGGCCCGATTCCATCGAAATTGAAGGAGCGGCCAGCGACGTGGGTCGCGCGCAGCAGGTGTTTGCTGACTATCAGCATCTGCTGCGGAATGGTTTCACCTTCGTGAATGGCGATCTCGGCGCCATGATTCGTGTGTTGACCTCCGATCAGACCGCCACCCTGCGCGGGCTTGCCGAAGCCGGCAAACAGCGCTCGTTTGGCAAGCGCAGCGTGCAGCCCAAGAGCATCAATCAGCGGCGCTACCTTGAGGCGATCGAAAACAGCGACATGGTTTTCGGCGTCGGTCCCGCGGGAACCGGGAAGACCTACCTTGCGGTGGCGATGGGAATCGCGGCGCTGCTGTCGAAGCGCGTGAATCGCATCGTGCTGGCACGGCCCGCGGTGGAGGCTGGCGAACGCCTGGGCTTCCTGCCGGGAACTCTGCAGGAAAAAGTTGATCCGTACCTTCGTCCCCTGTACGACGCCTTGTACGACATGCTTGAACCTGACAAGGTGGACCGCTATCTGGAGAAGAACGTTATCGAGATCGCACCCATTGCGTTCATGCGTGGACGCACCCTCAACGATTCGTTCGTCATTTTGGATGAAGCGCAGAACACCACCTCGGAGCAGATGAAGATGTTCCTGACCCGCCTGGGCTTCAACTCCAAGGCGGTCATCACCGGTGACATCACCCAGATCGACTTGCCCAATGCCAGCCGCAGCGGAATGGTGGAGGCGGTGGAGATCCTGCGCAACGTGGAGGGCATTCGCTTCTGCTACTTCGATGAGGGAGACGTCGTGCGGCATCACCTGGTGCAGCGCATCATCCGGGCGTACGACGACTACAAGGGCCGCAACGAGCAGTTGACGCTGTCGCTGGAAGTCAAGAATGGCAATGGCTTGATGCAGGCGCGAAGCAGCGAGGGACGGGGGCCTGCGGCCGGCATCGAGCGCGAGGCTCCGCTCGCCGAGATACCTTCGGCGGAAGCCCCTCCGCCGCTACAAAATCGCGTTTCCGAGTAAATCCTTGCTACCATGATATGGGAGGGCCTGTGCCCTCCCATTTGTACTTGAAACGGAAGTGATCATTCTGGAGCACGAAATCGAAGGGACCAGCGCGCGGGCCCTTGGCCTGTTTGCAGCCAAGGCTCAGCGAGCGGTCGGATTGCGCGGTGAGGTCAACGTTCGCATCGCCTCAAACCGCGAGCTGCAGGAGCTGAATCGCCGCTTCCGCAAGAAGAACGAGCCCACGGATGTCCTGTCTTTCCCGTCCGAAACGCCCAAACTTGCCGGGGACATTGCCATCTCAGGCGAAATCGCCGCGGCCAATGCCGGTGAAATGGGTCACCCGACTCAAACCGAGCTGAAGGTGCTAATTCTGCATGGCTTGCTGCATCTTGCCGGTTACGACCACGAAACCGACAAGGGCGAGATGCGGACTCGCGAGACCACTTTGCGTCGCCAGCTTGGCCTGCCGGTCGGACTGATCGAACGTGCCCACGCGACTTCTTCCAACAGTCACGCTGGGCGAAAGTCATCTGGCCCCAGAAATCGCGGGAGTGCTCGGAGATGAGCCTTCCGTTAGTCATCCTTCTGCTGGTCTTGATGGCGCTGCTGGCGCTGGTTTCCTATGTGGACCGTCTGCACACGGAGATGGGGAGGTTCCTGGGACGCGAGTTTCAGGAGAACATCGACGCCTACGAGCACGAGGTCGAACCCAAGCTGCGGGTGAGCCGCGAGCGCGCCGCGCTCTCCATGGCCGTCCTGACCCAGATGTGCATGGCCAGCCTCGGTGTGCTCATCGGCTACGTGCTGTTCATGGAGAAGCGCTGGGTGGTGCTGGACCTGGTGCAGGCGGCGGTGAGCCTCATCTTCATCATCGTCATCTTCAACCGTTTGCTGCCGTACCTATTTTTCGTGCGCACCCGGGGCGAGTGGCTGGTGCGGTGGGTTGTCGTTCTCCGCGTGCTGATCTACCTAGCCGTGCCGGTGACCCTGATCCTGAGCTTCGCCTTGTCGGTTGCATCGCTCTCCAAGGAGCATGCCGGGCCGCAACCTGAGCACCCGTCAGAAGCGGTCGACGCACTGATTGAGGCCGGTCAGGAAGAGGGCATACTGGGGAAGAGCGATCGCGACCTGATCCAGTCGGTGGTCGAATTTGGCGACAAGACGGTGCGCGAGGTGATGACGCCGCGTCCCGACATCATCGCGGTTCCTATCGGCACGACCCTCGAAGCATTCACCGACTTGGTGAAGAAGCATCCCTATTCCCGAATACCGGTTTATGAGGGTGACATCGACCACGTCAAGGGCATCGTGTACGCCAAGGACCTGTTGCAGGTCCCCGATACCGACGCGCGCACCAAAACCGTTCGCGACCTGATGAAGACCGACGTGTATTTCGTCCCTGAAACCAAGCTGGGCAGCGAGCTGTTGCGCGAGATGCAGCGCGACAACATTCGCCTGGCGGTGGTCATCGACGAGTACGGCGGCGTCGCCGGTCTGGTGACCATCGAAGACCTGGTGGAGGAGATCGTCGGCGAGATCCGCGACGAGCACGAAAAAGCCGATGTCGTGAAAGAGAGCGACTCCTCCTACGTCTTCAACGGCAACACCGATATAGACCTGCTGGAAAAGCTGCTCGGCGTGCGGCCTGACGAAAAAGAGGCCACCACGGTTGCTGGGCTGGTAAGTGAACTCGCTGGACACATTCCCAAGGCGGGTGAGGTCTTCGAGGAGAATGGATTGCGTTTCGAAGTGCTGGAGTCCACCGAACGCCGCGTCGACCGCGTGCGTGTTAGTCTGCAGACGACGCCTGCCTCCCGGCAGGTCGAAAGCTAAGGAGGCCCTGATTAAGTCTGGCGCTTTAAGTCTGGCGCTTTGAGTCTGGCGCTTTGAAGTCTGGCGCTTTGAAGTCTGGCGCTTTTGAAGTCCGGCGCTTTTGAAGGGGACGGCCTTCAGGCCGTCCGTAAATGGCCAATATGAGGCCTGGGCTTTAGCCCCTGAGGGGGTGCAATGGACTTAATCAGAGATTCCCTTACATGGCATTTCGCTCCGGATTCGTCTCCATCATCGGTCGCCCCAATGCGGGTAAGTCCACGCTGCTGAATGCGCTTATAGGGGAAAAGCTCGCGATCGTCACCCGCAAACCGCAAACTACCCGCAATCGTATCCAGGGCATGATCAACGTCGAGCGCAAGAGCAAGCGCCCCGCGGGACAAATCGTTCTGGTTGATACGCCCGGAGTTCACAAGCCCATTAATTCGCTGAACCGGCGCATGATGAAGGAAGTGTATGACGCGCTGGAAGGCTGCAATCTGCTGCTGCTGATCGTGGATGCGACGGAGAAGTTTGGCACCGGCGACAAATTCGTGCTCGACATCGTTAAGAAGAGCGGCCAGCCATGCTTTCTGCTGCTCAACAAGATTGATGTGCTCGACAAGCAGAAGCTGCTGCCGCTGATCGCAGAGTACAAAGAGCGGCACGAATTTGCCGAGGTAATTCCAATCTCAGCGATGAAGGGCCAGGGGCTGGACACTCTGCTGGACGCGGTCGTCAAGGCGCTCCCCGAGGGACCGCGATACTTTCCCAAAGACCAGCTTACCGATCAGCCGGAGCGATTTCTGGTGGCGGAGTTGATTCGCGAGCAGGTGCTGTTGGCCACCGAGCAGGAAGTGCCGTACGCGACGACAGTTCTGATCGACCAGTACGAAGAGGGCGCTCGTCTCACCCGCATTGCAGCAACAATCTATTGCGAGCGCGAAGGGCAGAAGGCGATCCTGATCGGCAAACAAGGCGCAAACCTGAAGAAGATCGGGACAGCGGCGCGCCTGCAAATCCAGGGACTGCTCAATACCAAAGTATTTCTCGAACTCTTCGTGAAGGTGCGTGCCGGCTGGCGCGACTCGCGCGACTTCGTGCAGGAAACCGACTGGCGCACCCAGATGCAGAACATGTCCATGGCCGAGAAGGACGAGGAGTTCGAGCCGGAGAGCTAGAGCGCAGCCCGACCCGTTTCACGCGCGTACGGTATATGACAGCCCATTTCCTGGCTATGCAAGCGCAGACAATTCGAATTGTCATCCTGAGCGGAGCGCCCGCAAAAGATTTTCCGATCCGCTTCTTTTGCGGATCGGGCGGGCGCGAAGTCGAAGGATCTGCTTTTGCTTCCGTCGGATTGCTGCGACCAGCGAACCGCAGATCCCTCGATTCCTCGCTCTGCTCGTCGCTCGGGATGACAGATACAAAGTTAATGCGGATTCTCGGGAGTTTTCTCTGTCTTGGCTTTCTTCGCTGCCATGGCTTTGTCCACCCACTCATCGGCGGTTTTCAGGTCAGCCTTCCTGGCTTCGGGCTGGTCACATTCATACTCGGCGCGCTCACGATACAGCAGATTCATGTAGGCCATGGCGTCATCGTCATCGGGCTGAAGTTGAAGTGCTTTCTCCAGCGATTGAATTCCGTCGTCGACATAGTGCTGGCTTTGCGCGCGTAAGGAGGCACAGGCCGCCGCGTCGCTGATCATTTCGCTATCGCTCAAGTGCATGTCGTCCCGCATCTTCACGCGCGGTGGATAGGCCAGGGTCCAGTCGATCACCGCCATCGAGAAATAATTGTGCGCGTCTTCGGGGTTGAGCTCGATGGCCTTCATGTAGTACTCGCGAGCGTCATCCCACCGCTTCATGTTGAAACTCAGGGAAGCGATGGCAGCCACGCTTCGGTAGCGCTGCTGATCGGTTGGGCCGGCCTTGAGCACGGCCTTGAACCCGGCAATGGCCTGCGTCGCCAGTCCGACGTTCGCGTCAGATTCGTCGCCGGGAACGTATTGCTGCGCGTAGGAAGTAGCGAGGCCCAACTGCGCCTGCATCGAGGAAGGATCGAGCTTGAGCGCGGCTTGGAAGTGCTCCGCCGCGCTTTGGTAGTTCGAGAACTGGTAGGCGAGGACCCCGGCACGTATTTCATCCGTCGCCGAGGGCTGTTGCGCGAAAACGAGAGCAGAGGCGGCAATGACGAAGAGGAAGGCGGCAGCGAGAGTCAGACGCGATTGAAATTTTGCAATCATCTGTGTCGTCCCTGCGGGGACTCGGACTTAATTCGTGATTTCCCCAGCACTGACGTGCTGGGCTACGATTGTTTCGCCCCTTCGGGGCCTATTGTCTAACTGCTAACCACGACTGATTTTCCACTAACCACTATCCACTGACCACTACTCCTTCACCGCAATTCCCAGCGCCTTCATCTTGCGATACATGTGGCTGCGCTCCAGTCCCAGTACCTCCGCCGTTCGGCTGACGCTGCCATGATTCTCGTCCAGTTTTTTCAGTATGTAGTCGCGTTCGTAGGCGGCGCGGGCCTGGTGCAGGCTGGAGAAGTCGCCGATGCTCCGCCGCCCACTCTCGCGATACACCAGCGTCGGGAGGTGCTTGCGCTCCAGCTTCACTACCGTGGGATTCATGATGACGATGCGCTCAATCAGGTTGCGCAGCTCGCGAACGTTGCCCGGCCAGGAATAACGCATGAGAGCATCGAGCCCTTCGTCTGCGATCTCCTTCGGACGGCGGTTGTAGGCCAGCGAAAACTCCTTCAGAAAATATCGCGCCAGCTGCGGAATATCTTCTTTGCGCTCACGCACCGGCGGCACATAGAACGGAATCACATTGAGCCGGTAGAAGAGATCTTCGCGAAAGTTTCCCTTGGAGATTTCCTCCTCCAGGTCCTTGTTGGTGGCGGCAATGACGCGCGCGTCCACCGTGATCGGCTCTTCCTCGCCGACGGGCGCAAACCGTCCCTCATCGAGGGTGCGCAGCACCTTCGATTGCGTCTTGAGGCTCATGTCGCCGACCTCGTCGAGGAACAGCGTTCCTCCGTCGGCTTTCTGGAACTTGCCTTCCTTGTCCGCTGCGGCGCCGGAGAATGCGCCCTTGCGGTGTCCGAACAGCTCGCTTTCAATGAGATCTTCAGGAATCGCGGCGCAATTAACTTCGACAAACATCGCGTCCTTGCGCAGACTCTGCGCGTGAATGGCGCGTGCCGCCAATTCCTTGCCCGTGCCCGACTCGCCGTAGATCAAGACGCGGCCGTTGGTGGGGGCCATCAGCGCGATCTGCTGACGCAGCGCCTTCATGGGGATGCTGTCCCCGACGATGACGCTACGCGCCTGGAACTGCTTCTTGTATTCGAGATTTTCGCTACGCAGCCGTTTGGCTTCGATGGCGTTCTTCAGGACGATCAACGTCCGCTCGATCGACAACGGCTTTTCCAGGAAATCGAAGGCGCCAAGCTTGGTGGCCCGCACCGCCGTCTCGATGTTGCCATGACCCGAGATCATGATGATCTCAGGATGGTCCTCAATCTCAACCAGCTTTTCCAGGGTCTCGAGGCCGTCAATGCCGGGCAGCCAGATGTCGAGCAGCACAACATCCACGGACTTGCGGCGCAGCGTGTCCAGGCATTCCTCGCCGTTTCCCGCGAGCAGCGTTTTGTAACCCTCATCCTCCAGCACGCCTTGCAGCGCGCTGCGGATTTGGGATTCGTCATCCACGATCAGAATAGTTTGCATTTTGCTGGGCAGCCACCGGGGCCATGTCCTGGGTCAAGGGCAACTCTACGATGAATCTGGTTCCCACGGGGGAATTCTCTTCTATGCGAATCGACCCACGATGGTCTTCCACAATGCGGCTGACAATGGCGAGGCCGAGTCCCGTCCCGCGTCTCTTGGTGGAGAAATAAGGCAGGAAAAGTTTCTCCTTCACCTCAGAAGTGACCCCATGTCCGGTGTCGGCGACCACAATCTCGACCGCATCGCGCTCACCGATCAGCGTGGTGGAGATGTCGATTTCCTTCAGCATCGAGTTCTGCATGGCCTCGGCGGCATTGTCCACCAGGTTGGCAATGGCACGCTTCATAGCGTCGGGATCGGCCTGCACCGGCGGCAAGTCGGCGGCGAGAAATCTCTGCACTCGAATTCCATCGAGCCGGCCATCGAACATGGCCAGGGCCTGATTGACGATGCTGTTGATGTCGGACGGCTCTGGACGTGAGGCGGGGAAGCGGGCCAGGGCGGAGAACTCATCCACCAGGGTGCGGACCGTTTCCACCGATGAGCCGATGGTCTCGGTGCACTGCCGGATTACGTTGAGGGAAGCCGCATCAGGCGGCGTTCCGCGCTCCAGATGACGGCGAATGCGCTCGGCCGACAAAGCAATCGGCGTGAGTGGGTTCTTGATTTCGTGGGCGATCCGGCGGGCCACTTCGCGCCAGGCAGTCTGCTTCTGCGCGCGCAACAGGTCGGTCAAGTCCTCAAACACCGCCACGTATCCCATGCGCATGCGCTGGCCGTTGCTGGAAGTCGAAGGCGGATCGAGCGAGGCGACCGTCACCGCCACATTCAGGTTTACGCGGAGCCGTGACAATCTCCATCTGGCTGGTCGTGGTCCCCATGCGGTCGGCCTTACGCAGCAGGTGCTCAAGGTCGGACACCGCTTCCTCGGGAAAGAGATCACGCAAGGTCTGTTCGGAACCGGGCAAGTCTTCGTCGAGGCGTAGCAGTCGTCGCGCCGCCCGGTTGGCATGCAGAATATGCCGTGACGCGTCCAGCGAAAGCACGCCGGAAGGAACGCTCTCCAGGATGGTCTCAATGTGACGGGTGCGCTGCTCCAGCTGCACGTTTACGTCGGCCAGGTCGCGGCGCGAGGCTTCAATGCTGCCCCGGCTGGCTTCCAGGTCGGCCGCCATATGGTTGAACGATTCCACCAACTGCCCGATTTCGTTGCCCGCCTGAACGTCCACCCGGTAGTCGAGGCGACCGCGAGAGATTTCATGGGTAGCTTCGGCCAGTGCGACCAGGGGCCTCGTCACCATCTTCGACAGATACAACGCAAGCCACGTTGAGGCGAATAACACCGCTACCGTGAGCAGCAACAGAAAGCCCATGTAGGTGCGGCGTACACGCCGTCGCTGGATGCGAAGCTGACCGTATTGCTCCTGACTTCGTTCAACGTCACGCAACGTCGCCGAATAATTTGCCGGCAACGGCATGGCTACCAGGATTTGTCCGTTCGGTCCCACGCGGGCGCTGCCCAGCACATAGGTTTGCCCCATGACCTCGAACGATTTTGCTTCGCCGGGCAAGGCCCTTTTCAGGGGCAGGTTGTGCCGCAGCAGAGGCCACGCCTCGGGAGCATGGAAGCTGCCTTCGGCCCGGTCGTCAACGATGGCAAAGGCAAAGCCGCCCTGCAGCGTGATTTCACTGCGCCGGAACTCGTCCATCACCAGAGTGAAATTTCCCGTCTGGAAGGACTTTTGCGCGTCCGGAGTTGAGGCAATACGCTGGGCCTCAACCTGGGCATTGGTGGCTGCATATTCCGTCAGCAGGGAAACGATGACGTTGGTGCGATACTGCACCTCTTCTACTGGCCGGGAGAACCACTTCTCGATCGAGCGATTGATAAGGCCGTAGGAGAACAGGAACAGAAAGATCACCGGCCCCAGCGAAAGCAGTAACGCTCCCAGGACCATGCGGCTGCGAAACTTGGAACCGAGCACCCCGGTCTTGCGCTCCGCGTACAGACGCAGCAAGGTGCGCAGCAGGACGAAAGTAAGCGCCACGAACAGCAGGAAGATCAGCGCCGAAACCGCAGCAAAAATCAGCGTCTCTTCGCTGGTGTCGGGCTGCAGGATTGAGGTCAGGTTGAATGTAGCCTGCGCGAAAATGACGGCGAAGAGAAAGAAGATGCAGATGGAGAGAGCGACGATCGCAGGAGTGCGGCTTCGTTTCTTCTGCGGACGAGTTGGAGGCGTAAACGGCAACACTACCCCACCACCTGGCTCCCAGGAACCATGATCGCGAGGAAGCGAAAGGGTCCACGTTTTCCGGGAGGTGGTTTCATTATATCCGTGGGCCGGTCCGAGCTTCGGAATGCTGGCGCAGTTTCAGCTCAGGTATTTAGGGCAGAGCACCACTTCACCGCTGAGGCGGCACCGTAGGTGAACCGCTGTACGCACGCACCGGCGCCGGCCTGCGGCTTCGGCCAACCAGCCAGACAATCAGGGCAATGATCAGGATCAACGGAATCAGAGGGACGAGGAATATTCCGACGAGAAGGAGAACGCCGGACTCCTCATTGATCTCACCCTTTACCACCGCGGTGGGATGACGCGACACGTGGCCTGCAATGGTGACCACGTCGCCGGAGACCGACGTGCTGTCGCCTAACAGGACTCCTCCGCCGATTGCCACCGCATCGCCCTTCACCGTGCCGTCGATCACGACGCTTCCACCAATGGCGACTATGTCCTGGCAAGTGCCCTCAACTCGAATCGAGCAGCCGATGCAAACCAGGCTGCCAGCACTCTCGTCTTCACCGACCGTTATGCTTCGGCCGAAATGGACCTGGTCGCCATCGTGGGCGTGAAGGGTTCGAGGCGTAACCACGGCAAACAGCAGGGCGGCGAAAAGCATCCATTGCGTGCGATGAAGCATGAGTCCAACTCCTCCGCTGGCGGCTTTGAGGGTTCAGAGTAATCCGCGACGAATCAGAACACAACTCCGCAACATCTGCTACGAGCCAGTTGCCTGGATGGTTCCGTGCTTAGAGCAAAAAAGAGGGCACTCAGGTGAGTGCCCTCGGAATCACAAACCGATCCGCCGAAGCTTAGAAGCTGAAGCGGAAGCCGAATTGGCTGCTAAACGCCGCAGTCGCCGCTGCTCCGTAGCCTGAGATGCCGCCAAACGCAGCATTACTCGGGCCATTGCAGAAGGACTGGGGCGTGTTGAAGGTGCCATTCGGAGGAAGCCCTGCTGAAACGCTCTCCTCATAGCTGTTGCAGAAATTCGCCCGGTTGAACAAGTTGTAGAACTCCCAGTACAGGGCCAGGTTCATCCGCTCGCCAAATCGGAACGACTTATCCACGCGGAGATTCATTTGGACATACGGAATTCCCCGGAGCGTATTGGGTTTGATCATGGTGCAACCCGGAGTGGTGATCGGGTTGGCCAGGGTGCTTCCAACGCAAACTCGATCGATGACCACGCGGCCGTCGCCATCGATGTCGGTGCCTGACAGGAAGCTATAAGGACGCGCTGACGCCGCAGTGAAGATCGGCGACAGTTGGAACGCCCAAGGCAGATTAAAGACGCCGCTGGCTACAAAGCGGTTCCGCTCGTCGAAGTTCGTGTAGTTGAACTCGTTCGGTTGGAACTGCTGCGCCGAGGTAATGGCCAAACCACTGCCGCCGTAGGACGCCACTGGGAACCCGCCCCAGGCGCGCGACCAGGAAATGACGTCGCTGACCTGGAACATGAAGTGCTTGCTCAAGCGGCGCTTCAGTTGCAGGTTGATACCGTCGTAGAACGACCGGTTGTTGGTGCTGTAGTCGTAGATTTTGTTGAAGCGGCCCACGCCCGTATCGGTGGCGGCAAAAGCGAAGTCCATAAGACGGGTGCCGGTGCCGTTCACGCAACGCGGATTGTCTGGGTTGCCACCGTAGGCTGGATCGCACACGGTGGAGATGGTGGGATTCTGGTTGATCACGCGTTCCTCGTGAGTGCCCAGGATGTGGATGTAATCCGCCGTGAACGCATAGTCAGAATTAATCTGCCAGGCGTATCCCAGCGAGAACTGCTGCGACCACGGGTCGGTAATCGTGGGACTCGTAATGCGCGGAGTCGCGCCGAAGGCCAGATCGGTGGTCGCCGGCGGCGGCTGTGGCAGTGGAGTCACGCCAAACCTGAAGCTGCAAATGTCAACCGGTCCAGTGCCGGTATTCGTGCAGGGAGATCCGGGGATGTTGGGTGCATTGGAGCCCGCCTGGTCGAATACTGCCTGGTAGATGGTAGGCTGCGACTGTTGGATCGACCACAACGTGATGTTCTGGAAGATTTGATCGCGAGCGATACCGTATCCGCCACGAATCAGATGTTTGCCAGTACCGGTAAAGTCCCAGGCAAATCCGATGCGGGGCTGGAACTCCTTATAGGAAGCGGACGTGCGCTGCAGATTGCCCGTGTTGCCTACCAGTTGGGTGATGGTTTGCGCGCCCGGGTCGCTGGTGGGGAAGTTGGGGTTCATCATGACCTGCCGCAGGTCATAAATGCCTTTGTTGCTGGTCGTCAAAGTGTCGCCGAGTTGCGGCTGCAGGAAGCCGGCATTCGCGTCCCAACGCAGGCCGAGATTCAGGGTCAACTTGGGCGACACTTTCCAGTCATCCTGGACGTAAAAACCGAGGGAACTCCACGGGTCCTGCGCTGTCGAACCGCTGCCACCATTCAGCAGGATTTCCTTCAGCGCTCCAGGAGTCTGCAGTCCTTGCGGGTACAGTCCGCCGCTTCCGCCCACGGTGCAATTGCCCGCTGCGATGCAGGCGGGGTTGTCCCAGAAGGTCAAGGTGTACCCCAGCTGAGAGTAGAAGTAGCCTCCCGTTTTAGCGAAGTAGATCCAGTTGCCGCCGAACTTGAAGCTATGGGTACCGTGCGTCCAGGTGAAATTGTCGGCGAATTGGTATTTGCGGATGAGGGTCTGTTGCGGAACGTTGGCATTGATGCCGACGTTGGTTCCGTCGGAGAACGAGATATTAGGGTTCGTCACCGTTCCACCGCCCACCACCGGGTAGGTGAAAAGATGAAGCGGGGAAGCAGGGATGACGTTCACAAAGTCCTGGAAGTGCGCCGTGTAGGAGTTCACCTTGGTTGGCGATATGGTGACGTTCCACTGGATGGCCAGGTCATGGAAATTGTTGGTGTCGTTGTTGGACTGAGTACCATCCGTGTTAAAGATGGCGCCTAGCTGATCGTTCGAAGTGGTCCACTTCTGGCCACCGTAGCGGACGAACATGTTCTGCGAATTGTTGATCGTCCAGTCCAGCTTTACGGTTCCCAACGTGTCAACGTAGGGCGACGGCAGGTTCTGCACCGGGAAGGCGTAGGGACCGCCAGCATAGTGTTGGGTCAGGCTGGCAAAGGTTGTCAGGTCGCTAAATGCGGGAGGATTGACCACCAGGTTGCCGGGCTCGCGCTTCTGCTCGAAGGCGCCGAAGTAGAAGAGCTTGTTCTTGATAATCGGTCCGCCAATCGAACCGCCGTAATGATAGCGATGCAGCAAGGGCTTGGGACAATTGCTGGAGCTGATGCCCTGCGCATCGCATCCCTGCAAGGTAAAGTAGTCGTTCTTGTTCAGAGCGCTGTTCTGGAACAACGCGAATACGGAACCATGGATTGTATCCGTGCCCGACTTGGTGACGACGTTCACCACGGCCGCCACCGAGTGGCCGGCTTCCGCGGTGTAGTGGTTGGTGATGACGTTGAACTCCTGGATGCCCTCCATGGTGAAGTTCTGTACCAGTCCACCAACGACCAGGTCCTTGTTGTCGCCGCCGTCCACGGCCGTATCAACCTGGCGGCCGTCGCCGCCGTTCACGCTGATGTTGCCCACGCGGGTCTTGGTCGGATCAAACCCTTCCGCCTGACGCACGCCCGGAATTAGCGTTTCCAGTCCGGAAAAATTGCGGTCAAGAATGGGCAGGGAAGCCACCTCGGTCGGCGAAACCGTACCCACCACGGTGGAGGTGGAGGTCTCAATCATGGGCGGCTCGCCGGTAACTTCGACCACCTCGGCTGCGCCGCCTGGCTTCAGGGTCTGGTTCACGGTTACCACCTGACCGACGAGGACCTGAATACCTTTCTGCTGCACGGTGGCGAAGCCCGTGGCTTTCACCGTCATGGTGTAGCTCCCGGGAGGCAGGAAGGTGACGTTGTAATCTCCCGCCGTTCCTGAGACCGTGTCACGTGAGAAGCCGGTGGCTGGATTGGAAACGGCGATCTGTGCTTTGGTAACGACCGCGCCGGAGGAGTCCACAATCGTTCCGTTGATGGTTGCAGTGGACAGTTGCGCCGCCAGGTAGCCTGACGACACAAAGATAGAGAGCAACAACAGAACCAGCTTCTTCATGAACGGCTCCTTTGTGCTAGGTGAATAACTTGTGAGGGGAAAAAGATGGACGAAGGCCGATGACTGCCTAACCCGGGTTCATTTCATGCCCCTGTCTGCCGCGATTGCAAGCCAAACAGTTGTAAGCTCCGGTCCGGTTGACGTGCTGGGCTCAACGCCCAACGGGCAGAGCTCAATGGAATTTTGTTTGTGTAACTGAGTGCAAGCAGCGAGCCAAACCCGAACTCGAGGCTTAGATAAAGCTAACTGTAAGTAACCATTACGTGAGGCCTAACGAGGGTCGCGACACTGTTACAAAATTATGAATGTTGGGATGAGGAAGGATGTTGATTTTCATAGAACTGGATTTTGGAACGGGACTAACCACCATCTAGGTGGCGCTTGGATGTGGGCTCCGGAGGGCGGTATTGCATGAGTCGAACCAGCGCATCCCACTTCGAGGTTCCGACTCATAAGCAGTAGTCGAGTGATTTCGTTACACGGCGTCAATCAGCGATCGGGTTACCAGAACTTGGTGAAGTCAGGCTCCCGCTTTTCCGAAAAGGCAGTGAGCGCTTCCTTACTTTCCGGCGAATCGAGCCGGCCGCTGATTACGGTCACCTCTTCCTGAATGGCACGGTCCACCTCTGCCTTGTAGCTGCGTTTGAGCAGGTCCTTGCAGGCGCGCAGCGCTGCTGGAGGTTTGGCTGCCAGCGTTTGCGCCGCTTTCGTTGCGGCGGCGAGCAGTTCCCCGGGGGCGACCACGGCGTTCACCAAACCCAATTCATATCCTCGTTGTGCGCTGAAGGGAACGCCCAGCATCAGCAACTCGGCGGCCCGCTGGTGTCCGACCAGCAAGGGCAAAAGTACGGTGGAACCCGCCTCGGGAACGATACCGAGGTTGATAAAGGGCAGGAGGAACTTGGTATTTTCCGCCGCATAGACAAGGTCGCAGTGCAGCAGAATGGTGGTGCCGATCCCCACTGTCGCGCCATGCACCGCGGCGACGATAGGTTTTTTCGCGTTCACTACCGAGCGGATGAAGTGGACTGCCGGCGGAAGGTCCTGTCCCTTCCAGGGCTTTTGCAGAAAATCGATCAGGTCATTGCCCGCAGTAAACGCCTCACCCTCGCCGTGCAAGAGCATCACCCGTACGCCCTTGTCGGATTCCGCCTGTTCCAGCGCCACTGCCAGGGCTTCGTACATCTTCGCGGTCAGGGCGTTCTTCTTCTCCGGACGATCAATCGTGATGCGCCGCACGGCGCCGGTGGTCTCGGTCTTAATGTGGCTCATGATCTGGCCCCTATGGATGAGTTCGAAAGGCTTACGGCACGTTCAGCTGGCCGCGACGCGGCACGAATGCATTGTACGGGAAGCTACATCGCCGCTGCAGAGGATCGCGCGCCCGGCGGGCCGGAAGGCCGGTTTTGGTGGATATTTTGTTGTAAGCTTTAAGCAGCGATGAAATCTCCTGTTCCCTTCCGTCCGCATGAAAGCCGCACTCAATTCGTCAGTGGACTCTACGGCGACTTGATGGAGAGCGGCATTCGCTATTTTTTTCCAGGAGCAACCCTGGAACGGGTGGAGGAGCGGTCTGAGCGCATGCCCGGGCTGGTGGGCGCGGTCCCCAGCGGCGGCCAGGTGGAATTCGAATGGATGGGGACGGGTTATTCCCTGACCGCGAGTTCAAAGCTTTCCGACCATGAACGCCGCCTGCTGCGCAGCATCGGCATGGTGCTTTCGGCGCGCTACCAGCTGATCACCAATCAGGCCCTGGCTGCGCAGAGCTTTCAGCTCTTTCGCGGATTGCCCGAGGACCGCTTCGTTTCGGCGTTTCTCGATCCGTCGCCCCACACCAGCGGTGAAGCCATTGCCGATGTGCCCGATCGCATTGCCGACGCCATCGAAGTGTTGCGTACCAGCAGCATGAGCACCTATGAGAATCGCCGCATTGCCACGGGCGTTCTGCTGTTCGGCTCCATGCCGGAGCCCTGTCATGAACCGCCGCAGACACCGGCGTGGGCGATGCGCTATTCCCACGAATTAACCAGCATCCGCAGCTTCCACCGTTTGTGTGACGGTTTGCAAACCCTCGCTCTGGTTGACCGGGACGGCATGCTGGCGGAATTGATCGACGTGCACGAATGGGCCCAGCCCTACCGCGACATGCCGTTTCCGGTGCCGACTGCGGCCCCCTACGCCGACCACTGCCGCGCCACGTTGTGCGGCGGACACATCTGCCTCATCCTTTCACCTAACGGCGAGGTCAAGATATACGCCGATGGCGTGCCCGTCTTTCGTTTTCTGGACGGCAAGTGGCGATTGGTGGATGCGCGCTATCGTTACGAGATGTGGAAGAAAGCCATCGGACACACGGAACTGGCACAGCGCCTGTTCACGGTTGCGCTCAACCTTACCGAGAGCCGTCGCGGCGCGCTGTTCGTGGTGCTCGACGATCCTGAGTCGGCGCGGGTCCTGGTATCACAGCCCGATCTGCTGGAACACATGAATCACCGGCCGCTGACGGATGGAATCTCCAGCAAAGACCAGTTACATTATCTGCTTCGCGACAAGAGCATCTTCGACATTCCGGCCACCGTGCTGGAGAACATTGCCCGCATCGATGGCGCTGTAGTGCTCACTTCTCAGGCTAACTTGCTGGCCTTCGGTGCAATTCTTCACCATCAGTCCACCGAAGAGGCCATCAACCGTCCGGTCGAGGGTGGACGCACCACCGCCGCCATCGCCGCATCCCGCTATGGAACTGTGTTGAAAATCAGCGAGGACGGCCTGATCTCCATGTACCGCGAAGGAAACTGTTTGTGGGAGATGTAAATGAAACGGAAGCGTTCAATTCCAGGCGAAACTCTCGTGCATGGGTCTTCAGGGTTTGCAGGAACTGACTTTGGCTATCGCGCGGTGGAATGAGTGGGTGAGCAAATTAACAAAGCATTTTAGGCGGAATTGGTCGTCTGCTTCACTAAGCTGAAGCAGCAAACTTGGAAGGGGCACGGCTTCACAGGCTGCTGAAAAGTCCTCGCCGGAGCGAGTTCGGGTAGTGCGGCGCTTCAGCGCCGCGTCAGGCGAGTACAGTGAAACGGCCTTTAGGCCTGGGGACATTTGTTAGAAGCGGCCATATCAGCGGCTTCGGACAACGTACCTCAGGGCTAAAGCCCTCTGCACAAAACTAGTTGAACGCGGGCCTGAAGGCCTGCACTACCCGGGCTGTTGTCAGTATGGAATTTTTCAGCAGCCTGCTCAGCCGTGCCGTTACGTGCGGGGCGGGGCACACGCCCAAGAGACTGCAAAAACTCCGGGAGCTTCAGCCCGGCAAGACGATTCCTGTTCGAGGGCGGGCGCCATTCAAAGCCTAATCCGTCGGTCAATGTGGGTTGGAGTGCTGTTCTTCGTCATGGTTTCAGCGGCGGCAGCCAAGACCGACGCTGCTGCGGTCTCCTGCCCGGCCGGGAGCAACCTCTCCGGGGCAGATGTGGTCGCGCGCCTGATGGACCGGAATGCCGAGCGAGCGCGCGAACTGCGCAGCTTCCGGGCGACGCGCCAATACCAATTGCATTACGTTGGCTTTCCTTCGACGCTCGGCGCCGAGATGCAGGTGAAGGTCTCCTATACTGCCCCGGGCATCAAGGAATTTACGATCGAATCGGAATCGGGTTCCAAGCTCATTCTCAACCATGTCTTCCACCGCCTACTGGAATCGGAAAAAGACTCCAACTCTGACGAAGCCAGTCGCAATGCGGTAGCTTTGACCACCGCCAACTACAGCTTCTCATTGTTGGGTTGTGCCCCCGGCGATGGCCAGCCCCTCTACGTCATGCAGGTTGAGCCTCTGCACGACAGCAAGTATCTGTACCGCGGGAAAGTGTGGATCGATGCGACCGACTTTGCGGTGACCCGTATCGAGGCCGAGCCGGCCAAGAACCCCTCATTCTGGACCAAGCGCTCCGCCATCCATCACGAGTACGAAAAAGTGGACGGCTTTTATCTGCCGGCGCTCAATCGAACGGTCACCGACGTCCGCATGGGCGGCAAGGCCGTACTCACCATCCGCTATCTCGACTATCAAGTGACCGCGGCTGCCCCACAGTAATCTTGTTGTAGCAGCGGCCTCCGCGCCTTGTGCGAGACACCGCGAAACTGCCCCCGGACCGGTTCTGCGCAGTCGTAACATTGTGCGCTGCACAGGCAGTGGACCACATCCAAAGATACAGTTGCCCGGTCAGCGCGGCCGATCCTATCATGGCTGGTCTTAGGGCGGTCTGGAGAAGTCCGCCGTAGGGTTTCAGGGTTTCCCTGGTAGTCAAAGAAAGGAGAGAACTCATGCGCCAGAACGGAACGTATCCCCGGCTTGCGGTAGTGCTCCTTTTGCTCACGCCGATTCTGGCGGCTGCTGATCAGCAGCCGAGCACTGGCCAGGATGCCGCTATTCAGCAGGTGGTCGACGGGCTGATAAAGCCTTTTCTCAGCCAGCATCACATCCCCGGCGCGATCGTCGGAGTTTCGTTACACGGCAAGACCTACTTCTTCCCCTATGGAAAAGCGACCGACGCTGGAGCTCCCTTCACGCCGGACACGCTGGTCGAGATAGGGTCCTGCACCAAGGTCTTTACCACCACGCTCTTTGCGCTGGCTGCCAATCGGGGGCAGGTTAGTCCTGCCGATCCCGCCCAGAAATACATGCCAAAGGGTTTTTCACTTCAGCCGGCGGCGCGCCAGGTCACTTTGCTGGAGCTGGCGGACTTCACATCGGGTATGCCTGACGATCCCACCAACCTGCCATCCGGGCCGCTGTGGAAACGCAATATCGAACACTACACGACAGACGAGTTTCTGACTTGGGTCTCCAAGTGGGATCCCGCAACGAAACTCCCCGCGCCATATCTCTACTCCAACGCAGGCATCGGCCTCTTGAGCTACCTGGTTGCCGACGCAACCGGCAAAGCGTGGGAAGATCAACTCAATGCCGAAATCGTGCAGCCACTTACCTTGCAGGACACCACTCTCCACCCCACCCCAGAGCAACACCAGCGGATGGCGCAGGGACATCATGCCAACGGCAGCAATGCTCCACCCTGGCCGATCTTTGCGTGGTACGCGGCCGGAGGACTGCGTTCGACGGCGCGCGACATGTTGCGCTTCGGCGAAGCTAACCTTGGACACAAGCAGGTCAATGGACACCCGGTCTCGGATGAGTTGATTGCCGCGATGCAGCTCGCGCAAAAGCCCTTCTACACCCTCCCCAACGGGAGGAACAAACAGGCCATGGCCTGGGTCAACAACATCGCGGGCCCGGGCACGCATCCAGTGATTCTGAAAAATGGCGGAACGGTAGGGTTTGGCACCGTGATCATTGTGAACCCCGCCAAGGACCTCACCCTGTTTGTTGCGGTGAATCAGAATGGGAGCAACCCGGCCGGCATCGGGGTGGAAATGGCGAGGCACATTCCGTAGATCACGAGAGCGTGCCACGACAGCCATTCAAGGCTTGCGGCAGAGTTGATTTACAACACCCGCGACGACTCGGGATGCTTAAATTCGCCAGTACGCGTGTTGGTGGGAATCCCCGGATTCGAGGTTGTTACGAAACTCACGGGTCCGCCGTTGAGGTGGGACAAAATATGCCCTAGCCACAGCGCGGCGACAGACCTTATCCCAGCGCTTCGGAGTCTGTGTTCTCTGTGAGAACAAGGGTCTTGGTTCGAGTGGAAGGGATCGAGCGAAAATCGAGCCCGAAGGGCGGAATAATGATAGCCCAGCACGTAGCCGCAACGGGGTCCCTGATTCGCGCCGCCTTTGCGCGAATTGGGGTGGTAAGGCGGAGTGCTGGGTGAGGTGGGACGTAGATCCGAGTCCCCGGGGACGACACAGGTTCTCACGCGGACTCTTTAGCGCTGGGATGCGGTAGGTGGGAAACATTGAGTCCGCTTCAGCGGACGGCAGAAGTTAGCCTCACTCCTGCAGGGGAAGGAACAGCTCCCGAAACCCAGCCTCTTGCGAAATCCTGTCGCTGCCATTTGTACGCGAGGGTTTTTTAAACCTTCGTACTCATTTATCCTGTTGATTCTGGCCGAAATTTACACGGCAAGTACTCGCATTTCTACAAGATACTCATATTTCGTTTCATAGAAGGGCATCATGAAAATTCTGGTAATTGGTGCAGGCATGATGGGTTGGGCTGCGGCGTTTGACATGGCCCGGACCCCAAGAGTCGAAGCAGTAACTCTCGTAGATTCCAACTCGCAACGGTTGAACGACGCTGTTGCACGAATCCACAAGCTCACTGGCAACCCCAAGGTCACAGGGGTCGAACTTGACGCCGCTGACATCGGCGCTGTGCGGAAGGTCATGCGCGGTCACGACGGCGTGCTCTCCGCGGTGCCGTACTTCTTCAACCTGGAGTTGGCCAAGGCTGCGATTGAAGCCGGGTGCCACTTCGTCGATCTCGGCGGCAACAACACCGTGGTCAAACAGGAATTCGCCCTTCATGATCAAGCGCAAGCCGCGGGCGTTGCGATTGCTCCCGATTGCGGGCTCTCGCCAGGAATGGCTTCCATCCTCGCGAGTGAGTTGCTGCGCCGCATCGGCGGTAAGGCCGACGCGCTGAAGATTTATGTTGGCGGCCTGCCGCAGCGTCCGCTTCCGCCCTTCAACTACCAGCTGGTCTTCTCCGTCGAAGGCCTGATCAACGAGTACAGCGAGCCCGCCAAAGTCTTGCGCAATGGAAAGCTGACGACCGTCGAACCACTGACCGAGGTCGAACCCTTCCGCATGGAAGGCTTCCCGGAACTGGAGGCATTCCACACTTCGGGTGGCACATCCACCTTACCCGAAACGTTTCAGGGGCAGGTCGGCGAGTGCTTTGAGAAGACGCTGCGCTATCCGGGACACGTTCGCATGTTGCGTTCGCTCTATGACCTGGGCCTGTTCTCCAGCGTGAAACGTGTGGTGAACGGGAGCGAGGTGGCGCCGCGACAGATGATGTCGCGCCTGTTCGAAGAGAAATTTACCAGCGAGGAGCCCGAGGTCACGCTGCTGCGCGTGGAAGCTCATCACGAGAATGTCGTTGCCTCGTTCAGCATGACCGATTACACCGATCCGGTGACCCGGACGACCTCGATGATGCGCACCACGGCATGGCCGGCTTCCATCGTGTTGCAGATGCTGATTGGCGGCGAGATCTCCAAGCGCGGCGGGGTGCGCCAGGAGCTCGACATTCCGGCGCAGCTCTTCCTCCAGGAAATGGCTTCACGTGAAGTCGTAATTCGCTACCGCATCGAGTCGGTCGAGGAGCTCCGCGAGGAAGCTCTGGCCGCGGCACAGGAGAACTGATTGAACTTCCTAAATCGCCTGCACCCGCTCGGACTGCTGGTTCTGCGACTGGCGCTGGGCACGGTCATGATCGCCCACGGATATCAGAAGCTCTTTGGGGGCATGTCGCAGTTCATGGGAATCCTGTCGCACATGGGTATCCCCACATGGATGGGATATCTGACGGTCGCGGCGGAGTTTGGTGGCGGCATCCTGCTGGTGGTTGGTTTCTTGACGCGACTGGCGGCCCTGGCCATCTTCGTCGACATGCTGGTTGCGATCGGCAAGGTGCATCTGCACAACGGATTGTTTTCGAAGAACGGCGGCTATGAGTTTCCCATGGTGTGTGCGGCAATCGCGTTTTCGCTGATCTGGAGCGGTGCCGGGCCCATCGCGATCGATTGGCTCTGGGGAAGCAAGGGCGGACGATAGAAGAGTCGCGCGAAGAGGAGTGCCGGTACGCCTGGCAATTTATGTTTGCCGTATCGAACCGCAGGTCCCTCGACTCCGGCGGCCAAGTTCGGGCCGCCTCCGCTCGGGATGACAGAGTTTTTTCAGATGAGCGGGGATGATGGACTTGCGCCTCCGACTAACCACTATCCCCTAACCACTTCCCACTAGTATCCCGCCAGCTCAACCATGGCCTGGAACACGTGCTCCGCCTGCGGCAGGATCTCGTCCTCCAGAATTGGCTGGTAGGCGACGAAGGTGTCCTTCGCCGCGACGCGTTTCACGGGAGCATCGAGCTGGTCGAAGAGTTCGTCAGCAATGCGGGCGGCAATCTCCGCGCCGTAGCCCCAGCTCAACATGTCCTCGTGCGCAACCAGCACGCGGCTGGTCTTCGCCACCGAGGTCGCGATCGCCTCCCAGTCATACGGACTGAGCGTGCGCAGATCGATCAGTTCCACGCTGACGCCATGCTCGCGCTCGATACGTTGCGCCGCCTGCAGCGCGCGCGGAACCACTGCTCCATAGGTCACTACCGTCAGGTCATGACCGGCACGGACGATCTTCGCCTTGCCGAATGGGATCATGTAATCCGCTCCCGGATATGGCGCACGTCCAAAGGTCTCGCGATAGAGGCGCTTGTGCTCCAGGAAGAGCACCGGATCGTCGCAGCGGATCGCGGTGCGCAGCAGTCCGTTGGCGTCGAGCGCATTCGACGGAAAGACCACGCGCATTCCCGGCGTGTGGGTGAAGATGCTTTCACCGCATTGCGAGTGATAAATGGAGCCGCCGGTGAGATAGCCGCCGATTGCCACTCGCACCACGGCGGCCGATGAGAAGTTATTGTTGGAGCGCCAGCGCATCAGCGGCAGTTCATTGCGGAGTTGCTGCATGGCGGGCCAGATGTAGTCGAAGAACTGGATCTCCACCACCGGCTTCAGGCCTCGCGTCGCCATTCCCACGGCGCGGCCGACAATGTTGGCCTCCGCCAGCGGCGAATTGAAGACGCGGTCGCTGCCGAACTCGGTCTGTAGTCCCCCGGTCAGCTTGAAGACGCCGCCTTTGCCCTTTACCTGCTTGTCCTTGAGATATTCCTCGCGGCTGCAGTCAGCTACATCCTCACCAAACATCACGATGCGTGGATCGCGCTTCATTTCGTCGCGCAGACATGCATTGATGAGGTCGGCCATCGTCTTCTCGGGAGCTGCGGGCGCGCCCTTCTCCGCCGGCTGCGGATGGACCGGCTCGGTCTGAAACGCTACGGAAGCGGGATCGAGATCGGGCGAATACACGAACTGCTTGTACGAGTCAGGTGCCGGCAGCGCCGCTGCAACTGCGCGATCCGCCGCGTCCTGGATCTCGGCTTCGGCGTCCTTTTCGAGATTGTCGATGCCCTTTTCGTCGAGAATGCCTTCGCGCACCAGGAACAGCTGAAAGCGCGTAATGGGATCGCGTTCCACTTCGTTCTTACGCTCCGAGTCCGGGCGGTAGAGCTTCTCGTCGTCCGACAGCGAGTGCGAGTACGGCCGGATCACGTGCCCGTGTACAAACGCCGGTCCTTTGCCCGCACGAATGTAATCGACGGCCGTCTTGAGCGCGGCGTAACTGACGATGGGGTCGGTGCCGTCGATTTCATCGAAGTGGAAGTTCGGGAATCCCCTGACCAGCTTGCTGATGTTGCCGCCGGCCGTTCCCACTTCCACCGGCACCGAGATGGCGTACTCGTTGTCTTCGATCAGATACAACACCGGCAGCTTCAGGTTCGAGGCGGTATTTAACGACTCCCAGAATTCACCTTCGCTGGTAGTGCCATCGCCGCAGGAAGCATAGACAACTTCGTCGCCGTGGAACTGAACGTCCTTGAACTGGCGATAGTCGCCGCTCGCCTTCTTGGCGGCTTCGGGATAGCGACTGAAGTAACGTCCCGCTTCAGCGCAGCCCACCGCTTGCAGGAACTGCGATCCCGTCGGCGAAGATTGGGTCACGATGTTCAGCTTCTTGTGTCCCCAGTGCGAGGGCATCTGCCGTCCGCCCGAGTTGGGATCGTCAGCCGCGCCTACGGCTTCCAGCAGTTGCTCGTAGGGCGTCATGCCCAGAGTCAGGCAAAGCGCGCGGTCGCGATAGTAGGGATAGAACCAGTCGTACGCAGGGCGCAGCAGCATTCCAGCAGCGACCAGCAGGGCTTCGTGGCCGGCGCCGGAGATCTGGAAGAAAATCTTCTGCTGGCGCTTGAGCAGGATCTCGCGATCGTCAATGCGCCGCGAGGTATACATCAGGCGGTAGATGTCGATCAGCTGCTGATTGCTGAGCCCCGCGTACTTGTCGCTCGGAGCAGATTTTGGCTCTACTTTTGCGGTAGCCATCCCTTACCTCAGGTGTGAAATGCGGATCCCGGACACGGCCACGAACGTCCCATCATTGTAAATGTTCTGTGGTGTTTCTTGAATCGTCATAGCGGCCTCCTAGTTTGACGCCCGGGCGGGCCTTGTTGCATACATGAAGGAGAAGTAAGGAGAGTTCTGTGGACGCAAGAGAGAAGCTGACCTCGATTGGACGGCCAGTGCCGGAGTTGCCGGTCGCCGATGTGGAACGGGCGCAACAGCATTACAGAGACGTACTCGGCTTTGAGATTGGATGGCTCTACCCAGGCAAAGAGATTGGGGCCGTTTCCCGCGGTAATGCGGCGATCTTCTTTCGGAAGAAGACACCTCCTTTCGAACCGGCTGTTCACTGGGTGTTCGCTGAAGATATCGATGCCTCGTACCAGGAACTGAAGTCGTCAGGTGCGAACATCGTGGACCCGCTGGAAAAAAAGCCATGGGGATTACGGCAGTTCACCGTACAGGACATGGACGGGCACCTCTTCTATTTCCACCATGACTAAACCAATGCTCGAGCTGGATGGAGCCCCTCGGAACCTGATGACTATACTGGAAGGGAATGATACGTACGCTTCGTCCTATTCCGGTCAGGAAAATCAAGCTCGTCATCTTTGATCTGGATGGCACCCTGATCGATTCGGAGCTCGATCTGGCAGCCGCGGTCAACGCCATGTTGCGCCACTTTGGCCGGAAGGAGTTGCCCATCGAGGTCATTGGCACCTACATCGGTGATGGCGCACCCATGCTCATCCGTCGTGCTCTCGGCGATCCCGCCCACAGTGAGTTCCTGCAGGAAGCGCTCACATATTTTCTGCATTACTACCGCGAGCACAAGCTCGACAATACTCGCATCTACGAAGGCATCCACGAGGCGTTGCAACAGGCCGGTCAAGGGACTGGATCACCTCGCAAACTGGCGGTGCTTACCAACAAGCCGGTGCGCGTGTCGCGCGACATTCTAGCCGGACTCAGGTTGGCCGACTGCTTTGTGCAGGTGTACGGCGGCAACAGCTTTGAAACCAAGAAGCCCGATCCTCTCGGCGCGAATACCCTGATGGGTGAAGTAGGCGCGGCTCCGGAAGAAACCGTCATGGTCGGCGACTCGGGGGTGGATGTGTTGACGGCGCGCAATGCAGGATTGTGGAGCGTCGGAGTGACCTACGGATTCGCACCGCTGACCTTGCAGCAAGTGCCTCCCGACGTACTGGTGGATACGCCGGCAGAGTTGGGTCGCGCCTTGACTGTAAGCGAGGCGGGGGAATAAGAGAGGGTCCATGTCGCAGGCCGGCAGCGATCGTTCGCCGTTTCGGGATGGCTTTGCCGCCTTGTGGCACGATCCGGCGCTGCTGGCGGCCGAGCTTGCCTGGCGCTGGTGCTTCGGACTTTCGGCGTGGGCGCTGGTCATCGTTTCCGGCGGGCTGTTCCTCGACAGTATTAAGGTCTCGCCCGCCGACCAGTTTTTGCTCGGCACACTCCAACCGCAGTTGCTATCGGGCGCAGTTCAACACATCTTTCGCGGAAGCCTCACGCGTTTTGTCCTGGAGCAGTCGGTGCTTCTCCTCGGCATCACCTTGCTGTGGTGCTTTGCCGCCACCGCGGGCCGTGCCGCCACGCTGCGCCGGCTGGTTGCAATGTTCAGCGCGGATGACGAACCCGACCCGATGACGTGGCAGTTTGTACCGATCTTTGTCCTCCATCTGCTGCGCGCGGCCTGGTCGTTGATCGCGCTCCTGGTCGCGATCGCGTGTTTTATTATCGGCGGCGTGATGGCCCAGAATGACCGCGCCGGACTGGCAGCGCTGTTTCTTGTGTTCGGGATCGGCCTCGCCTGCTGGTTTGGCGGCGCATTGAATTGGTTCCTCGGGCTGGCGCCGATGTTTTGCATTCGCAATGGCGCTGCGGCCATGGATGCTCTCGCGCAATCTGTGGGCTTCGTCTCGCGCAAAGGCGGCCGGTTATTTCTGCTGGGGCTGGGATTTCTTCTGCTGCGCCTGGTGTGGCTTGGAACCATGGCCCTGGCTGTCCTCTCGCCCTTGAATCTGGCCCGGCATCTGGCGGTCGGATGGGTGCTGCTCATCATGGCAGCGATCGCGCTGGTCTATTTCGCGGGAGCTGACCTCTTGAATCTTGCTCGCCTGGGAGCCTACGTTTCGCTGGCGGAAGACGATGCGCACCCCGTGATCGAGCCTGAGCCCATCCATCCTCCGGAGCCGATGTTCGCGCCGGAGCAAACCAATCCTCCTGATTCGGCGCCCGCATCGGAGCAAGACCCGCCGGTCGAGATCACGTCGGCAGTCGATCCGGCCTAAAGAGACTGCTGAAAAGCTCAGAGCATGACCCGCGGAATTGGTGGGAGCCCTCGCATAAATGCGAGGGCTCCCACCAAGAAGTACATTCCAAGAGTCATACTCTGACTTCTCTGACTTTTTCAGCAACCTCTACAGCCCGCCGTTCCTGTCGCATCATTCCACCCTTCAGGCATCACCCGGACCGGTGACTGCTGTCACTGCTCCCGCGGCCATACTGCGCGACCGTCGTAGTAGGAGAACATATGCCCTCAGCCTGGCTGAGTAATCGCCTTTGGAGCGCACGCCGCAGTGTGCGTGGCATTTCGCGACTCCTGGCCGTTGCTGGTGGTTCTCCTTGTTGCCGCATTCCCCGCCGACTTCCTACGGCGTCACCGCCAGCCCTCCCCAATGGCGGATTCTGGGGCGGTATCGCGGTTGGATTTGTTCTGTTGCATCCTGCTGGCGGTCTTCGCCCGGACCTGGATCAAATCGGCCGAGCGCGAAGCAACCCGGTCGCAAGGAACTCGCCGACCATCGCGAGTACGAGCGCAACCTGGCGCAACAGGAATTGTTGCGTCGCCTGGAGGAAGAGCGCGAACTGGCGAAAGAGAAGATGCAGTTCGAGTCGCAACTCTACGGAGTACGAGAAGTACGCGTCTCTGGCACAGCTCGCGCTGGGCGCGGCCCACGAGATCAACAACCCGCTGCTGGGAATCCTGTCGCACCTGGAATTGGAGTGGAAGGACGCCAGACGGCGAACGCCGGGAAGAGATCGAGCAGTGCATCGAAGGCGCCAAGCGAATTTCTTCGGCGGTGCGCGGATTGCTTGACTATGCGCGTCCTGGACCGCTGATGCTCAGCAAGGTCAACCTGAATCGGCTCGCCGGCGAGACCCTGAAGTTTCTCGAGCACCAGCCGATGTTCCGGCAGATCGAATTGCAGAACTGCATTCCTCTGGACCTGCCCAGCATCAGCGCCGACGCCAACCAGCTTTCGCAAATCCTGATGAACCTGCTGCTCAATGCTGCCCAGGCCACGCCGCCAGGAGGAACGATCACGGTCTTGGCCGACCGGAGTCAAGTTCGCAGACATGATCGAGCTGCGCGTGCGCGACACCGGCAGCGGAATCCCTGCCGACATTCTGCCGCACGTCTTCGAACCGTTCTTCACCACCAAGCGCGGCAAGGGTACCGGCTTGGGACTGAGCATCACCCAGAGCTATGTGCGCAGCCACGGCGGAGACATCCAGGTGGAAAGCATCCCCAACCTGGGCACCACCGTGCGCGTGACCCTGCCGATTCGCCAGGTGGGCAAGGCCGTGCAGGTTGACGAGGAGGTCATCGTCTAGCCATGTCGTATTCCGTCCTCATTGTCGACGACGAAGCGCTCACGGTGCGCACCATTGGCCGCGCTCTGGAGAGCGAGGGCTTCGAAGTCTTTCTCGCCATGAGCGGCGAAGAAGCCCTGACCATGCTCTCCGAGGAGAAGCCGGACCTGGCCTTGCTCGACGTCGTGCTGCCCGGCATCAACGGCATCGAGGTGCTGCGCCAGGCCAAGAAGCTTTCTCCCGCCACCATCGTCGTGATGATGAGCGCCTATCACGTGGTCGACCGCGCGGTGGAAGCCATGAAGCTGGGCGCCTACGACTACCTCATCAAGCCATTTCACATCGCGGACATGGTCAGCACCATCCGGCGTGCGACCGAGATGCTGGCGCTGCGCGTGCGCGTGCACGACACGGTGCAGAGCGCCAAGGGCCGCTACGACTTCGGGCGCGTGGTGACCGAGAGCCCGGTCATGCGCGAGGTTCTGGAGATGGCGCGCCGCGCCGCCGAGAGCGACCACACCACCATCCTGATCCAAGGCGAGAGCGGGACCGGCAAGGAAGTCCTGGCCAAGGCCATCCACTACAACAGCCCGCGCGCCCAGGCGCCGCTCATCAGCCTGAACTGCGCCGCCCTGCCTGACACCTTGCTGGAGAGCGAGCTGTTCGGCTACGAGCAAGGCGCCTTCACCGACGCGCGACGCCGCAAGGAAGGACTGATCGAGAAGGCCTCCGGCGGCACCCTGTTCCTCGACGAGATCGGCAACACCTCGTTCAGCCTGCAAGCAAAGTTGCTGCGCGTGCTGGAAGAGGGGACCTTCATGCGCCTGGGCGGCACCAAGCCGATACAGGTGGACGTGCGCATCATTACGGCAACCAATCGAGTGCTGAAGGAAGCGGTCAGCAAGGGCGAGTTCCGCGAAGACTTGTACTACCGCTTGAACGTGCTGCCGTTGTTTATCCCACCGCTGCGCGATCGCCGTGAAGATGTTCTGCCGCTGGCCCTCGACATCATGCAGCACTTCAACGATGAGCTGAAGAAAAGCTTTGTGGGCTTCACGCCCGCTGCCGCGGAGTTGCTGCAGAAGTACCCCTGGCCGGGAAATATCCGCGAATTGCGCAACGTGATCGAGCGCACCATGATCCTGTGTCAGGGCACACGAAATCGACGAAGAAAATTTGCCGGAGGAAGTTCGTGACTACCACGAAGAGCTTGCCCACGAGGAGATGTCATCCTTCGAAGTCTCGCCGACCGGCGATCAGTTCGTCAGCTTGCGAGAACTCGAAGACCGCTACATCCACGAAGTACTGAACGCCACCGGGCAGAATAAAACCCACGCTGCACGGATTCTCGGCATCCATCCCACCTCGCTGCTGCGCCGCCTGAAGAAAACCCCCGAGCTGGTGTAGTCGGTCTCGGGAAACAGCCTTTGCACTACTGCAAATTGCGACGGTTACCTGCAAAACGCAGGGGTCCAAATTTCCGCAATCTGGCACTGAACCGCTAACCCCTTTAGAACCAAAGCCCCTTTCGGGAACCAATTTGCCCCACACGTGCACCAGTAAGGGTGGAGCACGATGCCGTAAGGCAGTGGCTGGTGGTTGATGAATAGTGGATCAGGGCCACTGCCAGGACGAATTGACTATCCACTATCCACTGGCCATGCCGAAGGAGGCTTTATGTCGATCTTATTTGTCCTGCTTACATTCCTTCTCATTCTTACCGTCATGTATTTCCGTCGTCCGCAAGAGACGGCGGCAACGCTGCAGGTTGCGCCGGCCAAGAAGCTGAGCGCGCCAGTCATGTTGAAGCACGGCAGGCTTCGATGTCCCCGAAGACTACGCCTTCCATCCCGGCCACACCTGGGTGATGGATGAAGGCCGCCAGAACGCCCGCGTCGGCATCGATGCCTTCGCCGGAAACCTGTTCGGCAAGATCGACACCATCGAAATCGCCGATCTCAACCGCTGGGTGCGCCAGGGACAGAAGCTGTGCACCGTAACCCGCGAAGGGCAGAGCATCGATCTGTTGTCGCCGATCGAAGGCGTGCTGATCTCGATCAACCACGAAGTCCTGAAGAACCCCAACCTCATTGTGGACGACCCCTACAAGAACGGCTGGCTGTGCGTGGTCAAGGCCCCGGAGCTTTCTACTAACGTGAAGAACCTGTTAAGCGGGCCCATCGTTCCGGCATGGATGCAGAACAGCCTGGCTCGCGTTGGCGCAATGATGCAGCAACTCAATCCCGCCCTGGCACAGGACGGCGGCCTGCCGGTCAAGGGCCTGCTCTTTCAGGTGGACGCCAGTACCCAGCAGCAACTGGTGAAGGAATTTTTCCTGACGTAGCGCGGACCGGAATAGACAACGGAGAACCCCATGGCAAGACAAAAAGCAATGCTCATCGATATCAAGCGCTGCATCGGATGCCTGAGCTGCGAGACCGCCTGCAAGCAGCTCCACGGATTCAGCCCGGACCCCGAACCGACACTCTCCGACACCGCTTTTACCGTGGTGGAGGAGCGCGCGGCGACAAGTTTGTTCGCAAAATCTGTATGCACTGCGACGATCCGGCCTGCGCCTCGGCGTGCCCGGTTGGCGCCATCGGCAAGAGTCCCGCTGGGTCCGGTGGTGTACAACGCCGACAAATGCATTGGCTGCCGCTATTGCATGCTGGCGTGCCCCTACCAGGTGCCGCGCTACCAGTGGACCAAGCTCGCGCCCTTCGTCAAGAAATGCGACCTGTGCGCGGACCGCATTCAAGGCCGGCAAATCCACGGCCTGCGCCGAAGCCTGCCCGGTGCAAGCGACGGTCTTTGGCGATCGCGACGACCTGATCGCCGAAGCCTGGAACCGCATTCGCGGCGATTCGTCGTACGTTCCGCGGATCTACGGCCTGGAAGAAGTCGGCGGTGGAAACGTGTTGTTCGTCTCCGACGTTCCGTTCGAGAAGCTGGGATTCAAGCCGGCTCCCACCGGCAATCAGCCCATGCCGACACTTACCGCCAGCGCGCTGGGCGACTCGCCCAAAGTTGTAATTATGGGCGGCACGATTCTCTCGGCGCTGTATTGGGTCACGCAACGGCGGCGCGAAGTTGCGCTCGCTGAAGCCGAGGAGAAGGCCACCATCAACAGGATCAAAGGGGAAAGGAGCTAGCCATGATCGCGCGAATCAAATCTGAAATAACTTTATGGCGCGTCATTGTAGCCATCATATTTACTACCGGTCTTTATGCGACGTACGTACGGTTCTTCGAGGGGTTCCGGGCCAGCACCAACCTCAGCGATCAGATGCCCTGGGGCTTGTGGGTCGGCCTCGGCACGCTATGCGGCATTGGATTGTCAGCCGCCGGCTTCGGCATCAGCGCCGCGGTTTACCTGCTTGGTATGGAGCGCTATCGGCCCATCCTGCGCTCGGCCATTCTGATCTCGTTTCTCGGCTACATGACCGTCTGCGTCGGATACCTCTACGAGATCGGACTACCCTGGCGCTTCTGGCACCCCATCGTGATGTGGAACCATCGCTCGGTCCTGTTCGATGTGTGCGTCTGCATCATGACCTACACCACGGTGCTCACTTTCGAGTTCGCACCGGCGGTCATCGAGAAGCTGCCGTGGAAGGCGTTTCGCGAAACGGTGCTGCGCTATCACCACAAGATACTCATCGCAGTCGTGCTGGCCGGCGTGCTGCTCTCGTCGATGCACCAGTCTTACCTGGGCGGCCTCTACCTCATCGCTCGCGGCAAGGTCCATCCGCTGTGGTACTCGCAGTACATGCACGCGTTGTTTTATCTTTCCGCCATTCCTGCGGGGCTGGCGCTGACCGTGATGGCGATCTACCTGTGCATGCGTTCACTGAACGTGCGAATTGATTTCAGCATTCTCAGCGATTGTGGCCGCATGATCCAACTGTTGCTCATCGTTTATGCCTTCTTCAAGGTGCTGGACCTGGTCTCGAACCAGGCGGTGGGCTATGCCTTCCAGCGCACCAATGAAGCCGGATACTTCTGGCTCGAGGTGGCGCTGTTCCTGGCGATTCCCATCTTCCTCTTGAGCTTCAACAGTGTGCGCTCGAATCCTGAGCGTCTCTACTGGACCTCTGCCATCGTGGTGGCGGGATTCATGGTTGACCGGCTGAACGTCTCGATCAATTCCTTACAGTCGGCCATGGGAACACATTACGTGCCGAAGTGGACGGAACTGGCGTCGAGCGTCCTGGTTATTGCGGCCGGCGTGATCGCCTTCCGTTACGCTGTGATCTACCTCGACATTCTTCCCAAGGCGACCGTCAAACCAGCGACCCGCTGGATGTCGAATGGGGGCTTACCGGCGCAAGCGTGAGAAAGCAGGGGGCTAGGGATTAGGGGATAGTGAATTGGGTGCCCCATCCAAGCCGGTTTTGCTTGGATGGGGATTTTTCGCTTAACTCCGTAACTAGGTCGCGTCTTGGATGCTTTCCTCCTCCCGCCACCGTTGTCCGCAGGAGTGGCACACCCATCTCTTGCGATGGAGCGCAATTGGCGCAAGGACGTAGGCGCTTATCCAGGCGACGGGCTGATTCAAGTCCTCATAGGCGATATCCAGGGACTGGCATTTCGGACAGCGTGGCTGCTGATATGGACCAATGCCCTCTACCTCAAACTCCCCGGGAATCGACTGTTCCAGCAAATCCAACGCCGCGTCAGCGTCTTGCTGTCTAACGCACACCTTTATGCCACCGACCAGGTTCGAATAAAACCAGTCCATCCGAATCATGTTGTCGTCAACCAGGAAGGATTCGATACCCGCCGAGTCCAGCGCACCTCTGGCCAACAGCGCTTCATGTAGATCTCTGAACTGGCGAATACTAACGACGTCAGCTAATTCAACGGAATCATACTCAAGAGCGGCGCTTGTGCCTGCCGCGACACCTTCTTCGGGGTGCCTGCGTGTAAGTTCATCCGTGAGGGACTGACGTGCCGCGTCAGTCAGGTCCGCCGAATCTGCTGCTATGGCGTTCAACTCCCCATCCGACATCGCAGCATAGAGCTTGCTAAGTCGCTGCCGTTCTTCTTCGGGGTCTTGACGTGCCATAGCTACCGTCCCCGCGCCACGATCAGCGTCATGTCATCCGCCTGCTCGCCTTGGCTGAATTCCTGCACTTCGCGGACGATGGCTTCGAGAATTTCATCCGCCGACTGCTGCCGATGGCTGCGGGCACTGTCGAGGAGGCGCTCTTCTCCAAACTCATCTTCCGCGTTCGGTGAAGCTTCGGAGATTCCATCGGTATAAATCACCAGAACCTCTCCCGTTCCAAGTTCAAGCTCGGCGACCGAACACTCCCACTCCTCGAACAGCCCCAGCACGGTGGCTGTAGCTGGCAGCCATTCGATGCTGCCGTCGGCCCTGGCGAGGAATGGAGGATTGTGCCCGCAGTTGACGTAGCGCAAGCGCCGCGTCTCATCGTCATAGACCGCGAAGAAGGCCGTGGCGTAGTGATTGGCCTCGGTGTTCTTGTAGAACAGCCGGTTCACCGAGCGCAGCAGGCGAGGAATGTCTTCCAGCGCCAGCGCGTATTGGCTGCGCAGGTTGGCCTGAAGATTCGCCATCAACAGCGCAGCCGACATTCCTTTGCCCGAGATGTCGGCCAGCACCAGGCCGAGGCGCCCCGAGCCAAGATCGAGAAAGTCGTAGTAGTCGCCACCCACGGCGCGAGTCTGGATGCACTTGCCGGCACAATCCAGCGTTAGCAGCGACGGCGCCTGTTGCGGAAGCAGCCGGCTCTGCACCTGGCGCGCGATCTGCATTTCCTGCTCGGTGCGGCGTTCCACCTCCATCGTCGCCGCCATGCGCTCGGCAAGCGTAATGCTTCGCATGGCGATGCCGGCCTGGCTGGCTACCGAGGCCAGAAGGCGTTTGTCGCTGGTGGAATACGGTTCCTCGGAAAGCCGTGCTCCGAGCACAATCCCGCCCTGCAGTCCGCCCTCGCTGGAGCCACGGATCGGCACCAGGCACTCCGCTTGTAGCGGCTCCACTTGTGTGCCGTAGGTGTCTTCGGGATTCAAGTCGATGGGTCCGCTGCGTTCGGCCAGCATCGCAATCGCTTCCGCCGCCGGCGACAGAGTTCTTGCCTCTGCCGGCGGATTACCCGCATACGCGAAGTACTGTCCCATACCGTTTTCCAGGTACACGAACATCGAGCGCGGATGCAACGCATCTTGGATCTCATCGTGCAACAGCGCCGCCAATCCTTCGCGGCTGCTGACGGTCAGTGTCTTCGCAGCCAGGTTCTCCAGGATCTGCTGCGCGTCATAAGAGCTGCGGAAGAAGGCGCGGTCAAGACGAGTCCGTACCCGCCGATGGACTTGCGTGGCGCCCGAGATCACCAGCACTCCAAAGGTCGCGCCGATGGGGATCGCCGCCTTCGATCCAGCGGAGAAATGACGTGAGAACGCCTGCCCAAACCACAGAGTCAGCCCTACCGAGAGCACCAGGATAAGAAAGACGAAGCCCCGCTCCACCATGAAGTACCGGGCGCTGCGCTTCAAGAGCACCGGCACATCCATTACGCGGTGCTTCACCACTGCGTAGGCAAAGGACAAGGGAAAGAACAGGAGCAGCAGCACGCCCGCAAAATTCAGCCAGAAAGGGGCCGCGAAGTGACCCATGTCTTCAGCCGCTCGAATCAGGACGACAGGAGTAATTCCCACTGCAGTGCCCCAAAGGATCACCTTCAGCTTGCGACGGTCGGCGGCCTTGGACGCGCTGAGCATGTTCAACAGCAGCGATAACAAACCGAGGACGATGGCGCCGTAGCCGGTTATTAGCCGTGCAATCTGGACCGTCCGCTCCGGCACCACGGCAGCGACAAAAGGCAGCGGAGCCAGGTCGCCGTGCCGGTAACCGCCAAGGCACAGGCAGAAACCGACTACCAGGAGCGCCCACTTCAGCCAGGGGGCCTTCCGGTCAATCGGAGAAGGCATGGGGAACACCGCGAAGAAGAAGTAAAACAGAGCGGAGAGGACGCTGTTGGCCACGGTCCGGTAGACGAGAAGGAAGATCCGCAGGTTCGCCGGCGCGACCGCAAATTCAGCCGGTATGGGCGCGACCGTAATCCAGGTCGTAAACACCAGCGCCAGCAGCCACGCGTTGCGATCTCCCGGACGCAGAAACAGCACTGCCAGTCCCACGGCTAGGAAGAAGAGAGGGTATGAGTCCAGAAGTTGTTGCGCCAGCGTCCGGACGAGCGTCTTAGTGTCACCGGCACCTTGTATCGCACGGAACTCGACGGTGACGACCAGCGGCGACGATTGCCCTGGCCGCTGCAAGGTGAGGACAACCGTGTCTCCAGGCTGGGAACCGAGCCAGGTGCGTAATAGCAAATTGTTCCATGACGCTTGAGACTGTGCAGTGGCCCCGTTAATAGCGACGATTCGGTCGTGGGCCTTCAGTCCCGATGCTTCAGCCGGAGTGTTAGGGCGGACATTGCCGATTTCAACCCCCGAGGGAGAATAGGCTTCGTCAATCCCTATCTCGACCTGCGGCCATTGGCGCACGTAGTACATCCATGAGGCGCTGTATACCACCGCTGAGACGGCAAGCGCGAGCGCCGCAATCAACAGCACAGGCCGATATTTAGTGGGCCGTGTGTCAGGGGTGGTGGCGACGGATTGAGCAAAGGCAGACATAGAAAGAGGGGTGCGCGCAAATAGTGTAGTCCATCCCGCAGCTGGGATTCTGCATCTTGAAAGTGCAGGAGGAACTGCGATGCCCGAAAAGGAAACGCTAGAGCGCGCCCGGGAAGACGAGCGCGAAGGAAAGTCGCCCAGCACCCAGGCCGGCGAATTCGTGAAGGAGGAGATGGACCATATTCGCGAAGGAAAGCACGGCGCGGCCTCGACTAAACAGGCGATTGCCATCGGCTTGTCGAAGGCGCGTCGCGCCGGCGTGAAGCTGCCCCCACCGAAGCAGGGCAAGACTTCCGCTGCAACCCGGATGAAGGCAGAACGCGACATAAGCAAAGGACAGTCGCCAGCCAGGAAGACGTCCGCCAAGCGATCTCGTGCGGTGAGCAGCGTGCTGAAGCGCGAAGGTCATCAGGCGGCTTCACACTCGGCATTGGCCAGACAAGCTCGCGAGTCTGCCCGCACGCGTGGGAGCGCTGCCCGGAAGGCCGCAGCGAAAAAGGCGGCGAGGACTAGAGCGGCAGCTCCGAAGCGCAAGCAGCCGGATCGCGGAGCAGGGAAGACACGGCAAGGACGAGCCGCGTAGTCTGAGATCCTTCCACTGGGTCCGGCCGAGGCTGAAAAACTCCAATCATGACCGGGAATGCGCTTCTGGGTGGAGCCCCCGTATTCATGCGGGGGAGGGGCGCTTTTAACGTTCCGCAGAGAGTCGATCGCGCGCTTTAGAGTCTTTGTGAGTACTCGGCTTTGTTTTCGCCGGTGGAGTAGAACGCACGAAAGTCGCACCCCGAAGCCGGGGTCCCCAGTTCGCGCCGCTTTTGCGCGAAATGGGGTGGAGGATCGGAGTACTGGGAAGAGTGGAAAATGAGATTGAGTCCTACAGGGACGGCACGCTTCTCGCACAGACTTCTAGCGCTGGGACCACGAAATGCCGCGGCTAAAGCCGATTTCTGACAAGGAACGCTTGTCCGCTGGACTGACGTCCAGCGCCGGGAAGTTCTCGGAGTTTTTCAGCAGCCTCTTTAAGGCACGACACAAACCACGCTCGCTGTGCCGCCCCTGCCGGGGCTCCGCTCGAAGAGAACTGGCTTGACGCGAACCTGAAGGTTCGCTCTACCGAAATTTACAGATCACAATTTCAAAGCGAGACACTACCGAAATTGCCGCCCATCGCAGGCGATAGCTAGTACCGCATGGCGCCGCGGCGTGTGCTTTGAACTGCCGCAAAGTTGTAGCCAGCCGGCCACAAATCGCCGTTAGGCCGAACAATTACGAGTAAAATGAGAGCACTCGCTTTAGGATGGCTTCGTCCACCGGACTTTCATCCGGCGGGGAGCATACAGGTAATCGATCTTCATGCCGCAGATTGGAAGCTTTGCACTGTTGCTGGCCCTGGCGCTGGCGGCCTATTCGTTGGTTGCGGGTTCGCTGGCCCTTTACCGCAAGGACGATCGCCTGGGCGAGACCGCGCGCCGTGCCGGTATTGCCTGCTGGGCCGCGGTGACGGTCGCGGCGGTGGCGCTCGTCATAGCCGCGCTCGGCAACGACTTCTCCGTTTCCTACATCATGCACCACAGCAACCGCGACCTGCCCATCGCCTACAAGTTCGCTGCGCTGTGGTCAGGCCAGGAAGGTTCGTTGCTGTTCTGGGCGTGGCTTCTGTCGACCTACGCCCTGGTGCTGCGGCTGCGCTACAAAGTCGATCCGCAATTGACGGCGTACGCCTCTGCGATCATCGCAGCCGTGCAGGTGTTCTTCCTGCTGCTGGTGAACTTCGCGGCCCATCCCTTCGGTCTGGTCAGCGGACAGATTCCCGCCGACGGCAACGGCCTGAATCCTCTGCTGCAGTATCCCGAGATGGTCATTCATCCGCCGATGCTGTATCTCGGCTACGTTGGCGTGACCGTTCCGTTTGCCTTCGCGCTGGGTGCGTTGATCATGAAGTATCCCGGCGAGAAGTGGATTCACATCACCCGCCGCTGGACCATGGTGGCGTGGCTCTTCCTGACTTGCGGAATCTTTCTGGGCGCGCACTGGGCCTACGCCGTCCTGGGTTGGGGTGGCTACTGGGGATGGGACCCGGTGGAGAATGCCTCACTGCTGCCGTTCCTCACCATGACGGCATTCCTGCATTCGGTCATGATGCAGGAGAAGCGCGGCATGATGAAGATGTGGAACATGTGGCTCATCTTCACCACGTTCTTGCTGGCCATCTTCGGGACCTTCCTCACCCGCAGTGGCGTGGTGAGTTCGGTGCACGCGTTCGCGCAATCGGGTATCGGTGAATGGTTTGTGTGGTTTCTGGCACTGACGTTCGCAACCTGCGTGTTCTTCTTCGTGCGCAACCGCGACACCCTCAAGAGCGAGCACCGTCTCGAGTCGCTGGTTTCGCGCGAGTCGAGTTTCCTGTTCAACAACCTCGTGTTGCTGGTGGCATGTTTCGCGGTGTTGTGGGGTACGCTCTTTCCGGTCCTGTCGGAGTGGGTGACGGGTTCGAAGGTCACCGTCGGGCCGCCCTTCTTCAATCGGGTCAACGTTCCGATTGGGCTGTTCCTGATCTTCCTCACCGCCGTGGGACCGCTGCTGGCGTGGCGTAAGACTTCTCTCGACAGCCTGAGGCGCAACTTCCTGTGGCCGGCAGTTCTCGCTGTGCTGACGGCGATCATCCTTTTGATCGGCGGCATGCATCCCTGGGAGGACGTTGCTTATTTCTATTCGCTGATGGCGATCTCATTGTCGGTGCTGGTAGCGGCGACGGTGGTAGGCGAGTTCTGGCGCGGCGGGCGTGTCATCGCCCGGCAGACTGGCAAGAATATTTTCGAAGGCATGGTGACCATCACGCGGCGCAACACGCGGCGGTACGGTGGCTACCTGGTGCACTTCGGTTTCATCGTCATCATGATCGGCTTCGCCGGCCTGCCCTTCAATCTCGACAAAGAACAGGAGATGGGCTTCGGCGACAAGATGCAGATTGGCTCGTTCACTTTGGTGTGCGAGTCGTACACCCAGGACGACAAGCCGAACTACTCCAGCGAGTGGGCCGTCATTGACGTCTACCAGCACGGCAAGCAAATCGACACCATGTATCCGGAACGCCGCTTCTACAAGGCGAGCGAGCAGACGTCAACTATCGTGGCGAACCGGTCGCGCCCCAGTGGCGACTTGTACCTCGTATATACCGGACGCAATCAGGACACGGGCAGGCCGATCATCAAAGCGCACGTCAACCCGCTGGTGATGTGGATCTGGTCAGGCGTGATCATCGTGATCATCGGGACATTGATTGCCCTGTTGCCCAACCTTAAACCCGTGAAGGTGACAGTGAGAGAGAAAGAACGCGCTGACGCGGAGGCGGCGCGGAGAGGCGCAGTGGAAGTCGGAGGAGACTGAGGGTGCCGAATGGACGAGTTCCCTTTTGACGCCGAATTTCCGCTGAAGGTCGGCGACTATGCCTTCAAGTGTTATTACCAACGCGGTGCTCTGCATGGTGGGACTTGGAAGAAATCTCCCGACGGAAAGACTCACGTGGCCGTTTGCAAGTGTGGTCGTGGCGTGTTCGGTATTTCGCTTGACGATGTGGTCGACAAGCTCCGCAGAACGTATGCGATCTTGCGACCCAATGAACACTTTCATTGGGAGGACACTACCAAATTCAACGTGATTTTGGGATTTGATGGCACTTGGATAATGGGGACCATCCAGGATCCAGGATTGCTGGGTGATCTAGAGAAGGAAGTAGAAAATCGCGACCAACCCAGTCCTGCGAAGCGGGACGGTTCAGTTTAGCCCAGCACGGAGCGCAGCGGAGTGCTGGGTGGGATGCAATATAAGAACTGAGTCCCTTCAGGGACGGCACAAGATTGACGAAGGTGAAAAACCGCAGGTCCTTCGACTACGCGTCCGCCCGACCGCAAAATGCGCGGTCGGAAAGAGACTGCGGACGCTCCGCTCAGGATGACAGATAACGATAATGAGACTTCGTTTTGGTTACAGGGATTCTTCGACTCGCTGCGCTCGCTCAGGATTTCGGCTGGCGGCTCAGACGCCGCCAAAGCGCCTCAATTTGAAACTCGAAACTCGAAACTCGAAACTCCGCATCGCCCAGCTCCTGCTGATCGCTCTGCTGGCCATCGCCTTTCTCGGCGCCGGCGATGACGCGCGCTTCAACAAACTGGGGCACGGACTCATGTGCATGTGCGGCTGCGCACAGGTGCTGCTGGAGTGCAACCATGTCGGCTGCACCTATTCCGAACGCATGCGCGATGAACTGAGTGCGGGCATCGACCGCGGCGACAGCGATTCGCTCGTGCTGCAGAGCTTTGTGCAGAAGTACGGCAATACGGTGCTCTCCGCGCCTACGACCACGGGCTTCAACCGCGTGGCGTGGATCATGCCATTCGCGGTTTTTGCCGCCGCGCTCGCGCTGGCCGTCTGGCTGGTGCGCGTCTGGAAGCAGCGCTCGCTCGCGCAACCGGTGCCGCATCCCAATCTCGACCCCGCCGAACTCGACGAGCTTCGCAAGAAGGCCCGTCAGGAGACCGATTTCTGATGTATTCACTCATCGCGTTTGCAATTGCCGGACAGGACACCGCATTCATCATGTTTGGCTGTGCGTTATTTGCTGCGTTGCTGTTCTTCTACGTGTTCTATCAGCCGGGCGATGTTGACACCGGCGAAGAGAAGACCCGCCTGATGTACCTGCAGGAACGCAAGGACGCAACTTACGAGAATCTGCGCGATCTGAGCTTTGAGCACAAGGCCGGCAAGTTGAGCGAGGCGGATTACGCCGGACAACGGGCCTCCCTGGAAGACGAAGCCGCAGCGATTCTTGCCGAGATGGAGAGCATCGAAAAAACACGCGCGGTGGTACGGCGTGGAACCAGGCGTCCGGGAGCGCGAGATGGGGGCCAGGCGTGAACAACGTGCTGGCTGGGGGCCCGCAACAAAGGTGGGGAGGGCCAGTTTTGAAAGGGCACAGCTCTAGCTGTGCCGCCAATGTTCTCCCTAAACTCGGGGCTTTAGCCCCGGAGAGAAGTCAGACAGTTCGAATTCCCGCAGAGGCTAAAGCCGAACGTGCATTGCAGCCTCGCATGGCACGGCTGAACAGTCTGCTGAAAAAGTCAGAACAACAGGTCTCTCGCGGGCTGAAGCCCGCTCGAGATGACAAAAACAAAGAGCTTGATGGCGCACCTAAAGGTGCGCCCCTTCAAAACGCCTCCTCAAACCGGCTTTTTCAGCAGACTATGAAGCCGTGCCCCTTCAAAACCACATGGATCAATTTGGTTACTTGTGCATGGCTGGGTGTCTGCATGTTCGCGTTCACCTCCCTCGCCGCTGCGCAGAACATCACCGGCACCGTAACCAACGCTACTACGGGCAAACCATCTGCCGGAGACGAGGTGACTCTTCTCTCGCTGTCGCAAGGCATGCAGGAGGTCGGAAGCACGAAGAGCGACGCCGCCGGCCGCTTTTCGTTGCCGGCTCCTGCCGGCGATCGCGCGCCGCACATGGTGCGCGTGACCCATGAAGGCGTGAACTACTTCCCGCCGGGTGGCCCGCTGATGCCCGGCACAACCACGGCCCAGCTTACGGTGTATGACTCCGCCAAGAAGGTCGACGGCCTCAGCCAGACGGTCGAGGTTGACCGCTACCAAAGCGATGGCAAGCAGTTGGAGGGAATCGCGCTGTATGCGATTCGCAACCAGTCGCAGCCGCCGCGCACCGTTGCCGATGACAAGCATACGTTTGAATTCGTCTTGCCCGATGGCGCTGAATTAGACTCGGCGCAGGCCAAAGGCCCCGGCGGGCAGCCCATTGCGGTCGACGCTTCGCCGGGCCCGCAGAAAAACCACTTTGCATTCAGCTATCCACTGCGCCCCGGTGAAACGCAGTTCCAGGTGTCGTACCACATGCCGTATAGCGGCGAGGCCAGCATCTCGCCCAAACCGCTCGGCGAGATTCAGCACTTTGTCGTGATGACTCCTAAAGGCATGACGTTTGCGGCAAAGAGTCCGCAGCAGTTTCAATCCATGCCTGACGAGTCAGGCTCGGGCATCATGGTGGTTACCGACGTCAAGCCGGGGCAGGACCTCAGCTTTCGCATAGCAGGCACGGGGACATTTCAGGCCCCCGGGCAGCAGGCGTCGCAAGGCGGAGGTGAAGCCGGCGGCGCCATGGGCGGGCAGCAGCCACCTGCTAATGACAATCGTCCCGGTGGTGGATTGGGTGCCCCGATTGATGCTCCCGATCCGCTGCACGACTACCGCGCTTACATCCTCGGCGCCTTTGCGCTGGTGCTGGTGATGGGCGGAGCCTACGTCGTTTCCAAGTCGAATGCCCGGCCGCATCCCGCAACCGCAACGGCCGGCGCTGCTGGCCAGGCCGGCGGCGAAATAGATACCGGGGAGGCAGCCGCCGACTTCGCGGACTTCCTGGAGCCGGCCGCTCCGGCTCGCGACCGCAATGCGCTGCTGCTGGAGGCGATGAAGGAAGAACTCTTCCAGCTCGAGATTGATCGTCAGCAAGGCAGCGTCAGCCCAGAGGAGTACATCAAAGCCAAAGCCGCGCTCGATGAGACCATCAAGCGAGCGCTCGCGCGTAACACCAGATAGTTCACAACCAAGAACACGGGCCGCATGAAGACGGCGTAGTCACGGCGATCGGGCGGCGACGCCGCTATGGCGATTTCCGCCGGCGATACATCAGAACTCCAGCGACAATCGCCGCCGCGCCGGTGGCGAGGACCAGACCCGTTGATTTGGTTGCCTGCGGCGGTGGAGGGACTTGGCTCAGCTCCTCCGGTGTGCGGGCGCGGCGGCGTGCAAGTTCAAGCTCCAGACTCTTCTCTCCTTGCTTCATCGCCCACCGGTGGTTCGCTGAGAATGCGGGCTTCAGCGCGGGCGATAGATAGCGCAGCAGAGGCTTGTCGGCAGAGAGCCTCCAATCGAACGTAATATTCGTGAAGTCACCATCCCCGGCAAAATGCCAGATTCCACGGCCGTCGAAGTCGCCAGTAGCGCGAATGGTCAGCAGATTCGGGCGCTCGGCCCTCACCGCGCACGATTCCCACAGCAGGGTGTACGGCAGCCAGCCTTTGGTGTGGAAGCGCACCCGGCGGCCGATTCCGGACTCGTCTCCGGGCTCCAGTTCCTCCACCCGGAGATACACCGCCGGCCACCAGCGGGAGTATTCCAGCGGATGGCTGATGAGGTCGTAGGCCTCGGCGGGCGTGCAGCGCACGCGCCAGTCCGTGATGAAGTGATATTCGTTCAGCATAGCCGGAGAGAGTCTTGGCGAGCATTATTGCCACATTACGGCGTTAGTCAAGGAGATTTGCGCGGCTGCTGGGGGATTTGGTACGTGCGGTTTCAAAATCGACCCATGCCAGAAACCGTGAAACCACGCTAACCGCGAGACTGTTTCCTGGCTCTAGTTGGCGCAATTCCCCTGGCACTCTCTTCGATCGAGATCGGCAGCATCGAACCTAAGGGACAAACTTCACACTTCGGCTGCTGCTTCAGACAATAATGTTTTCCAACCTGCACCAGTAGTCCATGCATTTCGTTATAGACCTGCGCCCGAGGACTACGAGGAGCGGTACTCATCGCGGACGCGTCGTGAACTTGCGGACGCACGCGGTTTGGCCGCTGCAACTTCACCGGGTGCTCGCTTTGCAGAGCGCATTCCATGAGAGTGCGAATCTCATCATATTTTGCGGCGGCGTTTACCGCTTCATGGCGTCCCAGGACACGCCTTGCGTAGGCATCTACTACGAACACTTCATGATGACCTGCATAAAGCAGAATAGCGTCTGCGGTTTCGGGGCCGATGCCGTTCAGCGAAAGTAGCTCCGCGCGTAGCTGCCCGGTAGGAGTGGCGAACATCTGCTCCAGCGAACCACCGTGACGCCGATCGAGGAATGCGATGAAATTCTTCAGCCGTTTCGATTTCTGCCGGAAGTAGCCCGAGGAGCGGACCAGTTCTTCCAATTTTGCTTGCGGCAGTTTGCGAATTCCCGCGACGTTGAGCGCTCCTGCCGAGCGCAAGTTCGCCAGTGCGCGCTCGACATTGGTCCACGAGGTGTTCTGTGTAAGGACCGCTCCCACGATGACTTCGAATGGAGTCTCTGCCGGCCACCAGTGCTGCCGTCCCCAGGCGCGAGAGAGCTTGCGATAGATCGCGCGCACGGTCGCTTCGGGCGTTCTGGCTGAACGAGACTTCACTCCGCGGATTGCTTGCCTTGTTTCAGTTGTTGCTTCCATCCGAGAACGCGGGCCTTGTTGGCTTCCGCCTCGGCTTCCGGGACCATCCCCTTGCGCTGATACAAGATGGAGAGGCTGGTATGCGCGAGAACGTCATCGGGATCGATCTCAGCAATGCGATTGGCGACCGCGATGGCTTTATCGAACTGCTCTGTGTCCTGATAGACGCGGGCCAGACCGTGCATGGCATCGAGGAACGAAGGGTCGGCGGCGATGGCCGCTTGGTACTGGCTGATGGCTTCCGCGTGATGCCCTTCGGCATACAGATCGAGAGCAGCATAGTAATGGTCCTCGGCGGATTGTCGAGCTGGCTCGTCGGTCATGCGTCGTTTCGCGGCTCCGGCCTGAGTTTAGCAGGGCGTCCCGCGATTGGCGAAGTCAGGCTGCGACCTCGATATACTGATTACACCTTATGCATTACATCCTGCGTTTCTTGTGGAATGCGACCCGCGGCCATCGCCTCGCCCCGTGGCGCAGCCCCTATTTGCGCTGGAGAATTGAGACCTACACCGGCATCAAGATGCAGAGCATTGGCTTCCTGGAGTTTTTTGGTTTCTCCTGGCGCGAACGTGTGGAGTTGTTTCGCTTCTTGAAGTGGACGGGCGAAATGGAACGATACGCGCGGGTCAAACCGAAGAATCCGTAACGGATCGTTTCTCAACTACCAGATCGTCTTCACCAAGCTGGATTTCCGCAACGTTTCATCAGCGGTAACTAGCGGCAGGCTCTCAATTCTGGACGTTGCGCCGATCAGCCTGTCGGCAGGATCCCTTGGGAAATCTGCGGGAAATTGCACTGCCAGGCTTGCAATAGCTGCTGTGATGGGCTTGACGACTACCGGGGCAGACATTTCGTAGACGAAAGAGTCCAAAGTCCCCGGGGTTTCGATTCTTCCGCGCCGCACCAGTAACGCGATCTCCCATAGCGTAATTTCTGCGATGTGCACGGCACCCCGGCCACGAGCATCCAAAATGGCTGCGCTCGCCGCTTTGGAGAGCCGGCCCGGCTGTAGCGACATCCATATCAGGACGTGCGTGTCCAGCAGGATCATTTGAGCGCTTCCCAATCCTCGAGTGGGGTCACCGGCGAGACTATGTCACCAACAATCTTGGCCTTCCCCGTCATATAGCCAAAGATACTGTCGTCCTTGCCTCGTGCAGGCACGAGTTTAACGACTGGCTTGCCATGCTTTGTGACCAGCACGGGCTCCCCCGTAACCTGCACCTCATCCATGACAGCCAAGCAGCGCGCCTTAAATTGTCCTGCAGGGATCTGTTTCATTCGGGCTCTCGCATCTAACCATAGTCATAACACCCTAGTCATATAGCGCCTAAACCCCTCCAATCACTACCCCCACTGCCGTTCCTACTCCGGCTGCTAGCTTTTCTGCTGCTGACGCCTGCTTCGCCGCGATCTCCAGATGTCCCGAGCTTCCAATGATCGCGAAGAACTCACCTTCGCCGCCCTCGGAGTAGGACTGGCAGATGCGCGTGATCGTCTGACCGGCGATCAGGATACTGACGGGCGGAGCTGTTGCGGTGAACAAGACCGGCGCCTCCTGCTGGCTGATGTTTGTGATCAGGTTCCCGAACTTGTCGACCTTGAGCACCACGCCTCGCAAGCTGCTCTCGCCAATGCGCTCTACCGCGGGCAAGGTAAGGCGCACGTAGTCAGAAATTTCCGGACCGAACTCGGACGGCGCGACGCCCTTGCTCAACCAGCCTGCCACTGGTGAGAAGACGTCCCGGCCATGAAAGGTCTGGCTCACAGGCTGCAAGAAGTAACGCTCGGCGGTGATGTGACGGACGCTGAATTTCGGCTCGCGCGTTTCGATGAGCGAAAGCACCCCGTTGTCCGGAGCTATAAAAATGTAGTCGTCGGTCTCAACGATAATGGGCCGGCGGGCGCCGCCCACCCCGGGATCGACGACGACCACATGTACTGTGCGGGTCGGAAAAAATCGATACGCCTGCGCGATCGTCCACGCTCCGTCGAACACGTCGTAGGAGGCAACCGCGTGGCAGATGTCAACGATGGAAGTTTCAGGATGGATGTTGAGCACCACGCCATGCATGATGCCGACGAAAGGATCGCTTAGCCCGAAGTCAGTGGTAAAGGTGACGATGCGCGTGTCAGACATGCACTCGCAAGGTAGCGGCAGCCCGAGCAGGAGTCAAGTCGCGCAGTCGAAAACGCTCACCACGTTCCCATGCGCAGGACCAATCCACCGCTGAAGGTCACGGCATTGTGGTAATTGAAGCCGTTGAGGTCGTTGGTCCAGGAATGTGCGTATTCCAGGTTTGCCACGCGCAGATCGAGTGCACTACTAAGTCGGTAATCCACTCCTCCGCCCGCCGCGATGGCGAAGCCGGCTGATTCCCAATCGGTGTTGTAATAGCCATGTTTCGCCGCGCGGCCCTCATCGTTGACGGTATGCCAGTCGGCAACTTGCGCTCTCAGCACTGGATTCAGGTATTCCTGCGTAAGCTTGGTTCCCCCGACCAGGGCCTGGAGATGTGGCGACCAGCGGCCGGAAGTTTGCGGGGTCCAACGTGGGCCCACCATGTAGGTTAGAGCGTCACCACTCCAGTTGTCGCGATAATCAAGCATCTTGCAACCGCCTACATCGAGGACAATCTGCCACTCCGGAGCGACGCGGAATCCTGCGGTCCCGCCGCCACCCGCGCAGCCCCCTGCCTTGGCGTTGCCCAGGTAGTCGCTGAAGGTCGCCTGGAAGGTGAAGTCAAACGGGGCCACTCCGGGAGGAGGATTCACTGGCTTGCCCTCGGTGCGCTTGAGATTCTCCGCGGCCCAGATCGAGGTCTCGGGAAAGGGCTTGAAGACGCCGGGGCGGTCCTCGCGATGCCAGGGAAGGTTCCCGGTCATCACGTTGGCAAACGAACGCGCGGGGTTCAACACGCCTCGCGCGAACAGCCGCACGTAGGGGTTTGGAACCCTCATTTCCAAAGGCTGGATCAGCTTGCGATCAACGGCATCTTCGGCGATGGCCCATCCCGTTCCAACAATCGGTGTGATCACATGGTCCACAAACCCGACTTGCGGATAAAAGCTCTGAATGTGCCCGATGGAAGCCTCACTTAACGGCCCGATCTCGAATTGAACGCTGTAGACATAGGCGAACGCCATGCCCCGCAAACGCTCTTTCCAGTAGCGGGTATTGCGACCGAACTCTACCGTGCGGTAGGCACGATCATTGTGTTGCCATATGAAGCCCGCTACCGCGCCCTCCATCGGATGGCCAACATAGTTGACCATGAACGGATCCCCGTCTGCCCAGCCGTGCAGGTTCGACACGGAAGCAAAGTAGCTTGGAAAGAACGGCTTGTGGACTTGGCGTCGCGTAGTGGATTCCGAGGCATAACGAAATGTGTGCGACACTGCCAGGAACGCCAACGAATCCGCCGTCAGGTGCAACCAGTCGATTCCCGTTTCGACCTTGGGCGTTGGCGACACTGCCACGATTCCCGTCCCTGACGAAGCTGCGGCTGCCCCTGAGTCAACCAGGGAACTAGAGGACCCGCCCGTCGGCGAGGATGCTTCCGACGGGTCGCGAGGGATCGCCGCGATGGTTTGCGCGCTGACATGGGCTGTACTGCTGGAGTACAACAAGGCCAGGAGAACGGCGAGGAACACTCGCCCTCTGGTCAACATCCTCATCTCTGACACCAGATTTCGGGGCAATTTTGGAGACTCTAGCATGCCTCATTTATTGGTGTTTGTGAACTAGCAAAATTCGCAGTCTTAAGAGGTTTACCTGAACGTTCCCGAAGCGTCCTCGAAGCAAGAAAATGCCACCCGAAGGTGGCACTACGATCAATCCTTTAGTCTAGTTCTAGCGTATGTCGACATCGCCAGAGCCGCTGGACACTTCCACGTTGGGGCCACCACCGTGCACGGTTCCTTTCAGTTCGTGCCGTCCCAATGAGCCTTGCACGGTAATCGGAAGATCGGAGTGGATCGAACCTGAGCTGGTATGCACATCGAGATTGAATCCGCTCCCGGATCCGACCGCCAGACGAACAGATCCTGAGCCGGTGTGCAGGTTCCAGGGTCCACCCACGCTGCCATCTGCGCTGAGGTCGCCGCTTCCGCTACGCGCGTGCAGACCGCCCTTGATGCCGCGCATGTGGACCCCGCCGGAGCCGGTCTGCACGTCCACGTCGCCCGATCCGGTCAGTTCGGCCTCGATGTCACCGCTGCCGGTATGCGCATAAAACGGGGCTGCGACGTTCTCTGCGCGGATGCTTCCGCTTCCCGTCTGTACCCGCGAGCGCCCTCCCACGTCCTTTACCCGGATCTCGCCAGACCCTGTCTGCGCCTGCACTTCCGCGCGGACCCCTTGGACTCCAAGGCTGCCTGAGCCACTGTGGGCCTGTACCGTGGTGTCAGCCGGGACAGTGATCTCGTAGTTGATGGAGACGTGCCGGCGCACATCCTCGGGCAAGTCGTAACCGATGCGGATGCTGTTGCCGTTCTGCTGAATTGGAGGATTCGATTCGACCGTGTGTACCGCACTCTCTGCGCTGGAGAACCATTCGCTATTGGAGTGGACCGTGGCATGCACCACGACCTGGTTTGCGCCGCCAGCCTTGACCGTGACATCGCCCGATCCGGTGGTGACATCGAGGCTGACGTTCCCTGAGACCGTCAAGGTGCGATCAAAATGACCTTCGGCTCGAGCGTGCAGCAGCGCCGGAGCCAGCAGGAGTGCAAGAAGAATGGCTGTGTAGGTTTTTTTCATAGGGCCTCTCCGGAATGAGTGACTGCGTGACAAGAAATCGGGCTGCCGTTGCCGGCAGCCCAAGGGGAGGGTTGACCAGTCTACTGCTGTAGAACGACCTGGTCGCCTTCTTTGACGCCCGATAAGACTTCCGTCTTGGCGCCGTTGGAAATTCCGATGTTCACCGCGACCTTGCGCATTCCATCCTTGCCCTTCGGGTCCGGCACATCAACCGATGCTTTCTTGTCCTTGTCATACAGGATGGCGCCTTCGGGAATCATCAACACGTTCTTGTGTTCGTCGAGGATGATTTCCGCGTTGGCGGTCATCTCGGCTTTCAGTTCGCCGCCGGGATTGTTGATGGACACCCGCACTTCGAAGGTGGTTACGTTATCTTTCTCGACGCCCATCGGCGATATCTTGGTTACGTGCCCGGTGAAAGTCTTGTCCTTGAAGGTCTCTACGCGGATGCGGGCCGGCTGCCCGAGATAGACTTTGCCCATGTCGCTCTCGTCCACCTTGCCCTTCACGTACACCTCGCTGGTGTCACCCAGGGTCATTACCAGGGTGGCGCCGGAGCCCAGGACCAGGATGGAGCTGACCGCGTCTCCGATTTCCACGTCACGCGACAGCACCACCCCGTCGATGGGGGCGGTGATGGTGGTGTAGCTGAGTTGCTCTTCCAGCTGGTTCAGGCTGGCCTGGTCTTTCTTCACCTGCGCCTCCGCCTGCGCCACCTTGGCCTTGTTGACCGTGTATTGCGCGCGGGCGAGATCACGCTTGTTGACCGCCATGATGTAGTTTCGCTGCGCGTCGTCGAGGGTCGATTGCGATACCACCCCGTCCTTCGACATCTCCTGGGCGCGCTCGTAGGCCCGCTGCAGGGTGGGGATATCAACCCCCTGGGCATCCACCTCGGCGCGTTTCAGGTCGGCTTCCGCGCCTTTCAGGTTGGCGTCCGCCGACAGCAGCTGGGCGCGGCCGGAATTCACCTGTGCCTCGATCTCGATCTTGTCGAGCTCCGCCAGCACCTGTCCCTGTTTCACCTTGTCGCCGCTGTCAACATAGAGCTTTTTGACAATGCCGCTGGCCTTGGACTTGATCTCGACCTTGGTGATGGGAGTGACTTTGCCGGTCGCCACTACACTCTTGGCGAGGTCGCCCTTTTCCACTTTTGCCAGCTTGGTAGGGTCAATCTTGGTGCCGCCCCGGGTCGCTGCCACCGCAACGATCACTAACGCCAGGACTGCAACCGTAACGATCGAAATGATAATCCAGCGCTTCTTTTTGCTTTTGCCGTTTGCCACTGTCGCCTCCCAAACTGGGCAGGATTCCGTTCTGTTAATTGGTACGTGCGGGGTGCGGAATTTGTTCCGTTGGACGACAGGGGGCCAGACGAGGCCGCCCCTGCACCCTTTAGACCGCGGAAGCGGGGAGTCCGGTAGCAGAATTCTCAGAAAAATGACCCGGGGGGACCCCACTCAAGCTGCGGGTGCCCCATCCAAGCCGGGTTTGCTTGGTTGGGGATTTTTCTCCCACGTCACAGACTCCTCGTGTGGAGGGGTATATCTTGCGTTCGTGCCGTGGGGACTGAAGCGGTATCAGCCTGGTGCCCGAGGTTCGCCCTTCCGTTTGGGCTAACCTGGGATCGCTGCACTCGGCACCCTGAAGGGTGTGGGTCGGTGGGTGGTGAATCGGAAATGTCCGGTGGTCCGGCGCGGACGTCCTTCTACCCAGGTTAGCGTCCAAAATCGGGACGCGAACCTGGGGCACCAGGCACCAGCCGGGAGCAGCAAGTCAGACCGGGTGCAACTAATCATGACAATGTGGGACATTTTGGTCGGGGCTTGTTTTTTGGTGCCTTTCGGAACGGCGGTACAAGCTGCCGGCGCGGCTGGAAAGGGCATTGTAGGATATGTTTTGTCGCTGATACTTGCATCTTTCATCGGCGTCAGTTTTGGTAGGGAGGTTTCAGGCACAGTCGAGCACTGCGTTCGGCCTAGTGTTGGTGATTGCGTTCTTCGTAGAATGTGCCTGGATCGGAGCGGCTGGATTCGCGGGATGGTCGACGACAGCGGTAATGTTGCATTCGGTTCACTAGTTCAAGGCGGGTGGCCCACTCTTTCCGTCGTCCACTGAGATCCCATAACTTTGGGTGCCGCATCCTTCTCACCCGCTGTTGGCGAGAGGGTGTGCATGCGGCCGTGATGTCCATCACCGCATAGCTCTCCAAGTGCGAGACCGAGGAATGCGCTGTCCCGCTCGAAGCCTTCACTGGACAACTGCGACACAAGTTTGGCCTAATGGTTCGCCGGACGCTGGAGAACTAAGCCGTGACCCCATCCGATTCTCCCGCTTGGAGGATCGCCGCTCGCATACGTTCGGGGTCGCGACTTTATGTGGGCAGCGTCCGGCAGAGCGCATTATGCCATCAAGCGCGTCGCAGCAGCCGTCGCAAGAAGGTGGCGGGTGTTTCCCTTTGATGGATGCTTCCGTCGAGTGGAATATTCAACGCAGACTACGGGGCGATGTAGTAGACACTGGTTGTGCCGCTGTACCAAATCTCTAGAAGCCATCACACAAATCGAAGTAGGTCAGGTTTGTGTCAGGGCGCGACTTCCACAGTTTGCTGAAAAACTCGAAACAGCAGATCCCTCACCGACTAAAGTCGGTTCGGGATGACAAAACTAAAGAACTTATGACGGCACGGCTTCAGCCGTGCCGTAACCTGCTGTCATTTATGCTGGCTTTAGCCACTGAGGAACTTCGGGGTTGAGAGGAAGTGTGACTTCCCTCAGGGGCTGAAGCCCAACTCTTCCCGCTCACAACGGCACGGCTTCACAGGTTGCTGAAAAAGGCAAAACCGCAGATCCCTCACCGACTAAAGTCGGTTCGGGATGACAAACATAAAAGACTTACGACGGCGTACCTGAAGGTACGCCCCTTCAAATGCGGTCCAAAGCGAGTTTTTCAGCAACCTGTTCAGCCGTGCCGTAACCTGCTGTCATTTCTTCTCACTCGGCATGTGCTGGAAGATCGCGAACACCGCGCCTTGCGGATCGGCGATGACGGCGAATCGTCCGACGTTCTCCATGGTCATCGGGGGAAGGTAAAGCTGCGCTCCCAGTTGCTTGGCCTTGTCCGCCGTGGCGTCACAATTCGATGCGTTGAAGTATGGCAGCCAGTGCGCCGGTGTGTTGGGTTGGTTCTGCTTCGCCGGCGGAATGCCGCCAATGAAGTGCTCGCCATTCTTGATGTGCAGGTAGTTATGGTCGGGATCTTCGTCGTCGGCCATGATCTGCCAGCCAAACAGGTCTGCGTAGAACTTGCCGGCGCGTTGCGGATCGGGTGTGCTCAGATCGGCCCAGCACAGAGTGCCGTCTACGTGGGCGATGCCGGTTCCCTGGCTCTTCTTTGCCTCCCACGCGCAGAAGAATGCTCCCGTGGGATCTTGCAGGACCGCCATGCGGCCGGCATCGAATACATCGAAGGGCTGCATGATCACGGTGCCACCTGCTTCAGCCGCGCGCTTGGCGGCGTCGTCGGCCTTGGCCACCATGATGTACAACATCCAGTGCGGAGGCACGCCCTGCGAACGCTGGTCAGGACGCAGGGTGTACGCCGCTGCTGCGTCGCGGTCTTCCAGCCTGAAAATGGTGTAGAAATCGCCCGGGCCCATCGGCATGTCGTTGGGAGTCCATCCAAACAGCGACTGGTAGAAAGCCTTGGCGGCGGGCTGGTCGCTGGTGGCCAACTCGACCCAGCAAAATGAACCCGGCGGATGCGAATCGATGTGTGTCATGGGCGCAAAGTACACCCGCAGGACCGGAACGGTCAACTGCAGGCGTTTATTGGTGGTGCCTCAGTTTGAAGTTGTGACTTGTGACTTTCGGTAGAGCGAACCTTCAGAGCCTGCCCTGAGCAAAGTCGAAGGGTTCGCGTCAAGCCAGTTCCCTTCGAGCGGGAGCCCCGGCAGGGGCGGCACGTGGGTTGCGCCGTGCCTGAAGCGGCTGAAAAAAGTCAGAGCATGACTCTCGAAATGTACTTTTTGGTGGGAGCCCCCGCATTCATGCGGGGGAGGAGCGCTTCAGCGCTCCGGAAATTGTTCGACTTTGATCGTGCGCTTTAGCGGCGGGATTGCGAAATACCGCGGCTGAAGCCGGCTCCTGACACTGCACGCTTGTTCGCTGGACTGAAGTCCAGCTCCCCCTGCTGAAGCAGGGGGCTCCCACCAAGAAAAGTTCCCCCAGCTTTTCAGCGGCCCATAAAAGGCACTCGGATTCTCGTTACGTTCGGACGCGGGCCTGAAGGCCCGCTCTACCTTTACGAAAACACCTCACCGGCCATGGCCGAAAGCGTCCTTGAGGGAAGGGTGTTACGCACCGGGCGGTCAGGCACGATGCGGTCTTCGCCCACGAGTTGTTTGCGCGTGATCCGCAGCTTCAGGGCGCGCTCGATGGAGCGAAGTTCTGCGACCTCGGCGCCCGATACCAGCGTTGACGCGCGTCCGCGCAATCCCGCTCGTCCGGTGCGGCCCACACGATGGATGAAGTCCTCGGGAATCGCCGGCAAATCATAGTTGATGACATGCGCGATGTTCTGTACGTCGATGCCGCGCGAGGCAACGTCGGTAGCCACCAGGACCTTGAATCGGCCAGCGTCAAAACCGGCAAGCGCGCCGGACCGCTGAGATTGGGTGCGATCACCGTGGATCATCGCCGCGGCGAAACCGTCGCGTACCAGGCTCTTCGCCAGGCGCTCCGTTCCACGCTTGGTCCGGGCGAATACCAGGGTGCGCCCTTTCTCGGCGTAGAGGAGCTGCCGCAGGACCTCGGACTTCTCGGCTGCCGACACCTCAAAGGCGTGCAACTCGACCGTGTCGGCCGGCTTGGAGATGGAACCCTGCGCAATGCGGACCGGCTTGCGCATGTAGTCGTTTACCAGCCCGGCGACGGAAGCTTCCAGCGTCGCTGAGAAGCATAGCGTCTGGCGCTCACGCGGCAGAACGGCTGCGATGCGACGGATCGCCGGCAGGAAGCCCATGTCGAGCATGCGGTCGGCTTCGTCGAGAACCAGGATCTTTACCTGTTCCAGGCGAACCAGCTTGCGGCCAAGGAAATCCTCCAAACGTCCGGGTGTGGCAACGATGACTCTCGCTCCCGAGCGGAGGGCATGGATTTGCGCTTTCTCGGCCAAACCGCCGATGACGAGCGCTGCGGGCGCGAGTTTCTTCTCGCGCAATTTTTCGTACTGCTCGTGGACCTGCATCGCGAGTTCGCGGGTCGGCACCAGGATCAGCGCCTCCGGGTTGCGAGACGAGGTCTGCAACAGGCGCTCCACCAGGGGCACCAGGAAGGCCAGGGTTTTGCCAGTGCCGGTTTGGGCCGTGGCCAGGACGTCTCTACCCGCAAGCGCGTGCGGAATCGCTTCCGCCTGAATGGCGGTAGGGGTAATGAAATTAGCGACTGCCAGCTTCTGCTGAAGTTCAGCAGATAGAGGCATTTCTGAAAATTGTGTCAATCGAATCGTACTTTCTGGAGGGGCGTCTCGCGATTGCATAAGTGCATGCGATTCGCGAAGATACTTCGGATGCCGCTCAATAGTTTATTGGGCGCTCTAAACAAACGGAGGCAGGAAAGGCGGAAATCAGATCAAAATCGGATCGGACTGTCGCACCACAAGCAAACCGTGGCTAATAGCGTCTAAAAGGAGTTTACCACAGGTACGCGGAATAAACTGGAAAAAGCAGCGGCGCAGCCGGCCGCTGCCCGGAAATTATTTCGCAAAGTCATGAAAATCAAAGCCTTGCGGCTGACCTTCTTCGTCATGAGTGACCACTAGATCGGCCACCGATTGGGTGACGGGAGCCTCGCCCTCAGTGTCGGTTTGTTGCTTGCGCTGGGCCTTCTTTTGGGCCTTTTCGGCCTGTTTTTCCTGACGTGATCGTTCTTTTTGGCGCTTGGTAAAGGATGGACGTGAATTTCCGGCCATACATGCTCCTCTCAGCTCAATCAATCTGATCGGCGATACTACTTACATCATACATGCTTGCTCGCACTCTTGAGTAATCGCCGGCTCGGCTGCGCTGAAGCCTCGCGCAGCCAACCAAGAGCCCGATGGCCGGTCCTTGGGGTGTAGATCTTGTCGCGACTACCGAGATCTCGTTGCTGAAGTTCAGGAAGGTTGGGGAAGTTAGATATCCGGCCGGGCCGTCTTCAATGGGAGCCAGCCATTTCGAAAGCTAATAGCAACTGCATGGGTACGATTATCGGCTCCCAACTTCAGATTGATCGTTCTCAGCATGTTCTTGACGGCTTGCAGCGAGGTATGGAAGTGCTCGGCGATGTCGCCATTCTCGTACCCATACGACAAGAGCTCGAGGAGGTGTAATTCCTTCTTCGTCAGGGTAGAGTCTCCGGCACTCAGAACGGACGATAGTCTCTTGTCAATCTGGTGGCGTCCATCTTTGTTGTGGGGACTGGCCTTCGTAGATTTCGGACCGGCAGATCCAGGATGATTGCCAGCAGCTGATGCTCTTTTCATGTGGACACCCGACGTAAGAGATGGGCCATCTACAAACACCACACTGCAACTTATTCCGAAAACTCTCCCCAAGTATCTCAAAGCTGACTGAATGATTCGACAAGAATGTGGCTAAACACCATCTCAAGAGCAGATCCTCGCTGAGAGGATGCTCTATCCAGCAACCGCCGCTACTTTGACTCGAAGAAATTCGGAGGCCGCATAGCACCAACGTGGTTTTCAGCCGATATTCGAAAACTGATTTAGCTCTCCCGTTTCGCAACGACGGTGAAGTCATCTTGTCGCGGGTCGAAGCTGACGGAGAGCACGTTGGGCTGGCAGCAGACCTGGCAATCTTCCACGTATTGCTGAAACGAACCGGCGGATTCATCGACGTCGGTCGCATTCCACTCTCCGCAATAGCTGCACTGGAATTCGCACTGCATCCGGAAGGTCCCTTAAGGTCAATTATCGAACAAGAGACTTCTTCCTGAATCCGAACTTCAAAATAGGAATTGTCCCAATCTGATCGTGCACCTGCCAAGCCGCCGATCTTCGTCTTTCTTTCGTATCTGATTGATCCAGCTTCGCTTGCCGTAGCTCTCAACACCCTCTCACCAACTGGCATGAAACCTGCATTTTCAAAGGGTGTTGCTCGCTCTTTGCGACCAATGTCAGGTGGCGATGATTGTGAATTCATTTCCTGCGAATGCGCCCCCCATTTTCCGTCTACGAGAACAAACCAAACCGACCATCCTCCTGGTGGAGGACGAACCCGACGTTCGCCAGGTGACGCGCGCCGTGCTGGAACACGCCGGGTACCGGGTGCTCGAGTCCAACGGTCCTGAAGAAGCGCTACGTCTCGGCAGCGAGAATCGCGGACACATTGGGCTTCTGCTCTCCGATGTAGTGATGCCTGGGATGAACGGCCCCGAGCTGGCCCTGCGCTTACAGAGCCTGCAGCCCGGTCTGATCACGATCTTCATGTCCGGCTACACCGAAAACGCCGAGCTACGCAAGGCGACGCGAGACGGAATAACAACATACATTCAGAAGCCCTTCACCATAGATATGTTGCTGTCGGGCGTGGCGAATGCGCTACGGGCACGCCAGGAAATCAAAGAGGACGCGCTGCTATCCGGTTTTTCCGCCGGGTGATGGTTTAACGTCAGGTTCGTGAATGACCGTGGCGGGATGGTTGGTTCGGAGTTGCTGCTCCGCAAGGGTGGCGGCCTGGTCCGACAACGGGGGCGTCTGGCTGGGGGCCGTCAGTATGACCACATCCACTCGTCGATTGAGCTGCCGGCTCTTCGGAGAGGTGTTGCTCGCCACCGGATGGAACTCTGCGTAGCCGGCGGCCGAGAGCCGTTCCGGGGCCACTCCGTGCTTCTCAATCAGCGCCTTCACCAGTTCTGTCGCGCGCGCCGTGGACAACTCCCAATTCGAGGCGAATTGCGACGTGTGTATGGGAACAGTGTCGGTGTGGCCCTCGATGCGCACCGCGCAAGCGTGTTCTTGCAGGATCTGAGCGACGCGGGCGAAGGCGGCCTCCGCTTCCGGCTTCATCGCGGCCGAGCCGCTGTCGAAGAATCCCATCTCGCGCAGACTTACCACCAATCCATCCGGCTCGGTGCGAAGAGCAACTTCGTTACGCTTGATCTCCGTAGCCAACGCTTTCTCCAACTCGCTACGAATCGCGGTGAAGTCTTCCTTCTTAGGACTGGCAGGTAGCCCAAGACCCTCACTAGCGAGCCGCGAGAACTCCACGGCGGGGTCTCCGCCGGGGGTGCGACTGCCGGAGAGAGGTTTGTGGACTACGCTGCCCGGCTTGTGGCTTTCGGTTTGGAAGATGCCGAGCTGCTGAAAAGCGGACTCGATGGCGACGGACAATCGTCCCGCCCTCCTTTGGTCCACCTGGGCTGAGGCATACATGACCACGAAGAAAGCAAATAACAAGGTCACAAAGTCGGCATAGGACACGAGCCAGCGTTCGTGACTAATGCGATCGGAGGAGCGGCGCTGGTGCTTCATGCGGTTTTGCCGGCGGTCGGTTTCGCGTCGGGGTTATCTTGCAGGAAGCCCACCAGCTTGGCTTCCAGCATTCGCGGATTCATACCTTCCAGGATGGAAATCACTCCTTCGAGGGTCATCTCGCGGACGACCTGCTCTTCACGTATGCGGATGCGGAGCTTGCCGGAGCTGGGCAGAAAGAAGAGGTTGGCTGAGCCCACTCCATAGACCGTCGCCACGAATGCTACCGCGATACCTTTGCCGACCTCGTCGATGTTGTCCAGGTGCTGCATGACCTGGATCAGTCCCAGCACCGCGCCGATAATGCCGATGGTGGGAGAGAACCCGCCCGCCGACTCGAACACTTTGGGAATGTTGTCTTCATACTCAGCTTGATTGTCGATCTCCAGCTGCATCATCTTGCGCAGCTCTTGCGGCTCGGTTCCATCTACAGCCAGCATCAATGACTTTCGCAGGAACGGGTCGTCGATACCTTCCAGGTCGGAATCAAGCGACACGATGCCGTCGCGCCGGGCCTTGTTGGCGAAGACGACCAGTTGCCGTACTACCTGCTGCGGATCCAGCTTGCGCTCGAAGAAGACGTTGGCCAGCCGGCGGAACGCTGAGCCCACCACCGGGAGCGGGAACTGGAGCATGACCGCGCCGAGCGTTCCGCCAAACACGATCATGGCGGCGGTCGGCTGCAGAATCTGGGTGATCTTTCCGCCTTCCAGCAGCAGTCCTGCAATGATCCCGCCCACTCCCACGATCAGGCCGGCCACGCTGCTCTTATCCACGATTGAGCTCCTGCGCCTGAGTTGGCTGGGGTGGACTATCGGAGGACGAGTGGCCCTTCGGGGCCGGTACGCTGGGAAGCATCTCGGAGTTGCCCGCAAGGATGGAGCGGCGGAACTGACGCACTCGCTCGATGACTTGCTCCGTAGTCTCGCGGACCACCAGCTTTTCGCCGCTGACCAAAGTGAGCACCGTGTCGGGAGCTTCCTCAACGTACTTGATGAGATCGCAATTAACGGCCAGGCGTGCGTTGTTCAAACGGGTGAGCTGGATCATGCATGACCCTCGGGGGCGATAGGAATTCAGCCAACACATCGGCAATCGTAGTCGGCTTCTTAAGCCTTTCTGGAAACGTGGATGCACCCTCTTTATGGAGGGCAAGCATGTCTTGCCTGCGATGAGAAATGCCTAATGTGCTGGATGTGGTAGGTGATGGAATTCAAGGCGCGATTAAAGCCGGATTGCCAGCGGGCCGATGTGGGTGGTGAAACGAAGTAGGTTCCGCCGGTCTTAAAACCCCCGGCAGCGCACCTGCGGGCAACGAACTCAAGTGGAGCTCGGGCAAGGTGGAACCATGAGAGAGGAGCTATCCCATGGCAATCAGTATTCTGTATAACATTCCATCGCTGGCTGCAGAGAACCAGTTAAACGTGACCAGCGCCGGCCTGCAGAAGACCTTGTACCGTTTGTCGACGGGTTCGAGAATCAACTCTGGAGCCGATGACGCGGCCGGCCTGGCCATCGCCAATGGCTTGCAGGCCAACGTTACCGCGCTGACCCAGTCAGCCCTCAACGCCACCGAGGGAGCCGGCAAGTTGCAGGTGGCGGATGGCGCCTTGTCGCAGGTCACCACCCTGCTGAACCGCGCTGTCACCCTGGCTACAGAGTCAGCCAACGGAACCATCAACGACGGATCGCAGCGTCAGGCGCTGGATGCCGAGTTTACGGCGATCAAGGCGGAAATCGATCGTATCGGCAGCAACACCACCTACAACGGCTCGGCCATCTTCGCCGGCGGCAGCACCAACTTCAACCAGGTCAGTGCCGCCAACGCAGCCGCCGGGCTGGCCACGGCGGTGTCCGGCACCCTGGCCATCAAGACCACCGGCGGCGCCACCATTTACACCACCAAAGGCAGCGACGCGACCGTCGGAGATGTAATCAACGACATCAACAGCTCCAGCACCGGGCTGGTGGCCACCCTGGACGATCAAGGACACCTGGTGGTGACCGATGCCGAGAACCGCGGCACCTCAGCCGCCAACCAACTGCAGGCCGATGCCGCCACTGGCAGCTTCGTAATCGGCGGCGATGCCAGCGAAACTTTCACCAACAGCACCAACTCCAGCACCATGAACGTGTACCTGAGCGACTCCACGGTGACCGGCAGCAGCACCATCGGGGTGACGCTGGGTCAATTCTCCAGCAACAACATGAACGGCATCAGCCTGGCCAATGACAACCTGCAGACGGCGGCCAACGCGAAGAACGCGCTGGCGGACATCAACAACGCCATCAGCCAGGTTTCGGCACTGCGCGGCAACATCGGCGCCAGCGTCAACCGTCTCCAGGCCGCCAGCAACGTGGTCAGCAACCAGATCCAGAACCTGACATCGGCGCAGAACGACATCACGGCTGCCGATATCCCGACCGAGGTTGCCAACCTGACCAAGTACTCCATCCTGAACCAGACCGGCATTTCGTCCCTGGCTCAGGCAAACCAGATGCAGCAGGCCGTGCTCAAGCTGCTCCAGTAATCGAGTGGCCGCCTCGAGGCCATTCTCCTGACGGCGCGCAACCGCCGCTTCTTGAACCTGGGTTGCACGGGGGAGAAGGTGGGACCTTCGGGTTCCCCTTCTCTCCTGGTCATTGACAGGCGGGAGCACGCCGGCCTGGAACGATCAGCGGGAAGGAGCCGTGCCAAATCGTGAGTACCTCCGGACTCAGCCTCTCAGGCATTCTCTCCAGCATTAACAATGCATTCAGCGGCAAGACCAGCGGGATCGATGTGCAGGCGACGGTCGCCGGGCTGATGCAGATCGAGCGCCAACCCGAAGTGCAGATGCAGCAGCAACAGTCGGACGTCAACCAGCAGATCAGCATGCTGGGCGTGCTTAGCGGCGATCTGCAGGCGTTGTATACGGCCGCCAACAGCCTGCGTGACGTCAACGGAGGCCTGACCGGAAAGACAGCCACGTCAAGCCGCAATGATATCGTCAGCGCAACGGCGAGTCTCAGCGCCGTCCCCGGAAACCACACGGTAGTGGTGAGCAAGCTGGCCACGGTATCGTCCAGTTACTCGGACGTGGTGCCCTCCACGACGCAGCTTGGCGGGTCGGAAATCGATGTGGCTTACGGCGATCCCAACAATCCCACGAGCACCGACAAGATCGTCATCCCCGCAGAGGACAACACGCTGCAGCAGGTGGCCGGCTACATTAACTCGTCCACTTACGGCGTAACGGCGAACGTGGTCACCGATGCCCAAGGATCGCGGCTGGTGCTGGTCAGCAAGAGCTCCGGTGCAGCCGGGAACTTGACGGTGAGCGGTACGGCGGTGAACTTCACCCAGGGAACGGCAGGGGTGGATGCCGAACTCAACGTGGATGGCGTCCCTATCGACAGCGCCGGCAACGTGATCACAACCGCCTTGCCCGGCGTGACGCTGAACCTGGCGAGCGCAGCCCCGAATACGCAAGTCACCATCAGTGTGGCGGCGGATACTACCCAGGCGACACAGACCATCAACAGTTTTATTTCCGCGTACAACACGGTGGTCAACGACATCAACAGCCAATTCACTGTCGACGCCAGTGCCCAGGAGGGACCGCTGGCCGGCAACAGCGGGCTGCGTGGCCTGCAGACTCAATTACTCAGCGCCATTTCTTATTCGGTCCAGGGAACAGGCCAGTACGTGAACCTGCAGTCGCTGGGCATCGAGATGCAGGACGATGGCACCCTGCAGTTGAACACCACCGTCTTCAACGATGTAGTGGCCAGTCACTATCAGGATTTTCAGAACTTCTTTCAGTCACTAACGCCGCAGGGGTTTGGCAACTTCTTCGGCAATCAGATGATGCAGATGATTGACCCAACCCAGGGGTCAGTCGGGCTGGCAGTAAACGGTCTGAAGCAAACCAGCCAGTCCCTGGGGGCTGACATCGACGACTTCGAAGCGCGCATGACCTCGCTGCAGCAGCGATTGACGCAGCAGTACAGCGCCGTCAATGCCGCGCTGGAACAGTATCCAATGCTGATGCAGCAACTCTCCGCCCAGCTGGCCAGCCTGCCCAGCGGCAAGAGCACCTAGCCGCCATGAAGAATGCACTCGAAGCGAAGTTGACCTATCGCGAGAATGCCGCGCGCGGCGCTACCCCGATTGAATTGGTGGTCATGCTTTACGATTCGGCCATCCAGGACATGGGACGCGCCCTGACCGCCATGAAGAAGAGCGACATTGAGGAGCGGGCCACCGCCAGCAGTCATGCGCTTCTGGTGATCCAGCAACTGCAAGGCACGCTCGATTTCGAACGTGGCGGAGCCGCGGCAAAGCACTTCGAGCAGTTCTACAACCTGGTGCGCGGCAAACTTCTGGAAGCTCAGCTTCGCAACTCACCCGAACTGATGCAGCAACAGATCCGGTTCATGTCCGAAGTCCGCGAGTGCTGGATACAAGCCGACAGGCAACTGCAGCCGAAGACGAATCCAAACCCTGCGGCCGAGGAGGGAGGTTGCGCCAGCGAATGGAACGCCTGAATTCTAAAGCCCACTTGGAAACGTTACGCAGGGCCAATGCATGCCTTATTGGCTTCCTCCAGCAATTCTCCGATGTAGCTGTGGTGGGCACCGACAGCGAGGTCGAGGCCCTGCAGCTGGTGGAAGTGACATTGCAGTCGGTGGGTGTGCTGCTGAACGATGGCCTGCAGAACACCGAGGAGCTAAGCGTTCGAGAAGAATTTGCGCGCTACCGTGACAATCTGGTTTCCCTTCGGCGCCAGCTGTCCGTTATGCAGGACTCTGCGACTGCTTGCCGGTCCCGCCTGTATTCACGCCAGCAACATCTCCAGGCGGTGAGAGCCTGGTGCGGCGCCTCACGCGACACCCAGTAGGGTGACCAGACGTTCTTATTGCGTGGCAGTCCGCTAGCTCTGTGTGGCGAATCACAGAGAGCCAGCGATCCCACAATCTGGTGCTGACAAAACCTCCAACGATAGCTCTTCAGTGATCGCGATTCTCTTGACGCTTCCGTTTGTCCGCTGGTGGACAAGGGATTTTGATTCCGGACGTTTTGAGCCACCCCACCAAGCTACCATTAGTCTTAACCATAGCTGCTGCAAGCACTTGCGGGAGTCCTGCAATGGCACTTGAAATGTACCTTACGTCACCTAACGAACCCAGATTGTTAGGACAAAAAAATACTAACGATCGAGTGGCTCTCGCGTCTTAGGGGTAACGAGGAGGCTGTATGGAGCGCAGATATCTGGTGGCGGCCCTGGCGATCATAGCGACCTTCGCGGTGTTCTCTCGTGGACTGCGGACGCTCGAACGCGTTTCGCTGTCGTACGGTCAGCACCTGGAAGCGAATGCACAGGCGAAGTGCAATGCTGATGCTTCTGCCGCGTCCCGTTGGATCGGCAAGGTGAAGACCCACTTGCGTCCGGGCTACGCGGAAGAAGCGCAGTTGCTGGCGGAGATGGATCTGCCGATCGCAATGGCAGAAGTGAAGGTCGCCGAGCAGGTGGCGCGGCAGAACATCGCAGCCGCCCAGTGCGCGCGCGCTACGGCCCTGCGGGAAACCGAACGTGCCCAGCGGCAGGCGCTGAAGATGCGCGAGAAGATGGCTCGCAGCAGCGCGAACGCCTCGGCCGTGCCAATTGCCTGGGGAGTGAATGCGGCTAGGGACGTAGATCAACGCATTCAGGCGAGGGCAGCCGAAATTGCAGCACGCGTCGCCGCCCAGAATGCAAGATTGCAAATAGCCGCGGACCAAGCCTGGGAAGTTTCCACTGAGATTTCGGACCCCGACGTGTCGGGAAATGACGGCGCCGACGCAGAGCAGGACTCGGAAGATGGCAGTGCCTACGTCCAGGGAAATGTATCGCAGTCCCAGCAGGCGGCACGGGCGATGCGCGCCAGGACCCGCGCCCTGGTCCACCAGGTGGAACACGCTCTCTCGTACAGATAATGTCCTAGCTTTACCAGCGGTGATGATTTGTGAAACGGTGCAGTCGATGACTGCGCCGTTTTTTCTAGTGGCGCGGTCGTCACGGACAATTCCTAAATTGGAAATTGGGCCTGGTTCGCCTCCTCTGGGCACCGCCTTCGGGCGGCCAAAGTGCTACACTCCCGAACGTCGGTACCCAAAGCCTTTCCCAGGTTACGTATGAAAACGAGCACTATTATTGGGGCGGTAGGCGCGGCTGCCGAACGCTATGCGGACCGCACCGCGCTGATTGGCGGTGAAGAGAAGATCTCCTACGCTGAACTTGTGCGCCGCACGCAATCAGCGGCGGCGTACATCGCACAACAGTCGGCGGGAGAGAATATCGGGATTTTCCTCTCCAACTCCATTCACTTTCCGCCACATGTTCTGGGAGCGCTGTGGGCTGGTAAGACGGTGGCTGTGCTGCCTACTCTGGCTCCTGCTCCGCTGCTGAAGCTCATGTTTGCCGAGGCCAAGCTGACCACGCTGTTCACGTCGGAGGACTTGGTCCCCCGTCTGGCGGAAGCCGGGTTGCCATACGTGGTTATCGATCCCGCCTACCCTTCGGCGAAGGACTTTGCACCGCAACCGCGCGTGCATGAGGCGGCTGTACTGCTCTACACCTCGGGCACGACCGGTCGCCCGAAGGCTGTCGCCTTGAGCGAAGAGAACATCATCTCGAACGCTGAAGGCTGCAAGGACGCCACCGGTTTCGACGATCGTCAGGTGATGCTGGCCATTCTTCCGCTCTTTCACGCCTACGGTTTGACCGTGACCAACCTGTTGCCGCTCATGACGGGCTCAACCGTTGTGGTCCTGGAGCGGTTTATGCCGCGCTCGGTGCTGAGCGCGATCGAGCGTCACCGCGTAACTTGCCTGGTCGCGGTGCCCAGCCAGTACCGCTTGCTGGCAATTGATCCCACAACGTGTGATGCCAGTTCGTTATGGCTATGCATTGCCGGGGCGGAACGCCTGCCCGAGACTACCGAGCGCGAGTTCACGGAGCGCTTCGGGCACCCGATTCTTCCGGGCTATGGAGCCACGGAGGTCGCCCCGGTGATCTCGCTGAATGTTCCCACGTCGAACCGGCCGGCGAGCGTTGGGCGTCCGCTGCCCAACCTGAAGGTGACGATTCGCAGTGACGATGACATCGTCTGTCCGGTAGGCGAGATTGGTGAAGTTTGCGTGGAAGGTCCAAGTGTGATGCTGGGATATTTGAACGACGCGGAAGCGACGGCGCGCAAGATCCGCGATCGTGTCCTGCATACCGGGGACAAAGGTTTCTTCGATGCCGAAGGCTACCTCTATTTGTCCGGACGCTCCGACGAAATGGTGAAGATCGGTGGCGAAAAGGTGTATCCCGCCGAGGTGGAGAACGCGTTAGAGAAAATTGCGGGTGTGGAAGAGGTCGCAGTCGTGGCGTTCCCCGACCAGAAACATGGAGCTCGCCTGCACGCCTTTGTGCAGAAGAAAGACGGAAGCGCCCTCGACGAAAGCAGGCTGCGGACGGCCTGCCGCGAATCGCTGGAGCCCTATAAGGTCCCCCGCTCGTTCACTTTTGTGGACAGTTTGCCGCGCACTATCACTGGGAAGACGGACAAGCGTAGCTTGACGGCTTCCGCCGGCAGTAGAATTATTGAGCCATGAAACCTCGCGGAGTCCCAATCTGTCCCCGATGCAATAGCAAGGAGGACGTCAAGAAAATTGCCTACGGGCAACTGCCGTCGAGCAGACCGCTAGACCTGGCGGCGGACGGCTACGTGCTCGGCGGATGTTGCATTCGCCCTGACAGCCCGGAGTGGTACTGCGATGCTTGCGAGGAGACCTTCGGCATCTGGCGGGAATCCTGGGGTGAGCCGCTGAGCGAAAGCATCCACTAGGCCGGACGCGGGCCCGACCGCCTATCGCGACGCGATCTTCGCCAAGCGAGCCCTGCGCTGCTGCCATTCGTCGGTCGCGAAAATTCTTGGTCCCACCTCGATCAGGCGCGGCAACATCTGGAATACCGAGATCGGCGTCCATTGCATGCCCTGACGGGTCCGATAACCTCGCCGGTTCAGTTCTTCTGCAATGACGGAGTAGGGTCCATCCTGAATGGTCAGCTCCATCATCAGGAAAAGGATTTCACGCTCGGTCGGGTTCTCCTCCAGGTGCGGAGGATCGGGTGCCACCTGCAGACCAAACGGGACCTCCTGCGCGGCGTGAGCGGCAGCCTGATCTTCAGGGACTTCGCGCTCCCACTCGACCGCCACCATTTTCCAGCCTTGTTCGGCCTTCTGGGCCAGATCTTTTTGTCCAAAGGTAGCAGGTACTTCCTGACGAATGCGCTCAATCTTTGCCATGTTTGTACCTTTCCTCATTCCCGACGGTAAGGTCCTCCGACCGCGATGCGTACGCGGGCCCCAACACCTTGTGCGTCCAACTTCTCCCCGAAGAAAGTTCGGCTTAGGCTGTGCAGTTACACTCCAGTGGCCACATGTGCAGGCGGACAAGTATCGGGAAATAACAGGGATAGGCCCAGGCGAGCAACGGGAGGGGAAGGGGGAGCGTCCGAATTCAGGATTGTTTGTCCGAGAACGGACAAGGCCCCTTCTTCCACTCCGGCTCTTTCGGCATGGCTGATGTCATGCCCAGATACAAATCACCGCTCTGGCAAGGTAGTGTCTCGGTTGGAAAACTGGGGAGACGATTTCAAGGTAGAGCGGGCGTTCAGTACCACTCCGAACGTAGTGAGAATCCGAGTGCCTTTATGGGCCGCTGAAAAGCTCCGGGAACTTTGGTGGGAGCCCCTTGCTTCAGCAGGGGGAGCTGGACTTCAGTCCAGCGAACAAGCGTGCAATGTCAAGAGCCGGCTTTAGCCGCGGCATTTCGCAATCCCGGCGCCAAAAGCGCACGATCAAAGTCGAACAATTTCCGGAGCGCTGAAGCGCTCCTCCCCCGCATGAATGCGGGGGCTCCCACCAAAAGTACACTTCGCGAGTCATGCTCTGATTTTTTTCAGCCGCTTCAGGCACGGCGAGCGTAGTTTGTGGCGTGCCTAAAGGCACTCGGATTTTTCACGACGTTCGGGGGCGGGCCTGAAGGCCCGCTCTACCGTCAAATCCTCTTCTCAGATTTCAACCTGAGACACCGCCCGACGTTCGAGCGTGTAGTTGCAACGAGAAAATGTCGTAGTAACTGCAACGAGACTCTGTCACCCCCAGTGATTTAAGTAACGGCCGCTAAAGCCGGGCGGCCGGAGAGGTTGTAGATGCGGGGCATCTTGGGTTTTGGTTTCTGCGGCGAGGTGCGAGGAGCCGGACGGCGCTCCGAGTATTCTTGCAGCGGCAGGGACTGGGCCAACAGCAGAAGGTCCCGCGATAGACGCGCAGGGTGCCATCGAGCTGATGGGAAAGTTCTACGGTTTGTCCGGCGTAGCCGCGATGGGCGGGCAAGGGCGGCAGAGCGATGGAATGCGCGCCCAGAGTAATGACGTGGTCGGCAGCGACCACGCGCTGGTAGCGCAAGCTGAGGCAGCGGGCCAGATCGAAGCGGCGCGGCAGGGAGCGAAAGTCGCGGGTGGCGTCGGCGGCGGGGCGGGCAAAGCGCTGGTTGTAGTCGGCGCAGAAGCGATCGAGCACGGCATTAGCTTCTGCCAAAGTGGTGGCGCGAGCGAGACGGAGTTCGCTGACCAGACGGTCCTGGCAGGTGCGCCAGGCGCGCTCGATGCGGCCCTTGGCTTGGGGCGAGTAAGCGGGGATTTGCTGGATGCCGAGTTCGCTTCGAGAGCGCGTCCCAGTTGGGTAGGAGATTGTTTACCGGCGAGCTGTTCGGCCAGGGTCCAGTGGGCATCGTTGCGCTGGAAGATGCTGTGGCGGTCGCGATAGAGGCTGAGCGGAACGCCGTGCGAGGTGATCATGGTGTGCAGGGCGCGGAGATAGCCGACGGTATTTTCGGGTTCGAGTTGGAAGTGGGCGGCGAGGATCTGGCTGGTGGCGTCATCCTGAAAGCCGATGAGGGTGAGCTGGGGGCCGCGGCCTTCGAGCCAGTCATGACGGCTGGCATCGGTGAGCGCCATCATGCCGAAACGTGGGCGGGGCGAGCGGCGGGAGCGGTATTGGCGAGGCCGGCGCTTCTGCGGAGAGGCCAGCTTGGCGGCGCGCAGGATGCGGCGCACGGTTTCGCGGCTGATCGAGAGGTTCTCCTCGGCCCGAAGTTTTTCGGTGAGGTGGGAATCGTTGAAGCCCTGATACTTGCCGCGGGCCAAGCTCAGAGATCAACTGCTGCTGGGGAAGGGAAACGGCCCAAGGCATGGAGCGACCGCGATTGCCGTGCTGCACCCAGGCGATGGAATCGGGCCGATAGCGCTGCTTGAGCCGCTGCACCTGCCGTGTCACTCAGTTGCAGCAGACGGGCGGCTTCGCGTACGCTCAGCCGCCCGCCTGCTGCATTCTCGATCACCTTCACCCGTTGGAACTCTTTCTGACTCATCGTCACCATCCTTCGAGGGTGACGACAGTTTCGACGCGTTTGCCGCCCCTCTCCAGCGGCTGATAAACTTAAAGATTCGCCCTGCTTCCCGGTACCGCCAGACTGCCGTCGGGCTCCCCTAACGGGTTTACGAGAACGCTGCGCTGAAGTGGGCTCTAGCCGAACTTGCAGGCAAATTTCATGTCGAACACAACGGATATTGCAATCGTCAACGGGGCTCGCACGCCCATGGGCCGCTACTGTGGCAAGCTGCGAGACTTCACTGCCATGGACCTGGGCGCCATCGCCGCCACCGAAGCTATGAAGCGCTCCGGCGTTGAGCCGGCAGACATCGATCACGTGGTGATGGGCAACGCGCAGCAGACTTCAGGAGACGCACTCTATGGTGCGCGCCACGTGGGACTCAAAGCCGGGGTTCCTATCGAGGTGCCGGCGCTGACCGTGAACCGGCTGTGCGGTTCGGGGATGCAGTCGATCGTAAGCGCCGCGCAGATGATTCAGCTCGGCGAGTCGAAGATCGCGCTGGCGGGCGGCATGGAATCCATGTCGCAAGCGCCACACGTGATTAGGGGCATGCGTTGGGGCGTCGGCCTGGGAGAGGGCAAGCTCGAGGATTCGCTGATGGTGGCTCTGCTCGACAGCTATTGCGGGCTGTACATGGCCAACACTGCCGAACTTTATGCGGGGCAGCAGGGCGTTACGCGTGAAATGCAGGACGAATTTGCGATGCGCTCTCAGAAACTTGCCGATGCCGCATACCAGGCTGGGCGCCTGCAGGAAGAAATTACGCCGGTCGCGCTGCGTAATCGCAAAGGCGAGCCGACGGGAGAGATGTTCACCGAGGATGATCATCGGCGTCCAGAAACCACGATGGAAAGCCTGGCGAAACTGAAGCCGGCGTTTGGCAAGAACGGATCGGTCACTGCCGGCAATGCCAGTGGAATCGTAGACGGCGGCGCTGCGGTAGTGGTGATGCCGCTCGACGAAGCCGAGAGACGAAATCTGAAGCCGGCGGCGCGCATCGTGAGTTGGGGAATCGTTGGAGTCGATCCCAAGATCATGGGGGCGGGGCCGGTGCCGGCTACTCGAATCGCGCTGAAGAAGGCCGGACTGAAGCTCGAGGACATCGATCTGATCGAGGTGAACGAAGCATTCGCGGCGCAATGTCTTGCGGTTGAGAAGGAACTGGGGCTCGATCCAGACAAAGTCAACGTAAATGGAGGCGCGATCGCGCTCGGGCATCCGCTGGGAGCGACCGGAACGCGGCTGCTGATCACACTGATGAACGAGCTGCGCCGCCGGAAAGGCAAGTATGGATTGTCGACGGCATGCATTGGCGGCGGGCAGGGCATCGCGGTAATCGTGGAAAATTTGCAGCGCTAACAGAGAGGGACAGCGGTGCGCTTGGTCAAAGGAGCAGGAATTGGCGAACCAAGAACATGACCTGTACGGAATCGTCGAACAACTCGAGTCGGCTTGGAACCGCGGGGACAGCGTCGCCTGGGCCGATCTCTTTGTCGAGGACGCTGACTTCGTGCACATTCTTGGGGGACACTTCATCGGGCGCATCAGCATCGAGCGCGGACATCGCACCATCTTCGACACGATCTACAAAGGAAGCACCAACAAGTTCGTGGTGGAGAAGGTGCGGTTCGTGGGCGACCAGGTTGCGATCGTCTTTGTGTTTGCGACTCTCAAGCTGACGACGCCGGGATTGCCCCCTCAGCTGAATGCCCGCCCCACGATGGTAGTGCAGCGGCAGGATGGTACATGGAAGATCGTGGCCTTCCAGAACACCGTGGTCACGCCGGAGGGCGCGCCGGCAGGGAAGGACCCGATTGCGGACCAGCATCCCATCAAAGGATTGGCCAAGGCCTTGCAAGAGGTGCTTCCCAAGGACACGACAGCGCAAGCGAAACCCAGCGAATGACCAACGACGAAAAAGCGCTGCACGGGATCGTCTATCAGTTGGAGGCCGCGTGGAATGCGGCCGATGGCGCCGGGTTCGCCGCGCTCTTTGCCGAGGACGCTGACTTCATCCACATTCTGGGCGGATACTACACCGGGCGCGCGGCGATCGAAACTGGCCATCGCATGATTTTTGGGACGATCTACAAGGGCAGCACGGTAAGGTACAGCGTCGAGAAGATCAAGTTTGTCCGGCCCGATGTCGCGATGGTTTTTCTTCGCCAGTTTCTGCAGTTTCGTGAGGGCGCCGCTCTTAGCGAACTGGAGGCGCGGCCCACGATGGTTGCGGAGAAACACGACGACAAATGGCAGATTGTAAATCTGCAAAACACCAGGATCACGGAAGCGGGTGGGGCGCCGAAGGGAACAAGTTTGTCATCCTGAGCGACGAGCGAAGCGAGGAGACGAGGGACCCCTATGACCGCCGGTATCCTCCAATTGTTCGCAAACCGTGCAGCTAAGATTGAAATCCCGCCGCTCTAGGGGTCCTTCGCTTCGCTCAGGATGACAGTTGTTGGTATTGGCTTCGAGTACCTGGAAGAATCATTTTCGTACAAAGGGAAAACGAAATTATGGATATCAAGAAGGTTGGAGTACTCGGTTGTGGGTTGATGGGTTCGGGCATCGCGCAAGTAGCGGCCACCGCGGGTTTCGATGTGGTGGTGCTCGAACAGGACCAGAAGTTTCTCGACAAGGGCTTTGCCGGCATTGAGAAGTCGCTGTCGCGACTGGTGGAGCGCGGCCCGGACAAGGGTGGCTTGACTGCCGAACAAAAGAGCGCCACACAGTCACGCCTGAAGGGCACGACCAAGAAGCAAGACCTCGCGGACTGCGACATTGTCATCGAGGCCATCATCGAAAACGTTGAAGAGAAGCGCAAGACGTACGCGCAGCTCGACGCGATCGTCAAGAAAGATGCGATCTTCGCGACTAACACGTCGTCCATTTCGGTGACCGAGTTGATGACCGCGACCAAGCGTCCGGAGCGCTTCATCGGCCTGCACTTCTTTAATCCCGTCCCGATGATGAAGATGGTGGAGGTGGTAAAGACCATCGCCACCGCGCCCGAGGTGTACGACACGGCTTATGACTTCGCAGTAAAGCTGGGCAAGGTGCCGGTGCGCACCAGCGATAAAACCGGCTTCATCGTGAACCGGCTGCTGGTGCCGTATTTGCTCGACGCAATTCGCGCTTACGAAGAGGGCGTTGGATCGATCACAGACATCGACGAAGCCATGAAGCTGGGTTGCGGATATCCGATGGGACCGTTTACCCTGCTGGACTTCGTCGGCCTCGACACCACGTACTACATCACGCATGTAATGTTTGACGAGTTCAAGGAGCCGCGCTTTGCTTCCCCTCCGCTGCTGAGGAGACTGGTGCTGGCGGGATGGTACGGGCGAAAGTCAGGCAGGGGCTTCTATGATTACGCCGATCCAAAGAACCCGGTGCCGGGAAAGTTTGTGTGAATGTCCATCGCATTGGTTCGTATCAGGGCACGACCTTTACAGGCTGCTGCAAAAGGCCTCTCAGGAGCGATTTCGGGTAGTGCGGCGCTTCAGCGCCGCGTCAAGCGAGTACAGTGAAGCGGCCTTTAGTCCTGGGGACGTTTAGAAGCGGCTCTATTAGCGGCTTTGGACGAGGTACCGCCGGGGCTAAAGCCCTCTTCACAAAACTAATTGAACGCGGGCCTGAAGGCCCGCACTGCCCGGGCTGTTGTCAGGATGGAGTTTTTCAGCAACCTGTGAAGACGTGCCCTGATACAAAGCAACTTAGCTCGAGATGGCACGGCAGTAGCTGATAGTTTGGCGCTAAACAGTTCCAACGGTGCGAACGATGTTCCGCAAGTCCACGGTGATGACACCCCTTTTCGAACGGATGTCCCTCCGATGTTTTCCCGAGTGCATTCGCCACTCAAAGCCAAGTAGAGGAAGATAGGAAATCAAAAGACAATGACCGACTTTCAAAACATTAAGTTCGAAAAGAAAAATCAGATTGCCTACATCACCATCGACCGGCCAAAGGTGCTCAACGCGCTCAACATGGCCACTATGCAGGAGCTCAAAGAGGCCTTCGCGTCGGTTAAGGAGGACGCCGATGTTCGCGTGGTAATCCTCACCGGCGCAGGCGAGAAGGCATTCGTCGCGGGAGCTGATATTGGCGAGCTGTCGCAGCAGACGCCAGTGTCAGCCAAGGAATACACTCACCGCGGGCAGGCAATTGTGGATGCCATCGAAAATCTCGGCAAGCCGGTGATTGCCTGCATCAATGGCTTCGCCCTCGGCGGCGGTTGCGAACTGGCGATGGCTTGCACGATGCGTCTGGCAAGCGACAACGCCAAGCTCGGCCAGCCCGAGGTCAAGCTCGGATTACTTCCCGGCTACGGCGGCACCCAGCGACTGTCACGGCTGGTGGGCAAGGGCCTCGCGATGCAGCAGATCCTGACCGGCGAGATGATTACGGCGCAGGAGGCCTATCGCATTGGCCTGGTGAACGAGGTCGTGCCACAGGCTGAGCTAATCGCGCGCGCCGAGGCGATCGCCGCCAAGATCATCGCCAACGCACCGCTTGCCATTCAGTACGCCATGGAGGCAGTGAATCGTGGCTTCGATCTCACATTGGCCGATGGACTCTTTCTCGAGGCCACGTTGTTCGCCGTCTGCTGCGCCACCGAGGACAAGAACGAAGGCACGCGCGCCTTCCTGGAGAAGCGGCCGGCACAGTTCAAAGGGAAATAGCTTACTGAGACATAGCTATAGGAGTTTCTTCAGCTTCTCGGGAATGAGTTCGCGCTGGCCGTCGTCGAAGCCTCGAAAGAACCACGTGTGGAACGCTTCGGCTTCGACCACACGGTTCTGCCAGCCGTAGCGGGCCTGCACGTCGTACTCACTCCAGTTCCGCGCTGCCGTTGCGCGATGACGAGCCAGGCAAAGGTCATAGTCGATCCGGTGCAGATGCACAAGCAGGAGATTGGGATCGGGCTGAGCATCCGCAACGGCGGCCTCGACCATGAAAGCCCAGAGACCACGACAACGGGACGGACGAAACTAGAGATTTGCAGTACAAGCCTGAGGCATGCCAATACTTGCGCTGCGCCAGAACGGGCTGGTCAAAATGCAGGGCGGGCTCTTCGTCAGGATAGTGCACGACATTGAAGCCGGTGCAACGAGCCACCGGATGGCGCAAGCGCTCGACATAGTCGTCAAGACCTGAATAGGAGCAAGGATCGGCAACAATAAACTCGTCGGCCTCGGCGAAGAGAACTCTCTCGTAGGACTGGAGCAGAAAAGCCTGGAAGGTGGCCACCGTGTTGCGTAACCATGCATGATCGAAGCTCTTTTCCCGATGCACCCGCAAAACATTGCAGGACGAATTTATCTCATTGGTGCTCGCGTCGGTGGTGCCGTGATCAAGAACGTAGAGGTCGGACCTGTCGAAGTAACGGCCATAGTATTGCAACCAGAGGGGTAGGAAGACCGGCTCGTTTTGCACGATCGTAAACGCAGCGCGCCTTCGCATGGTCTCTCCGACCGTCGAGCCTGATTGGCCGCAAGGAACTATAACGCGTACTTGCGACAGTGCTCAACAGTTTCAGTGGTTACGCCAAAACAAAACCGGCCGCTTACGCGACCGGTTTCCGGGGCTAAAGCCCCGGAGTGTTTTTCGGCTGGGACGCTGGCCTAAAGGCCAGCTCTACCCATAGAAACTAGTCTCCGTACATCACTTCCCGCTCTTCCACTGCCGGCTCGGCGGGCTTGATGCCGCCGATGTTGCCGAGCGGAATGAAGCCGTCGTTGACCACCGGCTTCTCGCCGAGAACGTGTTCCTTGTAGAGCGCCAGCATACGCGCCTTTTCGGCTTCTGCCTTCACGCGCTCGTCGCGGGCCTTGAACTTCTCCTGACGAGCGTTCTTGGCGATGCCCAGATCGTCGAGCGTGTGGTTGGCTTCCGCGTGGACGTGTTCGTCGACCAGTTTGAGCGTGTGCTCCGTGGTTTCCAGGCCGACCTTCTTGCCACCGGCGAAGATCTCGTGACGCCCGTGCTCCTCGTACCACTTTGTAAGAGTCGCGGTCATGTGCATCTTCTCGACGATATTGCGCCAGCCCACGCCGGTGTTGTAGGCGCAGAAGCTGATCTCGCCTTCCTGTGTGGCATAAGGAATGATGCACTGCTCGGTGCGGCGGAAGTCGTAGTTGAACAGGTCCTGGAACCACATTCCGGCGATGAACAGGAAGTTCCAACGATCGCGACGGCGGCGCTCAATGTCGGTCTCGGTGCGGTCACCGCTGACCTTGCCGTAGTCCTTGCCGGTCGCGCCGAAGGTCTTGTCGAACTTTTTCAGCAGGTCGGTGAACTTAAAGTGCTTGGGCGACTTGAAAGGATCGTAGTTCTTCAGCAGGGCCAGGGTCATGCCCGCGATGGACATCCACTTGCCGCGTGCCGCGTCGTTTACCTTCGCAATGTCTTTCGCGATGGTGTCGCCGTTGAGGAACGCCGTCACCGGAACCGCTTCCTTGGTTTCTTTGTCGATCATGACGGCCATACCCACGCCGCAATTCGGGTGGCATCCGCAGCTCAGCGAACCCCAATCCTTGTCGGGTCCGTGAACCAGGTCGGCCCAATCGGAGAAGGTGCTCATGAAGGAGATGGGGAACCAGTCGCGGACGGGCTCGCCCAGTCCGGTTTGGCCCTTCACATCGTGCGCAAGATGAGAAAGCGTGTAGCGCTGCGCCTGACGGCGCTCGTCGGTGATGGCTTCGTCGCGTCCGGTGAACGATACCGGCTGGAACGAGAGGAACGAGATGCGCTTGGGATTGTCGAGAGCGAACTGAATGATGCGGCCGACCTGCTCGTTGTTCAGATCGTTGACGATGGTGACCACAGGCACAATCTCGACGCCGGCTTTGTGCAGGTTCTCGATGGCCTGCAACTTCACGTCAAACAGATTGCCGACCAGGCGGTGCGAGTTGGCAGCGTTGCCGATGCCGTCGAACTGTAAGTACGCATAGCGCAGGCCCGCTTCAGCGGCTTGCTTGGCGAACTCAAAGCTCTTCGCGAACTCGATGCCGTTGGTCGCGGCTTGAACGCTGTTGTAGCCCACCTTGCGTGCATAAGCGACAGCGTCAAGGAAGTAGGGCGACAGGGTCGGCTCGCCACCGGAGAACTGCACCGACATCTGACGGCGCGGCTTGATGGTGATGGCGTTGTCGAGCATGGTCTTGATCTCGTCCCAGGTCAACTCATGGACGAAGCCAACCTGGTTGGCATCCATGAAGCAGGGATCGCACATCATGTTGCAGCGATTGGTCAGGTCGATGGTCAGCACCGATCCGCGGCCATGCAGCACCGTGCTGCTGCCGTGGTGATGCAGTTTCTCGTCATTGTGGGCGCGGATGTCGCGGCCGGGGAAAACTTCCTCAAGATGCTTGAAGAACGCGGTGTCCATGGCCATCACGTCTTCGAAGTGGCCGTGAATGGGGCAGTCCTTAACCATCAGGATCTTGCCATCGCGCTCGATGATCTGCGCCTTGATCTCGCCGGCCTTCTCGTTCATCAAAACTTCGAGGGGCAACTTGCCGTCGATGATCTCCTGACGGATTTCAGGGACGCACTTGGGGCATAGCGAATCGGTGGCACGCGGCCAGCCGAGCGGAGGCTTGGATTTCTGGTATGACTTCAGCAGTGGTTTATCGGACCACTTGGGCGTAAACGAAGGATTGGGATTGATGCTATTGAATTTGTCGAAGACAGCCCATGCGCCTTTGGCGGCAACGGTAACGGCTTTCTCAACATACTTAACCGGCTTGTGCATTTACGCCTCTCGTACTCAAAGTAAATGAATGAGGATGGCCCACTTGCTGCAGGGCCAAGTGCCACACTAGTACTCGTTTACTAGGTTAACGACGGCAACCAAAAGGGCCAACCAAGATAGAGCAAGTGGGCAGAATTAGCGGTTCAGCGGGACTATCGCACATTGAATGGCGACCCGAATCACAGGCTTATGTTATTGAAAAGCAAGGTACTGGCTGGGAAATCAGCCGATCCCCAGCGGAAGGGAAGCGCTTGCCGCCGTTGCTCCTGCCCAGGCGGAGCAGGAGCCGGGTGGCCAAAGAGTAAAACGGTAACGTCTGGCCGTCACTCGCGAAGGTGCTAGACATCACTGACAAATGTTTACCGCGAAGCCGAAGCTTGCCAGGTTAGCGCGGGAGAGAAGTCCCGGCCTTTTTCCCACCCACTCCCATCGCGTCCATACGGCGAGAACAAGACCCTCGAGCTTCCTCCTTCCCAGGGTCCGTCGACAAAAGATCGCAAATTGAGCCAGCGACTGCTCGGCTATCAAGGAGGTATTCAAATGAGTTTTCGCAAATACATTCCCATTCTCTTAATGGTGTTAGGAATCGCGACGACCGCATGCGTTGCTCAAACCTGGGATGCTACGAGGGATTTTGCAGCGTCCAACCCCAACGGCGCCTGGAGTTACGGATGGGGCGTTACGGGAACATCGTTCACCCTGAATCCCTTTTACTACTCCGATTGCGGGCCCGTAAGCGGCTTCATTTGTTGGACTGCGGACGTGGTCCCCCACCTGCCAGTCGTAGGCTTTAATACGACCGGACACTGGATTTACTGGTTGACGGATATCGTCACTCCAGACGCTCTTGTTCTTCATCCCGCACCCGATTGGGACCCTGGCGATTCCATCGTGCAATGGACGGCACCTATTACCGCGAATTATCGGATCTCCGGATTCTTCGAGATACTCGACACCAGCCCCTCAGGAATTATTGGGTCGGTATACCGCAACGGCACGCTGCTTTTCAGGGCAGAACTCCTGGGGCCGCCTGCGCAGTATCCGGATCAAATCGGTGGCCGGGCGAATTTCTACCTTTCCCAACTTTCATTGAACGCGGGTGATGTCATCTCGTTCGGCCTTAATGCGGACGGTACCTTCTATTACGACGGGACTGGCTTTAACGCAACCATCGTCACGCCCCCCAATGCCCCTCGTTGCGCACTTTGTTCTGAGTGAAGGAGGTCATCATGACCCGCAAATTTACTCTCCCATTCCGCGTGTTCAGCGTTGTCGCCCTCCTGATCTCGTCGACGATGATCGTCATGGCACAGAACCCCGAGGTGCTGTATTCGTTCACGGGCGGAGCCGACGGAGGACAGCCCCACCAAGCCTAATCTTCGATCAAGCTGGCAATCTTTATGGCACAACATTCTGATGGCGGTGTTTACGGAGCGGGCACCGTCTACGAGCTGAGCCCGAACGGCGACGGAACCTGGAAGCAGACCGTACTTTATAGCTTCACGGGCGGCGCTGACGGTGGCTATACCGACTGGGGCAGGCTGGCCTTCGATGCTGCCGGGAATCTCTACGGCGTCACAGTATTTGCCGGCCAGTATGGACAAGGCACGGTCTTCAAGCTGGCCCCGAACCCGGACGGCACCTGGACCGAAAGTGTGCCGCATCAGTTCACCGGTGGAGAAGATGGACTCCAACCACGAACCGTCCCATGGTTCGATGCGGCAGGTAATCTCTACGGTACCGCCGCATACGGCGGCGCTTATGGGTGTGGCACGATCTACAAACTAACGCCCGGCTCCGGAAACGAATGGACCTACAGCGTGATTCACCAGTTCGACGACGATCCCGCCTGCAGCTCGTGGGTCGGCCTGATCCCCGACACGGCCGGCAACCTCTATGGCACAACGCGCAACACCGTCGGAGGGTGCACCAATCCGCCCCAGGAGTGCGGCACAGTCTTCAAGCTGACGCCCAGTTCGGACGGCGCTTGGGCCTTCCAAGTAATTCACCAGTTCGTCGGTAGCGACGGCTCTGATCCCTCTGTATCCGAGTTGATCTTCGACCAAGCGGGTAATCTGTACGGCCTGACCCAAGCTGGTGGACGGTATTCGACTGGTGTCCTCTACAAGCTCGCGCCCGGCGAGGATGACAGTTGGGCGTACCAGGTGCTGCATGATTTCAACGGTCCCAGCGACGGCGGCAATCCAAGTTTCCGGATGGTCCGCGGTGCGTCTGGCAATCTTTATGGCACCACCGCTAACGCCGGGCCTTATGGTTACGGCACCCTTTTCAAGGTGTCACCTAACTCAGACGGAAGCTGGAGGTTCAGTGTGCTCCACAACTTCACCGGCGGCAGTGACGGAGCAGGTCCGCTAGGCCTGACCCAGGACTCTGCTGGCCACCTCTTTGGCACAACCTATGGAGGCGGTGCATACGGGAACGGCGTCGTGTACGAGTTCACGCCTGTTTCGCCTTGTGCCGTGTGCCGGTAGATTCAAGATCACTGAAATTCTGCGGATCACGAGGGCCGGCATCTTCGAAGTGGGTGCCAGCCTTTCTCTTTGCTGTCGTGCAGTAATTCCGACGCTCCTGGGACCGGCGCGCAACTCCTCCCAGCCCAGTGTCACTCGCGAGGGTGCTAGATATCACTGACAAATGTTTGCCGCGAAGGCGAAGCTTGCCTCGTTAGCGCGGGAGAGAAGTCCCGGCCTTTTTCCCACCCACTCCCATCGCGTCCACACGGCGAGGACAAGACCTTCGAACTTTCTCTTCGCGAACCTACCAGATCAATTCTCTTGGAGGTGAGACATGTCTCGCTTGCGTTGCTTTCTTCTTTCAATAATCGTGGCGATGCCCCTGCTCGCATCCGCGGATCCTACCATCGTCAATTTCGACTTCGGGACCGTGCCTATTGTGTGTGGTAGTGACTACGCTTACCAGGGGACTACTGGCTGCACGGCGCCGCCCGCCCCGCACCAGGACTACAACTCGACTCCCGGCTTCGGTTGGATCTTGAGTGTCAGTGGTGGCCTCACCGGTCCAGGCACTTCATTCCTCCCGCCGCCCTTCACCGGACTGCCCTTCACCCAAGCAGTCTTCCTGCAAGGAGCATCGGCAGGCCAGAACGCGTTTGTGTCGCAGGAGGTTGGAGGCTTTACGGCCGGAAGCTACACGCTCAGCTTCTACCTCGGCTCGCGATACAGCAGCGGACAGTTCGACGGTAACCAGACAGTCGAGGCGTTGATTGATGGCAACGTAATTGGTACCTGGACTTTGACCAGTTACACTCCGTTCACGCTGAGGAGCGTCTCGTTCACGGTGAGCACCGGGGGCACCCACACGCTGGAGTTCAGGGGAATCAATTACGGCGACCACACGGCGTTTCTGTCCTATGTGAGCATTACACAGACGAGGGCGACGGGGCCAACCTGGGATGCCACGAAGGATTTTGCCGAGTCCAACCCCAACGGTGCCTGGAGCTACGGATACGGTATTACCGGAACATCGTTCACGCTGGATCCCATCTACAACCCCGATTGCGCGGAGTTCACAAAGGGCTTTGTTTGTTGGACTGCGAAGATCTTGGTAACGACGCCACTGGTGGGTTTCAATACTACAGGGAACTGGCTTAATGATGGCCAGGAACTCATCCCACCGGACGTTCTGCTTGTCCACCCGGGGCCAAATGACGGTCAGGACACAATCGTGCGATGGACGGCCCCAGTCGCGGGGTATTACAAGATCTCCGGATTTTTCGAGATACTCGACACCGATCCCACGGGCATCATCGGATTGGTATTTCGAGAATGGCACGCTGCTTTACAGCGGGAACTCCTGGGCCCGCCGGCGCAGCATCCCGATAAGGTCGGTGGCCGGGAGGATTTCTATTTCTCGAAGCTTTTCCTGAACGCTGGCGATGTCATCTCCTTCGGCGTCAATAAGGACGGCAACTTCCGACGACTCGACCGGCTTTAATGCAACGATTACCAGGCCTGTCACTCCCTGTGCGCATTTGTCCTCCGACCGCGGCTCAGCCCTTTGCCTACGTGACGAATTCCGAGTCCGAGCTCCGTCTCGGTGATCGACACGGCGAGCAATTCAGTGGTCGCCACCGTTGGGGTCGGCGGCAGGCCTATCGGAGTAGGGATCACCCCAGACGGCTCTCGTGCCTATGTAGCGAATTCCAACTCCAATTCCGTCTCGGTAATCAACACGGCGAGCAACACGGTGGTTGCCACCGTCGGCGTTGGGTCCGTTCCCCAGGGATTGGCAATAACCCCGGATGGCTCTCGCGCCTATGTGGCGAATACCTTCTCGAACTCCGTCTCGGTGATCGACACGTCGAGCAACACGGTGGTTGCCACCATCGGGGTCGGGGTCGGGCCCGTTGCAGTAGCGATCACCCCTGATGGCTCTCGTGCCTACGTGGCGAATGACACCTCCAACTCAGTCTCGGTGATCGACACAGCGAGCAACACGGTGGTTGCCACCGTCGGCGTTGGGAGCAGGCCCAATGGAGTAGCGATCACCCCGGATGGCTCTCGGGCCTACGTGGCGAATATCTACTCCAATTCAGTCTCGGTTATCGACACGGCGACCAACACCGTAATTGCTACGATCGGGAATGTGTTCCAGCCTGTCGCAGCCGCCGTCACCCCCGACGGACACCGCGTTTATGTGACTAATTCTTCAGAAACCTTCGGTTCCGTCTCGGTGATCGACACGGCAAGCAATACCGTGATTGCAGCTGTTCCTATTGGGCCCAACGCTCAGGGTTTGGCTATCACTCCGGACGGAAGCCACGCCTACGCAGCGAGCTTCGGTTCCAATTCCGTCTTCGTGATCGACACCGCTACCGTTACCGTGACTGCCACGGTCGGAGGTGAGTCTGCCCCCGTGGGCGTGGCCATCACCCCAGGAACCGGATCGCCAATCAATAAGAAGTAGTGCAAGGAGGGCGTAGAATACGAACATTCGTCATCATCCGGTTCGACGCGTAAGAATGGCAGGGCCGAACCCCGGGAGGTATCCAGTCCTTGAGCAATCTTCCACAGACGTTGGGTGAACTTCGCCGCAGCCCGCAGTTTTCCGAACCACGAGTGCGCAGCCGCCGCGTCAAGGACGAAATGCGCGACAACCTGATCGCGCGCTTGCGCAGTAGTGGGCCCATCTTCCCCGGCATCGTCGGCTATGACGATACAGTCGTGCCGCAGATCGTTAACGCCGTTCTTTCACGCCATAATTTCATTCTTCTCGGATTGCGCGGACAGGCGAAGAGCCGCATCCTGCGCGCGCTTGCGTCGCTGCTCGATCCCCATTTGCCTTACCTGAGCGGCTGCGAAATCCACGACAATCCCTACTCACCGATTTGCCGCCGCTGTCGCGAGTTGCTGGCTAACAATCCCGACGACGCGCCCATCTCTTACCTGGCCCGAGACGATCGCTACGTGGAGAAACTGGCCACGCCCGACGTCACCATCGCGGACCTGATCGGCGATATCGATCCCATCAAGGCAGCCAAAGGCGGGCACGAACTGGGCAGCGAGTACACCGTCCACTACGGACTTTTGCCGCGTGCCAATCGCGGCATCTTCGCCATCAATGAACTCCCCGATCTCGCGGGCAAGATCCAGGTGGGCCTGTTCAACATCATGCAGGAAGGTGATGTGCAGATTAAGGGCTACCCGGTGCGCATGCCGCTCGATGTCGCCCTGGTCTTCAGCGCCAACCCCGAGGATTACACCGCGCGCGGCAAGATCATTACGCCGCTGAAGGACCGCATAGGTTCCGAGATTCGCACGCATTATCCCGCGACGATTGAAGAAGGCATCGCCATCACTGCGCAAGAGGCGTGGACGGAGCGCAGCGGCCTGCAACTGCAGGTCCCCGAGTTCGTCAGCCAGGTGATCGAGCAGATCGCGTTCGTCGCTCGCGAGGACAAGCGCATAGACAAGCGCTCGGGAGTAAGTCAGCGTTTGCCGATCAGCGCCACGGAAAACGTCATCTCCAATGCCGAGCGGCGCGCAATTCGCTCGGGCGAGAAGCTGGTGGTCCCGCGGATCGGCGACATTTACGCCGCCCTGCCCGCCATGACCGGCAAGCTGGAATTGGAATACGAAGGCGAACTGAAGGGCGCAGACAATGTGGTGCGCGAGATCATTCGCGCGGCGGTCGCCCGCACCTACGACAAGTATTTTCACGGCAACAGCAACATGAACCAGGTCGTGCAGTGGTTCGACTTGGGCGGTGAGATCCAGATGCGCGATTCCGCGAGCGCGCAGGAGATGCTGCACAAGCTGCGCAGCATTCAGGGGCTGCTGGACAAGTTGAGCGCGCTCGGCCTGAGCGGCAAAGAACCATCGGAGGTGCTGGTCTCGGCGGCGGAGTTCATCCTCGAGGGACTCTATGCACACAAGAAAATCGGGCGCAGTGAAGAGCGGATGTTCAGCGCCGGAGAAAAGCAGCCGCAACGCGAGAAGCGCCCGATCCGTGATGAAGAAGACGACGAGCGCGAGTTTCGTCGGCAGAGAAGGCCGTTCAATTAGGACAGCATTCAGCACTCAGCATTCAGTAATCAGTAATCAGGCCACAGAGGCATCCACATGGAGGATTCGGGGTGGAAGATTTCAGAGATCTGGATGTTTGGAGGAAGGCCCACTCCGCCACTCTGGCTGTTTATCGAGCCACCGCTGATTTCCCCCAAGGAAGAGCTGTACGGACTGACCTCACAGATGCGAAGGTGCTGCGCTTCCGTTCCGGCGAACATTGCGGAAGGTTGCGGACGACGATGGAACGGTGAGTTCCACCGTTTCCTAACAATAGCCATGGGTTCAGCAAGCGAGTTGGAGTATCACCTGCTGCTCTCGCGTGACTTGGGCTTTCTAGGGGTAGAGAAGTTCGACGTTTTGACTTTTCAGGTTCAGGAGATCAAGAAAATGCTCGCATCCTTGATTCGGCGTGTCGATACGGAACGCAACCATGCCTTGCCGGCCGATGGTGCGATACCGCTTTTGGCTGATTGCTGATTGCTGAGTGCTGAATGCTTCTTCATGAAATTCATCAAATACAAAAAATACGTCCCCGAGCCCGCCTCCGAGATGAGCATGGAGGACCTGCTCAGCGCACTCGCCGACTACCTGCTGCAGAGCGGCTTCCAGCAGCAGTACATGGATTTCTACGACCTCAAAGATGCCGAGCAGACGCTGGAAGACCTGCGCCAGGCCATCGCCGAGGCGCTGCTCAATAGCGACATGCTCGACGAGCAAATGCGCGAGCAGTTGGAGAACATGAGCGCCGAAGAGCTCGAACAACTCATCGAGCAGGTGATCGAGCGCATGGAGCAGGAGAACTACATCAACATCGACCAACCCCACGATCCCTCGCGCAGTTCGACCGCCGGTGGACAGGTTGGCGAAGCCCAATCGCAGGCACGCTTCGAGATCACCGACAAAGGGCTCGACTTCCTTGGCTTCCGGGCGTTGCGCGATCTGCTGGGTTCGCTCGGCAAGTCAAACTTCGGCCGCCACGACACGCGCGACACGGCCACCGGCATCGAGACCAGCGGCGCCTCCAAGACCTACGAATTTGGCGACACGCTGAACCTCGACATCACTGCCACGTTGTCGAACGCGATCCAGCGCGAAGGCTTGCACCTGCCGCTCAACATCGAGTACCGCGATCTCCAGGTGCATCAGTGCGAATACCAATCGTCGTGCGCGACCGTGCTGATGCTCGATTGCTCGCACTCCATGATCCTGTACGGCGAAGACCGCTTCACCCCGGCCAAGAAAGTTGCGATGGCGCTCTCGCACCTCATCCGCACGCAATACCCGGGCGATTCGTTGTCGCTGGTACTCTTCCATGATTCGGCGGAGGAGTTGCCGCTGTCGCAGTTGGCGCGCGTCAAGGTCGGTCCGTACTACACCAACACGCGCGAAGGCCTGCGCATGGCGCAGCGCATTCTGCAACGCCAGCGCAAAGACATGAAGCAGATCGTGATGATCACCGACGGCAAACCGTCGGCGCTGACCTTGGAAGACGGACGCATCTACAAGAACGCCTTCGGGCTTGATCCGCTGGTGGTGAGCGAAACGCTGAAGGAAGTTTCCAAGTGCAAGCGTGCGGGAATTCTGATCAACACCTTCATGCTCGCGTCGGACTATGGCCTGGTGCAGTTCGTCCAGAAGGTGACGGAGATGTGCCGCGGCAAAGCCTACTTCACCACGCCGTATACGCTAGGCCAGTATCTGCTGATGGACTATATGTCGCGAAAGACGAAGACGGTGCACTGAACAGACAGAAGCGCTACATGTTGGCATTATGCTGTTTTACTTCGTGAGAGCCGCGTGCACGCCGCCCGGACCTTAGAGACAGTCGCACGCAACACGGCCTGCATCTTCGGCCACGCTGCCACAAGCCCTAGAGTCTTCGGTCCAAATGCATCGGGCAGTAACTCCGAGATAGTGGACTCGGTAATCTCGCTCAAATCGCCGTTGCAGGATAGTACGCGCACCTCATCTCCAGCGATTTCCGAAGCCTCAAAAATTACCTGGCGGCAACGTCCACAGGGGGTCACGACTTGGGAGGTGTCCTGGTTTGGATAAAACTTATGGCCGACAATAGCAATGGCATCTATGTTGGAGTCGCCAGCGGCATTGGCGACTGCTATGGCTGAAATTTCTGCACAGATAACAACGGCGTATGCGGCATTCTCTATGTTGGCTCCGACGTGAACCGTGGCGGAGGGGCGAGTGCGAACCGCTGCTCCGACCGCGAAGCCTGAATAGGGGGCATAGGCGTTGGCCGATGCAGCGAGTGCACTCTCCACCAAATACTGGTCCTTTTCCTCGAGGTCTGCCAACGTTAGTTTCCTGCTCATCCCAGTTGCCTCATGTCGTCATTTTCAGTTTGAATGCTCAACCACGCTTGTTACACCATAAAGTGACTGCGACCCCTGCTGCCACCGCCCACCAGTAGTTCCACCATGCCAGCGTAAGAATCAACGCCGCCAATGCCAAGAGCCACGCGAACCAGAAGTAGCGTGTTCGGTCGTATATGACGTTCGCCAGTCTTTTCAACTCCTCTTCAAAGTCGGACTCGTTCGTCGGGCTGGCTGTGACCTTCGCAAGAAACTCCCAGCTCACACGCACAACGAGAAGGCATAGGAATGCGGATACGCATACCATGAGGAGTTGTAATTTCAAGATGCCAATAGGGTGCGGTATGTGCCAGTTTTCCGAGAGCGCGTCACCCTTATCAAAGAACACCAGGAGAATGGCAATCAAAACGGTATTGACGGTCAGCAGGCCGGTCGCTTTGGAATCGAGAATCGAAAGGTATACTTAAAACTGGTCGAGGTACGCCTTACACGTTTTCGCCTGCAGGACCTTGGCCTTCTCAACTAGAACAGCGCCGCGATCTTTTTTCAGGAATCGCACTGTGCTCCCGCTGCAACCTCTGCCAATAATAATACGCGAGAGCATCTCCCCGGTTGACGATCCCTTCCCACTCGCGTCCACTATTGCGAATGGCCCTGCGAATTCCAGCCTGCCTCGTGTGCGCGGCACTGCTTCTCGCACTCTTGCTTTGCCCTCGAATTTCTTTCGCCGGCATCTGGCTCGCGGCGCTCGATGGCGTCTGCGTGGACGAACATGGCAAGCCCTTGGCCGGTACCGTCATCCACTTCACCGATCCCAAGAACGGGAAATCTTTCCAGGTGCGGACCGACTCGGCCGGCAAGTTTTTCTACATCGCGGCCCAGCCCTCGATTTACACGGTGCTCATCAAGCGCGACCGCAAACCGCCGATGGAATTTGAGGACATCGACATCCAGTGGAGTTCGCAGCCACTGCAGTTGGAAATCAATCTTGAGCGCAACACTGTCACCGTCACCCGCAAGACGCTGCTGCCGGAGTTCTTCCGGCAAGACGAGCCCCAGTCGACGCTCCTAGCCCAGGGAAACGGTGATGCAGCAACGGTCGCGGCCATCAACCAGCATCTGGCTGCCGCGAAGCAGCTCTCCGATCAAGGTGACTGGCAGGGGGCCATCGCTGAGCTGTGGAACGCGATTGAAATTGACTCCAAGCGCGACCTGCCTTGGGCGCTGCTGGGCGCCGCGTATTATGGCGCGGCAACCCACTCCGCAGATGGGGGGAAGGAGCAGTTCGAACAGTGTGTCACCAGTTACCAGAAGGCGATTGCCATCGCTCCTTCGGCGCCGTATCACAACAATCTTGGCAACGCGTTCGTGAAGCTCAAGCAATACGATGACGCGGTCGAGCAGTACCGGCAGGCGGAATTACTGAATCCCGATCAGTCAGCGTTGTACCAGCAGAACATCGGGATGGCGCTGGTGGAGGAGGCGCAGGGGCGGCCGAATAATTTGGCGATTGAACTCCTGCAAAGTGCATTGGAGGCGTTCAGTCATGTCTCGGATGTCGACGCGCAACATGCGGAGGTCTACTACTGGAAGGGCATATGCCAGCTGCGGCTGGCGGCCAGCGGACAGGGTTCCTACAAGGAGGCGGACGAAGCGTTTAGGAGCTATCTGAAGCTCGCACCGAGCGGGCGCTTCGCCACCGAAGTAGCAGCCATGCTGAAAGCGATACCCAGTGTCGAATCAAAAGGCAGGCCAAATTGATGAGTGACACCAAACAAAAAAGACCGCACCAGGCGGTCTTTGTCATTCCCGAAATCCCAATTCGAATGCCGATCTTAGACTAGACGCCCGGGGTTGGCTCCTGGGGAGCGGCCTCATCGATCTTCTTCACTGCCGCTTCAGCAGCCTGGAAGCCGATCTGGGAATGCGTTCCATCGCAGAAGGGCTTATTCACCGATCCGCCGCAGCGGCACAGCGAAAATGCTGTCTTGCCGGTCAAGTCGTACGGATTGCCGTCGGCATCCACCAATTCGATGGTGCCCTCCGGTGCTTCCACGCGGAACGGCCCATTCCTGCGGACCGTGATTTTCACTTGTGCCATCCATTTCCTCCCTCATTGCGCGGCGCGATGCGCCATGATGTCATTGTAGCAATTAGCTGCCACTATCAGCCGTCAGCGAGAACCGCTCAGGATGACAGCCACGGGTATGCGATCAAGTGCTGACTGCTGACTGCTGACCGCTGACTGCTGAATGCTCTTCTTGCCCTCCACCGCCAGCTTCTCGCTTTTCACTTCTGCCGCACGTAGCCGTACACATACTCGGTGTCGCCTTGCTGCACCAAGACCGAAGTCTGCATCGAATCCGCCAGCTTCGTGGGAGCGGTGCCCGGCAACGCTTCGTTCGTCAGCAGAAAACCGCCGGGCTTGATCATGGTCGCCAGGTTGGCGCGCGCCAGGGCCTGCTCCAGACCGCCGTAGTACACGAATATGTTGGTCCCGATCACCAGGTCAAATTGCTGCTCGGGAGGAAGCGACAGAGTCTGGTATACGACATTCATGTCGACAGGAGTCATCCTCATTACCACGCCTGGACGCACGTTCACGGCGCGGTTCCAGATTTCCGACGCGGCCGCGGGCACGGCAATTCGAGTCGCCGGCTGGCCAATCTGGTTCCCAAACTTTTGCCAGTAATCAAGGAAGCCGGATCGGTAGGCGGCCTCCCACGTCTCCAAGGGACTGCACAGCAGCTGGATGGTGTACGACTTGCCGGCGGCTGCGGACTTGCGGGCGCGCTCAATGTGCCGGTTGACCCGCGAACTGATGTCGAAGGTGTAGAGGTCGACCGAATTGGGGTCGGCCAAGCCCAGGCGCGCGAGCGAATCGATCACCGCAAAGGGCTGGGTGATCTGCGGAGGATAGAAGTCAGAGCCGAAGTTCTTGTTCACGAAGTCGAGACCGGGGCCAACGATCGCCACCCGGCGCACGCTGCCAGGCTTCAGCAGCCCCTGCGCCATCATGCGCTTCAAGTGCAACTCGAGCATGTAGTCGGGATAGAGATTGCTGTCCGTCGAAATCCCACGTTCTTTGAAGCCCTGATAAATATTGAGCTTTTTCGCCGTTAGTTCCGCCACCCAACGGTTTACGTCGTCCCGCTGATGGGCCAGATTGGCCAGCAGGTAGCTTTTCACTTTCTTCTTCCCATCGGGCGTCGTCAGGCTGAAGCCCTTCTTTTCGAGAAACAGTCGCATCTCCTGCATGCCTTCGCTGGGGCGCGGGGCCGCCAGCGCCTTGACCAAATCGTCAGCCCGCTTGTCGGCAAGCGAATCGACGGCTTTGTCTTTGCCGTAGTTCTGCAGGTCGGCGAAAGAGATGCGCGGTTCCTTGGTGTAGGTCACTCCCAGCCGCAACAAATTCGTCAGCGTCTCTGCCTCGCCGCCTTCGATGCGCCCCCGGATTTCCTTGTCCCGGTCGCGTACCCACTTGTTCCAGGCGTCGGCGGTAATCGGACTCGAGCTCTTCAGTTCAGGCGGCAGCGAATCGTGCATGGCCGAAAGCACGGGCTGTACCGATCCAAAAGGAACGAACTGCGGAGTCTGCGCTAGCGCCGGACGGATGGCGACGATGCAGAAGAGAAGCAGGGCCTTGCTCGATTTGCTGAACATAAATGTCAGGATTAGGAGTGCTCCGGAGCAGAAGTCGGCAGAGTTCTGGTTGCCACTGTCTCATCATACTATGCTGTGTTGGTTGGATTGCCGCTGCGGCAGGGGTGGGATAGGCTAGCCGCGCTGCGCCGTGCGACGGTTCAGAATCTACCGCTGATGATAGGCACAAACCCGCGAGTCGGAACTGCTACTGAAGTCTGACCACCCTGTCCGAACAAGTTCAGATCTACGGCGGGAGCCTGGTCCTGCTGCAACGTGAAGGTTGGCGCGAACCCGGCAGTCACGGTAACGGGGCCCCAGGTGGCTGTCGCTTGCACGCCCGCTTGCACTTGGAATGTGATAGCGCCAGACGCCTGGCCGCTGGCTCGCGTGACGCCTGCGACCAACTGCACGAATGCGGTCGCCTTCAGCACCCCGCGCAGGAAGTTCACTGTCGGCGTATCGCGCTGCAGCTGAACTCCGCCCATCGCCTGTACATCGCCGGTAGTCAGGTTCAGAGAAAATGCGTAGACCTTCTGTACCGCACCCGACCCCTGCGCAAGCTGGACCTGCACCGTGGCTTCACTGGGTGCGCTCTTGCTCGCATGCCATGTCCACTGAAATCCCAGGGAGGCCTGCAAGTCGTCGTCGGCGGCCGCCGGTCCCTCAGCCGGGGAGGGAAGTGGCACATTGAAGGGCGGCGGCGGCGGCGGCGGAACTCGCATCAGCGTGCCCAGCACCAGCGGCGACCATACGCTGCGTACGACCCCGGCAACTTCGTCGCGAGGAACCGGGCTGATTACCATGGCTCGTGCCTGCTCGATCAGTTCGTCCACAGTAATGTGCTGGCCGTTAAACACTGGTTGAAGGCCGGGCCCGACACTGAGATGGCCCAGCTGCAGGTACTGCACGATTCGCGCCCGGTCTTGCGGAGTCAGGTGCCAATCAAAGTGCAGCCCCGGCACGAGGGAAGGGCCTTGCCTCGGAGGAAACAAGGACGGTGGCGGCGGGGGATCCAATGTCTGACGCTGGATCAGGCGTCGAGGTCCCGTTTCAGCTGCAGCCGGTTCCGCGACTGCCTCTGCCGCGTTCATGTCGGTCGGCCGTTGTACGGCTGACGACAATCCGAAGACGTTCGATCCTGCGGAACCGGACGACACGGGTCGCGAAATCGAACTCACATGCGGATGCGAATCGCTCGTCCGGCCCGGGGCCATTGATGAAGATCGCTGCAGCGCCGCTCGAAATAACGTCTGCGACGACTCGGCGCTGCGCAGCTCTCGGCTGGGATCCAACAGCCGCTGCACTTCCCGGTTGCCGATGGTCTGCTGCAGAAGCAACACCTCCGCAGGCGTCACCAGCCCGGCATCCAGCGTCGCCCGCTGAAGGATTGCGGGCAGCGCCTGGCCAACGTCGGCAGTCGCCGGCCGAACCAGACCTTCAGCGCTGTGCATTGCGCGCAGCTTGCCCGACATCTCTTCCAGCAGTTGTGGATCGACGATCTTATCGGCCATGGGAGACGAACGGCGCCTTTGCGCTTCTCGCTTGCAGAACCGAGCCGCGACTGTTCTTCGTCGCAAGCTCTTGAAGCTGGAAACAGACGAACTGTATACCAACCTGCCTCTCCTGACATAGCAGAAAACGCTTGCCAATTACAAAACCCATCATCAGCTTGACGCCGGGCTACCGGCTCAGCCGTTGTTTCGTGGTGCTCCACTCGAGTCGGGGTTTGGAGCCGTCTCCAAGCTAGGGTTATGATCGCCACGTGGCCACGCTTTTCCCTTGGGCCTGTGACCACGCGAAGGAGGACGGCAGTGGCCGACCCGGAAGACGTGACTCTCCGCAACTGGGTGAAGTCGCAGGTTGATGCCGAGCCCTACTGGTTTCATCGCATCGAACTGCCGGGTGGCCTGATCACTCCGGGATGGAGCGATCCCCGCGTCGACAAACTCCCCTACTTTGGGTTGCCTAACGATATGACCGGCATGCGCGTCCTCGACATCGGACATGCGGAGGGTTTCTTCTCCTTCGAGGCAGAGCGCAGAGGGGCCGCCGAAATAATTGCGTTGGATCGCAGTCCCGATCATGCTCGCAAATTTCACATCTGCCGCACCGCCCTCGGCTCGCGAGTCCAGACCCAACTGCTGAGTGTCTACGAAATCAACCCTGCGACGCTCGGCACGTTTGACCTGGTGATGTTCTTCGGCGTGCTGTACCACCTTCGCAATCCGCTGCTGGCCCTGGAAAGAATTCAGCAGGTGTGTTCCGGCACGCTGCTGATGCAGACCGCAATCTGCTCCAACACCTCAGACACGCCCATGGCGGAGTTTCATCCCTTCGGCGTTAAGAGCGGACCGCCCGACAATCCGGTTTGCGACACCACCTGCGTATGGTTTCCCAATCCCGCCTGCTGTATCGGCATGCTGGAGCATCTGGGGTTCAAAGAGGCGGAGCGCATTTCGTCAAGCGCTCCGGTGGGGGGAGTTTTCCGCGCTAGGGCAGCCACACCGTCGAAAGGCCACCCTCCCGACCACGACACGGCCATGTGGTTGTAGCAGGTTGTAGGTTTCCGCCGGGAGTGCCGGCCCGGATCTGCTCTACGCGCTAACTCTTCGGATAGTGCTCACTCTCCAAACAGATAGTCCAGATGCGTCGCCGCGAAGCTCGTGCCGCTCCTCCCAATGGATTCCCGCTGTGCTTGCAGGACTTAGCACTCCGGTCCGTCGCCACCGCGAATGGCCTGCCGCTTGCTCTACTAAATCATGCCAGTCCCACTATGTGGTACCAAATTCTGGCACTGCTCGTCTGTACGCCGCCTCGTCTCTGAGCCATTAATTGAGTCGGAAAATTCATTCGCTACAAAGAGCCGAAGGAGCAGAACCATGAAGAACGGCACGCAAGTCTTCGGCCTGCGCAAAGCACGATTGCACAGGCCTGCCATGCATACCAGGGCCCATCGCTTAGTTCATATCGGAGGTCGGACGCTCGTGCCGGTTGATCAACCGGCCTCGCCATCGCACTGGGTTGCGACCTTTGCGCACATCAGCCCAGCCGGAGTAGTCACCACCGGTGGATATTTTAGCGACCCGTCCAACACGATCATCAGGCGGTTCCTGTTTCCGCTGGCCGACTGTCCCGCAGTATCGGCAGCAGCGCAACCATAGAAGCGTCGCGCTTATGAGAAGCCGCGTCGCAGATCGAACCCGCGCAGAACTGATTCTCCCCGAGCGAGGATCGTTTCTGCGCTTAGCGGCGGCGTTGGGCTGCATCTTCACTTCAGTTCCCATTTCAGGCGATTATTCGATAGTAGTCCAGCTACTGTCACACTTAGCCTTGTAACTCCTACATGTCAACTGGGAGAAACACAACAATCTAGCTTAACTAGCTGATTCAATTGTGGGTATAAACCTCCAAAACCGTGTCCAATGCCCCCTTGAGTGTGCTATAATGAACTTAGAATTGAGCTTAAGCGAGCCCAGCTAAATGCTGGGCTCTCGTTTTTCTAGTTAGTGTCGGGCCGGATCTCTCTGGCCTGTATATCCTGTCCGGTTGCGAACATAGGCGTTTCGCTGGCGGACATTCGGACTCCCTCATCCTTCCCAAGTCACTGATAATTAAGCTCCCCACATGGCCAGCACCGTGCATTGCCATTATCGGGCCGCCCCTGCCACCAAGGGGTCCGACCGGCGGAGCCGTGGAGAACTGAATGTTTCAAGATCTTCGTTACGCATTGCGCCAGATGTGGAAGTCACCCGGGTTCACTGCCGTTGCCATACTGACGCTGGCCCTCGGCATTGGCGCCAACACCGCAATTTTCACCCTGCTCGACCAGGCACTGCTCCGGACGCTGCCCGTCAGCCATCCGGAGCAATTGGTCCGGCTGCGTTATGTCGGCTCCAATTCTGGAAGGATTAATGCCTTCGGCGGCGATGGGCGCGACTACTTCTCCTATCCGATGTATCGCGACCTGCGTGACAAGAACCAGGTGCTCGCGGGCCTGTTGGCTGACAACGAACTGCAGGTCGGGGTGCAATGGAACAATCAGCCCGACCTGGCCTCCGGAGAGCTGGTCAGCGGCAACTACTTTGATGTGCTGGGTATCCGTCCCGCCTTTGGCCGCTTGCTGGTGCCCGCCGACGACGCTGTCCAGAACGGCAATCCCGTGGTCGTGCTCAGCTTCAACTACTGGAGTTCCCACTTCGGCGCGGACCCGCGAGTCGTGGGACAAGTGCTGTACATCAACAATCATCCCTTCACCATCGTGGGCGTTAGCGAAGCAAATTTTCACAGCGTGATAGCGGGCTACACCCCGAAGCTGTTTGTTCCGATGGCTACCAAGGCCATTGTCATGCCGGGGGTGAATGATCTCGATGACCCGCGCTCGTCCTGGGCGACGCTGGTGGGTCGCCTGAAACCCGGCGTTAGCCGCGAACAGGCCGAAGCCGCCATGACTCCGTTGTGGCGGTCGCTTCGTGCCGCTGAGCTGCCGGCAATCAAGGACTCCTCGGAAATCTTTCGCAAGCATTTTGTCGAGGAATCGTCGCTGCAACTGCTCGACGAGAAGCGCGGCTTCTCGCCCCTGCGTGATCAGATCCAGACGCCGCTGCTGATTGTGATGGCCATGGTCGGCCTGGTGGTGTTGATGGCGTGCGTCAACGTGTCCAGCCTGCTGCTGGTGCGCGCTGCGGCGCGGGTCAAGGAGATGTCCGTCCGCTACGCCATGGGGGCCGGACGCGGGCAGATCATTCGCCAGTTGCTGGTCGAAGGGCTGCTTCTGGGCCTGCTGGGCGGCAGCGCCGGTCTGCTGTTTGCTCCGCTGGTGTCGGCCCTGCTGGTGCGCAAAATTGCCGGTGACGCCGCCACCGAGCTTCCTTTCTCGTCGCACCCGGATGCGCGCATTCTGCTGTTCAACTTCGGGCTGGCCTTCCTGGTGAGCGTGCTATTCAGCCTGGCTCCGGCGCTGCGATTCATGCGTCCTGATCTTGTCAACTCGCTCAAGCAGCAGACTACGACCGGCTCTGGTGGGCACCAGCGCTTCCGCCGCGTCTCTGTCGGCGTGCAGATCGGCCTCAGCCTCCTGCTCCTGGTTGGCGCGGGATTGTTCGTGCAAACGCTGCATAACCTGCGCTCCCTGAATGTGGGTTTTTCCACCGATCATCTGCTGACCTTCGGTGTCGATCCCACCCTCGCCGGTTACGATCCCAAGCAGGCTGCTCCTTTGCAGAAACATTTGATTGAAGTTCTGGCGGCGCAACCGGGAGTGCGTTCCGTCGGTGGAACCAACGATCCCGAACTGGCGGGTAACTCCGAGACCGCCAATATCTCGTTCCCCAACCATGCCACCAAGGCCGATGAAGACATCGGCTCGGAATGGCCGGCGATCACCCCCGGCTATTTCTCCACCATGAATATTCCCCTGCTTGCCGGTCGCACTTTCAACGAACAGGACATGGAGAGCAAGACCAAAGTCGCCATCATCAATGCCACTCTCGCGCGCAGGATTTTCGGCGATCCGAAAAACGCATTAGGGCAAATGATGGCGCGGGGCAGCGGCTCGGATGTGAAGTTCGACACCCAGATCGTCGGCGTGGTGGCTGACTCCAGACATCGCGACTTGCGGACGGAGGCGGTGCCGACGGTTTACCGCCCGTATTTCCAGGACAACCCGTTTGGCTACATGCAGTATTACGTGCGCACCTGGCAAGCGCCGGAAACGGCTGAAATGACCGTCCGCCGCGGTGTGCAGCAGGTCAATTCTCGACTGGTGATCGACACCATGCGCACCATGGACGAGCAGATCGCCGACAACGTCTCCAGCGAACGCCTGGTAGCCATGCTGGCCGTGAGCTTTGGCGTGCTGGCCACGCTGTTGGCGGCGGTCGGGCTCTACGGTGTGCTGGCGTACGTGACCGCGCAACGCACGCGCGAGATCGGCATTCGTATGGCCCTGGGCGCGCAACGCGGCGAAGTCATGCGCATGGTGCTGCACGATGTGTTCTGGCTGGCGGGAATCAGCTTGGCGGTTACGCTGCCGGTTGCCATTCTGCTTTCGCGGACCATTCGCAGCCAGCTTTACGGTGTCAGTCCGGCTGACCCACTGGTGCTGTCCGGCGGAACCCTGGTGGTTGCACTCGTCGCCATAATCGCGGCGCTATTGCCGGCACGCCGCGCAGCTTCCATCGAACCCATGAAGGCCCTGCGGACGGAGTAGTGGCTAGTGGGTAGTGGTTGATGATTCCCGACCGATGAAGAATTTTCGGACTAGTAATGCGAGTAAGGCTAAGAGCTAAAGGCTAAGAGCTAAGAGCGAACAGCGAACAGCGAACAGCCGCTCGCTCTCGAGAGATACATTATGCAAACGCTTCTGCACGAATTTCGTTACGCCTTCCGCCAGCTGCGCAAGTCGCCTGGCTTCGCGGCTGTCTCAGTTCTGACGCTGGCCCTCGGCATCGGCGCCAACATCGCCGTCTTTTCCGTCACCAATGCTGTGTTGCTGAATCCCAGCGGCATTCCTCACGCCGACGGACTGGTTGCCGTGCGCGCCCGTTACGGCGCCATGCCCGATCTCAGCAACATCAGCCTGTCTGCGCCGGACTTTGGCGACGCGGCCGCCGGTAAGAACGTCTTCTCGTCAAGCGCGATCATGCAGCCCGGCAGCTTCAACTACGCCCGCGAAAACAGCAATCCCGAGTTGCTGAACGGCGCCAGGGTTTCGTCCGGCTGGTTCGACACCTTTGACGTTCGCCCCTACCTGGGCCGTGTCTTTACCGCTGAAGAAGACCAGCCAGGTGCTGGGAATGAAGCCGTGCTGTCCTACCGCGCCTGGAAGAAGCGTTTCGGCTCTGATCCCAATATCGTTGGCCAGGCCCTGACGCTCAACAATCAGTCGTTTCGCGTCGTGGGTGTGATGGGGCCCTCGTTCAATTGGCCAAACCAGGCAGAGCTCTGGGTGCCGATCGCGTATCCGCTCTCGCGCTATCACGATCCCAACGATCGCTATAACGAAAATCTGTTTGGCGTGGCGCGCCTGCAGCCGGGCGTTACCTTGCAGCAAGCCAATGCCTATCTCGATCGCAAGGCCCAGGAAAACATCGCCTCCGAAGGCAGCAACAGTTACGGCCGTGCCAGTGGATGGGGCATGTTCTCCATGCCGTTGACGGAATTCATTGGCGGCAACCTGCGCAAGCCGCTCACCATGCTGCTCATCGCGGTGGGCATGGTATTGCTCATTGCTTGCGCGAACATCGCCGGATTGCAGATGGCGCGCGCGTCGGCACGTGAACGTGACTTGGCCATCCGCGTGGCCTTGGGCGCGCAGCGGGTCCGCTTGCTGCGCCAGGCGCTGGTGGAAAGCATCGTGTTGACTGTCGCCGGCGGAGTGCTCGGCTTCGTGGTCGCATTTGCGACTGCGCCGCTGTTGCTGGGATATCTGCCCGCCGCCTTGGGCACCCAGATCCAGCCTTCCTTCCGCGGCCCGGTGCTGTTGTTTGTGACCGCCATCGCCGTCTTCTGCTCGCTGCTGTGCGGGTTGGTTCCGGCCTGGCAACGCACTCGCCCGGGATGGTTCAACGCCCTGCAGGAGGGTGGCCGCTCGGGCACCGGCAGTCAGGTGCATCAACGCGCGCGTTCAACCCTGGTGGTGGCGCAGGTTGCGCTTTCGCTGCTATTGCTCACCGGCGCTGGTCTGTTGCTGACCAGCCTCAAGGCCCTGGAACAAGTAGAGACCGGCTTCCAGCCGAGCGGCTTGCTTTCCGCGCGCTTCTCGCTCCCGAAGTCAGTCTATGGCCCGCTTGAGCCCGTGACCAACGCTAGCGCCGTCAAGGAAGAAGCCGCCAAACAAGCGGCGGCTGCACAAGATGCCAGCGATGCCAAGGTCGCGGCCTTCAACACTGCGCTGCAAGAACGTCTGCATAGCATTCCCGGCGTCAGCAGTGCCGCGCTCGCCGACTCTGTGCCCTTCGACAATCAGGGTGGCTCGGCTAGCTTCCGCGTCAGGGGCGTGAACCTGGCGCCCAATGACCCGGGACCGCATGGAAATATCCACGTTGTGTCTCCTGACTATTTCTCCACCCTGCGCGTGCCATTCGTGTCGGGGCGCGACTTCACTCCGCAAGATCGCCAGGGAACTGAATTGGTCGCCATCGTTGACACGGTCCTCGCGCATCAGTACTGGCCGGGCAAGAATCCGCTCGGCGAGCATATTGGCTTCGACAGCAAAGGCCCCTGGTACACGATTGTCGGCCTGGTCGCGCACGCTCGCACTTCCTCGTTGGAGTCGGACACCAACGAGGGCACTTACTTCCTCGACGCCGCGCAGGGCCCGCAGCTGTCAAACGCCATCGTGGTGCGCAGCTCGCGTTCAGCCGCCGACTTGAAGGGCGATCTCGCCGCCGCCGTACGCTCGGTCGACTCCAGCGTTCCCATCTACGACGTGAAGACCATGGAGGAGCGTGTCGACGACTCCCTGGTTGGCCGCCGCTTCGTGGTCCTGCTTCTGACTACATTTGCCGGATTGGCGCTCCTGCTGGCGGCACTTGGACTGTACGGGGTCATCAGCTATTCGGTGCGGATGCGCACTCGCGAACTGGGTGTGCGCATGGCGCTCGGGGCGCAGCGCGGTACGGTGATGCAACTGGTCCTGCTGCAGGGCTTGCGGCTGGCCGTCGTCGGGGTGCTGTTTGGCGCCTTGGCGGCGCTGGCATTCAGCCGCATCTTCTCCAGCTTGTTGTTCAAGGTGGGGATGTTGAATCCTCTGCCCTGGGTTGGCGCGATGACCATTCTGGTTGCGACGGTGCTGCTGGCAAGCTATCTGCCCGCGCGCCGCGCCGCCTCCATCGAGCCCATGAAGGCCCTGCGTACGGAGTAGAAACAGCTTTGTCTCAGGGCACGGCTTTGAAGTCTGTGTGAGTACTCAGTTTCGTCTTCGCGTGTGAGGTGGAACGACGAGAATCGAACCCCCGAGGGGGTGGAAGTGCCGTTAGCCCAGGACGGAGCGCAACCGGGCCCCCAATTCGCGCCGTTTTTTGCGCGAATTGGGGTGGAGGAGCGGAGTCCTGGGGAGAATGAGAGAAGAGACCGAGTCCTGTAGGGACGGCACAATTCTTACGCAGATGCTTTAGCCATGTCGAACGACACGGAATATATCGAGGCTTTAGCCTTGTGAGATCGGCTTTTGCGCTTTGCTGAAAACTCGCACTTGGTTTCTCGAAGGGGCGCACCTTTAGGCGCGCCGAATTGCTAATTGCTAGTTGCTAATTGCTCATTCGGAGCTAATTCATGATTCTCCAAGACTTTCGTTTTGCCCTACGCCAATTGCGCAAGGCGCCCATTTTCACTCTGGTTGCCATCGTTACTCTGGCGCTTGGCATCGGGGCCAACACCGCCATCTTCACCTTGCTGGACCAGGCCCTGCTTCGCTCCCTGCCGGTCAGCCATCCCGAGCAGCTGGTACGCCTGCGCTACACCGGCGACGCTCCCGGCCACTACAACTCCTACGGCGGCGACGACAACGATTACTTCTCCTACCCCATGTACCGCGACCTGCGCGACAAAAACGAGGTCTTCGCTGGCCTTATCGCCAACGATCAGCAGAACGTTGCCGTCGAGTGGAACAACAAGCCCGACATGGCGGCCTGCGAACTCGTCTCCGGCAATTACTTCTCCGTGCTGGGACTGCAACCGGCCATGGGACGCCTTCTGCTGCCCTCCGATGAATCGCCCAGTGCTGCTCCTGTGGTGGTGTTGAGCTTCAACTATTGGGTGCGCGAATTGGGAGCAGACCCGCGAGTCCTCAATCAGACATTGCACATCAACGCGCATTCGTTCACCATCGTTGGCGTCGCTCCCCCGCAGTTCCACAGCATCGTGGCCGGCTCGCCGCAAGACGTCTTCGTTCCCCTCACCGCCAAGAACATCATCACACCCCGCTGGCAGGACCTCGACGACCGCAATTCCTACTGGATGACCGTGGTCGGCCGGCTCAAACCCGGCGTAAGTCGCGAGCGCGCCGAAATGTCGACCGGCCTTCTGTGGCACAGCCTGCGCGAGGAAGAGTTCAAGAGCTTCCTCCATCCGGCGCGCTGGCGCAAGCGGTTCCTCGATGACGCCAGGCTACAGGTGCTCGACAGCGCTCGCGGCTTTTCGCCGTTCCGTGACCAGGTCGGCACTCCGTTGATGGTCCTGATGGGCATGGTCGGCCTGCTGGTGGTCATGGCTTGTGTGAATGTCTCCAGCCTGCTGCTGGTTCGCGCCGCCGGGCGCGCGCGGGAAATTTCCGTGCGTTACGCCATGGGCGCCGGCCGCTGGCAAGTCGTGCGTCAGCTGCTGACCGAGGGAATGATCCTGGGCTTGGCGGGCGGCCTTCTGGGAGTGTTGCTGGCTCCTACGGTCACTCGCACGCTGCTTCGCCGCATTGTCGGCAGCAGCGCCACCGACCTCCCATTCACCACCCGTCCTGATCTGCGCGTCCTGCTTTTTGCGTTCGCCCTGGCGTTTCTGGTCTCGCTGGCTTTCAGTCTTGCTCCAGCGTTGCGCTTCCTGCGGCCAGACCTGGTGAATTCCTTGAAGCAGCACGGCACGACGGGTGCTGGTGGCGAGTTGCGTTTCCGCCGGCTTTCCGTGGCGGTGCAAATCGGTCTTAGCCTGATGCTGCTGATTGGTGCCGGGCTGTTTGTCCGCACCCTTCGCAATCTTCACTCGGTGGACATTGGCTTCACCACCGAGCACTTGGTGGAGTTCGGTATCAATCCTCGGCTGGCCGGTTACCAGCCCGACCAGACCCTCGACCTCTACAAGCGTGTTGAACGGACCCTTGCCGCTCTGCCTGGCACCCGCAACGTGGGCGCCACTGACGATCCCGACCTCGTGGGATCGTCGCAGACGGGTGGCGCCACCATCGCCGGCTATGTTTACAAGGAGGACGAGGACAAGCAGACAGAAGAGCCGGCAGTCACGCCCGGTTATTTCTCCGCGCTGCAAATTCCTTTGCTGGCCGGCCGCACCTTCACCGATCAGGATGTTACCGGCAAGCCCAATGTGGCGGTGGTGAATGCCGCCTTTGTCCGCCGCTATTTCGGAGAACCGCGCAACGCCATTGGGCGCCAGCTCTCGCTCGGCGCCTCCGACTCCAAGATGGATACCGAGATCATCGGCGTCGTGGGAGATACCAAGCACACGCTGCGCGATCGTCCGTTGCCTACCGTCTTCCGCCCGCGCTACCAGTTGGGTGAACCAAACTCGCTCTACTTCTACGTGCGCACCTGGCAGCCTCCTCAGCTCGCAATGGCTAACATTCGGAGCGCAATGCAGCAGCTGGATCCTCAACTCGCGTTGACCAATCTGCGTACCGTGGACGATCAGATTGCCGACAACCTCTCCACCGAAAGCTTGATTGCTGTGCTCTCAGCGAGTTTTGCCGTGCTGGCCGTGCTCCTGGCAGCCATTGGACTCTACGGAGTGCTGGCCTACAGCACAGCACAACGCACCCGCGAGATCGGTATTCGCATGGCGCTGGGAGCGCAGCGCAGCAGCGTGATGCGGCTCGTGCTGACCGACGTGTTGTGGCTCGCCGGGATCAGCATCGCCGTGACGCTCCCGATATCGCTGTTGCTGGCGCGGCTATTGCGTAGCCAGCTTTACGGGGTCAGCTCCGGCGATCCGTTCACGCTCATAATGGGAACATTGCTGGTCGGCTTAGTCGTGTCCTTGGCAGCGCTCATCCCTGCTCGCCGCGCCGCCCTCATTGACCCAATGAGAGCGCTGCGGAGCGAGTGATGGAAGCAACTGGAAGCTATCAATGTGTCTCATAAATCCGGTTTTGAAAGGGCACGGCTTCACAGGTTGCTGAAAAACTCGCTTTGGACCCATTTGAAGGGGCGCACCTTTAGGTACGCCGTCGTAGGTCTTTTATATTTGTCATCCCGAACCGACTTTAGTCGGTGAGGGATCTGCGGTTTTGCCTTTTTCAGCAGCCTGCTCAGCCGTGCCGGAGAATGGCCGTTTACGAACTGGGCTTTAGCCTCTGAGGCACTTCGGGTTGGCCAGCCTGAGGCACGTCGGGAAACGCAGGAAACGTGGTGAATATGCCGGCCGTGTGCTCCAGTCCCGGATTAACGCGGTGGAAAGCGGGAATATAGTTGCAGTAGACCCAGCGCCGCAGCTACGAAGGCCCCTGCGGTCTGCGCCACCGAGTAGGGCATGCCCTTGCGCCATGGAAATCCGCGAAATACCGCTAGCGTCAAGGTCACCGCGGGATTCAGGTGCGCGCCGGAGATTTTTCCGGCAACGTAAATGCCAATGGTCACTCCGAGGCCCCATCCGAATGTAATGTTGGTGAAGCCTCCGTGGATCGTTTCACCTTGGCGGCGGTACCGGAGACGTACGAGGCTCGCTCGCGCGCCTATCTACTCTTGAAGCACCAGGGTCAGGAAATCTGCAAACGCTCAAGCCCGAAGTGCGAAAAGTGCAATGTCAGCTCCACCTGCGCTCTCTTTTTCGCCGCGATCTCGGCCGCCGTTCGCTAGCTGGGCTGTGAACCCATTCACATCCCCTATAGCCTATCGTTCGCAAGCGAAGCACCGAGGCGCAGCGTGAGATGATTCGTGTTCCAGAGAGCTGAGCTATGCGATTACTTCCCGAATGCCGACGATAGGGGGGTAGCGCATGGTGGCCCGAAGCGGGCGCTGAATGTGGCCACTATCTCTCGTCCTGAGAATCGGTCCCAACGGTGGGATCGGACTTGGAGTCAGGAATGAGTTCCTCACCAAAACGTTCTGCCGCCGTCAAAAGCAGGGATTGCGGCGTGGAATCCTCGCGTTTGGAAGGAGTGGCAATGGGGCGAGCTTGTGTGCGCGGTTTGGAATGTGCGTTGTTGGTGCTGATGGCGTCTGTCAGTTACTGTGCCGGACAAACTAACGGAGCAGGTACTGCCGCCACTACCGACTTGGCACAGACTCTTGTGGCGGATGAAACACACGTGCAGAGCGCACCCACGGATGCAAATGGCTGGGAGAAGCTGGGCACCGACTATCTTCAGGCGGGAAAATATTCGGATGCCGCCGGCGCTTTGCAGAAGGCGTTGGACAATGGGTTTCCGCCTCAAATAGGCAAATACAACCTGGCATGTGCCTATGCCCGCGTGGGCGACAAGCAGAAGGCCCTGGATTTATTGGAATCCCTCGCCGCGGTTGGTTTTCCGGCTCCGATCGCCAATGACCCAGATCTGGCGAGCCTGATCGCCGAGCCGAGATTTCAGGTGCTGGCTAAGGCTGCACAACAGTCCGCCGAGCCCTGCAAAGACGCCCATGCGAATCCCGAATATCGCCAGCTCGACTTCTGGGTCGGTGAGTGGAATGTCTTCAGTGGAAAGCAAAAGGTCGGCGAGAGCAGTGTAAGACTCATCCTAAAGGATTGCGTGGTCTTCGAAAATTGGAGCGGTTCACAGGGAGGCGATGGTAAGAGCTTCAACAAATACGACCCCGTCACACACCGGTGGGAGCAATTCTGGGTTTCCGACAGCGGCACCACCAATTACTTCAAGGGCTCGCTGGTCAACGGCGAGATGCGCTATGTCTACGAAATGCCCACAGCGCCATCACGGGGAACGCTGACCCGCCATCTGACTTTTTCGAAGCTACCGGATGGCAGCGTGCGTCAGCTGTCGGAACGTTCAACCGACGCTGGCAAGACTTGGGTGACCGAGTACGATTTTGTCTACATGAAAAAACAATAGTGGCTCGAAGCAGACGGTCCGACGATGAAAAAGATCCTGGATAAACGACCGTTCCTGAGTTCTCCCGCCAGCTTCGTCTCGCTCCTTAACTGGCGTCTTTCAGCTTCTTGAGCGCGGCCTCGTACGCTGCTGTTCTGTTGCTCAGGTTGGCGGGGACGTTCTGCAAGACAGTCTCCCAATTAGTGATTGCGTTCTTCTTGTCACCTAAGGCTGTGTAGCCGCGAGCGAGTCCCAACGAAGTCCAGAATTTGTCTTGCGGATGCTGCTGCTGGTTGAAGGCGAAAACTGCCATAGCTTTGTCCTTCTTGTCGTTGCGGAGCAGCCCCATGCCATACGCATAAATTGAGTAGGCGTCGGTTCCGGGCAGGTGCAGCGCTTTCTGCATCACGCTATCCGCCTCGGGTTCGCGTCCGAGGGCGCCCAACACGGCGGCTTTGGTGGAGAGCGTGGAAAAATCTTTGTGCCCGATAGTGGCTCCCCGAAACGGACCGTCGATTGCCTTGTCGGCCCAGTTCAGCGCTTCCTCGAGATTGATCTTGTTGTCAGCGCAGAATTGCGCCGCTGTCTGCCAGTCCTGGTAGTTGAACCCCGCCCAGGACTGGAGGTCCTGGCGCATCTTCGCGACGTAAAGCGCATTTACGTTGGGGACTTCAATCTTGAAGGGTATTCGTTTCTTTTCCCACTGCAGGTAAGCTACCGCGGAATCAGGACTGCGCTCGTCAAACCCGTAGGTCAGGAATTCGGTGAACGGTGCGTCCTGCGGCGTCGCCGGCACGCGCAGAACATCATCCTTGGGATCGTATTGGAAACTCCCCCAGCCCAGGTGATTGGAGAAAATCCACTGCCATGGACCGTCTTTTTCCACGTCGAGAAAGAGCGCATAGGTTCCGGCTTTCAGGTCTTTGCCTTCGACCTTCACGTCGTTGGAGAAGGTGATGGAGGTGCTCTCGTTGGCTCCGGCGCGCCAGGGAGCGCCTTTCGTTGGCCCGAATCCCTCATCGACGAAACCGTAGTGAACCACCTCTCCCCAGATGTGTCCGGTGCGATCGTTGTTGGCTGGGTTGTGAACCTTGGGACTGTGGTAATCGATGGAAATTTTGACGGGTCCAATCCATTGCGAGACTTCCGCATGCTCATTGTCTCCGTTGGGAGGCGTAGCCAACTGCGACGTTTCCTGACCAGCAACCGCTATCGAAAACAGCAGAAACACAACTGCGGAGAGTGCGGATTTCACGATAGCCTCCTGTCCATAAGTGGGGGCATTGACACGGAAATTGCGTTGGTCCTATTTTCTGCGAACAGGGGTCGCTATCGTGCGATCCAACGCGCTCATGGTAGTTATAGACTGCATTGAAAAGGAAGGGTTAGCTACAGATGCTCACAGGTTAACACTCCAAGCCCGACGGAAATCTGGGCTAGCAGGTTGCTTCAGCGGATCATTCAACCTCGCAACCAGGCCAGCGTCCTCGATCAACTGTCGCTACCGATCCGGATGTCCCCAGCTGGATTACTTTCGAATAGCAACAACATTAGGCAGTGGGTGGCTTTGGGCCGTTGGCGGAATCTGCCTTGCCCAAGGGAGCCGAGTCCTAGGCGAGAATGCCGCGTCCGCCTCCCATTTCGACATGATCAGATTGAATTGGTTCTCACGGTTCGCAACCCTCCTCTTTCCGCAGTTGTGGCCAATCAGCGGTTCATTGCCGTCACTGGTCCCGCGGCGGAGGTTAACGGCGCGGTAGCGAAGTTCACACTGAAACGTTGACACCAAATCGTCACCGCCCGGTATTTCGCCAGGTCGACGTCAGGCGGGATTTCATAATTCTGGTCGCCGATGTTGCCTTTGAGCGATCCGATTTCGCGAAAGCCAGCCTTCTTTACCATCTCACTATCCGTTGCATCGTTGGCCGCGACTAAATAGACGTGCACATCGGGGCCATTGGAGGTTTGAAAGTTGGTGAAGCGGAGAATGCGTTTCCCGTCCGGCATTTGGAAAATGGTCGCATTCCCTGTTCCATTGTGAGCCACGCCATGGAATGTGCCAGACGTCAGAATCGTTTCCGGATTGCTGCTGCCTGTGGAAGCAGGCAAGCTTTCACTTACCTTGGCGTTGACGAACAGCCGCTCGGGGCGGAACGCAGCCCAAGCAACGACTGCCGCGAGAATAGCTAATCCGTAGAGCAAAGGTTTGCGTTTCATGACAGCGTCTCCTTGAAAAGTGATTTACCGTGAAAAAGCGTTCGGTATTTCGGTTGTGCCCAGTGGGATTCGGTGAGAGACAAAAAGTTTCGAGTCGAGTGCAGCCGTATCACGCTTTCGCGGTATCGCAGTGTTTAATAGGAAAAGCTAGAGCGGGGATCACACCAGGAATCGTGTCCTTTGGGAGCTGCCGCATCGATTCGTCCGGGCATTCGTATTATTCCAGCCGAGCCTGTAACAAAGAAGCTGCATCCGCATCAGAATAGGGTTCGCACAATGCGGCCTGCTCGGTGAGCCGTGCCGCCGGAAACGTCAGTACAATTGTTGGAGCCGCAGATGCCCAGTGCACGTCAGCTGTTTATCCCAGTAATTCTCGGGACCGCACGTCAGGGGAGAATGAGTGCCTATGCCGCGCGGTTGCTGGAACAGGAACTGTCAAGACAGCCCGAGGTCGAGACCGACCTGATTGATATCGCTGCTTTGCCGCTGCCGACTAGCGATGCGGGAGAAGCCATCAAAGACTCCGGTTTCGCGGCAAAGATGGCGCGCGCCGACGGGCTGGTGGTGGTTTCGCCGGAGTACAACCACGGTTACTCCGGCCTGCTGAAGCACGTACTCGACAGCTGCCTGAAGGAGTACATCCACAAGGCCGTGGGGATCGCGGGCGTATCGGCGGGCCCGTTTGGTGGCGCGCGTGGAATCCAGGACTTGTTGCCGGTTATGCGAGAGCTCGGCCTGATCACCATCTTCTGGGACGTAAACTTCGGCAACGTGGGCAAATTGTTCGATACTGAGGGACGGCTGCTGGACGACTCGTTCATCCGCCGTATTGATAAATTCCTGAAGGAGCTCATCTGGATGTCGAAGACACTGCGCTACGGACGGGAACAAATCGACCTAGGTTAGACGCGGAGCGGGATAATGACAAACACAGAGAAAATACGGTGCCCAGCATGCGGCAGTCCGATGAACCATCACGCCGACAAAGTCATCTGTGGCGGGCAAGACGATGGCGTGTTTCCGGGGATTATTGAAGAATTGCATCAGTGCCCGGCGTGCGGAGAGGCGGCATCGAGGCCGGAAGGGCCGCGATAGAACTTTTCTGCGACCGTGAAGTTGCAAGGACGTTGGGCCTGCGGAACAAGCGAGGGATGCCACGCCATGGATGACACCTATGCCATCAACCTGGCCAAGTCGACACTATCGTGATGGATTCGAAACCGGAGATGTCGAGCGGGTGCTGTCGGTCTTTGCGCCAGAGTTTACTGATATGTCCGATGGGCGGCCAAGCCGCTATGGAGCGGACGCCGCGCTGAAGCTGCGCGCGCACTTGTCGGAGATGTTTCGCGACTGCCGCGCGCAGCTGAACGTCATCATTATTCAGATCGCGGTGCTGGGAGGAACGGCCTACGACTATGGCTGGCATGAGCTGACGCTGACGCCGAAAGCAGGAGGTCAGCCGGTGTACAAGCGCACGCGATATCTGGAGCTGTGGGCGAAGGACGCGGTGGGCGAGTGGCACATAATCAAATATATGGATAATGGCGACCTGCCTGACACACTCTAATTTTTGAGGATGATCGACGGTCGCGATCAGTTTTTCTTCAGTTTGGCGTCCAGTTTCTGGTAGAGACGGCTCCCGAAGTTGGCCGGCAGATCCAATTCGGCACCGTCGGCGACCAACTTCACGACATTCTGCGTGCCATCCAGCACCGCAGAGCAGTGCTTGCACACTTTGAAGTGTGCTTCCATGCGAGCGTGGAGTTCGGGATCAACGCCATCATCGATATAGCTCGAAATCTCCCGCCAAACTTCGAGACAACTGATTTCAATCACCATAATTTAGATGCACAACTCGTCAACATGTTTCGCGGTCCTGCGTCTTTCCCGCTACCAGGGCCGCACTTTCTTGAATTCCGTCCTGCCGGTTGTCCATGAACCGTCAATGCCCGGCGCAAGAGCATCGCGCATTTGCAAGCGCGCACGCAACAAGCGTGTCTTCACCGAAGCCTCAGTGATCCCCAGCACCTGGGCAGTTTCGGTGATACTAAGATGCTGCACGTCGCGGCAGATCAACACTTCGCGATATTTCGAGTCGAGCGAGGCCATCGCCCGCTTTAGGGCATCGCGGAGCTCCTTTCTCTGTAACTCTTCCGACGGGATATCGCGCCAATCGGCGAAATCCTTGGGGATGTAATCGCCTTCCTCGTCAGTGGGCTGTTCGTCGAGGGAGTCGTACAGGTGCCGCCGGTCCTTGCGCAAGCGCATTCGCGCCTCGTTGATCGTGATCTGGACGAGCCAGGTGCTGAATTTCGATTCCAGACGGAACCTTGAGAGGTTGTTAAACGCCTTGAGAACGGCTTCCTGGGCGACCTCTTCCGCGTCAGCCGGATTGTCAAGCACACTTTTGGCGGCGAAATAGACTGCCCGCTCGTAGGGCCGCATCAGGTCGTAGAACGCCTCGTGATCTCCGCTGCAAATGCGCCGGATCAGCTCTGCTTCCCGCATGTCGGGTACGGTCTTGAACGCTGACATGTGAATTTCTCGATCTGGATGTAAAAGGTACGGCCCCCGGAGAATATTTGGATTTTACCTAATTCGTGAATCCCGGCAAGGGAGAAGCCGCCGGTCCATGCCGCACTCAACTTTCGGGATAGTCCAGCCGCGTGAATAAATTTTTTGCCTCTGCGCGGAACTTTTCCAGGAGAGCTGAATCCCACCGCGCATGAGAAGCGATACGCCATGCACTCCGGCCGAGGCAGTGGCTCTATTTAGGGCGCAACTGCTTCGTGAGTCGACCGCCACCCAATCATCGGCAGACTGGGTCCGCGAGGGCATGAAGGCGTTAGTGGCTCATTGGCCCGAATACCTGATCGAGGCCACTTGTCTCGGCACCTTCGTTATGTTGGCTTGCTTCTACGCAGTGCTGCTGGAGCACCCGGCATCTCCGATCAGGCAAAGCCTCAGCAATACGGGTACCCGCCACCTGGTGGCTGGGATGGCGATGGGATTGACAGCGATCACGCTCATTTATTCGCCGCTGGGGATGCGCTCGGGAGCGCACATGAATCCTGCGGTGACGCTGACCTACTTCCGGCTGAACAAAGTAGGGCCCTGGGACACGGTGTTTTATGCGCTTTCGCAGTTCGCAGGCGCCCTGACCGGAGCGACAATTGCTTTTGTGGCGTCGGGCGCAGCGCTGGCCCATGAAAAGGTTAACTTTGCCGTCACTCGCCCAGGGGCGCTTGGGGAAATGGTTGCATTCTTCGCCGAAGCAACAATCTCGTTCCTAATGATGTCCGTGGTGCTGCGGTTCTCGAACAGCCTGAGGCTGTCGCGTTACACCGGTTGCGCTGCCGGGGTGCTGGTGATGTTGTTCATCACCTTCGAGGGCCCACTCTCTGGAATGAGCATGAACCCGGCGCGCAGCTTTGCAACCGATTTCGTCGGAATGCAATGGCGCGGCCTGTGGATCTACTTTACCGCGCCGTTGCTGGGCATGATGGCGGCCGCTGAAGTTTATGTCAGAACCAAGGGCATTCAGTCGGTTATTTGCGCCAAGCTCAATCACAGTGGCTCGGTGGGCTGCATCTTCCGGTGCGGTTACAGGGAACAGAAAGCAGCTCGCGCGATGAGCGCGTAAGTCTTCCGGTACGGGTCCTTTATCTCAGTTGGTTAGGTGAGCGCCCAGTATGGGCGAGGGAGAGAATTGTGTCGAACGATAAGCATTACGACGTGATCATCATCGGAACCGGCGCGGGCGGTGGCACTCTGGCCTATCATCTTGCACCTTCCGGCAAGCGTATCCTCATCCTCGAGCGCGGCGATTATGTGCCTCGCGAAAAGGCCAACTGGGACCCACAGGTCGTCAATGTCGACGCGCATTACAACACCATGGAGACGTGGCTCGACAAAGACGGCAAGGACCTTCATCCCCACACGAACTATTACGTGGGCGGTAACACCAAGTTCTATGGAGCTGCGCTGTTCCGGTTGCGCAAAGAGGATTTCAGTGAGATCCATCATTACGGTGGTATCTCGCCGGCGTGGCCCATCAGCTACAGCGATCTAGAGCCTTACTATACGGAAGCCGAGAAGCTGTACCATGTGCACGGAACTCGCGGCGAAGATCCGACCGAACCGCCGGCAAGCGGGCCGTATCCCTGGCCCGCGGTCAGTCATGAGCCGCGGATACAGCAATTGGCGGACGGTTTCGCTCAGTCGGGTCTGAAGCCATTCCATGTGCCTCTGGGCATCCGGCTCGACGAGGAAAATCCCATCAAGAGCCAGTGCATTCGCTGCAACACTTGCGACGGCTTCCCTTGTCTGGTTTCTGCTAAGGCTGACGCCCAGGTTCTTTGCATTGATGAAGCGGTGAAGTTCCCCAACGTCACCCTGCTGACGAATTCCTTCGTAAAGCGCCTGGCGACAGACTCTATCGGGCGCGAAGTGAGGAGCGTTGCGGTGGAGCGTAATGGCGCGATCGAAAGCTACTCCGCGGACTTGGTTGTGGTTTCGGCCGGCGCCATAAACTCTGCCGCGCTGCTGCTGCGGTCAGCCGACAACAAGCATCCGCGCGGCCTCGCCAACAGCTCCGACGTTGTGGGGCGTCACTACATGGGTCATACCAACTCGGTCCTGATGGCGATCTCCAAGTGCCCCAACCCAAGCATCTTTCAGAAGACCCTCGCGGTGAATGACTTTTACTTCGGCTCGGAGGACTGGCCATACCCGATGGGCCACATCTCGTTCGTCGGCAAGCTAGACGCTGTGACGCTGCGGGCTGGCGCTCCGGCCATCGCGCCGAACTTCACCCTGGAGCTGATGGCGCAGCACTCGCTCGATTTCTGGCTTACGTCGGAAGATCTTCCCGACCCGAACAATCGCGTGACCGTGGACCACAACGGCAAGATCGTGCTGACCTACAGTCCCAATAATCTCGAAGCCCATGAGCGGTTAACGGCGAAGCTGAAACATGCCATGAAACAGCAAGTCTGCCCGATTCACGGCCGCGAGTGCTACCAGGGACTGTTCGCCCGAAACCTATACGTCGGACAGAAGATTCCGCTGGCTGGCGTAGCCCATCAGAACGGCACTATTCGCTTCGGACACGATCCCAAGACTTCGGCGCTGGACGTGAACTGCAAAGCGCACGACGTGGACAACCTATACGTGGTCGACGGCAGCTTCTTCCCGTCGAGTGCCGCCGTCAATCCTGCGCTGACCATCATCGCAAACGCGCTGCGTGTAGGCGATCACCTTCTGGAGCGCATGGGTGCAAGCAGCAGTGCAACGTTCAGCGAACGGCAGACTGGTGCGGAGGTGGAGAGTGCCGTCTAGTCTGGCAGTCCGCCGCCTGCTGGTGCTGCTGTTCGTCCTACTGGCAATGCCGGTGTCGTTCTACGCGCAGGTCTCGCAAGACACCGGCGTCTGCTGCCACGCCGCGCACGTCGGACCGGTGGTGATGACGGTATTGGATATGAACCGGTCGGTGGACTTCTACTCGCGTGTGCTGACGTTTCAGAAGATCAGCGACAGAGAACGCTCCGGTCGCGAGTACGACGTGTTGTATGGGGTGCCGGGTGCTCATATCCGCACCGTGGACCTGGAGCTGGGCGACGAGACCATCGAACTTCAGCAGTTCCTCGGTATAAGCGGTGCTCCAAGCCCGACCGGGGCACGCAGCGATGATCGCTCATTTCAGCACATCGCCATCATTGTGAGCAACATGGCCGAGGCGTACCGCGTTCTGCGGCAGAATCACGTGGAGCACATATCGTCGTTCCCGCAGACGCTGCCGGACTGGAACCACAATGCCGCAGGCATCCAAGCGTTCTACTTCAAAGATCCCGACGGACATCCGCTTGAGATTTTGCAGTTTCCTGCCGACAAGGGCGACCCCAAATGGCATCGGGCCACGAACAGGTTGTTCCTCGGAATCGATCATACCGCCATCGTGGTGGCAGACACCGAGGCGAGTCTGTCGTTCTACCGGGATTTACTGGGCATGCGCGTTGCCGGCGAGAGCGAAAACTATGGGACCGAGCAGGAGCACCTCAACAACGTGTTCGGCGCTCATCTGCGAATCACGTCGCTGCGCAGTCCTTCCGGCATCGGCATTGAGTTCCTGGAATATATCACGCCACGTAATGGAGCACCGGCACCGGCAAATGAAAATCCGACGGACGTTGCCTACCATGAAACCGTAATCGCAGTGGATGGATTGGAGGGGACCGGTCAGCAAAACGGCTTGTCGCAATTCATCGGTTTTTCACCAGAAATTAATGGTGTGCAAGGGCTCCCGATGAATGCGAACCGGGCTAGACTCGTTCGCGACCCAGATGGACATTTTCTACTGCTAGTCCAGAAATAGTGAGGTGATGGATGGAAACACGCAAGACACTGACGGCTGAGGAAAAGCGCCTGGAAGAATGCCGCGATCGCAAGGCGCATTGGAAACGCTGGGGCCCCTATGTCAGCGAACGCGCGTGGGGAACGGTACGCGAGGACTACAGCGCTAATGGCGACGCCTGGCAGTACCTGCCACACGATCACGCGCGCTCCAAGGCGTATCGCTGGAATGAAGACGGCATTGCTGGCATCTGTGATCGCCATCAGTACATCTGCTTCGCACTTGCGCTGTGGAACGAGAAGGACCCGATCCTGAAAGAACGCCTCTTTGGCCTCACCGGCGGTGAAGGCAATCACGGCGAAGACGTCAAGGAATATTACTTCTACCTCGACAGCACGCCTACGCACTCCTACATGAAGTTCCTCTACAAGTATCCGCAGAGCGAGTTTCCTTACGAGCAACTGCTGGCAGAAAACCGCCAACGGGGCAAGTACGATCCCGAGTTTGAGCTGATGGACACCGGCGTGTTCGAAGACAACCGCTACTTCGACGTGGTCGTGGAGTACGCGAAAGCGACGCCGGAGGACCTGCTGATTCGCATCAGTGCCACCAATCGCGGCCCTGAGCCAGCTCGCCTTCACCTTCTACCGACAATCTGGTTTCGCAACACCTGGTCGTGGACCAACGGCGAGATGCAGCCGACGTTGCGGAAGGGACCGAATGGCCGGCCTGACACCGTCATCAACATCGAGCACCCGAATTACGGCAAACGCTATCTCTATTGTGAGAACAAGCCCGCAGTGTTGTTCACCAACAATGAGACCAACAAGCGACGGCTATATAACGCGCCTGGGCCGGTGTTCTGCAAGGACGGCATCAACGACTATGTAGTGAATGGGCAGGTGGATGCAGTAGACCCGGACAATACCGGCACCAAGGCTGCTCCTGACTACCGATTTACCGTTGCATCGGGCGAGACGGTCACCGTGAAGCTCCGGCTTACGGACCAGAACTGGCCCGTGACCAAGGACCCACTTAACGGCGAGTTCGATCGCATCTTCATGGACCGCCAGGTCGAGGCTGACGACTACTATGACCGCATCATTCCTGCCGATCTGACCGAGGACGCGCGCAACGTGATGCGACAGAGCTTCGCCGGACTGCTGTGGTCGAAACAGTTCTATCACTACGTCCAGCGCGAGTGGCTCCAAGGCGATCCAGTCGGTCCTCCTGCTCCGTCGGAGAGGCTGAATGGCCGCAACAAAGATTGGCCGCATCTCTTCAACGCAGATGTCATCTCCATGCCGGACAAGTGGGAGTATCCCTGGTATGCGGCCTGGGACTTGGCGTTTCATTGCGTGCCTCTTGCCCTGGTCGATAGCGAATTTGCCAAGGAACAGCTCGTCCTGCTCACGCGCGAGTGGTACATGCATCCCAACGGTCAGTTGCCCGCCTATGAGTGGGCTTTGGGAGACGTTAACCCTCCCGTGCACGCCTGGGCAGCGTGGCGGGTCTACAAAATCGACAAGAAAGAGAATGGAAAGGGCGACCGTGCGTTTCTGGTGCGCGTCTTCCACAAGCTGCTGCTGAACTTTACCTGGTGGGTGAACCGCAAAGACGCAGAAGGCATGAACGTCTTCCAGGGCGGCTTCCTCGGACTCGACAACATTGGGGTCTTCGATCGCAGTGCGCCATTACCGACCGGCGGCCACATCGAGCAGTCGGACGGCACCAGTTGGATGGCGATGTACACGCTCAACCTGCTGGCCATAGCGTTGGAACTGGCGAAAGAGGACCCTGCCTATGAGGACGTGGCCAGCAAGTTCTGGGAGCACTTCCTCTATATTGCCAACGCCATGAGCCATCGTGGGCACGACGGTCAGAGCATGTGGAACCAGGAGGACGGATTTTTCTACGACGTCCTGCATCTGCCTGACGGGAGACGAGAGCCGTTGAGGGTCCGTTCCATGGTAGGGCTGATCCCGTTGTTTGCCGTGGAAACGCTCGATCCTGATCTTCTGGATGCTATGCCCTCATTCCGGCGGCGTATGGAATGGTTCATCGAAAACCGTCCCGACCTGACAGAGAATGCGGCTTGCATGAGAACGGAGGGGAATGGCGAGCGCCGCCTGCTGTCAATCGTTGACCGGGAGAAGTTGCGGTCGATTCTGAAAGTGATGCTCGACGAGAATGAGTTCCTGTCGCCATACGGTATCCGAGCGCTTTCCAAATTCCATGAGAGCAATCCGTATGTTTTCCGAACGGATGGAATGGAGCACCGCGTTGACTACGAGCCCGCAGAATCGCACTCGTCTTTGTTCGGCGGAAACTCAAACTGGCGCGGGCCGATCTGGTTCCCGGTGAACTTCTTGCTGATCGAGTCGCTACAACGCTTCCACTATTACCTCGGCGACGACTTCAAGGTCGAGTTCCCAACCGGCTCCGGAACCATGCTGACGCTCTGGGACGTGGCCGCCGAGCTTTCGCGCAGGCTGAGCAGCATCTTCATGCGCAACGGGGAAGACCGACGACCCGTCTTTGGAGACACCGAGAAGTTCCAGTCCGATCCGCACTGGCGCGATCTGGTGCTGTTCCATGAATACTTCCACGGGGACAACGGCACCGGGATAGGCGCCAGCCATCAGACAGGTTGGACCGGGCTTGTGGCCAAGCTCATTCAACAGAGTGGGGAAAAGAACGTCAGACCTGCAGGGGCGCTTGCCGCCGTAGCAGCAGATTAATAGGGAGAGAAGAACGTAATGAAAGCCATCGCTGTAATTCCAGGCACGAGTGACTCGGTTCATCTGGCCGAGTTGGAAAAACCAACTGTAGACGATGTTCCAAACGGGCGAGGAGTGCTGGTCCGAGTACTTCGCGTCGGAATCGACGGGACGGACAAGGAGATAAACGCCGCCGAATATGGGACCGCGCCCAAGGGCTACGAGTTTCTTGTGCTGGGGCACGAGAGCTTTGGGCAGGTTGAAGAAGTTGGTCCCAACGTGCGGGAGTTCAAGCCAGGCGACTACGTAGTCGCGACGGTGCGCCGTCCCGGCGGCAGCATCTACGACAAGATCGGCACCTACGACATGACTACCGACGACGAATACTTCGAGCGCGGTATCAGCCGCCGCCATGGTTATCTGACGGAGTATTACGTTGACGATCCGGAGTACATCGTGAAGGTGCCGCAGGGACTGAAGGATGTCGCGGTGCTGCTCGAGCCGATGACAGTTGTGCAGAAAGGCATTGTGCAGGCGTACGAGATCCAGCGGCGCCTCCGCGTGTGGAGGCCGCGTACGGCAGCCGTCATGGGCGCCGGCACAATTGGCCTGCTCGCGACGCTGGTCCTGAGGCTGCGCGGGCTGCAAGTTGACACTTTCGCACGCAGCCAGAAGCCGAGCCGCAACGCTGATCTTGTCGAAGCGCTGGGCGCACACTACCATGCCACGGAGAAACAGCCCATCCTGGAGTGTGCGAAAGAGTGCGGGCCCTACGACATCATCTTCGAAGCGACCGGGAATTCCATGGTGGTCTTCGATTCCATGCAGGGGCTTGCCAAGAACGGCGTACTGGTTCTCTCCAGCGTGACCGGTGGCGATCGCAAGGTCGAAGTGCCGGCTGACCGCATCAATCTCGATTTCGTCCTGGGAAACAAGGTGATGGTCGGAACGGTGAACGCAAACCGCGAGTACTTCGAATCGGGCGTGCGCGACATGGCTCAGGCGGAGGCGGAATATCCCGGTTGGCTGCCGCAATTACTCACCAATCCCGTGAAGGGCCTGGAGAACTTCGCCGAACTGTTCCAGCAACTCACCGGGGACCGGAGCGCGATCAAGGTGTATTGCGAGGTTGCCGAACCTGCGGTTGAGTCAAAGGCGGTCCGCCGGAACGCCTCTGCGGCATGAAGCTGTACTTCAGTATTAGGAGGTGATGCCAAACTCGGCTTGAATCATGCTGATTAGGTGTAAACTGCCCAAGAGATGGCGTCCGAGATCAAATGCGAACAGGTGCTCTGGGCGTTGTCCAGCTATCTGGAAGGGGATATCGCTGCCGATCTGCGCGCTCGAATCGGCCACCATCTCAAGGTGTGTGAGCATTGCGCTCAAGTCTTCGATGAGACCCGCGCAGTAGTGGAAGCTCTTGGTAACGAGCAACTCATGGACGTTCCGAAGGGCTACTCCCAGCGGCTTTATGGCAGGCTCAAAGCGCAACTCGGTTCTGGTAATCGTTTGACTGCGGAAGCGCCCGTCGAGATTCCCCTTGGAATTACCGAAGACTTGGTCGAGCTGGGTTCACACCTGATCTACTTTTGGCAAAGTGAAAGCGAGTTCGACTACGGCGTCCGTTTTCTTGAACCAGGGCTCCGCGGGCAGGACCACTGCGTCGTATTCGGTCATAAGGAAGCGACCGACAAAGTTTTCCGGACACTGGCCTCGAAAGGCTTCGACATACCAGCCCTGATCGAACGGCGCCGGATCACGTTGTTGCGAAGAGAAGCTCCCGCGCCTACCACGCTGTCCGACATTGCGGATGTCTTCGAGGCTGCGGTGCGTGCCGGGGCTCCGGCCATTCGTTATCTCGGAAACCTGGGGTTCGGCCACGCACCGTTGCCGGGCAGCGGAATCGATGACGTGCTGGAGCTCGAAGCCAAGGTCACCGCCCTCGCCAAGCGATTTCCAGCCGTCGTTGTTTGCATGTACGACGTGAACACGTTACCCGGCCGCCTGATCTTGAAGGGCGGCTTCCAGACCCACCCGCTAGCCGTGTGCGGCGATCACCTCACGCACAACCCGTATTACGTTCCGGAGCGGGACTTCCTGAGCAGCTTGCGGCCCGCGCAGTAGCGAACCCAGCTCGTCCTTTGCGCTTGGGAAGTTACGGCCGTCGGGCCGACAGAATCCAGCTTGAGAGTTGAGGGGTAATGCCAGCCGTCTAGCGACCGCTGAATCCCCGCGCTCGCGAAGGTTTCGCCGCGATGGGCTTGTGGGCTGTGTTTCTGATGGCCATGGTCTGCGCGGCGTGCGGTGCCGCGGCACTCGGCCTTCAACGCTGCAAGCGCTGGAGCTGCTGGACGGCTCTCACCATCGCGCCAGCGAAAACCGCCGCCGTGGGCGCATTGAGGGCTGGGCGAATTCGCAAGCCTTCCCGGATGGCATTCCTGTTCCCTTTCAAAACAAAACGCGAGGCTGAAATCCTCGCCGAAAATTGGGCATGAACAGGTGAGGTCTCCATTTCATTTTCATGTGAGACTCTTCGAGAGGCTGCGATCACTACGGGTATGGCGAGTGACAGGAAAACAAAGAACACGGCCGATAGCACTGGGTGTTCAGATAGGAAATCGCCGAGAGGATTCTGCACAGGCGGCGATATGACACTCCCTCAAGGGGGTGTTTCGAATGAATCACTTGATTGAATCGAGACAGTTCTTTGGGATAAGTGGTCCAGTATTTGCTTGGATTGCAGTTGGCCTCCTGCTGCTGTTTGCGTTCTCCGCGATCGTTAGCCTGCTTATGAGCACAAGCTAATCAGACGGCGAGGAACTTCCGCAGACGAATATTGGCTGACCGCGCCAGCATCTGAAATTCTGCAAACCTCGGCAGTTACTGACGCTCAGCTGAATCGTGAATGGTACGAGGCAGTCCCCGGAATCCTGACGGGAACAGGGTTGTTGGGGACGTTCATAGCAATCCTTGTGGCACTTTGTGGCACTTTTTGCATGTACGACTTCTCGGGAGCCGGGTCGAAGGGACGGCCCTCCTCATCGAGGGCTTGTCCGGGAAGTTCGAATCCTCGATTGCCGCGCTCTTTACCTCGACTTTGTTCTTATGTTCGAAAAGCAACAGTTTCATTCGCTGGATAGATCGATTTCCAAGTTAGCTGATGCCGTTGCTGCGGTTGTGCCAGTTCTCACACCGACCCATCTTCTCGTAGAGCTTCAGAAGGACATGGGCGAGCAATCCGTAGCGTTCAGAACGTTCAACGCGGACTTGTCCGGAAGATTGAAGCAGTCGTTCAGCGAGAGCATGGGACCCACGCTTGAGAGCATGGTTACAGCCGTCGAAGACTTGAACCAGGTTCTTCGGGCGGCGGAAGCCGCGAAGAGCGACACGATATCAGGGAGCTTGGCGGGAATGATATCGCGTCTGGAAGGGTCACTAACACAATCCCTCGGCAAGATGGGAGAACAGGTCACATCTTCGCTGTCGGGCAGCACTATGACGCAATTTATCCGGGCCTAAAACGTGTAATACGAGACAGTTACGCAATTAGACTGCCGCCATCTAGCATCGGCGGGCTCCCACCGTCTCCGCTCGTTTTCCGCCTGTTATCAAGTCAGGTATGCCCGGCCGCTGATACTGAAAACGCGCCAACAGTTCGTGCAGCTCCTCCGCCATCCGTTCCACTGTCTCCGCCGACTTCTGGGTTTGGATCACTCCCGTCGCTTCCGAACGCGCCGCTTCCGCTACCGCCGCGATGCTTTGGCTGATTGCCGCCCCTCCCCGGGCCGCCTCCGCCAGGCTGCGCGTGATCTCGTTGGTAGTCACGCTTTGCTCTTCCACCGCGCTGGCCACGTTGTTCTGGATGTCATTGATCTGGCCGATGACCAGGCCGATCTGTCCGATGGCCGCAACTGCTCCCTTGGTGTCTGCCTGGATCGATTCGATCCGGTGGCTGATGTCCTCGGTCGCCTTGGCAGTTTCTTTCGCCAGCTCCTTCACTTCGTTGGCTACCACCGCAAAGCCTTTGCCGGCCTCCCCCGCGCGCGCCGCTTCGATAGTGGCATTCAATGCCAGCAGGTTGGTCTGTTGCGCAATCGAGGTAATCACCTTCACCACCTGACCGATTTCCGCGCTACTCTGCCCCAGCTTGCCGATGGTCACGTTGGTTTGCTCCGCCGAGCGCACCGCTGCGGTCGCCACCTTCGATGCCTCCGCGGTGTTCTTGGCGATCTCATTAATGCTGGCGCCCATCTCGTCGGCTGCGGTCGCCACCGTCTGGATATTTCGGCTCACCTGTTCCGATCCCGCCGATACCACGTTCGCCTGGTTCGCGGTCTGCCCGGTGCTGAAGCTCATCTCCTGCGAAACCTTGCCCAGCTCCGCCGCCGCCTGCGATAACGGCTCGCTCATCTGTGCTACTTGCTGCATTGCCGCGCAGAAGACTTCCAACATTTCGTTCACCGATTCCAGCAGCTCGGCGTAGGCTCCTTTGAATTGCCTGGGATCGCCCCGCGCCAGCAGGTCGCCCTTTTGCGCCGCCAGAATGAGCCGCCCCAATTCATCCTGCAGGCGGACAATATTGCTCTTCAATAGCACCAGCCATTCCTGCCGCTGGTCGTCCTCCGACGCAGTTTCCATGCGGGCGCTCATGTCTCCGTTGGCAATGCGGGTGACGTAATCCACCAGCTCCTTCAGCCAGTCGTGGACCCCGTTGACCGCTTCCTTCATCTTCTGGTGATCGCCCTTGCAGTCCATCTCCATGCGCTCGCGCAGGTTGCCGGCACGAATCTGGCGCAGCACCCGGTTGCCCTCCGCGATTGGCAGCAATACCGCATCTAGCAACTGGTTGATTCCCTGGAACAGCGCGCGATTGCTGCCCTCGTACCGGGTGGCGTCGGCCCGGTCCTCCAACCGGCCCTCGATGCCGGCCTGCAGCAGGGCCTGCAATCCTTCCTGCGTCTGCCTCACCACCTCGATCACCCGGTTGGTGCTCTGCTTCAGATTGTCGTACTCGCCCGGGTAGTTCTCGCGGATCGGCCAGGGCAGTTCGCCATGGCTCAACTTCTCCAGCACGTGGGTGGCGACCCGCAGCGGCTTGCGCAGCTCATCGAAGGTGCTATTCAGGCCCTCGATCACCTCGCGAAAGCCGCCTGAATAGCGGCTGGCATCCGCGCGTACGTCGAGCTTCCCCGCCACCGCCGCCTCCGCCAGTTTGGTGGAGTCCTGCACTAAGGCCTGCACGTTGGCCGCGCACAGCTGCAGGCTGTTGCCCATCACGTCTCGTGGGCAGGCCGCTTCTATGCTCACACCCATGTCTCCCGCCGCGATGCGTTGCGTAATTCCGGCCCGGTCCTCATACATCGCCGCCACCCGGCGGAAAGACTCGGCCAACGCCCCCAGTTCATCGTGCGAGCGCACCGTAATCTGCACCTCGGGATCGCCCAACGCCAGCCGCTCTGCCGCCAGCCGCAATTCGCCCACGACGCTTCCGATGGTTTGCACCATGATCCAGCACAGGAAAACCTCGAACGCCATTCCCATGACGGCAAACGCGATCATCAGGTTGAGGCTCCGTGAAGTCACGGAACGGGCCTGGTCATTGGTCTGCTTCGCAGCCGCGGTCACCGAGGTTGAGATGCGGTTGATCAAGTCCACTTGTGCGTCCGCGATACGTTTCAGTTCGCCCCCGTCGAGTAACTGCTCCGCCTGCTGACGGTTGCCCGCCAACGCTAGTTCATCGAACCTTGCGATCTCCGCCTGCATGCCAGTGCGGTTCTTGCGGAACTCCTGGATCGACTCCCGCGCCGCAGCGGAGGTGACCGACGGCTCCAGCAAATCGAGACTCTGTGTAACCAGGCTGGAATAGGCCTTGCGCAATTCGATCTGCTGGCGCATGTCCTCGGGGTCGCGGCTGCGCGCCACGTCGCGCAACGTCACCAACACCTGCTGGTAGGAGGTGGACAGATTGGTCACCTGGTCGAGCGAGCACGCGCCATGCTCGTACAAAGCGGCATTGCTCTGCACCATTGCCCGTATCGTTCCCACCCCGCAAACGAAGATCGCCCCTCCCATCCCGCCGACGATGGTAAAGCTGAGTAAAAGTTTCTTGATGATCGACAGATTGCGAAACCAGTTCATCGCTGCTCTCCGGGGTCACCGGCCGCACTTTCGCTATCGGCTCAGGGTGAAGGTAATACCGACCGTGACGACCTCCTCCACCCCCGGCGCAAAAATCCAGTCCCGCACCGCCGTGCTGGCAGCCTGCCCCAGAATAGGATTGCCGCTGATCACCGACGCCGACTTGACATGCCCGTCAGCCGCCACCGCGGCCTTCACCTTCACCAGGCCAGTCAGGTTCAGGCGCCGGGCAATCTCCGGATAGCTGGGCTGCGTTCGGTGCACCACTGTGCGTTCGTCCGGGGGGCCGTTCTCTCCGGCACACCATCCGACCGGCAGCACCAGGACAAACAGCAGAATGCCCGCTGCCATCATTGCAATTCGTGTGCGCATGGACACGCCTCCTCAGGAGCGGGAAGCCCTCTGCCAAGCTCATCGGCAGACGGACGTACTTCTTTAGGGCACACAGCTCGGGTTGCCTGTTCTACCTTCTTCTGCCTGGGGCGAGGCAGTCACAGCACTCAATTCCAATACGTGCAGCAGGCCTTCCCGCAGTTTGTACACGCCCGGCACCATCCGTCGCGATTCCGCCGGCAGCGGCTCCGGCGCAATTTCATAACGATCTTGCGCTGCCTCCACCACCTCGCCAACCTCGTCCACCAGCAGACTCACCAAGCCACCACCGCTACTCGCCACCACGTTCACTGCCGATTGGCCAACCGCACGTGGCTGCAGTCCCAACCGACGCCGCAGGTCAATGACCGTCACGATCTGTCCACGCAGGTTCATTAGTCCGGCTATCTCGGGTGGCGCCAGCGGCACGGGCGCCACGAGCTGCTCCCGAAGCACCTCCTGCACCTCCTCAACTGCAACCCCAAGCCACAATCCATCCGCGAAAAACGTGCAGAAGCGTCGCGCGGGGTCCATGACTCTACCTGCCTGCCACTCCTGCATTGACCGCCTTCCCGGCCTGCGCCAGCAAACTCTTAACGTCGAGTACGTCGGCCACGCGCTCCTTGATCAGCGCCGCACCCCGCACCAGATCGGTCCGTCCGCCGGCTCGCAGCTCCACCGCTTCCTGGACGATGTCCTCGATCCGGTCGACAACCAGTCCGACGCTCTGGCCCGCCTCGCCAATCACCAACACTTGCAACAGGTCGCGCTCGAGTGACGGCTCGTGAAACAGTTCGGAGAGATGCAGAAGCTGCAAGATCTCTCCGCGATACTGCACCACGTCGCCCCCGTCCGAGCGTTCGACCTTCTTGGCCGGAAGCTCTTCCAGCCGTGTAATGGCTGACATGGGCAGAGCAAAGCGGCTTCCTGCGGCCCCTCGAAAGGTAAGCCAGCTTTGCCTTGGAGGTCTGGAGGCAATTTCGTTTCCGGCTGACTGCTTTCGCGCTTGCGGTCGCAAGCCGGTCGAGAGGTTCGCCAACTGCGCCACTCCCGTAACGTCGAGGATCAGAACCACCTTGCCATTGCCAAGAATGGCCGCACCGGCAAAGCAAGCCAGGCCCCTCAGGTGTCGGCTCAGCGGTTTGACGACCAGCTCTTCACTGTCATGCACCGCATCCACCACCAGCCCGAATTGCCGGGAGCCGGCCTCGAGTACCAGGGCATGAACTGCCCCCGCAGGTCGCTGGGAAAGCTGTAACGCGCGATTCAGGAATACCAGCGGCAGCAACCGGTCGCGCAGCCGGTACACTGACGCTCCGTAGACCTGTTCAATTGGACCGTGCCCATTCTCGGGTGCCAGGCGGAGCACCTGGACCAGGTTGGCCTGGGGAATCGCGAAGCGCTCTCCTCCACAACTCACGATCAGCGCCGGTAGAATAGCCAGAGTGAGCGGCAGGTTGATCTTCACCGTTGTTCCCTGTCCGGCCTCGCTCCGCACATCGACCACCCCGCCCACCCGCTCGATGTTGGTCCTGACAACATCCAAACCAACTCCCCGGCCTGAGAGGTTGGTCACCTTCTCCGCGGTGGAGAAGCCCGGCGCGAACAGCAGGTTGGCCAGTTCGGGCTCGCCCATGCTCGCGGCCTGAGCGGGCGTGATCAACTCGCGCTCCCGGGCCCGTTGCCGCACGCGTTCCAGGTCGATGCCGGCTCCGTCGTCACTGATCTCCACGTACACCCGTCCCCCTCTTTGGAAGGCGCTCAGGCACAGATGTCCGGCAGCGGCTTTCCCCGCTGCCTTACGCTCCTCGGCTGACTCAATGCCGTGATCGATGGCGTTGCGCAGGATGTGGGTCACAGGGTCGCGGACCGCCTCGAGAATGGTCCGGTCGATTTCGATGTCCGCACCCTTCATCTCGATGGCCACTTCCTTACCGCACGCCGCAGCCATGTCGCGGACCAGCCGGGGGAGCCTGTTCCAGAGATTGCCTATGGGCTGCATTCGCGCTTTCATCACCGCCTGCTCCAAGCCGGTGGTGACCGATTTCAGGCGCTGCGATGCGTTTACCAAGTTGAGGTCGGAGCTCCCTGCGGCGAGATGAAGTACTTGGTTGCGCGCCAACACCAACTCTCCCACCAGGTTCACCAGGCGGTCGAGGAGACTAACTCGCACCCTGATGCTCCCGGAGGAGGCGCCCTCTGCATCGCGCAGAAGCGGCGCGGCTTCCTGCTCTGAGAAACTCGACGGTGAACAGTCTTGCAGGGGCATACCTTCAAAGCCTGCCCTGAGCTTGCCGAAGGGTGCGCCGTCATCCGCTTCCAATGGAGTGTCATCCCGAAGCGGCTCTTGCCGGTGAGGGATCTGCTTTTCGAGCTCCCTGGCGAACTCTCCAGTCGCAACGTAGCCGTGATCGACCGGCCTCGCACTCCCTGACAGGCCTTCTAGCAACTCCACTACGGACGTGTAATCGCCCTCTCCCTCGTCGCCGTTTTCTTCGATCGCGCCCAGCAATCCGCGGAGAGCATCCACCATGGCCAGCAATCCATTGGTGAGTTCAGGACCTAGGACCAGTCCGCCATCGCGCAAGCGCGCGAGTACGCTCTCTCCCGCGTGGGCCACCGACTGCAGTTTGGGATATCCCAGGATGCCGCTGTTGCCTTTGAGGGTGTGTACCGCGCGGAAGATTTCCGCCAGTAACTCGCGCGAGGCGGGCTCGCGTTCCAGGGCGACCAGATCACGGTCGAGCGTGTCGACGCCCTCAGCGCTCTCGACGAGGAACTCCTTGAGAATGTCCTCCATTCCGTCGACCGCTACAGCCATGGATACTCCGCACGCACTTCACGGGCATGCAATAGCTCCCGCGAGCGGGATGCTTCTACGGCAGTCTGTGCAAAGGAATGACCAGCAAAATTAGAAGAGACTAACCATCCGCGAGGCCTAAGGCCGTTCACCCCGGCGTAGGCGCCGGAGCAACGCCTGAAGAGGCTGCTGAAAAAGTGGTTTCAGCCGCTGTTTTGAAGGGGCGTACCTTCAGGTGCGCCGTTGTAACCCTTTATTCCTATCATTCCAAGGGGCTTTTCAGCCCCGAGGAATCTGCGGTTTCTTTTCGTCGCGGTGACTTTTTCAGCAGCCTCTGAAGCGGTGTAGTTAGTTCACAGATGAATCGTCTTGCCCGCGATAGATCATCTCGGTGATGGTGCAGTCATCCGTCAGCGCGGTATCGCCGCGAAATTCGGTAACCGCCTGTTCAATCGCGGCGAAGCCCTTTTTCCCGCAATCTTCCAGCCGCTCCATGCCGAAAAATTCGCCCTCGGCATCCTCGGCCTCCGTGACTCCATCCGTCACCAGCAGCAGGCGGTCTCCTGCCTTAAGTCGCACCCGCGTGGCCTGGAACTCCACTCCTGGAACCAGCCCCACCGGCAAGTTGCCCTCTTCGAGCTTGGTGATCGTCTCCCCGGAGATCAGCAGCGGAGGTACGTGCCCGCAGTTAATCAGTTCCAGATCTCCACTTCCCAGAAGGCGGGCGATCACCAGCGTGGCGTACTTCTGGCCTCCCACTTTTTCGCAGAGAAAGCGGTTGACGGCCGCGATCATCTCCGGCAGAGACGAGTCGCGGGCCAGTTGTGAGTACAACATGCCCTGAAGGATCGAAGCCACCACCGCCGCCGAAACTCCTTTGCCGGAAACATCGGCCACAATCAGTGACAGCCCCCCTTCGGTGTAGACCAGGTCGAAGAAATCTCCACCAATATCTTTGCAGGCATAGCTGACGGCGTTGACCTTGGCGAACGGCACCTCGGGAACGGTCACCGTCATCAGGCGCTGCTGAATCTCGGCCGCAATCGCCAGTTCCTGACGATAGCGCTTGGCCGCATCCTCCGCCTGCACCAGGGCAGCGTTCTCCACCAGCGTCGCCGCGCCATTGGCGATGGTGCGCAGGATATCGTGGCTCACCGACGAGAGCTTGCCTGAGAGGAAGTGGGCGTCGAGATAAAGCACCCCCTGCACATCGGATTCTTCCGGCTTGGTTTCCTCACGGGCCTTCTCCTGAATCACCGTCTTGCGTAGCGGAATACAGATCACACTGTGCAGGTTGTGCGCCACAATGCTTTCGCGACCCGCGAGCTTGTCGGTATCGTCGGTGTCGGTAACCAGGAACTCGGACGCGCTCTTGGCGGCGTCGCGCAGTACGGACCGCGAGATGGTGCTGTCGTCGTTGATGCTCTCGCCCTTCTTGTCGCGACCCGCGGCCAGGCGCAGTTCCCCGTCGGAATGACGCAGGAAAACGAAACCTCGCTCAGCGTGGGTCAGGCGCAACGCAGCTTCGAGCAGCGTGTGCAGAACGTCGTCCAGCACGCCGCTGGTATTCAGCTTGCGCGCCGCCTCGAGAAACACGTTGAGCATCTCGAGGTCGGATCCCGCTCCGGTTGCGGGCTTCCAGGTTGAGAACTGGCTTAGAAACTGTTGCGCTGCGCTGGAGGGGGAACGATCGGGACTGAACAGCGCGTAGGCGGCGCCTTGTACTCCGAACTCGACGCGATCGTTACGACCAAGTTTGCGCCGGTTGACGCGTTCGCCGTTCACGAACGTGCCATGGCGGCTGCTCTGGTCCACGATGTAGGTCCCGTCGGCCTCGCGAATGAATTGCGCGTGCTCGCGCGAAACCCGTGGGTCCGCCATCACCAGGTCACGGTCAGTACGGCGGCCGACGGTGAAGGGAAAATGCTCGAGCACCAGGGTCCGGCGGTCGCTGCCTTCCACCACCACCAGCACCAGCGGATCGCCGGTGGAGGCGGTGTCCAGCTTGCGCAACCACATACCCGTAGCGCCCATCAGCGGTTCTCCTTCTCCATCTCCATGCACGGCAAGAGAGTCTCCGACGGAGTTGTTAGGAATATAGTCCAAGCGGCGACGTACTATCCACTATTGTTGCGCCCTTCGCGGGAAAAAGCCACTTGGCGCAAGCTCATCGCCGCATCTCGACCCGCGGGCTAAGTGGGGCGTACACTTTTATCTGCCGCTTTGGCCAATCGCGCTTTGAACATTCCTTACATGAGGAGATTGAAGTGAAATCAAGGATCCGAAACCGTTTCCTGTTATCGACCGCCATTTTTCTGTTTCTTCAAGTGACCATGGCACAGACGCCGATGGGCCCGTCGCCGTTTTCGGCCGACATGCAAATGACCTCCACGGGCAATACCAGGGTTGCCCGCGATATGACCGGCAAGCTCTACTTTGGCCAGGGTCACATGCGCATGGACGTGCAGGGCGGTCCCCACGGCCAGAGTGTCATCATCACTGATTTCAAGACCCAGACCACCGACATCCTGCTGCCCGCACAGCAGATGTACATGGAGCATCACGCCGGCGACATGGCGGGCGGTCATCACCAGGCTTGGGGAGACGTGAAACCGCTCGCCGATCCCAACAACCCCTGCGCCGGCGATCCGGGTGCGACCTGCAAGAACATGGGCGTCGAAGAAATGAACGGACGCACTTGCGACCACTGGCAGATCACCGACAAGGAAGGCAAAGTCTCAAACGTCTGGGTCGATCAGAAGCTGCACTTTCCCATCAAGACTGTCTCGGCCAATTCAACCTGGCAGCTGACCAACATCAAGGAAGGCGAGCCCGAAGCCAGCCTGTTCCAGATTCCTGCCGGCTATCACAAAATGGACATGGGCGCGATGATGCAGGGCATGCAGCCGCCTCAACAATGAGGTTTGGAGCTCGCGGTGACGCGAGAGTTAACCACATATTGCCCATGCTGCTCGGGTGGGCTTGCCTGTAGCTGCCTCCACAGCGCCGACCCATGACTGTCATGCCCACTCGGGAGATCGCCGTCCGGCTATTTGTCGCTAGGTAGTTCAAGGACTGCATCGTTTTCCATGGATGACTTTGTCCCACTTCCCGTCAGCAGTCCCGCCGCCGCCGGGTCCACTCCGCGCAGGTGAAGGTCGCGTTGCGGGAAGGGGATCTCGATGTTCGCCTCACTCAGCAGGCGCATGACTTCCAGCGCAACCTCGCTCTTCACCTTCACGGTGTTGCTCTCTTGCATGACCCAGAACTGAAGCTCGAAGTCCAGGGAGCTTTCGCCGAATCCCTTGAAGAAGACGGCGGGTTCCGGCGAAGTGAGGACATCCGGATGATGCACCGCGGGCCTTTCCAATAGCGCCTTCACCAGCTTGGGATCGCTGCCGTAGGCCACGCCCACCGGCAACTCCAGGCGGCGCTTGGCTTCAGAGAGCGTCCAGTTGGTCACATTCCCCGATATGAAAGTTGCATTGGGGATGATGACCTCCGCCCCCTGGAAGGTCTGCACGGTGCTGGAGCGAATGCCGATGCGCGTTACCGTCCCGGTCAGCCCCGCCTGAACTTCCACAACATCGGCCACGCGGATGGGCCGCTCGAATTGCAGGATGAGTCCCGAGACAAAGTTGTTGATGATGTTCTGCAGACCAAAACCGACGCCGACGCCAAGTGCACCGGTGATGACGGTGAACTTGTTGAGCGCTACGCCACCCGCATTCACCGCGAAGAGGAACACTAGCAACAGAAGCAGGTAATGCAGAGTAGTGGAAATGAGCTCGGGGATGCCGCGCTTCATGTGCATCCGCTTAAGCACCTCTTCCCGCAGCAGGAAGCGCAGTGAGGTGGAGAGCGCAAAACCGCCCAGCAGGATGGTCCAGAAGCCCAGCACTCCGCCCAGCGTGATGTTGCTGGCGCCGCCGGCTATATCGAAATTCATCAAGTCGGCAATGCGGTCCTGGACCCAGGTGCGCGCGCCCATCAGGTCCAAGGTGGCGCCCAGCCATACCATGATGGCAACCCATTTCATCACCCGCGGTCCCCAGCGACAGATCCCGGCACGGTGCAGTCGTACCACCGCCAGCCGCTCGGCGGAAGGCGCCTCGACGGCAGCCACAAACAAAATAGTGAAGACGCGCTGCGCCGTAAATACGGCGAGTGCGATAAAGGTACTGTAGATGCAAAGCAGCGTGAGAAACTGCGACAACTTGTAGTACCCGAAAACGTTTGCGAACTGTGCTACCACCAGGATGGCTACCGCGATGCGGGCACCAAGGATGAGGATTTCATGTGACCGGCCCGCTTGCTGCACATCGGCAAGACGTTTGGGACGCAGCAGGTAGGCGAACCCCAACACCCCCACTATGGAGCCGAGAAACTGTGCCTCGCGCTTGGTTGCAGGCGAGAGTGAAATCCAGGTGAGGCCCGCGTTAAAGAGGTACACCGCCACCAGACAATACAGCGGTACGCGATAGCGCCTTTCGATGAGCGGCGGCAGCAATACCAGAATGGAGAAGAACGAAAGAAGGATAATGGCGCCGATTAGTGGCAGAGGCGCCAGAGGCGCCAGCAGAAAGGCCAGGAGCAGGGGCGGCAAAAATCCAAGTGCAAACCAATTCCGGGTGATCGCCAGCGCTTTCGCCTGCAAGGGGCCGGTCGGCTCAATCGCGCGGGTCCGGATACTCAACTGATAGGCGCCGAAGAGTGACAGCAGCAGCAAAACCGCAAGCGTCGTGAATACTCCCGAGTTCTCATGCGCGAACAACTCGATACCGATTATCCGGGCACTGGCGTTGCGGAAGAAGTCCGGGGCTTCATCGCGCTGCCGCCGCAGCACAACCTGCCACAGGGGCAGGCTGTCGCGGTGCAGCACGCGGCCCTTCAGTTGCACTCGGGACTTTTCCAGCTGGCCCAGCACATCCAGCGCAGCCTGGTGCTGATTGGCAGCGGTGACCTGCAGGTTGACGATGACCCTTAAGAGGTCGTGCGCCTGCGCCTTCGTTGCCTGAATGCTTTTCACGGAGTCGTGGATGACGTCAAGAGTAGGGCCGAGGTCAGGCGTAGACTCGTTTTCCTCAAGCGTCAAATTCCATTGCGGTTGCAGGGCCAGCAGTTGTTGCTCCGCCGCCTGCGACGCTTTGGCCCACTCCAGCAGCTGCCGCCGAGTGGCGGCGCCTTCGGTTGAAAACAGGTGCCAGTAGGTCTCCTGTTCGCGCAGCTCCAGCCCGCTGGGCGAGGCAGCCAGCACCGTCTCGACCTCTTTCAGCTTGGGTTGCAAGGTTGCGTCGCGTTCGGCGAGCGTGGCCTTTACGGCATCCAACTGGTCGCGCGTCGGCAACTGGCCGCTGGTGTCGCGAAGCAGGCGCATCAACTCTTCCGCGCGCGTGGCCACCTCGGGCAGCGGGATGGCCGTTGGCGTCGGTGCTTCGGCGGACGCTGCGGGAGCGGCCGCCGAAGGGGCAGGGTTCGCAGCCGCTTGACTGCTCTTGCTGAACAGCGACCCCAGAGGATTGCCTTGGGCTGCCAAGGACGGGACTACGCAAAGCGCCACCAGCCCGAGCAGGGAAGTTCGCAGCCCGAGCGTGCACCGTCGCGCCCCATGGGGTTTGCGCGAAGCGCCGCCGGGTGGGCGCAGAGATGGAGGTTGCAGAATCATGCTTCCGCTCATTATCGCTTATCGCCGCATTCTGCCGCTTGTAAACATCTTGCAAACACCGCGCACGGCTGAAGCGTGACGTTTCTGAGCGCGTCTAAATCTTGGTAGCTGAAATTGTGAGAAGGAGTCTGATGAGAAGAGCGCGAGACGGTTCTCACCGCAAGTGATCCCAGGGACTCAGTGACGATCAGAATAGCGGAATCGGAAGAGGAATGTTGCTGAGTTGTGGGCTTACGGATGGTGTTATCTCGGTTGTACTTCGCGTTGGACAGAGTTATTGACTAATCAGTAAGCCGCCGCGCAGGCACCCAACATGCATCCAAGTTTTGGTAAGGCTGAGGAGGGTTTGTACGATGCCTGGAAACCCAGCCTCGGCAGTTCGTGAAACAACGCGGGAGGCACTGAATTCCATCTCGTGGTGACGGTGTCGTCTCCATCAGAGACCAGGCCGATTGGATCGACAACTATTATGAAGACCGGACTGAACGCAACTCTTGATCCTACGCGGCGCAGCACCGACGCGCTGGAGTTCGAAACCTCCCTGCGGCGTAGGATCGTGGGCCAGGACGCCGCCGTCGAAAAGGTGGCCGAAATCTACCAGATGTTTCTCGCGGGGCTGAATCCTCCCGGACATCCGGTGGGCAATCTCCTCTTCCTGGGGCCGACCGGCTCCGGCAAGACGAGGGTGGTAGAGGCCATGGCGGAATCGCTGTTTGGCGATACTCACGCCTGCATCAAGATCGACTGTGCCGAGTTCCAGCACTCGCACGAGATTGCCAAACTGATTGGCTCGCCCCCCGGATATCTGGGCCACCGCGAAACCCATCCGCTGCTGACTCAGGAGGCGCTCGATCAGTGGCACACCGAAAGAGTAAAGCTCTCCATCCTGTTGTTCGACGAGATTGAGAAGGCCTCGGACGCTTTATGGCAATTATTGCTGGGCATTCTGGACAAGGCCACTCTCACGTTGGGGGACAACCGCCGGGTCGATCTTTCACAGTGCGTGATCGTGATGACCTCGAACCTGGGCGCCTCCGAGATGAACGAAATGATCAACGGTTCGATGGGCTTTGCGCAGACGCCGGCGCACACAGATAAGCGGCTCGATGAGAAGATCGACCGCACGGCTGTGGAAGCTGCCCGCCGCAAGTTCTCCCCCGAGTTCATGAATCGTATCGACAAGATCGTGGTCTTTCGCACCCTGCGTGCCGAGCACCTGGAGAAAATCCTGGAAATCGAGCTCGGTCTGGTGCAACAGCGGATACTGCAGATCGCCGACAACCATCAGTTCGTCTTCAATTGCACGGTGCCGGTCAAGCAGCTCCTTTTGCGCGAAGGTACCGACCTGAGATACGGCGCCCGCCACCTTAAACGTTCCATTGAGCGCAACATCGTTTTCCCGCTGGCCAATCTGGTGGCCACCGGACAGGTAAAGCTGGGCGATTTCATTCGCGTCGACCTCGACGGCAGCGGCAGGATGACTTTCGTCAAAGAGGCCGAAGGTGCTCTGGTTCCGGTTCTACTGGAACGCTATGACACCGAGACTAGCGCTCACGCCGCCGCAGCCGCCGGCAAGGCGAGCAGAAGCGCGGCGAGCACGCGCGGCCGCGAGGTGGGAACCGCCCCGCTGGCTGACCGCAAATGAATCAGCCGGTCGGAACGGTCAACGATCTGAGACAGGTTTTCGCCGGCCGTGACGGATGTGAAGGATCTTGACAGTCTCGCCTTCAATGGTGAACAGGATACGATACAGGTTCGGTTTGTGGCCGTAAAAGAGTTGGCGCACTTCAAATGGAAACCGTACGGACTCTGGGGCACGCGAGCAGCGTTCTGGAAAGGCAGCAAGCGATGCAATCGCATCGTGCAATGCAAGAAACCACCGAGCGCCAGCGTCTCCGGCGCGCTGTGACAGCAGCCATTCGAGAACAAGCTTCGCATCGCTCTCGGCCTGTGCCGAGATTTCAACGCGGAATGTCATGCTTGCGGCGCATTTCGGACAGGAATTCAGCGGCTGGTCGGGTGCGTCCGGCTCTTACATCTTCATGACCTCGGCGGATGCCTTCAAGAGCTTCCTCGAAGTCCTGGCGCTCCCATTCAAGATATGCGGCTAGGGCCTCGTCAAGCGCGGCGGCAGGGTCTTGGCCATGTCGTTGGGCATACTCCTCCAACTGCGCCTTGCGTTCCGGCTTAAGGGGTATCATGTCCACGATTGGCCTCGGAATTCAAGCGTAAGAGGCAACAAAGCGCGTGTCAAGCACACTCGTCTGCTTGTGAGCACCCCAAGTTTCCTGGGGAACCTCCGCAGGTAAGATTGTCCCTATGTACTCTCAATTTGCGATGAGGATAGTTGCGCTGTTCCTGGCAGCGGCAATGGCAGCGCCGCAGACCCTGGAGGCGCGCTTCAAGCCCTCCAGCAGTTCCGATGCTTTCACCCGGGACCAGGAAATCCAGGTAGGACAACAGGCGGCGGCCGAAGCCAACAAGAAACTTCCGCTCCTGCCCGACAGCGATCCCATTACCCAGTACGTGCAGCAGTTGGGCGCGAAGCTGGTGGCGAACGCCCCGGGTGAAAAGTGGCCCTACAGTTTTCACGTGGTCAATCAGAAGGAGATCAACGCCTTTGCGCTTCCCGGCGGGCCTATCTACGTAAATCTGGGAACCATCCAGGCCGCCGGCAACGAAGCGCAACTGGCTGGCGTGATGGCGCACGAAACCTCCCACATCGTGCTGCGGCATGGCACGCGGGCGGCCACCAAGCAGATGCAGGCGCAGTTGCCGTTACAAATCCTGGGCGCTCTCATTGGTAACGCAGGAGTCCTGGGACAATTGACGCAACTGGGCATCAGCTTCGGCGTCGGGTCGTACTTCCTGCGCAATTCCCGGCAAGCGGAAAACGAGGCCGATCTGCTGGGCACCGATATCATGTACGACGCCGGGTACGATCCGAAACAGATGGCCGAGTTCTTCCGCAAGCTGGAGGCGCAAGGCAACGCGGGAGTCCAGTTCCTCAGCGATCATCCCAATCCCGGCAATCGCGTGCAGTCTGTGGACAACGAGATCGCCACTTTGCCGCCGAAGAACCTCATGGAAAACACGCCGGCGTTCGATCGGGTCAAGCAGATCGCGACGGCGAGACACCCGCTTACCGAGCAGCAGATTGAAGCAGGGGCAGGGAGCGGCGCAAGGTCAGTCGGGCGGCACCGTCGGCAATTCGGTTCCCGCGTCCAGCGGCACCTTCCAGACGCTGAGCAACAACGCCTTCGACATAACCTACCCCTCGAACTGGAAGGTTTACGGCGATCCGTCGTCTTCGGTGACCATCGCGCCCGATGGCGGAGTGACGGAAAATGCGGTGGCCTACGGGGTGATCATCGAAGATTTCCAGCCGGAGACGGACATGTCTCTCGACGCAGCCACTCACCAATTGATCACCAATTTGCGGCAGTCGAATCCTGGTCTGCGCACGGTTGGCAATGATGAAAGCATTCGCGTCAACGGCGTGATGGGACGCTCGCAGGAGATGATCGGGACTTCCCCAATCAGGCAAGGCAATCAGGCTCTGCAGGAACGCGACTGGCTGGTCACCACCCAGCGCGCAGATGGGAGCGTGACTTACCTGGTGTTCATCGCGCCGGAGAAAGACTTCGCGAGGCTGCGTCCGACGTTTGAGCAGATGCTGAGAAGCTTCAAGTTGAAATGATCCTCAGCACTCAGCCGTCAGCAGTCTCCCCCACGTTTTGTCATCCCGAGCGCCGCGGAAGCGGAGCCGAGGGATCTGCGGTTTCCCACGGTCGCGATCTGTGCCCGCGACAAAGCCAGACGCCCGTCGCGCCCCGCTTTTGCTGAGTGCCAAGTGCTAACTGCTCTACTGCGGCGGTTGCGGTGGCGGCGGAGCCGTCGCCCCGGTTTCGCCGCCCGTCGCCGGCTGATCGGCGGTCAGCGGCGGCGCTTCGGCTCGTTGCGGAGGCAGGGGATAGTAACCGTGCTTGGCAAAGACCTGCAGTCCAGGACGCTTCACCCGCACTTCGATCTCGCGATAGTTGCTTGAGGGTTTTTGCGGAGTGTTGTAGCCCAGTGTGTACTGATTGCGAGCTTCCATGGTGATGCGCTGGTAGGCGCTTTCGAGCGACTCCTTGGAGAACTCGTCCAAAACGTCGCCACCGGTCGCATTGGTGTAGCGCGGCAGAATGTTGCTGTAACCAAACCCCGGAATTCGCGCTTTTTCCACCTGCTTGTAGAGGGGCATGGCTGCTGTGTCCACGCCAATCGCGTAAACCGCGATCTCATCTGTCAGCAGCACCTTCAATACCTGGGAATAACTGGCGCGGCTACCGTATTCCTTTCCGTCGCTGATCACGAAGATGATCTTGCGATTCTGCCGTGGCCGGTGCGCCAGGTTCTGGGCTGCTGCCAGGATCGCATCGTTCAGCACGTACGACTCCTTGCTGGGGGTCTGCACCTGCGCCCCTCCCGGCATCGGCTTGCTGTTGGTCTGCGGACCTGCTCCAAACGGACCGCCCACCAGCGGAGGCGAAGGATTTTGCCCGCGCTCATCTTTGATCCGCTGCAGAGCGATCTCCATCCGCGTCGAGTTGCCGAAGTCTGACCGCTGGTTCACCGTGTTGCCATAGGTAAACACCGCCACCTCGTCGAACGGGCCAAACGATCCCCCCAAAGCAGAGAACGTTTGGTTCACTTTCTTCAGCGTCAGGTCCGACATGGCCTGGTCGATGATCAGCGCGGCGGAGAGCGGGAAGGGATCGCTGGTAAACAGCTTGATCTGCTGCTTGGCGCCCTCTTCGTAGATACTGAAGTCGCTCTGCAGCAGGCCATCCACCAGTTTGCCTTCGCTGTCCTTGACGGTGACCGGCACAGTCACGAAGCTGACGGTACGCTGTAGGCGGAACAACTCATCGCGACCGCTCTCCCCAGTGTTGGAAGCGCCGCCCGGCGGGCACCGTCTTGATTTCCTGTGAGCCCGGAGGTGGGGCCTGCGGGTTCGTCGGCTCCGGGGCCTGCGGCGAGCCACTGCGAGTATTTGGCGGCGTTTCTGGGTTTCCACTGGAAGACGAAGGAGCCTGGTCGTCGGGCGTCGCCCTGCGACGGCAGGTTGACGCTGGGAGCAGGCGCATTGTTCTGCGGCGTGGGAGCGTCGGGCAGCTTTGCTCTTGCGATAGCGCGTAGCTTGCAGCGAAACTCAGCGCCGCCACCATCACGGCGGATCGGATCCACGGGCTCAATCGACGATTGAACATGTATCTCTGTCGTCTCCCCGGGGATTGCCGGAACTCTTCACAGTATAACCGCAACCGGACGCCTCGGCAGCCCGGACCACTGCGGATCGCGTCGCGCTGCTCTACAATGGATGCATCCAACGGGAAAGAGAACCTAATGTTGTTGCACCGATTTCGCCAGTTCGCCACTGTTCTGGGCCTTCTCCTGCTAGCAGCTTGGGCCTTGCCGCCCAGTCGCAGAACCCACCGTCGCCGCCACCGTCCCAGGACCAGCAGTCCCAGGCGCCGGCCGAAGACGACAACCTGCAGACCTTCAAGGCGCAGGTAAACGTCGTCAACCTGTTCTTCAACGTGAAGGACAAGCACGGCATGCTGATTCCCAATCTCACCAAGGCCGACTTTGAGGTTCTGGAGGACGGGAAGCCGCAGACCATCAAGTACTTTTCGTCCGAGTCGAACCAGCCGTTGACCCTGGGCATCATGATCGACACCAGCGCCAGCCAGACCCGCGTTTTGCAGATTGAGCAGGAATCCTGCGCCGAGTTTCTGCACGCTGTTCTCCGCGACAAGGACCTCGCCTTTGTCATCAACTTCGATGTGGACGTGGACCTCGATCAGGATTTCACCAACAACGTGCGCGATTTGACCCGCGCGCTGAACAAGGTGGAGATCAACGCGGGCATGGGCGGTGGCCCGCCGGGACTAGGTGGCGGTCCGGTTCCCACCACTCCGCGCGGCACCCTTCTGTATGACGCCATCTTCCTGGGCGCCAATGACAAGTTGAAGAACGAAGTCGGGCGCAAGGCCATGATCATCTTCACCGACGGCGAAGACCAGGGCAGCCGTTTGCGAATTCAGGATGCCATCGAAGCCGCGCAAAAGGCCGACACCATCTGCTACGTGATCCTGATTGCCGATCGCGGATTCTACGGCGGATTCGGTTACAGTGGCGACTACGACATGAAGAAACTCGCCGAGCAGACTGGCGGTCGGGTCATCGAAGTCGGCAATAAGCAGGACAAACTGCGCCAGGCCTTCGACCAGATCCAGAACGAATTGCGCAGCCAGTACAACCTTGGCTACACCCCAACCAATACCAAGCTGGACGGCAGCTATCGCAAGGTCCAGATCCGCGCCAAGGGCGGAGAATATAAGGTCCAATCCCGCCAGGGCTACTACGCCATGGCCAAAGACTGACCGCCAATTAGCCGGCGACTCGTGTGTCCTTTAATCTTGTCATCCCGAACCGACTTTAGTCGGTGAGGGATCTGCGGTTCCGAGTTCTTGAACAAACTGGCCCTCTTCTCTCCCCGAACGGGCTGAAGGACTTGGGCTTTTGCCACCGCTCCACAGCTGCCGTAGAATCGCACCATCGATCTCCGCACATGGCCCTCGATCCCAACACCAAATCCGCGTTGCGCGAACGGCTGAGCTTCTATCGCGAATTGGGCGTCGGCCCGCTCTATCGTCGCGAAGTTCCGGAGCGCACTGACACTTTGCCATTTGAGGATGACGCTGTGATCGTTCCCGTCGCCGTCGTTTCAGAGGATCGTAATTCCCTCTTGCAAGTCATTGCGGACGACATCGGTCCTGACTGCCAGCGCTGCAAACTGGCGAAACAGGGCCGCAAGCAGATTGTGTTTGGCACTGGCGACCCCAACGCCGAACTGATGTTCGTCGGCGAAGGCCCGGGCGCTGACGAAGATCAGCAGGGGCTGCCGTTCGTCGGGCGCGCTGGTCAGTTGCTCAACAACATGATCGCCGCCATGGGACTGAAGCGCGAGCAGGTATACATCGCCAACATCGTGAAGTGCCGCCCGCCGGGCAACCGAACTCCCGAGCGCGATGAGTGCGAAACCTGTTCACCGTTCCTCATGCGGCAGATTGGCGTCATCCGTCCGAAAGTCATCGTGGCGCTGGGTGCGACCGCAGCCAAGAACCTGCTCAGCGTGAACGACTCGATGGCCTCGCTGCGTGGGCGCTTCTACGACTATTCGCCACCCGGCATCGCCGACGAAACGGCGAGAGCCTTTCCAGTGCAAGCTCGCGGTCACCTACCATCCTGCGTTTCTCTTGCGCGATCCGCGGCAGAAGAAAGAAGCCTGGAAAGATTTACAGATGGTGATGCGCTATCTCGACCTGCCCACACCCCAACGCGCGCCCCGAAGGCGCTTAGGCAGCCATGCCGCAATTCTGCGACGTGGCCGTGCCCGTCCCACTCGACGCCACCTTCACCTATCGCATTGCCGACACCGAGCCCTGCGTCGGTGGCCGGGTCATTGTGCCCTTCCGCGAGAAACGGTTGTGCGGCATCGTCACCGAACTTCACGATCGCGAACCGAAATTCCAGACCCGGCGCGTGAGCCAGGTGCTCGACTCGGCGCCCGCGCTGACGCCCGAACTCATGCAACTGGGCCGCTGGATTGCGCAGTACTACATTGCGCCCATCGGCGAAGTCTTTCGCACCATGCTGCCGCTGTCGGCGGAGTTCCGGCGCGTGCTTGGCTACCACATTACCGAGAAGGGAATTGCTGCACTTGCATGCTGCATCCACGGTCGGCTCCTCGTTGCGTTCGCAGAAGGAGCCTGAGCACCAGATGCTGGAATACGCCGTGCTGAACCGTCTCGCCGATGGCGAAGTGGTCGCGCGAAGCGGCGCTACGTTCGGCGACCGGGGCGATCGCGCGCCGTGCTGCAGGCCATGCTGCGAAAGAAGTGGATTGCCCGCGACGACCTCAGCGATGTCCGCGATGCCAGCCGCACCGTCCAGATCGCCACGTTGAAGGAGGAGGAACGGCAAGCTCAACGCCAATCAGCAGAAGATCGTGGTCTACTTGCGCAGTCCAGGAGAACCAGCGCGCCCCGGTGGAAGCGATTCGTGAATTGGTCGTCCCGCGCACCACATCTGCAAACGCTGGTGAAGCGCGGCATCGTCGCAATCAGCGAAGAAGCCGCCGCCTTTCGCATGTCGGGAATGAAGCCGCGCAAGCTGGAATTCCTGTTTACCCCGGCGCAGAAAACGGCACTCAACACCATCATCACCGCCACCGAGGAGCGCCAGTTCCTGCCCATGCTGCTGCATGGCGTCACCGGGTCGGGCAAGACCGCCGTGTACCTGTCGGCGATGCAGGCGGTGCTGGCGAAAGGGACGCTCCGCCATTTTGCTGGTTCCGGAAATCGGCCTCACGCCCGCTGTTGCCGCCGACCTGCACCAGATCTTCGGCGACGAGGTTGCCATCCTCCACTCCGGGCTCAGCGACGACGAGCGGGCCGAGCAGTGGAAACACATCCGCAATGGCGACTCCCACATTGTGGTAGGAACACGCTCCGCCATTTTTGCGCCGGTGCCCGACCTGGCGCTCATCGTGGTGGATGAGGAGCACGACCACTCCTACAAGCAGGAAGAAATGCCGCGCTACCACGCGCGCGACGTTGCGGTGATGCGCGCCAAGATGTGCAACGCCGCCGTAGTTCTGGGCTCGGCCACGCCGTCGCTGGAGACCTACTACAACGCCGTCAATGGCAAGTACCGGCTGCTGGAATTGCCCGACCGCATCGAGAAGCGGCCGCTGCCCGAGGTCCAGATCCTCGACATGCGCGAGGAGTTTCAGCGCACTCGCAAAGAGGAACCGCTCTCGCGCAAGCTGGTGGACGAGATCGGCGAACGCCTGGCGCGCAAGGAGCAGGTGATGGTGCTGCTGAACCGGCGCGGCTACTCCGCCTTCGTGCTCTGCCGTGAGTGCGGCGAGAGCGTGCAGTGCAAGAACTGCGCCATCTCCATGACTTACCACAAGCGCGAGCATCGCTTGATGTGCCACTACTGCGGCTACACGCGACCCGCGCCTCGCACCTGCCCCAAATGCGGCAGCGAGTTTGTGCAGTACCTCGGGACCGGCTCGGAGAAGCTGGAGCACATTCTGCACGGAATGTTTCCGCAGGCGCGCATTGCGCGGCTCGACCGCGATACGGTCCATGGCCGCGACGACTTCGAGCGCATGTTGAACGCACTGCAGGCCGGCGAAATCGATTTGCTGGTGGGCACGCAGATGATCGCCAAGGGACACGACGTCGCCAACGTCACGCTGGTGGGCGTCGTCGGCTCCGATGCCGCGCTCAGTTTTCCTGACTTCCGTGCCGCCGAGCGCACCTTCCAGTTGCTCACACAGGTTGCGGGACGCGCCGGGCGCGGCGACACGCCCGGCAAAGTTGTGCTGCAAACATTTTTTCCCGACCACTACGCCATCCAGTTCGCCGCCGCGCACGACTACCACGGCTTCTACGAGAAAGAAATCCGCTTCCGCAGCTGGATGCACTACCCGCCGTTCAATGCCGTCAGCAACGTGCTGGTGCGCAGCAGCAAACTCGACGAGGCGCTGACCTGGTCGGGCATTCTGGGAAAATGGTTCGAAGCGACCCGGCTGGCGGGAATACGCGTCATGGGGCCGGCAGCTGCGGTGATCGTGCGTCTGAAGACCGAGTACCGTTATCACTTCCTGTTGAAGTCGGCCAGCCGGGAACGCATGAACGCTGCGCTGCGTTCCATGCTCGCCTACGCGGACACGCAGAAAATCCCACGCAACAATGTGGTGGTGGATGTGGATGCGCTGTCGTTGATTTAGCGGTCAGCGTCAGCTTCAGCCAAACCGACATCTTTGAGGACCTTCAAACGGAAGGGCCGGACGAATGCTGTACGCCGCCGCCACCTACCCTTTCCACGCGCCCAGCGCCCTGCGCACCAGACCAATTGTCCCAGGTGATAGGCGCCGTGATCGGCGGCCAGCAGCACCTCGCGCAGCAGCGTCTGGCCGTCGCCGTGAGGCAAGGGCTTGAACAGATCATGAGACGGGTCTTTGACCAGCTTGCGCAGCTCCTCCTGCATGCTCAGAATGGACTTCACACTCTCGTCCCACGCTTTGTCGCTCGGGGGAGCCGCGGCTTTCGGCCAGTAGCCATCGGGCCATTTTGGCGACTTGTGTTTGGCGTTGCGGCTGAACTCGAGGATGTCCCACAATGCGAGACGAATGTGTTCGAGCAGTTGCCACGCCGAATGCGGCAGCCCGTCGGGCACCTGACCGCGCAACTTGGCGGGAAAGTCATTTACCGACGCGCTCAAGTCCGCGTGGGCTTCATTCCAGTCAAGCGTTTTCGCCAGTTGTTGACGGAGAACTTTGTCGTGTTCCATGAGGACCTCGCCAAGAATGTCGCTCTTGGTCTGATGTGAATCGCCGCACAGCGGATGGTAATTTCGCGCCCTTCGGGCGAGTAAAGACTTAGAGCGGAAAACGAACTACCGATCCACGCCATTACTGCGTACACATTTCCGAATTGAAGTCCTGGCAAGCAGGTTTATGATAAGGACAAACCACCTTATGGGGGCGCCCTATGGCTTTTCAATTCAAGCGTGATGTGTTCTGGCAACAATTTTCAGCCAAGTTTGGGCCGATTGCGCAAGCCCCGACTTCGGGCCTGAACTTCGTCCTCGATCAAATTGGGCAGGATACGACAAACTGGAAGAACATCAACGAGATCGCGTATGCCTTGGCCACTTTCGCCTGGGAGACGGACCACGCCTTCCAACCGGTCTACGAAAAGGGTAAACCACCTTACTTTGCGAAATATGATCCCGGTACGCAACGGGGCCAGAATTTGGGCAACACGCAGCCGGGCGATGGCTTCCTGTTCCGCGGGCGGGGCTATGTGCAAATAACTGGCCGAGCTAATTACCAAAAGGTAGGGCAGTTCTTAACGGTTGACCTAATCGGCAATCCTGACCAGGCGCTACAGCCAGCTTTGGCTTACAAGATTGCGGCAAATGGCATGAGGTTGGGCTGGTTTACTGGTCGGCGCCTCAGCCAGTTCATAGCAACGGGCGGCACCGCAGACTATTTCAATGCCCGGAGGATCATCAACGGTCTTGATCACGCGGCCGACATCGCAGCCATTGCGCAGAATTTTCAATTGGTCTTGACGGCGGCGCAGACGACCCAAGCGGCCGCTGCTCAAGCCGCTGGACCGTTGAACCAGTAGGGATGAGGCTTCCCTAACCGCCGATTTTTCTTCTCCGCCGCTCCAGCAGAACTCCTGCGGCTTCAGGATTCACCAGCACGGTGAATCCGTTGTGGCTGAGGTGATGGTCCCACGGCACCAGAACCGCGCGTTCGCCTTCGATGCAACCACCGAGCACGCGTCCCAGGCTCAGCAGCGAACGGCTGCCGCAAATCTCGCAGGTTTCGCCCGCGCTGTTGCTGATGATCTCGCAGTCGGCGCAAAGTACCGCTTCCAGCAGCGGAACGGAATTCAGCTCCAGCGCCCAGTTGTGGCCGTTGTCCATAACCAACTCTCTGCTGTAACCGTAGCCGCCGCCGGACGACTGGGGAAGTACCTTTGTAGGGAAGGGAAGCAGAAGAGTAAATGGCCCGGAGCTGAGACCGGGAGATTCGCTTCGACGTGCAGCGAACAACGAGGAAGCACCGTGACCTAGAGTCTGACAGCGGCGCGGCTATCTCGACACGTCCGTGGTTGAGGCGGGCGGCAGCAGATTATGGTTCAGCGCAAACAATGCCAGCTCCAGGCGGTTGCCCACTCCCAGCTTGTTGAAGATATTGGTCAGGTGGCGCTTGACCGTTTCTTCGCTGATGCCGAACGTCACCGCGATGTGCTTGTTGGTCGAACCCTCGGTAATCAAGGTGACCACCTCGAGTTCGCGGCCGGTGAGCCCGAAGGTCTTGCGCGAAGGCGGGGCGGTTTGCGCTGCCAGGTCGCGCAGCACCTGCACCAGGTTTTGCACCGGGCGTCCTTCCAGCCAGTACTGGCCTTGCATTACGGCGCGAATACAGGCGGAAAGATGTTCCACGACTGCGTCTTTCAACACCACGCCGCGGGCGCCGAGTTGCAGCGCCTCCAGGATCTGCCGCTTGTCGACCAGTCCGGTCAGGACGATGGTGCGGGTGGATGTGGTTTCGGTGGTGAGTTCGCGCAGGGCATCCATGCCCGGCATCTTCGGCATGGCCAGGTCGAGCAGCAGGATGTCGGGCCGATGGGTGCGCACCATGTGCAGCGCCTCGACGCCGTCCTTGGCTTCGGCCACGATCTGCATCTGGTGGTCGGCCTGCAGCATGTTACGCAGACCGATGCGCACCACCGGATGGTCGTCGGCAATCAGGACCTTGATGGGAGTTACAGCCAGCTTTGTCATAGCGTTCGCAGACGATCTCCTACGCGGCCGATCCCTTGGCCGGAAGTACGTCCGGACCGAGCCTCTTCACGTATTCCTGCTCCACCGCATCCAGCGCAGCAGCAAGTCTGATCGAGCATGTGCTTCGCTTCGCTGAAGTCTCCGTTTTTCCCCATCGCTTCCAAACTGGCGCAACACTGCGTGACCCTGACGGCGCCCATGAGCATGCTGCTGCCCTTCAGATAGTGGGCCCTGTTGCGCAGTTCGTCGGCCTGTTTCAGGGTAAATGCATTGCGCAACTGGGCAAGGGTCAGCCGGGCCTCCGTCAAGTAGTCGCGGCAAAGCTCCACGAATTCCGCGGGCTTCGAGGCCGTCGCTTGTTGCAACCGCTCGAATACATCAGAGGCTATCAGGTTGTCAGTCACGAGCTTCGTCCCGCTGCCCACGCAGCGTATGTTGCCCCATAGTTAATCCTTCCGCGCGCGTTCTCGTCAAGACCGGAATGCTGCGCTGCAGGTTGCCGGGACGATTGACAAGGCGCCAGGGGAAGAGGTGTGCCTTCAGGCAGGCCCGTCATAAATCCTCCAGCATTGTCATTCCGAAGCGACTTTAGGGGAGGAACACTGCGGGGAGGACTGCGGCTACTCTTTCGCGGTAGACAATCTTCAGCTTGTCGCCTCGAGAATGCGAGCCACCTGATTGCGGGCGTGTACCGCCCATGGACCGGTGCCATCCAGCTTCAGGTAGGCCTCCAGTGGGGAAGCGCCTGTCGCGGCTGACGCAGGCGTTCGTAAGCGAGCGCCAGGTTGTAATGGGCATCGGCGTAGGTGGGAGCCAGTTGAATCGCGGTGGTGTAGGCAGCAACCGCTTCGCCGATCCGGCCAGTCTCGTCCAGCACATTGCCCAGATCGAAGTAGGCCAGCGCATAACGCGGGTCCGCTTCGACCGCCTCACGGTAATGCTTCTCTGCGGAGACGAAATCCTGCCGGTTGTAATACAGGGTGCCGAGGTTGATATGGGCCGGGGCGTGGTCGGGCTCAGCCTCCAGTACCTGCAGGTAGGTCTGGATGGCTTCGTCGTGGGTGCTGGGATGCTCCTCCAGCGCCACGCCTCGCGCAAACAGGTCGCCCGCACGTTGTCGTACCGGGCGATGGGCTTTACTTTGACCGAGGACACCACCATCCCAGTCGCAGCAAAGTCCATGACGAACTGACCGGCGATGGGTTCCACCGAGTGGCCCTCGTGCCGGTAGGCCACGCGCGAACCAACGCTGAAGGCACTGGCTTCGACAAGCGGGTTCTCCATGCCCGCGACCTGCTTCTGCATGGCTTGCAGGGATTCGCGGATCGCCGCCGGACGCACCCGTTTGGCGCGAAGGTCACGCACTTTGGTGAGCTGAAGCAGATCGAAGAAGGTGAATGTGTCGGAAATTGGGACGAGACCTGCTTTTTGCCAGCCAGCCAGCTGGTTGGCCGAGATGTGCAGGATGCGAAGTACGTCCGCTCGACAGAATCGGTTCATGTAGGCTCGGCTCAGGAATCGCCGCAGAGCTTGCTACGATTATCGGCGGAAGCAAATTCCAGCGCAAGTGGAAAACGGCGCAAAGCGGTGGAAAACAGGGGTTTGCGTCCCTTTACGGTTTTGGTAACCTTAGGCCGAAGCTGACACGAATGAGTAGGCCCCCTCACCGCAATGTCGAAACCGAGGCCACGCAAGTACCCTCGGCTGCGTCATCGTACAGAAGCTGTTTCGCCTTCAGGCTGTTACAAGCCGACCCGGCACCGAGGTAGAAATCGGTGTGGAATGGAAGCTGGACCGCCCTATCAGGATGCCAGGATTCAAGGCTTTGTGTTCGGGCCTGCACCTCCCACTCAGGCATTACATGTTGGGAAGAGTAGTCAGCCCAATAGACCTTGTTGTGGGTGAACAAGGGCAGTGAATCCATAATGTCCGGCTCTGCGATAACCACTGAGTTGGCGGGGGTGTGGGCATTCAGCCACTCGAGTGTCCGCGGCATACGGGCATCGAGTGTCCAGAACTCGGCACCCTCCTTTCGCGATTCGTCCCATTGCCGGTACGCCCCCGACTGGGTGAAGACCGCTCCCGCCACCAGAACTGCAAGCAGAGCAATGCAGTACGCGGGCCGGAAGGATTGCGGGAAGTTTTGCAAGAATGCCGCAGCGGCCAGGCACCAAACCGGGATCAAGCATTCGATCCAGTGGTCGCCTTGCAGGTGGTGATTCGTGACCACGTTCTGAACCATCAGCAGGGTTCCGACGACCGTGAAGGGAAGCAGAAACCGTCCACTCTCCCCTAGCCTCCGACGCCACAGCCACACGGGTACCAGGACCAGGACGGCAAGAACGAAAGTTCGAGTCACATACAGGTCAGGTGTTCGCCCCGGAGTGAGCAGGTCGAGGCGCAACAGCGTCTCGTGTATGGCGGACGACCGCTCCTGAGGAAGCGCTCTCAAGAGAGCCGGAAGAGCAAGAATCGCGACGGTTCCGAGCGAGGTCAGCATAGCCGTTCGTACCTTCCCCGATTCCTGCAAGGCCAGCCAGAGCACTCCCCCAATGGCAAAACTCCAATAGTAGATTGGGCTGGCGTAGACCAAGAGGCCGAGACTCGCGCCGGCAAGCAGCCCCGTCCACCACCGAGGTTTGCTCCAGGCCAGGAGGACAAGGCGCAGGGCCAACAGCAGGAGCAAAACGTAGAACGCCGGACTGACAGCACGAAAATACCGCAGAAATCCTGTACTGCGCCCATTGATGTCCCCTATCCAGGAAATCGTGGGCGCGAGCGGAGGTAGCATCGCAGCCAGCATGGCCAATCGCGGTCCTATTCCGAGACCGCGAGCCAGGCTCCAGAGAAGAACGCAAATTAAGACCGGAAAGACAGCTCGGGAGACGCCTACAATCAGCAACGGGCCAATCCCAGTCACACGCGCGGTGAGGGCGACAAGCCGCTCTGCCACCTCGGGCATGAAGCGCGGCGCGTCCTGGTGTTCGGCAAGATACGGATTGCCGAGGCTGCCGCCACGGTACGCATCCATTACACGAGCGAGGTAAATTTTCTCGTCATCAATGGCGACGTTGAGGAACGGCGCGTGACCAAATCCGTTCATCAGAAACGGCAGGGAATATGCGAGGAGAATGACAGTCGCGCCACAAATCAGCCAGATACGGTTCGACCCTTGGTGAACATAGTGATCGGGAATTCCCATTTTGTCCCAGCGATGACGAATTGTGCGCTCCTTCATCTTCGCGAAGCAAGGTCTTTCCCTGTTAGACCTGCGCTGACGGAAGCTGGTATAAAATTGAATGGCTGGTTTACTCATCGTCGCGGCGCCGGTAAGCAATAGGCAAGGGCGGCTATTGAGAAGCGGTTCCAAGATTCTGACGCGAAGTTAGAACAAGGCCGACGTAGCTCAGTTGGTAGAGCAGTCGATTCGTAATCGACAGGTCATCGGTTCAAGTCCGATCGTCGGCTCCAGTGACTTCTTTTTTTTGTTTCAAAACATGCCCACCCAGCCGGTGGGCATTATTCGTGATCGTGGATAATCTTGAATGCCGGTGATCTTGCGACCGGAGGACTACGGCTTGAGGCTTGACCGTGTCCCGGCGGAACCCGAATTTACTACCGGAAGAGAACCGAAGGGATTTCTCAGTGATTCGGTTAACTACACCGCACTTTCGTAGACGATCCGACCCATGATCGCCATTCTTGAATTCCAAAGGGAAGCATGAAGCGCCTTATCGTCGTCGTTGTCATCGCTGCCTGCGCCATTTTCTTTGTTGTTCGGTCCGGGGCCTACTTGATCGTCGACCGCCCGGAGAAGTCTGATGTCATCGTCGTGCTTGGGGGAGATCACAACGACGTCCGCTATTGGCGAGGCATCGAATTGCTTCGCGCAGGCTACGCGCACCGCATGATCATAGACGCAGGCGCGGAGCGGGTGTTCGGGCGCACGTACGCAGCGCACGCCGCAGACTTCGCCGCCCGTACGTCCGGAGAGCTTGCCCCACAAATCAGCGTGTGCACCATAGCGTACGATTCAACTCTACTCGAGGCCGACGATGTGGCTGGATGTCTGGCGCGGTTGCAGCCGCCGCCGCATAGCGGCTTGATCGTCACCAGTGATTACCACACCCGCCGTGCCCTCTCGATCTTCGGCAAACGCCTGCCGCAGTATGGCTGGTCGGTAGCGGCAGCCCGCGACGACTACTTTTTCGGACAGCCGTGGTGGAAGAAACGCGAGTGGGCCAAGATCAACCTTACCGAGTGGCAAAAGCTGCTCTGGTGGGAGATGTGGGAACGCTGGTGGAGTTGATGGGATGCTCCCCACTCCCTTCGTGGCAGTAGCACAGCGCGATCAAGACAGATGTGCGGGTGAGCGACGGCGACATTATCCTTTCTGTCGTGCCTCAGCTTCGGCCAGCCACCCGCGGCGTAGCTTTTCCGCCGGGATGCTGGACAGGTAGGGTTTGATATCGAGAATCGGTGTCCCATCCAGCATGTCGACGCCTCGAACTCGCAGCTCGGTGCCTTCGCGGCGAAGCAATTCCACGATCGTCAGGCCAATCGGGTTCGGACGCCGTGGAGATCGCGTCGCGAACACCCCATGCGGCCGATTGTCGGAGGGGGGCGAACCAAGCAACTCGAACCCCTGAGAGCGATCGAACTCCCAGAGCACGATGAGATGCGAGAAGCCCTCGATGTCGGTGAGCCCGGCCTCAAGATCAGGCAGTATCTTGAGCACACCGTCAGCCTCGTGTTGAGCGCCAAGACCTTTTGGGATTTCGCTGGCTTCCTTGTATGGACTACTCACAAATCCAATCGGCTGCGAGGTAAACATACGGGACAACGCCTCCGCTTCCCATACTAATGCGGACGGACCTCCGGCAAGAATTTCTCCTGATCAATACCGGCAGCGAGATGCTTTTCCTGGAATCATGTAGGGCCCGCGACGGCGTTTGCCAGCCCACGAGATTTAGGCTTTAATGTCCCACCAGCCGCCACCTCGGCTCAGCCTTATGATCATTCGCACTGCGTCTGAAGAAGGGTAGAAATCATGGCCCGTTTATTGTCAGTTAATGTGGGCCTCCCGCGCGACATTTCCTGGGAGGGGAAGACCGTGCATACGGCTGTCTGGAAGACCGCAGTCGAGGGCCGGCGTGCCGTGCGACGCCTTAACATCGAGGGCGATGGCCAAGGCGACCTGGGCGGTCATGGAGGCGAGCAACGCGCCGTCTTTGTCTATCAGGTCGGGTCCTATCGCTACTGGGAGAAGCAACTCGGGCGCAACGATTTCACCTGGGGGCAATTCGGGGAGAACTTCAGCGTCGAGGGTCTTGCTGATGACGAAGTTTGCATTGGGGATCGCTATCGCATCGGCAGCGCACTCTTCGAGGTGACGCAGCCGCGCGTCACCTGTTACCGGGTGGGCATTCGCATGAACGAACCTCGCATGGCCGCCCTGCTGGTATCGCACCACAGACCCGGCTTTTACCTCCGCGTGCTCCAGGAAGGCGAAGTCGGAGCCGGAGATGAGATCGTCAAGGTTGCCGAGGACCCGGTGCGCATGACCGTGGCCGAGGCGGATGGGTTGCTCTATCTACCTGGCCACTCGCGCGATCAACTGCTGCGCGCGCTGAGCATCCCGGCGTTGAGTCCCGGGTGGCAGGCCTCTTTCAAGGCCATTCTTCAAGAAGAGGAGCAGGGAGGATCGACGGGTGGAAACCCGGGGCTGGGGCCTGCGAGCGAACCACCGCCAGCGTGGCCAGGCTTCCGCTCACTGCGAGTCTCGGAGACCAGGCGAGAGAGCAGCAGCGTGCTCTCGTTTGTGTTGGAGGCGACAGACGGCAGCCCGCTCAGCCCTGCTCTGCCGGGTCAGTTCGTGGTCCTGCGAATGTGCCCGAAGCCGGATGCGCCGCCAGTGCTGCGCAACTATTCGCTGTCCGATGCTCCCAGCGCCGATCACTACCGTGTGAGTGTGAAGCAGGAACTGAATGGGCTGGCCAGCAGCTATCTGCACAATCACGTCCATCGTGGCGATGTTTTGGATGTAAGCGCTCCCCGAGGCAGCTTCACGCTACGGCCCGGCGACGGCCCGGTTGTCCTGCTTAGCGCGGGCGTTGGGGCGACCCCGGTTTTGGCGATGTTGCATGCACTGGCTGCCGGGCGTTCGGCACGCGAAGTCTGGTGGTTGTTTGGGGCGCACAATCGTGAGGACCACCCCTTCTTCGACGAGTCACGGCGCTTGCTACAGGAGCTGCAACATGGCCGTGGCCACATTTGCTATAGCAGGCCTGCTCCGCAGGACCGGCTGGGCTACGACTTCGACGCTCCCGGCCACCTCGACGTGACCGTGATCGAGCAACTGGGTGTGCCGCGCGAGGCGGACTTCTACCTGTGCGGCCCTCCCAAATTTCTGCACGACCTGACGGCTGGCCTCTCAGCCTGGGGTGTCACTGCCGGTCGAGTGCATGCGGAAATCTTTGGGCCCGGCGATCCGATCACGCCGGGCGTCGCTGCAGTAGCTGCTCGACCGCCACATCAACCGGCGGGGCCAGCCGGTGCGGGCCCGCGAGTTTCTTTTGCACGCAGCGGCATTGCCGTGGCGTGGGACCAGAAATATCAGAGCCTGCTCGAGTTGGCTGAGGCCTGCGACGTTCCGGTGCGGTGGTCGTGCCGGACCGGTGTCTGTCACACATGCGAGAGCGGCTTGATCTCGGGGTCTGTGAGCTATCAGCCCGAACCGCTTCAGGCGCCGGCCGAGGGGAATGTCTTGATTTGCTGCTGCCGGCCGAGAGACGAGGTAGTCGTGGACCTTTGAAGCCAGACAACCACTCGCCGCAATTAGCACCTTAAGCAATGAAAACGATGATGGCGGTCGCCAAACAGCGGCCTTCCTCTGTGCAGCCGGCGAAGTAATCGGCCGGTGGTACGGTGCGTGCACCAAATGTGCGTGTGGATCATGCCTTTGGCTTAAGGAACTTGTCCATTGCGGGCCCAGCGCCAGATGTAATAGCAATACCTCCGTTGGGCGTGATCCAGGAGTTCTGGAGGCGGCTGCTGCTTGTCGATGTAGTCCCGCAGCAGAACTGCGGCATCGTGCAGCACCTCGGTGATCCCGGAGGAGGCATCGTCCTGGGTTTCGCAGCCAGTCATAACCTTTCCGTCGGGACCAATGTGCACAAGGCCGTTGGTGTGTTCATAGGACCTTTCCCTGGGCGGGATGGTAGTCATCACGTCCCGGTTGTTCACAAACCGGAAGATGCCGAGGTCGGCGCGGTCCCGCACATGTTCGCAGAAGGCCTTGTTTCCGACACGAGGGGAGCCGAAAGTGTACAGGGCAGCTCTCCCGCCCCGGAAGCGCGCAACCGCCATGGTTGCAAATGCCGCGCCCAGGCTGTGTCCGGCGAACAAGATGGGCGACCCAGGATACCTCTTGCGGTAGGACTCGAGGCAGAGACCGATATCCGGCCATAGAGTGTCCAAGGCAAACTGGAATCCTGAATGCACCAGTACTGGCTGTTTTTCGGGATTGCCGGGCCCGCGACCGATCGACTCTGGGCTGGGCGAGTCCGTCACTAGCTTTTCCGATACGGGGAAAGCCGCAAGGTCGACGGCAGAATTTATCCAATTGATCTTCTTTGTTCCCCGGAACGCCAGCACCGCGAATTGCTGGTTGTAGGCGAAGAATGCCTTGACGCTCTTGGCGTCGGGACTCCAGTTGCCGATTCGATGGCCTCGAAGCTGAATACCGTTCAAGAGCTCGTCGAATTCGAGCAAGTCCATAACACCGTCACCATCCCGCCCGTACGCGAGCATCGCGGCATCGGCGACCCATGCCGCCGTGAGTGGCGTGCAAATCTCTGACGGGGATGCGGTGCCGGTTAGCTCCGGTATCGGCAAGCGTTGGCGAAAATACTGGTAGGAAAACGTTGGATGGAAGAGCGATTCCCAATCGATTGCGGGGAAATCGAACCACTGCGCTTGTCCTGCCGACATGACGTGCGACCTCGCAAAACTATGGCAGCGTGAGGGCCAGGGAGTGAGAACCCTGGAATCGCCCTACGTTCGCGCCAGCGCGTTCCTGGTTGCGGAAGTGTGGCTCCTTTCGCGAGATGGCAAAGCCCTTGGTGGGACGAATCTGCGCAGTTGCCGGACCCTCACTGAACTTGATTCTAAAATCCGTTCTCGGTTGTGCTGTCTGCTACTTTGACTGTGCCTCGGCGCGAGACTTCAGGAACACATCCACGTTGCTCTTGTCCACCAGCGACACACCGGTATCCACGAAAGCGGGGATCGGCGCAAAGGAGTTCCATTTGTAATCAGCTTTCAGATCGATTGGATAATGATGGATATCGTCCAGTGCCTTCAGGCCGTAGTAGGCCATGGTAAAAGGCTTCTGTGAAATCGTAGAGTCAATCACCCCGTCCTTGATCAAGTTCAGGGTGGCCTCATCCACATCCATTGCGACAACCATGCGATCCGTAGCGTTCTCCCGCTTCAGCGCCTCGGCAACATCTTTTCCCGCTGAAGCATCGAGACAGATGAACACGTCCACTTTCTCGCCAGTCTTGTCCCTCAGGTAGTGAGTGGTGCGATCAAAAGCGTTGCCGGAGTCTCCCCTGATGTTGAATACTTCCACAACCTTCATGCCCGGATGGTCGGCGAACACGTCTTTGTAGCCTTTGAGGCGCTGCTCCATATTTGGCTGAGGCATGGTGTAGAACACGACGTTGCCCTTGCCGTGCAGCTTGTCCACGATCCTGGCGCCGCCCAGACGTCCCGCTTCCAGATTGTTGGTCCCGATGAAGTAGAGCCTGCGACTGTCAGGTGCATCCGAGTCGATGGTGATGACCGGGATGCCGGCGTCCATCGCGGCATCAATCTCGGGCTTCATGACTGCCGCGTCGGCGACCGATACCAGAAGGCCCGCTGGTTTGATGGCGACTGCGTCGTGAAATTCCTTGGCCTCGGCTTGGGGATCGTAGGTTTCCGGGCCGCGGATGTCGATCTTTACCCCATACTGCGCGCCGGCCTTCGCCAGCCCAGCGGCAGCCGTCTGCCAATAAGGCAACTTGGAGTTGACGGTAACCAGGATGTAGCGTTCAGAGTTGTCGTGACGCGAACAACCCAGTAGAAGAGACATCGTCACAACGATTGACGTGAGGAGCATACACTTCACAGCAGCTTTCATTGTCGCCTCGTTGGTGAAAGATCGCGCACAGAACGAGTCGCCACGGCAGCCGTTGCGGCCGTGGACAAAACATCCTGCCCGGCAAAGCCGGATTGTACCTCCAGGAATGTTGCGTGGGAACCCGATTTTTCGGGAAAGCCGCCCGGATCGGTTTCGCTGGTCCGTCCGGTGGAACGGTCTCCGAGAGCCCTTTCCTTGACTCGGCTTGGGCCGCACCCTAGTATCCGAAGCAGGCATGCATTCGGTCCCAGGTCGTCGTATTTTATGGCAGTTCATTTCCCGAACAGTCTTCCTCCTCGCGGTTTCCCCGCTGGCAAATGTTTTGTTGGCACAGCGGCAGCCAAGCCGGCGCTTCCGCCAAAGCAGCCCATCGCCAACTTCATTGACATCGCAGACAAGGCCGGTCTCACGATGTCGGAGATATTCGGCGGCCTCGACAGCAAGAAATACATCATCGAGACCACGGGCACGGGCGTCGCCATCTTCGACTACGACAACGATGGCTGGCCCGATATCTTCATTGTGAATGGCACAACTCTGGAAGCGGCGAAAACCGGCAAGGGCGCGACCAATCATCTTTACCATAACAATCATGACGGCACCTTCACCGATGTGACCGCAAAGGCCGGCCTGGCTGCGAGCGGCTGGGGACAAGGCGTCTGCGTCGGCGACTACGACAATGACGGTTGGGACGATCTCTACATCACTTACTACGGCAAGAACCACCTCTACCACAACGATCACGGCGTCTTCACCGATGTGACCGATAAGGCAGGCGTGGGCGGATCGGGCAAGGCTTGGGGCAGCGGATGCGCCTTCATTGACTACGATCGCGACGGCAAGGTCGACCTGATGGTCGCCAATTACGTGGACTTCGATCTCTCGACAGCACCCGCACCGGGAGATCGCCCGTCGTGCATCTGGAAGGGCGCGCCCGTGATGTGCGGCCCCCGGGGATTGCCACCGGCGAAGAACATTCTCTATCACAATCGCGGCGACGGGACCTTCGAGGACGTGACCACTAAAGCCCACATCGACCAGACCAACGGCCACTATGCGCTCAGCGTCTCCACCCTTGACTACGACGATGACGGCTGGCCCGACATTTTCATCGCGTGCGACAGCACCGCCAGCATTCTGTACCACAACAACCGGGACGGCACCTTCACCGACGTGGCGGTGACCGCGGGCGCCGCGTTCAACGAGGACGGCCGCGCGCAGGCGGGTATGGGTTCGACCGTGGCTGACTACGATGGCGATGGCCGGCTCGACATCTTCAAGACCAACTTTTCCGACGACACCTCCACCTTACTTCACAACGACAAAGCCGGAACGTTTACAGATGCCACGACCGCCGCGGGCCTCGGCCTGAACACCAAGTATCTCGGCTGGGGCACAATGTTCTTCGACTTCGACAACGATGGCTGGCCCGATCTGCTGCTGGTGAACGGCCACGTCTATCCCGAGGTCGACAAGTTTCACTTGGGCAGCGACTTCAAGGAGCCGCGACTGCTGTACCACAACAACGGCAATGGTACGTTCACCGATATTTCCGATTCGTCGGGAACTGGCATCACCACGCCCTCGTCATCGCGTGGGCTCGCCGTGGGCGATCTGTGGAACGATGGACGAATGTCGGCAGTCATCAGCAACATGAATGCGCGGCCCAGCCTGCTGGAAAACCAGATCAAGTACGCGAACCACTGGATCGCCTTCAAGACCATCGGCACGAAATCTAATCGTGATGGCATTGGCGCGCGTATCACGGTCAGGTCAGGGAAACTGCTTCTGGTGAACGAAGTGCGCAGCGGGTCCAGTTACGTCTCCAACAGCGACATGCGTGTGCATTTCGGGCTGGGCGCTTCCGCGAAAGTAGACTCGGTTGAGGTCCGCTGGCCCAGCGGGCTGACTGAACGCTTCGAGAATGTCGCGGTGGACAAGATCAATGAAGTGAAAGAAGGAAGCGGCATGGTGGTGAAGAATGAACCGCCGAGGAAACCGTAACCAGACTCTTTCCGAGCACGCCGAGCTGGCGCATCAGGATGCCGGCTGGCAAATAACATCCCTACACCGCATTACAAGGAGAAAAAGTATGGCTGGCCCACCGACCAAAATCATGATCATTCGCCACGGCGAAAAGCCCCCTAGTTCGCCCGGCAAGAAAGGGCCCTTCGACGTAAAGTTGGACGGAGAATCCGGCGGCGGAAAGTCGCTCATCGTCCAGGGATGGCAGAGAGCAGGGGCGCTGAATGCCTTCTTTGCTCCTTATAAGTCATCGCCGGCGAGTCCCCACATCGCGAAACCCGACTACATCTATGCGGCCGATCCTAAGGGCGAGAGTCAGCGCCCCTGCGAGACCGTTACCCCGCTGGCGGCTTGGCTCGGATACCAACAAGGCAGCCCGCAGTTCAATGTGTCGTATGACATCGGCGGAGGGGAACCGCAGCTGGTGAAGAGCGTGCTGGGTCTCAGCGGGGTGGCGCTCATCTGCTGGGAGCACGACAATATCATGCCCAACATGATGACTCACATCAAGAACGCCTATGCGATCACCAATTGGTCGTCGATTCCCAATCCCTGGCCGGACGTCTTCTACCTGGTGTGGGTGCTCAATCTGAAGGACGGTAGCTATGTCTGGCACTCGGTCAACCAGAACCTGATTCACGGGGACGTATGATCGTAGTCAAAGACTCTAGTTCTGACGACGCTTGGTGCCTCACCGGAGCTGGTTCTGCTTGCGGTGAGAGTTTTGTGCCCATCCTTCAGTCCCCGCCCGCCTCAATCCGCCCTTAGCGCCTTGACTGGATCCGTGGAGGCGGCGCGTTGTGCGGGCAGGATGCTGGCGACGGCGGCGCAGACCCCCAGCGAGAGAATTGCCAGCGCGAAGATCGTCGGGTCCCAGCTGCGTACGCCAAAGAGTTTTGCGGTCATCAGGCGTCCCGCGCCAATGGCGAAAGGAATCCCGATGAGCAGGCCAATCGCGACCTGCAGGAAGGCGCCGCGCAATACCAGGCGGATGATATTCAGGCGGTCAGCTCCGAGAGCCATGCGGACGCCAATCTCGCTGGTGCGTCGCACCACGGTGTAGGCGGTCAGTCCGTAGAGGCCGATGGCAGCCAGCAGCAGGGCGATGACGCCAAAGGTTCCGGCCAACTTCGCCACCATGCGTTCCTGGTCGAAGTTCATCGCGACCTGCTCGTCCATGGTTTGGACGGAGACGATCGTCAGATTAGGATCGATTTCAGCCAGCGAGCGGCGCAGTTGCGGCTCGATATTCGTCGAATTGCCCCGCAACTGCAACTGAATGGAACCCATGAAGTGCGACTTCTCTTCGAACGTCTGTATCGTCTTTTCGCTGTAATGAATGGATTGCTCCAGCGGCAGGAAGAACATGGAGTGCGCGGGCTTTTCCGGATCGGTGTATTTTGCGTCCTGTACCACTCCCACGATTTCATAGTCGCCGGAATATTTAGCGCTGTTCATGCCGAAGTGCTTGCCCAGCGGGTCTTCATTAGGAAGGAAGCGCTTAACGAAGGCCTGATTGACGACGGCCACGGGACGTGAGCCGCGGTTGTCGGAATCGTTGAAATCGCGGCCGCGCACGATGCTTTGGCCGATGGTGGAAAAGTAGTGGCGGCTGACCCTGTCCCACGAAGACGCGCTTTCGTCGCCGGGCTTGGGATCGCCCTTGCCCTCGATCGCGACGTACTCGCCCCAGTTATCGAAGCTCAGCGGGCTGTAGATGGCCAGGCTGACACTTTGGACGTTTGGCAGTTGCAGCAGGCGGTCCTCCATGGCGCGATACAGGGCATCAAGCCGCTCCGGTGTGTAGCTGGGCAGTGGCGGATTCATTTCAACGGTGACACGATTAGCCGTCGCGAAGCCAAAGTCCTGGTGTTCCAGGTTGCGCAAGCTGGCGACCAGTAATCCGGCGCAGGCCAGCAGAACGAGGGAGAGCGCGGCCTGCCCGATGACCAGGAATTTCTGCGGCAGGGAGGAGGCCTCACGCGTGCTGCGGTTGGCCCCATGCAGCGCTTCCGCCGGGTCGGAATGCGACGCAAACCAAGCCGGCACCACGCCGAACAGCACGCCGGTCAGGAGCGATAGTAGAAACGCAAACCCCAGCACCGGCCAGGAGGGAGTCGCACTGATCGGCATGATGGGGGCGTTACGAAACGCCATCGCAAGTATGATGCGGGCCCCAAAGTAGGAGACCGCTAACCCCAGGAGGCCACCCACCAGCGAGAGCAGCACCGCTTCGGTCAGCGATTGGCGAATGACACGTTTCCTGGTAGCGCCCAGGGCGATGCGAACCGCAGTCTGCATCCTGCGGGCGGTGCCGCGGGCCAGTAAGAGGTTGGCAATGTTGGCGCAAGCTATGAGCAAAACTGTTCCGCAAACCATCAGCAGAATACGCAGGCTGGCGCCATAGTTCTCCTTCATGGTACTTACCCCGCTGCCGGCGGGGGACAGTTTGATGTATTTGTGCGGGATGGTTGGCTCGATTTGCGGACGAAACTCCGCGGGTACCTCATCTTCGTTGCGGAGCCACTGCTGCAAGACCGGCGTCAGACGCGCACCCAGGCCATCGATAGTTGCGCCGGGGCGCAGGCGGCCGATGGCATAGAGCCAGTTGGACTGGTTGGTTTTCATCAGCCCGTTCTTGCCGTCGAACAGGAGTTCCTGCTGTACCGGCAACCAGAAGTCGGGAGGGTGGCCGCGCAGCGTGTCGCCGAAGAAGCCCGGCGGGGCGACGCCGATCAGGGTGGCTGATTGGCCGTCAATGAAGAATGTTGACCCGATGAGCGAGGAGTCCGATCCATAGGACTGCTGCCAGGTGCGATAGCTCATCACCACGACCGGTGGCGCAGACTGCTGATCATCGGCAGGGGTGATCACACGGCCCATCAGGGCCCCAACGCCGAAGACGCGGAAGTAACTGCCGCTGACGAACTCGGCGCGTAGCGGCCGCGCCTCGTGGTCGCGGGACGCGCTACGAATGCCATAGGTGTTGGGAGCTGCCTGGAAAGCGGTAGTGTCTTCGAACTCGGGCGCCGCGGCGGCAAGGCGCTGGTAGAGCTGGTAGGAGAACAAACTCCAGTCATCGTCCTCCCAGCCCTCGACGCAACACTCTTGCGAGTCGCCGATTCGATACAGATGGGCAGGATCGGTGACCGGCAAGGATTTCATCATGATGGCATGCACCAGGGTGAAGATGGCGGTGGTTGCCCCAATGCCGATGGCAAGCGTCAGGACCGCGGTGAGGGTGAAGGCAGGTGCGAGCCGCATTTGCCGCAGAGCGTAGCGTAAGTCTTGAAAGAAGGTTTGCACGCGGAACTCCCCTTGCAGGAGATTTACGCGCGGCTGAACAGATTTGTTCCGTGAAAATCCAACAAGCGTTGGAGCACCTGCGCGGTCATTTTCCGCTCTTTGCCTTCTTCGCCGTCTCGAAGGTCTGCGTCCTGACGACGCCTTTGCCTTCCTGGACCACGACCAACTGGTTGGCCTTGATGTCCTTCAGGGTGTCCACCTGCCCGCTGGGCCAGCGAATCTCGATTACTTCTGCTTTGTCGGCTTTGCCGAGGCCGAAGTGTATTCGCAGGTCGCTCTGCGAGATGTAGCTTCCGCCGCTGCGTACTTCGTCGATCTGCTGGTGTGGCTTCGGTTCGTCCGGGGGACGACTGACGCACTTCAGGCGCGCGCCGATGCCGCTGCGGTTCGACTTTATGCCGATGCACTTGACCTTGATCCAGTTGTTGTCGAGCTTGGAGTCGCAGCGTAGTAGCTGGGGATAACCGTTGACGGTGTTCACAACGACGTCGATATCGCCGTCGTTGTCGAAGTCGCCGAAAGCCGCGCCGCGGGAGGCGTTGGGAACGTTGATCCCCGGTCCGGCATGCTGCGAGACTTCTTCGAAGCGCCCGTTACGCAGGTTCTTGTAGAGGATCTTGCGCTGCGGATACCCCGCTTCGGTCTTCAACTGCTCAACTTCGGGATAGACGTGTCCATTGCACAGCAGAATGTCGGGCCAGCCATCATTGTCGTAATCGATGAAACCGCAGCCCCAACCGAGATATTGCGTGTGCGCGCCCAGTCCGGCCTGGAAGGTGGTGTCCTCGAAATTCCAGTTGCCGAGATTGTGATACAGCGACGGTGTGTCGCCCGCGAAATTCGTTTTCACGATGTCGAGATTACCGTCGAGATCGTAGTCGGCAGCCGACACGCCCATGCCGGCCTGCGGCTTGCCGTCGGCGGAGAGCACACACCCGGCCTCCATACCCACGTCGACAAACTTGCCATTGTGCAAGTTCTTGTAAAGCGCGCTGGCGGTGGAATCATCAGCCACGTAGATATCGGGCCAACCGTCGTTATCGAAATCAGCGGTCAGAACGCCGAGTCCGAAGTTTCCGTTCGCTTTCTTAATGCCGGCCGCGTCGGAGACGTCCGTGAAGGTACCGTCGCCGTTGTTGTGGTACAGAATATTGCTGTCGCCGTTGAGTCCGGGCGGGCCGCAGGCGACCATCACGCCCTTGTACAGACACGGTCCTGACTCCGGTACGGGCGCGGTTTTGAGGTCCATGTCAATGTAGTTGGCGACGAAGAGATCCAGCTTGCCGTCGCGGTCGTAATCCACAAAGGAGCAGCCCGTACCCCAGCGCGTCTTCTTGCCGGCGACGCCGGACTTTTCGCTGACATCGGTGAAGGTACCGTCACCGTTATTGTGGTACAGCACGTTCTTGCCGTAGTAGGTGACGAACAGATCGTCGAAGCCGTCGTTGTCGTAGTCGCCGATACATACGCCCTGTCCCCAGCCGCTGTGATTGAGCCCGGCCCTTACGGTCACGTCGGTGAAGGTGCCGTCGCGGTTGTTCTTGAACAGGTGAGAATAGGGCTCTTGGCCTTTAGGGAAACCTTCCAGTCGCCATCCGTTTACCAGAAAGATGTCAAGCCAGCCGTCGTTGTCGTAGTCGTAGAAGGCGACGCCGCAACCGGTGGTCTCGAGCAGGTACTTGTTCTTGTGCTCGCCGCCGAAGATGGTTTTGGCGTTGAGACCGGCTTCACGGGCGATGTCGATGAAAGTCACTCCGATGTCGGGGTCGGACTTGGCAGGGGCCGCGGCTGGTTGGGCTGTTGGCCGAAGAAACGGTCGCGCCAGCGAGAGGACGTCGGATGAAGGTCAGCACCAGCGCGGAACGGCAGAGCGACCGCAGGAATGTACGACGTGATGGTGGCAAAGGATATCCGTGTGTCGAGCCCGCGCAGGGAGTGAGGCTTATTGTCGGGCAGGGCGGAGGGGTTTTGCAAGGGAGGGGGCGCGCGCGGTCGCGGGTCAGTATGATTTCTGCAGGGTCGCTAATTTACCAGTTGAAGTGAATATCCATGCCAAGAGCGCGAAGAAGTAGGGGCATCGCAAGCATGGCGACTAACAAGAATGTCGAAACCGCTACTAGCACTCGGCGCCACATTACCAAATCGTACGCTCAACCGAGTGCTCGCGGAATGAGTTCCTTGTCAATTTTGCTTGGCTGCGATTGTTTCAGTTGGTAGCTTCGGTTAGCTTTCATGCGCTAGACTCTGGAATCATTGATTATTCTCAGGGAGGCACACCGATGCATCGCAGGTCAGCGCACTTCTTCGCAGTGTTGCTCGCTCTCTTTCTCGCCTCGCCGGTTCTACGTGCTCAACGCAGCGCTGTCGATGCTGAAGGCCACCCCTGGTGGAAGCATGCGGTGTTCTACGAGATTTATCCGCGCAGCTTCATGGACAGCGACGGCAACGGTATGGGCGACTTGAACGGCATTGCCTCCAAGCTGGACTATCTGCACGCGCTCGGGGTTGACGCTATCTGGATTGCGCCCTGCTTTCCTTCGCCGCAGGTGGACTTTGGCTACGATGTTTCCGATTACGAAGACATCGACAAGATGTATGGAACGCTGGCGGACTTCGATCGCCTGGAGAAGCTCGGCAAGGAGCACGGCATCAAGATCATCTTTGACTTCGTGGTGAACCATACCTCCGACCAGCATCCCTGGTTCATCGACTCACGTTCTTCACGCACCGCCGCCAAGCGCGATTGGTATATCTGGCGCGATGGCAAGGCAACGAACCAGCCACCCAACAATTGGCTCTCCGATTTTGGCGGCTCGGCGTGGCAGTGGGACGGCAAGACGAACCAGTATTACTACCATTATTTCTATCCCGAGCAGCCTGACCTGAACTGGCGCAACCCGGCGGTGGCCGACGCCATGTACGGCACCACGGCATGGTGGTACAAGCGAGGAGTGGCTGGTTTTCGTTTGGACGCGGTAGACACGCTCTTCGAAGATCCGGAGTTGAAGGACAACCCCATCCTCCCCGGGACCAACGACAAGGGCGATCCCAACATGAAGAACGAATACAACGGAAAGCTGCCCGAGAACCACACTGTGCTGCAGGGGTTGCGTACCGTAGCTGACAAGTACGACGCAGTGCTGATCGGCGAGACCTGGACCGACAATGTCGACCAATTGAAGGAGTATCTGGGGCCGCAGAATAATGAGCTGCAGATGCCGATGGACCTGATGTTCACCAAGCTCAAGTTCTCGGCGCCCGTGTTCCGGCAGCACGTTGCCGGACTCTACGCGGCGGGGGTGTGGCCGGTGTACGTCATCAGCAACCATGACATCGTGCGTTCCTGGAACCGTTACGGCGACGGCACCCACAACGATCAGATCGCCAAGGACATGGCTGCTCTGTACCTCACCTTGCGCGGTACCCCCATCATGTATTACGGCGAAGAGATCGGCATGCAGAACAACAATCCCAAGCGCAGAGAAGATGTGAAGGACCCGGTCGGACGGGCGCACTGGCCCACCAACATTGGCCGCGATGGAGAGCGCACTCCCATGCAGTGGAACGGAACTCCCAACGCCGGCTTCACGACGGGAATTCCCTGGCTGCCGATTCCTGTTACTTACAAGACGTACAACGTTGCCGACGAGTTGAAAGACCCGAACTCCATCCTGAACTGGTACAAGGGCCTGCTGGCATTGCGGCATACGGACAAGGCGCTCCTCGAAGGCGATTACATCGCGCTGAACCAGGGCGATCCCAATGTCCTGTCGTACCTGCGCCGTTCGAAAGGCGAGGCTGTGCTGGTTGCAATCAACATGTCGGGGAGCTCGCAGAAAGTGAGCTTTGACTTGTCGCAGGAGGGGTTCGGCTCAGGCGCTGCTAAGACGCTGCTGACTACGCAGTCTTCGCTGAAGGGCGCGTCGTCGGTTAAGCAGTTGTCGCTGGAGCCGTTCGCGGTCTACATCGCGGAGGTGACGAAGTGAGGATTGTTGTTTTGAAGGGGCACGACTGAACAGCCTGCTGAAAAAGTCACCGCGACGAAAAGAAACCGCGGATTCCTCGGGGCTGAAGCCCCTCGGAATGACAGGAATAAAAGGTTTACAACGGCGCACCTGAAGGTGCGCCCCTTCAAAACAGCGGCTGAAGCCACTTTTTCAGTAGGCTGTTCAGTCGTGCCGTAAGATGATCTTACGACCGGGGCTTTAGCCCCTGAGGGAGGTCGGTGTTGAAACGAAACTGCGACTTTCCTCAGGGGCTGGAGCCCAACCCTCGTTCACGCAACGGCATGGCTGAAGCCGTGCCCCTTCAAAGAGCTGCCTTGACAACTCAGAGATTCCGTCAGCGGCCCCAAGCATGCAGCGTTCATTAATAATCACTTCGACGTTGCTTAGCGTGTTGCTGATGGCGCCGGTTGGTCCCGCGAGCCAGTCTCCCGCGCCGTCTGCCGATGCGAACGGTTACGTTGGCAACGAGGCCTGCGCGAAGTGTCATGCCTCTACCGTTGAGTCTTACCAGCGTGCGGCCATGGCACACGCCAGTGGTCCGGCTTCCGAGAACCTTATCGCGGGCGACTTCTTCCACAAGAAATCGGGCGTCAACTATCGCGTCTACGCCGATGGCGGCAAGGTGTGGTTGAGCTTCGATCGCCCGGGTGATCCGTCGGTCCGCGGCAAGCGCGAACTGTTGTACTACATTGGCCAAGGACGCCGCGGGCGAACCTATCTGTACTCGGTGGATGGATTTCTGTTCGAGTCGCCGGTGAACTGGTACACGGACAAGCACATGTGGGACATGGCTCCCGCGTACGGCGATGTGCGCGAAGCGCCAATGAATCTTCCCGCGCTGACATCCTGCCTGGACTGCCACGTCAGCGGAATCCAGCCTCCGATACAAGGCACCGAGAACCGCTACAAGATGCCGGTGTTCGCGTACTCCGGCGTCACCTGCGAGCGCTGCCACGGACCGGGAGCGGCGCACGTGAACGGTGGGACCATCGTCAATCCAGCGAAGCTCTCCGCCGACCGTCGCGACGCGGTCTGCATGCAGTGTCACCTGGAGGGCAATGCTGCGATTGAGCGCCCAGGCAGGCATCTTTATCAGTTCCGGCCCGGGGACGATCTCTCTGACTACATCCGCTATTACGTTGTAGCGTCCGACCATCCCTCTGGCTTGCGAGCGGCGAGTCAGTTCGAGGCGTTGGCGCAAAGCATGTGCAAAAAGAAGTCGGGCGCGGCGATGTCATGTAGCAGTTGTCACGATCCGCATCGTTCCGTGCGGGCCGATGAACGGGTTTCGTTTTATCGCGAGAAATGCCTGGCTTGCCACGCCGGGCTGAGCACCAAGCATCATGCCAACCAGCCCGATTGCACATGCGTGTCACATGCCTGCCAATCCGAGCACCGACGTTGCCCATACGGCGGTGACCGATCATCGCATCCAACGCCGCCCGAACACCGGCGCGGTCTTAGAGGATGCGGTTACGCGGACCGCTTCGTCATCTACATTACCTCGGCTCATCCCGTTTCCAGACTCTACCGAAGCCGAACACGATGGCCGCGATATGGCCTTGGCATGGGCGTCGATGGCGGAGAACGGTGATGCCGCGGTGTTGAAGCAGGCTGAGCAATTGCTTCGCAAAGCCGTGCAGGAGTGGCCGAAAGATCCGGCGCTACTGTCGTCGCTGGCATACGTGGAGCAGAGGCGGGGGGCACGTCGACGATGCTCGCGAGTTGTACCAGCGAGCGCTGGCGCAGGATCCCAACCTGCTCGATGCGGCAACCAACCTCGGTGTGATCGAGGCGAACCGCGGCCATGTCCGTGAAGCCGTTACCTTGTGGGAGGGAGCGTTTCAGCGCGCGCCCGGGCGAAGCAGTATCGGGATGAATATCGCGCGCGCATTTTGCAGCACAGGACAGGTGGAACAGGCGCGGGACTTCACCATGCGTGTGCTGCAGTTCAACCCTGACCTGGATGCGGCGAAGAAGCTGCTGAACGGGTTGAATGCGACCCCCGCAAAGTGTGGACTGTAGAGCAGGCGCCCGTTCGATTATGGTTACTGTCCGCCCGCGGCCTTCGCCTTCTGCGGTAGCATGCCTAACTCATAAGCGAACTCCAATACGGACGCGTTCGTCCATCCGAAGCCGACGACGTTCTCTTTGTAGCCCGCTGTGGCCTTGAACTCCCGGGACCCTGAAACCACATCGTACTTTTCACGAATGGTATTGTCCTGGCGGAAATTCTTGGCGACGGTGTCGATCCACTCGCGCGCGGCGCGGTCAGCGTCCTGCTTGAACCCGTAGCGCCGCAGGCCCTCCACGTCGATGAAGTTTACCGGCGCCCAGCCGTAGGGCAGGTCCCACTGCACGCCGGTCTCGTAGGGACTCATGGCGATGCCGCCGGTGTGCTCGAAGTTCTTCAGGTTCGCGAGGACCGCCTTGGCCTGCTGGGGCGATGCGGCGCCCACCCACAGCGGATAAAACGTAGTGGCGTACTGATACTTCGACTGCTCACCCTTGGTGAAGTCGTAATCGAAATACATTCCCGCTTGTGCGTTCCAGAGATATTTGTCGATGAGTTGCTTGCGATGTTGCGCGCGCTGGGTCCACTGCCCAGCCTCGGCGGTCTTGCCCAGCAGTTTGGCTGATCGAAGCCATGTCCATCTCTTCTTTGTACAGAAGGCTGTTAAGGCACACCGGAGCGTAGTGCTGCGTACTTCCGCTGAAATCGCCGAAGCGGAAGCTGATGTCGAAGCCCGACTCGCGCATGGCGCGATCACCTTTGTAGTAGTCGGCGGTGAACTGCTGGACCGGCGACTTCTCGCAGGAGGCGTTCTCTCCGGCGTCCTGCTGGCAGGCCTCGAAGGTGAATGTCGGCCCAATCAGCTTGGCGGAAGACTTACCCGGTTCGCCGAGGTACTGCCTGGCCTGCAAAGAAGCCTGAAGGTAGCGGAAGACGTCGCGATAGTACGGGTCGTGCATGGTGGCGATTTCCGGTACCGGCCCCTCGCCGTAGTCGTAGAAGCGCGACAGGCCGGTGTTTCCCGCCAGCTTCTCACCGTGCGTCCACATGTCGTAGTCGCGCTGGATGAACGGATGCGCCTTCTCCAGCCAGAGACGTTTGGTCTACGGGATCGGGCAGCGCGTCATAGAGTGCCATCACCATCGAGCTTAGGAACGGTGGCTGTGAGCGTGAAAGGAAGTAAGTGCGGTTGGCGTTGAGGATGCCGCCGTAGTGCTCGATCTCGAAGAAGAAATTTTCAATCATGCCGCGCGCCAGTTCGATGCGTCCCGCCCGCAGCAGGCCCACCATGATGAAGTAGCTGTCCCAGCCGTACATCTCGTTGAGGAAGCCGCCGGGCACCACGTAGGAGTTCGGCAGATAGAGCACTCCCTGCTGCTTCGAACTGCTCATGTCGAGGCTGCCCAGGGAGGTAATGACCTGGGGCAGATGCTCCACCGAGATCTTGCATTTCACCGCGAGGTCCTTCACCGATGCGGGCTCGGGATAGTTCGCCGGCAGGTAGAGGGTCGAATGCTCAGGTACGCGAACATCCAGAACCGTCTTGCAGTCCAGAGGAGACCGCGTAAGCGTGTCCCAGCTCTTGTCGATGTAGGCAAGCACGTCGGATATGTCGTTTGACTGCTGTGCCTGCGCTGGCGCGACGGCCCAGAGGCTGAACAGCAGAGTCAGGGTAATTACCAAGCTCTTGGCGTATGACACGTTCACCCCACTACGGCAGAAGGTTCGTCCTTGGCGGAGATTATAAGGTAAGCGTCCGGCGCGCGACCGCGAAGGACAGGAACGACCTCGACAAAATCCAGCGGCGCTGTCAATAATCGTCTACTTGCACTGCCGGGCGATCGTGAGCCTGGGCAGGCGAGAGAAGGGAAGAGAACCGGGGAAGATCATGAGCGAGCCGCAAACTCCGCGCCGTATCGGCCGAAGTATCTTCGCTGTGCTTACGGGCCTCCTGGCGGTCATTGTTCTTTCCACTGGGACCGACGCGCTCCTGTATGCGAGCGGCGTCTTCCCGCCGTTGGGTCACCCGATGAGCAGCCCTCTGTTTGTGCTGGCAACGGTTTATCGCACTGTGTACAGCGTCCTGGGAAGTTACCTGGCGGCGCGGCTCGCACCTGACCGGCCCATGGGCCACGCCCTGGTCCTTGGGGTCCTGGGACTGGTCGTGAGTATCGCGGGAGCGGTGGTGACGTGGAACCGGGTACCGTCGTTGGGTCCCCACTGGTATCCGCTGGCGCTCATTGTGCTTGCCATGCCCGCTGCGTGGTTGGGTGGCAGGCTCTCCGAGGCGCAATCGCGCCCACGGTCGACGCCGTAGCCTGAGTTGGCTCGCAATGTACTTTGGCCTGCATCCTGTTTAGAATCTCATCACGCGACAGGTGAGGACTTCCATGTACCGCGATCGGCAGCGCGCTTACGCAGTCTTGTTGCTGATCTTTGGTCTTACGGCGATAATCGCAATCGGCGCGATTCACGCCGTCGCAACCCAGCCGTCATCAGCAGGAATCGACCTCGCGGGCAAGCCGGTTGACCCGCTGCACGCCAATCCCGGGAAGCCGGTGGTGCTGATCTTCATTCGAACCGACTGCCCGGTCTCCAATCGCTACGCTCCCACGATTCAACGACTCAGCACGCAGTATGCAGGCAAGGTCACTTTCTGGCTGGTCTATCCCGACAAGTCGGAGTCCAGTGCGGTGATCAACCGGCATTTGCACGACTATGGCTACAAGCTTCCGGCCTTGCACGATCCTCAGCACTCGCTGGTTAAGCTGAGTCAGGTGCAGATCACGCCAGAAGTAGCGGTCTTCGATGCTGGTGGGCGACTTATGTACCACGGGCGCATCGACGACTGGTACGTGAGCTTCGGCCACGCTCGTCCCGCGCCCACGACGCACGAACTTGACGATGCTCTGCGGGCGGTTCTTAAGGGCAGTACGCCCAAGGTGGCAACCGCCAGCGCAGTCGGCTGCTACATCTCGGACCTGGAATGACGGGCGCGCGGAGAACGTGGGGATTGGTTCTCGCGCTGGTGGTAGCCGTTGCCGGCAGCAGCAAGGTGACCTTCGCCGGGCGCGCGAGGTCGGCGCCTAACGATCTGGTGACTTCAGCGGCTAGAGCCTCTCTGTATTTAAGGCAACTTGAACGCGGGCCTAAAGGCCTGCTCTACCCGGCCGCTGACCGCCCCGTCACGTTCAATCGCGACATTGCTCCCATCGTCTTTCATTACTGTGCATCGTGCCATCGGCCAGGCGAGGCCGGCCCGTTTCCGCTGCTGACCTACGAGGATGTCAAGAAGCACGGCAACCAAATCGCCGCCGTCACCACCACGCGCTTCATGCCGCCGTGGTTGCCGGAACCGCAGGCCCTGAAGTTCGCCGACGAACGCCGACTCAGCAGCGAGCAGATCGCTCTCATTCAGAAGTGGGTCGATCAAGGCATGATGCAAGGCAGCCCGGCCGACTTGCCAGCGCAGCCAAAGTTCGAAAAGGGATGGCAACTCGGCAAGCCCGACCTGATCGTCAAAGCGGCCAAGCCGTTTCAGCTGCCGGCGAGCGGCATCGACACGTACTGGAATTTCATTCTGCCGATCCCGATCAACGAAAGCCGTTGGGTGAAGGCGGTCGAGATACGGCCGGGCGACAAGCGGCTGGTGCATCACGCCAATATCCTGGTTGACCGGCTTGAGCTCTCGCGCAAGATGGAAACTCAGCCCGGCGCGGGTTTCGGTGGAATGGAGATACGGATTGAGTCGGAGCTGTTCGATCCCGACAGCCACTTTCTCTTCTGGAAGCCCGGCACTGTGCCTTACGTCGAGCCGGACGGCATGGCTCTGCGCCTCGACAGAGGCACCGATCTGGTTCTCAACACGCATCTTCAGCCGTCGGGCAAGCCGGAGATGATCGAGCCAAGCATCGGCATTTACTTCACCGACAAGCCAGCCACCGAGCACCCGATGCTCCTGCAGTTGGAGTGCGACTCGCAGCTTGACATTCCGCCGGGCGACGCCAACTTCGTGGTCCACGATGAATTCACGCTGCCGATCGATGTCGACGTGCTGGCGATTTATCCGCATGCGCACTATCTCGGCAGGGAACTGGAAGCGACGGCGACACTTCCCGATGGGACCAGACAGACGCTGATCGACATCAAGCATTGGGACTTGAACTGGCAGGCTGTGTATCGCTACGAAAAACCAGCGCCGCTGCCTAAGGGTACGGTCATCTCGATGCGTTACGTCTACGACAATTCGGAGCAGAACACCGCTAATCCGAACCATCCACCCAAGCGTGTGAAGGGCGGGAACCGCTCCAGCGACGAGATGGCACACCTGTGGCTGCAGGTCCTGCCGAAAGCTCTCCCCGGGTCCGACCGCGATCCTCGCATGCTGCTACAGGAGGCCTTGGCGCGCCATCATGTGGAACGCGATCCCGCAGATTTTGAGGCGCACTACAATCTCGGAGCGATGCTGCAGTCGGCGGGCGATGCATCAGGAGCGCAGGCGCAGTACCAGGCTGCATTGCAGCTTCGACCAGGCGATGCGGTGGTGAACAATGCGCTGGGCGCGGCCCTGCTTGCCTCGGGCCAGGTCGAGGAAGCCGAGGTCTATCTTTCGGCTTCGCTGAAGGCGCGTCCCGATTACTTCGACGCGCACTACAACCTGGGAAGTGCAATGGCTGCGCAGGGCAACTTCAGCGGAGCGGCGGAACAATTTCGCGATGCCGTCCGGCTGAACCCGCAGGACGCCGATGCGGAGGCGAACTTGGGAAGCGCGCTGGCGCAGATGGGCGAACTGAAGGAAGCAAAATCGCATTTCGAGCGGGCGCTTCAATTGAAACCCGGCCATGCGCTGGCTCAGGAAAATTTGCAACTCGTCGAGCAGATGCTGGCGGAACGGCAGCCGTAACCCGCCGCCTAGAACACCAGCCTGGGTGCCCCGTTCTAGCCTGTCTTTTGCCTAGGGCGGGCACCCCCGAATGTTAGAGTGGGCCATCCGCCAGTTCGTTCGGCTTTTTCTAGCGTCTTACGAACGACCGTTCGTGAAATACCAAGGTATATAATGCGGGGCGGCCTCATTGAGAGTCTAGACATGGGATTTCTAGAAGCGTGGAAGTTCGCCGCTAGTCTAAGGAGATGAAGAGATGAAGAACAGAAATTGTCATTTTGGCTATGGTGGCTTGTCGTATTCGTCGCTCGATCGCCTCAGTTTGCGCGAGTGCCAGGGTATCCCCTCAGTGGAGACTGTTGAGCCCCGCGGGCGGCTAAGCGGATGCCGCATCCGGCACGCGAGGCCGCGCGGATGTTCACGGAACTACAATCGTGCTACAGCCCCGTTGTCAAACCGTTTGGATCTATTCGGTGGCAGGGAGAACACCAATTCTCAACCTGCAATAAAGTTTGGGCATGGGCAAACGCCAATGGGAACGGTGGTGAGCCAGACTGGGCTAACGTCATCGTAAACGGTGCCCCTGGTTCGCCGGCGCCTCGTGCCGGACACGTCCGCCGTTTACGACATCGCGAACGACATGAATGATCATCTTCGGCGGCTGTAACACATTCTGCGCCGTCCTCGAACGACGTTTGGGTCTTCGCCGCAATGCCATCTGGTAGTTGCGACGGCGGAATCCTGAACTGCTCCATATGAATCCGACTGGTGTTGCCGTAGATGCCTCGCAATAACAACCATTATCTTCGGGGCGGAGCGGCACTCCAGGCGAACCTCTCAGATGACGGGTTCTGAGGGGCGGCCAACTGTCGAGGAGTCATCGCGACCCTTGCGCGTCCACCTGCAGTCTCGGTACGTGGCAACTCGGCGCGTCAACGGAGGACCGTCGAAAGTGTCCCTGAGCAATTGCGAACGCTTGGATCGTGGCCGGATTCGAGAATATGCGAGAGCGACCGCGTGCCTGCCGCCACATAACCGACCTGCAACGCCGGTGGCAATACGTCGAAGCCGATGTGCCGTCCGTACCGCAACGAGTATCGAGCGGCTTTTGCCAACGGCACTAAGATCGTCTTCGGGGCAGCTACTAGCGATATTCTGTCCGCAAACAATCGTTCAGAGAGTTTCAAGCGACATCGCCATCGATCCACATAAACGCCGACGATCGTTCGGGCAGCGCGCTACGAGATGGATGTGATTGGTGTTGACACGCGGCTGACGCTGAGGCGTGCGAGTCCGGCACCCTTTCATCGCAGAACTATACATGAGCAACTAACCTGGGCACAGTTCGGTGTAAGTTGATCATGGTTTGTATCAGGGCACGGCTTCCAGCCGTGCCGCAAGAATGCTCAAGAACTAGAGGGCTTCAGCCCCTGCCGCTTTTCGCGCGGCCAAATAAGCAAAGCAATACGGAAACTTCTCCGGTGAATCCACCAGCCGCGCCTTCACGGGATTCTGAGCAATGTATTCTCGATGTTGCAAGAAGCTCTCGCGGTCTTCGACCCGCACTTCGGAGAATCCGCGTTGCCACACCTCTCCCGAATACCCGAACCTCTTTTTCAGTTGATAGGAAAATCCGCCCTTGATGAATTGCATGGCTCGTTCGATCGTCATGGCGCCATGGACCGTAATGAGCAGATGCACGTGGTCGGGCATGACTACGAAATCGTGGAGGCGGAATTTTCGCGCGGCCACGTACGAACGTAGGACCTCGATGAGCAGCGTTGCATTGCGTTCGGATTGCAACAACGCTCGTCCCATGCTCGTCTTCGTGGTAACAAAAAATGTGCGGGAAGAGCTCAGGATGTGGTTCGCATTGGCATTGCGAAGAGGTCTCGCCATAAGCCGGGGCTAAAGCCCAACTTGTTTATACGCCTGTGCGGCACGGCTAAAAGCCGTGCCCTGATACAAACCGTGGAAGATGTTAGCCGGGGACCAGTGTGGAAGATGTTGGCTCGGGGACCAAAGGCCCACTTCTTTCGACGACTCTGCGGCATGGCTGGAACAGGCCGCGGGAAAAGTCCAAAATGCCGACGCCTCGCGGACTGAAGTCCGCTCGGCCGATCAAGAATAAACGACTCATCGGCACGACTGAAAGTCGTGCCCTGATACAAATCTCTACGGGTGCTATCCGTTTTGGGAATCGGTGGTTACCACGGTGCTCTGGAGTGTGTTTTCTTACCCGTCCAATTCGGCTCCGCACCGTAGACTGAGAGCGCGGGAGCCAGTCTTCCGTACTGCCAGTTCGCTGTTCGGGCGGCAGTAACCGATCCTTCAAAACTCATTTGGGTTGCGAGCCAGAGGAAGTGCGCACGAGGTAAGTCATTATTCTGGAATACTTTATCCGTAACTCGTTTGTATGGAATATCTTGCGAGCAATGCTACAAAGTATTGAAAAACAGAGGCTTACGTTGACTGTCTAAGTCCAATGGGCACAATACTTTGCGAGCAATCCTGTAAAGTATTGAAAAGCAAAGATTTAAAAAACCGCCTAAGTCAAATAAACACAATACTTTGCGTGTAAAATATTGAAAACAAAGATGCCAAATAAAGTGGGGAGGGGGTACTTCGAACGGACTGTCGCCCGCGGGAGGTATTACGAAGTGCGTTACTGGGTGGCGTCCTGCTTTTGTTGCAACTGTTCGGCCAGCTTCATCTCGCGGTCGGCGTCTTCCGTTTTGCCCAAGTCGCGATAGCCCTGTCCGAGCAGGTGATGTGGGATTGGGTTATTGGGGTCCATCGCCACGGCACGTTGCAGGGTTCGAACGGCGAGCGCCGCCTCTCCCTTCTTCTCCAGCACCTTGCCCATCAGGATGTACGGCCCGGTGGAAGTTGCATCCAGCCAGATCGAGCGTTGCAACAGGCGTTCGGCATCATCGTATTTCTGCACACGCGAGTAGGCGTCCGCCAACTTGTAGTACGCGGCAGCGTAGCCGGGATTGATGGCGAGTTCCTGCTGAAAATCGGCGATCGCCTCCGGAATTCTCGACTTGTACAGATGAAGTTCACCTAGCAGAAAGTGCGCCATCGGCAACTTGGGATCGAGTGTGACCGCCTTCTGCGCGTACTCTTCGGCCACGGGGTCGAATTCCTGACGGAACAGCATGCGAGCGGTGAAGAGATAGCTCGCAGCCGAGTCGGGCTTGACGTCGAACATTCTGGCGAACGCGACACGCGCCTCTGGATAGTTCTTTGACTGGATGTAGCAAATGCCGAGGATGTATGACGCATCCACATTGGCGCGCGGATACCAGGTCTGGACCTTCTCCAGGTAGGGAATCGCTTCGCCGGGCCGCCCTGCGAGATAGTACGACAGGCCGAGCAATTGGACCGCCTCGTCGTCCTTGGGATTCTCCGCCAACGCCTGCTTCAGGTACTCAGCTGCTTTCAGGTAATCACTCTTCTTGTAGTAAGCCGTGCCCATCTCGTGCGACAGCCCGGGGGGCCGCGGATTGCGGGTCGAGATCTGCTGCAGAGCGTCGATGGCGTCCTCGTACTTGCCTTGTTCGGAGAGGCGGCGCGCTTCGGCAAAAACGCTCTCAGGCGACGGGTTGCTGGAAGACATAGAACGATCCATCGGCGTAGGGCCGGGCGAGGTCTGGGCAATGAAGTAAACACTGTTGCTGCTGACAAGAAAGGCGAGGAGAAGGATAGGTATCAGCTTAGGAGGCAGCATGGAGGAACTCTCACGGAATCACAGGCACGATTAAAACACAATCAAACGTGCGCGACATCGCAGAAGCTGACGCCTCAGGCAAGCTGTTCCACGAAGGCCGCCGCTTTCGGAGTCAAGATCGCGCACCTCGTCATCCAAGAGGAGCATAGAGGGAGTGATCGGAGGTCTTTGGTACCACGCGACACCCTCAGGATCTGGTGATCTTTTCTATGTCGACGCAAGCTGAAAAGGGACTGGCATTTCGTGCGCTCCATGAGCGCGACAGAGCATTCATCATTCCCAACCCGTGGGACGTTGGTACAGCGCGGTTGCTGGCGTATCTCGGTTTTGAGGCGCTGGCAACGACTAGCATGGGCTATGCTTTCTCCTCGGGCCGACGCGACAATACGGTTGGACGCGAGCTGATCATGGAGCATGTCGCCGCGATCGTGTCAGCCACGGACCTGCCGGTAAGCGCCGATCTCGAGAATGGCTTCGGAGACGATCCGGAGGTTGCTGCCGAAACGATCCAGCTTGCGGCGGCTGCGGGAGTTGTCGGCGGCTCTATCGAAGATGCTACCGGGCGCTCGGACGGCCCGATCTATTGCCTGGAGCACGCAGTCGCGAGAGTCCGTGCCGCAGCCGAGGCGGCCCGAGCTCTTCCTTTTACCTTCACCTTGACCGCTCGTGCGGAGAACTACCTGCACGGACGCCCTGACCTCAAAGACACGATCGCGCGGCTGCAGGACTATCAAGAGGCGGGCGCCGACGTTCTCTATGCACCGGGACTTGCCACCAAAGACGACATAGCAGCCGTGGTCAGCTCGGTGGATCGCCCGGTGAACGTGTTGATGGGCCTTAGCGGCGTTCAACTGAGTTTGGCTGAACTCTGGGCTTTGGGGGTGAGGCGCGTCAGCGTCGGCAGCGCGCTGTCTCGTACGGCGCTCGGGGCTTTTCTTGCGCGCCGCTCGCGAGATGCGCGAGCACGGGACCTTTGATTTTGCAAAAGAGGCCGCGAGCGCTAGGGAGATCAGCGCCATGTTCGAGACTTGACGAGGTGGGCACGGGAGGTGCAAAGAATCGAGCCGTTTCACCACGGAGCGCACGGAATGCCGTATCTTTTTCTCCGTAAGACTTTAGAGATATGGGCTCCGTGGTGGGAATTCAGCCGCGCCGAACCCACTCACGGTAGCGCCTGCGCTTCTGCCACTCCAACGTACTTGTCGGCTCCTCCGTAATAGAAAAGGAATCGCTTGCCTTGACGGACCATCCCCTCAACAAACACTACGTTCGGGACCTGGCCAACTTTCTCCCACGATTCTTGCGGAGCAAAGATCGGCTGCCCGCTCCGATAGAGCACCTTGCGCGGGTCCTTGCGGTCGAAGACTACAACGCCAGTGCGATAGACAAGCTTGTCGTCGGCTCCGTTGTAGATGAGCACAATGCCGTCCGGCGTGAGGACGGGTGCGGGACCGGGCTCGACGACGCGCGAATCAAACATGCCCGGGCGGCGAGGCAGCACAGGGATCTTCGTCTCCTCTGTCCAATGAAGCAGATCGCTGGACGAGGCGAGCCCCATCTGGTCGGTGCCGTCGGCAGCGGTGCCGAGGAAGTACATCCAGTATTTGCCTCCGATCTTCTCCGGCACAATCGCCCCGGATTTTGTCCACTTCACGTTCCAGTTGCCTTTGTTGGCAGGAAGGATCACGCCCTTACGCTCCCAATGAAGCAGGTCGCGTGATATCGCCAGGCATAGCTGCGCATCCTTCTTGTTGTAGCCCGTATATGTCAGGTAGTAGAGGTTGCTGATCTTCACCAGACGCGGGTCTTCCACACCGCCGTCTTTTTCGTAATCGGTTTCCGGTACGAGCACGGGATCGGCGCGGCGCGTGAAGTGCACCCCGTCAACGCTCTCCGCGTAGCCCAGTCGCGACGTGCCCTGCTTGTCCTGGGCACGATAGAGCATGACGAACTTGCCGTCATGTATCACAACCGCCGGATTGAAAGTACCCGCCGACTCCCATCCATTGCCTTCCGGCGACAGAACGGGACCTTGCGACACTCTCTGCCACGCCCCAAAAGGAAGGTCGCCGCCCAAGGCGAACAGCAGCGCCGAGCAGGCAAGCAACACCAGAGCTGATCGCCGCAGGAAACGGTTGACGCCCATACGAATGAAATTCTAGTCGCAGGACCGCTTTCCACAAAGACGCTCGTCCAGCCTTGAACAAAAGCGCTTACACGAAGTAGCCTTGGACATCGTGTCCTTCTCCCGTCCGGCAAAGCGTCTCTGTGCAATCATTTCGGCTTGTATTTTCCTTCTTACAGTCTCAGGAAGTACTCGTGCAGCCTCAACTCCCACGAAGGCTCACCCCGGAAAGACCACTCCCGCCAAAACCGCGGCCGATGAGTATAAGCGCGGGCTGAAGGCGCTGGAGGAGGGCGACCTGGCAACGGCGCGTTCTGCCTTATCGCAGGCGGTGAACCTTAGCCCCGATAATGCCGAGTACCACAATGCGCTGGCGCAAGTACTGTTACAGCAGGGCGACCTTGATGGCGCGATCGCACACCTGCGAACGGTCACGCGTTTAGCGCCCGACGCAGCGCTTCCTCATGTGGAGCTGGGGAAGGCCCTGGTGGCCAAGGGTTTGCTCGATGAGGCAGCTTCCGAATTCAGCGAGGCGGAAAGACTCGCTCCTCAGGAGCCCGAGGTGCATCGTCAAATGGCGCGAATCCTGAGCATGCAGGGAAAAACTGACGAGGCCATTACAGAGATGAAATCAGGGATTGACCTGGCGCCAGATCGCGCGGAGTTACACGACGAACTGGGAGTATTGCTGACACAGAAATCGCAATTGCCCGAAGCGGAGAAGGAATTCCGTGATGCACTTGCTCTAGACGCGAATTACGAGCCAGCGCAGTTTCATCTGGGTGTGTCGCTCTTGCGAGCCGGCGATGTCGAGAGTGCCACCCCACTACTTACTCAAGCGACGCAAGCCAACCCCAAGGATGGAATAGCGTTCTATTATCTTGGCACCGCTCTGGAAGCGAAGCATGACACTGCGGGAGCGCTTCAGGCTTATCGACAGGCGGCGCAGCTTGTGCCCGGCATGGTTCCTCTTCAGACGAAACTGGGCTTGCTACTCCAGCGTACCGGCGATCCAGAGAATGCCGCCCTAGCGTTTAGAAGGGTTGTCGCGCTTACGCCCAACGATCCTGAGGCCTACAACAATCTTGGGCTTGCCTTGATGCAGCACGGCGAAGGTCCCGCTGCGGTGAAGGAGTTTCAACGGGCCATCAGGCTGCGCCCTGATGACGCCGCCTTCCGCGGAAATCTTGCAGTCACTTTGTTGCAACAGTCCGACTTTGATGCCGCTGCCGAGCAATTGAGGGAGGCGCTGAAGCTGGCTCCAGGCAACGCATCGCTGCATTACAATCTGGCGTTGGCGTTGAAGCTGAAAGACGACTTGCCCGGCGCAATCGCGGAATTTCAGCAGGCGCTTCAGCTGGATCCACAGCTGGTCGACGCCTATTACAGCCTGGGAGTGACGCTGTGGCAGAAGGGAGACTTTCCGGCGGCGGCCGAGCAGTTGCAACATGCAGTTCAGATCAAGCCGGACTATGCGGAGGCTTACTACACGCTGGGCACCGTGCTAAAGCAGATGAACAATTTCCCCGAGGCGGCGCACGCGTTGCGCGAGGCCATACGGCTGCAACCCGATTTCATGGGTGCGCACACTACGCTGGCGGCAGTGTTGCGGCAAATGGGGGACATTGCGGGGGCAGAAGCCGAGAGCCGCGAAGGTGCGCAACTCAGCAGGCAAAAGACGGGCCTGCAGGGCGCGACGTTCGACACCAACTCAGGGAGCCGACTATTGAACGCGGGAGATCTGGACGGGGCTATTTCGCAATTTCGTAATGCGCTTAAGCTTGCTCCCAACTATGCTCTAGCGCACTACCAATTGGCGATTGCCTTGTCGCGCAAAGGCGAGACGAAGGAAGCTGCGCTGGAATTCAAGAAGGCCTCGGAGCTGGACGTGCGATTGAAGGCGCCCCAGCCGTGAGGATGTCTGCCATGAAAGGTGCTCAATGAGGTCACGGTGGACGCGCTGGCTGCCGAAGTTCGCGTTCCTGGTGCTTTTCGTGGGTGGGCTTGCTCGCACAGCGCTTGCCCAGGAACAATTCAACGATTGCAAGGCTTCTCAAGGCGAGTTGTCTCTGTCACAAAATGCACAGAACTGGCAGTTCCTCGATGCTGTCGGTCCGCACTCGGCGTTGTTTGGGCGTGAGGACGGCAACTTCGAGGCTTGGATCTATCCGCTCAAACTACTGCGCGACTTCCATCTCACCTTTCATGCTGGTGGCCATGTAATCCCCGCTGATACTTTGCCGCGAATCGTGACGGTCCGCCCTGAGTCAACATCCATCCGTTATGTGTACGACTCATTCTCCGTGTGTGAGACCTGGTTCGCGCCGCTGCAGGAGACAGGCGCAGTGATTTCGCTGCAACTCGAGAGCTCAGAACCGGTGGCCATCGAAGCGACGTTCACTCCCGACGTCGCCTGGATGTGGCCCGCAGGCATGGGAGCGGGTTACAGCGAATGGAACTCCACGCTGAAGACGTTCAACTTTGGCGAAGAGGAGCACCGTTTCTATGCGGTCGCCGGATCGCCTCATGCAATCGATGTGCGGCAGGTTTATCACACGAACTACTCGTCGGCGGATGTCGACACCTTTCAGTTTGGACCGGCGGTGAAGGGCACGGCGACCTATTACTTTGCAATGGCCGCCTCGTTCAAAGAGAAAAAAGAAGCGAGTGACCTCTACCAGAAGCTGCTGAAACAATATTCGCAGCTCCAACAGGAAGCGCGCGAGCACTACAAGCACTACCTTGACACTACGGTCTCACTGAGTCTTCCTGACACCGACTTGCAGACCGCCTACGATTGGTCGCGTATCAGCCAGCTGCAGGGGCTGGTGAATGATCCGTTTGCCGGCGAGGGGTTGATCGCCGGTTATGACCTCTCGGGCTCCAATCACCGTCCAGGCTTTAGTTGGTTCTTCGGGCGCGATTCCATGTGGACTGCACTTGCCCTGGATGCCGCCGGCGATTTCCAAACCACACGAACGGCGCTGGAATTTCTGGCGAAGTATCAAGGGGAAAACGGCCGGATACCGCACGAGATTCCGCAAACCGTAAGCCTCGTTCCATGGTTCAAGCTGTACCCGTATGGCTTTGCTTCGGCCGATGCCACGCCACTCTACATCATCGGTACCGCCGACTACGTTCGCGCGAGCGGCGACTTGGACTTCGCGCGTGCCAAGTGGGACAGCCTGTGGAGGGCTTACCAGTGGCTGCGTTCCACGTTTGGGGCCAACGGTCTGCCCAAGAACCAGGGCGTGGGGCATGGGTGGATTGAAGGTGGTCCGCTGCTGCCAGTTTCCTCCGAGCTCTACCAGACCGGAGTAGCGATTGAGGCGCAGCAATCTCTCGCCGCCGTCGCGCAGCTCCTACATAAGCCGGAAGCCGACTCGCTGACCCAGGAAGCGGCGGCACTCAAGTCCCGGGTGGAGACTTCGTTCTGGAGTCCGGACAAAAACATCTACGGTTATGCGCTCAACGTCGAGGGCAAGCGCATCGATCGTGCCAGCGTGCTGGGCACGGTGCCGATGTGGTTTGGCTTGCTCGACCAACAGCACGGTCAGCAGTTTCTGAATGAGCTCGCGGGGCCGAGACACGAGGCCGACTGGGGCATGCGCATCATTCCGGAAGACGATCCTCTGTACGACCCTACTGGTTATCACTTCGGCAGTGTGTGGCCGTTATTTACCGGATGGGCCGCCGTCGCCGAATATCGCTACCACCGGCCCTTACCGGCGTATGCCAATCTCCGGGCCAACGCGCAACTGGTCTTCGATGGATCCCCCGGTCGGGCTACAGAGGTACTGTCCGGCCGCTATTACACTCCGGTAGCCACGAGCAGCTCACACCAGATCTGGTCATCAGCGATGATTGTGAGCCCGCTGCTCAGGGGAATGATGGGTCTCTCCGTCGACGCATTGAATTCCGAGGTCCGGTTCGAACCGCATGCGCCCGCCGACTGGACAGACTTCGCCATCCGGAATGTCCGGCTGGGCGCAGCCCCTGGCGCGGCCAATCTGACGTTGTCGTACCATCGGGGCATCGGCGAAGTCACGCTGGAAGTCACGCGGAATGGCGGTCAGCAAGTCCAGCTTGAATTTCTGCCTTCATTCAGCCTACGAGCTCATGTCCTGAGCGCCGAGATCGACGGGAAGCCGGTCGCCTTCAAGACTGAGCCTGCCAACGAAGCTGATCAGCACATCGCGGTACCCGTACCGATAACAGCCGATCACACAGTGGTTCGCATACGAATGGAGCACGATTTCGGGATTGCCTATCCTTACATCGCGCCCTCGATGGGCGCCGTCAGTGCGAATCTCCGGTTCCTCTCGGAGCGCTGGAATGTCACGCATGACCGGCTTAAGTTGCAAGTTGCGGGCGCGGCGGGAGCAAAATACCGTGTTCCGCTTACCGGGGACCTCACTGGAGTTGGGGCAACCGGCGCCGAGCTCTCGCAAGGCATCTTGCAGATCGAGTTTCCCGCTGGCCCGTCCGACGCATATACCACTAAAGAGGTAGCCCTACAATTTCCGAGTCACTGAGGCGACCGAGACAACAGGAGTCGAACTGCAGGGGCGAACGCCCTCGCAGATCCCACATTAGTTGTAGTTTTTTTGGTGGGTTCTGTCCCTAGTTTAAAAAAATCCGTCCCTAGTTCATTTTTATTATTGACAAACCCGTAAAACCCCTTGACACGTGCTACTTGAGCAATTAGCTTTTGGTCACACCGGGTTGTGACGATGGTAATTTTTGCATGGGCTGAAGCCTTGTTGCGGCCCGGAAGAACCGCAAGATGAGGGCCTGCTACAAATTCGCAGATGCCGTGAACCGGGGAAGTTCGTTCCCCTTCCGATTCTATTTTTCCCAAGTTTTCAACCACTCGACAAGCTCGAGAGCAATGCAGTTGATGCAATCGTCTCCGGCCGCATCCTCGCCGGCATTGCGTACAACTCGACCAGGCTGTAGGGGGCAAAAATGACGAAGCGGTGCGTATGGTTTGCAGTGACGATTCTGGTTCTTTCCCTTACCCCGACGCTGTCCTTCGGGCAGGCGGTATTCGGCAGCATTTTCGGGACGGTCACCGATCCGCAGGGAGCGGCGGTCCAGAATGCGACAGTCACAGTAACAGACGTCAGCAAGGGTACGAGCGACACCGCGACGACCAACGAGTCGGGAAACTATTCGGTAACTCACTTGATCCCGGACGTCTACTCGGTCAAGGTTGAGGCGGCAGGTTTCAAGGCCTTTGAGCAGAAGAACGTGACCGTGACGGCCGATGCCTCGCAGCGCGTGGACGCTCAGGTAACGGTGGGCTCCGCCTCCGAGACCATGGAAGTTACTGCCGAAGCGCCCCAGTTGCAGACTGATCGCGCCGACGTTGCCGTCACCTACAACGAAAGGTACGTCGAAGACCTTCCCATCCTGAACCGCAACTTCACGACCTTCGAGCTGCTGTCTCCCGGCACGCAGAAACTGGCCGGCTGGAGCCACGCGGCTACGGAAAATCCGCAGGGCGGCCAGCAGATCATGGTGCAGGGCCAGCACTTCAGCGGCACCGGTTTCCAATTGGACGGAACGGATAATCAGGACCCGATTCTCGGTATCATCGTAATCAACCCGAACCTGGACGCGATCACCGAAACCAAGGTGGGTTCTCAGAATTACGATGCCGAGATGGGCAAGGCGGTCGCCGGTCTGGTGACTGCGCAGACCAAGTCGGGCAGCAACGAGATTCACGGTAGCGGTTTCTGGTTCCGGCGCACCGATGCCAACCTGGCCCGCGATCCCTTCAACCAGTACGCTCCCAACCCGATTACGGGCAGGTTCATTCCTTCCGACAAATGGAACCAGTACGGCGGCACCGTCGGCGGCCCGATCATCAAGAACAAGTTGTTCTTCTTTGGTGACTATCAAGGTACGAAGGAAACCACCGGTGTTACCAACACCCTGACCGTACCGACGGCACAAGTTCTCAGCACATGTACCGCTACGACCGGCAATTGCAACCTGAGTCAGTACTTGAACCCAAGTATCAACGGCGGGGGCCAGGTGTACCTGCCTAACCCGAACAATGCCAAGGGAACCACGACCAGCGTTGCCGTTCCGGGCAACCTGATTCCGGTCGGGATGCTTTCGCCGCAAGCTGTAAACGTCCTGAAGCTGTTTCCGCAGCCGACCAACAGCAATCTGCTGAACAACTACATCGCGTCCGGCAACGGCGCCTATAAGCAGAATGCCTTCGATACCCGCATTGACTACGATCTGAACCAGAGCAACACGATCTTCGGCCGCTTCAGTCTGGCCTACTACAGTCTGTCCGGTGTTCCGTCACTGGGGGATCTGGGTGGCGTCGGCTTCGGCCCGGGTCCTGGTCTTGCCGGCAGTTCGAATGTCCACAATTACAGCTTGGCCAGCGGTTGGACCCACACGTTCAGCCCTACATTCCTGGCCGACTTCCGCTTCGGATGGTTCCGGTATAACCCGCAAACCGCGTTCTGGGACCAGGGTCAAACCCCGATGACCGGGTTTGGTATCCCTGGGCTTAACCTTGCTTCGCAGCCGTACGCAACGTCAGGCCTGTCGTACTTCAACATGGGCGGCAACGGCCAGACCGGAAACCAGACCATCTCCGACTTCGGCAACGGCTTGGGCGTTCAGCGCTGCAACTGCCCGTTGACGGAGAAAGAGGACCAGTATCAGTGGGTCGCAAACTTTACCAAGTTAAAGGGCAATCACGCATTTAAGTTCGGCGGCGACTTCCGGTATGCCACCAACCTGCGTGTGCCCAGCGACCAGAACCGCGCGGGTGAAATGACGTTCGCTCAGAACGGAACCTCGAATGGCGGCGTGGGTGGACTCACCTTGGCCACCTTCCTGTTTGGCGATGTCACCCACTTCGACCGTTATGCCAGCAGCAGCCTGAGTGCCTCCGAGCATCAGTACCGCTTCTTCGTGTACGGGCAGGATACGTGGCGCATCACCCCGAAGCTGACCCTGAACTATGGATTGCGCTGGGAGCTTTACACGCCCGAAGCGGTCAACGCCAAAGGGAACGGTGGTTTCGCTAACATCGTCTTCGGCAATATCCGGGTCGCGGGCTACGGACCTTATGGCTTGAACGGCAACATCGGGAACCAATTGCACGACTTCGCGCCGCGCTTTGGTATTGCCTACCAGCTCTATGACAAGACGGTCATACGCGCCGGATTCGGCATGAGTTACGACATCGGCGTGTTCGGATCCAACTTCGGTCACACCGTCACGCAGAACTTACCGGTATTAATCTCGCAGCAGGTGAATGCCAGCACCTTTAACGGCAACAGCAACTCCGATAGCTACGCTGCGGCCTTTACCTTGGCACAAGGACCGCCTGCTGCTGTGTTCCCGGCGATTCCCTCCAACGGCTTGTTGCCGTTACAGGGGCCCACCGGCCAGGTATCGCCCCGAGTTCGGCCGCTTTCCCAGGTCGTGCCGTACATCTACGCTTACAACCTGACGGTGCAGCAGCAGCTCGGCAAGACGACCAATCTGTCTCTTTCCTACGTCGGTAACATGGGCCGGCACGGCTTTGTAGGTGACGGGCCTAACTACAACGTCAACCAGCCCTTTGCCAATGGTGTCCGGCCTCTGCAGAATAAGTTCACCTACCCCGGATACACCGATCCAACGACGGGTGGAGTGTTGACCTGCTGCAACCAGGACATCGGCAACTATTTCGGCAATAACGCCAACTCCAACTACAATGCCTTGCAGGCGCTGCTCGAGAAGCGGTTCGCGAACGGGCTGCAGTTCATCACCCACTTTACCTGGTCGCACTCACTGCACTACGACTCGAACTACTTCGCCAACGTTCCTCGGGTTGCCTATGGTGCGTATGACCAGAACAGGCCTGTGGTTTGGGTCATGAATCTTGTCTATGCCTTGCCGTTTGGCAAAGGCAAGATGTTCGGCGGGAACTCGGGAACCGCGATGAACATGATCATCGGCGGTTGGCAAATCACCGATACCACCAACTGGAGCAGCGGTCTGCCCTGGACTCCGGCTCTGAGCAACTGCGGTTCAGAGATCAACTCGGAAGCTCCCTGTCGGCCCAACGTTGGAAATGTGGGTCAGTTCAATGTCGGAACGAGCGGCTTCGATCCGGTCAATCACGTGGTGCGGTACTTCACTCCAACTACGGTTGGTAACGCGTGGCTCGATCCTGGCCCGGGTCAGATCGGTAACGCTAACTTCGATTCGCTCTACGGCCCCCGAGCTTTCACCGACGATATGTCGATCTCGAAGAATTTCCAGATCACCGAGCGGTTCCAGCTGAAGTTCCAGATGGACGCGTTCAACATCTTCAACCACCCGGCGCTGAACTTCTCCAACACGCAGAGTGGCGGCGGAACGTGCGTAGCCTCGGGACCCACGACGGGTACCTGCGGTTCCAACAACGGCACCATCCAGGACATCATGTGGGGAACCACGATGCGTCAGCTGCAGTTCGGCTTGCATCTGTTCTTCTAGACACCGACTAAGAGCCACTAACGGAGGGAGTCTTCGGGCTCCCTCTTATTCTTTTGCGCAGACGAACACCCAAGAGCGCATCCACAATGATCATGCCCACCCGCCTACGCTTCTTCTTCGCCGTGACCCTTGCCGTCTTCGTAGCTCTTGCAACTGCAGTCGCGGCGCACGCCTCTGACAACCAGGCAGTTAACAAGACGCAAGGCTGGCCGTGGATGAATGCGAAGCTGTCGCCCGATGAGCGCGCCGATCTGGTTTGCTGGAAATGACGCTCGACGAAAAGATCGATCTGGTGCATGGCCAGGGGATGCCGGGCTGGGGCCCGCCAAGGCCGAATGACTATCTGGGTAACGGCGGCGCCGGTTTTGTGCTGGGCGTGCCGCGGTTGGGCATTCCGATGATTCAGATGAGCGACGCCGCCTATGGAGTGCGGATGAGCGCTCAGAACGGTCGCTACTCGACGGCGCTGCCGTCCAATCTCGCCTCGGCCGCAAGCTGGGACCCACAGGCGGCCTGCGATTACGGTGCGCTGATCGGACGTGAGCTCCGCGCGCAAGGCTACAACATGACGCTCGGCGGCGGCGTGAACCTGACCCGCGAGCCGCGCAATGGAAGGACGTTCGAGTACCTGGGTGAGGATCCTGTCCTGGCGGGCACGCTCGTGGGCAACCGGATCAAGTGTGAGCAGGCAGAGCATGTGATCGGGGACATCAAGCATTACGCCCTGAACGATCAGGAGAGTGGCCGCAATGAAGTGAACGTGATCATCAGCAAGCGTGCCATGCGTGAGAGCGACCTGTTCGCGTTTCAGATCGGCATCGGAATCGGAGATCCCGCGGCGGTGATGTGCTCTTACAACGCAGTCAACGGCGATTTTGCCTGCGAGAACACCTACCTCCTGACGGATGTGCTCAAGAAGGACTGGAAGTTCAAGGGCTTTGTCGTCTCTGACTGGGGTGGGACCCACAGCACGGTGAAAGCCTCGGCTGCCGGATTGGACAACGAGGAACCGATCGATGACTACTTTGGCGAGAAGCTCAAAGCAGCCGTCCAGGCGGGCACAGTTCCAATGTCGGAACTGGATGACCACGTGCGCCGCATTCTGCGTTCAGAATTTGCCAGCGGCATTGTGGATTTCCCCATCCAGAAGAGTGTCGTCGATGTGGAGGGCGGCTTCGAGACGGCGCGCCGCATCGCCGAGCAGAGCACGGTTCTCCTCAAGAACAAGGGTGGCGTGCTGCCGCTCGATCGCGCCAAAGTGCGTTCTATCGCGATCATCGGGCCGCACGCCGACACGGGCATGATCTCCGGTGGCGGCTCGGCGCAGGTGGACTCACCCGGGCATCCGCCTGCAAAGTGGTGCGAGCAAGTGTGGTTTCCCAGTTCGCCTTTGAAGACGGTGAGGGCAAAGGCTCCCGGCGTAGTTGTACAGTTCGACTCGGGGGAGAATCCGGCCTCCGCCGCGGCCATAGCGCGGAAGGCGGACGTCGCGATCGTGTTTGCTTATCAGTGGACGTGCGAGGGAGTGGATCTGCCCAGTCTGTCGCTGCCGGAGAACCAGGATGCGCTGATCGAGCAGGTTGCTGCGGCCAACCCGAGGACGATCGTGGTGCTGGAGACAGCCACCGCCGTGCTGATGCCGTGGCTCGACAAGGTGAGCGCTGTGCTGGATGCGTGGTATGCAGGCAGCAAGGGTGCGGACGCTGTAGCTAACGTCCTTTTCGGCGACGTGAACCCCAGCGCGAAGCTGCCGATGACTTTCCCGCGCAGCGAAGCTGATCTGCCGCATCCGCAGATTGTCACTCCCCCGCCGGGAGCGAAGCCCATCGAATCCGGTTTCCATACGACCCTGACCAAGCCGACCTTTGATGTGCATTATGACGAAGAATTGAAAGTTGGCTACAAATGGTACGACGCCGAGAACAAGCCGGTGCTGTTCCCGTTTGGCTTTGGGCTCTCGTATACCACGTATCGTTACTCCGATCTGAAGGTGAAATCGGACGGCAAGAGCCACCGTGAGTTTCACGGTCAAGAACACGGGGAGCCGCGCCGGAGCAGAGATTGCTGAAGTTTACGCTGCGCTGCCGGCCGGAACAGGCGAACCGCCGAAGCGCCTGCTGGGCTGGAGCAAGGTAAACCTGAACCCCGGGGAGAGCAGGGAAGTGAGCTTGACTGTCGATCCCCTATATCTATCGATTTTCGATGAGACCTTGAACGGCTGGAAACTGGTGCCGGGCAGCTACACCTTCATGGTCGGTGGATCGTCACAGGACTTGCCGCTAGTTGAGAAGGTCAGGATGAAGTAGTTGGGGGCCACCTGGATCCGTTTGCGAGGCAGTGCAAAGGCACGGTAGAGCGCCGCCCAGCCTCGCGTGGGCGACCCTTTTCCGGACGAAGACGGCTTCAGCCGGCACCACCTTCATAACCCCGGCCCCTATCGTCCAAGCCTTGCAGCCACTTCCCCTAGGGCACGTTCACCAGCCCGTTGCGAATTGCGAACACCACCAGCTCCGCGGTCTTGTGTATGCCCAAGGCGTCCATGATATTGGCGCGATGCACGGCGACGGTATTGACGCTCAGGTTCAAGTGACTGGCGATCTCTTTGTTCGACTTGCCATCGACAATCAGCTGCAGGATCTCCAATTCGCGGCTGGTCAATCCGGTCTCACGCTCGCCCTTCAGCGCGACCATGCGGTCGATCTGCGGATCGAGCACGACTTCCCCGGCGGCCACCCGACGGATTGCGGTTACCAGTTCCAGATCGACAGCATTCTTCAGCATGTAGCCACAGGCTCCGGCTTCGAACGCCTGCCGCACCCAGGTATTCTCCGAGTGCATGCTGAGCATGAGCACCGCGACGTTCTTATTGTCTTCCAGGATGCGCCGGGTCGCGATCAGTCCGTTCACGCCTGGCAAGGCACAGTCCATGACCACCACGTCGGGACGCAAGCTTTTCGCCAGTTTTACGGCTTCTTCGCCGTTGCTGGCCTCGCCTCGCACATCAATGTCGGATTCATCTTCCAGAAGCCGTCGAAAGCCGCGCCGTACCAGCGCGTGATCGTCAACCAGCAATACCGCAATTTTCTCAGCCATGCCGTCCTCAGTCATTGGAATTGATGCCATCCTTCGGGACCGACAGCCGCACCAGGGTTCCACCGCCGGAGAGTTGCTCAAACTCGATTGCGCCCCCTACCAGTTCGGCGCGCTCCCGCATTGCCACCAAGCCGATGCCCTTCCGTCCGTTGAACCGAAAGCCAGTGCCGTGGTCCTCTACCTCCAGCCCCAAACGGTCGGGCTCGAATTGCAGACGGACCCAGGCCTCCTTGGTTCCAGAATGACGGGCGACATTGTTGAGCGCTTCCTGCAGCACTCTATAAATGTGAATACCTGCCCGGCTCTCGACCGCAAAGGGGGTCCCTGCCTTCTCGTAGTGTATGACGATTCCATTCTGCCGCTCCACGACCGGCAGGTACCAGTCGATCGCACTGTCCAGGCCGGCCTCTTCCAGTGTGACGGGATGCAGCGCTTGTGACAGGCTGCGCACCTTGTCGAGGGCTGACTGTGCGATCTCCGAGACCTCCTGCAAATCGGCACGCAGCGGAGATCCTTCGGGGGCCTGCCTTCCGGCTCGCCGCAACATGGATCCCACGGCGGTCAGAATTTGTCCGAACTCGTCGTGCAGCTCGCGCGAGATATGAAGCAAAGTCGATTCCTGGGTCGCGATCAGCTTCTGTGCCAGTTCACTGCGCTGTTGAGAGAGGCCCGATATGTGCGCGAAAAGCCGTCGGGTCAAGCGGATGAGGTACACGCTGGTGAGCACAATCGCGATCAGAGTGGCAATCAGAAACAAGTAAACCTGGCGCTGCACGCCATCGTAGATCTGCTCAATCCGTTCACCCGCCTGTTGCTCGCTCTCGTTGTTGGCAACCAACAGCCGGGAAACCGCTGTACTGAGCGCCGCAACTCTCGAGTGCAAGGATGTGCGGATCTCTGCCCTGGCCTCCTCTTCCTTGCCCTCGCCCGCCAGGCCAAACGTACGATCGGATGCAACCCAGAACTGCGCCAGTGAGTCCTGCAGGTATTGCCGCTGCTCGGGAGTGCGATGCGCTACCGACAGGCTCTCCTCCAGCCGCAGGGCATCGTTTAGGTCTCCCTGGATCCGCCGAAATTGCGCCGACCACGCCTTCAAGGGATAAGGCTGGCTGGTATCAAGCATGTCGCGCATGCCCAGGCCCAAAGCGTTGAGGTCGTTTTGGATACGCAGCAGCTGGAGGGAGTCCCTGCGGTTCCGGTCGATCACGTCGCGCTGCAGCTTTCGCAGGCCGGAGAGCTCATACGTGATATACGCCGTGTAGGCCACTACCGCTGCCAACGTAATCACCAGGCCGAGCAGCAGTGCCACGGTCGGGGATCGCTTTAGTCTGAGGCGCTTTGCCACGCCCCGAGGATACAACGCGGGGGCCGGGAGGCCAACAGATTCGAGGCTACGTGTGGCCATGCGCCATCGGCGGTGCGGCAAATCCGAATTCGTGATCGACGGCGGAGGCGACGGCCAGAGCGACCTCGTCTTCGAACGGCCGCGCAATAATCTGCACCCCGATCGGTAGCCCCTCGGGCGACCGCCCAGCCGGCACGACGGCTGCGGGGGCCGCAAGCAGATTGAACCACTGTGTGTAACGCATGACGTCGAGATACTCGACTTCCTGCCCTTCCACCTTCCACTTGCGCTCGCCGTGACGAAAGGCGGGAATCGAACATGCCGGACAGAGCAGTACCGGGAACTCCTGCATTTGCTGCAGCAGCTTGCCGCGAATCACGTCGCACTCGGCCCACGCGTTCAACAGTTCGTCCGCTGTCAGTGGCGGCTCGGCATGGGCGATACGCAAGAAGCCCTGCAGTGTCGGGCTTAGGTCCGCTTCCCGGCCCTTGACGAGCGAGTCCACGAACATCGCGCCGCAGCGGACAAAGAACGTCCACCAGAGTTTTCGCGCCTGCTCCAGTGCCTTCGGTCGAAACGGACGCACATCAAGGCCCTGCTCCTGAAGCGCCCGCGCCGCTGCTTGTACGGCTTGCCTTGTCTCAGGAGTAACGGGGGTGAGACCGTCATCTTCGAAATAACCAATGCGCAGTGGCTTTATGTCAGTCAGGGTTATCTGCCGCTGTGGAACGGGAGGGCTGACGGGATCGGCGGCGTCCTGTCCGGAGAGCACCCGAAAGAGCAACGCGACGTCATCCATGGTGCGCGCCATCAGCCCAATCGAGCCCAGAATCGAGAACGGCCCTACGCAACCCGGCAGATGGCCGATTCCTGGGATTCGCCCGGGCGTCGGCTTCAAAGAGCAAATACCCGTGAAATGTGCCGGGATGCGGACCGAGCCGCCGCTGTCGCTGCCGAGGCCGCCGGCAGACATTCCGGCCGCGATGGCCGCCGACTCGCCGCCGCTCGATCCGCCTGGTGTGTAGTCAAGATTCCATGGGTTGTTGGTGCGGCCATAAAGCCGGTTGTCGGTCTCGTATGCCATCAGAAATTCCGGACTGTTGGTGATGCCGAGAATGTTTGCTCCGGCACCGCGCAAGCGCGCAACCACAGTCGCGTCTTCTGTCGGTACGTTGCCCTGGTTGATGAGGCTGCCGATCTCACAACGGTGTCCGGCGACAGAAATCGAAGCCTTTACGGTGACGGGTAACCCGAACAGGGGACCGCGTGGCTGCCTCGATCGTTGCACAGCAAGTGTCTGCTGCCGTATGCGCTCGGGGTCAAAGTCGACCAGTGCATTCAGGCTAGGATTAATGCGCTCAATTTGGGCGATGTACTCATCGGCAAGTTCCAGAGGCGAGATCTTTGATTCTTGGAGCAGCGCCACTAACTCGACCGCAGACTGCTGCGTGACTGGCTTCATCGCGCTCTCTTGCGACCGGGGGCAGCCGTCGTCGCGGCCACCGGCGCTGGCGCTTTACCGTAGGGCACCTGCTGCACGATGCCGGCACCTTCCCGGACCGTGATCGTCTGACCCGCCGCAACTTTCGAAAGGTGATCGACCTGCCCACTCGGCCAGCGCAACTCAATCTCGTCGGCCTGCTGGCGCTGCCTCAGTCCGAATGTAAGCACCAACTCACTCGCGGAAAGATAGCCCGAGCCGCTGCGCAATGCGAGCGACTCCTTTTCACCCCCAGCGCTTACGGTTACGGCTGTGCCGATGCCATCGCGGTTGGAGCGAGTGCCCACCAGCTTGATTCGGAGGCTGTGGTTGGGTGTGCCTTCGTTGCGGAACAGCACCGCCGGGCCGCCATTGGTCGTCATCAGGATGTCGAGATTCCCGTCGTTGTCAATATCGGCATAAGCCGCTCCCCGCCCGACCCGGGGGACATTGAGGTCAGGCCCGGCCGACGGAGTAGCGTCTACAAACTTGCCGCCGCCCTGATTGTGAAACAGATGGGGGGACTGGGCATATTTCACACGCTTTTGTATGCGCTCAATCTCGGGCTCGATGTGCCCATTGGCAACGAAGATATCCAGCCATCCATCGAGGTCGTAGTCGAAAAACAGCGAAGCGAAGCCGAGTGTCAGCAGGCTTTTTCGCCCGACTTCTGAGCGTGGTGCCTCGTCGACGAACAGTCCGTTTCCTTCGTTGTGATAGAGGGCCATCATCTGGTTGGAAAAGTTTCCGATGATGATGCTCGGCCTTCCCGAGTGATCGTAATCCGCGGCATCGATCCCCATGCCCGCACGCGCCACGCCATCTTCGCTGAAAGCAATCCCCGCGGAAACCGCGGACTCGGTGAAGGTGCCCTTGCCCGTGTTGATGTACAGCTTGTTGGGCTGGGTGTCATTCGCTACTACCAAATCAGGCCATCCGTCCCCATCTATGTCAAGCACTGCCAGTCCGAGCGATTTAGAGGTGTTGTCGAGCAGGCCCGCCTTGGCGGTAGCATCCTCGAACTTGCCATTGCCCAGATTGTGCCACAAGCGCAGTGAGGCTCCTTTGTACGACTCGGGCGTGCAATAGGACTTATGAACTCCATCGAGCGTGCAATAGATGTCGCTTTGCGGGGTCCATTGCACATAGTTGGCGACCACCAGGTCAAGCTTGCCATCATGGTCGTAGTCGAACCACAACGCGCTGGTGCTGAACTCGTTCGGTCCCCACAGGCCCGCCGCCTTGGTAACATCGGTGAACGTACCGTTTCCGTTGTTGTGAAACAGATGGCTCTGTCCCAGAGCAGAGACGAAGATGTCGTCGAAACCGTCGTTGTCGTAATCCCCTACCGCCACGCCGAGCCCGTAGAGGCTCACCGCGAGCCCCGCCTTGGCTGTTACATCGGTGAACGTCCCGTTACGGTTGTTGTGGTAGAGCTTCATCGTCGACGGCTTGCCTGGTGAAGTCCAGTCCTTGCCGTTTACCAGCAGGATGTCGGGATAGCCGTCGTTGTCATAATCGATGAAGGCGCAACCCGGACCCATCGTTTCGGGCAGCCACTTTTTCCCGGCCGCGCCGTTGTTGTGCACGAAGTTGATACCCGCCTGCTTGGTGATGTCGCGAAAGCGCACTTGTGCGGGTGCTGTGCCGGCGAACCCAACGCATGCCAGCAGCAGAGTCATGAAAGAGAAAGTTGCGCGTCGGATTGAGGTCATGGAGTCGTTCATTGGCCCTGGTTCTCGTTGCGTGTTGCAGCCGCGACCGGCTTGGCTCCTCCAAGAGCCGGGGTCCCTAACGCGCGCCGATTTTGCGCAGGTTGGGGTGGTATAGGGGCCGAAACGTGCTCGTGGATGGACTGCCGCTCGTTGTTGTCTTCCGGATGCATCCTCCGATACGGACCCGTGATGGTCTGGGCGGATTCGTCCGCCTTGAAGCGCAAGTACCGCTTCTGATATTCGTCCGCCTGTGGAAGGTCACCCAGTCCCCGGTAGCAAAGCATCATGTTGTAGTTGGCCTGCAGGTCTTCGGGATCGACGGCCAGCGCCTCGCGCAACTGCACGATGGCGTCGTCGTACTTGTGCTGCAGAAAAAGGATGCGCCCCATTTCGTTGCGCACCACGCGGTCTTTGGGATATTGCGCGGCCGCCTTCCTCAGATGTTGCAGAGCGCCGTCGTAGTCACCATCCGTGCGCAGAACACGGGCATAGAAGAAGTTGGTCCGCGCTAGGTCAGGGTTTAGAGACAGTGCTCGTTGCAGCACCACACGGGCGCGCTCCATGTCACCTTCCTGCACGGCCACGCGTCCCAGGTTCACCCAGCCATCGGGATTCGACGGATCCGCCTCGGTGACATGCTGGAATGCCACAGCTGCAGCCCTCAGATCTCCCTGGAGGAATAATCCGATACCGTAGTCGTTCCAACGCTGCCATTCGTCCTTCTCGGTGACGACTTTCGGGGTTTCCGCAGCCCCACCTTTGGGAAGCACCCTCAACTCGACCGAATCCTCCGCCAGCGCCACGATGGGCAAGTCGGGGATTTCCTTCACCTTGCCGGAGACGGTCGACGTGTTGCCATCAAATGTGAACTGGCGATCGTCATAGGACCTGGTAGTTTGCGGACCGTTGGCCTCCTGTCGCGATTGCCCGGCGTAACTGAAGTGCGTATTCCACCAGGAGAACTTGCGGTAACACAGGCGCGCTGTGACAGTGATTTTGTCGCCGGCATTCGGCGGAATCTTTAACCGGTAATGAATGGTGTCGGCAGCGCCGGGAGGAATGAGGTGGACATAAACCACCGCTCGCGTTGCCCAGGCATTGCGCTTATTGATCGGGTTGCCGTGCTCATCCACTTGTAGCGAGCGGTAGAAGTGCGCCCCCGGATCGACCGGCCCCTTGCCGTCGTCGGCCACATTGCCGCTCCAGAAAATGGTCTGGCCTTTGTCGTCAACCGCCTTAAGCTCGACCCAGGTGTCGATGGCATCAACGGTGCCGCCGGGAAAGAAATGTCCAACCTTGCGGGTGCGCACTACGACGTCGAGTCGAACATTGTCGCCGCGTCGCACTGCAGGATTCACCTTGTTCAGCGGAGCCGTTACCGGTGCTGCCGACCCCGTGACCCCGCCGGTGGTTGCCATCTCAGCCTCTTCGCCGACCGCAAAGGTCGTCTGCAGCTCGGGATGCTGGATCGCGGCAGCGGCCTCCTGCGGCGCCGCGGTCGACAGCGCGAAAATGTCGATTGACACCACTCCGCTCTTCAGGAAGTTCTGCTCAAGGTCCATCTGGTGATGGTCTAGATTGGCAAACGGCAAAGCCGTGTTTGCGCCGGGGAACGCATGCGAGTGCACCTTGCCGGCGATGTTGCCCAGGTCCTGCGAGTTCGTCAGAGGCATGTGGCAATCCTGGCACCCCTGGGGCTTCGGCGGATAGTAGAACGAGCGGGCACCCAAACCCGAAACCCCGCTCGCCTGCCAGTTGTCGTACTCATTGAATCCACGGAACCAGCGATAGTTGTTCACCGGCACATCGAGGTGCACCTTGTGGCACGAGGAGCAGAACTCCGGTGTCTGCGCCCGCATGAATGGTTTCAGGAACACCCGACGATGCGGCTCAGGGTTGAGCTTGACGCTGAAATCATGCAACCAGCGAACTACGGGATTCTTGCTGGCGGCGAGCTCGTGCAGTTCCGGATAGTCGAGCACAAAGTCGCCCTGGCCCATGGTGCTCTTCACTTTGACGATGGAGTGGCACATCATGCATCCGAGCCCTGCCTGTGTCTCCGGACGGTCCATGATCTGCTTGATAGGCGTGTCCATCATGCCGCTGTAAAGCAGCGCTGGATCATGACAGCCCGCACACCACTTCGACGGCCGTGTTCCATCGACATCCTGCATGTACTCGATACTCTTGCGGTACCACTGATTGTTGAACGACGAGAAGTGATGCGCCGAGCTCTGCCACTGCTTGTAGATGTCCTGATGGCAACGCTCGCAGGCGTCTGACTCCATGAAGTACTTGGAGGGAATCTTGCGATGACCAGCCACTTGCGCAGAGCTGGGGAAGAATGGGCCGTCCGCCCCATCGCCTTCAACGTCCATGGTCAGTGGCGCGGTAGCGGGGTTCTTGATGGCGAATCGCTTGCTCCACGAACTTCGCGCATACGTCGAGCCAAGCGAGACAACGACCGCAACGGCCAGCACGGCTGCGATCGTTCCCCAAGGGTTGCGCGCCGGCGTTCGGCCACGGCTGAGAAACCACGCAGCGAGCAAGACCACCGCGAACGCGCTTATCAGGATATGCGTGTACAGCAGGTTCCAATGTACGTGCGGTGTACCGGTGTAGATGAGCGCAAGACCGAGGACCGATCCGGCGGCCAGAATCAGGGCCCCCAGTTTTACGAGGAGAGGACCGCGCAGCGCGTCCCGCAGGAGCAACAGACCCACTACGCAGAGCACCACGCCGAGTCCAACGTGAAATAGCACGGCAGCGGCGTAGAACAAGTTCGCAACGGGCCACGCGTAGAGGTAGATGGCCGAGATAGTCAGGGCCGCAATCGAGAGTTGGGCAAACTTCTTCACGGCTGTTGACCCACTTTCGAGGATTGACTACCCTCGCTCGTTGTCGGCTGAGCCTGCTGCGGGGTCAGCGGTTCCGGATCGATGTCCCGAGACCGGTACTGGAAGCTATAGCCCTTTGCATTGGTCAATCCGCGTTGATACCGGTCATTCCAATTCAGGCGATAGCCGTTTGCTGAGCTGTCGGTCGGATAATGCTGCGCCGCCGGATAGGGGTACGCGGTCATCCCATGGAACGGCATGTCCGCAACGGTAAACGGAGTAGCTTCGTAGAAGTCCATGTCCTTCACGAATCCATTGGCGTAGAAGAAATAGTCGCGCGTCCACCCGGGCGAGAGGGGCGGCAAGGGGGCGGCACTGAACTCCGCATCAATGTCCTCCCCGGTGCCGAAGATCACAAATTGATTGTCGACATGCTGCAGCAGGGAAGTGACATCACCGTAGCGGGTGTAGCTTCCGCGAAATTGTGAGAAGGGTCCGGTGGTGCTGGCTTGATCATAGTAATAGGTAAGGTCGCCGGGAATCGCGCCTTCCACTTGCCGCGGATAGCCCCGGAATGCCAGCGTGGCAGACGCCAGCGGCAACTCAGTTGTCCGGAGGCGATTGGGTTGCTCGGGTCCATTGTCAACCAATACCTGATCCCAATAGATCTGCAGATTCGTCGTGATGCGAATACGCCGCGTTCCGGGCGGCAGCTTGCCGGTGAGGTTGACCGTTATGGTCCGAGGCAGGCCCGCTGGAAATCCCATATCGTTGATGACGCTCTTCCAGGAGCCATCCGGCATCTGCGCCTCGACGTACGGCGAAATCGGCTGCAGACCTGCCTGCCATGCGGCATACATGGATGTTGCGCTGAAGTACTCGATGAAGCCGTGCAGGAAGAGCCGCAGGGGATTCTGCGGCGACCATACGCCCAGATCGAGCGTCAACGAATGCAGGTTGGCAAAGCCGGCGAACGACAGGTTGGTGAAGTCCTGCACGTAAGTATGATTGCGAGCCCGGAGCAGTGCTGAAACCTCGCGGCCATGGTCGTCCCATGCTCCGGGAGGTGAGTGCGGCGCCGATGTCAGCACGGGAGCACCGGAAGCGAAAGGTGGATCGTCGAGGAAGCGCTCGTCAGGATAGACGTCGGTGCCAACCGGGTGATCGATCGCGACCAGCCGTAGCTGATCGATAAAGTTGACCTCTTCCATGGGCTCGCCGAAGCGTACGCTGAAATATCCGTCGCGAGCCTTCAGCCGCGGGCCGTCAACCTTGGTCCATTCGTCGGGATCGGCGGTGTTCTTCGCCGTCGGCGAAATCCAATGGCCGATCACTGCTGCGCCAATCACGTCTGAGATGAACTCGTACTTGCTGCCGTTCCAAACAAACAGCGTGGGGCACGAGCTGCCGCGCCGATCAATCTCGGTAAATGTCACTGGCTTGTTCGCCGGGACCTCGATTTCATCCTGCAGAACACCGGTCGGCCAGAGCATGCGCACAATGTCGGCGTGGTCGGCACTGCCCAGACCGGCCAGGATCTCCGGAGGTCCCTGACTCGCATATCCCGATCCGCCCGGAATCTCCCACTTTTGCCAGAGCGTGCCGGCGAATACTTCAACCTTCGTTCCCAAACCCGTTTTGTTGTCGGCGAGGCCTTTGAACTTGATGAGCAGCGCATGGTTGCGACTGCCACCGTCGTTGCGCAAGACAATGGGATCGCTGCCAAGCTGCGAAACCACGAGATCGGGATCGTTGTCGCCGTCCAGGTCAGCGGCGATCACTGAGCGCGGATCGACCAGCTTGATCTTGTCCAGCCCTAGCTTGGCACTGACATCCTCGAATCCCTGATCGCCCACGTTGCGCAGCATGTGTAATTCGGGACCGCGAGGAGTCTCCAGAATCACCGCCAGATCGATCCAGCCGTCATTGTCGAAATCTACTGCAGTGAGTCCCCAGCCCCGCGTCGCATCCGTAATGGGCAAGGGCACACGCTCGAAGCGCTTGCCCTCGACATTCCGCCAAAGGGTGACGCCCGGTGCTCCCGCGTGTGTCAGCGCGACGTCCATCCATCCATCTTTGTTGAAGTCGAAGACGTAAACGCCGACGGTGGGAGGGAGTCCGGCAACGTCATACAACGGGGAAGCCTTGAAGGGACCTTCGCGTGGGTTAAGGTAAACGGTCGGCGCGCTACCCGAACCCGTGACCACGAGATCGACTGCGCGATCGTTATTGAGGTCGGAGAGTACGACGCTGGTAGTTGCGCCTTCGCCACCCAAGCCCGTTTCAGCCGTCCAGGTGGTGAACGTCGCATTGCCGTTGTTGCGCCACAGCACATTGCTTGACGTAGGTTGCGCGCCATCCGGTTGACCGGTAACGAACAGGTCGAGGTCTCCGTCGTGATCGTAGTCGACAAACGTAAGGCCCGCCGGACGATTGACCGGCAGAATTCCCGTTGACTTGGTTACATTCGCGAACTTGCCGCCGCCGAGGTTGCGAAAGAGCAGGACGCGATCGCTCAGCGCCACCGCGAGATCGTCGCGGCCATCGTTGTCAAAGTCGCCTACCGCGCACGCAACGGCGGTGCCGCTGGCGTCGAGGCCCGTCTGCTGAGGTGGAAGTTCCGTCCATTTGCCATTTCCCGCGTCGTGGTACACGCGAATCGCATGTTCCCCGTCACCCATAATCACTAAGTCGAAGCGGCCGTCGCCGGTGAAATCCAGCGTGCAAATGCCGCCACCAGCTGTATCCGGCGCGCCCGAAGGCGAGGTAGTTGCGCGGCCAATCGGCTGGGCGACGAACGTCACCGGGATCATCGGCCCTACCTTCGGCTCCTGGGTGATCGCCCCTTCGGCAGTCGAGTATCGACCCTGTTCGCCATAGGTGAGTGTCATCGGGGAAGAGAGATTAGCTTTGGTCAGGTGCTCGAAGGCCTGCAGATGATCGCGAGCAGCGTCTGCGTTGCCGGAGCGCTGCAGCGCGCGCGCCAATCCAAACTGTGCCGACGCATGCAAGGGTTGCAGTCGCAGCACAGCTTCGAACTCGGTTATAGCTTTGGGGTACTCCTGTAGCTGCGAGTACATGGTTCCCAGGAAGTAGTGCGTGTCAGGATCGTTGGCGTCGACCTTCAGCACCCTTTGGAACGCTTCGATGGCCTCAGCCGGCTTGCCTTCGCTACGGCGAAGGAGACCGAAGTTGTACCAGATGCGCGGATTGGAAGGCTCCTGGGCCGCCGCCCGGTCGAGGGCCGCCTCTGCTTCAGGAAGCTTCTGGAGGTTCAGCAGGGCGATTCCTTTGTTGAGTTCGGCCGCGGTCAGGCCGGGATCAGCTTTAAGCGCCAGGTCGAACTCTTCCACTGCTTTGTCCATGCGCTGCTGGTTCATGTAGGCGACGCCCAGGTTATTCAGCTTGGCTGCGCTGCCGCGGTTTGGCGGCTTGTCACTCGGCCACGCGCTCATCGAAAGGAAGGCGACGAGCACGGCAGACACAAGACGGCGCAGGACTCCGAGCATGTATCTCCTTGTTTGGGAAGATGGCGCGGCGATTATAGCTGCTGCCATCACCCTTTGCCGCCCCTTACGCTCCACCAGGCGCGCCCCCATTTGCACTGGAGGAAACCGTCAGCCAAATTCGTTCTTTTCCTGAAAGTGCCGGCTCGGCGTCGGCGGAGAAGACCAGGTGCGAAGACAGAACATCTCTGCGGGGACTGCGTTGCAGTCTCAACAGAGGACTACCCCCCAACCGTTTCCGCCGGGCCAACCCAGTCCCAACTCGGTCATGCTGTCAAGTTCTGCTACAGGAAAAGTTCAGTTGGCGACAACCCTATAGTCTTGATAAGGCAAGCGCAATAATCCAAAAATACTAGCGGTACATGAGTCACGAAGGTGTCGTTCGGAGCAGGATCGAAGGGGCCCTATCGCAGCAAAGAGTCCTGCTATTGTGCGTCGGAGCTAGGGAGTCATTTTCCCCAGGGAGAGGTAATGCTGTGGCGGAACACCAAACGCATCGGCAACGCGATTGAAAAAAGCAAACATGGCGATGATGTAGACCGCCTCGGAGACTTGGTCCTCCGTCCAGCCATGATCGCGCAGCTTCGCGACGTCCTCGGGAGTTGAGCGGTACGCGGCGTTGGTGATCAGTTCCGCGTAGTGCATCAGGGCGTACTCCGCCGGCGTCAGGTTGGCCTCGTCGATCTTGCCCTCCAGCATAGCGGCTACGCACTGTTCGTCGGCTCCCTGAACACGCAGGAAGTAGGCATGACTGTCCAGTCAATAGGGACAGCGGTTGAGGTAGGAAACGTAACTGGCGATCATCTCCTTATGGCGCCGGGAAAGATGCCCCGCGGAGAAATGGATGGTGTTGGAGAAGTCCACGACCTGGCGTAGGAAATCGGGACGGCTGCCGAAGCACTTGATGATTCCGGGTACCTGTTGGCGGCCGGATCCGGCACGCCAATAATCGTAGGCCGCAGCTGTGTCTCCGGTGGCTTCGCGATCTTCGATGATGCGAATCTTGGTCGCTGCTTGCGGCGACTCAGGAGTTGCTGTCTTTCTCGTGCTGTCGTGATCCTTACCGTCGCTGTCGATTCTCTCTTGCATTGAAACTTTCCCCCAACTCCAAACACTTATTAGTTCGGTCCTTGTTGGTCGGGCATGATACCGGACAATATCGCTGCGCATGGCTGTCCGAGGTTCGATGATATGATACTTTTCGGTTCTCATGCGAAAGCCTTCCAAGCGTACTCTGGTTGTAGTCGCGGTTGTCCTCCTCTGCGGTTATACGGCTTTCCTTTTTTTCATCAATTGGTCGATGCGGCAGCCCCCGGAGACCTTCGGTCACGTGATGGCGAAAATGCCCATGCCGGCCTACTTTATCATTCCGTTCGAGACCTTCTGGACACGCGCACGCGCCGGTACGGTTCACCCGGGAGACACCGCTCCGGACTTTCAGCTGCCGACTCTCGACCATAAGAGTGAGGTCCAGCTCTCATCCTTCCGCGGCAAGCAGCCTGTAGTGCTGGTGTTCGGCAGTTACACTTGACCGCCGTTCCGGCGGGAGGTTCCCGCCCTCAACAAGCTGTATGAGCAGTACGGGAACCGGGTGGCATTCTACGCCGTGTATATCACCGAAGCTCATCCCAGCGATATTTGGCAGATGCGAAGCAATATCCGTGATTCGGTTGTTTTCGCCAGCCCGAAGGATGAAGGGGAGCGCACGAACATAGCGGGCGCATGCGTGCGCAAGCTGGGCATCAAGTTCCCGGCGCTCATCGACGGCTTCGACAATCGGACGGAGGCCGCTTACACCGGCTGGCCAGACCGCATTTACCTCATCGACCGAGACGGCAAGGTGGCATTCAAGACCAAGCCCGGCCCGTTTGGGTTCAAGCCGGATGATCTACAGGCCGCGCTGGACAAACTACCAGCGTCGTAGCTGGCTGTAAGCCTTCCCACTTCCTACTGCGGTAACGGGAGGTCAGGACAGCCGTGTGATGGCGGGAAACGAGTCGAAGCCCGTATCGAAACTCAGGATGCGCTCGATGCCGTAATCTTCCATGATGGCTAGGTGTACCGCATCACGGGCCGAGATGCATCGATATTCGAGGACAATCTGTTTAGCCCGCCCGACGGCTTTCCCATCTACGGGTAGTACCTCATCTACTACGCCCAGCAGCGCGTCGAAAGCCGGTTGAATGGCGTCGCGGCGATTGATGGCGACATAGCGATGCAGAATCTCCTGTAGCACTTCGGCGTCCGTGAGCAAACGCTGGCCGTCCCGAATCAGTCTCTCCAGCAAGCGTTGCGCATCAATTTTGTGCGGATGAGGTGTGCCCACAAGATACATGGGGATGTTCGAGTCGACGAGAATCACGATACCGTACCGGCACCGTAACCCGCCTCGATCTCGGCAAGCATGGCTTCGATATTTCCAGCTGGATATTCGTGCTGCACCGCAATCCGAATGGAGTCAAGCTTCTTGCTGAGGCTGCCCACGGGCTCTTGGCGGCGCGCCGACTCAAGCGCCTGCCGCACCCACTCGGCCAGGGACATGTGCCGGGAACGGGCCACACGCTGGATCTCGCGGTATTCCGGATCTTGTAGAATGACTTGCAGTCGTTTAGCCACATGGTGAGTTTAATTGACTCATATATATGAGTCAAGATGGGAAGAGAAAATGCAATAAGTCTGCGCCTTTTCTGCTGCGAACAGAGTTGTGGCGGGATACAATTCCGGCAGTTTCTTACATCCAAATCTTGAGTTCCAAAGGTGAGCATGGCACTCGGAACGCAGCAGAATACGAAGACCATCAGCGCCCCGGATACCGGCAAGAGCTACCGCGGACCGCTCGCGATGGTGACCACGCTGTTCTTCATGTGGGGATTTCTCACCTGCCTGAACGACATCCTAATCCCTCACCTCAAGTCGATTTTCGACCTCAACTATACGCAGGTGATGCTGGTACAGTTGGCGTTCTTCGGTGCGTATGCGGTGTTCTCCATTCCTGTGGGATTCATCATTGAACGCATCGGCTACCAGTGGATGATGGTGGCCGGGCTGCTGACCATGGGCCTCGGAGCGCTATTGTTTGTTCCGGCGGCCAGTGCGCCATCTTTCCCACTTTTCCTGGCGGCGCTTATCATCCTGGCGGCGGGAATCACTGCGTTACAGGTGGCCGCCAATCCCTATGTTGCGCTGCTCGGCCCGGCGAGAACCGCATCCAGCCGGCTAACGCTGACCCAGGCCTTTAACTCCTTCGGTACATTCATCGCGCCTGTCTTTGGCGGCGTCCTGATTCTTGCCACTGCTCCCAAGACGGCCGCGGAAATTGCCGCGATGAATCCCGCGACGCTGCTGGCCTACCGAATTGAGCAGGCATCGTCAGTGAAATTGCCGTACATCATGATCGCGATTGCTTTGGTGCTGCTGGCAGTGGTCATCGGCAAGTTCAATCTGCCACATATTCCCGAGGCCGAAGGCGGTCATGCCGTGGAGGCCGGGGCGCACGACAGCATCTGGAGGCACCGAAACCTGGTGATGGGAGCGATTGGCATCTTCGCCTACGTGGGGGCTGAGGTTGCGATCGGAAGTTTTCTGGTGAACTACATGCACGAGCCGGACATCGGCAACCTGAGCCTGGAGACGGCCGCCAAATTCCTAACATTTTATTGGGGCGGCGCCATGGTCGGCCGCTTTCTCGGATCAGCCGTGCTGCAACGCATTCCAGCTCGTGTCGTGCTCGGCTTTAATGCAATAACATGCGCCGTTCTGGTTTGCCTCTCGATGCTTACTAACGGCTACCTCGCCATGGGCAGCATATTACTTGTCGGCTTCTTCAACTCCATCATGTTCCCCACGATCTTTACGCTAGGGATCGAGGGCGTTGGGCCGCTGACCGGAGAAGGTTCGGGACTGCTCAACACAGCCATCGTGGGCGGGGCTGTCATTCCGCTGGCGCAAGGTTTCATCGCCGACCGGATCGGGATCCACCACGCCTTTGTGCTTCCGGTGATCTGCTACCTGTACATTTTGTTCTTCGCTGCGAAAGGACAACCAAGACGGCAGATGTCCGCAGTTGAAATGCGGTAGTCAGGGCTACTGTTAACCAAGAGCGAGAGAGAAGCCCCGGCGTTGAGACCGGGGCTTCATGTTGTTAGTTTGTACTTCCTCGTGTAAACGTGCTCAGGATGGGCGCGGAAGAGTTCGGAAGCAATACGAACTTCTGTGGCGAGACCGTATAGGTGATGCCCGCCGCGCTCCCGTTCAACGTCAGTACCCCTCTCCCCGTACCGTCGATTGTGTAGGTGCCCGAGGGCTGGCTTGAGCCGGGCCCACTTGGACCACTGCTACTAAGGGAGAAGCTGATATCGCCCATCGGGCTGGCCCCGTCCCCGGACGCAGCGCCTGCCGTGTTCGTCACCGAAGCGAGTACGGGAGTGACGGTGCCGCCCAGGTACTGCCCGAGTATCGATACGTTACTAAAGGGAGGGCTGGTTTGCGCATCCAGAATTCCCGAAGTGACCAAGCTGTCCGTGCCAACCACAAACGCCTGGTTCCGGTCGACGAGATAGAGGATCGGTGGATTGGCCTGGAAGCTCGACGACAAAGCGACGCGCCCGTTCGCAGCCACGGTATACGTTCCGGAGCTGGTGAACTGGGTCAGCGTTCCCCCGTCATTCTGGTCAATGCTAACGCTGCCGTTGCCCGCCCCGTCGGTAGTGAGTAGTCCGGCCTCGGCTTCAGAAACGGGGCTTCCCCCGACCACGTCCGTTCCGCTGAATTCAATTACGCCCACCCCGTTCAGGGATGAGTTGGTAAATGAGCTTGAATGCTGCTGAGCTATCGACCAAAGAGTCAGGTTGGCGGGTTGGTTGATCGGATCGCTTGAAATCATCAGTATCTGCGCCGCGGAAACAACATAGAAAACATAGTTACGCACAGTTCCGCCGGCGAGGGTCAGCGTTGCGGTGCCGCGGCCCGAAGTGGGGTCCACCGCGCTGGTAAATGTCCCGGGACTGAAAGTTGCGCCGGCGGGAGTGCCGTTGTCATTGGTGTCTGCCATTCCGTTCACCAGGTTAACGCTAAGACCGTCCTCGCTCAGAGTCGTTGTATAGGCGCCTGCCCCGGCAACACGCTTCGACGAGGGGTCAATGCCGGAATAGCCGAACGCATAATTGCCCACAAGGGCACCCAGGTTGAACTGCAGTGAGTTTTGCACCAGGATAACGCCGGAGCCATACGAGGTCGGATTGGCCGGATCTCGCTGAATCAGATATCCGTTACGTGAAGTGCCGGAGATTCCCTTGTTGGAAATCGCCACCGAAAAGACGAAGGCTCCCTGGGTAGTTGTTAACGTCATCGTGCCTAAACCGTTCCCCTGAATGGAGTACGTCCCAGTCAGTGGTAGGTTCTGCGGCCCGCCGGTCGCGCTATTGCTGTCAAGCACCCCACTGTTAATGTTGCCGTTGCCATCCGCAATGAAGTTTCCAGCCACAAAAACCGGAGTTCCATTGTTGTAGCCATTAAACGAGAAAGCGTAAGGCCCACTAAGCGCGGCATTCGTAATGGCACCGTTGATGTTGATGACCAGAGGAGCTTGAGCCATCACTGGCGGCGAGGAGGAGTCTGCCACCTGCACGGTGAAATCCGAGGCCCCCGGAGCCGTGGGGCTTCCGGAAATCACCCCCGTACTGCTGTCCAAGGTCAAGCCGTGCGGCAGGGTACCGGTTACGATGCTCCAAGTATAAGGTAACGTTCCCCCGCTGGCGCCTAGGGTTGCGCTGTACTGCTGACCTACGGTTCCCGAAGACAACATCGTCGTAGTGATGGCCAGACTCCCAGTCTGGATGTTGATTTTCAGCATCGCAAGCGCTGGGTTCTGTAGCGTGTCGGTTACCTGTACCGTGAAGCTGTATAGCCCGCCTGTAGTGGGCGATCCCTGATATCGAGCCATCAGAGCCCAATCCCAAACCCGGCGGCAAAGTACCCCCTATCACAAGGCTCCAGTTGTACGGGGGTTCTCCACCAGATGCCGCTAGCGTGGCGCTGTAGGGAGTATTTATCATCCCGTGGGCAAGGACGTGGTAGTAACGCTCAAAACTGAGAGCGGCGCGAAGTAGCTGGAAAGATCCAAGACCAATTGCGTCGCGCTTGATGCATAAGCATCGATCTTTCCATCGCTGGTGGGGACGATGGCCATGTTGGTGGTGATTAATCCGTCCGTCGCATTCAATGTCGAGGCCACTGGTTGGGCCGGGCCGTTGGGCCACAGCGTGAGATAGCCCAAAGGCCCCTGGGGAACGACCGTAGCGTTCATCACATACGCTCGCGCCAGCGGTGAGGGTGCGCACGGGCTGCCCTCCACATCCACCACCAGCGGTTCGCTGAATGGCATCCCATCGCCAACTCTGCGTGTGTCGATCACCCGGCAAGGGTTCGTCAGCGGGTAGAGTGCAAATCCGCCCGGTCCCGGCGCAGCGAAGTAGCCGTTGACATCGATGACCAGGTTCGTGGTGTCGGTCGGATATACCGAGACGGGTCCACCCGTGCCCGTGCCCGCACCCAGGATTGCTGCATTGGCCACGATTGTCCCGGTCTGGTCATTCAGAGTAGAAACCATAGGCTGGGTACCACCCGCCGGCCATACCGTCAGGAAACCCAACGGGCCCGGTGGTACCGCGGTGAAGTTTAACGAATAAGCCGTCGCGTTGGCCGGCACACCGCAGAAGCCTTGAACCTCGAAATTCTGGATTGTACCGCCTGGGATCGGCCCGGCCCCACCATTCACTGGTCGCGTGTCCGCGATGCGACAGGGGGTCAGGGGAAAGAACGCTAGTGCGCTTTCCGTGGCCGACACAAAATAGCCGTCGATATCAAGAACGACATTGGTCGTGTCGGTGACGTACACACTTACCGCTCCAGCGGTACCCGCAACTACTATGGCCGCGTTGGCCTTGACCCGGCCATCCGTCGAGTTCAGCGTGGAAACGGTTGGCTGCGGCTGGCTGGCAGGCCAAATGGTCAGGTAGCCCAAGAATCCATCCGGGACAACGGTCACGTTGAGGGAATAGGCTGCCGCCGAGGAAAGGTCGTGACAGCCCTTGGCTTGGGCCAGTTGCCGAAGGTCAAATGTCTGGAACGTCCCGCCCTGAATCGGGCCGTTGCCACCGTTTTGTGGCCGGGTATCGACGAGACGGCATGGCGTCACTCCTACAAATTGCAGGGCCGTCTGAGCGGAGGCGATAAAGGACGTTGCCACGAAAAGAGAGGCAAGAAGAGACAAGCGGATAACGCGGGTCGTTCGCATATGATTCCTCCGCATCCCGTGATCTTGTGAGCTGGTCTTCGCGAGGCGTAAAGGCTGCCTCGGAAGCCAGTTACGACCCTTGGTGATTCTGGTCGACCCTGATCCCGGACGTGAATTGCTAGTAATTGCCGTGAACATACGCCTGACGGCAAGGCGATGCAATAGGCGATCACCATTTTCAAGCCTCATGTTCCCAGAAAGATACGGGCGAATCCAAGGTCGTTTTTTGGGTGGAGAAAGGTGGAACGTGAAGTTCCTTTTGGAGTCGCCTCGGGCACCGGAGAAATAACGAACTTGGAGACAACTTGTTCAGAAAAGAAACCGTCTTGCAAGTCGGCCGTCACCCGCAGCACCTCGCCGAGATCGCGGCTCACGTTCGAGCCGTTTGCGTGGACGAACCGGATCACCCCTTGAAGATCGACAATGAAAATCGCGTGCTGGGGAATGCCCGCATTTACGTTGATGATGCCCAACTCTCGGCAAAGCTCGAGCTCGAGGTGTAAGAGCATGGGCCAGGGAGGAGAGCAACCATTTCCAGCGTCATAGTAGCTAACTCCACACTCCAGCAGGTTTGGATGCCCCGCAACGTGGCCGAGCAGGCTGGCAAGGTGACCCGCTGGCCTTAGGAGTACGCGGAGGGATAGCTACTATCAATGGTAGTAGAGATAACCTCAGAGTAGCCTTGGAAATTCGAATCGCTTGTCACCCAAACCTCGCAAGAACAAATTACTTCGCGCTGTACAGGAAGGCCATGAGACTACCGAAATTGAATGGACCGGTCCTCAGAAGTGCTCTGCTGACAATCTGTGTTCTTACACTGCTTCCGTTCGCACTGCGGGCGCAAAATGCGACGGGCTCGCTGCTCGGCGAGGTGCAGGACGCCAGCGGGGCACGTGTTAAAGCCGCCACCGTCACTATCACCGATAACGGTTCCGGCATCTCGCGGCAGGTCATGACCAATAGCCGGGGAGAGTTTCGCGCTCCCGATTTGCTACCGGGTCACTATCACGTAGTGGTCAGTTCGCAAGGATTTGCCGAAGCGACTGCGGACGTGTCCGTGCAGGTGAGCAACGTGCGCGACATTCTGGTGACGCTACGGCCTGCTCCTGAACAGCAGACGGTGAATGTCAAAGCGGAGCCGTCTTCCATCACCACCCAGGAGCTCGACACCACGGATGCCGTGAACGGAGGCGTGGTCACCGGGAAAGACCTGCAGGACATTCCTCTCGCGGCCCGTAGTTTCGCCAACATCGCCTACATGGTTGCGGGGACGGAGCCCGTAGAGCCTTCGGATCCTACCAAGGCACGCATCACCGCTGTGTCCACGGGAGGAAGCTCCGGACTGAACAACCAGCTCACGGTCGACGGCGCCGACAACTCGGACGACTTTATCGGTGGCTTTCTGCAGAACTTCTCGCCGGACGTGATTCGCGAGTTTGCCGTACAGACCTCGCAGCAAAATGCCGACATCGGCCGCACGACGGCGGGTTCTGTCGTGATCAGCACCAAGAGCGGCACCAACGACTGGCATGGCGACTTCGCGGTGTTTGAGCGCGCCTCGGGATTAAATGCCCGCTTCCCTATTGAGAACCCGGCGCCGGAGCCTAAGCAGCCGTTTTCCCGGCAGAACTATGTCGGCACCATCGGCGGGCCGATCGTGAAGGACAAGCTTTGGGTCTACACCGGCTTTGAGATGGTAAACGAGCACGCCAGCGTCAATTACAGTCCTGACAGCCTGACCCAATTCAACGCCCTGAATCAGCTGGCGCAGCAGGGTTTGATTCCGGACACAACTTCGATCGGAGTGCCGCCGTACGTTCGGGTTCCCTATCAGTCTTACCTGGGCGATTTGCGCTTCGATTGGGCGCAGTCGCAGCACTCCCAGTGGTTCATCCGCTACGCCCTGGACAACTCGACTACCAACAATGCGCTGGTCCAGCAAGCGACGCTGCCCTCCACCGGCGCGACGACGCATTCCAACTACCAGAACGGAGTCATCAGCAATACGTTTGCCTTCAGCCCTTCGTGGGTAGGGAACCTCACCTTTGGCGCCAGCTATCTGCATGGAACGGCAGACCGCAATCAATATCTCGGTTTTGCGCTGGCATTTCCTTTTAGCTCCACTTCGAAGACCATCTCAGGATTTGAGACCTACGGCGATAACCAGTTCGTCACAGCCATCACCGCATTTCCGGTCATCCGCAACCAGGAGAAATATCAGTTCCGTTACGATGTCAGCGGCTCGGTTGGCAGGCATGCCCCTAAGTTCGGTGTGGACCTCATTCACGAACCGGTGCTCAGCGGCACCTTTCCAGGTCAGGCGGAAACGCTGTATGTTCTCACCGAGAACCCGACTTTCTATCTGACCAATCCCGCACAGCTTACGGCGGAGTTGGACTGTCTACCTCCGTTCGACGGCACTAATTGTCAAACCACGTTCACGCCGGCCGGGAATGGAAACTTTTCCCAGAACGTTCAGCGGCTCGGGCTGTATGCCATGGATACCTGGCGGGTGACGCCAGAGCTTACGATCAATTACGGCCTGCGCTACGACACCACCGTTGGATTGTTCCAGGCGTCCGAGGTCAATCAGTTCTACAACCCCGCAGTGCAAACGATCCGCGGGCTGCAATTGCCGCTGCCGACCGGTGTGCCTCAGGATTACCGCAAGGCTTTTGCTCCACGAATAGGAATTGCCTACAATCCCGACCGGATTGAAGACCTGGTTATTCGCGCCGGGTTCGGTCTGTACTACAACGATCTGGCCCAGGGCGGTTGGGCGCCCGCGTTCCAGGCAGTGAATACGCCTTCCACTTTTGCTCCATGCACCCAGCCCGGCGATGCCGGATGCCTGCCGGGAGCCGCGGACGGAGGGGCAGGAGTGGCGATCGATCCCCACTACCACACGCCTTACGCGGTTACGGTGAGCGGCGGGGTGCAATATCTATGGCACAAGAATTGGACCCTGAGCGCCGACTATGTCCACGAACAAGGCGTGCATGGATATCGGCGATACGAATACACGGCGGGCACCACTCTGTTCTCGCCCTTGTTCCCGCAGGATCCCGACAGCCAGATGGCCAACGTGCCCAATCTCTCCATCTTCAAGTCCGACAATACTTCCAGCTACAGCGCGATGATGCTTCATGTGCAGGGCAACGTCAGCCGGCGTTTTAACCTCACTGCCAACTACGTGTTGTCCAGCGCCAAAACCTGGGGCTGCGTCCTGGGTGAGCTGTGGGATTACGTCAACGGCGTATGCAATCCGCTAAAGCCGTTCGGACCGGGCGATTACGGTCCATCGGGCGAAGATGTCCTCAACCGCTTCACGCTTGCCGGTATCGTTTACGTTCCCGGCGGATTTCAGGTGACGACACTAATCCAGGCTGAGGCCGCTCGTCCGATCACTCTGACAACTCCAGTAGATGTGAATGGATTGGGCGATCCTACCAACGACCGCGCGGTCGTCAACGGTGTCCAGACCACAATGGACCAGTTCCGCGGCACCCCGTACGTCCAGGTTGACCTGCGTGTGACCCGTCCTTTCAAGGTGGGCGACCGCTGGCAGATCATGCCATTCGCCGAGTTCTTCAATCTATTCAACCGGAACAATCCGGGCGCAAACTACGTCACCGATATCTCGGCATTGCCGACACCGGTGAACAATCTCTATAACGCCACTGCCCTGTGTCCGACTCCGGCGTGCAATGTGCCCATTACCAACCCCAACCAGTTGCTTGTGCCGGCAGGAGCTTTGGGTGATTTCTTTGGACCCGGAACCACGGTGGGAATTCCGTTTGCGGCGCAATTGGGAGTGCGGGTGACGTTCTAGTTCAGTCCGAGGCGCTTCATCCGTCAGCCCGGTAACCCGGATTCAGGCATGAAAAAGCCGACCGATAACGGTCGGCTTTTGTTAGTTGTGAACGGTGCACGACTACTTCTTGAGGGTCATCACATAGGTGGAAATTTCTCCCGCCTGGTCGGCCGTCAAGCCGGCGACCGCTTTGCTGTGCGGCGCCTTCTTGCCGGCTACGCCACTGGTGAGTAAATCGGCGATTTGCTTCTGGCTCAATGCCGTCTTCTGCAGGGACGGACCAACTTTTCCTTCGCCCATCGCACCATGACACATGGCACACTTTGCCTTATAGAGGGCAGCTCCATCCTGGGCCCATGCCATGCTTGAAACCAGTGTGAACGCGGCCAACATCATCAAGTAACGCTTCATAGAAACATGATCTCCTTGAGTTAGGGATAAACAAAATTCCGAAGCCGACAGCCGTCGGTTACCTGCACGAACTCCTCGTGCTGCAACTGAAATGTGAGGATGGCCCCATTTCTCACATTCGCTCGTATTGTAGAAGGGATTCGGCCACTTGCAATGACTTAATCGCACTAACCAGCGTACAGTGACGCAGATCACTGTCAAACCTGCTGGGCGTGAGGTTGCTTTCTCCCAACAGCCGGAGATGGACTCAGCGACACTCTGACTTCGTGCTACCCTGCTTAGTTTCAGGAACTGGTCAAATGACCCGACGTTTTCTCGCCGCTGTGCTTGTCTGTTCGCATGCTGTGGCTCCCGGTTTGCGCTCTCACGGAAGTTCCAGGGCCGCCTCTCCAGAGAGCGGATATCAGCACCGCGGAGGTGATTCTACCGGGCGGGCCGGTTCGCCGAAGCGGCCGCAAAGTTTCCAGGCCATCGTGAAGGCCGATCCCAGGAATGTACCGGCGCAGGTGGGATTGATCCATTCCTTGTTGCAGGCGGAAAAAATTGATGAAGCTCAAGCGGCTGCTATCAGCGCCCTGACCCAGCAGCCGAATTCCGGTCAAGTGGTGACCTCCATGGGCGATGTCCAATTCCGCCTTGGGGAGATGCCGGAGGCGGAGAGGTCGTATCTTAAGGCAGAAAGCTTGGATCCCAACGATCCCGCTCCTTACATCGGTGTGGCCCGCGTCTACCGCGCGTACTCTCTCTATCGCCGTGCCTTTGATCAACTGAACCGCGCCCACCAGCTCGCACCGAACGATCCGTCCGTCCAGCGCATGTGGCTGAGCGTCCTCCCTGCGCGCGGACGAATCGCCGCGATTGAGGCCTATCTTGCCAGTTCCCATCCCGACGATCCGGAGGAAGACAGTTCGCTGCGCAGCTATCTCGACTTCCTCAGAGCCACCGTGGACAAGCCCGCGCACGTCTGCCGGCTGGTCAGCAAAGTGGGGCAAACCAATACGAAGCTGCATCGCTATGCGCTCGGCAACATCCCGGCTTGCCGCTATCGGTCTGGAAGTAAAGCTCAACGACCGAAGCAACCGCCTGGCACTGGACACCGGCTCCAGCGGAATCCTGGTGCGAAGTGAAGCGGCGCAAAAGGCCGGACTCACCCGCATCTCCGAACAGAGCATTGGCGGCCTGGGTGACAAGGGCAGGCAGAGTGGCTACATTGCCGTGGCCGGTCATATCCGCATCGGCGAACTCGAGTTCGAAGATTGCCTGGTGCGTGTCGTCGATGAGGCGGGACCCAGCGAGAACGACGGACTGATCGGCACCGACGTCTTTGGGGCGTACCTGATCGATATCGATATTCCCGGCGAGAAGCTCCGGCTATCACCGCTGCCGAAACGTCCTGAGGAGACCGCTGCTCCGACAGCCCTAAACAGCGCCGGCGAGAGCCGCGCCACCCCGGAAGATAATGTGGAGAATGGAGGCGAACAGCGGAGTGCGCCACCGCCAGTTCAGGGGAAGCCCATCAACGCTACTGCCAACGTTTTTCTTCCGAAGGACGCCTATGTTGCTCCCGAGATGGCCCGCTGGACCAAGGTCTTCCGCTTTGGCCACATTTTGCTGATTCCGACGCTGGTGGATAATTCCAAGTCGATGCTGTTCATGATTGACACCGGTGCGTTCACCAACGTTCTCTCCACCAGGACCGCACGGGAAGTGACGAAAGTCAGGTCGGATCCCCGCATGCAAGTGAAGGGACTGAGCGGTACGGTGAACAACGTCTACCGCGCCGACAAAGCTACCCTGCAATTCGGCCATTACTCGCAGGAGAACCAGGACATTGTGACCTTGGATCTATCCGCGATCAGCAAGTCCACTGGCACTGAGGTGTCGGGCATCCTCGGCTTCGAACTGCTGCGAATCCTGCAGGTCAAGATCGACTACCGCGACGGGCTCGTCGACTTCCTCTACGACCCCAAGCATCTACCCAAAGGCATCAGCATTCGCTAAAGGCAAACGCCTACTTCTTCCGGTGAAAGTCGAAGCGCCCGGTGCTGAGCTTGCCGTGACCGTCGACGTACGTCCACTCCTCGATGTGGTGGTCTGGACCTTCGAAGACGAACGCCACCGACTGCATGTGACCATCGTTCGGCCCGATGTTGGTTCCATCCTTGAAGTCGAAGACCACGCGATTGGGATCGCGCCCTGGAGTTGCCACCATGCGAGGCTGATTGTGCGCGGCGCAATAATGAGTGGCCATAAGGTCCTTGCCGTCCATGTGGAAGATGGTAATCATCTCATCCGCCGTGCCCTCGTTGAGCCAGCTCATCAGTGCCGAACCGTCGGAGACCATCATGAAGCGGGTGTTCGTCGGACTTGCCTTGCCTGCGTCCATCTCGGTACCCACCCATTCGCCGTCGAGCGTCTTCATCTTGTCGAACGAGGCATTGGGCGCCATTGCGGACTTGTCTTCGCCAAGCAGTGCAGGCGTCAAGGCCAGCAGTAGGAGAAGCAACGCCGTGATTGAGCGGTACATGATGACCTCCGGAACAACGGGTGGATTGTAGCTGACTTCCCCTGGCCATACGAGGGTTTTGAGGGGAAGAGTTGCCTAGCCGCCGCCGCTTGCATTCCTTCCTGCACCTCATACAATAGTTGCGGAATCCAATCGTCGGTGTTCGTTCGATATCGGCCTCGAAAGAGCAAGGAGATCAGCATGTCCGCTTCGATTCCCGAAAGTTATCTCGACCTCTTCCAGAAAAAAGCATTCGGCAGCTTGAGCACCCTCATGCCCGACGGCAGTCCGCAAACCAATCCGGTCTGGGTTGACTACCAGAACGGCGAACTATGGGTGAACTCGGCCGTTGGCCGTCTGCAAAGACAGAACGTGAAACGCGATCCCCGCGTGTCCGTCGCCGTCATCGATCCGGACAATCCGTATCGCTTCGTGGAAGTTCGCGGCCGCGTGCACGAGATTACCCAGCAACGGCGCGACCCGAGCACATCGACAAGATGGCCAAGAAGTATCTCGGACAAGGACAAATATCCATTCGCACAGCCCGGCGAACAGCGCGTGCTCTACAAGATCAAGCCCGAGCACGTACACACTATGGGATAGCGAGTTCCTGGGAGTTCTGCGAGCGAAGCGGGCTGCGTGCCCGCTCTTTCTTTGTCATCCCGGAGCGCAGTGCGAGGCGATCTGCGGTTCTTGCAGCCCAGCTTAGTCAATCTGCTGGAGTTGCGCAGGAAGCTCGACCCTCCGTCTGCCGATTAAGTCGCGTAGCGGCGGATTGAAGCTCAGCCCGCGGGCGTGAAGCCCCAGCGTTTCAACGCTGCGGACGGTGAAGACGTACCCGTCGCGTAGCGGATCGCGCATGATTCTAGTCAGAACATGGCGCCGTTCTTCGTCTTTCTTGCGCACAAATCCATACGGGCAATGCCTGCACCCCGATTCGCAGCAGTATCCCGCGCTGGCGCAGGTAGATGCGCGGTGAAGACCATGAAGCCGTTCTCGATGTAGTAGTCGAACGCCTTCGACTAAGTCGTCCGGCATCATTGCGCAGCGGCCTCACGCAACGCGGCTGGAGCGCTCCTGCGTCTTCGACGGCAACGCCGTCGCGGAAGGTGACGTACTTGCCGGAGATCGCCGCCACGCGCTCGCCGGGCACGATGAAGCCCACCAGGTTCAACGGATCGGCAGCGGAGATGGTCACGACTTCACCGCTGGCCGGCAGGTTGCGCATGGCACGCAGCGACTCCACCGCTTCCGGCAGGGCGAACTGCTCGCCGAGAAATCCGTTGACGAAGCGTCCGCCACGCACCTCGCCGCGATCTTCCAGGCGGCGGAACGCAATCAGCAGCTCGCGCCACTTGGGCAGGTTCGACTCGCGCGCCAGCGTCTCGCGGAAGACGACGCCGTAGCGGCGCAGCAGCATCCAGCAGGTGGCCTCGACGACCTTGGTGCGGTCCGTGCCCTCGCCGGGATAGAGCAGCGACCAGCGTCCGCCGGTGTGGCGAGGCCGGGTGAGCTTCGGCGTGCCGGTCGCATTGCGACGGCGCGGATTGATCAGCGAGCGCAGATTTTCGAAGCCGTCGGCGGTGACCATGCCGGCGGCCACCAGTTCCCAGAGCGCGGTCTCGATTTCCGCCTTCAGCCGTTCGGTTCCGCGGACGATGTCGGCGAAGAACGACGCGCCGCGCCGCCGCAGAAATTCCAGCACGCTGCGGGCGCTCTCGCTCAGCACGCGTTCAAAGCTCTGCTCGTCATCGCCGAGGCGCGGCTGCATCCAGTCGGAATCGTCGCGGACAAAGAACGTGATGGGCGCAACGCTGGTCGGCACGACGCGACGGCGGCCTTCGCCCGAATCTTCCAGCGTGGCCGGATGCGGCGAGAGGCGTCCCCAGCCAACCGCTCCGGTCAGGCAGAGCTGATCGAGCGCTGCCGGATCGTAGTTGTTCACTCGCGCCGCCAGGATGTGCTTCTCCCAGGCATTCGCCGGAATTTCGAAACCCTGCAACTGACGAACGGCCTCCAGCAGTCCGCGCTCGCCGGTCAATTGCGACTGCGGCGCACGTGCTGCCAGCGCAACAGCCAGCGCATGTACTGCGCCGCCGTGACCGGCTCGACCTGCTTGCGCAGGGTGGCGACGGTGAGGTGGTGAATGCGCGCCAGCAATCGCCGGTCGCACCACTCGACCACGTGCCGGCTCGTTGCCTTTCGCTAGTCCCGTGAAGTTTCCGCGCAGGATCGAACCCGCCGCCTCCATGCGGAGCAGCGCCTGCTCGACCTCGGCCGCGGCCAGGCCCAGCCAATAGGCCAGCGCGGCCGAGGTGACTGGGCCGCAGTGCATCATCCAGCCGGTCACCATCGCGAGCAGCGCATCGTCGCGCGAGGCCGTGTTGGACGGCAATTCCGGCGGCGTAACTTCGAACTTCGCTTCGGGAAAAATCAGCGCGAAATCTTTCGCTCGCTCGGAGGCGACGTAATATCGCCGGGCGCCTCAGCTTGTGCGGTCCCCGTCCCAGCTTCTGCTTGCTTGGGTGGGGAGGCTCGCGCGCACCACGCGCCAGCCTTCCATCAGCTCGGCGAGAAACGGCGTCCAGCTCGTAATCGCGTCCTGCCAGTCGCCATCGCCAATCTCTTCTGGAACCGCGACCAGGGTCTGCAACACATCGTGCAACTCGTCGCTGTCGCGAACATCGGGCCGCGCCTCCTCGCGGACCCGCGCAATCGCCGTCTGATCAAGCCGTCCCACTTCCTGCAACACCGCTTCCGGCAGCACGCGCCGCATCTGCACGGCGCGGGCGCGCCGCTCTTCCAGCGGAGCATCGTCGAGGTAGGCGTACGGATTCGCGTTCAGGATTTCGTGCGAGAACTGCGACGGCACCGGCGTGTCGACCGCCAGCGTGCGAATCGCGCCGCTGCGAATCCCGTCCAGCACCCGCCGCAGGCCGTCGATGTCCATGGCCTCGGTGAGGACATCCTTCATCACCTCCTGAATCAGCGGGTGATCGGGAATCTGGATGTCGCCGACGATGTTTTCCTGGCACGCGGCCACGTCGGGGAAGACCGACGCCAGAAGATCGTCGCTGCGAATGCGCTGAATCTGCGGCGGAACTTTCTTGCCGCCCTGGAAGCGCAGCAGCGCCAGCGAGCGGTTGGCGTCCCAGCGCCAGCGCGTGGCGAAGATGGGCGAAGCCAGCGCCGCCTGCTCCAGCATTTCCTGCACCGTCTCGGTTTGCAGGTAGTGGAAGACGTCGCTCAGCGGAAAGCTGTGCTGCTCGGCCAGCGCGATGTTCAGCCCGTTGTCGGTGGCGGCGGCCTGCAACTCAAAATTGAAGGAGCGGCAGAAGCGCTTGCGCAGCGCCAGTCCCCAGGCCTTGTTGATGCGGCCGCCGAAGGGCGCGTGAATGATGAGCTGCATGCCGCCGCCTTCGTCGAAGAAGCGCTCGGCGATGATGCGTCCTGCGTCGGCACTTCGCTCAGCACCGCGCGGCCGGTGACGATGTATTCGACGAGTTGCTCGGCGCCGGAATCGTCAAGCCCGCATTCGTCCTTCAGCCAGGCGACGGCGTTCTGCACTTCGGGGCTGGATTCGATTCCGCGCAGGCGGGTACGCGGTGTCGCGGGAGATGTGTCGCCGGCTGAAGCCGGCTCGGGAGAAGAGGGCAGCGTGACGCGGCGCTAAAGCGCCGCTCTACCCGAGCGTTGTCGCATTGGCTTGCGGCACTGACGGGGCGCAGCTTTAGCTGCGCCGTCAGGCTCTCTCTGAATGTCATCCCGAGCGGCTTCAGGCCGCGAAGGAGCTGTTTTTCAGCCGGAGCGGCATCTCCGGATTCGCCGGCACCGCCACCGGCGCGGTGTTCGGCAGCAGCGCGCTGACCCGCTCGCGCAATTCGGCCACGTGATGCGACAGCTCGTCGGTACGCGCCGGAGCTTCGCCGCGCCAGAAGGGAATACTCGGCGGCGCGCCATGCGCATCTTCCACCAGCACGCGTCCGGAGTTGGACTCGACGCGACGAATCCGCCACGAGGTATTGCCCAGCAGCATGATGTCGCCCGCGTTGCTCTCGACGGCGAAGTCTTCGTCGAGCGTGCCGACGACGATCTCATCCGGCTGCGCCACCACGGTGAACAGCGCCGTGTCCGGAATCGCGCCACCGCTGGTGATGGCCGCCAGCCGCGCTCCGCGCCGCGCGCGCAGACGGCGGTTCACCATGTCGCGAAACAGATACGCGCCATAGCGTCCGCGCTTGGCGGCGATGCCTTGCGACAGCATTTCCAGAATGCGGTCGTACTCCTCGCGCCGCAAGCTCGCGATAGGGATAGGCGCGGCGCACGCACTCGAACAGCGCGTCTTCGTCCCAGTCCTCGCAACTGCACATGGCGACGATCTGCTGCGCCAGGATGTCGAGCGGAGCAGCGGGAATCTGGATGCGGTCGAGATCGCCCTGCTGGATGGCGCGCACCGTGGCGGCGCATTCCACCAGATCGTCGCGCGTAGTGGCGAACAGGCGGCCCTTGGGGACGGCTCCGCGCCAGTGACCGGCGCGGCCCACGCGCTGCAACGCCACCGCGATCGCGCGCGGCGAATTGATCTGGCAAACCAGGTCGACGTTGCCGATATCGATTCCAAGCTCCAGCGAAGCCGTCGCCACCAGCAGACGAATTTCGCCGTTCTTCAGCTTGCGCTCGGCGGCGAGGCGCAGCTTGCGCGCCAGGCTGCCGTGATGCGCCGCCACCAGCTCTTCGCCGATGCGCTCGCCCAGGTGAAGCGCCACGCGCTCCGCCAGCCGCCGCGTGTTGACGAAGACCAGCGTCGAGCGATGCTGCAGGGCCAGCTCCGCGATGCGGTCGTAGATCTCGCCCCACATCTCGTTGCTGGCGATCGGGCCAAGCTCCGACGGCGGGACCTCGACCGCCAGATCGAGCTTGCGGCGATGGCCAATGTTGACGATGGCTGGAGCGGGGCGTCCCGCGCCGGTCAGGAAATGCGCGATCTCCTCGATCGGCTTCTGCGTGGCCGAGAGTCCGATGCGCGTCGGCCGGTTCGCCAGCAGGTCAAGCCGCTCCAGCGAGAGCGTCAGGTGCGCGCCGCGCTTGTCGTCGGCGACGGCGTGGATTTCGTCCACGATCACGGTCTCGACATCGCTCAGGATGGCGCGGCTGCTGTTGGCGGTGAGCAGGATGTAGAGCGACTCGGGCGTGGTGACCAGGATGTGCGGCGGACGCTTCAGCATCTCGCGCCGCTCTTTCATCAGCGTGTCGCCGGTGCGGACGGCGGTGCGAATCTCCGGCATCAGCAGGCCGCGTTCGGCAGCCAGCGCCAGAATCTCGCCGAGCGGGCCGTCGAGGTTCTTCTGGATGTCGTTGCCCAGGGCCTTGAGCGGCGAGACGTAGAGAACTTCGGTGCGGTCGTGCAGGTCGCCGTCCAGCGCTTTGCGCACCAGGCGATCAATGCAGATGAGGAATGCGGCCAGCGTCTTGCCGGAACCGGTGGGAGCGGAGATCAGCGTGGTGCGTCCGGCGAGGATCTCCGGCCAGCCCTGCTCCTGCGGCTCGGTCGGCGAACCGAAACGGCCCAGGAACCACTCCGCAACCAGCGGATGCGCCCACGCCAGCGCGACCGGAATTTCCCCCACAGGCATCCGGATATTCTAGCAGATGTTCGCTAATTGTTCGCCATTGGAAGGCCGCTCTTCGCTCTTCGCTATTCGCCTTTCGCCAGAGCTGCTAGCTCTTAGCATGCCAACTTTTAGCTCATAGCGATCTTCGAGTGCAGTCAGTTGACGACGTCGCAATAACGCCGATTGCTCAGCCGATTTGTACGGACGGGAATAGCTCGAATGTCATTCGCCCAGAATCGCGCTTGCTAAGAGCTAACGGCTAAGGGCGAGAGCTAAAGGCGAATAGCCAATAGCGAATAGCGAATAGCGAATAGCGAATAGCGATGCCTCCGTCTCCCCTGCTAACATTGCGCTATGTCCGATGAGCGCGCAAAGAAGATCAAGCTGATGCTGTTCGACGTGGACGGCGTGATGACCGACGGCACGATTTTTCTGTTCCCAGCGCCTGGCGGAGGCTCAGAGCAGGGCACCCACGAGCATCGCGAGCAGATGGCCGACAAAGGTGGCTTCGGAATTCGCCAGCCGGCCAGATGATCGAGGCCAAGGGATTCGACGCGCACGACGGCACAGGATTCTCGCTGGCCCGCCTGGGCGGGCTGAAGACCGGCATCATCACCAAGCGCATCTCCGAAACCGTGGCGCTGCGCGCGCGCGACCTGAAAATCGAGCACGTCTATCAAGGCCAGCAGGACAAGGCCGCCGCCTTTTACGAGATTCTGAAGAAGGAAGGCCTGACGCCCGAGCAGGTCTGCTACGTCGGCGACGATGTTATCGATCTGCCGGTGATGCGGCTGTGCGGGCTGGCGATCGCGGTCAAGAACGCGCGACCGGAGGTGCTGCGCGAGTCGCACTACGTGACGCCCCACGAAGGCGGTCATGGCGCGGTGCGCGACGCGATTGAGTACGTTCTTGCGCGAGCAGGGTTCGCTGGAGCGGGTGATGGAGGAGTACATCCGCTCAAGAGCCGTCGATCCAGGCGCTCAGCTGAAAGTGAGCCGCACGTTCAAGCAGGCAGAAAAATCCCCTCCGAAGGACAGGGGCGAATTGCACTTCGGAGGGGTAGCCGTTTTTACACGACCATTCTCAGGGTTGTTAGTCGAGTGAAACACACCACTTTTGGGGAAGTTTCGCTCGCCGGGAAAAAGCTATCGGAATTCGACAAGACGCAGCCGAAGCCTGTGGATGCCATACTGCGCCTGAACTGCGAATCCGCAGGCTCCTTCCAAAGTGGAACGGAGCACCTGGACTGCGCCCAAATCGCACCAATTCTGCCGGGGAATCAGCCTTGCTACGGTTGCAGAGCCGTCGAAAGTGTGATAAGTAATCAAGTTGGGAACTAGTAGCGGGTCGCCGATTGTCATATTTGCCAAGTGCGTCGAGCTCCGCAACTTAGGCCTAAGTGCAGGCATCTGTTTCGCTTGGATGCGTAGGTTTTTCCGATGCGAGAGCAGTTTTGAGTTGAATCCGGGACCCAGAATACCTACTATGGAAAATCTCGCGACGGCAAAGACGGCCGATCGACGGGAGCAAGAATTCTGTCGGCGGGAAATGTTACCGAGTCCAGGGAAGTTCAGGGTTGTCAATGCTAAAGCGTTCCGCCATTCGTCGTGATGAATACTTTGTTGGCGCTGTTTATCCTGTGCCAACGCTCCCGCCGCCACCATCTCGACCACCCACAAGACGCACAGCCAAGACACACCACATCACCGAGACCACCGCGGCCCAGAAGAAGATGGCGCGGATGCGGAGCAGCAGCAAGACGGTGGCGAGCCGCAATCGTTCCACTCATGTCGTCGCGTCCGTCACGTGCTGGTCTCCAAGAAGCATCGTTATTACGAGCGCTTCTCCGCCAGTTCGTTTGCCGACAATCAGGTGGAAGGCGACATCACTGCGGGTGAAGATCCGATCGTGCGCGCCGCCGCGGTGGAAGCGCTGGGCAACATGAACGGCACGGTCGTCGCGGTTGATCCCGACAGCGGACGCATCCTGGCGATGGTGAATCAGAAGCTGGCGTTGTCGGCCGGAGCGCAGCCGTGTTCGACCATCAAAGTTGCGGTGGCGCTGGCGGCGCTAAGCGAAAACGTCATCACCAAGGACACTCAGGTTCCGCTGGGCAAGTACTGGCGCGTGGACCTGACCACGGCGCTGGCGCACTCCAACAACGCCTACTTTGAGGCGGTGGGACGCAAGCTGGGCTTCGAGAGGGTCAGCTATTACGCCCACCAGTTTGGACTGGGCGAACTTGCGGGCTGGCACATCGGCGGCGAGCATCTGGGCACGTTCCCCTCGACCGAGCTGGATGCGAAGCTGGGCGGCGTCGGCAAGATGTGTTCGTTCGGCGAGAGCATCTCGCTGACCCCGCTGCAACTGGCAGCGCTGATGAGCTCGATCGCCAACGGCGGCACGCTGTATTACCTGCAGCATCCCACCACCCCCGAGCAAGTGGCCAGCTTCACGCCGAAGGTCAAGCGCAAGCTGGACATCGGTCCGCTGATTCCCGAGATTTCCGACGGCATGGTCGGGCGCAGTGGAGTACGGCACGGCGCGCCTGCTGCGTACCAACTTCATTGAGGAGCCGGTGCTGGGCAAGACGGGCACCTGCTCCAAGGATGGCACGCGCTTCGGCTGGTTTGGTTCCTATGCCAACACGCAATACGGGCGGATTGTGACCGTCATCTTCCTGGAAGGCGGACGGCCAACCTTTGGTCCCAAGGCGGCGGAGCTGGCAGGTCGCTTGTACCGCAACCTGTATGACCACGAGTTCTTCGCTGTGAAACCGCCGACTACGCCGGTGCGGACGGCAGGTTCCGAAGTGAACCCCGCCGCCACGTGGGCGCTCCGCAGTAGTATAGCCACAGACGACCCCCACGGCGATGCAGCGAACTCAGACCTCCCATGCTCCGACTTGTGGACCCGGAACACAGGTTTGGGCCGATGACACGCTGACGACTACGTTGGCCGCCTTCGCGAAGGTTGGGAAGTAGAAGGTGCTGCGACACAGCGGAAAATCTACTTCGCGACTGGCGAGGCTGTCTGCAGCTGTCGCAGCGCTTCCTGGTAGAGATTCTTCGCGGCTGCGTCCTGCGTCGTGTTGATCTGGTCATTGAGCCACTTCAACATGGCCGCTCGCGAGAGATGGGGAAAATTCGGTTCGGCGTCGTCGATGCGCCATTCGTCCGTTCACCGGCGGTGACGGTGTACTCCACGTCCTCGGTGGAACTCGCCGGTCTGGCGTGAATATCCGATGCCCGTTTCGAATCGTCCCAGCGAGCCGATAGTGAACGGTGACGGTGTATTTGCCGTGACGTCAAGACCGGCGCGGTTTCGACGGTGTAGCGTGAGATGACGTCAATCTGCGCGTAGTCGGGATTCGTCTTCCACCACACCAGGGGCTGAAGTTTCGTCCAGCCTTGCGGGTCCAGGCGCGCTCCATCGTAGTCCAGCCGGCAATATTGGGAAACCAGCTCACGGACCTGCTCGGCGTGGTGTCCTGTTCCGTGCGTGACTCAATGGACAGCGGAAACTGCGCCAGAGGCGGCGCTGACTGCGGCGAACACGAAAATTACAGGGCAGTGCAAAACGGCGAAACGACAACCACAGCATTTGATCCTCTGACTCAGATGCCCGGTATGCGACCCCTTACAGGAGAGCCTACACCGGTTTAGGGAGACAAGAAAAAGCGCCCGGCCATAGGCCGAGCGCGTAATTCTGGATGTCGCGTGGACTCTACGCTCTTGCGGTTTTCTGATCGCTGAAGACCTGCCCGTCGCGAATGTGTATGACGCGATGGGCGTACTCGGCGATGTCGTGCTCGTGGGTGACCAGGACGATGGTGTTGCCCTGCTCATGCAGGCGATCGAAGAGCGCCATGATTTCCACGCCGGTCTGCGAGTCCAGGTTGCCGGTAGGCTCGTCAGCCAGAATGATGGACGGATTGTTGACCAACGCGCGAGCAATGGCCACGCGCTGCCGCTGTCCGCCTGACAGTTCGTTGGGCTTGTGGTTCATTCTGGATTCCATTCCCACCGAAGCCAGCGTCTTGCGGGCGCGTTCGATGCGCTCTTCGGCCGGAATGCCGGCGTAGATCAGCGGGAGTTCGACATTGTGCAGCGAGGTGGCGCGGGCCAGCAGGTTGAAGGTCTGGAAAACGAAGCCGATTTCCTTGTTGCGAATGCGCGCCAGTTCGTCGTCGTCGAGTTCGCTGACCAACTGCCCGTTCAGCCAATAGTTGCCTTTGCTGGGCGTATCCAGGCAGCCGATGAGGTTCATCAAGGTTGACTTGCCGGAACCCGAGGGGCCCATGATGGCCACGTACTCGTTGGGTTGAATGCGGACATTCACTCCGCGCAGAGCGTGGACCTGCTGCTCCGATCCCATGTCGTACGTCTTCCAAAGGTCCTCGGTGCAGATGATGCACTGCTCCGGCGTGACGGATGTCTGCGATTCTGCCAGGCTCGCCAATTGCGTTGCCATCCTCTTCTCCTCGCTTGGTAACTGGTTCGGGTTGCTCATGGATGCGGACTGTCAGCCTTCCTGCCCTGCGGCCCGTTCCTCTTGATCGCCGTTAGGACTCTTCCTTCTTGCTGGCCGTCGAGTTATCAACCTTCACGCTAGTGCCATTTCGCAGGGTCCGGAGCACCTTGTAACTTCCGGTGACGATCTCGTCCCCCTCTTTCAATCCGTTGGTCACTTCGATGTCCGTCGTTCCGCTGATCCCCGTAACTACAGGTACGAAGACGGCGTCCTTTTTGTTCTTGAGAACAAAGACGCCCTGCAACTCTTCCTTGGGATCCTGCCCAGCCGGGGGCTGCAGCCTGCGCCGGCGCCGGCTTGCCCTTGCTGTCGGTCGCAAGTTCGGCGCGTTGGCGAATGGTCAACGCCTGGATCGGAATGGCCAGCGCGCTTGCTGCGGGTAGCGGTGGTGATGCGGGCCGTCGCCGACAGTCCCGGGAAGCAGGTTAGGCGGGAGGGTCCTGCAGGGCCACAACCACCTTGAAGTCCTTGGCTTCCTGGCTGCTGGAGGTGGTCTGCGCGGTCGAGACTCCGGTGGAGCGGAGCACGGCGTTTCTTCCGATCTCGGTGACCGTGCCTTTGAACTTCTGCTTCGGAATGGCGTCGATGGTCACCTCAGCCGGCTGTCCCAGCTGCACGTTCACGATGTCGGTTTCGTCGACTTTGACCTCGGCGGTAATCACCGACATGTCGGCAATCGTCATCAGCGTGCTGCCCGGTGAGTTCTGGATGCCGGGGACGACGGTTTCGCCTTCGCGCACGGGAACGTTGGTGATGACGCCGTCGAACGGCGCCTGGTATTCCGTCTTGCTGAGCACATCGGCAGCATGGCGGAGGTTGGCGGCGTTTTGGCTGATATGGCCCTGGGCAGAATCCTGCTGGGCCTTGGCCTGCGCCAGTTTGGCCTTGGCCATTCCCAACTGCGCAGTGGCCGTTCCAAAGGCTGCTTTCTTGGTATCGTAGTCGGACTTGGCGATCAATTGGGCGTCGTACAAAGATCTTGTTTCGATCGTAATCGAGCTTGGCGTGTTCGAACTCGGCCTCGGCGGAATTCAGGTCGGCTGCCGCCGTATTGACCGCCGCCTGTGCGGCAACTGCGTCGGTGCGGGCGGCGTTCAGGGCCGAGTCGTTGGCGGAAACGTCGGCCGCGGGCTGAACGTTGTCCAGCATGGCCAGCATTTGCCCCTTCTTGACCCGATCGCCTTCCTTGACATACAAGTGCGTGATCTTGGCCATCGTTTGGGAGCCGATGTTGACCTGCACCTTGGGCTTGATCTCACCCGACGCGGTCACCACCGACGTCAAGTCTTCGCGAACGACCTTGCCGGTCTGCACCGTCACCACGCCCTTGCGGCTCTGCTCGACGGTAAAGCCAACAATGGCCAGCAATACGACCACGCCCCCGACAATGAGAGCGAGCTTCTTCCAGTTCTTCATCGATCCTCGATTGGGAAACCGTCACTCGGGCGCACGTCCACTCCCCAACGTAGTACGAAGTCAGACGGCCCAAGGTTCCTTTGGAGAGCAAAGACTTTCGGCGTTTCTGGCGCTGCCCGCCGATGGCACACCGGCGCCGAGCAGCTCGCGCGGCAGACGGTTTCCGAAACTCTCCCGATGCCTCGATTATAGCCGCTAAGTTGGCAACTCTTGGTATGGCAAGTTGGTGGGAGAATCGCGGCGTTGCGACCTGCCGCCTGGATCGCCGCAAAGGCCATCTGGCGTTCGTCACATCGGGTGCGACTTTTGTCCGGAGCGAGGGTTGGTGACACGGGAGTGTCTCCATGCGCTTCGACGTCGCGAATCTCGCGCTCGGCAACCTTGCTTTCGCCCGTCCAAAAACATACAATTTAAAAACCCAAAGTGTTTCTCCAGGAGTCCGTTGGTACACATGAAGTTGCGTGTTTTTCGCCTGTTCTTTTCGTTGCTTTTGGCCGTGGCTCTGGCCACCGGTTTGGCTGTGGCCCAAAGCTCGACTCCTTCCGCTGCCGGCAGCTCAGTGCTCCGCAAGCCTGCTCGCGACCAAGGCCGCGACTGCCTCGCGGCAGACCAGGCCGCGAAAGGCACGGATGCTTCCGCGCCCGGCGCAGACCGGCAACCAGCAGGCCGATCCGTTGAAGCGGCCTCTGACCGAGAAGCAGAAGAAGGCGAGTTCCAAGGCCCTCAAGCAGGAGTTGAGTTCCACCTACAAGAAGTGGCTCAACGAAGACGTGCGTTACATCATCACTCCGGAGGAAATGTCCGCCTTCAAACAGCTTTCCAACGACGAGGAGCGCGACCAGTTTATCGAGCAGTTCTGGCTGCGCCGCGATCCCACTCCCGACACGCCGGAGAACGAATTCAAGGAAGAGCACTACCGCCGCATCGCCTACGCCAACGAGCATTTCGCCGCCGGGATCCCGGGCTGGAGAACCGACCGCGGGCGCATTTACATCATGTGGGGTCCACCCGACGAGATCGACGCTCATCCCTCCGGCGGCACGCTACGAACGTCCGATGGAAGAAGGCGGTGGTGAGACTTCGACCTATCCTTTCGAGGACTGGCGGTATCGCTACCTCGAGGGAGTCGGCCAGGAGGTCATCCTGGAATTCGTCGACACCTGCACGTGCGGCGACTATCACCTGACGATCGATCCCAACGAGAAGGATGCTTTGTTGCACACTCCGAACGGCGGTCTGACCCTCTACGAGCAGATGGGCATGGCAAATAAGGGTCAGCGCATCAACAATACGGGTTCTGGCCGCCAATCCCGGTCCGGAGGCAGGGATACAGAGCAACAATCGAGTTCACCAAACTCGAAATGCTGGCCAAGATCAACACGCCGCCCAAGGTCAAGTTCAAGGACCTGGAGGAGGTCGTCAGCCACAAGATCAACGTTAACTTGATGCCGTTTGAAATCCGCACCGACTTTGTGAAGGTGACCGGCGATACGGTGCTGGTTCCGGTGACCCTGCAGATCAAGAACAAGGACATTACCTTCGTCAGCAAGGACGGCATTCAACGCGGCACGGTGAATATCTTCGGGCGAGTTACCGGCATGACCGGGAAGATCGCGCAGACCTTCGAAGACACGGTGCAGGTGGACGTGCCCACCGAACTGCTGGAAAAAACCATGGAGCATTCCTCCCTCTACTGGAAGGCGATTCCGCTGCGCCCCGGCCGCTACCGCTTTGACGTGGTGGTCAAGGACGTGAACGGCGACCGCGTGGGAACCTGGAGCCACGGCGTTCTGGTTCCGGAATTCAACGAAGACAAGCTGGCGTCTTCGTCCATGATCCTGGCCGACCACATGGAGAAGGTGGCCACCAAGAATGTGGGCTCCGGCAGCTTCGTCATCGGCGAGACCAAGCTCGCTTATCCGCATCTGGACGCGCCCGACGGAAAGCCGGCCAGTTTCAAGCGCGATCAGCGCATGAATCTGTGGATGCAGGTCTATAATCTTCAGGCAGACGAGAAGACCAAGAAGTCTTCCGCCAAGATTGAATACGAAATCGTGAATATGGCCAACAACCAGTCGGTGCTGCACTCCTCGGAGTCCACGGACACCATGGGCAACGTGGGAGACCAGATCACGCTGGAGAAGAGCTTGGCCTTGAACGCTTTTCAGCCCGGCATCTACAAGCTGACGGTGAAAGTTGACGACAACATTTCCAAGCAGCAGATCGCTCCATCGGTGCGATTTGCGGTTGAGTAGGCAGATGGAAGTGCGGGCCCGCGGACGGGTATTTCCGCCCGCAGTATTTGTGATCCCGGGAACCTCTGACGGGAGGTTTGAGTGATGACGCGAATACTGGGATGGTTTGCGGTGGTGGTCGCGCTGTGCGTTACAGCGGCTGGGGCCACTCCGGGTTCGATAACCGGATACGTCAGGAACTCGGCCGGTGTGGCGCAGATGGGCGCGACGGTCGAGCTGCTCGGTACTGCCGGGCAGAGCCAGGTCGTGTACACCGACGCCAAGGGTTTCTTCACCCTGAGCGGGCTGCTGCCGGGCAGCTATGACTTGCGCGTGTCTGCGCCCTCCTTCCTTCCCGCCTTGCGGGAGGACGTGGCGCTCGCCGCCGGCGCCAGCAAGGTCCTGAACATCACGCTGAACACCTTGTTCGAAGCCGTCCGTATGCTCCCCACGCTCAAACAGGGCAACGATGAGGACGATAGCTGGAAGTGGACGCTGCGCTCCAACTCCAACCGGCCTATCCTGCGCTTCGACGATGGATCGCCGGTCGTCGTCGAAACCGCGGCGCCAGGACAAGGCGACGACGGGCACGCTGGCGTTTATGGCCGGCGGCACCAGCCAAGGGTACGGCAGCGCGTCGGACTTGGGAACGGCCTTCAATGTCGAGCATTCGTTGTTCCATACCGCGACCATCGGCCTGGAGGGAAATCTCGGATATGCGAACGGGCACGCCTGATGGCGTCGTTCGTGCGTCCTATCAGGCGGCCCGGCAATGAAGGTTGGACTCCGACCATTGCCTTGATTGTCCGCCGCTTCGCCACGCCCGATGCGGTACCGCATCGCGGAGCTCTGGAAGCAGTGGCGATGTCATATTCCGACGGCTTCTCTATTGGCGACCTTCTCGACTTTCAATTTGGTGGCGAGGCGCAGAACATTCAATTCCTGGGCCACGGAGCCAATGCGTTTCGTCCTTCGGCGGTCGTCGATTGGCACCTGGCGATCCAATACCATCCTCGAGTATCGCTACGCCACCAGCGAACCCAACACCCGCGCCAGCAAGGGCTTCGATTCGGCTCCGGCAGACCTCAGCGAAAGCGGTCCTCGCATGACCATGGTCGATGGCGCAGCCGCTGCTGGAGAATGCGCATCATCACGAGGTTTCGCTCTCGCAACGCGCCGGCGACAACAAGCTCCAGGTCGCGTACTTTAACGATCGCGTCAAGGACCCCGCTTTGCTCGGGGTCGGCGACATTGGCTGCGATCCACGGCGACATTTTGCCTGACGTCTACTCCGGGACCTTCAGCTTCAACGGTGGCGCGCTTGAGGCCCAGGGCGTTCGCTTGGTGTTTCAGCGCCGGCTGTCCGATACGCTCACGGCGACCGTGGATTACGCCTACGGAGGCGTTCTCGAACTGGAGCAGCCCAACGTGGATTGGAACGTGGTTCGCAGCAGCCTGCAACATGGCTGGCGGCACTCGGCTGCTCTCAGGCTCAATGGCTCCGTCCCGCGCTCCAAGACGCGGTGGATCGCGTCCTATCGCTGGACCAGCGGCGACAATACCCTGACATCGGTTGATCTTTTCAACGCCTCGGCGGGACAAACCGATCCGTTCTTCAACCTCTTCGTGCGCCAGCCCTTGCCGCGCATGCATTTCATGCCGGGCAACATGGAAGCGCTGGTCGATCTCCGCAACCTGCTGGCGCAGGGTTACGTGCCGGTCATCGGCCCCGACGGCAAGACTGTGTACCTGATGCAGTCGGCGCGCAGCGTCCGCGGCGGAGTGGCCTTCACCTTCTAAGAATTTCCTTTGACTCTTGCGAGCCCTCAGTGGTTCACGCCAGCCTGGAGCTAACGGCTGAGTGCCAACACGACGTTCCGCGCCGGCTGTCTGACGCTTTGCTTGCCCTTAGACTTTCGCGTATTGTAAGCCCAGCCATCGGTGCCACAGCGTGACGGATTCCAGGCAATCCGAAGAACTGCAACAATTAAGACAGCAGATGGCGGAGCTCACGCGACGAGTCTTCCACCTGGAGCAGTTACTGCGGACCGGTGCAGCCACTGACACAACGGAGAAGAGCGCACCTTCGCCCGTGGAATCCGAACCGCTGCCCGCCCTGGCTCGAGCAGTCCCCCATCGCAGAGCGACTCTCGCGAACCGGCGGCCCGCCTGGTCTTCCGCCCGCCGCAAGCTCATTCCTCAGGCCACTCCCTCGCCGAAAACCGAGGTTTCGCTGGAGACGCGCATCGGCGGCCAATGGCTGAACCGCGTCGGCATCGTCGCCGTGCTGGTTGGGCTGTCGTACTTCCTGAAGCTCGCCATCGAGAACAATTGGATTGGACCGGGCATGCGGGTCGCTATCGGCATCGTCGCCGGTCATTGCGCTCATCCTGTGGAGCGAACGTTTTCGCACGCGCGGCTTCGCGACTTTCGCGTATTCCCTGAAGGCCATCGGCATTGGCGCGCTGTACCTGTCGCTGTGGGCGGCCTTCCAGTTCTATCACCTGTTACCGGCGACGGCGGCTTTCCTCGCGATGCTGCTGGTCACCGCGAGCTCGGCGGCCATGTCGCTGCCCAGGATTCCGAGCTACTGGCCGCCTTCGCCCTGGTGGGAGGTTTCCTAACCCCGGTGCTGGTCTCCACCAATCAAAATCACGAGATCGCACTGTTCTCTTATGTGGCGCTGCTCGACCTGGGCACGGTGTGGGTGGTCGCCGTCCGAGGTTGGCAACGGCTGCTGCTCGGCAGTTTCGTGGGCACGACTTTGCTCTTTGCGGCATGGGCATCCAGTTATTACACCGAGTCGCAGCTCGCAACGACGTTGGCATTCGCCAGCTTCTTCTTCCTGCTCTATGCGGGAGCGCCATTTCTCGGGCGCAAATCGGCCACGGAGCGGCGATACCCGAACGTGCTGGTGGTGCTGGCGCTGCTCAATGCCAGCTCGTACTTCGCGGCCAGCTACGCTGATGCTGAATGAGCACTACCGCTTTGAATTGGCTTGGCTCACGGTTGCGGTTGCAGTGCTGTTCTTCGTCCTCACCCGGGCGTTGCAAACGCGTGAAGGCAAGCGCCCATCCACTCTTCGGCCCGTTGTATCTTGCCTTGGGCGTCGGCTTTCTTACGATTGCCATCCCGCTCAAGCTGGAGAGCTACTGGAATACGCTGGGCTGGCTTGTCGAAGGCGGGAGCGCTTTTCTGGGCAGCGCATCGCAGCGCGACGCATGCTGCTGCGCATTCTCGGCATGTTGGCGCATTTCTGCTCGGCGTCTGCACCGATTAATCGCGGTGGATTCTTTCGGTCACGAGCCGCTGCTGATCAATCCGCGATTCGGACTCTACCTGTTGGCAATTGGGCACTGGCCTTGTTGGCTTATTTCGCCAGCAACGAAGGAGGCGAGACCAACCGCCAGTGGGCCGGAGCGGCGATCATCGGCATCAACCTCCTGGCGCTGCTGGCCCTCCACTTCGAGGTGATGGGTTACTTCCAGCCCCAACTGGCGGCAGGCTATACTCAGGCGACGAACGCCGCAGCATCGTGACGGTTCGCGATTTTGCTTATTCCGCCGTATGGATGGTCTACGGCAGCGGCTTGATGCTGGTCGGCTTCTGGAAGCGTTCGGCGTTCGTTCGCTGGCAGGCGATCGTCCTGCTGGCGATGACGGTGCTCAAGGTATTTCTCGTCGACATCAGCACGCTGGAGCGCGGATATCGCATCGCCGCGTTCATCGTCTTCGGCGCGATTCTGCTGGCTGTGTCTTTCTTCTACCAGCGCAGCCGGGTGAGGACATCTGAGTAAAGGTATGGGGGCCTTCTTGTTAAAAGAGCACCGGACAATCCGGTGCTCAAAACCACCTCGACATTAAGAGGTCATTTTCGTCCGGTGACCAGCCTCACGATCAAGGTCAGGATTACCACACAAATCACCGCGACAATGACGGTGTAAACGCCCCAGGCAGGCGACTTGTAAGGCGAATCGGAGATTACCCTGTCAGGCACGGGTTTACAAGGGCGACGCTATCGCAGCGCGTCTTCCACTTCGCTCAGCCAGTCGGGACGCTTCAACACTTCGCGGGGCTTGGGGCCATCGGCCGCGCCCACGATGCCGTCGCGCTCCATTAAGTCAATCAGGTGGGCAGCGCGCCCGTAGCCGATGCGCAGGCGGCGCTGCAGCAGGGAAGTAGAGGCCTTACCATATTCCAGGACGATTCGGACTGCATCCTGGAAAAGCTCGTCATTATCATCGTCGGCGGCGCCGTCAACTCCGTTGGCCCCGCCTCCGGATTCGCTGTCGTCGCGAGGAGCCTGCAGGAAGTGCTCCTGATACTGGGCTTCGCCCTGTGCGCGCCAGAACTCCACCACCGCCGCAATTTCCTTCTCGGTGACGAAAGGCGCGTGCACGCGATGCACCCGGCCTGATCCACTGGGCAGGTAAAGCATGTCTCCGCGGCCCAGCAGAGCTTCCGCGCCGTTAGCATCGAGAATCGTGCGCGAGTCAATCTTGGTGGCCACCCGGAACGACATGCGGGCGGGGAAGTTAGCTTTGATCAAGCCGGTAATGACGTCGACCGACGGCCGTTGCGTTGCCAGCACCAGGTGGATACCGACGGCACGCGCCATCTGGGCCAAGCGAGTGATCGACGCCTCAACATTCTGCCCGTCAAGCATCATCAGGTCGGCCAGCTCGTCGATGATGATGACGATGTAGGGCAGCGGGTGTGCTTCGCTGCCATCCTCAAACAGGTTGGGTGTGCTGTTGTCAAAGAGCCGGTTGTACTGGTCGATGTTGCGCACGCCCTTCTCGGCCAGCACCTTAAGCCTGCGCTCCATCTCACGGACCGCGTTGCGCAGCGCGTTCGACGCCAGCTTGGGCTCGGTGATGATGGGCGTGTAGAGATGCGGCACGCCCTCGTAGTTGCCCAGCTCCAGGCGCTTCGGGTCCACCAGGATGAGGCGCACCTGCTCCGGCGTCGCCTTGTAGAGGATGGACATGATGAACGCGTTGATGGCCACGCTCTTGCCCGAACCGGTGGAACCGGCGATGAGCAGATGTGGCATCGTGTTCAGCTCGGCGGTCACGATGCGGCCGTTGATGTCCTTGCCCATCGCCAGCGTGATTTTCGACTTTGATCCGAGAAACTCCTGCGCTTCGACTACCTCGCGCAGCCAGATGGTTTCGCGCTCGTGGTTGGGCACCTGAATGCCGACGGTTGATTTGCCGGCCATGCGCTCGATCAGGATGCTCTCGGCACGCAGCGCCAGGCACAGGTCGTCGGACAGGTTGGTGATGCGGCTGTACTTGATGCCGGCCTCGGGTTTGAACTCGAATGTCGTGACCACGGGGCCGGGATTGATCTGCACGACCTGGCCGCGAACATCGAACTCGCCGCATTTTTCCGCCAGCACTTGCGCCAGGTTCTTCAGTTCAAGCTCATTGATGGCGCTGTGCTCATCAGGGCGGTGCAGCAGCGCCGTCGATGGCAGTTTGTAGCTGCCGGCCACCCGTGGCATGGTGGTCTTGCCGTGTTGCTTACTATCGGCGCGCGAGGTGACGGCAATGTCCTCAGCGGGAATCTCGTCGAGAGCCTCCACGTTTTCGTATCGCGGCGGCGCTTCCGGAACGCTATCCCCGTCGAAGGTCCGTTCGATGCCGCTTTTTACTCCCGATGTTGAGCGCGCAGGTTGCGGCGCCGGAGGTGCGGTCCCTGGTTGTGGAATCGAAGCCGCCGGAACCGCGATATCGAGTGCGGCGGTGCGTTTCGGAACGAGTTGCGCCGTCACGACTGGTTTGGCATTGGTCGAGGCGGCGCGCTTCTTTTCCAGTTCCTTAGCGGCTTTCTTGCGGGCTCGCTCCATCCGCCAGTCAGCGAAGCGGTCGAGCGCCGCATAGGCAAAGCCGAAACGCGTCTGCGACCAGATTTGGATCGCTCCAAAAGAAAACGCCGTCGTCAGGTACAGGGCAACCGCGATCACCGACAGGCAGACCAGGTAAGCGCCGACCAAGTTGAAGTAATGGATCAGCGCGTCAGCGACGATCCTACCCAGCAGGCCTTCGGAGGGGATCGCGCCCTTCCAACGCAGGCTCCAAGGCAGCAGTCCGACGAAGCCGGAACAGAACGTCACCAGCCCGATCGCACCCAAGGTCTTGACGTAAGGCGCTGTGATGGGCAGCGAGCGAAACCATCGCAGGGAGTACAGCACCAGAAAAACCGGGACCAGAAATACCGCGACGCCGAACAGTTGTAGCGCGAGGTCGCTGACAGCAGCCCCGAAGACCCCGATCCAGTTGTGCGCCGGCCGCGATGCAGGGGGCGTGGACGCAGTGTTCAGTGAGGGATCGAGCGGCGAATACGATACCAGTGCGAGGACAAGGAGGACCGCGAAGACCAGCACCAGGAAACCGATCAGCTCATTGAGCCGCCGGTTGCCGGTCGGAGTAAATGCGCGCGAGAGGAATGCCATATTGGCGTTCGGTCGCACCGCGGAACCACGTCGCTTGCGAGAGTTCATGCCTGCTCCATCCAGCGCAGGCACACATTCGCGTCCAACCCGCCGCAAACGAATCAGCGTGATGCCAGGAATCGACCAGTGCGGGCCCCTCAAGACGCTGCGTTCAGCGGCGTGAGGTGCAAATACGCCAGAGCCGAATAAATTATCCCAGAAAGGTGGGCCATCGTGACCAGAAATAGCGCCTTGCCTGTTGCTCTTCTAGCGTCCTCATCCGAGCCCCGTGATCTTGCGAAAGCGGTCGGTATGCGATGCTAGGAGGCCCCGAAGGGGTCTTCCAGAGACGGACTCTGCGGAGTGAACAGCTCTGCCCCGCCGGCGGTGATGTGCATGTCGTCTTCAAGCCGCACACCAAACTCTCCGGGGATGTAGATTCCCGGTTCGTCGCTGAAGACCATATTCGGCTGCAAGGGTGTCTTGTCGCCGTGCACCAGGTACGGCCATTCATGCCCGTCAAGGCCCATTCCATGACCAACCCGATGGGTGAAGTATTTGAAGCCAGGGCCGTATCCTGCATCCACAACAACCTTGCGTGCCGCTGCGTCGACGGACTCGCAAGCCACGGTAGGACGCGCCGTCGCCAAAGCCGCACTTTGGGCGCGATGGACAATGTCGAAGACACGCTTCATCTTGTCATTGGCCTTGCCCAAGACAAACGTCCGGCTGATGTCTGACGCATAGCCCTCAACGGTGCAGCCGCCATCCATCAGCAGGATGGTTCCCTGCCGTACCTGCTGCGGATGCACCGATCCGTGCGGCATCGCCGAATACTCCCCCACCTGCACGTCGGCGCCGCCGCTGAACCCAAGCTGCTGATGTGCCTCCTTCACGAGGTCGGCGAATTGATACTGCGTCATGCCAACCTGTAGCGCCTGATAAGCAGCCTTATAGGCGGCCAGGGTCACTTGCGCAGCCAGTCGCATCAGCGCAATTTCGTGGTCGCTTTTGACCATACGGCAGCCCGCTGTCACGCTAGTCGCGCTGGCGATCCGCAGCGCCGGCAGAGCCGCCGCCACTCCGTTGCTGAACACAAACGGAGTCTTCTCCTCGATCCCCAAGGTCCCGGTGCGAATGCCCAGGTCGCTGCAACCTTGTGCTACCCGGCTGTAAGGGTCTTCGTCCTCCTGCCAGGTGCGAACGTCAGCGTGGGCGCCGAAGGGGCCATTCGCCAATTGTTCCCGGGCCCGGTCCTCTTCGAATGCCGGGCACACGAAAAACGGCTCGCCTTTGGCAGGTAATACCATGGCAAAAAGACGTTCGCTCGGCCACCACTGCACCGCGCTGAAGTAGGGCAGAGAACTGCCGCTGCTGACGAAAATTGCCTCCAGCTTGTTTGCAGCCATCAATTGCCGGGCCCGTTCAGCCCGTGCACGCATTTCTTCCGCACTGATGGGGACGGCTTCGCTCTTTCGCGATTTCAATTTGGCGATCGACGGTGGCAGACTGGCGGGCGCTTGTTCGGTGGACTTGGATTCGGCAGAGGTGGGCAGTGCCAGGGATGCCGCAGCTCCCGCAGCAAGTCCGGCAAAAGATCGGCGCGAGAATTTCATGAGGCGGTTCCGGTCCAATGATGTAGTGCGAGGCTATTCTGATTCCGTCCTTGCAAGCCGGGCGGTTCGAGAAGAGCTTGGCAGAGCTTGGCACTGGGAATCGTGCGCGTATGCGCCCATGCTTCCTTAGCTTCGAGCCGCCGGGGCTGCACTCCGTCGAGATAATCAACCACGACGAGCGAAGGGCAATTCCCATTCCGGGAGCGGAAACAAAATAGGATCGCCCATTGATACCTTCGTAACTTGACCGCGTGGGAGAGCAGACGCATACTTTCGGTGTAGGGCAGGATCCGCCACGCCCGGCGCTCCTGCCCATTTGTGTCCTCGGCCGCCCCGACAAACGCAAGAAGGCGTTCGTTGGGGACCACGGCTCTGGGTAGGGAATGAATCGCCTGGAACTGCCAGACCGCGCCTGCCGGGCTATTTCGTGTAAGTCATTGCGTTTCAATATTTTGCCTATAAGTCATTTGAATGCAATATTTTGCGGGGAATTTTTTGGAGCGGTCGATTGTTTTCAATATTTTGCACATGGCAGGGGGAGGGGTAGGCAGGGGTCAAGGGTCAGAGGCGGGAGGTCAGCTCCATGATTGCCAGCTCCAAAGGATCAAGGCGCGGGAGTGTAAACTCATGCCATCGCCCGACATTTCATTTTCCCGGAATTGAGCCAGTATATCGAGGGAAAGAATGAATCAAGAATCCGCGTTGATTCGTCAGCGCTTGAAGACACCTCGTGCAGCGGCGATTGCCGGCATCCTGTTTTCTCTCTTACTGATGACCAGCCAGCTGCTTATCTGGACGTCCATACCCGCCAATCCGCTGGCGCCGGCAAAGGATGTCGCCGCTCATATGAAGACAATCTCACTCGCTTTGAACCTTCTGCCGTTCGCCGGCATTGCCTTCCTGTGGTTCATTGCCGTGATACGGGACCGCTTAGGGGAGCTGGAAGACCGCTTCTTCTCCACTGTTTTCTTTGGCAGCGGACTGCTGTTCATTGCCATGACCTTTACCGCGGCCACGGTTGCGGGAGGCGTGGTCAGGATCATCGGCAGCGGGCCGGAGGTCCTTGCCGGATCCAGCGCCTACGCCCTTGGCCGCCTCACCATTAGTCAATTGCACGTGTATGCCATGAAGATGGCGGGGCTATTCATGACCTCGATCTGCACCATCTCGCTGCGAACCCGGATTGTTCCGCGCTGGATGGCGCTGCTCGGCTTCGTCCTGGCCCTCGTGCTCCTGCTGAGCGTTGGAGTCAGGGTATGGATCCCGATGGTATTGCCGCTCTGGGTGCTGGTGCTGAGCGTGCATATCCTGATCGAAAATCTTCGTAGGCGTCCGGAGGCTGCAAAAAGCGAGGGATGACGTTCCGAACCTGGAAGTTGAAGACGCGAGTCCCGACGCCTGCCGCTCGGCCAGTCAGTTCGAGTGGAACCTTGTCGCGATTGCCGTTGCGATCTCCCTTCGACTATAGCCGCATCGTCGTACAAGCTTTATCCGGCAGACGTGCGATCCACCACAAGACGCAGCCCCCCAGCAGAATTCGGTAGATGGCGAATACCGTGAAGCCGCGGGTGCGGACCCAACTCATGAACCACGCTACTACTCCGTAGGCGACGATGAACGACACCACGAAGCCGATGGCCAACACGACCCAGGAGTGGGCGTCGCTGGGCATGGAACCGATGGCGCTGGGTTCGCCGTGGTGCGGGCGCAGCGACTTGAACAGGTCATAAAACGTCGCGACCACCATGGTCGGGATGGAGAGAAAGAAGGAGAACTCCAGTGCTGCAGGGCGGCTCATGCCGGCCAGTTCACCGCCGGTTATGGTTGACATGGAACGCGAAGTGCCGGGAAAGACCGCGGAGAATATCTGGCAGAAGCCAATCCAGATGGCTTGGCCCACCGACATCTGTTCCATGTCATCGGTGAGCTTGCCCCGCGCGAAGGCCGTATGTTTCGAGCGCTCGTAAACGGCGTCAACGATCCACATGATGACGCCCCCGATGATCAAGGCCCAAGCCATCAGGGGAAGACTCTCCAGGTGTTTCCCGATGATTTTGGTCAGCAGGAATGCAGGAATGGCAGTAACGACGAAAGCGATGAGGGTCAGGGTTAGCGGATGATTGATGACCGTACGGTCGCCGCGCTTACCTTGCGGAAAGTCATGCACGAACTCGATAATGCGCTTTCGAAAATAGATGGGAAGGCACAGGATCGCGCCCAACTGGATGACAATGGAGAACATCTTCCAGTAACCATTGCCGAGATCGACGCCGAGAAAGGCCTCGGAAATGCGCAAATGCGCTGTCGAGCTGACAGGAAGAAATTCGGTCAAACCTTCAATTACGCCCAGCAGAACAGACAACAGGTAGTCGTTCAAATCGCCTCCGCGAGCACTCTACGTTTGAAGCACGCCTTGTGGAAGTGGGTGAAGCACGCCTTGATGGAACGTTCTGCCGACAGCGCTTCCGGGGTCGCAACTACTCAACACTGTTCCCAAATGTGGGGATATTGTTCTGCACCATATATAACAGACGTTCTCCCCGATTCGACCAGTCTTCGTCGTTGGGGTATTGCGATACCAGTTTCTTGGCAACGCTGGTGGCCCGCGCGGCGGAATCGTCGGCCTTCTTGGCCTGGTTGTCGGTCTTGTAGATCACGATCAGCGCCGAATAGCGCCAGGCGGCCTTGTAGAGCGCCTCTGCCGCCTTGGGAGACTGCGGACGTTCGTTGGCATACTTCAGATAGATCTCGGCTTCTTTCTCGGGACACTGCGCCTGCGCCTCCCACTCACCACAGAGTTTGTTGTCGATCAAGTGATAGGCAGCCAGATCGGCCCATTTGGTGCCAGGGAACTTCTTCATCACTCGCTTCATGTGTTCTTCGTCGATGGGGAGTCGCAACGCAGGATCGCGCATCTTTGCCGAGGGACGCGTGGCTTGGTCTGCGGCCTCGAGTTGCCAGCGGATGTCGGCGCTGCGATAAAGCGATTCGGCGGCCAGTGAGGAAGCGGGGAAGTATTCGGCGATGCGAGCGTAAAGGCGCATCGCGTCCTGCGCAGCTCCGCGACGCCCGCCCCGACGGCTGGCTTCCATTTCGGAGTCAAACGCTTCACCGAAAAGAATCTTATCGCCATCGGGAGTGGTCGCCGTGATGACTCCCTTGTCTACAATCCAGCCGGTAACATTGCGGTCGCTCTGCTCGTCGCTTCCAACTTCGATGTTGGTTACCACGTCAACCGTGCCCACGGCATGGACCCAGCCCGGCGTCCGCTCGATGATAGCAACCTCACGTCCGCGACTGATGTTCGACAGCTTGGCTGCGGAGGTGTCCGGAGAAATGTAGATGACACCGTCGCGCAGCATAACACCATGTTCAGCGGCGAGCAGCGACGCGGAGAAAACGAGCATGAAGCCCAGAAAAAGAAAGCAGCACCATGAATGTCTATGAAGCAACTTATTACTCCTATTGAGCCGGTTGCTGCATGGCTGAGCCATGCCCTGATACAAAACGATCATGACTGATACAAAGCAATTCGTTAATCGGTTGTGGTATCAGCCCTCTTCGGTCAGTACCTGGGCCAGCAGTTGCGGCTCGACGTTTCCTCCGCTGACAACTACGACCGCTTTCTTCGACTCGGGCAGCTCGTCGCTATGAAACAGCCAGGCCGCAAACGTAACTGCACCGCTCGGCTCAGCAACAATGCGCGCGCTGGTGACCATCCGTCGCATCGCAGTGCGGATTTCGTCTTCGGTTACGCTGATCACGTCATCCACGAAAGACCGGATGTGCTCGAAGTTCAACGGCCCGACGGACTGCGTGCGCAGGCCGTCAGCCAGCGTGCTGGAGACGCGCTCGGCCGAGAGCTCCACGATCTTGCCCTTGCGGAAGCTTTGCTGCGCGTCGTTGGCCAATTCCGGCTCTACTCCAATCACCTTTGCTTTGGAGCCGCTGAGCTTTACGGCAGCCGAAACGCCGCTGACCAGCCCTCCTCCTCCGACCGGCACCAGCACGAGATCGACATCGCGGCAGTCTGCCAGGATCTCGATCCCGACGGTGCCTTGTCCGGCGATGATCTGCTCATCATTGTATGGAGGCACGATCATGTAGCCGTGCTGCCGCGCCAGTTCTTCGGCCTTCCGCAAGCGTTCCCCGCTGGCTGGACCGACGGTGACAATCTCCGCGCCCAACGCGGCGGTGCTGTCTACCTTGATTTTGGGCGCATTGCGTGGCATTACGATGACCGCTCGCACGCCCAGAGTTCGTGCCGCGTAGGCGACTCCCTGCGCGTGATTGCCGCTGGAATAGGAGATCACGCCCCGCTCGCGCTCTTCTTTGCTCAACGATGCGATTTTGTTGTAAGCCCCGCGCAGCTTGAAGGAGCCGATGGGCTGCAGACTCTCGGCCTTGAGCCACAGCTGCCCGCTTGCGGTTTCGCCGGAAGAGTTCGCTTCCGCTGCCGGGTTCTGCTTGCGGGCGGGAGGGAAGTAGGAAATGAGCGGTGTGCGCGCTGCGACGCCGCGCAGCCGTTTCTGTGCGAGCTGGATCTGTTCGAGCGTTACCATGGCTGGATTCAGGGTGCTGTCGCTGCGAGCCATAATCCGGCGGGCAGGTGCGTTGGGTCCTGTCCGTCACCGGAGGCTCGTGCCTGGCGCATCATCAGTGCCATCCAGTGTACAAGGGCCAGCCGATCGCGCAACTTGATTTTCACGCCAAGGTCAACGTGGCCAATTGCTGGACTGAATAACGCATCTTGCAAATACTTGTCCGGAACGTCACGTTGCAGCCACAGCATTTCTGTTGGCGGGATGACGACGTCGTCGGAGCCGTGCAGCAAAAAGACGGGGACGCGCAACGACTGGAGGTGGCCTGCGGGAGACGCGGCTGCGAGTTCACCGCCACGCTTTTCGATTTCGGCCAGGATTGCCGGCGCAAAGCTCTCGCGCTGCTTGTGATAGATGCGTTGCATGATTTGCTGATCGTCTGGCGTCATGGTGTTGGTCAGCACCTCGGACGCTTCGCCTTGCTCGGCGAGCAGCAACTTAAGAGCATCGTGGGCTGCCTTGACGTCTTGTGAAGCGAAAAAATCCTGCGGTTCATCGTAAATGACAATCAGAGGACCGTATTCATGCGGTTGCATGTGCTCGAAAGAGCCGTCGGGGCGGACCGCCTCGCCGGTAGCATAGAAATGTAGAACATGAGAGAGATTGTCGTAGCCTCCGACCGAAGCCACCCACGCGATCGATCGGGAGTATTGAGGATTGCTGGCGGCCAGCAGAGACAGGCCCCCGGAAAAACTGATCGCCAGGATGCCGACCTTGGGCGTTTTGAGGTCCTGCGCGAAGCCTTGCGCCGCCGCGCCGATGAGGTCGGCAGATTCTCCTTCTACGCGATAGTCAGCGATCCCTGGGACTTGCGGCGTCATCACAAAGAACCCGCTGGACGCAAAGGCACGAGCAAAGTTCACCAGGCGAGGGCCGTCCATGCCCATTCGGTGCATACCGTGGACAATGACGATGCCAGGAGCGGATCCGACTGCACGTGGCATGTAAACCCGCGCAGGAATTGACCTCCCGGCAAAGGTGAAAGTCGTGTCGCGCACATCGACCGGATGTACTCCGTAGTTGGCGAGCCATCCGCCGGCATTGGAGTCGGAAATGCGCTGCAATAGCGACGCTGCCTGTAGATAGTTCCGTGCCAACGGATAGACGAGGACCACGGCAACAGGAAGTAGCAACAGAAACCAGGCGAGAAGGCGCGCCGTATGCGATGGATTGCGACCTTGCCAGGGGACAGTGGTCATCGAAGCCGCAGTCTCAATCAGATTTCCAGGATTACCGGCATGATCAGCGGCCGTCGCGACGTATTCTTCACGATGAAGCGCTTCAGGTCCTGGCGAATTTTTTCCTTGATCATGCCGTAGTCGCGCTTCTCTTCATCGCTCGACGACTCCAGGGTGTTCATTACCGCCTGGCGCGCTTGATCGAGGAAGCCATCCTCGTTGGTGCTGGCGGAGAAACCGCGCATAACGATTTCAGGCGGCGTTTCCACCTTGCCCGTCAGCTTGTTGATGGCGATGATGGGCAACACAATACCGTCCTCACTGAGATGACGGCGATCGCGGATCACCAAGTCTTCCACTACATCGCCCATGGAGTTGGAGTCGATGCAGACACGGCCCACGGCGATCCGTCCAGCTTTGCGCGCGCCCATCTCATCGAATTCAAGAATGTCGCCGCTCTCAATCATGATGACCTTGCCGACCGAGTTGTGCATTGCTGCTGCCATTTCGGCGTGCAACTTGAGCTGGCGATACTCGCCATGGATGGGAATGAAATATCGCGGCTTTACCAGGTTGATGATGAGCTTGAGTTCTTCCTGGCTGGCGTGCCCGCTGACGTGCACTGGAGGCGAAGAACCGTCATCGTAGATGACGTGCGCATCGCGGCGGAACAGATGGTCTACCACCCGGTAAATCGCCTTCTCATTGCCGGGAATGATGCGCGACGACAACACCACCGTGTCGCCGGGTTGAATGCGCGCGTGCTTATGATTGTCAACCGCTGCCCGCGACAGGGCTGACATGGGCTCGCCTTGAGTGCCGCTGATGAGTACGCAGACCTTCTCCGGCGGGAAGTCGCGAATTTGGGCGGGATGAATAAGCAACCCGTCGGGGGCGTCGATGTATCCAAGGTCCTGTGCGATCTCGGCCGACTCCATCATGGAGCGGCCGACCAGTGAGACCTTGCGGCCATTCTCGAAGGCCTGTTCCATGGTCAACTTGATGCGATGGATGGAAGACGAGAAACAAGAGATGAACAGGCGACGTTCGGCACGCGAGAAAATCTCCTGGAACCGGGCGCGCACGGCCCGTTCGCTGGGCGTGTACCCGCGCCGCTCTACGTTGGTTGAATCTTGAAAGAGCGCCAGCACGCCTTCCTTGCCGTACTCCGCAAAGGAATGCAGGTCAAAGAGACGATTGTCCGTCGGTGTGGGATCGACCTTAAAGTCGCCGGTGTGGATCAGGGTTCCAAGGGGCGTATGAATGGCCAGCGCCACACAGTCCACCAGGCTGTGTGTGACCTGGATGGGATTGATCGTGAACGGGCCGATCTTGAAGCGCTCGCCGGGGCTGATCTCGTTGAGCACGGCGGCATCTAACAGTCCGTGCTCTTCCAGCTTGCCTTCCACGTAGGCCAAGGTGAATTCCGTGCCGTAGACCGGGACGTTGAGCTCGGAGATGATCCAGGGCAGAGCGCCAATGTGATCTTCGTGGCCGTGGGTAAGAACAATTGCGCGCACGTGGGCGCGGTTCTCGATCAGGTAGGTGATATCGGGGACCACGATGTCTACGCCGAGCAACTCGGCTTCGGGGAACATGAGTCCGGCATCGACGACGATAATGTCGTCGGCCCAGCGAATCGCCATGCAATTCATGCCGAATTCGCCGAGTCCGCCTAGGGGTACAACCTGGAGTTTTCCGATTGGCATCTGCAACTTCCGATGCTAGCACAGGAGCGTAAGGAGAGTTGGGCGGCCCAAACCCGTGAAGCGGCAGAACGCGCCTATACTAGTACGAGCGATTATGGCAAACAAAGCGAAGAAATCGTTGATGAGGCGGGGCGTGGAGGCTGCTGTCCGAACCGCCTTCATGAGAGCCTACACAACCGTGAAGGTCGATCCCAAGAAGTACATGGAACACCTGCGCATGGCGTATAACCTCCCGGCTTTGACCTACTCCGGCGTGTACTCGGTGGATCCCGAAATCCTGGACCGGATTGCCGAGCAGACCATCCGCTCCCACGTGCGATTGGCCGCCGTAGAAGGCGCCGGCCTTGGTATGGGCGGCATGTTTACCGTCATCCCCGATCTCGGCATCCTGTCTGCCATCACCATGCGCATGATCCAGAAGCTCAGCTTGATTTACGGCTTCCCGTACAACACCGAAGAAGAAGAGGCCGAGCTGTGGGTGGCGGCTGCCAGTGCCGCGGGGGTGGACATCAGCCGCGAGTTACTGGAGAAGCAGTTCGTTTCCAAGTTCGTCCCCAAGGTCATTCAGCGGATCGCGGTGAGCGCCAGCGCGGAAATTGTGGAGAAGTGGACCGCCCGCCTCATTCCGGTGGTCAGCTCGGTGATTGGCGGCGGTCTGAACTACTACTTCGTGAAGGTCTGGGGAGAACGCGCCGTCGGACACTTTCGCCAGAAGCACATGCAAATGCGGATGCAGCAGGGAGCAACCGCAATCCCGCTGCCGGCTAGCAAGTCGGTGTAATCGGTTTCAAGTGACCGGAGGTGGGCCGGTCAAAAATCATAGTCATGGCGTAGAGGTTGCCCGCGAATCAGGGCCGGGCAGCGACGCCGCCAGCTTCCGCCGTCCGGCCCCGCGACGCGCGCCAATGACTGACCTTCCGACACCTACCAGGAACAGGACAAAGCCTGCCAGCCCTGCTTTGTTTGCGGGCAACAAGGCTGCCACAGCAGCAGCAAGCATTCCGACGAAAGCCATCATTGCATTTTCGAAGATACTGGTTTGGGTGTCGTAGGCTTCGATCCGGTTCAGTTCCAGTTCACCCCGCTTTCGCCACGCGTGGCCGTAAAGCAGAGTGAAGATGAGAAAGACGGTCGCGTAGCCAAGGGTATAGATGATCATTAGTAACGGGCCTTGGCCGGTTGAGATGAAGGGTTGGATTTGTCCGTTTGGCAGGAGTACGCCGCGGTGCCCGGTCGCCTCCTCAAATATCAGGTTGAAGAGAAATTTTATGGGATAGACGTAAAACAGGATCACGAACAAGAGAATGAAGTTGAGCACAATGGTCGTGCTGTCTTGCAGACCATAACGCCGAAAGAAATCATGGTGGACCCACCAGACCTGCGCCAGGATAGCGAAGCTGATGGCAAACGGCACGAAACCACTCATGTCAGCAAGCAACTGATCGAAAGTGTGCGGCACCTCGAGCGATACCACCAGCAAGGTCAAGGCAAAGCCGAAGACCACGTCGCTGAAGGCCTCAACCCGCGACACTTCGGTTCCGCGCAGGCGGAAATCCGTCTCCTTCGTGTGCCGTTTCGGAGCGTCCGGATGAGTCATTGACATCGGCCCCGTCTCACAGCAGCACCGCTTCCTTGACTGTCGGCGACGGGGCCTCAACGCCGAATTCGCCCTCCCACTTAGCCATCACCACCGCCGCCAGGCAGTTTCCCAGGACGTTGACCGCGGTGCGGCCCATGTCAAGCAGTTGATCAACGCCCAGCAGCAGAAACACCGGCTCCGTGGGAAGTCCGGTGGAGCTGGCGGTCGCCAGCAGGATAACCAGCGCCGCTCGCGAGACCCCGGCAACACCTTTGCTGGTCAGCATCAGCGTTAGCATGATCAGCAATTGCTGTCCCAGCGATAGATGGATACCGGAGACTTGGGCGACGAAAATAGCAGCGACGCTGAGATAGAGCGAGCTGCCGGTGAGATTGAAGCTGTAGCCGGTGGGGATGACGAACGCGACAATCTGGCGCGGAACGCCGATAGCTTCCATTGCCTCCATGGCGCGGGGCAGGGCAGCCTCGGAGCTGGCGGTGCCGAAGGCAATCGTTACCGGCTCCGCGACCGCTTTAAGGAAGCGGCGCAGCGGCACACGGAACAGAAGCGCAACCGGCAGCAGAACTACGAGAATGAAAACAACTAGCGCGGCGTACAGTGTGAGCAGGAGTTTGACCAGGCTGCCGATTACCCCGAGTCCGCTATGTCCCACGGTGTAGGCTATGGCCGCCCCCACCCCCAAGGGCGCCATGTACATCACTATGTTGGTGAACTTGAACATCACCTCGCTCAGGCTCTCGCAAAAAGCCAGCAGGGGGCGGCGCTTTGGCTCGCTGATCATGGCCAGTGCGACGGCAAAGATCAGGCTGAAGACGACAACCTCCAGCACCGCGCCGTCAGCCACTGACTTCGCAATGTTCTCGGGGAAGATGTGCAGGATGGTGTCTTGCGCGCTGAGCTTGCTGACCGGGACGGTCTCGCCAGCGGGCGCGGCGGGTAACTGGACGCCAACTCCGGCCTTGCTGATGTTGATCGCTGCGAGTCCCAGGAAGATCGCGATCGTAGTGACAATCTCGAAGAAGATGATGGAGCGAAGTCCGAGCCGGCCGACTTGGCGAAGGTTAGAGTGACCCGCGATACCCACCACCAGGGTCCCGAAGATCAGCGGCGCGATGATGGTCTTGATCAGCCGGAGGAAAATCAGCGCCAGCACCCGCAGGTTGGTCGCTACGTTGGGAAAGTCGTGACCAATCTCCGCGCCCAGCAGCATGGCGATGAAAATCCAGGCGGTAAGCGTGCGGCGGAAGCAGCCATACAGGACGAGGGCAGCCAGTGCGACCCAGCGGAGAACGGGGAGGAGTAAGGTAGGCGGTCCGGCGAAGCGCCAACACAACAGTGCAGCCAACGCCACTATACTGGCGATCAGCAGCGCGATGTTTTGCCGTTGTTTGCTGGCGGGAGGCGTCATAAGGTGAAGGGCTACCGCAGCATATCTTCCAATTCCACTCCGCGATCGGTCCGCTCATCACGGTATTTCACGATGACCGGTGTGTACAGCGACAGACCCCACTCCGCGGCTTTGCCTTTGGTTATCGCGCGCGAGCCCGGCACGACTACCGCTCCATCGGGTACACGGAGCGGTTCTGTTGCCGTCGCTCGATAGATTTCGCCACGAACGGTATCGAACAGGGGAGTCGACCGCGTCAGAATCACGCCCGCCCCGAGCACGGCGCACGAGCCGACTTGCGTACCTTCATAGACGCCGCAATTGCCGCCGATCAATACATCGTCCTCAATGATGACTGGCGAGGCGTTAATCGGCTCCAGCACACCCCCGATCTGCGCGGCCGCGCTGATATGCACTCGCTTGCCCACCTGGGCGCAGGAGCCGACCAGGGCGTGCGAATCGATCATGGCGCCCTCATCAACATAGGCGCCGACGTTAACGAACATCGGCGGCATGCAGATCACGGATGGCGCTACATAGGCCCCGGCGCGCACAGAGGACCCGCCGGGCACCACTCGCACCCGATCGCCGGCTGTGAAGTGGCGAATCGGATAAGTGTCCTTGTCAACGAACGCGAGCACCTGCGGGTCTCCGCTCTCAGCCAGTTTGCCGATGCGGAAGCCTAGCAGGATGCCCTGCTTTACCCACTCATTAGTGCGCCAGCGGCCATCGGTCTTTTCGGCAGCGCGAATCGTGCCCGCAGTCAGGGCGTCGCGGAACTGCGAGAAGACCTCGCCAGCACCGGGAGACGCGGCGGCATCCGCCCCCATCGCATAGAGAGACTCGACTTGACGCTGCAATTCGCGCATGGCGGGCAGTATAACTGGTCGGGGTCAGGCACTCCAGCAGCGCCTTGAAATATGCCTTTGTAACGACGCCGGCGGAACCGCAGGTCCCTCGACTCCGCTTCGCTCCGCTCGGGACGACAAGGTCAAAGGTGCGCAAACGACGGACACCGGCATAGTCTCCCCAAAGGCAAAACGCCATCCCCAGAGGGATGGCGCTTGCAGTTGATGGTGTCGCGATCAGGCTGCGGCTTTGACGATCCGCATGCCGTAGAACGACTTGTAAACGAAGACGAACGATATGGCGAAGAAGATGAGCGCCAACACGTGGCTGAAGCCCGATCCCTTGCTCGCCGTCAGACTCACTGCCAGTTCTACCGCCAGCAATCCGAACAACGTGGTGAACTTGATGATCGGATTCATGGCAACCGACGACGTGTCCTTGAACGGATCGCCAACCGTATCACCGACGACGGTCGCGTCGTGCAGCGCTGTGCCTTTCTGTTTCAGTTCGACCTCGACAATCTTCTTGGCGTTGTCCCATGCGCCGCCGGCGTTGGCCATGAACATTGCCTGGTACAGGCCGGAGATGGCAATCGCGATCAGGTAGCCGATAAAGAAGAACGGCTCAACAAACGCGAACGCCAGGGTCACAAAGAACACCGCCAGAAAGATATTGAACATGCCCTTCTGCGCATACTTCGTGCAGATTTCCACGACCTTCTTGCTGTCCTCAACAGACGCCTTCTCGACGCCTTCCAACTTGATGTTGGCTTTGATGAACTCCACCGCACGGTAGGCGCCGGTGGTCACCGCCTGCATGGAAGCACCGGTGAACCAGTAGATGATGGCGCCTCCACTGATCAGGCCGAGCACAAAGGGAGCGTGCAACAGCGAGAGATTGCCCACGTTTTCTGTCAAGCCGTGGGTGAGCGCCATGATGATGGAGAAGATCATGGTGGTCGCGCCGACGACGGCGGTCCCAATCAGCACCGGTTTAGCGGTGGCTTTGAAGGTGTTGCCCGCGCCATCGTTTTCTTCCAACATGTGCTTGGCGCGTTCAAAGTTGACGTCGATGTTGTAGTCGCGCTTCAACTCGCTCTCGATATTCGGCACCTGCTCAATCAGCGAGAGTTCGTACACCGATTGTGCATTGTCGGTGACCGGGCCGTAGGAGTCCACAGCGATGGTCACCGGGCCCATGCCCAGGAAGCCGAAGGCGACCAGGCCGAAAGCGAATACGGCTGGGGCCAGCATCAGGCCGCCCAGCCCATAGGTGCTCACGTAGTAGCCGATGCTCATCAGCAGCACCATGGTGAAGCCTAGGTAGTAGCAGGAGAAATTGCCTGCTACGAGACCGGACAGAATGTCGAGAGATGCGCCGCCTTCTTCGGCCGAGGTGACCACTTCCTTCACGTGTCCTGAATTCGTGGAGGTGAACACCTTCACCAGTTCAGGGATGATGGCTCCCGCCAAGGTGCCGCAGGAGATGATCGTGGCCAGCTTCCACCATTGCGTGGAATCGCCACCCAGGACCGGGACGATCAGGTACGACACGATGTAGGTCAATACGATGGAGATTATGGACGTGAGCCATACCAGCGAGGTGAGCGGAGCTTCATAGTTCATCTCGGTGGCGTTGCCGTAGCGCGCCTTGGCGACGGCTTCATTCAAGAAATATGCAACCGTGCTAGAGATCAGCATCATGACGCGCATGACGAAGATCCAGACCAGCAGTTGGACTTGGACTTTTGAGGCCATGGCGGCTGCAGCGTCAGGAGCCATTCCGCCATGGATGAATACCGCGGGAGTGACACCCAGCAGGATGAACGTGATCAGGGCCACGCCGGTGACACCGTAGGTTTCGAATCCGTCGGCGCTGGGACCAACGGAGTCACCCGCGTTGTCGCCCGTGCAGTCGGCAATGACGCCAGGGTTGCGAGCATCATCTTCCTTGATCTTGAAAACGATCTTCATCAGGTCGGAGCCGATATCTGCAATCTTGGTGAAGATGCCGCCGGCAATACGCAGCGCCGCTGCGCCCAGCGATTCGCCGATGGCGAAGCCGATGAAGCACTGCCCGGCGTAGTCAGCCGGAACGAACAGGAGAATGCAGAGCATGATGAGTAGTTCGACCGAGATCAACATCATGCCGATGCTCATGCCTGCTTTCAGCGGGATAGCGTAGATGGGGTACGGCTTGCCGGCCAGACCGGCAAATGCCGTCCGCGAGTTGGCAAAGGTGTTTACCCGGATACCGAACCATGCCACACCGTAGCTGCCGCAGATACCGACAATGCTGAACAGCAGAATGACCGGCAGCGTTACCGAGACTGGTTTGCCGGGGACCGGCGCCAGCCATCCGAAATAAGCCACGATGACGACGGCAATAAACGCCCACAACACCATCAGGAATTTGCCCTGGGTGACCACGTACGTCTTGCAGGTCTCATAAATCAGCTCGGAAATCTCCCGCATGGAGCGGTGCACGGGAAGGTTCTTGAGCTGAATGTAGATGGCCAGCCCGAAGAGGAGGCCGAAGGCGCAGAAAAGGAGGCCGATCAGGAGCAGGTTGTGGCCCGTCATCCCAAGGAAGTTGACCGACGAAAGATCGGGCAATTGCAGGGTAGCTTCGCCGCCCGCCTCACTTGGCTGAGCGAATGCCGTTGCGGAATTCAGCAGGAACAAGGTCAGCGCGGCGGTGAGCAACCTGGCCGAGCTTCTTAGCGATGACAGCCGCCGCGAGGCGGCGAGCCATGTGTGCATATGATTCCTCCGATGGGCCGCACCCGTTTCGAGGCGCACCCATAAAATGACGTTAGGTTTATTCCGCTCATCCACGATAGATCGCAGACAGCGTTTCCATGAGATCGATACCGCCCGGCAGGTCAGGCGTACAGGGCTCTAGCTCGCGTCTTTGCAGATCGCCAGAAAAAACCATGCATGGACCTGCTGGAATCCCGGAAACGCGCTTCCACTTCAAGACAGAAGTGCTGAGGTTTGGCCGCGTCGGGAACACTTGCACCCGTTTTTGTGCAATTTAGGCACACCACAGGCGCAGCACAAAAGGCGAGTTTTTATAACATGCCGGAGGAAGCGGGGTCAATGACACTTCGGTTTTGAAGCGAGGCCGGCTCAGCGATTCTCGCGTCCCCAACTTGCTCGGCGCGAACTTCTCAGGGGAGACTGGGTCCGTGTGCCGGAGCTTCCGCGTGCCGTTCCGGCTGCGGTCGCAACTGCTCCCTGGTGAAATCTCCGCCACATGTCCCGCAGTGCCAATGCACCGGAGCTACAGGCATCGAGGTGACCGCCTGTTGAGGCTGCCAGACTTTCGACAGTTCGCCTCCACAGTTGGGGCAGGTCATGATAGCGGCATCTCATCCCGGCTGACGGGGAGAATGGTGATCTTCGACGCCAATCCTACTTCGTCGGTGATTCCCAGGACCTTCTTAGCGTGCTGCTTCGCCTTTTCTTCGGTGCGGAAGCGCTTGGGGTGATGAGGCTTTGGCGTCCCGACCGGAAATTCAACTCGATAATAAGTCATAACCTATTGTCTCACCGAACTAGGGCGAATGCCGCTAATTCGGTGCACCCCGAGATCACAGTGTTGACTTGAACGTATTCAACCTTGGCGGGGGCTGCGCACCTCGTTGTTATCAGTTAAGGCGTCATCCCTAACTGCCAGAAAAGGAAGGAGTAGATGTCCGTCCACTCTTCCACCTGCTTCGAGATCGGCTTGCCGGCGCCGTGCCCAGCCTTCTGTTCAATGCGCAACAGAATCGGATTCGAGCCGCCGTTGTATGCCTGCAGCAGCGCAGTCATCTTCTTGGCGTGCATCGGATCGACGCGCGTGTCGGTGTCGGCGGTCATGAACAAGACAGCCGGATAAGCTGTACCGTTCTTGACGTGGTGGTAGGGCGAGTACGCGTAGAGCCACTCGAACTGCTTCGGATCTTCCGACGAACCGTACTCCGGAATCCACAGCTTGGCGATCTGGAAATTCTGGTAGCGCAGCATGTCGAGAAGCGGCACCTGGCAGATGACCGCACGGAACAGATCAGGCCGTTGTGTGAGCGCCGCACCCATCAGCAGGCCGCCATTGCTGCCGCCGCGGATGGCAAGGCGCTCCTTGTCGGTAAAGCCCTCTTTCTCCAGATATTCAGCTGCGGCGATGAAGTCGTCGAAGACGTTTTGCTTCTTGTCGAGCATGCCGGCGCGATGCCAGTCCTCGCCGAACTCGGAGCCGCCGCGCAGGTTCGCCATGGCGAACACGCCGTCATGATCGAGCCAGGGAAATACCACTTTGCTGAATTCCGGCGTCAGACTGATGTTGAAGCCGCCGTAGGCTGTCAGCAGCGCGGGGTTGTGACCGGTAAGTTTCAGCCCCTTGCGCATCACCAGGAACATCGGGACCTTCGTGCCGTCCTTCGACGTGTACCAGACTTGCTTGGTTTCGTAGTTGTTGGTATCAATGCCGGTGGGCACCGAATCCCAAAGCGAACTCTTCGCCTTCTGAATGTCGAAGCGGTAAATCGTGGTGGGCACCGTGAAGGAGGTGAAGTTGTAGAACGCGCTGGTGCTGTCGTAGTCGCCACCGACATCGACAACCGTTCCCAGCGATGGGAGGTCCACTTCGCCGAGCGGCTGACCTGAAGTAGAGAAGCGCTTCAGCAGCGAGTGGGCGTTCTGCTCGTAGAGCCCGAACAGTTGCCCGCCGATGATGTGCAGCTCCTTTAGCACCGCGTCGGATTGCGGAACGATCTCGCGCCAGTTTTCGCGCGTCGGCGCGGTTACCGGAGCTTTGAAGACGCGGAAATGCGGAGCATCTTCGTTGGTCAGAATGTAGAGATCCCCGTTGTACGGCTGTGCGAGATACAGGAAATCCTTGCCCCTCGTAATGTGTACCGGCTCGGAGTTCGCTTGGACGTCCTTGAGATAGACCTCAGTCTTGGTCCAGCCCTGCGAGACGTCGATGGCGAGCCAGCGACCGTCGTTCGATAGGGTCATGTTCGGCCAATCCTGGGGATCGCGGCCGTCTCCGAAGATCGAGGGATCTTTGGCGCGATCGCCGCCCAGCGGGTGATAGAAGACGTGCCGGTTGTACACCTCCTGGCCTTCTGCAACCTCGCCCTTCTTAGGGTAACGGGTGTAGTAGAAGCCGCTGTCATCGGGCTTCCAGGCAATACTGGCTGCTCGTGTGCGTTCGATGGTGTCGGGTAGGAGCTTCCTGGTAGCGGTCTCGATGATATGCAACGTGCTCATCTCGGAGCCGCTTGGGGAAGTGCCGTAAGCGACGTACTTGCCGTCGTGTGATGTCTGCCACCAGTCGAGCGCAACCGTTCCGTCCTTGGAAAGCTGGTTCGCGTCTACCAGTACTTCGTCTTTGCCTCCCACGCCTTTACGGACATACAGCACAGGCTGGTTCTGCTTGCCTTCGCGGCGGGTGTGAAAGTAGTAGTCGCCACCAACCTCTGTCTCGCCCAGGTTGCCGATTTCGAGCAGTTGCTCGATGCGGTCGTGCAACTTTTCGCGGCCAGGAAGCTTGTCGAGAATGCTGCGTGTGTAGGCCAACTGCTGCGCCACCCACTGCTCCGTCTCCGGACTGCTTCCGTCTTCGAGCCAGCGGTAGGGGTCACCGACTTTGTGGCCGAAATAGTCGTCGGTAACGGGCTGTTGCTTGGTCGCCGGCGGTTTGGGAAGGTTCGTCGCGGAAGAGGCGCCGCCGTTCTCGTTTTGTGCCAGCGCGGTTGCGAGCAGCAGAAGCGACACGCTCAGTGAGAGGAAGAAACGGATGATGTCGTGGAAATTCATCGCATCGAGTTTACCAGCGTTGCGGGCTGGCAATCCCGATTATTGCGGGCGACGGTCGCGAAAATGATGCCCCGAAGGTCGAGGCAATCGGTGAGAAATCTTCGCGCCGAAACGGAACTACCCAGCGGCGCTGCACGGCGCAAACCTTTGACGACGCGGCGATGGGCCGCTACAATACAGCTACAACTTGACGCGCTGACGGCAG